>CAYMGM010000029.1:0-3377 GCA_964390005.1 uncultured Rhodospirillaceae bacterium | reverse complement strand
ACAAGGCAGCCGAATATCACCCCCGCACGCCCACGCTTGCGGAAACTCCGGCCAACCAAGACATTGAACACCCGCCGCACAAACCCTTCGGCTTCAAAGAAGACGCTGGGAGCATCAAGCCCCAGATCCGTGCCGATGACGGGGATCTCGCACGCGTTGCCGATCAATGCTGGTCTATTCTTTACGCCTCCAATGCGCCGCCATGGCTGTTTCGCCTTTCCTTCCGCCTGACATGGGTGGATCTGGACGACAACGCACATCCCAAGCCGCAATTCCTCACGGAAGACAGGATGCGCTTCGTGCTGGCCCGTCTCATCGACTGGCGCAGGCAGGGCAAGGACAAAACAGTCTCGGCCAACCCACCGCCCGCCGTCATCAAGGACATTCTGGCCACGCCGCACACGAACCTGCCCGTGCTGGGCGGGATCGTCGGCACGCCTGTGTTCGGCCCCGATGCAACGATCCTGCAAAGACCCGGTTACCATAAAGCAGCTCGGCTTATCTATGTGCCGCAGGAAGGGTTTGTTCTGCCCGCCATCGCAGTCAACCCTACGCCGGAGGACATTCGCGCTGCCCGCGACTTGCTGCTTGATGAACTGCTTGGCGATTTTCCGTTCACAACCGAGGCTGAACGCGCCCACGCCCTTGCGCTGTTGCTGTTGCCGTTCTTGCGTCCGCTCATTTCCGGCGCGACGCCCGTCCATTTGATCGAAAAGCCAACCCCAGGCACAGGCGCGACCCTCATGGTCGAGGCCATATCCGAGATCGCCACGGGCGCGCGTGCCAGCGTCTTGACCGAGGCGCATGACGAGGATGAATGGCGCAAAAGGCTGACGTCCGCTTTGCGCGAGATGCCGACCTTCTTGTTTGTCGATAATCTCAAGGCGCGTCTCGACAGCGCGGCCCTTGCCGCAGCCGTCACAGCCCCCTCATGGGAAGATCGCATCTTGGGGCGCAGCGAGATCGTCTCTTTCCCCGTGCGCTGCGCGTGGGTGGTCACGGGCAACAACCCCGCTCTCTCGAATGAAATGGCCCGTCGCGCCGTCCGCATCCGTCTCGATGCCCGCGTTGATCAACCGTGGCGGCGCGCCAGTTTCCGCCACAAAAACCTCATGGGGTGGGTGCGCGAGAACAGGCCGAGCCTTGTCGCCGCCTGCCTGACGCTGGGGCAAGGCTGGATTGCTGCCGGACGGCCCGCGCCGGAGCAAAGCATCGGCAGCTTTGAGGAATGGGCGCGCGTGATCGGCGGCGTTCTGGGCGTGGCGGGCATCCCCGGCTTTTTAGGCAATCTTGACGATCTTTACGAGGACTCGGACGCGGAAGGCGCGATCTGGCGTGATTTTGTGGGCGCATGGTTGGAGCGTTTTACGGATCGCGAGATCGGGGTCAGCGATCTTTATCAGCTTGTCCAAGATCGAGACATCGCGCTCCCCTTGGGCAAAGGCTCGGAACAATCCCGCCGCATCCGCCTTGGCAAGCAGCTCGCCAAAATGCGGGATCGCGTCTTTCAGATCGAAGAAGGCCCCTCCGTCACGCTGCTTGCGGGCAGCCTGCGCTCAAACGCCAAGATGTGGCGACTGAATGTTGGGGGAAATTCGGGGTGCGGAAAACACTCACAACACTCATCCCCGCAATCAAAGCATGGTGAGTGTGTGAGTGTCGCAAACCCACACTCACCCCAACACTCACGCGAAAAAGCTCTTTCAAATCAAAAGGATGATGAGTGTTGTGAGTGTGGTGAGTGTTTTTCCACCCTATACGCGTGCGCGCGCACATGCGCGATTAACGACCCCCAAAAACACTCACAACACTCACAACATTCACTAACGCCCGAAAAGGCAAAGGATTTTCAGGGTGAGTGTGCGGGTGAGTGTCAAACCCAACACTCACAAGGCTTGCCCGCATGGCTTGAAGGCATGGGCGATCAATTCTCGCCCGCCATGGCCGAGGCCATTGCCGCGCAGACCGTGCAACCACTCCCAACAACCGAAGGAGGCATAAACGATGAGGACTGATTTGATCAAATCCCGTGACGCGAATATCTACTGGCGATACTCCCACACGAACCGCGTCTATGACGTGCGTGTGCGGGATCGGTACGATCTCTGCGAGAGCCGCGTCACGTCAAGCGGCGCCTTCTGGACGGGATGGAAACATGCTCGCGCCACAAGCCCCGAAGCCCTGTTCGGCGAGATGCTGTTCCGCTTCGGCTTCACCACGCCGGAAGAAACGCGGATCGCGCTTTTGCAATTCGCCAAGATAGACGACTGTCAATGGGCGCGTGACATGCTGGAGGCCCGCACCTACGGGAGGGTCGCATGAGCAAGGGCAAGAACCTCACCCTCAAAGACGTCTCTGACCGCATCGATCAAGCGGCGCACACGATGCGCAAGTTGCCCAAAGTCGCCGTGAAGGGTTATTTCAACGTGTGGCCTGCCATCGTCCGCGAAGCGATGGAAGCGTATGGCTGGGATGATCTTCACGTCCACCCCGGCCCACCATCGGCGCGCCAGATCACGGAGATGGACGAGGTCATGCTCTGGCTTATGTGGCTCGAGCGCGACGAGGTGCGCATCGTTTGGCTGCGCGCGAGCGGCATTCGCTGGAAACGCATCGGGCTTGAGACAGGCTGGTCGGTGCGCAAGTTGCAGTACGATTGGCGAATCGCGATCATGAAAATCGTGCATCGTTTGAACAATCCGAACGAGAAAATCACGCTTCCCTACACGCGGCGTATCCGTGGCGGATAAGCAAAAATGCGCAATCGACCTTTAAGCGATTCATTTAATTGACAAACCCCGTGCGCATTTTTGTTCTGCGTGTTTTGCGCCTTTTCCGGCATAGTTTTGATTAGGATCGGGAGACGCACGCTCACACGCCCCCATCGCTGCAGCCCATCGTACCCCTTTGAAATCAAAAGGTACTCCCTCGGCCTTCAGCGTATGCTGGCGGCAAGAGCGCAGGACTTCGCTACATGTAGGGGATGAAAGCGGGAAGCCACCCCACATGTTGTGGCTTCGGACACAGCCAAATTATCTAATGGAAAACAAAGAGTTAAACCGCCCCTAGGGGCGGATTCCCGCCTGGACTCCCGACAAGGGGAGGCCAGCTTTTGTAACAACAGAGGTTTGATTTGAATGGTCTGGCTTTACCTGCCGCCGGAGGCGATCACGCATGTTCATCTTGGCTTACGCCGAGGGCTCAGGAGAGCGGCGAAAAGCAGAACACGTTCCTCAAACGGAACGGCGACAGGACGGATCGTTGCTTCGGATCTCTGACGGCGCAATCGGTGTTATGGCCAACGCCTCGGGCACACGAGCCGGGCAGCACAAGTTCGGATCACGGGATCAGTCTGACCGAAGCCAGCAAATACTGGC
>CAYMGM010000028.1:2888-5168 GCA_964390005.1 uncultured Rhodospirillaceae bacterium | reverse complement strand
GGGATACCCGGCGACAGCCTTAAGCTCAGCGTGCGCAAAAACAAGATGGGCGTGGGCGAGGATTTTGCTACAGGCCAGAAGTTCGGTGACCTGATCGACGTTTGGAAAGCCGTGCGAGGCGAGGATTACTGGACGGCGCTTCAAAACATCGCGGCGTTTCTGAACATCGCCGAGCGCATGCCCGCGCCGAAGCCTCAAAAGGTTTCTAAAAACCAACCCGACATGGGGCAACCCGTCGCGCAGTACAATTACACCGACGCGGCTGGCGTGATCCAGCTGGTCGTCTACCGACATGAATATCAGGAAAACGGCAAGCGAAAGAAGGCTTTCAAAATATGGAACGCCGTGACGCACAAATGGGAGGCGCCTAAATCGGGACGCCCTCTCTATAATCAAACGGGCATCGCGGATGCAGGCACGGTCGTTCTGGTCGAGGGCGAAAAAGCGGCGGACGCGTTGATAGACTCCGGCATTCCCGCGACCAGCGCCCTGAGCGGCTCTAACGCGCCAACCGATAAAACCGACTGGTCGCCCTTGGCCGGAAAGCAAGTTTTGATCTGGCCTGACAACGACGCGACAGGATTGTCTTATGCGCAAGCTGCCGCCAAGGCCGCGTTGGCGACAGGCGCGGCAAGCGTCGGCATTCTTTCTCTGCCGCAGGGCAAATCCGAAGGCTGGGACGCGGCGGACGCCCGCGCGGAAGGCTTCGACATCCCCGCGTTTTTGGAACAACCCGTTAAAACGCTCGCGTTTTCCGATGAGCAACGAGGGCCTTTTCATATAACGGATTGGTCTGCGAACCGTTTCAAGACGGGCGAGTCAAAACCCGTCGAATGGCTGGTCGAAGACGTAATCCCGATGAATTGCGCCGGAATCTTTGCGGCGACGGGCGGCGCAGGCAAAGGCATGCTTATTCTTGATCTCTCGCTGAAGGTCGCTATGCCCGGCCTGACCGGCGGTCTTCTCGACGTGAAGCCGATGGCGTTTGGCCATCCTGTAACCGCAACAGGCGCTGCCGTCATCTTTGCCGCCGAGGACGATTGGGACGAAGTGCACCGCCGCCTTGATCGGCTTGATCCCGAAGGACGGCGCGAACGCCCAAACGTGCGGCTGTTTCCCATTCCTTTGCCGAGCGCATCCGGCCCCATGACCTTGTTTTCAACCTCGCCGGAGGGAACGAAAACGACGCCGCTTTGGGACATGATCACATCCGAGCTTGCCGCCATTCCCGACCTGCGCCTCGTCGTGTTCGATCCACTCGCTTGCTTCATCAACGTCAGCATCGATGGCGACAACAACGCCGCGCAGTACATTCTGAGCATGTTCTCCTTCATGGCGGCGCAGCTGAAGATATCCATTATCCTTTGCCACCACACGACCAAGGACAGCGGCTCGCGCGGCGGGCACAAAATCACGGCGATGGCGGCGCGCAACACCATTCGCGGCGCATCGGCCCTCGTGAACGGCGGACGCTGGGCGTATGTCCTCTGGACGGACGAGAAAGCCAATCTGCGCGAGGAATGCAAATGGCTGAACATCGAGTGGGAAGAGGATTTTATCTTCAAGGGCGCCCTCGTCAAAGGCAACCTCGGTGGCGACAAGAGCATCCACACTTTCACGCGCGACAAGAAAACAGGCCTTCTGATCGACCGCACGCACGAGTTCCGGCGCTCGGTCTATGCCCATAAGGATCAGATGCTCGACAGCCTCGTGGAGGCCGTGGAGAAAGCGGCGAAGGCGGGCCTGCCCTACACGAAGACGGGTGCGAACAGCCTTTACGAGCGCCGCGAGGAATTGCCCGAACCCTTCCACAAGCTAGGCCGCATCGCGTTCGAAAGCTCCGTTCAAAATCTTCTGAACAATCAAATTCTCGTCAAGGCTGCCGCCAAGGGCAGCAAGACTGTCCAATGGCTCGACGTGCCGGACGGCCCCTTTGCTTTGGGCGTCGGCAACTTTGCCGTGGGCAAAAAAGGAGCCTCTCATGAGAATTAGTTTCATCCTTCCCCGCGCCAGTGCTCCTATCCGTTTTGGCTATGGCTCCGTCACTAGTCACTACGTCACTAGCCAGTTATGGCTCCTAGTTAGTGACGCTCTAACCCGCAGTTTTGCTCAAAAAACCATTACTAGTGACGGATCGTCCCTAACTAGGCAAAAAGCTAGGTTTTCTGCGGCTTACAGCGTCACTAGCCCCCCATATATAAATATATACCCCCCAGTGATGGGACACTGGGGGTATACAAATTTTTCTCTCACACAGGATCCGTCAAGCGATGCCCCGCG
>CAYMGM010000028.1:0-2788 GCA_964390005.1 uncultured Rhodospirillaceae bacterium | reverse complement strand
ACTGGGGGTATACAAATTTTTCTCTCACACAGGATCCGTCAAGCGATGCCCCGCGATCATACGCGGCGCAATTACTTTCGCTTGCCCGTTTTTCCCCGAAGCAACAAAGGAGGTTCAAGCGATGCATGGCACCCTGATCAAGGCGCGTGACGCGAACATTTACTGGCGCTACTCCCACACGAACCGTGTCTATGACGTGCGCGTGCGGGATCGGTTCGATTTATGCGAAGAGCGTGTCACCTCAAGCGGCGCGTACTGGACGGGATGGAAACACGCGCGCGGCACAAACCCCGAAACCCTCTTCGGCGAGATGCTGATCCGCTACGGCTTCACGACGATGGAAGAAGCGCGCATCGCTCTCCTGCAGTTCGCCAAGATCGATAACTGCCAATGGGCGCGCAACATGCTCGATGCCAAAATGTACGGGAGGGTCGCATGAAATCTTCCAAGCATCTGAGCATGACCGATGTCGCGGACAGGCTGGAACAGGCCGCGCAAACTCTGCGGCGTCTTCCGCCCGTGCGTGTGCGCGGCTATTTCGGCGCATGGCCGCCCATCATGCACGAGGCGATTTACGCTTATGGCTGGGAAGAAACGCGCATCAAACTCGGCCCGCCTTCGGCGCGTCACATCAGCGAAATGGACGAAGCCTTGCGCTGGTTCATGTGGTTGGAACGCGAGGAAGTCACGCTCGTTTGGCTCCGCGCATGCGATCTCAAATGGAAGAAAATCCATCGCATTCTCGGCTGGTCGGTGCGCAAGCTCCAGTACGATTGGCGAATCGCTCTCGCCAAAATCGAGTATCGGCTGGCCAATCCGGACATGAAATTTGAGCTTCCCTGCATCAAAAGAATCCAAAACGGATAGGCGAAAATGCGCAAAACCATAGGCAACCGATTTAAATGCCTGAAAAATGTTGTGCGCATAATAGTTGTGCGCGTTTTGCGCGGTTTTAGGCATAATCTTGGTTATGATTTGGGAAACCCACGCGCGGCAAACGCGGGTGCTCATGGCCCCGTCACCTTTGAACATCATCGAACAGTAACTCACAGGATCGCGGCAAGCTCGGCTTTGCCGCGCCGTGTGATGTGCGCCCTTGCGGCTTTGGCCGTGCGCGTGCGCAGCGCGATAACCCGAACCCTTTCTTCAACCAGCCAACAAACGGAGATAAGCATGACCGACCCCCAAACGACCGACGCCCAGACCGATGTCGCCTCGCAGACCGCGAACACCGATGTGGCAACCGATGCCGCCCCCGCGCAGACCGAGACGCAAGAACCGCGCGACCTCGATTTTGTTTTCGAGCAGTACGAAGCCGCGCTTGTCGACTTCAAAGACAAGCTCGACCAAGCCAACGCCGCCAAGGCCACGGCCATCTCGGCTGCCCAGCGCGTCGCCGATCTCAAAAAGGAACTCGATACGCTTGAAGGCGATGTCGAAAAAAGCTTCGCGTCTGTCGAAGCGTTCTTGGCAAGCGCATAGGCCAAGCCAAAATGGATAAGGCATCCACCCGCATTGGATGGGGGTGGGTAGCCTATCCCTTTGAAATCTTGGGTCCTTCCTGCCGGAAAACGTATGCTGGCGGCAAGAGCGCGGGACTTCGCTACATGTAGGGTCGAAAAGCGGGAAGCCACCCCACAGGTTGTGGCTTCGGGCGTGACCTGAATATCTTATGGAAAACAAACAGTTATGCCTGCTTGGCAGGTGGATTCCGGCGCGTGGATTCCTTGCCCAAGGAAGCCACCTGCGCGCTTGGCTTCCTCACTGCCCAAAAAATGGAGACCAATAGCCCATGGGCATACGAACCTACAGCATCGAAGAGGTTGTAACCTGCTTCGGTCTATCGAGGACTGAACTTCATCAATGGGTTTCTCGAAAATATTTTAGGCCGTTACACAAGCCAAGCCGAGGAAGGGCAAGAAAGTTTACCTTTGAGGAAATTCTCTACCTTGGGATTTGTTGTGAACTTCGCTCAATAAGCCTTCCGCTTGATCTTGCGTTCAGCGTTGCCGAGACCGCCTACGAATACAAAAAAGACAAATGTCCTCGCGTCATCATGGATGACGCGATCAGCTTGTTGATCGACGTCGAGAAAATCGAAAACAAAATTCGTGAACGATTGTCGCCATGTCAGTAACCACGCCTGACAGGATCGAGCTTTGGCCGATAGACAAGCTCAAGCCCTACGCGAAGAACCCGCGCACGCACAACGCGGCGCAGGTCGCGCAGCTGGCCGCGAGCATCGTCGAATACGGGTTTACCAATCCGCTTCTTGTGGTCAGCGACGGCACGATCATCGCCGGACATGGGCGGTTGGAAGCGGCAAAACAGGTCGGGCTGAAGGAAGTTCCGGTCATCCTGCTTGATCACCTGACGCCCGCGCAACGCCGCGCCTACGTCATCGCCGACAACCAACTCGCCCTGCAAGCTGGATGGGACGACGCTCTCTTGGCGGAAGAGATGCACGCGCTGAACGGACTGGGGTTCGATTTGTCGCTCACAGGGTTCGACGAAAAAGAAATTGATCAAATCCTCGCCCCCTTGCAAGACGATCAAGAAAAGCCGTCCGATGCTGGTGACAAGGAAGACGAAGCGCCTGCGCCGCCCAAGCATCCCGTCTCGCGCGAAGGCGACGTCTGGTTGCTTGGCAGCCATCGCTTGCTTTGCGGCGACAGCACGGATCCCGCCGCCATCGCGCGCTTGATGGACGGAAAGCAAGCGCACTTGTTGTTTACGTCGCCGCCCTATGGCAACCAGCGCGATTACACGACCGGCGGCATCAGCGATT
>CAYMGM010000027.1:0-8859 GCA_964390005.1 uncultured Rhodospirillaceae bacterium | reverse complement strand
AACCCCCAGCCCCCGGTTTTGGAGACCGGTGCTCTACCAATTGAGCTACACTCCTTCAGCGCGCGGACAGTGCGCTTTACACCCCACAAGCCGCCGACCGGAAAAACCGGATTAAGCTTCAACATGCTTTGGGGAATGTGTCTTCTTAGCCCATTTGTCTGTAATGTGCCAGAAAAATTTATCTGCATCGATTTATTAAGGTTAACGCCGTTTCGCGCCCCGTTTTTAAAGCCTGTTCGACAAATACAAATGAAAGTATTGCTTATCCTGCCCGCTTTAAATTATTTTCATCTAGTTCTTTCATTGATCACTTTTTTATAGGAGTTCCTATGCGCGTGCCGGGTCTCGTTCAAAAAATCATCGTGGGTGCAGCTTTTGGGTTGGCAGCCTTTGGCCTTACCGTCCCAGCTCAAGCGCAGCAGGAGCCGAACGATTCTCTCTGCAAGACCGTCCTGACGCCCAAGGGCATCACGATGGGAGACGAGGCCAAGCCTTACGGCGAGATCAAGATCAAGGGCGAAATCAAGACCGAGCCCTCCAAAGACAGCTATGGCAAAGGTGGAGAAAAAATTGCCACCGGGAAACAGGATCATAAACGCAGCAAACGCCAAAAGGCCCTTGCTCGTTTGGTGACATCGCTTGAAAAAAGCGTGGCCGCAAACGGTGGCGAAATGAAGATGGCCGATTTGATTGCAGCGCATAGCACAGACACCGCCATGCAGCCGACGGCCACCGCCATGCAGATGACGGCCATCGCCACTGCTGAGCCCAAAACAGCCGCTCCATCGAACACGGCTCAAGACAATAGCAACGCCGAATGGGAAGCGCGTTTTACCGAGCTTTTGCCTGATTGGGCAAAGCCTTCGCCAGAAGACGATGGCTCCTTTGCTCGCAATGTCGCCCTTTTCAATCAGGCGCTCAAAGCTGAAGCCATGGAATTTGAACGCCCCGGCACCAATGACGCGCGCGAAGAACTGCAAAAAATCGTCAAACAGATGGCCCGGTTTGCGGCAGCCAACGACGGGATGCCCAAGCTCGTCGTAGCGATGGGCGGCGAAGATATGTTGATCTCAAGCGTTCTGGCAGACAGCCTGAAACAAGGCGATGTCGGCGCACGTGTTTTTACAAAAAATTACATTGCCTTGATCGGCGATAGTATTCGTTACCAGCATGCCAAAACGCCCCAACAGCAGGCGTTGGCCATGGCAGGCATGGTCCAGAACTTGGCTTGCATGAAAGAAGCCGCCCGGGTCTCTGCCGCTGTCGCTGATGGCAAACTGTCGCGTGAAGCCTTCAACAGACTGACGGATCGATCCGTCCTAGCCATCGCCCGCGCCAATGTCCGTTCTTACGGAACAGCCCCCAAAGCTGGCTATGGCTGCGGCGCGGGCCAATAAAAAGCCATTAACCCACGCAAAAGAAAAAGCCCCCTTTTTCGGGGGCTTTTTCTTTATCAAAGACGATCGTTTCAAAACCCTGTAAAGACGCGCGGCGTTTTCTCGGCACGTGGATCTTCATGAACAGGCACATGAAAGCCGCAAGCCGTCACGGCCAGGCCGCCAAGGGCTGTTTCTTTGTATTTGGCATGCAAATCCAGCCCTGTCTGGCGCATCGTTTCAATCGCTTGATCGAGGCTTACAAAATGCGTTCCATCGCTCATCATCGCAAGCGACGCCGCATTCACGGCTTTGACAGCGCCGAAAGCGTTGCGCTCGATACAAGGGACCTGCACCAGCCCGCCAACGGGATCGCAGGTAAGCCCCAGATGATGTTCAAGCGCGATTTCCGCCGCATTTTCGATTTGAAGATTGGTCGCGCCAAGCGCCGCCGCCAATCCCGCCGCCGCCATGGCCGAGGCCGATCCGATTTCGCCCTGACATCCGACTTCTGCGCCTGAAATCGACGCGTTGCGTTTGATAAGCGCCCCAATCGTCGAGGCGACCAAGAAAAAGGTTCGCACACCTTCCGTATTCGCCCCGGGGCAATAATCCAGATAATAACGCAAAACGGCGGGAATGACGCCCGCCGCTCCATTTGTTGGCGCTGTCACAATACGCCCACTGGCCGCGTTTTCTTCGGCCACGGCAATGGCATAAGTCGACAGGCGGCGCATCACAAAGGTTGGGTCCGCTTTGGCGGTTTGCTCTTCGGTTTTGGCGAACAGCTCTTTGGCGCGACGGCGCAAGCGAATATCGCCTGCCAAAGTGCCATCCATGCGCAGCCCGCGATCAATACAGGCCAGCATGGTTGCCGCGATTTTATCGATAAAAGCATCTGTCTCTGCCTGTGGCCGCCGAACTTGTTCATTCGCGCGCGCCATATCGGCAATCGAAAGCCCCTGCTCGACCCCCATCGCCAACATCATGTGCGACGAAATAAAGGGATAGGGCAGCGAAACCTGCCCGTCTGCACCATCGGCCCCGCCTTCGCGCACGACAAAACCGCCGCCGACCGAATACCAAACATCGGCCATAAGCAGCCCGCCTTTGTCGTCAAAGGCTTCAAAACGCATCGCGTTGGTGTGGCGCGAGAACGTCTCGTTGCGGTCAAAAACCAAATCGCAGGCCGGATCGAACGGAACTTTATGTCCGCCGGAAAGAACGATCGCTTTATCAATCAAAATCTTCTGATAAATCCGATCCGCTTCATCGGGGTCAATCTCGTCAAAGGAACATCCGGCAAGCCCAAGGATCAAGGCCTTGTCCGTCGCATGCCCTTTCCCCGTCCAAGCCAGCGATCCATAGGCGATGGCATGCAGCCGCGCTAAACGCGGCAAAAATCCACCCAGACTTTGGAGAAATTGCTGGGCCGCCCGCATCGGCCCAATCGTATGAGAAGAGGAAGGGCCCATCCCGATCTTGAACATATCGACAAGACCGGCCAAAGAATCGCCCGAGACATCTGCGCTTCGCAAAGCTGTCCCCGTTGAATCGTCATGCGTGAGGGTCAAACAAAGCCTCCTGACGTCTGATGCGGTAAAGGGCGACTCGCGCCCCTTCGGTTCCTCAACACATAGCGAGCCCGGCCAAAGCGCGCAAAACTTTCATCTCTTTTGCCCTTCATTTTCATCATGACGATATGAGAACAGCCTCTGTCGCATAAAATAATGGCAGGAAACCGATGCTTCCTGCCACCTTGGATTTGAGGCGTCTTACCGAAGGATCGGCAGGCAAATATCTATTTCTCCTGTCGATGTTTCGGCGTTCCACTTACTGCCATAGATTTCGATATCTGGCGCATCGGCAAGTTCAACCCCCGATTGAGGGAGCCACGTTTTCCAAATATAGTCGTTGGTCGCGGCCAAGGTTTCCAATGTTCCTTTATGCGTGAAAACAGCATATTCATAGGCTGGGATAAGTATTTTCTCCATGCCATCTGGGACAGAGGCCTTGTTATCGACGCACAAAGCGGCGGTATAACGAAATTTATCGGAAAAAGTTTCTTTTTCCTTCGGAGCATAACAAAGGCCATAGCCATTGTTATCGGCGACGCTTTGGATCAGATGCTTGCGCCGATGAAAATCATCCCACAGCGCGCCAATCGTATTTGATTCGCTAAGCAAGTAGTCCTTGCCCAACCCAATAAAGGTTAAGGCCTCTTTTTGTTCAAAACGCGGGGTCATGGTGATGCCTCCAATCTGGATATGTTGCAGGTACGTTTCTGAAATGATCGGTTGACCACAAAACGCAGAGGTATTTTTCGTTCTGCGGAATTGCGCTGGAGACTCGTCAAAAACCTCTTTGAAGGCGCGCGTAAAAGCAGCCTGCGATTCAAAGCCTGCATCTTGGGCAATTTCGATAATACGCGCCTTGCCTTTCAACAGAACTTCAGCCGCTTTTGTTAAACGCCTTCTTCGAATGTAAGCCCCAGCAGTCACCCCCGTAATCGCTTGAAAAATGCGAAGAAAATGATAGTGCGAATAACAAGCCACCTCCGACACCTCGACTAATTGGACATCATCATTAAGATGCGCCTCAATGAAGGTAATGGCTTTGAGTATTCGCTGTATTGAAACTGTCATTTTCTTTCCTCTGATCTAACATTAACAACTGAGACACTGTGCGTTTTGATCATTATTGCGATCATGCAAAGAAATATCCGCGTTAACCTTGTTGCCCGCCCCTCTCTCTTCTCATAAAATCATCTTGATATCACCTAGAGTGCTATGGACAGACCAGAGGCTTGCCGACCGCCCGTTCCCATGCTAGACAAAGGGCCCTGATGCGGGTGTAGCTTAGTGGTAAAGCTCCAGCCTTCCAAGCTGGCTATGTGGGTTCGATTCCCATCACCCGCTCCATCTTTGCGGCCCTTCCCGCCCTTTTTCTTGCACCCTTGGCCAAAAATGAATAGGCTCATCTCTAGTCTTTGCCTTGGCTGGAGTTTTTTCCTATGCGCCTGTCCGCTTCGCTTCTCATTTTAAGCGCCTTTGCTTCGCTTGCTGCGTTTTCCCCGGCCCCGGTCGCCTTGGCAGGCGTTTTGTTGCCCGACGATAGCGACAACAAAGACTCCCAAAGTTTTATGCCCAATCTAGGCTTGGGACGCTTTTTTGGCCTTGATAAAAAAAGCGATACATCGACAACCACAACAACGACGCCCGCCCCCGCACCATCAGCGCCCCCTCAGACGCTTCCCAAAGGAACAGCAACAGAACCCTCAAGCGTCACCCAGAATGCGCAAAAAATTATGTCATCGGGGATGAACACAAAAAATTTAGACAGCATTTCCGCTCAAATTCGCGCCGAGGTCCAACGCCGCAACCAGCGCGCGCCGATCGTCATGTCGGAAAACGCCATCATCCAGTCGTCTGAAGAAGCGGCCAAACTGCCCTATACTTTTACAATCACGGTCGATCGCGCCTATTATTGGGGCACGTCGGATCTTTTTCGGATTGCCAAAGTTTTTGGCTATACGACAAAAGACGTACAGGACCGTTGTATTGTGCGCTTGGGCGCCGAAGTCATCACGACAAAGGGCGAATATCACAACATCGTCTATCCAGGCCAGCAAGTTTCGGTCAAATATGACGGCGCGGTTCAAACCGTGAATTTGGACGCCCGTGCCGTATGCGATAAGCCGTCGCAGTTGCCCCAGACGGGTGGCACCATTGAGGTCGTCGGGTCGCGTTTTGCCACGCGTCTTGGGAAAACGGTCACTTGCATCGTTCAACCGCCCATCACGGCGCCGACAACGCTTCAAACAAGCTATTTGGGCGACGGCAAAGGCGCGTGCAAGTTTAACTAAAGGCGATCAACATTCTTGAACGTCAAGCCCGTCGCCAATCTGACGCAGGTCTTTTTTCAACGCATCGGTCAAAAGATAATTGCCAGGCAGCTCGATTTCCGCCATCTCGGCGTCAAGATCCAGCGTCAGCATGACTTTGCCGCGCCCTTTTTCTGCCGTATCCAAACAGCGTTTAATATCCTTAACCGATTCAGCGTCATAAACAAAAATACGAACGCCCTTGGCATTGCGCGCAGCAACGTCGGCCAAAACGTCGAATCCGCGGGCGATAAAACGCATATCATCGCCCAAACCTTGCGCTTCGACTTCCATTAAAAGGGCTTTGCCTGTTTCCAAAATCTCGCGCCGCGAGGCCAAAAGCTCGGAAAACACCGTCACTTCAAAAGCGCCCGTTGTGTCGGACGCCTGAACAAAGGCAAAACGGTTGCCTGATTTAGCCGTACGCTCTTGCCGCCCCATAACAATGCCTGCCATTTTGTAGTGGCCAGGGCCGCCTGCGCGGTGCGTTTTACGAATTTGCGCAATCGTGCGCACGCCCATCCGATCAAGCAACGCGCCATAAGTATCCAAAGGATGCGCCGACAGATAAAAGCCTAACGATTGGCGTTCATACTGAAGCCGCGTCAGATCGTCCCACGCCCGGCTCTGCGGTAAAGTCGGTTTGGTTGTCCCACCGCCGCCGCCAAACATATTCATCTGGCCGCTTTCTTTTTCGTCGGCAATCGCATGCGCATATTTCAAAAGCGTGTCGATGGATTCAACAACCAACGCTCTGTTACGCGTCAAGCTGTCAAACGCGCCAGCCATGACCAAGCCTTCAAGCTGTTTGCGATTGATGACTTTAGGGTCGATACGCTCGGCAAAATTGAACAGATCAAGGAAAGGGCCGCGCGCCTTCCGCTCGGCAGCCAGTGCCTGCATCGCGACTTCGCCGACCCCCTTGATCGCCGATAGGCCATAACGAATAGCCTGCGTGCCGTCGGGCTGATCTTCCGGCACAAAAATCTCGAACGATTTATTGATGTCGGGCGGCAGCAAAACGATGTTATGCCGCGCTAGCTCTTGCCGGAAAATATTCAGCTTATCCGTATCGCCGCGTTCAAAGTTCATCGCCGCCGAGAAAAAGGCGACCGGATAATTCGCCTTCAACCAGCCCGTGCGATAGGCGATCAAAGCATAAGCCGCCGCGTGCGATTTGTTAAAGCCGTAACCCGCGAACTTGTCGATTTGGTCGAAAAGAAGATTGGCTTGCGCTTCGTCGATATCGTTTTTCGATGCGCCTTCGATAAAGATTTTACGTTGCGCCGCCATTTCTTCGGGCTTTTTCTTGCCCATGGCGCGGCGCAGCAAATCAGCGCCGCCAAGGCTATAACCCGCCAGAATCTGCGCAGCCTGCATGACTTGCTCTTGATAGATCAGAATGCCGAACGTCTCTTTAAGGATCGGCTCGAGCATCGGATGAAGATAATCGACTTTTTCTTCGCCATTCTTGCAGCTGATGTATTTCGGAATATTGTCCATTGGCCCCGGACGGTACAACGCGACCAAGGCGATGATGTCGTCGATACGCTCGGGCTTTAGGCGGCGCAGCACGTCGCGCATCCCCGAACTTTCAAGCTGGAACACGCCGGTCGTATCGCCGCGCGTCAGCATCTTATAGGTTTTTTCGTCATCCAAAGGAATCAGCGGCAAATCGACATGAATGCCCTGCTCTTCCAAGAAATCGACGGTTTGCTGCAAAACGTCGAGCGTCTTAAGCCCCAGAAAGTCGAACTTGATCAGCCCCGTTTGCTCGACCGTTTTCATGTTGAACTGCGTCGCGGGTAAAGGCGAAGCCGGGTCGCGATACAGCGGCACCAATTCAACCAAAGGCCGATCGCCGATCACAACGCCCGCCGCATGGGTCGAGGCGTTGCGGTACAGACCTTCTAGCTTCAGCGCGATGTCCATCATTTGGCCGACGGTCGCATCGGTGTCGCGGAGTTCTTGCAACTGCGGCTCCATCTCGATGGCTTCAGGCAAAGAGATCGGATTGGCGGGGTTCGACGGCACCAGCTTACAAATCTTGTCCACATAGCCGTAAGGCATGCCAAGGACGCGCCCCACATCGCGCAAAACCGCGCGCGCCTGCAATTTACCGAACGTGATAATCTGCGCCACATGATCATGGCCATAACGGCTTTGCACATAGCCGATCACTTCTTCGCGCCGCCCCTGACAAAAATCGACGTCAAAGTCAGGCATGGAAACGCGGTCGGGATTCAAAAAGCGCTCAAACAGCAAACTAAAGCGCAAGGGATTCAGATCGGTAATCAAGATCGACCAAGCGACCAACGATCCCGCACCCGAGCCACGCCCCGGCCCCACCGGAATATGATGCTGCTTGGCCCAGCTGATGAAATCGGAACAAATCAGAAAATAGCCTGGAAAGCCCATTTTGATGATGATGTTCAGCTCAAACTTCAAACGCTCATCATACGGCGCGCGATCTTCGATCCCTTCGGCATCCAAACGCGCCTTGAGCCCCGCTTCGGCGCGGGCAACAAGCTCGGCGGCCTCGTCGCGTCCGCCTTCGGTTGAAAAAGCAGGCAACAGCGGCTTTCGAATAGGCGGCATAAAAGCGCAGCGCCGCGCGATTTGCAGCGTGTTATCGCAAGCCTCAGGCAAATCGGCGAAAAGCGCGCGCATCTCAGCCGCCGATTTAAAATAATGATCGGGCGTCAACCGCCGACGGTTAGGGTCGGCCAAAACGGTTTTATCGGCAATGCAAAAAAGCGCTTCATGCGCGCCCGCCATTTGCGCATCGCCAAAATAAACATCGTTGGTCGCGACAAGCGGCAAGTTCCGCGCATAGGCCATGTCGATGACGTCGGCTTCGATTTTGTTCTCTTTGTTCTGAATAGAGCCGCCATGGTGGCGCGTCAGCTCAACGTAAAAGCGCCCCGGATACAAAGCCGCCAGCTCATCCATACAGGCGGCGGCTTCGTCTTTTTGATTTTCTAAAAGCATGCGACCAATCGGGCCGTCAATCGAGCCGCTGAGGACAATCAGCCCTTCCGTCAACGGGCGCAATTCATCCAACGTGACAAAAGGCTCATCCCGGTCTTGCGTGACATAAGTGTGCGTCACAAGTTTGGAGAGATTTTTATAACCCGTCTCGTTTTGAACCAGAAAGATAAGTTCATCCGTCGTGCTTTTCCGCGCGGCGGCGCGCGCTGCAGAATCGGACCACGCCACTTTCAGTTGGCATCCGATAATGGGCTGAAGCCCCGCCCCCGACGCCACCATGCCAAACTCAAGCGCGCCGAACATATTGCCTTTATCGGTTAGCGCAACGGCAGGCATTTCGTTTTCAAGCGTAAGCTTGATTAAATCCTTCCGCGGCGGCTTGCCTGTCTTCGGTTTAGCTTCGACAACGCGGATCGCGCCTTCCGACAGCGAATAAGCGGTATGAACGCGCAAATGGACAAAATCGGCGTGGCTCATGAGGGGCGTCCTTTCCGTTCCCCTTTGTTGTTGCCGTCACGAGGGAAGGCATAATCATCACGCCTTTTTCGAACCGATAGGCCCCCTGGATCCCCGCCTCCGCGGGGATGACGTGTGAGGGAGAGGTTTTGT
>CAYMGM010000026.1:0-9245 GCA_964390005.1 uncultured Rhodospirillaceae bacterium | reverse complement strand
GCTCGCGGATCGGGCGAAGATGAAGCCGGACACGGACTCATTTTTTGTGAGTGAGAGGCGCACGGCATGGAGCCGCAAGACGGCATGGCTTGCGATCCGACACTATGGCGAGGCGGCAGGCCTCCCCCTGCCCGCGCACCCGCACATGCTTCGCCACGCCTGCGGCTTCGCCCTGGCCGATCAGGGAGCAGACACGCGCTTGATCCAAGACTACCTTGGGCATAGAAATATTCAGCACACAGTCAGATATACGGCGGCCAACCCGGCTAGGTTTGAGAAGCTTTGGCGATAGTGATACGGGTGGAAGAAGTAACGCTCGTTTAGAATTGGGAGTAATGCAGCATGTCTAATCCGTTTCAAAACAGGCAAGCTATTGTAGAGGGAAATCAGAATCTTCGCATCCCACAACGAGAAGCTTTTCATGCTTTGGTTGAATATGCTGCGAGCCAAGAAGAAGGCGAACGCGAGGCCGGGATTATCTTGCCTGTTGGCTGCGGAAAATCTGGATGCATCACTTTGGCCCCCTTTGCTTTCGGAGCTGAGCGCGTTCTTGTTATAGCTCCTGGATTATCTATAGCTCAGCAACTAGCAAATGATTTCGATCCGTCGCAATCTGCCATGTTTTATCAAAAATGTTGCGTTCTTGATGGGCCACCCTACCCAGAGCCGGTCGAAATCCGAGGCACTACGACAAATCGGGCTGACCTAGACGAGGCGCATGTTGTTATTACCAACATTCAACAATTACAGGGCGGCGAAGGCAACCGCTGGCTTCAGGCGCTGCCAAGTGATTTTTTTGATTTGATCTTATTTGATGAAGGGCACCACAGCGTGGCTGAAAGTTATACCATGCTGAAGGCGCAATTCCCATCAGCTCGTATCGTAAATTTCAGCGCCACTCCCTTGCGGGCGGACGGCCAGATAATGGCTGGCCGTGTCATCTATTCATATCCCATTTTTCGCGCAATTCAGGAAGGCTATATCAAACGCTTGAAGGCAGTTCAACTGAACCCACGAACTTTACGATATGTTCGGCATGAAGACGATCAGGAGATCGAGGTTAGCCTTGATGAAGTGCGTCGTCTAGGCGAGGAGGACGCCAAATTCCGCCGCAGCATTGTCACGTCCACAGAAACACTGAACACTATCGTTGACGCCTCTATCCGTGAGCTTGATCGACTGCGTTCCGAAACGGGAGAAATGCGGCTAAAGATTATCGCATCGGCTCTTAACTATGAGCATTGCCGCCAAATTGTTGAAGCTTACCGCGCTCGCGGACGACGCGCCGATTATGTCCACTCCCGTGAGGACAGTGCTGCAAACCAGCGTGTCATGCAGCAGCTTGAGAACCATCAGCTCGATGCGATTGTTCAGGTTCGAAAACTGGGGGAAGGATTCGATCATCCTTTTTTGTCTGTTGCCGCTGTATTCAGCATTTTCAGTAATCTTTCCCCATTTATACAGTTTGTTGGGCGTATTATGCGCGTGATTCAACAGAATTCACCCGGCCATGTGCTCAATCAAGGCGTTGTCGTCTTCCATGCCGGAGCCAACATCGCGCGGCAATGGTCAGATTTTCAAGCATATAGCGAGGCAGACCAAGATTATTTCGATCAACTCCTTCCACTTGAAGGGTTTGATCCGGCTGACTTGCGTGGTGAGCGTGATATTGTTCCGTCACCACGAGACGGCAATGAGTTGGAAGTTCGTGCTCAATCCGAAGTTTTGCTTGAGGAAATCCCCCTAACGCAGGACGCGGAAGCTTTGGCCGCACTTCGTCTGTTGCAAGAAAGAGGCTACACTGCTGACGATATCAACGCTGCATATCAGACCTTGCAGCCTGTCCCAACCACCAGGGCGCGCGTAAGACAGGCCATGCGGAGCAGCCTAGACATGCGCGTTCGCACCGAGGCGGCGAAGATTCTGCAAGAGAGGGCCATTAATCCCGCAGGACATGAACTGGACAGGCAACGCCTTGGTCGTGATAACCTCATCGTCTTAAAAGCCGCGATTGACCGGCATGTAAACTCTGCTGTTGGTCAGGGCAGCGGCCAGAGGCATGAATTTTCACGTGCCGACCTTGATTTAATCGAGCAAGACTTTTCAAACATTGTCGCAGCGGCAGTTAGAGAGGTGTTCGATGGCGCGAATTAAGTCTCTAATCGACCAAGTTGGTATTGATACGGCCGGAAAGGCGCACAACTGCCAAGCCAATGCAGCACATCGCATCGAGAAAGGCGACGTTCGTTTGAAAGTGAGAAACGGTCGTGGGTGGGATCATTATTGCCGGGCATGTGCTGAAACCATTATCGCCCGTGATATTCAAAAGCTCATCAGCTTACAGGAAAGTTTGAAGCAAGGCTTGTAACTGGTCGCGTTCCTTGGTTTGGCATTCCCATATAACCAGAATATCCCAACCTAATGCGCGTAAAGTTTCTTGCGTCTGTGCATCGCGTTCTTTGTTGCGGCTAATTTTTTTGATCCAATAGGCGGCGTTGGTTTTCGGTTGACGGGCGCCTCGTTTGCAATCATGCCCATGCCAAAAGCAGCCATGGACGAAAATGATTTTTCGCAGGCGGGGAAAGGTCAGGTCTGGCTTTCCCGGCAAATCGTTGCGGTGCAGCCGATAGCGTTTGCCCATGGCGTGCGCCATGCGTCGTACGATCATTTCGGGGGCCGTGTCTTGGCTTTTGACCGCCCTCATGATGCGGCTACGCGCTTCCGAGGGTGGTTGATCCATGGCGGCCCTTTAGCGCTTAAGCTCGATTTTTAAGCTGGGATCGGTTTCGGCTTCCTCGACAACCTGATTATAGCGTTCGACCAGACTATAAACCGCCGTGCGGCGACCATCAGAAGCGAACGAGCCAAGTTCATAGATGTTGGCCGCCATGAACTGCTCGATTTCGAAGACGTCAATCCGGTCGCCGAGGCTGGTATTGCTCGCCAGACCTTCCGCGACCGCCAGCCCTCTTTTCCCGGTGACGATCAAGGGGCGCAATCCTTCGTCAAGATTGTCTCTGCATTTGTGGATGAGCGCTTCGCCGGGGGACGTTGTTACATGAATCGCCACGTCGCCAACGAGAAAATCCCCCGCTCGATGAGAGGGCGCATCCGCCGTTGAAAAACTGTTGTGTTCGATCTTGCCTGCCCCTAAGACGCAATCAAGTTTCGCTCCGACAAGATGTTGCATGACGGCGCCAGCGTAATAAACGCCGAGCGTTGTTTTTTGCCGCTCTTCCGCTTGTAAAATTATATCGCCAACAACGGTACGCAGACTCCGCGAGGCGTCCAGTCTGATTTTGAAAGGCTTGGCGGCCCAAAACTCATGTACGCGGGCGATCCAAAAATTTTCGATTGCATCGAGATCGACAGGCCCTTGCGCGTGCAGATCGTTCAGGAAAGAGACATAGGCGCGCATATTATTGAGGCTGCCTCGGCTTGTGCGACCCCCTTCGCTGGCCAACACGCGCTCTATATCGTGGCGAGCCAAGACGCTCTGAACGGCGCCTTTGCCGAGGCAAAGGACTTGACCGCCACCATCGGTAATCAGTTTTTCCGGATCAAGCGGGAGCCCCATGCTTCGGGCGTGTTGCGTGACTACAAGAGCCACGCATATCGGGCCTTTCCCGCGAAAGTTTTTTGCCGCAACGAATTCCGCTAGCTGTTTGTCGAGCGTTTTTGTCATTATCAGGCAACTTTCTTTACGGCTTCTGACATGGCGGCAAGCATGGGCTCCAAAATGTGAGCCGCGAGAAAACGCACCACCGGCACGGCCACACCGTCGCCTGCAAGGTGATAGGCTTCGTTGTAGTTTTTCGGAAGCTTGTATTTTTCTGGCAGTCCCATGAGGCGGGCAGCTTCTCGCGGTGAAAGCAGCCTAGAGCGCACATCTTTTCCCTCAACGATAAGGATTGATTGACGGCTAGAGCCTCCTACTGGCGTGCGCAAACAGCCTGCAACGTCATCAAAGCGCACTTCAGCCCTTTGCGCCTTGTCTCCGTTTTCGTCGTTTCGCGTCCGCTTGTAGATTCCTCCAACCATCCTCCGCCCGGTTTTTTTTGCGGCCTGCACTTTGCTTAAATTAAGTTTGCTCATCATGCCGAGCAAACGCTTGGTTTCTTCCTGCGTATGCCAGCTAACCCCTTTGGGCTCGTCTTCAATCACATCGGCAAAAATCGTATGCCGGAGTGGTGGTTCTGGCAACGTCCACCAAACCCAACTTGCCGCCGCTTTTTCTGATAACTTACCATAGGATTTTACGAGGCGGTCGGGGTGCCATTTCGGTTCGGGGCCTTCCGCTATGAGGCCAGCGGGAATTTGCACGTCGCCGTAGACGGCGACAATAAATAGACGAGGCCTTGAGTGCGGCAAAAAATCAACGGCGTCGATCACAACGGCGCCGAAGGCATATCCTGCACCCGAAAGAGCCTCCCCGATTGCGGCGAAGTCTTTGCCTTCATGGGACGTAAGCGCACCGCAAACATTTTCCAGCACCATGAGGCGCGGCGCCCGGCCTTTTTCCTGAAGCTGTTCCATTAATTTCCAGAACGGCCAGAAGGTGCCGGAGCGCTTGCCCTTGAGCCCTGCTCCTGCCCCGGCCAACGATAGGTCTTGGCAGGGGAAAGAAGCCCAGGCCAGATCAGCGGAACCAGGAAGGTCGTCAGTCGTCAATTTGGCAACGTCCCCAACATGCAGCTCATCCGCGCCCCAGTTGGCGGCGTATGTGGCCGCTTTTTTGGAATCAAAGTCATTTGCAAACGCACAGCGCCATTTTTTGCCGAGACCGGCGCGCGCCATGCCGCCGCCCGCGAAGAATTCATAGAACAAAGCCATGTCATCCCCCGCCTTGAGCGGCTTTCGCCCACTCGTTTTGATTTTTCAGTTCCCGTGCCAGCTTTTCCTGAATTGCTTCCGCAATCCATGTATTGCGCGAAACGTTTCCCAACCGCGTAGAGCGGGCTTGGTCGATCAAAGCAAAGACATCGGGCGATAGCCTCAGGTTGATGCGATCCAGGGGCTTGGGGTGTTTGGCGGTCGAATTCATGTGAGCCATTATGGCGCCATGTTTATAAAAAGCAACAAAAAGTTTCCCCTTATTTTGGCGAAGAGTCGAGGCCTCACTTCCGTTCGCGTTTCTTGCCAGAAGGACTCTTTTCTGTAAATTAAGGGTATTGACGTACAGTAAAACTTCTTTTAAGAAAAATCATATTTACGGCGAATCGTAAATATTGAAAGGCGGAAATAATGATAATCGCGCTCTTGAACCAAAAAGGGGGGGTCGGCAAGACGACCCTGGCCGTTCACCTTGCCGAAGTACTTTCCCGCCTCGACAAGAGCGTTTTGCTCGTGGACGCCGACCCTCAAGGCAGCGCCCTTGATTGGGCGGCAAACCGGCCAGACAATCCGCGCTTCCCTGTGCTCGGACTCCCCAAGCCGACCTTGCATCGGGAACTTCCCGCCATCGCCAAGAACCACGACTTCGTTTTGATCGACGGCCCCCCTCGGGTCAACGAGCTTGCCCGCGCCGCCATCATGGCAAGCGACGTGGTTCTGATCCCCGTGCAGCCCTCCCCTTTCGACGTTTGGGCGGCGAAAGAAATTGTGGATCTTCTGCGGGAGGCAAGCGCATTTAAGGAAAATATCAAAAGCGCTTTTGTAATTAACCGCAAAATCGTAAATACGGCGATTGGCCGCGACGTGGTGGAGGCTCTTTCCTCCTACCCCGTGCCTGTCCTGAAGACTTCCATAGGGCAGCGCGTGGCCTTTGCCGAATGCGCCGCCCAGGGTCTGACCGTCCTTCACACAGACCCAAACGGCCCGGCCAGTCAGGAAGTCGTTTCCCTTGCAAAAGAACTTTTGGAGCTGTGAGCATGAGCAAGAAGGTCACTTTCAGCGGCAAGCCCGCGACGAAACCCATTACCCCGGACGATTGGGTTGAAAGCCGCAAGATCGAGGCCTCAGCCAAGGCCGAGGAAATGAAGCGGCTGACGTTCGATATTTCAGAATCCCTGCACCGGCGCATCAAAAGTCAATGCGCTGTTAAGGGGGTCAAGATGACAGACGAGCTGCGGGCGCTTTTGGAAAAGCATTTTCCTGCGGAGGCTTAGCCTTTCCGCAATTAAAGATTGCCGTAAAAACTTAAAACAGTATTTGCGGAAAACTAATTGCCGCCGTGCTGCTTTGCTTTCCGTTTGCAGAAGCCGATAAAGGCAGCGTCCGGGTTATCCGGGCGCTTCCCCGTTTTGGCGATCCACTCCCGCCAATCCTGTTCAAGGGAATAGACATCAAGGCCCGGTGCGGCCCTCTTGGCTTTCATGAAAGTTTCCGTCTGAAGGAAGATTTCTGCCCTCGCTAGCATGTGGATAGGGTCTTCCACGATGCTAGGCGCTTCGATGTCCCTCCGAACCCCTGCAAGCATGGGCGCGGGCCGCTTGGCCACATGGGGGGAACTTGGTTTCAGGAGAAGCCCCTTATCCATCGGCGCGACTTTGACTTGTTCGTAGATGGTCTTCACGGAAGCAAGGCGCTTGATAAAGAACTTCTTGAAGTCTCTTTGTCCCTGCGGGTCTTGGGCGTAGTCGGCCCCAAATTGCCCTTGCAGGAGGGGCCAGGGAATGACCGTGTCCTTGCTGAGGTAGGACATGCGGTAGGTAAGCCAGAAATAGATATCAAGGGCCATGGGAGACCGCTTAAGGGCCTTAAGGGCCTCCATATCGACAGGCACGGGGCGCTCGATGATCTCCTTAAAAAACTTGTCCGTGAGGGTGACCGTCGATTTCCAAAGCGGCAATTGATCCGGCGATTTTGGGTTCCACCAAAGGCGGGCCTCATCCGCGATCATGAGATTTTTCAAATCGGTGCGGTCATTATTGGCATAATGACAATGGATCGTTGAGCAGAAGAGGCTTTCCGCCTGCTTTTTGAATCGCGTAATGTCGCCGCGCTTCCCGCCTTGCCGCGACAGTCCCAATTCCGCCATAAAGGCCGAGAGGGTAGGGCCAAGCTCAAGGACAGGGCGGCGCGTATAAACGGCTTCCGTCGTCATCCAGGAGAGCAGCAGACGCGGAATAGAGCCGTACGGTAAGCCAACTTTGCTTGGCGCAATGATTGTCAGCGAAAAGAGTCCGTTGTCCCGGACAAACTCATTTGAAGGGGCCGCTTTGTGGGGAAGGGTCGCTTGAATAAGCGCCCGCGCCATGTATCCGAGCTTTCCAGCCTTCTTCGCCTCTTCAGCCTCGAGGGCGAGGGTTTCGGCTATAATTGTGGTCAGGTCTTTCCGATCCATACGGACACCTCGCCGGGCTGTGGATAAGTCGATTCGCGTAGAACGAATTTGCGCTGAAACGCTCCCGCGCGCAAGCCGATTCCGCGCTGAAACGCTCCCGTGCTTGCGCTGAAACGCTCCCGTGCTTGCGCTGAAACGCTCCCGCGATATGCCCGCAAAGCCAGAGCCAGCCTAACTTTCAAGACCTCCCCCTGTATTACCCTATAGACTCCCTGTAAATTTAGAACACCTGTATTGAAAAACGCCGCTGGTGTTTAAGCCCTTTGACCCAACATAAAAAAACTCAACTCGCAAAGGAAAGATCGGAGTTCGCTTCGCTCACAGCTTTTCAGAATGCCTTCGGCAAAGAGAAAGACGGCCAATAGGGAAAAGAAATAGGCACTGAAGGCCGCCAGATTGGCCGGATGTTGCTCCTAAGCGGCTTCCCGCTGGGTAGGTAGCCAAGGAAGAAAGGCTCGCCAGAGGGGCTAAAAATGGCCCTAGCGTCGATTTCTTCCCCTATTGCCCAAATGAGGCCCACGAAATGGGCTTTTCTTCGAAAATGGCCGTTGCGCCACCTCGACGGGCGGGGTTTTGCCGTGTGCGGGGGATACCGTGGGGGCGAAGGCATCCCCAAGGCCCCTTTCGAGCTTTAAAACCTCATTCCAATCTTTCCCCGATCCGATGGGAGGCGCGGCGCGTCTCACTTTGACCGAAGGCGGCGCAAGCGCCCGGACTTGATCCGCGAGCTTTTCCCCGCCTTCGTCGTCGTCAAAGGCCAGCAGCACAGCCGACCCTTCCGGCATCTTTTCCATGGCTCCCCGGATCAAGGCGGGCTGATCCGGGTTTAAGGCTCCGCCAACCGACATAAGCCGCAGATTTTCCCCTGGATGCAAGGCGAAGTACGAAAGCGCATCGATAGCGCTTTCACAAAAAACAAGGGAGCGATCTTCGGGCGAAGGTTTGGAAAACCAAAGTCCTTTTTGACCGCCAGCAGAAAACCCGGTGAAGCCATAGTTTTTGACTTCGAAGCCGCAAAGGCCTTCCCGGTCGAAGTGCGGGAAAAGGGCGTTGCCTCTCGGATCGACGCGCAAACAGCCCTCGAAGATTGGAAGGGCGAGAAGGTCAGGCCGCAGCCCTCGGGCCATGAGGTAAGCAAGGGACGTTGTAGGCTTCGCCTTCTCCCATGCGATCAAGACCGCCTCGCGGTCGCGCGTCACAGGCCGCAGTTTGTGCGGCCTGTTGTAGCTGGGCACTTCGGGAGGGGTTGCCCCGATCCAAGGGCGAAGCGTCTTTCTTATCTGCCCAAGGTTGCCGCCGCCGCGCCATTTTAAAAAGTTGATGATGTCCCCACAATCTCTTTCATCATGGGGGCAGCAATAAACCCAGATTTCATTTCCTGTGTGCTTGTCGTTGCGTTTCACAATAACGATTTTATCGCCGTTGCTGTTCCGCATGACCTCGCAATTTTGGGAGCTTTCCCGCGCGTCTCTTTCGTATCCACGCGAGGCAGCGAAGGCGCAAAGGTCAATATCAATCTTGAACTTCTCTAGTTCTTGATCCGCCATCCTTCACGCCTTTCACTTTTTTTTTGTGATCTTCATAGAAAAGCGCGCGTCAGACAATGGCGCAACTAAAAATGATCTTTTACCTCTGCTTGGACGTTTATTTCGCGCGGATCGTCCCAACGCCCCTTAAGGGCTTGATCCTGGTAATAGGGCACGCGGTCGGCCTGGATTGGGCGAAAGCCTTGGGGGAGGATCAGCATTTTTTCTTTCGCAAAGGCCAGCATGATTTCTTCGGGGGAGAGCAGGGGGCGCATGGTCTCGCTTTTGGATTGGGCTTTCGCCAGACCGTAAATATCCTGTTGCTCGCTTACGGTATCGACCAGGTGTCCGCCCATGAACTGCGACCAGTAACGGGCCGTGTCGTAGTCATCGAGGGCGAAGAGCGCCCGCACGCCCGCGTTGCCGATGAAGGA
>CAYMGM010000025.1:0-16848 GCA_964390005.1 uncultured Rhodospirillaceae bacterium | reverse complement strand
CGTACAACTTCCTTTAGTCGCCCCAGCAGAGCTGGGGGTTTAGCGAGTTAATTATTTTTCAGTTTATCCACAGACTCAAGGGGCGTATGACTGAAGACAGAAGTGATTCGTTTTCAAGGAGCCCCTCCCGATGATCCGCCAGCTTTCCCGGTTTTTTGCCCTTACGCTTTGCGCCGCCTTTGTTGCCTTGGGAAGCGCCCAAGCCGATGTACTGCGCCAATCGATTTCGACGACAAGCCCGATGGGCCAGCCGCTGACGGATCCCAGCCTTTACAACAATTGGAGCTTCACAGTCGGCGCCGGTCTTGGCTTTGCACCGCGCTATAGCGGATCGGACCGGATCAAGCTGGGCTTTGTCCCCGTTTTGAACGCCAGCTATAATCAGGGCTTTTTCTTTGCCGGAACCCAAGGCATCGGGATGACGCCGCTGCGGGGCGACAATTATGATCTTCGTTTTGGCGTCGGCTTTGGCGGCGGTCGCTATGAACAAGACGACAGCCGCAACCTGCATGGCCTCAATAAGATCACCTATTCCTTCCTAGGCATGGTGGCGGGCGATTACACCTTCCGCGGCATTACGGGCAGCGCCAATGTCCAAACAGCGCTGACGGGCGATTATGGCACCACCTTTGGCCTTGGCATCGGCTCGAAATATGCTTTTGGCGAACATCTGTCGTTGAAAGGCGATGTCCATGTTCAACTGGCCGACGACGAGCATATGCGAAAGTTCTATGGCGTCAGCGCCAAAGAAGCGGCTCTTTCCGGCAAGGCGCGCTATACGTCTGAAGGCGGGATTGAGAAGTTTGGTATGACGGTTGCGCTGCCCTATCGCATTTGGCAAACGCTGACCCTGACCCCCAGCGTCACGCTGGATCAGTTGGCTGGCGACGCCGCCGATAGCCCTGTTGTCCGTCAGGAATTCCAGCCATCGGGTCGCTTGGTCGCAACTTATCAATTTTAAAGGTCAGGCTTCTGGCGATCGAGCCAGCTCTAAAAGCGCATCGCATTCGCTTTGCAGCACGCCTTCGTAAAGAGCCAGCGAAGGATCGCCAGCGGCCAAAACATCGCGGCAGCGGATATTTATTTGCCGGAAGGAAAAACGTTCGCCACCATAACGCTTGCCAAAAGCGCGGGTCGCGCGTGAGCCAAAAATAAAAAGATATAATAATTGTCTTAACCAATTATTTTGTGAAAAATAAAGCATCCGTTTTTTATCAAAATAGAATGGAGAACCCCATCGTCTCTTCTCGTTAAAGAAATACGAACCAGCCATGAGCGCACCAGAAAGATTGCGGCAACAAAAACCTGACGACAGCACAGATCTATTCTTTGCGTCTTGCCCCTCTTGCACTTTTCATTTTTACGATGCGTATGGCAAAGAAGATGGGCGCAACCAACGCTTGCCGCCTCTTGATGCGGATTATCAAGCCCTGTGCCTTGGTTACGAGACTTTTGAGAACAACGATTTTATCTCAGGCATCGAATATCTTCGCCTTATTCCAGCCCAAGAAACAGGCCTTCTCTTTCACCAAGAAATCTCGCCTCTTCAGAAAGAGATGTTTTCGCGGAACCGGACGCTTTATTTCGGAACGCTTCTTCAAGAAAAAGACCTTCCGCGCTATCGCCCCGCGGCCATCAACGCAAAATTATTTGTGCCCTCGTCTGAAGACTGGCTCTGTCGCACGCGCAGTGGTCGCTTATACTATTTGACACCCGACGATATCGTCGTGATGGCGCAGCAGACAAATGCCTTTGATCGGTTTTCGGGCAAAAGTTACGCAAATATGCCCAACCCTTACGAAGGTTATATTGTCTATCTTGGCGGCCCGCTGACAGGCAGCAAGAGCCTACGCACAAAGCTGGTTGATAAATTTCTTTTTGACCAAGCATGCCAAAAAACGCCTCAACCCTATTAGGGATCAAGTCAGCTTATTTATCGTCCATCTTCAGCGCAGCGATAAAGGCGCTTTGCGGGATTTCGACTTGGCCAAACTGACGCATACGCTTTTTGCCTTCCTTTTGCTTGTCCAGCAATTTGCGTTTACGCGAAATATCGCCGCCATAGCATTTCGCCGTCACGTCTTTGCGCATCGCCGAAATCGTCTCGCGCGCGATCACGCGGCTGCCAATCGAAGCTTGGATGGCAATCTTGAACAAATGCTTCGGAATCAACTCCTTCAAACGTTCGCACAACTGGCGGCCCCGTTTTTCGGCAACGCTGCGGTGCACGATACAGGCCAAAGCGTCAACGCCTTCGCCATTGACCAGAATATCCATCAATACCAAATCGCCTTCGCGATATTCCTCGATCGCATAGTCAAAGCTCGCATAACCGCGGCTGATAGATTTCAAGCGATCGTAAAAATCGAAAACGACTTCATTCAGCGGCAATTTATAAACCAGCATCGCACGCTGCCCGACATAGGTCAGCTCCATCTGCTCGCCCCGCCGATCATTGCAAAGCGCCAAGATGCTGCCCAGAAATTCGTCGGGCGTCAAAATGGTCGCCTTGATCCACGGCTCGTCCATTTTCGCGATCCGTACGGGGTCAGGCATATCCGCCGGATTATGCAAAGCGACCTGCGTTCCATCCGTCATATAAACATGATAAATGACCGACGGCGCCGTCGTAATCAGGTTCAGATTAAACTCGCGTTCCAGACGCTCTTGAATGATCTCAAGATGCAAAAGCCCCAAGAAGCCGCAGCGGAAACCAAAGCCCAGCGCAACTGAGCTTTCGGCCTCGAACTGAAAGCTGGCGTCGTTCAGCGCCAATTTGCCAAGGGACTCGCGCAAATGTTCAAACTCGGCGGCATCGGCCGGAAACAAACCGCAGAACACAACCGGGATCGACGGCTTAAACCCAGCCAAAGCCTGCCCTGCCGGGCGCTTTTCTTCGGTGATCGTATCGCCCACGCGCGTATCGCTGATCTGCTTAATGCCCGCCGTGATAAAGCCCATTTCGCCGGGCCCCAAGGCGTCAATTTCAACTTTCTTCGGCGAAAAAATACCGACGCGATCAACATCGCGTAAAGCCCCCGTCCCCATAAAGAGAACTTTTTGCCCCTTGCGCAGCGTGCCATCGATCACGCGCACCAGAATGACAACACCCAAATAGGCGTCATACCAGCTATCGACCAAAAGCGCTTTCAACGGCGCCCCGGCATCGCCCTTTGGCGGCGGCAAGCGCGTCACGATGGCCTCAAGAACGGCATCGACGCCCAGCCCGGTCTTCGCCGAGATCATCACAGCATCAGAGGCATCAAGCCCAATCACATCTTCGATCTGCTGTTGCACACGTCCTGGCTCGGCGGCAGGCAAATCGATTTTGTTCAAGACGGGCACGATTTCATGCCCATTGTCGATGGCTTGATAAACATTGGCCAGCGTCTGCGCTTCAACGCCTTGCGAGGCATCGACGACCAAGATAGATCCTTCGCACGCGGCGAGACTGCGGCTGACTTCATAGGCAAAGTCAACATGGCCGGGCGTGTCCATGAGATTGAGCTGATAGGTCTGGCCATCTTTGGCCTTGTAGTTCAAACGCACGGTCTGCGCCTTGATCGTGATGCCGCGCTCACGCTCGATATCCATGTTATCGAGGACCTGTTCTTTCATCTCGCGCGCGTCTAGACCGCCGCACATCTGGATCAAGCGGTCAGCCAGCGTCGATTTCCCATGGTCGATATGGGCGATAATGGCAAAGTTACGAATAAGGTTAAGTGGCGTCATTTCAATCTCAGTTCATGGTTTACAGAACGCACAAAGACCAGAATTTCGTGCAAAAAACAAGCGTAGAGATCCTTTTCACCCCTCCTTTCCCTAGCGAAAGTAATAAGCCTTTCCTATAATTGCGCATCATGACGCCGTATTTATTAAAGACATTAAGAGAAAAGTGCTCCTCTTTAAGCCTAGAGGCGCAAGAAATCATTGGTGCGCCCAAACTTGGCGAGATGAAAACCGAAGCACTTCTCAACGCTTTACCCCTTTCTGATCGCCTGAGCCTTTACGCGCACATGATCGAAGAAAGCGCAGCCGAGCCCAATCTGGTCAATGATTACGCCTGGCATCAACCAACCCAGCTTTTATCGCAAAGCTTCGATTTTCGAGACTATTTGACAACGGCCACGGCCATTCACACCGCAATGGCAGGCGCCCCCCTCAGACGCTATGCCGAGCCAGATCCGTTTGATCGTGAAGAAAGCGATGGCTTTCAAACCAAATTAGAGCGCGAACATCAGCAATGGCTGGCCCAGATGCTAGCCTATTTTTTGCCGCATGCGACGGATCTAACGCCTGAACAATTTATCAGCACGCGCCTAAGCCCAGAGGAGCAAGGCAAAGTTCTCGCTCTTTTGTACTTGCCATCTGTAGCCCCCTCAGCCGACGTGCGCGAAGCGCGCCGTCTTGTCGGAACAAGTTTTTCTTTTCAGCCTGAAAGCTGGCTTTCCTTTGTTGAGACGTGCCGTAGCATAGCCCCAACGCCTTTTGTCTTTGAAGGCCTTCCAACAAAAAGACCTATAAGCTGCGACCTGACAGAACAGCTTTTAGACGACCTCAACAATCGCGAAATTGCGCATCGTCTGTCCCCCCAAGATATCCAAAACTTACAAGATCATAGACTGACGAGCTATTTGGTCGCCCTGACAGGCGCGCGGCGCTATGGAGAAATCACAGAATCGTTTAAAGCGACGCGAAGCTATCTTTATACCCATATGTATCCCCCAAAGGCTTTATCGGCTCATCGTCAAAGGCAGATCGACAATTTGATTTATCGCATGGGCCAACAAGACGATGCGTATTTTGCTCAAATGGATGCCAACAAAAAAGGTTGGCATGGAATGGGGCCCGATCAAAAAAAAGAAACCCTCCAGCCCTTTTTGAGCCTGTTCTGCCAAGTTATGGAAACGCCCAGCATACCTTCATTAGATATAAAGCGCTTATGTGACTGTCAGCGGAAATCAAATAAAACACCCAATGGTTTTTTTGAAGCTTGGAAAGAGCGAGATGGAAAAGATCTTTGGCTCAACCGCATCACCCTTATTGACGATGTGAGCGATAGCGGCGTCGAGCTTTCCTGTCAGATGTCGATGCGCGCGACCCTTAAAACGACAGTGCATGAAGCGGCCCATTCGGATTTATACCAATATTCTTATCGCCTTCATGAATCGATCTATCATCATGCTTACATGAGCCTTTTTCCAAAGGGTCAAAAACCTAGCCCTATCAACACCGACCACGCCCTGCACCCTACCGCGCGTATGCTCGTCTTGTATGAAGAGGACACCGATCGAACAAGCTATATTACGTCTGAATGCAATTTTTCTCTCTACTACCAACAGCCGATTGAAAGATGCGTCAATTTCTATCAGCATGCTTTTGCGGCAGCCCTTAACGGCGCGCTCGTACAAAAACAAGTCCTGCAAGGCCGCGATCTGGCCCAAGAGCTTCACGCTTTGTTTGGCAAGATCGCCCTTGCTTTAGCTTCACGGCAAGATTTGACCGGAAGCGATGCCGATTTAATTCCTTTGTATTACATAGATTCCCCTGATCCTTTCTTTAACGGCCTTCTTCCCCAAAAGGGCGATCCGATCGACAGCGTTAGTCGCCCGATGGCAAGCAGAAGCGTTGATCTTTCACGTTTTGATTGCAAACGAGCCGTCTTGCAGGATCTACAAAGGACAACGCCGTTTCGGAAAAAGCCTAGCCTTTCCCCCGATGATCCCAAGGCTCTTTCTTTTTTTAAATCATCGGCTGATTTTCTGGCGCAGATGCCCGGCGAGATCCGTCTTCTCAAAGGATATTTATTCGCCGAGGAAAAAGCGCTGCGAACAAATTGCGATACGCTTCAACGCGCCTGCCAAGAAATGGCGGAAGATCTTTATGACTATTCCTATGTCGTGACACGTCAAAAGGCACGCCAGGCAGGCGTTTCAAAACTTCAATCTGTCGCCAAAAGACAGCCCTGACCCTAAAACCCTTCACGCGCGATATCGCGCGCGAAATAGGTCAGGATCAAATCGGCCCCTGCCCGCTTAAACGCCCCCAAGGATTCGCGCACAATGCGCTTTTCATCCAAGGCACCGGCGGCAGCCGCAAACTTGATCATCGCGTACTCACCGCTGACTTGATAGGCCACAAGCGGCAAAAGAGTCTTCTCGCGCAACTTAGCAAGCACATCCAAATAAGGCATGCCCGGTTTGACCATCAAGAAATCGGCGCCTTCCGCTTCGTCCAACAAGCTTTCGCGCAAAGCTTCATGCCCGTTCATTGGATCCATTTGATAGGCCTTGCGGTCGCCCTTAAGCCCACACCCTGCCGCCACGCGGAAAGGTCCGTAAAAGGCTGAGGCGAACTTCGTCGAATAAGCCATGATCGGACAATTCAGAAAACCGGCATCGTCCAACCCTTCGCGTATGGCCTTGATCTGTCCGTCCATCATCGCCGACGGCGCGACAATATCGGCCCCTGCCCGCGCCGCGACAATCGCTTGACGCGCCAAGTTAACAAGCGTCGGATCGTTCAAAACGTTTCCCTGTTTATCGATCACGCCGCAATGCCCGTGATCCGTATATTCGCAAAAACAAATGTCGGCGATCACAATCAGCTCGGGCGCGGCTTCTTTGGCGATACGCACCATACGCGCCAAAAGGCCGTCTTCCTTCATACAGTCACCGCCCACAGGATCTTTGTGATGCGACACGCCAAACAGCATGATTGCCTTGACTCCATCGGCGGCGATGGCTTTGACCTCGGCGGCCAGTTTCTTTTCAGGAATCCGAAACACGCCGGGCATCGAAGACACAGGCTCTTTCGCCTTGATCTCTTCCTCGACAAAAATCGGATAAATCAAATCGTCCACGCTGACGTGCGTCTCGCGCACGAGGGCGCGCAACGTTTCAGAAGTCCGCAAGCGACGGGGACGCGAAACAGGAAAAACGGGATAAGACATGCGGGAAAACTCCATCAAAAGATAAGGAAGTCAGGACACATAGGGGCCCGCCCGATGCTGCCAAGCGAGTCTCATCACGGCAATGATGCTGGCGCAATCGCCCCTTGCGCGCAACAAAAAACGCCGCCCCAAACGGGGCGGCGTCTTTTGACTTAAAGCGCGTTCGTTATTGTTTGTCGAACACGATTTCCGCACGGCGGTTCTGCGCTTCGCGGACGCCATCGGCGGTCGGAACCAACAGGCCCTTCTTGCCGACGCCAACCGTCGCAACAGCACCGGTGGGAACGCCCAGCTTGGCGAATTCCTGCTTCACAGCCGTTGCGCGGCGTTCAGACAGTTTCTTGTTGTACTTCGCCGTACCGACGGTGTCGGTGTGGCCCGTCACAACGATACGAACATAACGACCGGCTTTGTAATCCTTGGCCGCGGCCGCAATGATGCGCTTGGCTTCCGGCGTCAGCATGGACTTATCGAAATCGAAGAAGACCATATAGCTTTGCGGGACGGCCGGGACGGCAGGCTGCGCGACAGGCGCAGGAGCCGGAACGGCAGGCGCTTCAACCTTCGGCGCGGGGATCGGCGCGGGCGCGGGTTCCGGTTCGTTAAAGGTATAACGAACAGTGACCATCGCGGTATGCGCGGCGTTTTCTGTCTTGGCGCGATCAGCATTATCAGCCTTAAAGCTGACATCCGTCGTGCGGTAGTAACGATAATCGGTACCGATTGACCAATGATCGTCGATCGCCGTCGAAACACCGACGATGCCCTGATAGGCAAACGCAACGCGCGAGCTGTCAACCGTGTGACCGTTGACAGTGCGGATTTTGTCAGCCGTCACGACCGCCGGACCGATGCCAGCGCCGACATACGGCGTGAAGCGCGTACCCGTGGCGATGTCGTAATAGACGTTGCCCATGAAGCTTGTGTTGTTGATCGAACCGTCTGATTTGGCGGTTGTGCCGACGCCCGTCACTTTATCGACGTCGTTCGAGCGATAGGTCACTTCCATTTCGGCGCGCAGGCCGTTGCCGAAAGCATAGCCATAGCCAGCCGAAACGCCCCAACCCGTGCCGTATTTGATTTTATCCGTGGTGCCGGCCAATTTGCTGTCGGCATCGGTTTCAAAATTGGCCAAGCCGCCAACGTCCAGATACCAGCCACGCGGCAAAGCATCAGCAGCGTGCGCGACCCCCGGAACGATAAGGGCGAGCGCAAGAGCCAAAGCGCCCAGTGATTGAATCTTTTTCATCGCGGTATCTCCTTTTTTGATCAATTTTGAAGCGGCCAACAGTGACCGCGCCATGTCGCGTGAACGGGGGAAAACTTATCATTATTTCCGTAAAATGCGTGTTTTTTTTAACGCGCGCAAGCATCATAACATAAGGGTGTGATTCATTGGCAACGCCTTTGCCACCACTTTGCCATATTATTTTCGCCCCTTTCTCGTGCTATACAGGGAACGCCAGATGGCTGGATGATCGCTTTTCAAGCATTTCAATGACTTGAGATAGAGGAAAGTCCGGGCTCCAGAAGAAAAGGTGCCGGATAACGTCCGGCGGGGGCGACCCCAGGGACAGTGCCACAGAAACGAAACCGCCGCGCCTATGGTTAATATCGTAGGCAGGTAAGGGTGAAACGGTGCGGTAAGAGCGCACCGCGTCCGCAGCAATGCCGGACGGCACGGAAAACCCCACCGGGAGCAAAACCATGTAGGGACCGCCTCCTTGGCAGTGTTCTCTTGCAAAAGGGGGCAAACGCGAGGTACCGTTTTCTTCACGGCGACGGTCCGGGTAGGTTGCTAGAGACGCTTGGCGACAAGCGCCCCAGATGAATGGTCATCCATCGCCTAGGAATGGGCGAAGACAAAACCCGGCTTATAGGCCGTCTGGCTTTTTATTTTTTTACTTCAAATTATTTATACTTTTGGGTTGGCGTTCGATGCAGATACCAAACTCTCTTTTAAAAGGTTTCTACGCCGCGGTTGCCGTCGTTATTTTGCAACACAACACGCCAGCTTTTGGACAGATTGCTGGGGTCAGTCCGTGGGACTTCGTGGGTGGCACGATGCCATCGCAAAAGACAAACACCGATCCGGCACAGACCTATCAACGGCAATCTGCACCTGTTTCTTATGCCATCCCAGCTTCTAAATATCTTCTCTTACGTTCGGATATTCGCGCTGACAGACCGGATATTCCCTACAACCAATGGGGCGACATTATTATAGACGCTATCCGCTATGAAAGTTTTGCACGCGGCCTTCCGCAAATCTTAAGCCAAGAAATCTCGGCGCTTCATGAACAGCTTACAACCGGCAAAAAAAATGAAGATCCAACAGAGGCTGGTTTTTCCCAGCCAAAACGCGCTCAACTTCTAAGGGACCTCGCTGCCAAAGTTTTTGCCTATAAACAAGCTTCTGTCGCCATAGCCGATGGCGATAGAACGCGCCAAGCAATCAAAAATCGCTTGGATTTCTTATGCGAACTATCGGGGGGACGTCTAACCTATCAACAAAAAGGCCTTGTTTTCGAAACAAACCTTCCGCTTGAAAAAGAAGGGGCCAATAAAAATGGCGCTTATGGCGATACGGTCAGCGTGGTTTATCGCCGCGACTTTGATACGACTTACACATCGGACGCTTGCAACGTCATCTCCAATCTTCTTATCCAAGAGAAGGAAGGAGCCGTCTCTTTCACGCGCGGCCTTGATAACGTTATGGATGCCATCACAGACCAATGCATTCGCATGGGAATCTTTGGGGCCTCTGCGCTGAAAAAACTGGGCCAGGAAAAACCTTATACTCCCAATGCAGGGCAAATGATGAGAGAGAGATGGACGCGAGAATCCTCCCCCCTTTCAGATCCTGAGTAAAAAAGATTTTAAGCGGAAAGGAATAACGAAAATGACGGAAGATGCCCCCAAACCCGAGGAACCTTTCGAAGAAACCGTAAAGCGCTATACGGACGCGCAGCAGACAATCAGCGATAGCGTCGTAAAAATAACGAATGCCGTTACGGGAATGGCCGGTGCGCAATATACGGGACTTGGCGTTAAAGTCATGACGCCTTTGGGACAAAAAGTTTTCTCTCTGCCTGAGTTCCGTCGTTTGTGGGATCGATACGCAGAAACGTTAATCCCGATGACCCAAGCCCCAAACACATTGGCCTATGCGCCCACTATTCCCTATGTTCTTGCTTCACATTGCTTAACCAAAGCCTATCACTGGAAACAGATGTACGCCGACATTTTACAAACGCCTGACGAGATCAAAGCGGCAGAAAAGAGTATCCCTCTTCTTTTCCGCGCTGCCTTTGACTATTTGGACACCTCACAAAGAATACTTCCGCAGAATCATCCCATACGCCAAGCCTCGCTTGAAACCATGGCACACTTGACAGAAGTAGGCCTTATGGGGGGCATACCTCAACCGGAAGAGGCCTATATTATCCGCCAAGAAGCGGCACGCCACCATCACGTGCCATCGCTGCACAAGCTGGCCCTGATGTGTCGCGACGGCAAAGGCGTCGAGGCTTCGCGCCTGATGGCTTATGCCTGGATGAAAGCAGCGCAACAATGCCTGACAGAAAAAGACGAGGCCATCGCGACAGAGGTACATCAAAGCGTCTATGTCTGGGGGACCGAATTGCAAGACAGGTTCAACCGCCCCCGTTCTTTGCGCCCGCCCCAAACGGTGCGAACCATCGTTGTCCTTTCCGCTGATAAAAAAACTTACAGCTAAAAGCCGCATCCGATGACCGAAAGCGATAAAGATATTCAAAAAGGGCGTGATGAAATTAAAGAGACGATCGCTTTTGCCGCATTTAATTCCCTGCACTGATAACATATAGAAAACATGACTCAGCCTCTGACAGAAGACGACAAGCAAAAGATCAAAAGTAGCTTTTTGATTGCGCATGATATGGTTTTGCATGCCGACGATCTTGTCGGATCGCCTAATCTTCAACTGCAGCTTGATGCGCTCTGCACAACCCTTGCGCCGTATTGCGTTTTGTCCTTTGACAAGCCTGAAATTGCGCTCAACCTCGGCGCGCTGCATGAACGTATCGGCGCTGCCTATTGGGAAAAAGGGGCCTATCCGCCCGAAGCCAGTTATCACTTTTTCGACCGCGCTGCCGATTATTTCCGTAAGGCGGCGATGATGATCGCCCGGCGCGACAATCGTTTTGCCCCCGCACGCGCCAAACTCGGGCTTAGCCAACTTTATGAGGCAGGCTTGATCGGCTCTGCACGCAGGCCGAATAAAACAAAAGCTTTTGATTATCTTCTGGCAGCCGCGCACGATGGATTGGCGCAAGCGCAAATGTTCCTTGCCTTCGCTTTTTTTGAAGGCCGATTAACATCGTCATCGATCACGCAAGCCGTCACGTGGATCAATGCCGCGCACGAAAACCGTGATCAGCTTGATGACGTACAACGCGCAGGCGTCGAAGAAGGAAAAGAAAAATTAGAGGCTTTCTTTTTAAAGACCTCACCGCTTCAAGACCCGCGCGACAGAATGCAAGCGCTGCAAGAAGCACGCTTTGGCGTCTATAACCTTGTGACAGGAACGCCCCAATGACAAATAAACCCATCATGGCGAATGACGCTCTCGATTCTTTTCGAACGGGATCATGCCTGGCCGTAAAGGCATTAGAAAGCTTTCACACGGGCCCCGCCGCCTTAACGCAAGAGCTGCTTGTTGCGGCCATGAGCCACCTCATGCCGTTTGCCGAACCGTCGCACCATTTTCCGCGTGCCGGCTTTGGCGCTGGCCTCCTTCTCACCAAATATGGGCAGCACCTGCTCGCCCTAGGCGATTCCGCTGCCTTTATGGCTTTTGAAAAAGCGGCCAAATATTTCGGTATGGCCGCTTGCCAAGAGGACGACGGTTTTCAAACGCCTTTCCGCGCCATGGATACGTGGGCTTGGCTGTATGAAGAAGGCCTTTTAAACAATGGCCTCAGAACCGCCGCCGATGCAAAACAAGCCTTTGCCCTTCGCGCAGATGCCGCTAACGCTGGTTTTGTCGAAGCGCAAATGAATCTGGCGATCATGCTCTATCGCGGCGAAGGCACACCGCCTGACAAGGATGCGGCGTTTGAATGGCTCGTCACAGCCGAGAAAAATAAAGATAAACTTCTTCCGCCTCTATCGGCCGAGGTCTCACTCATGCGCGAAGCGCTAGAGACGGAAATCAACGCGGACCCCACTTCTGCGCCGCACAGAGGCCAAAAGCCTTCGCCTTTTGAACACGCGGCCTTGCGCTATCTTGAAAACAAATTTCATTAAACGCGACGGACGGCCCAACGCTTCCAAAGCCTATGACTTGTACCCAAAAGCGACCGATCAAGGTTATGCGCTGGCTTACGTTGGGGGCGGTTATACAGACGTCGCCCCGCCGCGGCCATTTGCCTTGAACTGATAGGTATCTTTCGCTTTTGAAAAGCTTCGGTTAAGATAGCTTCTCTTTGATTTTTTCGGCGAGCCTTTCCATGTCCTTTCTTTACCAAAGCACCCGCGGTCTTTCACCTCAGATGGATTTTGAAGGCGTCACCATGACGGGCCTGGCCCCGGATGGCGGGCTTTTTATCCCCGTCGCTTGGCCTCATTTCTCCGCTGACGAGATCCGCGCGTTGAAAGGTCTGCCCTATACCGAAGTTGCTTTTCGCATGATCCGCCCCTTTGTCGAAGGCGCCCTGACCGACGATGTTTTAAAAGAATTGCTGGCCAAGGCTTACAGCGCTTTTCGCGATCCTGCCGTCACGCCCCTTAAACCGCTGGGCGAAAACCGCTGGGTTCTTGAGCTTTTTCATGGCCCGACCTTGGCCTTTAAAGACGTCGCGCTTCAGCTTCTGGGGCATTTGTTCGAGCATTTTCTAGAACGCTCGGGCCGGTCGATGACTGTCCTTGGCGCGACATCGGGCGATACGGGATCGGCGGCCATCATGGCGCTGGCGGGCCGCAAAAATATCGAGACCTTTATCCTGTACCCGCATGGGCGCCCCAGCGACATTCAGCGCAAGCAAATGACCTGCGTCGCCGACGCCAACATTCACGCCATCGCCATCAAAGGCAGCTTTGATGACGGCCAAGCGATCGTCAAAGCGCTTTTCAACGATCCAGACGCGCGTCAAACCTTCCAATTGGCGGCCATCAATTCGATCAACTGGGCGCGCGTTTTGGCGCAGATCGTTTATTATTTTTATGCTGCCGTGCAAGTTGGCGCGCCCGACGTTCCGGTGAACTTTGTCGTCCCCACCGGCAATTTCGGCAATATCTATGCCGCCTATGCCGCCAAAAAATGCGGCCTTCCCATTGGCAAGCTGGTCGTCGCCAGCAACAGCAACGACATCCTGCCGCGCTTTTTCCAGACAGGTACCATGAAGGTCGGCGCTGTCGTGCCGACGCTGTCGCCCAGCATGGATATTCAAATCAGCAGCAATTTTGAGCGCTTTTTGTTCGACCTTTGCGACACCGACGCGGGTCAACTGCGCATCTTGATGGAGAGCCTGAAAAAGACCGACGCGTTTACCTTACCCACCGAAAAACTCAAGCAAGCCTCTGAAATATTTGAATCTTGCGCCGTTTCAGACGCCGAAACGCTTGAAAGCATTCGCACGACCTATGAAAAAGACGGCATGGTCCTTGATCCGCACAGCGCCATCGGCGTTTGGGCTTGCAAAAAACTGGTTAACAGCCTGAAGGATCCCACAATATCATTGGCTTGCGCGGCCCCGGCCAAATTCCCTCAAGTCATTGAAAAAGCTATTAACCTTACCCCTGACATCCCCTTTTTTCTGCAAGAGATCTTGCGTCAGCCCGAAAGAACGACCATACTAGAGCCAGAGGTTGAGGCCGTAAGAGCCTTCCTTTTGGCGAACGTGAAAAAACGCGCCTGACCCCCAACGGAAAAGCTGCCGCGCAAAAACAAAAACGATAAAGCGCAAAAGGCACCAAAGACTTTTCCCCCTGCGACAACAATGCAGGCTTTGGGGCATAGCAGCTATTTTCCAAAATGTGGACGCAAGGGAAAAGAATGAGCATTCAAATTACAACACTACCCAATGGCCTGCGCGTTGTGACAGATCGCATGGACGACGCCGAAAGCGTAACCCTGGGCGCTTGGGTCGGCACCGGCGCGCGGCACGAGCCGTGGGAAGCCAACGGTTTGGCGCACATGGCCGAGCATATGATGTTCAAAGGCACCAAGCGCCGCTCGGCTTACGCTTTGTCCGCCGCGATTGAAAACAAGGGCGGCGCGATGAACGCGCACACCACGCGCGAAGAAACGGCTTATTACGCCCGCGTTCTTCCCGAAGATGCGGCGCTGGCCGCCGATATCATCGCCGATATGATGCAGCGATCGACCTTCCCGCCCAAGGAACTTGACCGCGAAAAGCAAGTCGTGATTCAGGAAATTGGCCGCGACCGCGACACGCCGGAAGACCACGTTTACGATTTGATGCACAAAGCGGCCTTTCCGCGCCAGAAAATTGGCCGTTCGATCCTGGGATCGGAAGATGTGGTCGCCCGCATGCCGCGCGACGAATTAGCCGCCTATGTCAAACGCCATTACCAAGCGGGCAATATGGTGGTGGTCGCCACGGGTAAACTCGTTCACGAAGAAATCGTGGCCCTAGCCAAGCGCCATTTTGGCCGCATGCCGGGTGGCGAGACGCCCAAGCTGCGCAAAGCCGCGATCAAACCCGGCGATCTGCGCGTCGATAAAGACAGCGAACAGCTTCACTTGATGCTGGCCTTCCCCGGCCCCGGCGTTTGGGCACGTAACCTGACGGCGGCCAATGTTTTGGGTGTCATCTTGGGCGGCAGTTCGTCATCGCGTCTTTTCCAAAAAGTTCGCGAAAAGCGCGGCCTTGTCTATAACATCAGCGCCTATCACATGCCGTTTCAGGACGTCGGGCTGTTCAACATTTATGCAGGCACAGACCCGGCCCGCGCAGCCGAGTTGATGCCTGTCATTGGCCGCGAGCTGAAAGACGTTTGCCGTCACATCACGCCGATTGAACTGCGCCGCGCCAAAGCCCAAATCAAGGCCGAGCTGTTGATGGGCCAAGAAAGCGTCATGCGCCGCGCCGAAGTCTTAGGCTCGCAGATGCTGTCGTTTGGTGAGCCTGTTTCGATGGCCTATACGCTGCGCCGGATCGAAGCTGTCTCGGTTGAAAGCGTGCAACGCATCGCGGGCAAGATCTTCTCGGCCAAGCCCGTTTTAGCGGCGCTCGGCCCTTCGCACGGCCTTGAAAGCTATGATTCTTTTGCAGACCGTTTGAAGGGGTAAGGCATCCGGCATTCGGCTTTCAGGGGAGCTTTTTCCCCCGTATGCTGCATGCCAAATGCCGAATGCCCTTTTTTCCGCCCCATTCTTCCCGTATAATAACAGCGTTGGCTAGCCCAACTATGGCGATAAACGCCTTGTGGCATAGACGCTGCGGACCCGGGGGCGGTACCCGGCGCCTCCACCATAAGCGCCCGTTCATTGAAAGCGGACGTTTGTGATGGGGGCGAAACAGGATCGACGCGCGTAGTAAAGACATGGTTTTTGCCCGGCATGATACCGCCGTTATCGGGTCATTTTTACAAGTGCCAACGACAATGTTGACGCTCGTTCTTTTGCGGTCGCCGCCTAATCTTCGCTTCGCGAAGCTAAGGTAGCTTGCAATTGACGCGGTTCGGGGGGCCCCGGGCAACAGAATGCCCCCCACTTTATCCCCCCCCCCTCCTTTATCCATTGGGGTTCCCTTTCTCTTTGCATCATCGCCTGCATCGTGTAACGTGGGCGCACAGGTGTTTTCATCTTATGGCGAGTCTCTAAGCATGTCTGAAGATTTACTGCGTTACGATATTTTGGTTGAAGAAGCCCTGCGTGAAGTCGTTCACCGCGCGATGAAAAAGGTGGCCGATGGCGGCCTGCCGGGCGAGCATCATTTTTATATTTCGTTTCAAACTCATTTTCCGGGCGTTGAGCTGCCGCCCTATTTGACCGAGCAATACCCAGACGAAATGACGATCGTTTTGCAATATCAGTTTTACGGCTTAACGGTTACCGAAACAGGCTTTAACGTGATGTTGAGCTTTAACAATATCCGTGAAAAGCTGTCGATCCCGTTTGCGGCCATCACGACTTTTGCGGATCCATCTGTCAATTTTGCCTTACAGTTTCAGCCCCTGTCCGAAGCGATTGAGATCAGCGACAACGAATCCGATGACAAGACGGATGCTGAAAAGGCAGCCGAAGACGCCAGCAAACGCGGCGAAGTCATCAGCCTCGACAAATTCCGCAAAAAACAAGACTAGGCGGCGTGGCGCCGCGACCGGTTTTGGGGGGAGAACACTTCTGTATTGGGGTATGCCACCTAGAACGGCAGGCCCCCGCACCCGACATCGACATTTGGCGTCGTCGCCCCCCTCCTCTCATTCGTCATCCCCGCGAAGGCGGGGATCCAGGGGGCCTCTCGGTTTGCACGGGGGGATAGAAAAAGAAGCGCCTTTTCCAGCGGCCAAGTCCTCTGGATCCCCGCCTCCGCGGGGATGACACAAAAGGAAAAGACGGCACAGAATAAAACAGCATCCCCCCATGAAGCCGATGAGACCAAACAGACAGCTTCAGCGCTACGCCGACGGCGGGCTGGGCCCGCGGCCAATCTTGGGGGGAGAACACGTCTGTAGAGGGGTATGCCACCTAGAACGGCAGACCTATGCACCTGACATTGACATCTGGCGTCATCGCCCCGCCTCCTCATTCGTCATCCCCGCGGAGGCGGGGATCCAGGGGGCCTCTCGGCTTGCATGGACGGGGATAAAAAAGGAAGTGTCTTCTCCGGCGGCCAAGTCCTCTGGATCCCCGCCTCCGCGGGGATGACACAAAAGGAAAAGACGGC
>CAYMGM010000024.1:0-17775 GCA_964390005.1 uncultured Rhodospirillaceae bacterium | reverse complement strand
AGTCCTCTGGATCCCCGCCTCCGCGGGGATGACACAAAAGGAAAAGACGGCACAGGATAAAACCGCATACCTCTATGAAGCTGATGAGCCTAAACAAACGGGCTGGGCCCGCGGCCATTCTTGGGGGAGAACACTTCTGTATTGGGGTATGCCACCTAGAATAGCAAACGACGCACCTGACATCGGCATTTGGCGTCATCGCCCCGCCTCCGCGGGGATGACGCAAAAGGAAAAGACGGCGCAGAATAAATCCGCATACCTCAATGAAGCCGATGAGCCTAAACAGACAGCTTCGGCGCTACGCCGATGAAGCCGATGAGCCCAAACAGATGCCCCCACCGGCACGGTGGCGGCACGCCGGCTAGATGGAGCGGAAGATGAGGGTGGCGTTGGTGCCGCCAAAACCGAACGAGTTCGACATCACAATATCGATCTTGCCTTCTTTCGGCGTGTTCGGAACCAGATCAATGCCCTGACAGCCTTCCGAGACATTCTCAAGATTGATCGTTGCTGGCGCAATATTGTTCTGCATCGCTTTCACGCAGAAAATAGCCTCGATCGCTCCGGCAGCGCCCAACAAATGGCCCGTCGCCGATTTGGTGGATGACATTTTGACTTTTTCAACGGCAGCGCCAAACAAACGCTTCACCGCGCGTACTTCAATCTCGTCGCCCAGCGGGGTCGAGGTGCCATGCGCATTGATATAATCAATATCGTCCGGCGTCAGACCTGCCCGCTTCAATGCCGCTTGCATCGCGCGATAGCCGCCGTTGCCGTCTTCGGCTGGCGCTGTCATGTGATAGGCATCGCCCGACAAGCCATAACCAATCAGCTCGCCATAAATCTTGGCGCCACGCTTCTTGGCATGTTCATATTCTTCTAAAATAACGACCCCGGCGCCTTCGCCCATCACAAAGCCGTCACGCGCCTGATCATACGGGCGCGACGCCTTTTGCGGCGTGTCGTTAAAACTGGTCGATAAGGCGCGTACCGCGCAAAAGCCCGCCATGCCGATACGGCAAACGGCAGCTTCAGCCCCGCCCGCGACCATAACGTCGGCATCGTCCAACATAATAAGACGTGCGGCATCGCCAATGGCATGTGCACCCGTGGCGCAAGCCGTCACGACCGAATGGTTGGGCCCGCGGTATCCATGTTCAATGGAAACCTGTCCCGAAGCCAAATTGATAAGACTGCGGGGAATAAAGAACGGCGACACGCGTCGCGGTCCTTTTTCGCGCAAGACGATGGAGGTCTCGTAGATTTCGTTGAGACCGCCAATGCCCGAGCCGATCAGAACACCGGTCCGGTCCCGTTCTTCGTCCGAAGCGGGAACGTAACCGCTGTCCTGGATGGCTTCTTTCGCCGCCGCTATCGCATAATGGATAAAGATATCCATTTTTTTCTGTTCTTTGGGCTCGATATAGGCATCAGGGTTAAAAAGCCCTTCGCCTTCGCCACGCTTGACCATGCCCGCGACCTGCGCTGGCAGATCCGAGACGTCAAAGCTGGTAATTTTATCAATACCGCTTTCTCCGGCCAGAAGGCGACGCCATGAGGCTTCAACCCCAAGCGCCAGCGGAGAAAGCATACCCAAACCGGTGATAACGACGCGTCTCATGATAAAATCTTAGGCCGCTTTCTTTTGGTCGATGAAATCGACGGCGTCCTTGACGGTGACGATCTTTTCGGCGGCATCGTCGGGAATTTCAACGTTGAATTCCTCTTCGAACGCCATGACCAGCTCGACCGTATCGAGGCTGTCCGCGCCCAAATCGTCAATAAAGCTGGCGTTCTCGGTGACCTTGGCGGCATCGACGCCCAAATGTTCGATGACGATCTTCTTCACGCGTTCTGCGACATCACTCATGGTTGACTGAACCTTCTGCTGTTGATCGTTAAACCCCTGCCCAAGATTCTTCTTTTCCTCGAGACAGGCTGGGATCTTCTCTATTCTGTGAAACGCGACCTGTCCAGAAGAAAAGAAGCCCCTCTTTTTCACTTTCGCCTTTTGCGCAAGAAAAACAACGTAAATGACTGATATAAAATACTTTTCTCTGTCAGCGTCTTTTCCAAACACCCAAGGCTTTTGGCCAAATTCTTACTTCTTTTCGATGGTTTGCTCCCCTCGTTTGGCATTCCAGCTGTCGGAATCGCGATCGCCATACACGGCCATAAAGGGAAAATCCGTCTCTAAAACCTCGCAAAATTTCTGCGCGATGGGGCGAAGCGACGGATGAACCGTCTTGCCAGACCGCAATTCGCCTACATAGACCGTTTGCGGCACAGAATAAGACGCCAAAACAAGCCCGCGCATCCCCATGGGGTATAAATACTGGCTGAGAACCTTTTGCGCGCCCGGAATCCTTTCGACCGCATCCAGTTGCGCGTCAATATCGGCTTTTAGGCTGGCAAAGGCCGCCTCGCCCAACAGGGTGCGGTATTCGTCCATATACCAGTCGCTCATGCCAAAGCGGCCATCGATCAAGGGGACTTGGCAGACGCCGTTGCGGTGCCGCTGAATGTCGCGGAACGATCCAAAATCAAGCATAAACAAGAAATTGTATCGCCCGTAAGACTCAAGACGCCAAGGCAGTGGCACGCCTTGGGGCCGCTCGGCCAGCACGTCTTTTTCGCAAGCCAGCAAACGGTCGCGGTCCAGCGCCCGGCGATCGACGATCACGCCGCCGCGCATAAGCGTTTCAACCGCGCCAATGGTCAGGCCAAAACGCTCGATCAAGGCTTCGGCGGTTTGGTAATGCGTCGAAAGGGTATATTTCTCACTGTAGGCGTCGCGCGGCGTGGTGCTTTGACGTTCCATCTCGTGCCCCGTAAAGCTGTTCGGGTAACGTTCAAGGAACTTGGCAAAAAGGCCATCGGCAACCTGCCGCACCTCGGGCAATGGGTGATGTTTTAAACGGCGCAATTGGTCGCGCGCCTGACGCAGCGACGTTGTCCAGCTAAGAAGCGTCGTCGTTCCAATCGGAAGAAGTCCCCGCGCCCGGTCAAAAGCGGCGGCCTTAATCGTGTTTTGCCACAATTTTTCCGACTTCCACACCGTGGGGTCAAAGGGGCGCTGCACCGCGATCGCCTCGGTCAAAAGCGCAAGCGTCCGGTTATAGATTTCCATCCAACGGTCTTGGATCGCCCGGGTCGCAGGCGTTTCATACGGATCGATAACCTCTTGCTGCGCGAAATCCAAATAGCGGGTCGAGGCTTCTTGTCCGTTATAAAGGGGATTGTCCTGAACGGCCTTGGCGACCAGCATCGAAACTTGTTCGATAAAGCAGGTCGTATTGCCACAATCGCCGATCGAGGCATGGCCATAGCCAACGTAGTATTGGCTCATGAACTTGCCGCTTCCCGCTTCTTTCAATTTCTCCAGATGCGTGACGACGCTGGCTGGACTGCGCGAGTAAAGCGCCTGAAGCATAGCCAGATCTTCGGGCATCTGATCATCGACGATATAAAAGGCTTGCGACATATATCCCCCCTTCTTGGACTGCGAATCTGAATGATTCGAGCTTCGTGGAGGATCAGCCTAACAGGCTATCGCTTGGGCGCAACAAGGATATTTCCGCCGAATCCAGCCGCGCGAGCCCCGGCACGCCCCATTCCATACGATCGAAGGCATTGCAATGCGGACAGGTGGGCTGCCAAAGCGTTCCTGACCCGCCGCAAGCGCTGCAAAGCCATGTGGAATCGGGCACAGCATCGGCGGCCTGCGCCAGCCAAGCCAGCGCCGCCGGTTCATTGCCTTTTTCGCGGCGTTCAAGGCGCGCGAGAAGACGATAGGTCGCGACCGTCGCCGCACCGCGATCCATTTGGCGGCGCAGCAACCGACGCGCCTCGCCCCACAAATCGGCATCCAAGGCCGCGTCGGCCAGCGCGCGCTGCGTCACGGGATGGTCCGTGTGCTGGCGGGCCAGTTTTTCGATCTTTTTATAAGCCTCAAGCGGCTTTTTCGCCGGAGCCAACATTTTAGCAAATCGCGCCAAATCGGGATGTGGCCCCTTGGCCCAAGCGCTTTCAATCGCGCGCTGCGCTGCGCGTTCATGCCCCGCCCCCATCAAACTTTGAATCAAAACAAGGCGCGCTGGCAGCCATTGCGGCGCTAAAGAAACAGCTTTTTCAGCCGCTTCCAAAGCTTCTTTTTCATATCCCTTTAACCGCGAGGCTTCGGCCATCGCCAACATCAGCGCGGCTTCAACCCGCGCGGCAGGCGCCAGCGCCAAACGCCGCGCTTTCCGCCCCAGTTGAAGCGCCTGACGCGCCGCCAGCCAATCGCGGCGACGGATAGCGCTTTCAACGCTCACCCCATAAAGATAAGGCGCGTCCGGCTCTTGCCGCGCCCATAATTGCGCTAGACGATCCACTTCGGCTATATGCCCTGCCTGCCGGGCCAGGGAAATAAGGCCGCGATAGCCCAGGGCTGCCGTCTCGGGCTGGGCGGCAAGCCGCGCAAACAAGCTTTGTGCCAACGCCGTATCGCCTGCCGCCGACGCCGCCATCGCTTGCAACAGCTGCCCCGCAACGGTCTCCCCCATCTGGCGACGTGCCAACGCGCCTTGACGCCCGGCTTCGGCCACACGCCCGCCCGCCAGGGCCACAAAACCGGCCCCCAGACCGCGCATGCCCTTTTCTTTTTTGCTAAGGGCCTGTCGCAAGCGCCAAAAGCGTGGCCCCTCCCAAACAAAGCGCCACAGCCGATAGGCCAGTGCAGAAACGGCAGCAAGGACCAGAACGGCCCCGGCCAAAAAGCCGATGGATGTATCAAGCGCGTAATCGTTCCAAACGAGATGCGCTTGCCCCGTTTGCGCGGCGAGCCACACAACAAAACACGTCAGAACAAAAAGGCGAAAAAGAAAACCCAGCATAATCGTCAACCGCCCTTGCCCTGCGCCGCCAGATAAAGGCCGATATCGCGCAGCGAGCCTTCAATTTGCGCCCGCGTTCGCGCGGCGTCGGCCACCGACGCCAAAACGGCCTTGGCCGCAGGCGGCAGAGAATCAATCCCGGCGGCAGCCTCTTCCAAACGACCTTCTTGCAACGCGTCAGCAATCGCCTGCCAAGGCTTTTCTTCCAACGCGCCTGCATCTGTCCGGCGGATATCGACAACCTCCATCAGCGCGACGCGCAGCCGTGCGAGCCATGTCGTCGCTTCGGCTTTTGCCGCAGCAAGACGCGCGGCGCGCTCGAGCGTCTCATAGCGACGCCATAAGGTTTCAGACGACGGCGCGCCTTTGGCCGCTGCGCCTTCCAAAGGCGCAATCAGCGTCGCCAGCTTGGGATCCGCAACCGCCACATCCTGAAGCGCCGCATAAGCGGATCCAAAAGGCCGCCCGCTCAAAGCTTCAAGCTCAAGCGGGATAAAGGCTGCAAACCCGGATAAAATCCGCTGTCCGCGTCCTTGGTCTTGCGCTTGCGTATCTTCAAGTGTCTTGATCCGATGATCTAAGTTCTCAATAGAGGCTTCAAGCACCTTGATATCAGTCTTTGTTTTCAGCGGCACGGCTGGGGCTGCGTTCACGGCACCTGCCGCCGCTTCGTCGCTTTCATCGCCCATGGGTTCTTCAGATTCGCTGGGCGCGCCATCAATCGTCACAGATGACGGTCCTTCCGCTTTTTTGGCGGCCAGGCTGGCCTGCTGTCCGGCGGAAAGAGGCGGCCCTTTGGGCTTTCCGACCTGCACGCCAACTTGCGTCACGCCTGTCCCAATACCGTTTTCAGAAAAAACATGAAGACCGGGAAGTAAGTCATTACGCAAAACGGATAAAATGGCCACCAGCAAAACAAGGGCGCAAATCCACCAGAACCATTTTCCAGACAAGCCCGTGCAAGACGTTGTCAATGCTGACGGCGCCGTCTTTTCGGTGTTTGTCGCTTCGGCTTCGGGGGGTCTTTCCGCTTTTTCGATCATGCTTGCCATACTCCGTGCCCAGGTTCTATGCGCTCTCCGTCATCTCCGGCCAGGGGCCGCAGAGAGGGCTTGTTGGGATTGTCGTCTAATTCCGAAGCCGCCGTCAAGGAAGAGAACGCGCGCATCAGCGCAGAAACCATCTCGTCTTCGGAAGGATGCGCCGCGACATCGACGCGGCCAAAAGGCAAAAGGCGTAAAGGCGTGGCCACGGCTTCGCTAAGCCCCAGCGCCAGCATGGGGCGGCAAACATCTTCCATCTTTTCTTGTCGCAACAGATCGCCAAAAACAGCGGCCGTCCGGGGCGAAAAGAAAAGCGCGGCCTCGATTTCCCCGGTCTTCAATTTATCGCGCGTCGTTTGCGACAGCGCCGGTGCGGCCACCGCCTTATAAACCGACCAAGGAACGATCTTATACCCGCTGGCTTGGAGAATCGTCCCGGCCTTGCCCGCAACGTGGAACCCACACAAATGCAAAATAGGCTCGGGCGCAGGCGGCAAGGCGCTGCGCAAACGCGCGGCCAGCGCCTGTCCATCGCCGTCAGCCGCAACAACATCCATAAAGCCAAAAGCGCGCGCCGTCGCCGCCGTGCGTGCACCAACGCAAAAAACAGGGCGTTTCATCAAATCGGCTAAAGCTTCGCGCCGCGCCTCCATGGCTTTTAATGCATTGGCGCTGGTCAGCATCAAAGCGCGAACGCCCCCCGCGACAGGTCGCGGCGCAAAAGACGGCACAGGCGTCAATAACGGCTCGATGACAGCCTTGATGCCTTGCGCGGACAAAAGCGTCGCAAGACGTTCGGATTCCTCTTTTGGTCTTGTGAGAAGTACTGTTGGCATACGTCCCTTCCCCCTTGACCTGTCAGTTTACACGATTTCAACGCGCCGGACAGATCAGAAAATCGTCCGGCATTTTCTCTTTAATGGCCCAGCCCACGGCTTCGCCCAAAGCTTCGGGCGCGTCCACCGTTCCTTTTTGCTCAAGACGAATCACTTCGGTGCCGTCTGGTCGCGCAACCAAAGCATCAAGCAAAAGCCCGCCATCAGGCAAAAGCGTGGCCAAGGCCGCGATTGGCGTCCGGCAGGATCCGTCAAGAACGCGTAAAGCCGCCCGTTCAGCCTGAATGCAAATCTCGGTATCGGGATCGTTGACGCTAGCCAGCCATTCGCGAATAGCGATGTCTTCGCTGCGCGTTTCGATCCCCAAGACCCCCTGCGCCACGGCAGGCAACATAACTTTCGTGTCAAAGATCGAGGCGATGCGTTCTTGAACGCCAAGTCTTTTAACGCCAGCGACAGCCAAAATCGTCGCATCGGCGTCGCCCGCCGCCAGTTTGCGCATGCGTGTTTCGACATTACCGCGCAAGGGCACAACAACCAGATCGGGGCGATGCGCGAGCACTTGTGCCTTTCGCCGCAAACTGGCCGTTCCCACGCGCGCGCCCGGTGGCAGATCGTCCAATGTCGGCGCCAAAGCCGAAAACAACGCATCGCGCGGATCTTCGCGCTTCAAAAAAGCGGGAAACGTCAGACCTTCGGGCGTATAAACCGAAATATCCTTCATCGAATGCACCGCAAAATCGATCGTGCCCGCATAAAGCGCCTCTTCGATTTCGCGGGTAAAAAGCCCCTTGGACGCCCCCATATCTAAAAAGGTCGTTTCATGCTGCTCGGGCCGCCAGTCGCCTGTTGTGCGGATGGGAACGATCTCAATATCCGCCTCTTCCCGCAACCAGGGGTTCTTTTCATACAGAAAATCACGGACCAATTGCGCTTGAACAAGGGCCAAAGGGCTCCCACGAGTCCCGAGACGATAGGCTTTTTTCATGTCTCATACCCAAAAACAGGAAGGTTTTACTTAGAATAGGGAGAATCTGACCCCTTCGCGACTCTTCTTTGTTTAACAATAATTTTACTATAAAATCAACGCATTAGTTTCTGCATTTTGGGGTACGTTATTCCTAGTGCAGCGCAGTAAGAATAAAACCTTCGGGCGCGAAGAATGGGCAAGAAAAAGACGATGGAAAAGAAAGCGATCCCAATGACCGTTCTCAAGCAAACCACGGCTTCTTCGGAAAAGGCTTTAGACGCTGATATTCAGCTGATGCCCGCGCTTGGGATCAGGGGGCATTTCGTCGTCTTGCCCCGTGGCGCGTTTATCTTTGTCTTTGTTTTGCGCTTTTTGCTTTTTTTCGGCACTGCCGGACGGCGTGATCGCCGCATTGCTGATCGGCTGAGCCGCTTGAGCCTGGACTTCAGGCAAAACATTCGTGATCGTCTGCGGCGGCAAAGCTGCGGACGGCGTGGGGGGAAGATTGACGGGCGTAATTTGCATGGACCCCTCCCGCTGCGACTTACTTCTTCTCTTTATCATATTATTACGCAGTTGCAATGAAGAATATGTTAAGGAATTGGTGTTCTACTTAAATAGGTACAATAAAATGAAAATGCCTGTTTTATTTGAAGTAGATTCGATGGAGATCGTCTAATGGGCAGCCGGATTTATCAGGAATTGCCGGCATTACTGGCTTTGGCTTGCGAAAAATCGGACGCGGCACGGCTTGCGCTGGCCTCGAAATTGTCCGATCTGTTTTTGCAGGACGATCTCGTTTTGAATGATCGCGAAAAAACGCTGATCAACGACTTGATCGCCGATCTTTTGCGCCAGAACGATCCTCAGTTACGTCAGGCTTTGGCCAAGACCTTCGCTTGCGCGCATCACATTCCGCGTGACGTCGCCTTACCGCTTGCGCAGCAGGATATCGATGTCGCTGGCGACATTCTGAAAACTTGCACAGCGCTTTCGGATGACGATCTGATCACCATCATTGCATCGAACGGATCCGATCACGCGATCGCCATCGCCAAACGCGCCGAAATCGCCGAAGCTGTGGCCGACGCGCTTGTAACAACGGGCGATGTCCACGTCATGCAGGCGGTTGCCGAAAATCTGGGCGCGCACTTATCGCCTCAGGCTTTGGGCACGCTGGTCGAAGCGGCGCGCCTTGTACGCAATCTGCAAACGCCGATCCTGAACCGCCCTGAACTGACGCCCGCGACAGCCAGCAAGCTGTATTGGTGGCTTGAACAAGACGCGCGGCGCGAAGCCTTGGCTCGTTTTGGCTTTTCGGCGGGGATGCTGGATCAGGCCTTGGCCAAAGCAATCGACGACAAATTGAACGAGCATGCGCTTGAAAAATTCGACGACACGGCGATGGAGCGCATTGCCGACTGGTTGAACCAGCGCGGCGCGTTAAATGTGGCTTTGTTGCCCAAACTGCTGCGGCTGGGCTATTTCCGCCTTTTCAGCCTTGCACTGGCACGCCTTTGCGTCGTGGATTCCAGTGTCGCCGAAGCGATTGTCAACGCCACGGGCGGCGCCATGATGGCCGCGCTATGCAAATCGCTTGGCATCGACAAGGCAGGCTTTGTATCCATCTTCTTGCTGTCGCGCGGCGCGCGGTCGGGCGAGCACATCGTTCACCCGCGCGAGCTAAGCGAGGCCTTGGTCGCCTTTGACCGGTTAAGCGAAACGGACGCCAGCAGCCTGGTTCTGACATGGCGCGAGAAGCCCGAGATGGTTCTGCGCGAGACCCCCGATACATCGGTTTTGGAAGCGTAATCTTTAGGAAGGCTTCTTGGCAGCCAAGAACGCCCGCGCTTGAACAGCGCGGCGAACGATTTCCTGTTGCAGAGATCTGGCAGGCGCCGATGAATCGCCAGAGACATCGTCCGTATTTTTTGCGCCACGGATTTCTCGGTAAGCCGCCACAATAGACGGCACCGAATCTAAAAACGCTTGGCGCCGGTTATCAACAATAGATCCGGCAAGTCGCACAGCTTGAACAAACGACATATTCTTGACGGGGTTCTTTTGAAAACTTTGGCAGGCGGCCAAGATCACGTCGCCGACAAAATGATCTGTTTGGGGAACAAGATCGCGATGGGCCATGGCTTCTTGCACATAACGCGCGATGGTTTCTTGATCATCAAAGTTCGATAAAACATATAAAATGGCCGCCCCTTCAACGACACGTTCTCCCAAAGCGTCGCAAACGGGTTCGTACATATTCTTTTTATCCAAGGCCGCCTTTTGCGCGGGCGTTATTTTCTCGACAATCCCTGCGCTGACGCCCGTGGCCATATCAATGCTGTGCCCAAGTTCATGCAGGCCAACCCGAACGCGCGTCAAGGGATCAATCGCCTCGGTCGCTTCTGGGGCTAGCGGCGGTTCATCTTTAAAAATTCCATGGTTGGCGACTTCAGATTCTATATTTGGTTTATCTGCGCGTCGCTTTGTGCCGACGCCATAGGCCTGGGTTGATAAAGAGATCCCCAGTTCGTCAAGACCTCCACCCCAGCCATCCCGTGGTTTGGTTGGAAAGAGGTCATGCAAAAGCGGCGGCAATTTTCCGCTTTCTAACAGGTCATCCATGACTTCCTGCTCGAACAGCTTTAGATCCAATGAAGCCAGATGACGTTGCCGCGCGGTGGGCTTGATTTTTTTCACGCCAAGGAAAATCGATGCATCGCGACCGAAGTCCATCACACCATCAATAAACGGCGCGGCGACCAAAAGACCGGCAAGAGCAAAGGCAGATAAAAGATATCCCTTACGCATCGTCTCGACACAAATGGCTTAACAATTCTTTATTCTTATCACAGAAAGGTGACAAAATCTTTAAATGGCTAGGCCCGCGACATTTCTTTTCTGGCATTCGACCAGAATATCGCGCGCAATGGGGGCCGCGATATGCGCGCCCGAGCCGCCATGCTCGACCACAACCGATACGGCATAGCGCGGCGCTTCGATGGGCGCATAGCCGACAAAAAGCGCATGATCGCGCGCAAGCCACGGCAGGCTTTCGTTTTTCAAAACGCCTTCGGCACGTTCGGCGGCGCTGATACGGCGCACCTGCGCCGTTCCCGTTTTACCCGACATCGACAAGCGCGCATCAGCCGCGCGCGCCGCATAGGCCGTGCCGATAGGCTGGTTCACCACGGCAAACATGCCTTTTTGCACAAGCGCGATATGCTCGGGATTAAACCCCATGCCCGGCCACAGATCTTTGGCGACTGCCCCCGCCAGCCCATCTTTGCGCAACAGATGCGGCTTGACCGCATAGCCACCATTGGCGATACGCGCGCAAGCCAAGCAAAGCTGAAGCGGCGAAGCTACGACATACCCCTGCCCGATGGCCGCGATCAACGTTTCGCCCTGTTGCCAAGATTTATTATAGCGCGCCCGCTTCCAAGCGCGGCTTGGGACAAGGCCCGTCTTTTCGTGCGGCAGATCAATCCCCGTTTTGCTGCCAAGCCCAAAGGCCTGCGCGACCGTTTGTATTTTATCGATCCCGACGCGATGCCCCATATCGTAAAAATAAGTATCGCAAGACCCCGCCATGGCCGAGACCAAATTGACATGGCCATGCCCGCCTTTTTTCCAGCAATGGAAAGAATGATTGCCAAGCTCATAATAGCCAGGACAAAAAACACCCGTATCGGCTTTCACAAGCCCGCTATCCAAAGCCGCCATCGACGTCAATATTTTAAACGTCGATCCGGGCGCATAAACACCATCGGCGGCTTTGTTGATCAACGGAAAATGTTCGTCGTTGTTCAAGCGATCCCAATCGGTTTGGCTGATGCCATAGGTAAACAAGTTGGGGTCAAAGCCGGGGAACGAAACCAAGGCATAGACGGCCCCCGTCTGCACATCCATGACAAAGGCCGCCGCGCTGGTTTCTGTCGAAAGGCGCTGATAAATCATTTGCTGAAGACCGGCGTCGATGGAAAGATTCACATCCTTGCCCGGCACAGGATTTTCTCGCGACAACTCGCGCACCACGCGGCCCCGCGCATTGACTTCAAGCTGAAGATTGCCGGGCTCGCCGCGCAGATCTTGGTCGTACTCTTTCTCAACGCCGTTTTTGCCAATCCGAAAGCCGGGGATCGTCAAATCTTCGTCATCGTCGTTTTTCAAATCCCGCATCGTCACGGGGCCCACATACCCCGCCAAATGCGCCGCCGCTTCGCCGAACGGATAATTGCGGACTTCGCCAACTTCGATATCCGCGCCCGGCAGATCCGGCATGTGCAACGATATCGTCGCGACCTGATCCCATGTCAGGTTTTCGCGCACCAACACCGCATTCAAGCCGCTGTTGCCGCGCAGATCGCGCTCAATTTTTTTACGGTCGCTTTCGCTTAAGGGCAAAAAGGCGTTGATCTTATCTAAAAGAGGCTGAAGATGCGCGACTTGCTCGGGCAACAAAACCAGCCGGTAATTTTGCTGGTTCAGCGCCATGGGCGCGCCCGTTCGGTCTAAGATCTGGCCGCGTGGCGAAGCGATTAAGCGCAAATTGATCCGGTTTTCTTCGGCAAGCGTTCGGTACTTGTCGCCTTGGATCATTTGAAGATAGTAAAGGCGCCCCGTCAGAACGGAAAACAACGCCGTCTCGGCCGCGCCAATCAAAACGGCGCGGCGCGTAAATAGACGCGATCGTTCGTAATCTCGCGCCATCGCCCCTCCTTAGCCCTGCGCCAGCAAATAGCGCTGGACCAAAATCAGGCAAAAGGCAGGAACCGGAAAAAACGCTATCGTCAACATCGCCTGCAACAAAATGGGAAAAGCCGTCATGACATGTTCATGAAAAAGCGACAAAACAATCCAATTAAAAGTCATCGTCGCGAACATCACGACGACAAAACCAAACCAAAGCGTCACAAACGCCTGTCCCGCGATATAGCGCCGATGCGACAAAATAAGCTGATAAAGCCCGACAAAAACGAAAGCCGTCAGCCCCAAGGGCAAGAACCCCAAAACATCGTGCAAAACGCCCAAAACAAAAACACCAAAGGGCCGCAAAAGATCGGGCCGGTGCGCGGCCCAATAATAAATCGCGACCAAGCCCAGATGCGGCGTCACCGCGCCAAAATACGGCAAAGGCCAAACGATGGTTCCCGCCAAAATAAAAAGAAGCGTGGTGACAAAGGGCAAAAGCCGCCGTGCGCCCTGATCAAAGCGCCCGCCAAAGGCTGCAAGCATGTCTTGGGGCCTCCGCTATTCGGCTGGCGCTGTGGCGCCGGATTGAACCTTCGCCGCCAGAGGATTGACGCTGCCGCCTGCCAGATCGAAATCGACAAGGCGGACCTGATTGACGCGGCCCATCGCGGCCAGCGGCGTAACTTGATAACCGCCCGCGCCATCTTCGACGACAATGCCGACCGGCAAATTGGGCGGGAAGATCCCCCCATGCCCCGACGTCAGCACGCGCATGCCCGGGCGCAAAACGGCGTCTTGAGGCAGATATAAAAGCTTGGGATGCGGCGAGTTATCCCCCGCCAAAATCGCGTGATCGCCTGTGCCTGCAATCATCACGGGGATGCGCGCATTCATATCGGTCAAAAGCAAAACGCGCGACGACCAATCGCCCACTTCAACAATGCGACCGATCAGCCCCTCGCCCGTCATTGCGGCCATGCCGTCACGCACGCCGTCCAATTGACCCGCCGTGATAATCAACGAATGAGAATAAGCCCCGCCCGTATCGCCAATCACGCGCGCCGAGATATAGGCCAGCCCCGGCTCGGGCTTGTATTTCAAAAGGCCGCGCAGCTCTTTGTTCTCATTCCCCAGCGCCAGCGCCATGTTCTGCCAATGCGCCAATTGAGAAACCTGCCCGCGCAGACGTTCGTTTTCGGCCCGCAGCGAAAAATAAGCGCCAATATCATGAACCAGTTCACGCCCCCACGTCATGGGCCGCGACAAGGCGTCCAAAACCGGCGCGGTTCCATCAACAATGCGCACGCGCATATTTTGGATCACCACGGGTTTGTTATGCCCGATGACCAAAAGACCGACGGAAAGGAAAAGGAAAAAGGCGAAGGAAAAGCGTTGGGCAAGCATGCGCCATGATACGACCGCCGGTTGGGCCAATCCTGTCGAATGTCTTAACCGAAAGGGCATTCCCACACTCTCTGACAAGCACAGACTTAAACAAAACGGAACGATACAGCTTAAACCAAGCCTTCAAACCGCTTTTCTCTTTTAATCTTCTTAGTACCCACTGACCAGAAGATTCTTTAAAGTCCGCATTTCTTCCAACGCGCGCCCTGTCCCCAAAGCAACGCAAGACAAAGGATCTTCCGCCACCGAAACGGGCAGCCCTGTTGCATGGCGCAACACCAGATCCAAATTCCGCAGCAAAGCCCCGCCACCGGTCAGAACAATGCCTTTATCGACGATATCGGCGGCCAGTTCCGGCGCCGTATTTTCCAAAGCGACCTTCACCGCTTCCAAAATCGCGCTGACAGGCTCGGCCAAGCTTTCGGCGATCTGACGCTCGGTCACGATGATTTCTTTCGGCACGCCATACATCAAATCGCGGCCTTTGATTTCCGCCACGCGGCCTTCGCCGTCTTCTGGCGGGCAAGCCGAGCCGATTTCTTTCTTGATTCGCTCCGCCGTGCTTTCGCCGATCAAAAGATTGTGATAGCGGCGGATATAATTGATGATGGCTTCGTCCAGCTTGTCGCCGCCAACGCGAACCGACCGCGAATAAACGATGCCGCCCAACGACAAAACGGCAACTTCCGTCGTTCCGCCCCCGATATCGACAACCATCGAGCCCGTGGGCTCGGTCACGGGCAGCCCCGCGCCAATCGCAGCCGCCATCGGCTCTTCAATCAAAAACACGCGGCGCGCGCCAGCCGATTCGGCTGATTCTTGAATCGCGCGGCGCTCAACAGCGGTCGATCCCGACGGGATGCAAATGATGATTTGCGGATTGGCAAAGCTGCGGCGGTTATGAACCTTGCGGATGAAGTGTTTGATCATCTCTTCCGCGACTTCAAAGTCGGCAATCACGCCGTCGCGCATCGGACGGATGGCTTGGATATTGCCCGGCGTGCGTCCCAGCATCAATTTGGCTTCGTCGCCCACGGCCAAAACCTGACGTTTGCCACGGCTATTCGCAATGGCAACGACGGACGGCTCATTCAAAACAATGCCGCGGCCCTTGACATAGACAAGCGTGTTCGCCGTCCCAAGGTCAATCCCCATATCCGCAGAAAGAAGTCCCATAACGTTGGAAAACATACGATCAAATACCCAGTTGTCGATGTTACGCAGCCCGGCCTTTTCCTTATCATCGGACCAGACCTTGAATCTCCCTTGCCCGGCAGCCTTGGCTGCGCGCCTGTGGCCTATTCGTCTCAGGGGCAAGAATTCTGCACAACGTGAGATAGGAACGGCTTGAAGTCAACTACGAAATGTTCCATGCGCCCGATCGCCTTAAAAAAAACACAGCTTCGTCCGCTGAGTCGTGAATCATGGGGATAACTTTGCCCCTTCTTTAACCATTGCCCCCAGCGCGCCTTATGATAGCCTGACGCCATGAGATCTCTTCTTATCGCCTCTCTTTTCTTGGTTTGCGGCCTTGTGCTTCTTTTTTCCGAAGAAGCGTCGGCCACGCGCCGCGGTCACGGCGTTTTCAAAGGCGTTCCGGGCATTGTCGATGGCGACAGCCTGATCTTAGACCATCAAGAATTGCGCCTGCTTTGCATGGATGCCGTTGAATTGCATCAATCCTGCCAAAATGAGGCCGGTGACGATTATCCTTGCGGCGAAAAAGCCAAGCAAGCGATGCAAAACCTTATCAAGGGCCGCTCTGTTGCCTGTTATGGGCATGAACGCGACAAATATGACCGCCCGCTGGTCCATTGTTATGTGGATCGAACGGACCTCAGCCTGGAAATGGTGCGCCAAGGTTGGGCGATTGGCACCTGCCGCCGCAGCAAAGCTTTGGCAAAAGAAGCGAAAGAACAAGGCCTTGGCATTTGGCAAGGCCGTTTTCTGTCCCCGCCCCGCTGGCGCAAGCAACATCCTTGGCACAAAGACAACGAACAGCCCCCAGCCAATGCGCGCCCCTAAAGCGGGTCAAAGGCCTTAGATCCTTTTTTTTCGCGCAAAAGGATGATCGAGCCATTGACAAGACGGGGTAAAATCCGTTACTTGGGCGGCCTTGGCTTTGAAAAGAGGCCAAAGGGCACCAATGGAAGGGTGGCCGAGTGGTTAATGGCAGCAGACTGTAAATCTGCCCGCGCGAGCGTACGAAGGTTCGAATCCTTCCCCTTCCACCATTAAACAACGCCCCCTTGCGGGGCATTGTTTAATGGTAAAATGGACAGGTTATTCAAACCTGAGTAGAAGGTTCGACAAAACAGTCCGGGGGACTGTTTTGCGCGAGGGCTTAAGGCCCGAGGTCGGAGCGAAGCGGAGACCAAAAACATGCTTAAAGCAAGTTTTTGCAATCCTTCCCCTTCCACCAGCCTTCGCTCGCTTTCGCGAGCTACGGCTTGGCAAGCCGGTCTTTCTAAGAAACATCCGTTCAGTAATCTCGTCGGTCCTTCGTAGCGAACGAAGGCTGCAGCGCCGAAATTGCGACGCAACGCAGGCAGGCTGGTTGCCGTTGAAGGTCTTGCCTCACCTCAAATCAGCGTCAGATAGAACCTTCGCGAAGAAGAGATTATAAAAATGAATCAACGTCTTTTCACCCCCGAAGCGTGGCACGCCTGCACAGAAAACGATTATCGAACGTGCCGTAACGGCGTTAATTGCTATTCTTATGCCCTGAACAGGCCAGATTTCTACTGGGCCGTGCCGGGATATGGTTTTGCCCACACACAAGCCCAACATTTCTTTGATAGCTTCAACGCCTTCTTCGAAAAATACACACTTGCTCAATTTTACGACTTGATATTGCAGGGCTCACAAAATGACGGCCTGATACCCGTGGACGCACCGGAAAAACGTATCGGCCATCATAACGTTGCTCTCTTTTTGGCCGAAGGCGATCGCGATTTTCACTGGTTTCGTCAGGACAGCAACGAATTATGGTCTCATAAAAACGGCTGGCAATGTGCAACAAACAAAGACGATAAAGGAAACATCATCCACGACCCACGCAACGCGGCGAACAAAGAATACTCTCTTTTCGGTGGTTTTTTCCTTGTGCCGGATATGGGCATAGAACTGCAACAAACCTTTCCTCTTCTCTAGGACATCCCCATGACAAAACTGAATCTGAAATTTCACAATGATCTTTTCAGCGACGCTCTTTTAAACAAGTCTGTCTCTGAAATCTTAGAGCAGAACACCTTGATGTCGATGGCAACCGTCAAGGAAAACCGCAGCTTTTGCAAGCCGGAAGGCTTTACGCGCGGCGTTTTGTCGAACTTAAAGAGATTCTCCCCAATATAGGCGACATCGCAAAAGTCATGGATTCGCGTTTTTATAAAGTCGAAGCGAACGCGCTTCAGATTTTTGACGAGAAACATCTCAAAGAGGTTTTTCTCGCCGCCCTATCATAAAAACGAAGAGGGTTTGAGGCTCAAAAATGGGTCGCAGCGCGCCATCCAAGAAAGGCTAGAGGCCGTTTGAAAGACCTTACCAACGTTGAATGGACCCGCGCCGCGCGGAAAAGCCGCCCCAGAAAAAAGAGCAGGGTTGGGGTAACAGCATAAAAATATGTGGCCGCCAACCTCTTTTCTTCCTTTCCGATCCTATGTTTTGGGCCAAAAAAGGGGGATAAAAATAAAAAGATCCCAAACAGAAGACCGGCCAGTCCTCTCACAGAAAAGGGACGATAGCCCCTTTTTTGCGGGAAGCTTGCGCCTTTATTTATGTGAATGAAATAAAGACATTACCCTCTTTTTCACAACCCCGGCGTGAAGAATATCGCCTCAGCGTTTTATATGAAAAATGAATCAAACACGCCCAAGTATGTACTATTCTTACAAAGAAATCAATAACTCCCAGCAAAGCTGGGAGGTTGGAAGGGAACCGCTAAAAGCGGT
>CAYMGM010000023.1:0-22474 GCA_964390005.1 uncultured Rhodospirillaceae bacterium | reverse complement strand
CACAGCAACCGGCGCTGTTGCGAAGCGCCATGGAAAAGCTGCCCTCTGGCGGGGTGGTTTGCCTAGGCTTCGACGCCGATGAAGGCGGCGAGAAGCTGGCCGAAGAGGTCCAAGCTTTCGCACCGTCGGGCCGAGACGTGCGCCGCGTCCTGCCGGAAAGTGGCAAAGACTGGAACCAGGTCCTAAAAAACCGGCTCGGCCTCCCTTGAAAGGGCCAAGGGGAGAAGATCGCCACTAGGGCCGATTTTTTGGCCGTGGGTGCGTTTTTGTCTTTTGAGCTACATCCCCCGCCGCTTGGACCTATTTTGCCGATCCCGCGCCAACGCTCGAAGCTCCGCCCCCATTCTTTTCCCTAATGCCCGTTTGACACCCTGCGCCGAAGGCGCACCCATCAAAATTTGTGAGCGAAGCGAACGCCGATTCATGGGGCTGGCTGAGGGTAGTTTTCCCTATAGGTGTTTTAAATCTATAGGGGGTCTATAGGGTAATATAGGGGGGGCTTGGGAAGCTAGGTAGGCTCTGGCTTTGCGGGCAATGTGCGTGAGTGTTTCAGCGTAAATAGGTGAGCGTTTCAGCGTGAAGGCGTGAGTGTTTCAGCGTAAATTTGGCTTGTTGGCGTGAGTGTTTCAGCGTAGGTTTAAGCCTGATAAAATTGACTTATCCACAGGCAAAGAGGTTTCCGCATGGATCGGCAAGACCTGCAAAAGATCGTCACCGAATCCTTGGCCGTTGAGGTCGAAGACGCCCGAAAAGCCGGAAAGCTTGGCTATATGGCACGGGCTCTTGTGCAAGCCACACTTCCCCACAAGGCAACCACTGCCAACGAGTTCCAGCGAGAAAACGGCCTCTTTTCTTTGACCATCCTCGCCCCAAGTCGCGTCGGCTTGCCTTATGGGTCTATTCCCCGGCTGTTGCTGTCCTGGATGACGACGGAGGCCGTTCAAACGCGCTCGCCCAAATTAGAGCTTGGCCCTACCCTCTCGGCCTTCATGGCCGAACTGGGGATGGAACCGCGAGGCGGCAAACGAGGGGATATTACGAGGCTCAAGAAGCAGACGGAAAGCCTCTTTTGCTCGACGATCTCTTGCCGCTATGCGGATGAAACAAGCGCACAAGGAGCTGGTTTCAACATAGCAAAGGATTATGCGCTCTGGTGGACACCAAAGTCACCGGAGCAATTGCCCCTTTGGAAATCGACGGTCACACTCAGCACCGACTTCTTCAACGAAATCATTGAACGGCCAGTCCCGATTGACATGGTAGCCCTAAAGGCCCTCAAGCGTTCCCCCATGGCCCTCGATATTTATTTCTGGCTTACCTACCGCATGTCGTATTTAAGCAGGGATACCGTTATTCCCTGGCCTCTCCTGCAAGGCCAATTTGGGGCATCCTACGCCCCGACCAAACGCGGCCTATACGATTTCAAGTTGAACTTTTTGAAGCAGCTTCAAAAAGTTCATTCGATCTATAGTGGAGCAAAGGTCCACGAGGTGGAAAACGGCCTGCTCTTAAAGCCAAGCCCCCCCCATGTGGCGAAGCGGGCGGCGTCCGTGCTGGAAACCAAACGGCGAAACATTGAAAGCCCTGCCGCCGCCGAAGTGCTTGCCCCTATGTTGGCAAGTTCGGATATTCTGCTTCACACCGAGACCTATTCAAAGGCCAAGCGTGCAGCCCCTGGGCTCGACGTCTATTCTCTCGAACAGGATTGGCGGGAGTGGATCGCCAAAACAGGCAAGCTCCCGGATAACCCGGACGCTGCCTTTATCGGCTTCTGCAAGCGAAAGGGGAAACAGCACGGCCAGACCTAAGGCTAAGAGCGTGCGTTCTTGTCTTCCTGAACATGGACACTTTACATCTCTTTGATTATTAGGGGACTTTGTATTCAACACCCGCGATCACATTGTTCGTGAGAAAAGAAAACACTACGGAGCGAAGCGATGGAATACAAGATAATTTGGATAAAAATCGGCCTAAGTTTTGATAAGGCAGTCGAAAAACTTAGCCACGATATAAATGGAGAACTAGCTAAAGGGTGGAGCCCTCAAGGTGGCGTCTGTTATGATGGCAAGGGATTCATCTTTCAAGCCGTAACAAAATCTTGATTTGATTCAATCCTAATTCGTGTCTTCTTGTTTTCGTGCTTTCTGGCTTTCTTCTTTTCTACCTCAAGCCACGCTTTTCTTCCCAAGCGTCCAACGCTTCGCGCAACAAAGCATTGAGCTTGAGGTCGGCATCTGCCGCCCGTTGCCGAAAGCGACGGCGAAAATCGGGATCAACCTTGAAGTTTAACGGCGCACTTGCCGCTGTAGTAACCGCAGGAGCGACCTGGGCCACCTCGGGCTGCCGTCCGGTCGCATCTGGTGGAACTGCCGCCTTGCCTTTGACGGCAACGAGCGACGAAGAGAGATCAGCGGGTTTCTTGGATGCCATTTTCTTTCCTTCTACTTATCGTGCTTTCGTGCTTTCGTTCATTCGTTCTTTCACGAAAGCCCACAATTCAACCACTTCCCCGGCACTTCGACCACGCGGGTCGATCTCAAGCACAGTACGCCCGTCGATCATTGAAGAGGCAAAATCCACTCGATCATGCACGATAGCAGGGGCCACCACGCCATGCGCGGAAAGGGCGGCCATGGCTTGGACCGTCAACCGACTATTGGGCTTGGCTTGGGTCACGGCGAATGCGAACGGTCGCCCAGCTTGAGCGGCAAGCTCAACTGTCCGCCCAACGGCTCGCAAGTCGTGAGGGCTTGGCCTCGTCGGGATCAAAACAAGGTCAGCCTGAGCAACGACGGATCGAATGGCCTCCGTGATGGCCGGAGGGGTGTCGATAAAGGCAAAGGAAAAACCGATCTGGCCAAGGGCTTCCAATTTTGCTGCAAGCTCCTTGAGAGCCATGGGGGCGAACGCGGGCGTTTCATCTACCCGGCCATTCCACCAATCGGAAAGCGATGCCTGGGGGTCGGTGTCGATCAGAACGCAAGGACCGTCCCCGGCTTTTTCAGCCGCAACGGCAAGGTGCGCCGCTAAGGTTGTTTTCCCCGCGCCGCCTTTTTGACTTGCGAAAACAATGGTTTTCATATTCATGCTTTCTTGTTTTCGTGCTTTCGTGCTAGACAGAAAACACGATTTCGTTTTCTCGTGCCCAAAGACTAGAGGAACGAAAGCCAGAAAGCACGAACTTTTTTAGATCGCTGCCAACCATCTCCGCCCAAAGATTTCGGCTAGCTCAGGAACAGGAACATTCGCAAGCTCTTTAGGCTCAAGCTTATGTAGCCCCCCTCCGTAAACCCGCCCTTCTGCAAGCATCGTTTGCGGGCATATTTTGTTCAAAATCTCCCAGACATGACGCCCTGTTTTGGGACAGGTTTCAACGGTCTTCGCTAGAGGTTCCTTCGGGTAAAGGGCCAAATAGACATTGGTTATGGTGGCGCGCGAACGGTTCAATATAAACCGAAAAGGCTTGCCGCTTTTTGTGTTGCTACGCCCCAAATATGTGCAAACAAACGGTGCAGCTGGTCTGTTTTCTTGTGAATACCACGGGCTTCGATGCTGGCAAAGATAACGATCTGCAACACCTTTCTTTACGCCTTCTTGAAAATAGTCCCATAAGCGTTGAAAATCACGCTTCACGACATTTTCAGGAAGGCGGCAATCCAAAAGGAACAAAGGATCGTCAAGAAGGGGATTCCCGTCATCGTCGGATAAGATTTCAGACGCCGACAAGTAACGAGGGCTCGGCAAAATCGGCCTAAAAAACTGCAAGGGAAGGGCGCGGCTTTTTATTTGGGCTTCTGAAAGAATAAAAAAATCATTATCACCCGTTGCCAATCCGCGCCGTATTGAAAAATAGTCGGATAACTTAGGGGCATTATCTTTGATGCGAGTTTCTGAAAGCGGAAAACGAGTCCACTTTGCCTCAGCTCTTAAGTCTGTTGAAGAAATCTGCCTAGAAATAGTTGGCTTACGCAGAGTCCCACCGAAAGAAAATTCTACATCATATTCAAGCGGAGGGGTTTCCTTTCTAAACCAAACAACAGTAGAGGACACAAGAGCGTCACCGAATTGAACATCATGGGGATCGAACCTATGGATATGAAGGAGTCTCACTCTGTCTAATAGATAACGCTTAACTGCTTCTCCATAATTCACGTCCATAAATTCGCTGGGGATCAACCATCCGGCAAGGCCGCCTTCAGCTAACCAAGCGTGAGCAATCCCCAAGAAATGACAATAGAGTCCGGCAAGGCCGCTGAACTGGATGCCGCAGGCTCTATAGCTTGATTCTTGTATTCGCGCCTTTTCCCCAGTCAAAATGTGATGATGTCGAACATAGGGTGGGTTGCAGATCATGAGATTGAAAGTATCGCCGCACGGATCGGCCTTCGTAAAATCGCCCATCCGCACGTCAAGGCCCATCTCTGACCAAAGGCGGGAAGCTGGGCTGCCATAGTGGGGGTCTATCTCATACCCAACCCCCGCCAGAATACGGCTTGCCGGAAATTCCCGCAGAAGGGCAGAATAAAAAGAACCTGAACCGAGAGCCGGATCAAGAAACCTGATTTTCTGACTCCTCGGAAGCATCTTCTTTGCATGCCGAAGGACTTCAGACGCAAGAGAAGAGGGGGTTGCAAATTGCCCCATTCTATTCCGCTCTTCCTGAGTTCTGGCAGCATCAAGCGAAGCTTGAATTTCAAGCCGCAAAGATTCTTTCTGAGTGAGAAAGGCATTATCCTTCATTTACAACCCAAACTTTGCGAGATCATCTATGCGATGCTCCCAAACCCAATCTATTCCTTCAGCAGCTTCATAACCAAGATAACCGCTATCAAAATAGCCGCAAAGGAACAGAATAAAGGCAACGTGTGTTCCGTGAGAATGGCGGAGCTGGGACACCTTTACAGCTTCTTCTTTCCGACGCTTGTTCGTATTGGTAAAATCACCCGCCGACTTTGCTTCAATCAACAGCGGGAACTCACCGGCTTTTGCCTTTTGGGGCATAATGACAGCATCTACAGGGATATTGACACTTTTCGTTGCGCCGTCTTGCTCTACAGGGACGTTGAGGCGGAAAGAATATGTTCCGGGCTGCAAAGCGTTGAACTTTGTTCCATCCCCCGGCGGAAGCTGCTTATATCCTCGCCCATCCAGCCATGCCGCAATAGCAGCAAGCTGCCGTTTCTCCTGTGCGTTCCGAATGATCGGGTTGGCAACAGACCCACACAAACGGTCTGCAATGATCGTAGCGGCGCGATAAACTTCTTGCTCTGACGGTGCTTGCTTTTTTTCTAACCACACAAAAATATCAGGGTCAGCCATTTTTTCAATGAGGCGACTGATTTTTTGAAGGTGGTCTTCAAGTTCCACTGCGGACATGCGCGGCGGCAACTTGCCTTCTTCCATAACATTCACAAGATTCTTAGAAACACCAGCCAACCCAACAAGCCTATCCACCGCGAGCGGTGGGCATGTGGACATGCGCAAGGTTGGCAGAACAGAGGGGTTTTCTTTTATAACTGTTGTTCTTATATCAGTTAAATTTTCTGTAGCCTTTAGCGTTTGTTCAACATCTTTTGTCGTCTTTATGCGCGTAGTTCTGTACGCTTTTGGCGCACAGTCCATAAACCATTTATTATACATATCGACAGATAGTACGATGTCTTTTTTCCATAAATCCGGTTTGTCTCGATTAATTGCCATGTTTCATGCGTCCTTTCTATCGCCAAAGCTTCTCAAACCGCGCCGGATTGGCCGCCGTGTATCTGACCGTATGCTGAATGTTCCGATGCCCAAGATAGTCCTGAATCAGGCGCGTGTCTGCCCCTTGATCGGCCAGGGCGAAGCCGCAGGCGTGGCGGAGCATATGCGGGTGAGCGGGCAGGGGGAGACCCGCCGCCTTGCCGTATTCCCGGATCGCAAGCCAAGCCGTCTTGCGACTCCACGCGGTGCGCCGTTCACTCACAAAAAATGAGTCCGTGTCGGGCTTCATCTTGGCCCGATCCGCGAGCCACGCCTTGATAGCCCGCAGCTCATCCGCCCGCAACGGGTGGGTGGTGGACAGGCCCTTTTTGAGCCGCGCCACGTGGAGCACGCGCCCTTCGGTGTCCACCTGGGAGAGGACCAGGCCGCAAGCCTCGGAGACCCGCAGGCCGTGGCGGAACATGAGAAGCAAAAAGCACCTGTCGCGGGCCTCGTTCCTGGCCCCCTTGGTGGCGGCAAGGAGCTTCTCGACCTCGTGGCCGGTAAGGTGTTTTCGTTCTTGCATCGTTTTGTCTAATGTTGAGGTTGAGGAAATGCCGAAAACCCCAAGGATTCCGGCCCCTGACTTTTCAGACATTAGACAAAATACAATATTTTGTCTAATGCTGACTCACCGAAAACCCTTCCTCACAAATTTTGCGGGTACTGGACGAGGGGCCGCTTATTCGATTACCACATTGTAAAAAGCGAAGGAGAAATATTATGGCGGACATGGCAGTGATTGCCTCAGTTTTAACAAGCCTGAAAACCGCAACTGATCTAACTAAACTTTTAAAAGAAGCCGACTCTTCTTTCACCGTATCTGAATGGAAACTAAAACTTGCTGGAATAACTGACGCACTGGCTGAGGCAAAGTTATCTCTCTCCGGAATCAAAGAGCTCATGCTTGAAAAAGATGAAGAGATTAAACTTCTCAAACAAGCAATAGAGCAAAAGAGAAATATAATAAAAATTGATGATGCTTACTACGAAATGGACGAAACAGGAGCCCCGAAAGGCGACCCATACTGCGTCAACTGCTGGGAATCAAAACATGTCCTTAGGCATCTTACAACTGACTCAAAAAACTATAGAGAGAGGCAGTGTCCTTCCTGCAAGTCGTTATATAGCAGCCGAACAACGCACCCGATAAAAGACAAGGCTGAAACGATTTAGAAAACTACAACTGCTTCGGTTCACCAAGAAAACTTAATCCGTAGTTTTCTGCAACAGGTTTCAAGTCCCATAAGCCTCTTTAACTCCCATTTAAATTTCAAAAGGCTTTAAAACCGATAGCTCACATTCCCCCGCACGGCCTGCGTGTCGGCGTGTTCGCCGATTTGGCCGGTGTAGGCGACGCCGAGGGTGGTTTGCTGGCCGATCAGGTAATCGACGCCTGCGCCGAGGATTGCGGCGTCACGGGCTAGGGGGGCGGCTTGGGTTTTGAAGGAGCTGCCGCCTGCGAAGCGTAAGCTGGTGTCGGGCGAGACGTTGCCGATGGTGTGGAGCCAGCCTGCCGAGGCTTGGAAGGCCGCCTTGTTCTTCGGGGTGTCGAGGAAGGGCAGGACTTGGCGCACCCGTGCGCCTAGGGTGGTGGAGCCAAGGGCCTCGCTGCTGTCTTTAGCGGTGAGGGCAGCCGCGCCGCCTTGTTCGGTGAAGCCGGGCACATTCACATAGCCATAGGACAGATTGGCGAAGGGTTCGGCCTTGCTGTCTTTGTCGCCGAAGGCATAGGCCGTTTCCGCAAAGCCGCTGACGCTGTGCGCGTTGTAAGAAGCCCGCATATTGTCGCTGAAATAGGGGAAGCTGACGAAACGCTTCGTGTCGATGTCGCTGTAGGCATAGGTCAGGCCGGTGCGGAGGCTCATCTTGCCCCAGCTCCGCCCGCCATAGGCCGACAGGCTGTAGCGGTCTGCCGTGCCTTTGGCCCCCGTCTTGTCGTCTTGGTCATAATCGGCGTGGTCATAGCCGAAGGCCAACCCCATGCGCCATTTGTCACCCATCATCCAATCCACGCCGGTCATCAGGCCTTTGTCTTGGTGTTTAAAGCCGGCGGCGTTGGCGTCGCCATCGCGCTGACCCCAACCTCCGAAACCCTGCCCCCAAAGCGTGGGGTCCAGCTTGGCATTTTCTGCGGCATAGGCATTGGCGATTTTCTCACCGTACTGAAGCCGTTCGCGCTTGCTGGCCTTGACCGTCGCGGGCGCGGCAAGCCCTGTCTCATTATCCGAAGCCTGCGCTAAACGCCCTGACAGAACGCGGCCAAAGGCGACTTGATCTTCGAGGATCGAGGCTTTCACATTCGCGTGAATCTCGCCGGTCAGGGATTGGAAAGCTTGCCGCGTGGTGGCTGCGTCGCTTTGTATCGCCACGGCATCGTAAAGGGTGCTCCCCGCGCCGAGGCTCTCAATCGCCGCCGCCGTGTTCGCCTGGTTGCCGCTGGCCGCGACACTGGCGAAGCTCGTCCCGTTCCGCACAACCGAGGCGTAAACATTCGTCGCATCATAGGAAAGGCGGGGGGTCTGGAACAAAAGGGCTTCCGAAAAGCTGATGCTGTCGAACGCGCCCGTCACGCCTCCCGTTGCAGAAAGAATGGTATAGGTCGTCCCCGCTCGCAAAAGCGCCCCCTGATAGGGGATCAGCGAAACCGTGCCGCCCGTGAGCGTGGCCGTGCCCGTGGCTTCGATCTTATCCGAGCTGGTGGCGTTGGCCTCAACCTCATAAACCGAGCCGGAGGCGAAGGACACATTGCCAGAAACCGAAAGCGTCCCGATAGAATTGCCTGGCGCGACCGTGCCGCCCGAAGCCGCATCAGCTCCGCCCACGGTGCCGGAACCTTGCAACCGCCCGCCGGAAGCCACGTCCACCGTCCCGCCGAGGGTGCCGTTGACGGACAAAATCCCCGTGCCCGACACATCCGCCGTGCCGGTGAAGCCGGAACTGTTGCCGCTCAGATAAGTGGTGCCAGAGGCAAAGGCCATGGTGCCGGAACCGGTCAGGCTGTTGGACAGCGTTTGCACACCCGAAGTCACAACGCTGAGCGTCCCGCCCTGAAGGTCATACGTCCCCGTGAAGCCGGACATGTTGCCCGTCAAATACGTCGTACCCGCCAAGCTCTCGATGGTCCCCACACCCGAAATGCTATTGGCGAAGGTGTAATCCGACGAGGTATGATTGAAGACAATGCTGCCAGAGCCCGAGCCGAAGACAATGCCGCCCGAAGCCGTGACCGTCCCCGCCGCTGCGGCAGCAGAACCAGACGCCGCGCCGATGTTTAAGGTGCCGGTGGAGCCAGATTGACTGGCGATAGCGAATACACCGGAGGCAACCACAGAGCCTGAGTCGGAAACCGTCAGCGTGCCAGTGCCAGCGTTGCCGACATAGACTTTATTGCCGCTTTCAAGTGTCGAGCCTGCGCCCATTACATTGATAATGCCAGTGCTACCCGATGCTGTACCTGCATGAACATTATAGCCAGCAGCCGAGCTAATGAATCCTCCGTCCGAGACCGTTAGCGTGCCAGTGCCAGCGTTGCCGGCGTTAACACTTGATCCACTTATAATTTTCGAGCCTATTCCAGTCACCATAACAGTTCCGCTACCGCTTGCATTATTGCCTAAACAAACGTTAACGCCAGACACCGAATTTACAGTCCCCCCTTCCTCAACATTCAATACCCCAGTACCTGATTCACCAATAATGACAGCCCACCCACTTTCTAGACTCGAACTTGCTCCCGTCACTGTTATTGTGCCGGCACTACCCGCAAGAGCGCCAACATAAGTATAGCCAGAAACTGATGTAACTGAGCCACCATCCGATATCTTCAGGGTTCCTGTGCCAGAAAAGCCGACGCTCAGTGATTTAGAAACAGCATCAGAAGTTGCAGCGACAACACCGCTTGCATTAACGCGCACATCATCCGCGCTCGTCGGCACGGCATCCCCGCTCCAGTTCGCGGCATCAAACCAGCTTGTCGTGCCTGCCCCGCCATCCCAAAGAACCGCCGCCTGTGCCATGGGCACAAAACAGGACGAAGCCAACAACGCGGTAAGGAATGTTTTGAATGGGAAAGAGGACATGGAAATCACCCAAGCGGACAAGCAGAAATGAACCGACAGAGGGGCAAATCCCACCTCTCACGACGATAGTGAATACCATCGCTAGCAAGGCGAGCTTAAAATACTATTAAACCAACGCGGTTAATGCGGCCAACCTCTTACGCGCCTCACCCATAAGCAAGCCGCCTCTCCGGCCATTCCTCCGGCGCGAACTCTGGCCGCACCGGCTCCCAGCCCCCGCCGTTCCTTTCCCTACTGCCCCGCGTCCCTTCCTCGGCCCTCTCCCCTCGGCTCCCGCTCTGGCCCAAGCGGTCGCCTGTCATCGTTCCCGGTCGTGCGTTCGCTCACGCTGCCGCTGCTGCACAAGCTCCTTCAAATGGTCGTCGCCCTTCTCTTTGATCCCCTCCCGATCCTTTTGATTGAGCTTCTTCACGTCGTCCGCATTCAACGGACGGCCCGCCTTAATATCCTCCCCCATCCGGTCGAGGGCGGGGCCGCGCTGCTGCTCGGCCATAAGTCCGGCGTAATGGGCGCGGCGGGCGGCGGGGTCGTTCCGTAGCGCCGCCGGAGACTTCGGCAACTCTGGCCGCGCCTTTTCATCTGGAAGACCCTTCACAAAATCCCCAAGCTTCTGCGCCTCCCCACGCGGCTTGCCGGGCTGTCGCTCCTGCACCATGATTGCGGAGGCTTTTTCTTTTTGAGGGGTGGCGGCCTGCGGCTGGTGCTCCGGTTCCTTCTCAGCTTTTTGTTCTGGCGCTTTCTTGGTGGCCTCGGGCGCGGCTTTACCCTCTCTGCCCTGTGACCGTTCTTCCTGAAGCCCCCGGTACTGCGCCCGCAGTTCTTGGGCCTCCTTCCTAAATGCCGTCGCCCGATCTCTTTGCCGAACGGCTTCCGGCGAATCCTTCTTCCCCGTGATGATCTCGCTTTGGGTGGCAATGCGGTTGCTGGTGATCGCCATATATTCGGCAGACTCGATGCGCTGGCGAAGCTCCAGGGCTTCGCGCTCTTTCGGATCGTCCGCCTTGGCAATCTGCTGGTTCAACCGCTCGCGGTCCCGCAGAAAAGACCCATATTCGGCCATGGCCGACCGCGAAAGCGAGCCGTAGGGGTCTTTGATGTCGTAATGCTGTGCGAGGGCCTGGCCGTAGCGGGAATGGGAATCCCGAATATCCCCGTCCCACCTCCGGCTCTGCGCCTCTTGGGTGCGCTCCTGCTCGCGCTTGGCCTCCTCGGCCCTTCTGGCGATTTCTTCCCGATAAGCCGCAAGCCGCTCCTCCTGCGTCTCCATCTCCCGCGCCTGCTCAACCTGACGGTCGGCCTGCGCCTTATAGTCCGCCTGCCGCTTTTCTTCTTCCCTATTGCCCTCTTCCCTGCGGGCTTCCTCCTCGGCAACGGCCTGTTCCCGCCGCTCGTCTTCCTCCTTGACCGCCTGCCGTCGCTGCTCCTCTTCCTTTTCCATAGCGGCCCGGCGTTCCTCTTCGTCCTTCTGCAAAGCCTGCTTTCGTCGATCCTCGTCCGTCATGTCCTGCTGGTCGTCCATGGCCCCTTTCTCCTGCTCGCGCCGCTCGCGCTGCATGGTCTGCGCCTTCTCGACTGTGGGCAGCTTGGCCGCCTTGAGGTCGGCCAGCTTGGCGCGGGTCTGTTCTGCCGTCGCGCCCGTGATCCGCTTGCCGAGGGCGTGATAGCCGCCCATCTCGTCCACGACGACGAAGGACCGCTTGTCCCCCTTCGCCAGAACCAGGCCTTTTTTATCCAGGGCGGCGACGAAGGCCGCGCCGGTCGCGCTCGCGTCCCAGCAATCCCGAATGCCCTCCCGGATCGCCTTCACGTCCGTTTTAAGCCGTCGCCCCTGCTCGAACTCTGGCCGCGCGGGCGGCTGCGTCTTCTCGTCCGGCTCCCGCTCGTTTCGGACCTGTTGCAACCCCATCTCTTTTTCAAGCTTCCGGCAAATCTCCTTGAGCTTGCGCTTGTAAAGGCCCGGGTCAATCGCGTGCATCGTCTCCGCGTCGATCCGGGACCATGCAAGGTGCATGTGCCGGTGGCCGTCCTTCTGGTGGAACACGACCGCACGGGGTTGGCCGTCAAAGCCAAGCTGCTTTTCGATCCGGTCCGCCACGTGCGCCCATTGTTCCCGCGTCAGCTCCTCCCCCTTCGGGGTCCGCACCTGGACGTGAAAAATCGGCTTCTGGCAATGCGTCCCCCCGGCCTGCAACTGCACCAGGGCAAACGCATCGAAAACATTGTCCGAGGCGAACCCCCGAAGCTCCACAAGCTCCGCGCTCTCGTTCCCCTTGCTTGACGCGGCCAGATACCGCGCCAAGTAAGGCCCGCTATTGTGGGGGTTTCCCTTGGCGATCATGTGTTTTGTATCCGAAGGCTTGCAAGATCATGTTCGCGGCCTGCTTCACGGCTTCAGCGGCTGCCGTCATGCTCGATGTGCCGGGCCATTGTTCCATGTTCACGGCGCGGGCGATTTGGTTCAGGTTGCTGCCCGCCTTGTTCAGCTCCGCGATGGCCTGGGCGGCAAGACTGCGCTCCACGGTCGGGCTGCGGCGCGCGCGGGGGCCGGCGTCACCGAGGGCGCAGGCGCGAAGGTAGGCACTGGGAGACAGGCCCGCCGCAGACGCGCGGGCCTCAAGTTCGGCGTGTTCGTCAGGGAGAAAGCGGACCGTGACGCGGGCGGCGCGTTGCCGCGCTTCGCTGCGCGGCGTGTTACGAATCTTTTTCGGCGCGTCCGACATGGGCGAACCTCCGAAGCAGCCGGGGAGGCTGCGGAAGGGACCGGCGGGGGGCCGGGCGGCTTTTGTCTTTGGGGCGGGTGTCGCCCCTCTTGGGGGATGCAACGGGGGGCGAAGCCACCCTTGCCAAGTTGAGCCCCTGCAAGCCGTAGGCGGAGGGGGCGATGGGACGGTCTGACCGTCCCCAACTTGCTGCTCTCTCAGCCGTGCGATAACCCTACCTGATTCGCGGGAGTCTGGCTAGGCTCTTACGGTCCCATGACGCGCGAGGCGCGGCCTACAGCCGGGGCGGTGAAAACGGGAACGGGGCAATAGGGAAAAGAAGATGCGGGTATGAGGGGCGGAAATATCGCGGGAAGCATACCAGATTCGGGGGAAATCACCGAGAGAAAAAGGGGCAAGGCGTGTTACGCCCTGCCCTGGTGGTGAGGCGGTCAGTATTCATCCGGCAAAAGGAACGTGGTCACGCTCCGGTCGGCTTCGGTGATGATCCAAAAGACGTTGGCCCCGTATCCCTTCGCGGGTTTGGCCGGGTCGATGGGATAGGCGGAAAGAATCCGCTCCCCCTCCTCAAGTGCCCGGTCGTTCGTGGCGGCGTCGTCTCGGCAGATACATCCCCAATCGCCGCGCCGATGTCGGGCAAGGCCGTCCATCATGCGGACAGGCGGAACGGCGGCGAGTACGCCGCGCGTGGCGACAACCTGGCCGAGGGAAAGGGTCTTGGTGCTGTTCATGGTCTTGGTCTCCTTTTGGGTTTGGGTTGCTGATGCAACCCTGCCCGTCGGCGAGACCGGGGGTAGCAAGGTCAAGGGCGAGGCGCGGGGAGGGGGATCGCCCGGCCTGCACAAGCGAAGGCAAAGCCGGAGCGCGGAAGGTCGGGGAGACCCCGCGCCTCGGGCGAAGCCGGACCCTTGACCGCGCGAGGGGCGGAGCCCCTTAGCTCTTCCCTGTCTTTTGTGGCTTCAAAATGCCGATATACATTCAACCGGCTATGCCATATTTTCCCCGCGTCGTGCCCGTTTTGCTGGTCTTGGCCTGTTGTTCCTCCCTCGAACGCTTCAACCAAGGACCAATTGCGATGACTCGCCTTCAATCGGCCCGCGCGTGGCTCGTCGGCTCCGTCCTTCTCTTCCCCACGTCCGCTTTCGCTCAATTCTACGGCGGCGGCTTCAATCCAAGAGCCCCGCAACAAGGCTTTGACTCCTCGATGCTGCAAGAGCGCATCAAACAGCATGTGCTTGCCGCCATCATCGGCGCATTGGTCGGGGCGTTCTTTAGCGAGAAGCTGAAAAGATTCCGGGTCTGGGTCTTCCTCGCCATTATCGCCCTGACCGTCCTGGGCAGTGCCATCGCGAGCACCACGGGCGGCAACGTCGCCGCCTTCATCGTCGGGGCGGCGGTCGCCTATTACATGCTGCGTGAGCATGTTTCCAAAGCCCAGCAAGAAAAGGCGGCCAAGCCCACCACCTTCGGTTCGGCTGAATGGGCAACCCTGGAACACCTCCAGCAAAACGGCTTAATCGGAAACGACGGATTTACCCTCGGCACCTTCGAGACATGGGAAAAGTCCTATCCCCTGCACTACGCGGGCGACCGGCATTTGCTGACCATCGCCCCCACCCGCTCCGGTAAAGGCGTGGCCGCCATCGTGCCGAATCTCCTGACCTATGAAGGATCGGCCATCGTCATTGACCCCAAGGGCGAGAATGCCCGGATCACAGCCGCCCGGCGCGGCCAGGGCGACGCCGTGCAAGGAATCCCCGGCATGGGGCAGACGGTCCACATCGTCGATCCCTGGGGCATTACCGGCCTTCCGGCGGCCTGGTTCAATCCCATGGATTGGCTGCAACCGGACGATGAGGACATAAACGAAAACGCAATGATGCTCGCCGACTCCATCGTCACGCGCCGGGGTTCGACCGATCCCTTTTGGGACGAGGAAGCCAAGGCCCTGTTGATGGGCCTCCTGCTCTACGTCGCCCTCGATGAGCGAGAGCAGGAAGACCGAACCCTTGGCCGCGTGCGCGATATTATCAGCATGGGCAAAGACGCGCTGACGGAAGTGCTCTTGCAAATGGTGGAGAACCCAAACCCCATCGTGTGCAGTACGGCGGAGCGCACCTTGTCCAAGGAAGAAAAGCTGCGAAGCAACGTGCTCGCCTCCTTGCAATCGCACACGCACTTTTTGGACAGCCCCCGCATTCGCAAAAGCCTCCATGCCTCAAGCTTCAAGTTCGAGGACTTGAAAACCTCGAAAATGACGGTCTATCTCGTCCTCCCCGCCGACCGCCTGGAAACCTTCGGTCGCTGGCTACGCCTGCTCGTCCAGCAGGCTTTGACCGTCAACGCCCGCAACATCGAGGTGAAGCCGGAAAAGCCGATCCTCTTCCTTCTCGATGAAATGGCCGCGCTGGGCCGCCTGACCATGGTGGAACAGGCTTACGGCCTCATGGCGGGCTTTGGGATGCAGCTTTGGGGGATCATCCAAGACCTTTCCCAGCTCGAACGCATTTACGAAAAGGGATGGGAAACCTTCATCGGCAATTCTGGCGTGCTGCAATATTTTGGCAGCCGGGACCACAAGACGGCGGAATATTTTTCCAAGCTCTGCGGCGTGACCACCATTCAGAAGTTTTCTTTCACGCGGGCCATCGCCCGCGCCGTGGGCTGGTCCTCGTCCACAAGCTCCGGCGGCCAAGGCGGCGGGTCCAGCTCAAGCGGAACGAGTTCAAGCGTCACAAATTCCGAAAGCACGACGTCCGATCTCGTGCAAAGGCATCTGGCCTTCCCGGATGAATTGATGGTGCTGCGGGACGACAAGCAGCTTCTCATGGTCGAAAACTGCAACCCGATCCCCGGCAAAAAGCTGGTTTGGCATAAGGATAAATCTCTTCGGGCGATTGGGGTCAATCTTCATGCCAGGAGCCTTTCCAGCATGCCCGCGCCCGCTCTCAACAACCCTAAAAAAGAAGTTTTTGAAGTCACTCGGGGCCAAAATAAGTCTGGGAAATCGAAAAAATCCAAATAGTAAAAACGCCATGGACACCACCACACAAAAACAGAATTCTACTTTTAAAAAGGCACTCAAGATCATTAGAAAATACAAACCTGAAGAGATAATTGTTGACGAGGGAAAGATACGGGTCAAAAATTTACAGTGTTTCAGATGTGGAAACCCCATATATGTTGAACCCGCCTCAATTTCTATGGAACAACCATGCGGAGTTATATGGCTTTGCAATGTCTGCGGCGAAGTTACGGGAAAAGGCGTTCCTGCTAGGATGATAGAGCAAGCATGGTTGGAAGATGAGCCATGTTTTCCGACTGACCATAGAGACGATATACCCTTTTGATAAGAATGATGGACCAAGAGCTTGAACGCTTCAAAACAGGCGTGAACCTGTCGGAATTCGCGGCGTCGCGGGGCTATGCCCTCGACCGGCGGGAAAGCTCGCTCAATTCCGCCGTCATGCGCCATCCGGACGGCGACAAGATCGTGATTGCCCGGAATGAAAACGGGGATTGGATGTATTTTTCCGTGCGCGACGGCGGCGATAACGGAACGGTGATTGATTTTATCCAAAAGCGGACCGGGGAAAACCTCGGCCAGGTCCGCAAAACGCTTCGCGCGTGGTCCGGATCGGCGCGGCCTTCCGTGCCGGAAGTCGCCTTTGTCCGTGACCTGTTCCCGATCACAAGGGACCGGGCCGCCGTCATGGCCGCATGGGAGCAGGCCCGCGCCTGTCTTTCCCTGCCCTACCTGACAAGCCGAGGCCTTGGCCCGGAAGTCTTGGGCCTGCCGCTCTTCGCGGGCGGCGTCCGGGTCGATGCGCGGCAAAACGCCCTCTTCCCCCATTACGACCGGGAGGGCCTTTGCGGCTTCGAGGTCAAAAACCAGAACTTTACCGGTTTCGCCTCGGGCGGCGTCAAAGGGCTTTGGTACAGCCGGGCCAAGACCACGGACGCGCGGCTTGTCCTGACGGAAAGCGCGATTGATGCGATGTCCTTTCACGTCCTGCAAGGGGACGCCTGGACGCGCTACATGAGCACGGGCGGCAGCCTGAACCCCCAGCAACCAGCCCTTCTCCGTAGAGCCATAGAAAAGCTGTCCCCATCCGGCGTGGTCCTCCTGGCCTTCGACCTGGACGAAGGCGGGGAGAAACTGGCCGAAGAGGTCCGGGCCATCGCGCCGGCAGGCCGCGACGTGCGGCGCGTGGTGCCGGAAGCTGGGACGGGCAAGGACTGGAACGACGCCCTAAAGGCCCACCTTGGGCTGACATAGGACCATAGGAAAAAGAAACCGCCGATAAATCCCTTCAGGCGGGCCGTGGGTGCGTTTTGACCTTCTGGCCCTCTCCACCCTCCCCGCGTCTCCTTAAGCTATCCAGAAGCCGCCTATGGCTCCCCAGGGCTTTTCTTTTCCCTATAGCCCGTTTTGACACCCAGTGCCGAAGGCACTCTTTCCAAAAAATTGTGAGCGAAGCGAACGCCGATTCATGGGAACGGGTGGGGTTGGTTTCCATACAGGTGTTTTAAATTTACAGGGAGTCTATAGGGTAATACAGGGGGCGGCCCGGAAAGCTAGGCTGGCTCTGGCTTTGTGGGCAAGCGGTGTGAGTGTTTCAGCGTAAAAGGGTGAGTGTTTCAGCGTAAGTTCGTGAGTGTTTCAGCGTAAATTTGGCTTGTTGGCGTGAGTGTTTCAGCGTAGGTTTAAGCCTGATAAAATTGACTTATCCACAGGCAAAGAGGTTTCCGCATGGATCGGCAAGACCTGCAAAAGATCGTCACCGAATCCTTGGCCGTTGAGGTCGAAGACGCCCGAAAAGCCGGAAAGCTTGGCTATATGGCACGGGCTCTTGTGCAAGCCACACTTCCCCACAAGGCAACCACTGCCAACGAGTTCCAGCGAGAAAACGGCCTCTTTTCTTTGACCATCCTCGCCCCAAGTCGCGTCGGCTTGCCTTATGGGTCTATTCCCCGGCTGTTGCTGTCCTGGATGACGACGGAGGCCGTTCAAACGCGCTCGCCCAAATTAGAGCTTGGCCCTACCCTCTCGGCCTTCATGGCCGAACTGGGGATGGAACCGCGAGGCGGCAAACGAGGGGATATTACGAGGCTCAAGAAGCAGACGGAAAGCCTCTTTTGCTCGACGATCTCTTGCCGCTATGCGGATGAAACAAGCGCACAAGGAGCTGGTTTCAACATAGCAAAGGATTATGCGCTCTGGTGGACACCAAAGTCACCGGAGCAATTGCCCCTTTGGAAATCGACGGTCACACTCAGCACCGACTTCTTCAACGAAATCATTGAACGGCCAGTCCCGATTGACATGGTAGCCCTAAAGGCCCTCAAGCGTTCCCCCATGGCCCTCGATATTTATTTCTGGCTTACCTACCGCATGTCGTATTTAAGCAGGGATACCGTTATTCCCTGGCCTCTCCTGCAAGGCCAATTTGGGGCATCCTACGCCCCGACCAAACGCGGCCTATACGATTTCAAGTTGAACTTTTTGAAGCAGCTTCAAAAAGTTCATTCGATCTATAGTGGAGCAAAGGTCCACGAGGTGGAAAACGGCCTGCTCTTAAAGCCAAGCCCCCCCCATGTGGCGAAGCGGGCGGCGTCCGTGCTGGAAACCAAACGGCGAAACATTGAAAGCCCTGCCGCCGCCGAAGTGCTTGCCCCTATGTTGGCAAGTTCGGATATTCTGCTTCACACCGAGACCTATTCAAAGGCCAAGCGTGCAGCCCCTGGGCTCGACGTCTATTCTCTCGAACAGGATTGGCGGGAGTGGATCGCCAAAACAGGCAAGCTCCCGGATAACCCGGACGCTGCCTTTATCGGCTTCTGCAAGCGAAAGGGGAAACAGCACGGCCAGACCTAAGGCTAAGAGCGTGCGTTCTTGTCTTCCTGAACATGGACACTTTACATCTCTTTGATTATTAGGGGACTTTGTATTCAACACCCGCGATCACATTGTTCGTGAGAAAAGAAAACACTACGGAGCGAAGCGATGGAATACAAGATAATTTGGATAAAAATCGGCCTAAGTTTTGATAAGGCAGTCGAAAAACTTAGCCACGATATAAATGGAGAACTAGCTAAAGGGTGGAGCCCTCAAGGTGGCGTCTGTTATGATGGCAAGGGATTCATCTTTCAAGCCGTAACAAAATCTTGATTTGATTCAATCCTAATTCGTGTCTTCTTGTTTTCGTGCTTTCTGGCTTTCTTCTTTTCTACCTCAAGCCACGCTTTTCTTCCCAAGCGTCCAACGCTTCGCGCAACAAAGCATTGAGCTTGAGGTCGGCATCTGCCGCCCGTTGCCGAAAGCGACGGCGAAAATCGGGATCAACCTTGAAGTTTAACGGCGCACTTGCCGCTGTAGTAACCGCAGGAGCGACCTGGGCCACCTCGGGCTGCCGTCCGGTCGCATCTGGTGGAACTGCCGCCTTGCCTTTGACGGCAACGAGCGACGAAGAGAGATCAGCGGGTTTCTTGGATGCCATTTTCTTTCCTTCTACTTATCGTGCTTTCGTGCTTTCGTTCATTCGTTCTTTCACGAAAGCCCACAATTCAACCACTTCCCCGGCACTTCGACCACGCGGGTCGATCTCAAGCACAGTACGCCCGTCGATCATTGAAGAGGCAAAATCCACTCGATCATGCACGATAGCAGGGGCCACCACGCCATGCGCGGAAAGGGCGGCCATGGCTTGGACCGTCAACCGACTATTGGGCTTGGCTTGGGTCACGGCGAATGCGAACGGTCGCCCAGCTTGAGCGGCAAGCTCAACTGTCCGCCCAACGGCTCGCAAGTCGTGAGGGCTTGGCCTCGTCGGGATCAAAACAAGGTCAGCCTGAGCAACGACGGATCGAATGGCCTCCGTGATGGCCGGAGGGGTGTCGATAAAGGCAAAGGAAAAACCGATCTGGCCAAGGGCTTCCAATTTTGCTGCAAGCTCCTTGAGAGCCATGGGGGCGAACGCGGGCGTTTCATCTACCCGGCCATTCCACCAATCGGAAAGCGATGCCTGGGGGTCGGTGTCGATCAGAACGCAAGGACCGTCCCCGGCTTTTTCAGCCGCAACGGCAAGGTGCGCCGCTAAGGTTGTTTTCCCCGCGCCGCCTTTTTGACTTGCGAAAACAATGGTTTTCATATTCATGCTTTCTTGTTTTCGTGCTTTCGTGCTAGACAGAAAACACGATTTCGTTTTCTCGTGCCCAAAGACTAGAGGAACGAAAGCCAGAAAGCACGAACTTTTTTAGATCGCTGCCAACCATCTCCGCCCAAAGATTTCGGCTAGCTCAGGAACAGGAACATTCGCAAGCTCTTTAGGCTCAAGCTTATGTAGCCCCCCTCCGTAAACCCGCCCTTCTGCAAGCATCGTTTGCGGGCATATTTTGTTCAAAATCTCCCAGACATGACGCCCTGTTTTGGGACAGGTTTCAACGGTCTTCGCTAGAGGTTCCTTCGGGTAAAGGGCCAAATAGACATTGGTTATGGTGGCGCGCGAACGGTTCAATATAAACCGAAAAGGCTTGCCGCTTTTTGTGTTGCTACGCCCCAAATATGTGCAAACAAACGGTGCAGCTGGTCTGTTTTCTTGTGAATACCACGGGCTTCGATGCTGGCAAAGATAACGATCTGCAACACCTTTCTTTACGCCTTCTTGAAAATAGTCCCATAAGCGTTGAAAATCACGCTTCACGACATTTTCAGGAAGGCGGCAATCCAAAAGGAACAAAGGATCGTCAAGAAGGGGATTCCCGTCATCGTCGGATAAGATTTCAGACGCCGACAAGTAACGAGGGCTCGGCAAAATCGGCCTAAAAAACTGCAAGGGAAGGGCGCGGCTTTTTATTTGGGCTTCTGAAAGAATAAAAAAATCATTATCACCCGTTGCCAATCCGCGCCGTATTGAAAAATAGTCGGATAACTTAGGGGCATTATCTTTGATGCGAGTTTCTGAAAGCGGAAAACGAGTCCACTTTGCCTCAGCTCTTAAGTCTGTTGAAGAAATCTGCCTAGAAATAGTTGGCTTACGCAGAGTCCCACCGAAAGAAAATTCTACATCATATTCAAGCGGAGGGGTTTCCTTTCTAAACCAAACAACAGTAGAGGACACAAGAGCGTCACCGAATTGAACATCATGGGGATCGAACCTATGGATATGAAGGAGTCTCACTCTGTCTAATAGATAACGCTTAACTGCTTCTCCATAATTCACGTCCATAAATTCGCTGGGGATCAACCATCCGGCAAGGCCGCCTTCAGCTAACCAAGCGTGAGCAATCCCCAAGAAATGACAATAGAGTCCGGCAAGGCCGCTGAACTGGATGCCGCAGGCTCTATAGCTTGATTCTTGTATTCGCGCCTTTTCCCCAGTCAAAATGTGATGATGTCGAACATAGGGTGGGTTGCAGATCATGAGATTGAAAGTATCGCCGCACGGATCGGCCTTCGTAAAATCGCCCATCCGCACGTCAAGGCCCATCTCTGACCAAAGGCGGGAAGCTGGGCTGCCATAGTGGGGGTCTATCTCATACCCAACCCCCGCCAGAATACGGCTTGCCGGAAATTCCCGCAGAAGGGCAGAATAAAAAGAACCTGAACCGAGAGCCGGATCAAGAAACCTGATTTTCTGACTCCTCGGAAGCATCTTCTTTGCATGCCGAAGGACTTCAGACGCAAGAGAAGAGGGGGTTGCAAATTGCCCCATTCTATTCCGCTCTTCCTGAGTTCTGGCAGCATCAAGCGAAGCTTGAATTTCAAGCCGCAAAGATTCTTTCTGAGTGAGAAAGGCATTATCCTTCATTTACAACCCAAACTTTGCGAGATCATCTATGCGATGCTCCCAAACCCAATCTATTCCTTCAGCAGCTTCATAACCAAGATAACCGCTATCAAAATAGCCGCAAAGGAACAGAATAAAGGCAACGTGTGTTCCGTGAGAATGGCGGAGCTGGGACACCTTTACAGCTTCTTCTTTCCGACGCTTGTTCGTATTGGTAAAATCACCCGCCGACTTTGCTTCAATCAACAGCGGGAACTCACCGGCTTTTGCCTTTTGGGGCATAATGACAGCATCTACAGGGATATTGACACTTTTCGTTGCGCCGTCTTGCTCTACAGGGACGTTGAGGCGGAAAGAATATGTTCCGGGCTGCAAAGCGTTGAACTTTGTTCCATCCCCCGGCGGAAGCTGCTTATATCCTCGCCCATCCAGCCATGCCGCAATAGCAGCAAGCTGCCGTTTCTCCTGTGCGTTCCGAATGATCGGGTTGGCAACAGACCCACACAAACGGTCTGCAATGATCGTAGCGGCGCGATAAACTTCTTGCTCTGACGGTGCTTGCTTTTTTTCTAACCACACAAAAATATCAGGGTCAGCCATTTTTTCAATGAGGCGACTGATTTTTTGAAGGTGGTCTTCAAGTTCCACTGCGGACATGCGCGGCGGCAACTTGCCTTCTTCCATAACATTCACAAGATTCTTAGAAACACCAGCCAACCCAACAAGCCTATCCACCGCGAGCGGTGGGCATGTGGACATGCGCAAGGTTGGCAGAACAGAGGGGTTTTCTTTTATAACTGTTGTTCTTATATCAGTTAAATTTTCTGTAGCCTTTAGCGTTTGTTCAACATCTTTTGTCGTCTTTATGCGCGTAGTTCTGTACGCTTTTGGCGCACAGTCCATAAACCATTTATTATACATATCGACAGATAGTACGATGTCTTTTTTCCATAAATCCGGTTTGTCTCGATTAATTGCCATGTTTCATGCGTCCTTTCTATCGCCAAAGCTTCTCAAACCGCGCCGGATTGGCCGCCGTGTATCTGACCGTATGCTGAATGTTCCGATGCCCAAGATAGTCCTGAATCAGGCGCGTGTCTGCCCCTTGATCGGCCAGGGCGAAGCCGCAGGCGTGGCGGAGCAT
>CAYMGM010000022.1:0-25049 GCA_964390005.1 uncultured Rhodospirillaceae bacterium | reverse complement strand
TTGCTGCCACAGGTACCTGAAACCTGCGCGTCTACCAATTCCGCCATCTGGGCACGGCCATCAGAGTGTGCTTAGGTAAAGCCCGCGCCCTTAAAAGTCAAGCCGTCAATTCTCGCGGGCTTTAAAAACAATCGTTAAGGTTTTAACCTTTAGCCGCCCCCATCCTATCTTTTTGTTTTTTAACATTTTATTTTTAGGTCTTTTTCATCCGCTGTCCGGGGGTCTGTAAGTTTTGCTCAGCGCTTCTTTTTTTATATAATTTGAGAAACGAAACTTATTTTATTTCGGTTTTTTTATGTTTTTTCATCGCAAAGCAAAAGATCACGAAAAAGGCGACGACCGCTGCCTTTATAACCTTTACCGCTACCTTCATGGCGACGTCTTATATGCAGCCGCGCCGATGGTTTATGGTGACGGCCTTATCCAAACAGCCGAAGGTTGTTTTCGCTTAGGGTACGCAGAAAGCACGCGCACCTTTTTCCTTTTCTATGGCCTCAATACAGAAGATCTTGCCATCGTCCGCGATAAAAAATCGGGCGAGCTTGTCTTTAAAAATCCGGGCTCTATGTATTTGGTTCGCGGGCTTCAATCCCTTGCCGACGATTGGATCAAGGATGGCAAGCTTTTGCTGGACGCCACGTGGGTCCCAGGAGAAATTCAAAGCTTTCTCAAAGATATCCCGCGCATCATGTTTCATGAAGGCCTTTTGCATCAGTTGACGCCGACGGAATCCTGCTCGGTTTTTGTTGGCTATAACGTCCAAGAAACAGCGGACGGTTCCGTTTCAATCGACATCACGACAAAAGGCAACAAACACCACTTATTGGCGGGTGTCCCGCCGCGCCTTTTCGGTGGCGCGCAAGCAACGGCTGGCGCGCCGACAGGCTTTTTAAAACGCATGCGCGACCATCTTGCCGATGCCGTCGCCCCACGCCTGCGCCTTTCTGTCCAAGAAATGATCAAAGGCAATGGTCTTGTCTCGCATGATCAATTCGACCCCGACGGCATCGGCAGCTTGATTGGCCAAGATTTTGCCAGCCGTCGCCAAACCATTCGAAAAGGCCTGACGCCCGTCAGCTTTAAGAAGGCCCCCAAATTATGGTTTGCGCGCGCCAGTGAACAATTATGCGATCGCGTCGTTGCGATTACAGAAGAGGTGCGTAAGGATTTTGGCTCGGTCGCGCGCGAAATCGGCCTTCATGCCGCGCATTTCGCTATCAGCCTTATCGAAAAAACATCGCCGCTCACAACGCTGTTGGATAAGCCGTTGTCGTTCATTTTCAACTATGGCAAGCGCGAAGACCTCAACATCTTGCGCGGCGGCGCAAAAGTTTGGCGTCATCTTATTCGCAACCATGAGCAACCGATTAAGCTGGGGCGCTCGAAAATCAAATCCGAACTTCATGAAGCGGCGGCAACCATTGACCCGTCGCAGATGGGCGATATCAAGCCGATCGACCTTCGCTTCCGTCACAGCATCCGTTCGACGCCACTTCATCCGCTGCGCCCGGTCGATGCCTATGACCGCGACCGCGTTTTCCGCCTGTGGCTTTTGCGCAATCTTATTCTTCCCGATGGCGGCACCTTCCGTTATTTGGACACCAAAGGACAGATTGTCGATCCGCGCGGCCTGACGCCGCAAGAAATCGAAGATAAGATTAAACTGGTGCGTCTGAAAACGGACGACGGCGTTATTTTGCATTATTTGCCGGAAACGCGAAAGCTGTTCGCGTTTTACCATAAGCCAAGCTACCAAGGCCCGTCGCACCTGCCCCGCGACGCTGCCGCCTTTTTCAAGCCGAACGAGATGATCCAAATCGATTTGTCCGATCCGGCCAACGTCACGACGCGAGACCCGTTAGTTTGCCTGCCGTTTTCCGATGCTTGCGCAGAAATCAGAAAGCAAAGCAACATTGAACGCTTTGCCGTAGCCGCCACCCCCGCCCGCGAACTTTGTGGGACAGGCACACCGATTGATAAGATGGGACCGACCAAAATCTCTCTTCAGTCTTGTCAGGCCTGGTCTTGCGAGATGCCATAACGTTTAGGGGAACAAAATAGAAATCTTATCATAAAAGTATTTATTTAGCTTGTCCGTCTTACGCCCCGACGTTATACCGTGGGCTAAAATTTATAATTATTTAACAAGCTTCATTAGGTAGAAAACCTTCTTTTTGAGATTTAACAGGTATTTTTTGGCTATGACCTATCTTTATGGAGATCCATGTATTCCACCTTGTGTTTTCTGGGATACGGATGGCACGCTCGTTAACAGCGAACCCGTTCACGAAATTCGCTGGAATCGTGTTGCCGCGCAATATGGTGTCAGCTTAACGCCTGCGGACTTCGATAAATCGCACCGTTTTCCAATCCAGACAAACGAAGGCGAATGGATGACCATTGAGCGCCCCTTGCGCGGGGCTCATGAAAACGTCATCTGCTGGTGGATTATCCACCAAATGCGCAAAGCCGGAACGCCTGAAGCCAAATTGCCGACCCCCCAAGACATGAAGGCGCCGCTTTTCGAAGAATACCGGGCCAACGCCCACCTTATTGAACCGCGCCCCGAAATCCCATGGCTTATGGAAAAACTCCATGACGAAGGTTTTTACATGGGCAACGTGACGGGATGTGACGATCAGATCGCCCGTATTAATTTGGGGGTCCTTGGCGATATTCCAACCGTTTGTTTGGACTTCATTATCACCGCGTGCCATACGACCGAGCATAAACCGCACCGGGCCCCTTATGATTTAGCCGTTTCCTGCACACAAATCTCTTTTGAATCCCAGCTTGGCGTCGCGCTGACGCCCGAATACATTGCACGGCACAGTGTCGCGATTGAAGACAGCCCCAGTGGAGCGCGATCTGGCCTGCGCGCGGGTCTGCTTGGTGTCATTCAATTTCTTAACCCCGGTCAAGAGCCCTATCAAGTTCAACGGGATGACGGACATAATCCGGCTAACCGTCTTTATATTGCTCGGACAGCTCAGGATATTTATAATCACCTCCAAAATATTTTTGGCGCCCTACCGCGCATTCCTGTCGCGCATAAACCCGTGTTTGGATCTCAATATGGCTACGCGCACCCTTACGCCCCACACAACGTTCTAGGAAAAAGGTAACACCTCATGCAAACCATTGAAGCCGTCGTTCAATCTGGATATCAGGTTGCCTCTGGTCACTCGACAACCGACAAGCGCTTTCCCGGCGGCACCATCCGCATGCAAAAGCCGTTCTTCAAAGAGCGCGGCATGGATTTAGATGCTTATTTTGACAATGATTTTGTCCATGGCACGCTTAATCTTTCCATCGAGCCCAAGACGTTCACCATCGGTAAAACGGAATATTTCTTCAAAGAGGTTAAGTGGACGGACCAATTCGGCGCCGAGAACTTCTTTATGAGCCCCGCCGAGCTTCGCTTTAAAGGCAACAGCTATAAAGCGATGATCTATATTCCCGACCCATCGACCAAACCGGATCACTTCCAAAAACCAACAATCATCGAAGTTTTGGCGCAAACCGTTCCAGAATTGACTTACGGCGATACGGTCACACTGGCCTTTAATCCAGAAGCTATCTTAATCGCGAACGATTAAGGCCTGTTTCGATTTTTGTTTAAAAAGCGCGGTTGTCTCAACCGCGCTTTTTTGTTTGACTGAGATTGTTTCGTTTTTTTCAGAGGTCTTTATGCCAACCCTTCATGTCATCGGAAGCCTAAACCACGACATCATAGCCGACGTGGCGCGTTTTCCCGCGCCGGGCGAAACGATCCCCGGTCTTCGTTTGCGCACCAGCCTTGGCGGCAAAGGGGCCAACCAAGCCGTTGCCGCCGCGCGCGCCGGGGGCACCGTTTCGTTTATCGGCTGTCGCGGCAGCGATGCTGTGGGCAAAGACTTGGCGGCCCAAATAGAAAAAAACGGCGTTGACGTCACAAACCTTCTTCCTGTTGCCGCGCCAACCGGCACAGCCATTATTACCGTCGATAGCCGCGGCGAAAACGAAATCATCGGGATCATGGGGGCCAATGCCTGCGTCGCGCCGAGCCAAATCGACGACATTGTCCTGCGCGAAGACGACATCGTTTTGGCCCAAATTGAGATTCCGCAAAGCGCGACAGGGAAAGCTTTTCAAAAAGCCAAGGCTTGCGGGGCCAAAACGGTTCTCAACGCCGCGCCCATGATGCCGCTTCTGGAAGAACTACGCGCCGCTATGGATATCCTTATCGTCAATGAAAACGAGATGGCGGCCTTTTGTGGGCAAACCGTTATTTCAACCGACCCCGACGAATTGGCCGCACGCGCCGCCAAAGCTCTTGCGCCGCATCAAAGTTTGATTGTCACATTAGGCCCTGCTGGCGCTTTTTTCTGGAAAGACGGCAAAGGACAACTTTTCGCCGCCCCTCAGGTCAAGGCCACAGACACCATTGGCGCAGGCGATTGTTTCGTCGGCTATTTCTGTGCAGGTTTGTCTAAAGGACTTTCCGAGCCTGACGCGATTGCCCGCGCCAACAAGGCCGCAAGCCTGTCTGTCACGCGCGCAGGGGCTGCCGATGCGATGCCTTTTGCAAATGAAGTTGACGGCGCTTAGCTTTTTTGTTCTTCGTCCACGCGGCCATAATTGTCGTCGAAACGAACAATGTCGTCTTCGCCCAAATAGTCGCCGGATTGAACCTCGATCAGGTGCAAATCGACCTTACCGGGGTTCGACAAACGATGGCGCGCACCACCGGGGATATAGACGGATTCATTCGGGAAAACCAACTTTTCCTCACCGTCAATTTCGACTTTGGCCGTCCCTTGAACGACGACCCAATGCTCCGCGCGGTGATGGTGCATCTGATCCGACAGCGAGCGCCCCGGCAAAACGACAATATGCTTCACCTGATAGCGCGAGCCTTTCGCAATGCCCTCAAACGATCCCCACGGACGACGGACGCAAGGATGGTCCAAAGCAAGCGTGCCGTTTTCTTCCTTGACGACATCGACCATTTCACGGACTTCTTGCGACCGGTCGCGCGGCGTCACCAAAACCGAATCCTTGGTCGCAACAATGGCAAGATCGGTAACACCCATCACCGATACCGTAGGGCCATAGGACCGGACATAACAACCGTCGATGTCGCGCGCAACGACCGAGCCGACACACGCATTGCCGCGACCGTCTTTTTCTTCAATCTGCCACAGGGCTTCCCACGATCCCAGATCGCTCCACGCCATATCGCAGGCCACAACGGCGCCTTTGTCCGTTTTTTCCATAATCGCGCGATCAAACGGTTCGTTCCCGAGCTTGCCGTACATTTCCTCGTCCAAAAGACGCGCACGATAATCTTCTGTCGCATGGCTCATCGCTTCGCGGCACAGCGCCAAATCATTCGGCATCAAGCGCGCGGCTTCGGCCAACACAAGCGCCGGATCGTAAAAGAAAATGCCGCTGTTCCACAACGCGCCTTCGGCAATTAGCCTTGTCGCGCTGTCGGTATCTGGCTTTTCGCAAAAACGCGCGATGGTTTGAACGCCAGGCTGCGCCGCGTCATGACCGCGCAAAATATAGCCAAACCCTGTATCGGGACGCGTTGGATTGATCCCAAATAAAACGATTTGCCCGCTTTCTGCCGCCGTTTGCGCCGTGGCAAGAGCCGACGCAAAGCCAGCTTTATCGGCAATAATATGATCCGAAGGCATAACCAAATGCAAAACTTTGGGCCCATCGTCTTTGGGCAACGCTTTTTCAGCCAGCGCCGCGACAATCGCCGCCACGGCTGTATTGCGGCCAAACGGCTCCAACAAAACGGTGGCATCTGAAAGACCCAGACGCTCAAACGCGTCTTGCACCAAAAATTTGTGTACAACGCTGCCGATGATCATCGGCGGCAAAAAACGCGACCGATCAGCAACGGTTTTAAGCGTTCCGGCGAACAGATTGTCCTGACCGACCAAATTAGCGAATTGTTTGGGGAAATTCTTACGCGAGACGGGCCACAAACGGGTTCCCGATCCACCGGAAAGAATGACGGGACGAACACGATACATTTGAAGTCCATGCCTATAAAATAATCGAGCCCAAACACCGCGCTTGGCTTTCCCTTTCTCTTAAAGGAACGGCCTTTAAAGATCAATATGGAAGAACGGTCTGCGCGCGCATGCCGACGTATATTGTGCCCCAACAGACGTCAAAACCCCAGCGCAGGAGACACGCGCCGGGGTTTGACATCCACACAAAGTCGGATAGAAAAAGGGCCGTTACGCCGCTTTGGTCGTCTTCGAAAGCTTCGAGATGGTATCGTTAATCTGGTTCGTGACAGGAACCGAAGCGTCTTGAACGACGCGCGACGACATCTGGGACAGATTGCTCATATCGTTCATCAAGGAATCAAAGTGCGATTTCAACATGTTCGAGTGCATATCGACCAAATCATGAATGGTCTGTACGGTCATCATGGCCTGCCCGGCTTTGGCGCTTTGCTCAAGCGACTTCTGCATCATCGAGCTGATGGTATCGCACATATCCGTGCAGCCTTTGGTCAAGATCGTCGCCGACTGCATGACTGCATTCATGGAATCGCGAATAACGTTGTTCGCGTCCGCGCAAGCTTGGATCATCGTGTTCGTCATTTTGTTCATTTGATCGGTTGTGTTCTGCATCATCGTCTCCGTCGCGCAAAAAAGCAAAAAAGGGAAGGAACCCACATAACCTTGGCGCTAAGCACAAGGCTACTGAAAGCAAGAGAAGAGCACCGGCTGAAGCCAGCCGCATGGTGCGCCGCAACAACCTTGGTTAACATTAAGGCACAGGGCCAAAATCTGTCAAGTTCTCTTCGCTGTCTTTGCCATTAAAAAAACGAAAAAACGATCAAGGCTTGCCTTTCGGTCACGAAAATCCGATTCTGCGCCTATCCCGTTATGACGAATCAGGAAAGCCAATGCCCGTCTTCACTCTTTCCGGTAAAAAACTTTACTCTTTTTTCTCTTTTCTTTTGGTGGTTTGTCTGGTTTTTGCGCTTGGCACAAGCGACGCCTTTGCCAAAACGAAAACCAAAAAGCATAGTACGGCCAAAAAACATCACCGTGTTGTCCGCCGGTCGCATGCGCCCGTTGTCTCACAGGAAGAGGGCGCGCGTTATGCCGATATCGTGATCGATGCGCGAACAGGGCGCATTTTGCACGCCGTCAATGCCGAAGTCACACGTCACCCAGCGTCTTTAACCAAAATGATGACGCTCTATATCACCTTTCAGGCTCTTGAAAGCGGGCGTTTGACAATGGCGCAGCGTCTGCCCGTTTCAGCCAACGCCGCCGCGCAATCGCCGACAAAACTTGGTTTGCGTTCTGGCCAAACCATTGCCGTCCGCGATGCTATCTTGGGCCTTGTGACCGAATCCGCCAACGATGCGGCCGTCGTTCTGGCCGAAGCCTTAGGCGGAACAACCCAAAATTTTGCGCGGATGATGACGCAGCAAGCGCAGGCGCTTGGAATGACGAAAACGCATTTTGAAAATCCGTCGGGGCTTCCGGATCCCGACCAAGTAACCTGCGCCCGTGATATGGCCATGCTGGCGCATGGTTTGATTTATCACTATCCGCGTTTTTATCCTTTTTTTAGCCAAGAAAGCTATGTTTACGCAGGCCGCACCCATCGCAATCATAACCATTTGATGGAGCGCTATGACGGTATGGATGGCATAAAAACAGGCTATATCCGCGCTTCTGGCTTTAATCTGGTCACGTCGGTGCGCCGTGGCGATCTGCGCTTGATTGGCGTCGTCTTTGGCGGACGTTCAGCCATCAGCCGCGACAACCAAATGGCTCAGCTTTTAGACAAAGCCTTCTCCGTCGCCGACAAAGCGTCCCATGCCGATCAAGAAACAGCCCAGGGCGATAGCAACGATTTGCCGGATGAAGGCACCGTTTCCCTTCCGCCTAAAGTTTCCGTAGCCTTTCGCCCGCGCGGGGCGGCCATTGCCGCGACAAAGCCCTTGGGTCAGCCCCAAGCTTCCGCGCCATCGAACCAAGACACCTCCCAACCCGACGACGATTCAAACGGTACCTGGGGCATTCAAGTCGGCGCCTATGGCGATCAAGACCAAGCACAGCAATTGCTCAACGACATGCAGCGTAAAATGTCGCCGATGCTCAGCCGCTCGACGCCTGTCGTTCAAAAAGTTCTAGCCAATGGAGGCACGGCGGTTTATCGCGCGCGCTTTGTGGGCATGACGCAAGCGACAGCTCGATCCATTTGCGCTTACTTCATCAAGCATGGCCAAGGCTGTCTTTTGGTTCCGCCCGACGTCGCGCACTAAGCCCACCGCTTTCTTTTCAAGGAAACACGATGTCCGCTTTCGACGTTTTGATGCCAAAGGCGCTGGATCCTTATGCTGTTGAAGAAATCGAAAAGAACTATCGCCTCCACAAATTATGGGAAGCGCCCGATCCTGACACGCTGATCGCAGATACTCAAAACAGCGTCGGCTTCATCGTTTGCTCGCCCAGCAGCCCGCCCATTGATGCCGCGTTGATGAGCCGATTTTCCAATCTGAAAGGCGTTGTCAATTTTGGCGTCGGTTATGACGTTGTCGATGTGGCTTGGGCGCGCGCCCACAATATTATCGTGACCAACACCCCAAACGTTATGAATGCCGAAGTCGCTGATTTTGCCATGGGGCTTTTACTGGCCGTCACGCGGCAAATCCCACAGGCCGATCAGTTCGCGCGGCAAGGCAAATGGGTGCTGGGGCGTTTCCCGCGATCGGCATCGCTGGCGCGGCGCAAGATGGGGATTCTGGGCCTTGGGCGGATCGGCAAAGAAATTGCCAAGCGCGCCCAAGCTTTTGATTTGGATATTGCCTATCATGGCCGCCACCGGCAAGACGTCCCCTATACCTATTTTCCATCCTTTCTCGACATGGCAACGGCCTGCGACATTTTGATGCTTGTCGCGCCAGCCACCGCCGAAACATTTCATCTTGTCGATCAAAAGATCCTTGAAGCCTTGGGCCCCGACGGCCTGTTGGTCAATGTCGGGCGCGGGAGCCTGATCGATCCAAACGCCCTGATCGAAGCTTTGGAAACCGGCAAAATCTTAAGCGCCGCGCTTGACGTCTATGAAGACGAGCCGCACATTCCCGCGCGTCTTCGTAGCCTGCCGCAAGTCGTGCTCACCACGCATATCGCCGCGTCTTCGCGCAAGACGGTCCGCGCCATGGGCGATCTTTTTCTTGAAAACCTAGCCGCGCTGATGAAAGGCTTGCCGCCGCCGACGCCCGTTCCTTAAGGGAAAAGCGCCGTTTGCATCAACCCCTGCGTTTCAGGGCACCCCAACATCAAGTTCATGTTTTGAACAGCCTGTCCCGCCGCGCCTTTGACAAGATTGTCGATCGCCGCCACAAGGATCGCCCGCCCCGGAATGCGGTCGTCGGCAACAGCCAATTGGCACCGGTTCGTCCCGCGGACCTGCTGCGTCGCCGGAAAAACGCCTGCGGGCAAGATCTCGATAAAAGGCTCGGCCCTATAGGCTTGCTGCCAAATCTGGCGCAGCGTCTCGGCGCTTTGCCCCGGGGCCAGATCAACATAAATCGTCTCAAGGATGCCGCGGGCCATCGGCACAAGATGCGGCGTAAAGGTCGCGGCAACAGCGTGCCCCGCCGCCAACGAAAGCCCTTGGTCGATTTCGGGCGTATGACGGTGCGAGGCAATCCCATAGGCCTGAAACCCTTCGGCGGCTTCCGTATAAAGCGACCCCAGCTTGGTATCGCGCCCGGCCCCGCTGATCCCCGATTTGGCATCGATGATCAACCGATCCGCCGCCACCGCCTGCGCCGCCAAAAGAGGCACAAGCGCCAATTGAGCCGCCGTCGGATAACAGCCCGGATTGGCGACAAGGCGCGCCGCGGCAATCTTGGCGCGAAAAAGCTCGGGCAAGCCATAGACGGCCTCTTTTTGCAAAGCGACGGCGCGGTGCGGCCCGCCATACCATTTTTCATAGGTGGCGGGATCGCGCAGACGAAAATCCGCCGATAAATCCACAATACGCACGGATGAAGGCAAAGCGGCAATAACGCTTTGCGTTGTCCCATGCGGCAGCGCGCAAAAGACAAAATCAATCCCCGAAAAATCAATCGCGTCAATTTTACAAAGATCGGGCAGCCCGCAAGATCGCAAATGGGGCCACACAGCGGCGACAGGCTGACCAGCTTGACGCTCGGCGGACAGGGCGGCAAGGCGCACATCGGCGCGCGCGCCTAAAAGGCGGATCAGCTCGGCCCCCGTATACCCGCTTGCCCCCAAGATCGCGATGTTCGTGATAGACATAACCCTTCCTTCCCTGCAAAATAGGCGCCGCTTGTCCGAGGCCCTTGGCCCCTATATTGGCAAAACAGGAACAAAACTTAAATGACCAAATCGGATTCCGAAATCGCCGCCTCAGCCCCTTCGGCTGCCGCCTTTCTCATGGCCCAGATGCTGCAAGAATGGCGTGCCTATCGTGGCCAAACAGTTGTGGTTAAAATCGGCGGCAACTCAATCGCCGACGATGACGGGTTTTTGGAAATCTTCGCCGAGCAAATGGCTTTTTTACACGCTTTGCAAATCCGCTTGGTTCTTATTCATGGCGCGGGGCCTCAAATTGACAGCGCGTTAAAAGCCGCAGGCTTTTCAACGGCCAAAGGTGCCGATGGCCGCCGCCCCTCAACACCAGCCATGATGCAAGTCATCGAAGGCGCGATGGTCGGGTTAAACGGCTCGATTTCTGAAACCCTGAAAGCCAAAGGCTGCACCGTGTTTCAGGGAACGGGCGAAGCGTCGCGTACCCTTTTACGCACGCGCCCTTTAAAAGATTTGCCGCCCGAAGAAGACCGGACGGGGTTTCCGCAAAGTGTCGATCGCAAACTTCTTCTCGATATTCTTGCCGACAATAAAATCGTTCTTCTTCCCTCGCTTGGGGCCGACGATCAAGGGCGCGCCTATAACGTCAATGCCGATGATTATGCCATGGCGATTAGCGTCGCGCTAAAAGCGCATCGCTTGATTTTGGCGACCAATGTGGCGGGCGTTCTTGACGCACAAAAAAGGCTTATCCCGCGCTTGATGCCGTCCATGCTGCCGCGCTTGATTGACGACAAAGTCATCACGGGCGGGATGATCCCCAAAGTCGAAAGCGCAATGGCCGCTTTGCAGGGTGGTGTCGGCGGCATTGCCATCGTCAATGCCCACGCGCGCGGCGCGTTGATGGCCGAAGTTTTAACGCCAACCGGCTGCGGCACCTTGATCGCGCCCGACGCGCCCAAGGAGGCGTCATGCTCGCCGGTTTGACAACGCGGACCTTTCCGTTAAGCGCTTCCGTTTCTTCTTGCTGTTTGACCCGCCGCGGCGATGCGTTGGGGCTTGCCCTGACCAACGGGCGCTTGGCTTTGTTTCCAGCTGACGATACGGCGGACGCGGCTAAAATCTTGCCGCTTTATCCGCCCGATATACCTTTTCTTCTTGCGCCAGACGCTGACGATCACGCCCTTTTAACGGGCGGGTCGGATGGTCGTCTTTTGATTATCGACCCGTCTTTTGATGTGCCGACTGAAATCGCGCAAGCCCCGGCCCGCCTTGATGCCATCGCGGGCGGCGCAGGCGGTTTTCGGGCCTACGCGGCACAAAATCAAATCGTCCTTTTCGCCCCCGAAGGCGACGAAATAGCTTGTTTTGAAACGGGGAGCCCCGTTCACCGTCTTGTCTTTACGCCTGACGGCACGCGCTGGGTCGCTTTAACGGCGCAAGGCTTTTATACGGGCCCTTCAACCAGTGCCGAGAAGCCCGCTTTTATTCCCGCCGCAGGCTTTCGCGATATGATCGCTTTGGCTGGCGCGCCCAATCTGATTGCGCTGTCGGACCAAGGCTTCGCTTTTTACCAAGATTTTTTTAGCCAAACGCCGCCTCATCTGGTTTCGGCGGAACGTTCGCCGTTCACTCTTATCGCAACCGATTTATCGTCATCTTTTCTTTTGGCGGGCGGCGGACGCGGCGCGGCTGGTTTTGCTTTGTCCCAAGAAAAGCCCTTTGTTGATCGAACGCTGGCGCTGGGCCCTTCCAACGTTGGCGCTGTCACCGCTGTCGCCGCCCACCCGCGCGATCCGTTTGTGACCATCGGCTATCAAAACGGCCTTGTCGTTTTTGCGCCGTTAGACGGTCGTATGGAAATGACGCTGCGCCCGGCCGCATCGGGCGATTCCGTCCAAGGTTTGGCGTGGAGCGCTTATGGCGATTGTCTTTTTGTCGCAATGGCCAGCGGCCAGCTTTTACTTTATGTCGCGCGGTCGCGCCGCGCCGCGACTTAAAACGCGACGCGAACCTTGCCATTCACGGCTTGCGTATTCGTTTTGTTGGCAAACAAGCCGCTATAGAACAAGCCAACGGTCGCCTGCGGCGAAAGATCGACATTATACCCAGCTTCGATCTGGGCCGCGTCACGCGCCAAAGGCGCACCCGTCACCGTAAAGGGCGCGCTACCGCTTAATTGGTATTTTCCGTCAGGTCCCGTATCGCCAATCGCGCGCCGCCAGGCCAGCATGCCTTCGATCGTTGCATGCCCGCCCGCCGGACTTAAAAACACCACAGACTGCCGTCCGCGCAGACCCATTGTTGCAACGCTATAGACCGCGCTGCCGTCATGAACGGCTAACGCGCCATCGCCACCATCTTCCGTAAAAGAAGGCAAAGCCAAATAACTGACCGACATATTCGCGAAAGGCTCAAGCCGCGCACCCGGGCGCGGCACAAACCCATAAGCCAGTTCGCCAAAGCCTGTGACGGTGTGCGCCGTATGATGCGACGTCAGTGTGCTGTCTTCATAGGTAAAGTCTAAATGCCTTTTGGTCTCAACATCATGAAACCCGTAAGCGCCGCCAAGGCGCGCGACAGCCCCTGCACCAAGTTTTTTCATGCCATAGAAAGACAGGCTATAGCTTTGGGTCGTTCCACGCGCATTGGTTCCATCATCGACATAATCGCGGTGACGCGCCGCGCCAAACGCAAGGCCCGATCGCCACCCACCGCGCAAAGCGCCATCCAGCCCCAGCAAAAGCCCCTGCCCTGCATAGCTTGCGCGGCGTGCATTCCCGTCGCTTTCACGCGCGCCCCACTGCCCCATCGCCTGCGCCCACGCCACGGGCGCCAGGGACGGTTGTTTTTGACCGCGCGGGCGGATCTGCCGCTGACGCAACGCTTCGTCGCCAGCCAAGCTGTCGGCGCTTTCCGCCATACGCCCCAACAACGCATCAGCAAGACCCGCGCCATATTCTTGAAGCGAGCCTTTGACATCGGCATGCACTTCGCCAGCGACTTGCTGGAAAGCGCGGCGCGCTTCGTCTTCGCTCGACTGCGAGGCGATGACATCATACAAATGGCCGCTTCCCATGCTTTCGATTCCCGTTGCCGCGGCCACTTGGTTGGGCGTTGCGGCCACGCTGGCAAAGCTTCGGGTATTGCGCGCAAGGGTCAGGGTTGTTTCTAACGCTGCATAGTTCACGGTCGGCGCTAAAAATAAAGATTCAAGCGTCGTTTCCACGGTATCAAATTGTCCCGAAACGCCGCCCGTCGCCGTTAACAAAGTATAGCGCGTCCCCGCCCGATAAACCCCATTTGAGGCTTGAACACGCAAAACGCCCGCTAATGTTGCCGCGCCGTTTGCAATGATTGAATCGCTCGCGCCCGATGGATCGATTTCCACTTCATAGATCGCCCCCGCGGCAAAAGAGATATTGCCCACGACGTGTAAGGTTCCAATCGAATTGCCGGGGGCGATTGTTGCCCCCGAATCCACGGTTACGCTGGCAACAGTGCCGCTCCCTTGCAGCCGCGCACCATCTTGGACGTCGACTGTCCCGCTTAGCGAGCCATTCACCGCAACGGTACCGCCCGCAATGATTGTCGTTCCCGTAAAGAGGCTGCTGTCCCCTGTTAAGATCGTTTTGCCAGACAAAAACGACAGCGTGCCCGTGCCAACCAAATCTGGGGTAAAAACATAGTTTGTACTGGTGTGATTAAAGACGATGCTGCCTGTTCCGGCGCCGAACGTAACCGTCGATGTCAGAAGCGTGCCCGGTGCCACGGCGGCTTGGCCTGCCGCCGCGCCGATAATAATTGTCCCCGTTCCATAATCAGCGCCAAGCGTTATACCGCCCGCAACAATGGCGCGACCGTCATCGGCCAGGGTTAGCGTTGCTGTCGAGCCGTAGTCCCCCATGTACAGAGACCCGGTATCGATAAAGCTTGATCCTGCGCCACGAACCATAAGACTTGCTGTCGCACCGGACGTTCCCATCGTTGTATCGCCGGTTGAAACGACGGCGCCGTCTAAAATTCTAAGGATTGCCTCGCCGCCTTGATACCCCATCGTCAACGCGCCGGTATTGGTCCACGTTGTTCCGACCCCAGAAAACAATACATGACCATACGCGCCACCAACACCTATTGAAGCGTCGGCGCTTGTTATTGTGCTGCCATTGATCGCGGAAAGGTCTGTCCCGGATCCTAGGCTGACACCATACATGCCCAAAATAAGCGATCCGCTTCCTCGCCATGAAGCATGATCCATCGTTATCGTTGCAATGCCCTGGGCATAACCCGTCGTGGCGTTATTCATCGATATGCTGGCGTCCGTCAAAGAAAGCGTGGCCGTACCAGCGTTCCGCGCTAAAACAAGATCGCCATTGATCGTCCAACTGGCATTGTCGCCAGATATTGTTACTGTTCCCGTTCCTGTTCCATGCCCAACAGCCGCATCGGCGCTGCTAACTGTCGCGCCATTTGTTATCGACAATGTTCCAACCCCATCGGCGTAACCGACATAAAAGGTTCCCGTGTTGATCCAAGACGTTCCTTGCCCGTCCAGAGACAGAACACCAATGCCCCCGTTATAACCAATTTGCCCACTGGCACTTGTCAGCAATGCGCCATCGCTAAGCGTTACCGTCATCGGAACAGGATTAGCAACACCAAGCGTTAGAGCTCCGGTATTGTACCAAGCCGATCCAGCCCCCGTCACCGTAATGTGCGTGCCAGCCCCATATCCCATCAAATAGACCATACCGTCTGATAAAACGCCGCCATTTGAAATGGTGAGGGATCCTAAAGAACCAAGCGTTTCGACGGTCCCACTGCCCAAATCAAGTTTGCTGCCTGCGCCATCGATGACCAACGCCGTTGCGCCTTCGTAAAATTTTAGCCCATCGGCACTGACAACAGCACCATCTGAAATTTCAAGTGTCGCATTAGATCCAATTGTTAAAGTTCCCGCCGAGCTCCAGGTCGTCCCCGCACCCGTCACAACAACGTCGATAATGCCGGTTCCAGAACTGTAATGAAGGACAATCGAGTCCGACGTAATCGTCGCCCCATCGGAAACCAAGACCTGTGCATTTACATTATTCGCAACGTAAAAGGAGTCTGTGCTCGTAACGGTTGTCCCGGCACCACTTATCGTCAATGTATCTGTAGCGCCATCGGCCCCGGCTAAAGTAAATCCATATTCTGTGTCAAGTGTTGCTCCATCCAAAATAGATACTTGCCCCTCGCCCGCCCCACCAATGACGATGCCGGATGTCCTTACGGTTGTGCCGACGCCTTCAATTGTCAGCGTTCCATTGCCCGTCGGGCTGTTCCCTAAACCAATATCGGAAAAAGTTGCTGTCGCACCGCCGTTGATCGTTGCAACCCCAATTCCGCTATATCCAATGATCAGATTGCTTGTTGACAGATTTGTCGTCGCGCCCGTGATTTGAAGCGTCCCCGTAACGTCCGTATTAACGCCCACCGTTATGCCTGATGCAATCGACAGCGTCCCAACATTGGTTAGGGTCAAAGCGCCGTCTGCGATGGCACCAACGGAAAGGCTATCGGCGGCCGCGCCACTGTGGGTGATAGAAGCCGTTACGTTTCCATCGATTGTGACAGTATCGCTGCTTGTCGGAAGCGTCCCCGTTCCCCAATTCGACGACGTGAACCAGTCATTCGACGTTCCGATCCAATCAACGCTAGACGCGGCAAGAGGCGAGGCCCCTAAAGACCAAAAGGCAATGACCCCAGCCCCACAAAGAACCCATAAACGATAAAGATGCTTTGTCCGCTGATGTTTAGACATGGGAAAACCCGTTTAAGGGGGAACGCTGACGGCCCCTTTGCCACTAACATGCGGGTTCTTAAAAGCATCTTAACGATGAAAGGCAGCCTTAGAACTTAAAGGACTTGGGATCATAGTGCCGCCCAAGGAAGCTAGAAACCCTTCCATTAGCCCCAGGAAAGCTGGCCATGTGATAGGACAAATCCGCCTTGGTATGCATCCCCCATAGCGCATCGGGGTTTTGATGATAAAACAAGTCAGAAACGACTTCAGTCCGCACCCAGTCAACGACTTGTTTGCGATGTGAGATTTTATAGACGCCGCCACGTCCGGCAGGGCGTCGCTCCATCCGGTCCAAATAGCGCAACCCCATAAACAAATCTTCGCGCCCCGTCGGCTTATCGGATCGCAGGTGGGCTTGAACATAGGTTTCGACACGTGCCACGTCCCCGTCCAAATGAATGTCCATTTGGCCAAGCAAGTGGTGCGTAGACCGCGCCTGGCCCATCACGGCCAAGACCCACGGCACATAATCGCTTGAGGCTCCTTGAAAAATACCGGGGCCCAAATCCAACGTTGCATCGGCATGGAAAACGGACCGCAAAAGAGTCTCATCCAAGCGATCCAGCGCGCGCGCCGCGCGCGTAATCGTTTCTTGGATATCCGCTTGATCTAAAAGGGCTTGAACGCGTGCAGGCAAAGCCTGATCCGCCTGAAAAGGATATGATGGTGTGCGCGCGGCTATCGCGGGCTTGGCCGAAGGCGTTGCCATTTTGGGTTTCACCGGCGGGGTGGGCGTCTTTTTTTTGCTTTCGACAGAAGCCGCTTTGCTGCCTTTCACGGGCGCCTTTGCTGATTTTGCGGACGGCATGGTTTTTTTGGCCCCTTTGGAAACTTTCGTTTCTTTTTTCTTGGCTGCAGACATTTTCGCCTCGCATCGATGGAGCTGAACGATCAGCTGTTTCAAAGCATTTTGCTTCCTTTTCCTTGCTTTTAGCACGGATATTCCGGCTTCGTACAGGTTTTTCCGGGCGCTGCGCTTCTTTTGAAAAAGTATGTTATTATATTTCAGAAGGTTAGCATGAAGTCCTTGTTTGTTTCTGCGGCTAGACAACTTAATATTTCATCATATTTTATGTCGGAGCCCCAACAAACACGCCTACGTACGGGGCTTTAAGAAAATTTTCAATCCTAGGCGTTATGGTTAATGCCACTTCATCGGAATGAGAAGACCTATGGCCAAAGATTTTGAATCCCTTGTCGTCGGCACGAACATTGATCCACGTTCTTTGCTATCGACCGACTATTTCAATCACTTTAACGAAGTGATCATGATGCTTGGCATGGTTGGCGATGCGCCAGATTTGTTAGACGAAATCGACAAATGGGACTTCAAAACCTATCGCGAGCATTTTTTGACAAGCGGCCTTGGCTTTGCCGACTTGGCGATTGAGGCTTATGAAGCCGCGCCGCGCGATCTCCGCGATCGTTTCGACAAAATCGCTGTTCAGATGAGCATGCTTGTGGTTGAAACGCGCGTCCGCCTACGTCAAATGCTGGAATCTGGAGACATGCCGCGATTTGCGGATATGGCCATGTTAAACTCCATGCAATTGCAAGGCATGGTGGATGATGGTGCCGCCGTTGTTCACGGTCATGGCAAAAGCGCCGATCAAGCCGCCATCGACTCCATGTTCCCCTAACGGCGTGGCGCCGCGGCCATTTTTGGGGGGAGAACACGTCTGTAGAGGGGTATGCCACCTAGAACGGCAAGCCTTTGCACCTGACATCAACTTCACCAGCATAGCGCCGAAGCTGTCTGTTTCGTCTCATCTACTTCATTGAGGTCTGCGGATTTATTCTGTACCGCCCTTTCCTTTTGTGTCATCCCCGCGAAGGCGGGGATCCAGAAGGCTTGGCCGCCAGAGAAGACGTTTCCTTTTTTGATCCCCGTCCGTGCCAACTGAGAGGTCCCCTGGATCCCCGCCTTCGCGGGGATGACGAATAAGGGGGGGCGACAACGCCAAATGTCGATGTCGGGCGAAAGGCCCACCGTTCTAGGTGGCATCCCCCTATACAGAAGTGTTCTCCCCCCAAGAATGGCCGCGGCGCCACGCCGCTAGGGGCTTTCGGGGCGGCGGGGACGGGATAAAAGAGCTTCAATCGTCGGCTCGACACCGGCCCCCTTATATAAAATGGCATGAACGGCTGAGGCGATTGGCATCTCTACGCCAAGCTTTTCGGCCAAAGCAACCGCTGCCGCCGCCGTCGGAACACCTTCGGCGACCGTCTGACGCGACGCTAAAATAGATTCCAGCGTCTCACCCTTCCCTAAGGCCGCACCCAAAGACATATTGCGCGATTGAAAACTGGAACAGGTCAGCGTCAAATCGCCAAGACCTGATAAGCCCATCAAGGTTTCGGCACGTCCCCCCAACGCCATGCCTAAACGCATCATTTCAGCCAAACCGCGCGTGATCAGCGCGGCGCGCGCATTATCGCCCAACTGACACCCTGTCGCGATCCCACAGGCAACGGCAATCACGTTTTTGATCGCGCCGCCAACCTCAGCCCCCGTCACATCATCCGTCGAATAAGGGCGGAAGGATCGGCTGCCAATCGCCTCAGCCAACGCCGCCGCCAGAACCCCGTCGCGGCAAGCCAGCGTCACAGCCGTTGGCAACCCCCGCGCCACTTCTGCCGCAAAAGTGGGGCCCGACAAAACAGCTAAAGGATGATCCGGCATCAAGGGTGCCAAAATGCTTTCTGGAAACGACAGGCTTTTTTGCTCAATCCCTTTGTTACACAAAACAATCGGCTGCGCGCGCGCCGAGCCCACGCAAGCCGCGCGCAAATCATCCGCAACGCCGCGCGTATGTTGGACGGGGACAACCCAAAGCCACACATCCATCGGCTCAAGCGCCGCAAGATCGGTCGTTGCCTTGATTTTTGGATCAAGCGCAACCCCCTTTAGATAAGTGACGTTTTCATGCTGAGCATTCACCTCCTCGACAACATCGGTTTCGCGCGCCCACAACAGAACATCGTGCCCTGCGCGCGCAAGCGTCTGCGCCAAAGCCGTTCCCCATGCGCCAGCCCCGATAACGCCAAAGCGATTGAAGTCTTTCATCCTGCTGATCCTTCCTTGTTGCGTAAACGCAATTCCTCTAAAGGCCATCGCGGTCGCGTTCTAAAATCAAGCCCATCTGTCAAACCCAGACGCAGGCGCTCAAGCCCCGCCCACGCAATCATGACGCCGTTATCCGTACAAAGCACAGGCGGCGGGGCCATAAAGGGCAGCGCATGCTGCGCCGCCACGTCAACCAGCCCGTGCCGAATGGCCCCATTGGCCGCCACGCCGCCACCAACAACCAAAGCCTGAGGCTTCCGCCCCGTTTCTGCAAGCTGGCGCAGCGCATGCTGCGTGCGATCGACAAGCGTCTCGGTAATGGTTTTCTGAAGGCTTGCCGCCATATCGGCAACAAACGTTGGCGTTTTCTCTTGCTTTGCGGCTTCGGTACGAACCGCCGTCTTCAAACCCGAAAAAGAAAAATCACACCCAGCCCGCCCCTTCATCGGGTGTGGCAAAGAAAAAGCCATGGCATTGCCGCTTTGCGCTGCTTTTTCAATCATCGGACCGCCGGGATAGCCAAGGCCCAAGATTTTTGCGCTTTTATCGAAACATTCGCCGACGGCATCGTCGATGGTCGCGCCGAGTTTTTCATAAGCCCCGACCCCTTCGACCCATAAAAGCTGACAATGCCCGCCCGACATCAAAAGAAGAAGATAAGGAAAAGGCGCGCCTTCGGTCAGGCGCGCAACAAGCGCATGCGCTTCAAGATGATTGACGGCCATAAAGGGCTTTTGCATTACGGCAGCCATGGCCTTGCCCGCCATGGCGCCAACCATAACGCCGCCAATTAGCCCGGGGCCACAGGTTGCCGCAATACCGTCAATGTCATTTAAAGAAACACGGGCTTCATCCAAAGCCGCGCGAATAACGGGCTCGATCTTGTCCAAATGAGCGCGTGCCGCAATCTCGGGCACAACGCCGCCATAGGGTTGGTGCACGGCGATTTGCGTCGCGATTTGGTTGGCCCAAATGCGGCGGTTATCGTCCACGATCCCGACGGCGGTTTCATCGCAACTGGTTTCGATCCCTAAAACAAGCATCTTTCCCTGACATCTTCCCAACAAAAAGGGCCCCAATCTTAACGGATTGAAGGCCCCTCTGTGAACCCGAAAACGGGTTTTATCTTAAGAAATCTTGTTTTTTCCCAAGAAACCGCGCACGGCCTCCTGCAAATCGGCAGGCAGAAGAACGACTTTGCTGTTTTGGCTTTCAGACAGGCTGCCCAACGCTTTGATGTATTTTTCACCCAAAAGATACATCAGCGACGTATCGCTTCCCGTCGCGGCACCCATAACTTTTTGAATAGCCTGCGCCGAAGCCTCGGCCAACGTCACTTGCGCTTGCGCGTCACGCTTGGCGGATTCAAGCCGCGCGTCGGCTTCCAAAATGGCGGCTTGCTTGGCCCCTTCGGCGCGCGTCACGACCGCTTTACGTTCACGCTCGGCCGAGGCTTGCATTTCCATTGCGCGTTGCATGGTCGCCGACGGTTTAATGTCTTGGATTTCGACGGACTTGACAGTCAGCCCCCAATCCAAAACTTCGTCGGCGATGCTTTCGCGCAGACGCGCTTTAATTTTATCGCGGCTGGACAAGGCTTCGTCCAATTCCATCTCGCCGATGATTGAGCGCAGCGTCGTCATGATCAAGTTACGGATAGCGTCAGCAAAACTGACGACACCATAAACAGCCTTAACGGGATCCGTCACTTTGACGAAGGCGATAGCGTTCGTCAAAATCACCGCATTGTCTTTGGTAATAACTTCTTGCTCTTGCACATCGAGCAAAACGTCTTTGGTGACGACCTTGCGCGAAACGATGTCGATAAAGGGGATCATCAAGTTAAGGCCGGGGAAGAAGGTCTCGTGATAACGGCCTAACCGTTCAATAACCCACTCTTCGCCCTGCGGCACAATGCGAATACCATTGGCCAGCGTGATAAACACAAACAGAAGAAGAATAAGAACGAAAATCAGCGATGCACTCATAGGTTAGTCCTTTCCTGCAAATGAAGCGGTCACGTCTTCCTCTGGTTCAACAAGGATCTTGTTGCCTTCGACCCGCGACACGCGCACGCGCGCCCCAACGGCCAAATCCGTTTCGGCCAAACAGTCCCAAACTTCGGAACCGATAATCGGTTTTTGAAACCGGACTTTTCCGGGCGCAAAGGGCGCGATCCGCGCGACCACAATACCGATTTCGCCGATAAGCTCGGCCTGAGCCTGCCCCGTCAAGGTGCGCGGCGCTTTGTTTTTAAAGAAGTGGAACCAAAGATAGGTCATGACGCAAGCCGAGACGACCCACAAAGCGAGCTGGATTTCAATCGGCAAGTCGGGGATCAAAAGGAGGGCCAGCATAACAAGAAGCCCGCCGAGCCCGAACCAAAGCATGACGAAAGCCGGAAAAGCCAGTTCGGCCAAAGCGAAGCCAAAACCGATAAGAGCCCAGTGCCACCAAAGCAAAGTCATGCGCCGCATCCTTGTTGTTTTTTGCCGCGAATAACGGTTAACACGATCCGAGGCCCAAGACACCATAAAAAACCCTTAGTGAAAGTAATGTTTTTGCGCATAATGCTTTTATTCAAGTTGATTGACGATAAGGCCGCCCCATTTTTAGATACGGAGTTTTCATGTCTGCTCGTTCTTTGCTTGCTGCCGCAGGCCTTGCCGCCACACTTATTTTTGCGCCTCAAACGCCAGCACAAGCCGCGTCCGAAGCCCCTGTACGTGCAGACAGCTTTTCGCTTGAAAGCCTGATGTCTCGCGACCCCGTGATCGCCGCCCAGCAAAGACGCTATATGGCGCAAGAAGCCCGCGCCCAAGCCTTTGATCGCCAGCAAGAAAATCCGCAACGCATCTTGACTGCGGTTGACGAAGCCGCCACCACCTTGGCCTTTATGTCACGGTCCAACAATGGCACAAGCCCGCGTTTTGTTTTGGGCGGTGCCGGCAATTTGCTGGAAATTTATCATAACGCGTTTGACCGCGTGATCGGCACGCCGTCGGAAAAAACGATGCAGGATATGTATGCAGGCATCGAACGCTCGTTGATCATCATTCATCGTCAGGCCATTAATGACATGAAGGCCCAGGCTCCGGTCAAAGAAGCAAGGCGCTTGGGCAAGTAAGCCTTTGTTCCTTTCCAAGAAAATGGGGACGTAAGTCCCTTTTTCTTTGTCCCGCTTTTTTGATCTTTTTATTCTTTGGCCCAGACAGCCCCCTTTCGCATCGTTTTTATTCGTTTGTTTTGTTTTAAAAGGCGATGTTTTTGTTTTTTTTTGATTTTTTGAGGGGCTCTTTCTAATATATCGTCTTCGACCTCTCCTCGAATGCAAGCATTCCAAATGTATCAAAAAAGAAACAACGGTCATCTTCGCTTGTTCCCTTTCTTTCGCCTTTCGGCGACTTTTCTTTTCTGCGTTTTGCTGGCCCTGCCAGCAGAAGGGGCCGAAAAAGAAATCGGCAAAGCCTGTATAGGCGACCGCAACGCCTTTGACTGGGACACGAATGCGCAATGCAACGGCACAAACTTGATCAAGGGCCCGATCCTGTTGGGGCCCGTTACGAAACCGCCCTATACCTCAACAGCCTGTGACGCCAGTAAGGCCGGGATGTTGCAATGGACAGGAACAAGTGTGCAGGGGTGTGACGGCACACAATGGATCTCTTTCAATTAATTCTCTAAGGTCCTGCGGAGTAAAATTTGATGTTGTCTTCGACTTCTTTCGTTAAAATCGATCCGCGACAAATTATTTTCGTGTCTATGTTGTCTTTTTTTCTGGCGAGCACGCCTGTTGGGGCTGCCGAAAAGATTATCGGCAAGGCCTGTACAGGCGACAGCAACGCCTTTGATTGGGACACAAACGCCCAATGCAACGGCACCACCTTTGTCAAAGGCCCCCTTATTCTTGGCGCGGTCGCCGCCCCACCCTATGCCGCGACAGCCTGCGACGCCAGCAAAGCCGGCATGCTGCAATACACGGCCAGCACGTTCAGGTTTGCAACGGCACCGCCTGGACATCATTAGGGTCTGGCAGCAGCGGGAACTGCAATAAAGACATTCGTCTTTTGATGCACATGGACAGTTACGCCGATAGTTCGAATGACGCCAATCCCGTTTCGGCGATCGGCGGCGTTGCCATCACTTCGGCCCAATCCGCCTTTGGCGGTAAAAGTCTTTATGTTGACGGCTCGTCCGGCTATTTGCGTGTGACTCATCCCTCGACGGATGTTTTAGGAAATGGCGATTTCACAGTCGATTTCTGGGCCTATAACCTGACGGGTGCCAATGGGGTTGTCTTCCATATGGCCAGCGACTACACGTACGGTCCTGTATTTGGCTATTTGTCGAGCGGCCATTTATATACTTATCTCTCCTCCTCGGGAAGCGGTTGGGAAGTCGTCAGCGCTCTGGATATGGGCGCGGCCCCCGGAGCCGAATGGGATCATTACGCCGTTGTGCGCAGCGGCAATACCTTTTTCGCCTTTCGAAACGGAACACAGATCTCGACGGCAACATCCTCGGCAACGGTTTGGCAACCAGGGTATTCCTATTCTATTGGGGCCTGGCCGACCAACGGTCCCTATTACATAGGTGGCTATATCGACGAACTGCGCGTTATCAAGGGCGTTGCCCTGTGGACATCCAACTTTACGCCACCCACCGCACCGACGGATCCATGTTCGACCATTTGTCCGCGTATTGCCAGCGGTTCCCAGTTCTTTACGGCCAGCGGCACGTTTACCCCTCCTTCGGGCGTATCAACCGCATGCCCCTTAACTACACGCATTTTAGCTATTGGCGGCGGCGGCGGCGGCGGTGGTGGTGGAAGCGGATCGGCTGGCGGCGGCGGAAGCGGCTATGTGGTCGCAAAAGAAGTCCGTGTCACGGGCGCTCTTTCCGTTGTTATCGGCACAGGCGGCGCTGCTGCTACAAGTGGAAGCACCACCGCTGGGACAAGCGGAACCTCAACAACCATAGCTTCTATCACTGCAACAGGCGGCGTTGCATCAGGCGGTGCGATGGGCAGTACAGGGGGTGCCGGGGGATCGGGCGGCGGCTGTGGTGGATACTATGGTTATGGAGCTGCAGGCTATGGCGGAACAAATGGCTCTGCTGGCAGTAGCTGCGTCCAAGGTACGTGCTATTCGTCTCCAGGTGCTGGGCAGGGGACCATAGTTTCAGCAACCAATAATGTTCAGGGCGTGCTGTTTCAAACAGCTTCTTTTTCTGCTGCACCGGGCGGGCAATGGGATGGGGGTGCCTTTTATGAAGGTGCCGGCTATGGCGGTGGTGGACGCGGCGGTATGGGCGGCGGCGGCGGCGGCGGCGGCTTATATATCAACGGTGGCGGACGCTCCTCGACGGGGTATAGTGGCAATGGTGCAAACGGCGCTGTTTTTATCGAATGGTAAAAGTCATTATTTACCGAGCCCCCTTATGACGCCAGCAGCGGGGTGGCCCCGCTGCCATTTTGGGGGGAGAACACGTCTGTATAGGGGTATGCCACCTGGAACGGTGGGCCGATGCACCTGACATCGACATTTGGGGGTGTCGCCCCCCACCCTTCATTCGTCATCCCCGCGAAGGCGGGGATCCAGGGGGCCTCTCAGCTGACGCGGACGGGGATCAAAAAAGAAGCGTCTTCTCTGGCGGCCAAGTCCTCTGGATCCCCGCCTCCGCGGGGATGACACAAAAGGAAGGGGCGGTGCAGAATAAAACCGCATACCTTAATGAAGCAGATGAGATCAAACAGATGCCCATGGCGGCACGCCGTCGCATACCTCAATGAAGCAAAGGAGACCAAACAAATAGCCTC
>CAYMGM010000021.1:0-26314 GCA_964390005.1 uncultured Rhodospirillaceae bacterium | reverse complement strand
GCCAAGTCCTCTGGATCCCCGCCTCCGCGGGGATGACACAAAAGGAAAAGACGGCGCAGAATAAATCCGCATACCTCAATGAAGCAGATGAGATCAAACAGATGCCCCCGGCGGCACGCCGGGCTGGGCCCGGAGCCATTCTTGGGGGAGAACACGTCTGTATAGGGGTATGCCACCTAGAACGGCTGGCCCCCGCACCCGACATCGGCATTTGGCGTCGCCCGCCCTCTCCCTCATTCGTCATCCCCGCGGAGGCGGGGATCCAGGGGGCCTCTCGGTTTGCACGGGGGGGGATAGAAAAAGAAGAAGCGCCTTCTCCAGCGGCCAAGCCCACTGGATCCCCGCCTCCGCGGGGATGACACAAAAGGAAAAGACGGCGCAGAATAAAACCGCATACCTTAATGAAGCCGATGAGACCAAACAAAACAGCCTCGGCGCTACGCCGACGCATACCTTAATGAAGCAGATGAGACTAAACAGACAGCCTCGGCGCTACGCCGATGAGCCCAAATCGAGGTCACCGGCGGCACACCGGATGTAGCGGCTCAAGGCTGCTTCTGCTTCCAAATGCACGGGGCGCGCGGCACTGTGACGCTCCATGTTCCCGCTCCGCAAACCAGAATATGTCACGGGACGCCCTAACCCTTTCGAAACGGCTAAGGCCGAACGCGCATCATACATAAAAGCGCGCGGCCCATTCATTGTCAGCTCTAAACCATGGGGGTCGCCCCATCCGCCAACCTCATGCTCAATAACCAATGAAAAAGGCGTTGAACGACGGTGTACCGCAAAAAAGCTGGTCAGATAGATTGCCTCGTCGCCATCATTCTCCATCCCGACAAGAATGGGCTTTAATAGAAAAGGCTCAGCTTCTTCGGCAACCTCGGCTATCAGACGCGCCGCCTGCCTCCACAACGGAGCAAGTGTCGTCGTCAGACGAAAGATATCAACCCAATCATCTTCAAATATAATATTGTCATATGCCAAATTGTGATGATGTAAAACTAGGTTCTGCGTACGTGTATCTCCAGAAAGCAGGCCGTCCGCTTCTTTTTCAGATAAGCAGTCTTCATCAACAGCTAAAAAAGCCGGGACAGTTTCAGACGGAGGCATAGCGCTTTCTAAAGGCCATAGATTGCCATCTTGTTCCATTCTGGCTTGAATAAGATAAACAGTCATTTTTCGTCTTCCTACCAGCCCTTTTACAGGGCCGCTGTTGGTGATCGCTGGATAAAACGCTCAAGAGCCTTCCCTGCACTGAACGACGAGGGTCGCGCGATATAATGCGCAGCCATCATCACAAATCCCTTCTCTTGGGTCTGACGTTGAGAGGCCCCAGGCGCGCGCGCATCCCCCCTATAGGAATAATCAAACACAGAAGCCCGCGGCGCGGTGATATTTTCTAAAGATTCCGCTTTTTGAGCCTCACGGCAAAAGTCATGCTCGATGACAAGAGCGTAAGGCATTTTTCGACTGACAACGACCAAATTGGCGGTATAGGCCTTCGTTTTCTCGAGCCCTTCGCGCATACCAACGAAAAGAGGTTTCAAGGAAAAAGCCGAAGGATCTGCTTGATGGATGCAACGGACGGCCTTTTGCCACAAGCGCGGCATACACAAAGCCCACGCCGGAAAAACGCTGGGGTCTTCGCGCTCAAGATCTTCGGTTAGCGAGATGTTATAACGATAGAGGACCACCCCTTGCGTTGAGGGCCGCTTACAGGCCAAACCCGCAACTTCAGCGGGTGAAAAACAATCTGGATCGACAACAAAGCGAACAGGGATCTCGCCTCTCAACAAGTCAACGACCCCCAAAGAATCCATTCTCGCCGGAAAATGCAAAACGCCCATTTAAATCCCCACCACTTGAAAATACATGGATTTTTATATCAATATTCAGCCCTTTGTCTTGGTTAAATTTTCGATAAGAAACAGAAACTGACGTTTTATAAATCATTTATTGCTAAAGTTGGTAAATAAAAAGGATGGAATAGTAACAGGTAAGAAATGGGCATATCCCATAAAGTCAGGCAATACAGCAAGCTGGCCGCCACTTCCGTCGCGGTAACGGCAACGCTTGCTTTGTCATCACCTGCTATGGCGTCCCCCTCTCAGCCCCCCCCTCAAGGGCCAGAGACAACCAAACAAACGACAGCGCAAGTTCGGCAAGCCCCAGCCCTGTCGCCACACCTTGATCGTGTGATGCAAACAGATAAACAATTTCTTGGCCTAGAAGATCCTGCCCATAAAAACATGAATCTTCGAACAATATTAAGTCATCCAGAGAATATGGCTACCGCGCGCGCAAATAATTACAAACATGTTTTTTTAGAAATGACGACGGATATACAGCCTGCCATTGATGCTTATCAAAAAGGGGCGATTAGTCGTGAACAATTTAAAGAAGCTATGGGTCAAAACGTTATTCATACCTTACAAAAGGCTGGCAAAGAGTCCGATGACTTTAATGAGCGTTTCACCCGTACGCTTGATTTGGCGAAAGAACAGGGCATAAGCGTTCACGCTGTCGATTCAGACACGACGTTCGGATCGTACAGTAACTCTCCTGCTCTTCGCGCCGTTCATGACAAGGCCTTCCGGGCCTGGAAACCAGACCCATCCCTTCACATTGATAAAAGCGACATTGTGTCGCGGTATTCCGATGCTTTTTGTAAATACCGGGACAGCTATCTTAAGAATATGCCTCGGCGTGAACAGGAAGCTCTGATGAAGAAAATGCTTGATGAGCGTTTGTTGGAAGATCCAACGATTGCCAAAAATATTGAAAAACTGAGTAATGGCGAACGATCCATCATCATATACGGCGAACACCACATGGGTAATTTCGAAAAGGTATTAGGTAAAAACCGGATGGCACGCGCCAAACTTGACACCGATCCTCACGCGGATCATGGCGTCAAGGTTCACGCAACAGAAACGAAACCACTTTCTGGTTCGCCTTTGGGAAAATTGGGCATTTAGGTTTGATAACAGCCTTTCATCAAGACGCAGGTAAACATTTATGGGATTTTTTCATAAGGCTCGCAATATAGGCAAACTCGCAGCAACCTCTGTCGCTGTTGCGGCAACGTTGGCTGTGGCCGCGCCCATGAAACAAGCGCAGGCAAGCCCGGGGACGCTACCCGATGCTGTCGCCGATCAGGCGCAACCGTCCCTTTCCCCCGCGCTGGAAAAAGCGATCGCAAACGAAAAAGCCGATGGCAAACAGTTCCTTGGCCTCGCAGACATGGATCACCGGCATATGGGGATCAATACGCTGACAAGCGATGGGGGGACCATCGGCTCACTCGCAGCGCACAATTACAAATTGCTTTTCATTGAATCCGCGCCCGAGACGCAAAAACTGATCAACGCCTATGCCGCCAAAGAAATTGGCAAAGAGGCTTTTGTTCAAGGCATGACAGACGCCGAGGTTCTTCAATTCAAGTCGAACCCCAAAGACATTCGCAAAACGCACGAATATACGGCGGACATGATCAGACGCGCAGCGGCGCAAGGCATTCAGGTTTGCGCGGTCGATTTTGATACCACGCTCAGCGACCCTCAATCGCCGGTTCTGCGTTCGTACCGCGACAAGGCCTATCAGGCCTGGGCAGATGCAGGCGGCGGGACGGGCGACAAGTTAAAAGATATGGAATCTGGTGCGTTTCTCAAATTCGAAAAAGGCTATTACGACGGCATGCCACGTCAAGATCAACGCACGCGGAACAAAGCCATGTTGGAAGAGCGTTTTCACAACGACCAAGAAATTGCCCAAACCATGAAAAACATCGCCGGAGACAGAAAAGCCGCTATTTACTATGGCGGCCTGCACATGCCGGGCTTTCAGAAAGCGCTGGGGGCCGAGAATCTTGCCATTGCCCGGCTTGAGCCCGAAAGCCCTAAGGCCAAAGACGCGACAGTCCGCGGCGTTTCCGCCCCCGTTCTTGGCGCGCCGGGTTTTGCGCGCCCGGGGGCTTAAAAAGCACCCTTTTGGTTAATCGCACCCCTTTTCTCGCCCAAAAGGTAAAAAAACCTTTGTCCCAGCCCCCCTATGTGTTATGGGAGACCTCGGTTTTGGGCCTTTGTGGCCCCTTTTTTAACGCCAAACCTTCGGAAAGGGGGGATATTCGTGCAAGTCTTAGTGCGTGATAACAATGTCGATCAGGCTCTGCGGGTTCTGAAAAAGAAGCTGCAACGCGAAGGCGTGTTTCGTGAAATGAAACTGCGTCGCAACTACGAAAAGCCGTCGGAAAAGCGCGCTCGCGAAAAGGCAGAAGCCGTTCGCCGCGCCCGCAAGGTCGACCGTAAACGCAAAGAGCGCGAAGGGTTCTAAGAACCTTCTTCCCTTTGGATACGTTTCATGACGCGCCCTCGACCCCGAGTGGCGCGTCATTTTTCTTTCGCAATTCGCGATTATCGCTTTAGATAGCGTTATCGATTCTCCTATCCGGTTTTTTCCATGACCTGTCCCGATCTTTCCATCATTCTGCCCTTTCACAACGAGGAGAGCTCAGTCCACGAACTGTTCCATCGTTTGCGCCCCGTCTTGGGCGCGCTGGATCTTTCCTATGAAATTATCTGTATCGATGATGGCAGCGACGATGAGACATACCGCCTGCTTTGCCACGAACGCGAACGCGACTTGCGCATTAAACCCGTTCGTTTCGCCCGCAATTTTGGGAAAGAGGCGGCATTGACCTGCGGCTTGCGCTTAGCGCAAGGAAACGCGGCCCTGACCATGGACAGCGATTTGCAGCACCCGCCCGAGACGATCCCTGAATTAATCAAAGCGTGGCAAGGCGGCGCGAAAATGGTCTATGCCATTCGTCGCAACCGCGATACCGACGGTTTTGCCCGCAAACTTTTTTCTAAAGCTTTCTATGCGGTCTTTCGGCACATTGCCGACATCAAGCTGCCCGAAGGCGCAGGCGACTTCCGCGTTCTGGACCGCGCCGTCATCGACGCCGTCAATGCCTTGCCCGAGCGCAACCGGTTTATGAAGGGCCTGATGACATGGGTCGGCTATGATTATGCCTTTGTCCCCTTCGATGTCGCGCCGCGTCAGGGCGGCCATACAAACTGGAACCTCTTCAAGCTTATGAGTTTCGCCTTTGACGGCCTGTCGTCCTTTAGCACCGTGCCCTTGCGGATCTGGACTTGGTTTGGCTGCGCTATTTCGTTGATTGCGTTGGCCTATGGTCTTTTTCTGGTTGGGCGAACTCTTTTATTCGGCATTGATGTTCCCGGCTTTGCCTCGCTGATGGTTGGCATCCTGTTTCTGGGCGGCATTCAACTGCTTAGCCTTGGCGTCATTGGCGAATATTTGGCCCGCGTCTTTACCGAAGTCAAAGGACGCCCGATCTATCTCATTGCAGAAAAAGAAGGTTTCTGACCCCCCCCTGGCTGGGTTCTTCTTTTTTGAAAACAATGGCATGCACCCTGTTAATCAGAATTTAAGCCCAGGTGCGTAAAGATAGATGACTGTTTTTCAATCCAGTCTGGTATGGAATCCTTCGCGTGAACGTTTACCTTCCACAAACAGATGGCCCTTTGCCGACCGAGTTTAAGCGTGCCCATATCGTCATTGTCGATGACGATCCGACCAACCGTTTGTTGTTACGGAATGTTTGTGAAAAGCTCGGCGTCGGAATCATCGACGAAGCCGAAGACGGCGAAGCCGCGCTGGATTTGATCACGCGCTTTCGCCCCGACCTTATTTTGCTTGATATTCGCATGCCGCGCATGGATGGGATGGAGCTGATCCGTCACCTGCGTCAAGACCATGCCTTCGACAACCTGTCGATCCTCGTTCAAACCAGCTTGCAAGGCGAAGACGACCGCGTGCGCTGTTTTGAGCTGGGCGCAACCGACGTTGTCAGCCGCCCCTTTCATATGACCGAGCTGCGCGCGCGTATCTGTGCCCATTTGCGCAGCGCCATTTCGTCGCGCGTTCTTTTCGATTTCCGCAACCGTATTCAGGCGCATATCGAGATCACGCATTCGTTCCTCGACGCCATTTTGCCGACCGAGGAAAAAGCCATCGAGATCGCCGGAAAATACGGTTTAAATTGCTCATCCGTTTATCAGCCGCATGACGAAATCGGCGGCGATTTATGGTCGCTGCGTCCTCTTGACGACGATACGCTTGGCGTCGTTTTGGTCGATGCCAGCGCCCACGGCCTTGCAGGCGCGATCAATGCGTTGCGCGTCGATTGTCTGGTTCAGGAATATTATGACGAAGTGCGTACGCCCAGCACCTTTCTGAATAAAATCGACGCCGCGATGGCCAAGATTTCCTTCGGCCAGCTTTTTGCCGGTGCCGTCGCCATGACAATCAACAAAAGGACGGGCGTCATCAATTACGCGGGAACCAATATCCCCTCGCCGCTGATGCTGGAAAATGGCCGCGTGACCGAATTGCCGACGCGCGGGTTGCCGTTGGGATCGGGCGTCGTATCGCTGACAACGTCAACGGCCACGTTGCCCCCCGGCGCTGCCATCGTCCTGTTCACCGACGGTTGGCCCGAAAGCATCAATATGGACCCGGCCAAGCTTCTACCGCAGGCCGATCCGCGCAGCATCAATCTGGCTCAATCCTTGGCGCCAGAGGGGTCCTTGATTGACGATTTGACGCTCATCGCTTTGCAAAGGAGATAAAAATGGCTTTCAAGTTTCGACGCGAAGGCGACGATCTTGTTATTTACGTTTCCGGCGCTTTGACCTTCCACCAGCACAAGGAAGGCGAACAGCTTGTCTATCAAGTTTCGACCTTGGTCGATCAAGGCGAAGTCAAATCTGTGCGCATGAATTTTGCCGATGTCGAGCGTATGGACAGCCACTGGCTTGGCGTTTTGATCCGCATTTTGCGCCGCGTGCGCGAAAAAACGGCCAGTTTTGTTATCGAAAAACCGAATCCTGACATCAGCCGTTTGTTTGATATGGTCGAATTGAACCGTATCACCGAGATACGAACCTAAGGCTTTTATCCAGTTACGACCCCGTAAGGCAACTTATCAAAGGTGAAGGCGTCCCGATGCTACGTCAATTTGGTCTCCCTGATAAATCGATGGTCGAAGAAGCACGGGCCGTCGGCTTCCATACAGGCAATCTCTATGCCGCCGTTATGGATGAGGCCGCTTTGTGGGATCCCACAACGATTGAAGCCATTGTCCGTGATTTTCCGAAAAATCTGTTGTCGGAAGCCGATCTTTATTTGATCTTGTCCGAATGCTTTGCCAATGCGGCGCTGCATGGGCGCGCTCAAGCTTTGGGCTTTTACGTTCGCCGCCGCTGTAACATGTTGTTGCTTTCCTTTTTTCAGATTCCCCCCATGATGAGCCGCGTTGCCATGGTCCTTAAAATGGCCCGCTCTGGCGTTAGTCGCGATTTTCTGAAAGAAGACGAAGTCCCCGGCGGTCTTGGTTTTCCTATTCTTCTCAAGCTTTCGCGTCACGTTACGCTAAGCCCCGATTTCAAGAAATTGCAGCTTTGGTTCCAGGTCAAACCCACCGAATAAACGCAATAACACACTGTAATAAAACAAAAATCCATCCTTGTATCCGGTATCAAAACGGCGCATGATGCCCCTCTTTCAAGAAAAAGGGAGCCCGGTTTTATGCCCGTGTCACTTGTCCAAAAATGCGATACCGAAACGACACCGACGATGACCAACGAAACAATCTTAGCTACTGCGCGCCATGTATTAACGGCTGAAGGCGACGCTTTACACAAACTGGCGGCTCAGCTTAATGAGCATTTGACGCAAGCCGTCCACGCCATTGTCGCCTGCAAAGGCCGCGTCATTGTGACGGGCATGGGAAAAAGCGGACATATCGCGCGCAAAATCGCGGCGACAATGGCCTCGACCGGGACGCCCGCTTATTTCGTCCACCCTGGCGAAGCCAGCCACGGCGATATGGGCATGATCACGGCAGAAGACGTCGTTATTGCCATTTCTAATTCTGGCGAAGTTCAAGAACTGGCCGATGTCATCACCTATACGCGCCGCTTTTCCATTCCGTTGATCGGCATCACGTCGCGCGCGCAAAGCACGCTGGCGACAGCCTCGGACATCGTCTTGTTGTTGGCCAACGAGCCCGAGGTCGGATCGCTGGGGCTGGCCCCCACAACATCGACCACCATGACGCTGGCCCTTGGCGACGCGCTGGCCATTGCGTGCCTTGATATGAAGGGCTTTACGGCTGAAGATTTTCGTAATTTTCATCCGGGCGGCAAGTTGGGCAAAAACTTGGTTCGCGTGGCGGATTTGATGCATGGCGGCGACGATTTGCCGCTGGCTCACCTGCAGGACAAAATGGCCGACGTTTTGTTGATCATGACCCAAAAAAGTTTTGGCTGCGCTATCATTGTGGACGACAACGGCAAACTGCAAGGCATTATTACCGACGGCGATTTGCGTCGCCACATGGCGACAGACTTGATGGATCAAAAAGCCGAAGCGATTATGACGCGCAAAGCCAGCAGTGTCTCTCCGCGCCTGCTTGCGGCAGAGGCTGTGATGATTCTCAATGAGAAGAAAGTCACGCAACTTCTCGTCGTCGAAGATGAAAAGCCCCTAGGTATCGTCCATATCCACGATTTGCTCCGCGCCGGGATTGCCTGACCCAACGGCCAGGCTTTTTAGCTGCGCTTTTTGACGGCTTTCAAACGGTCTAAAACCATGCGATAGCCTTGGAAGCTTTCTTGCTGCAAAAAACGCGCGACACGGCCAACGGTCGTGACGCTGACCCCCGTCTCTTCGTGAATGTCGCGATAGGAAAGCTTGCCTTCATCCAAAAGACGCGCCACGCGCCAACGGTCCGCAAGGTCAGCAATCTCCTTTGGCGTGCAAACGTCATAAAGAAAACGCCGGACTTCGTCGGGCGTTTTCAAAAGCATAAAAGCGTCAAGCAAGGCCGCTTCCGCTACCGGGTGGATGTTCTTAAAATGGGGCGCTTCGCCAGACATCAAAGGCTTCCTTCCCTTGGGCTTAAAAAATCAACTGTCCTTTCGTTCTATCACAGTAGAACAGCTTCCCCAAGCCCTGCGCCAAAAAGAACAAAAATAGAACTTGCAGAATCGCAGGCGATACGATAAAGAACGAAACAGAAACACTTCTTATCCCCTCGCCTGTTCGTTTATCCATTCCGAAGGAGCTTTCCATGTGCGCCGCCTCTCGTTCAAATAACCTACAAGTCGTTGAGAAAGATGCGAAAGATTCAGAAAAACAGCGCGCTTTAGATGCCGCGCTCAGCCAGATTGAACGCGCTTTCGGCAAGGGATCCATCATGAAACTCGGCGCCCAAGAAGGCGTCACCGAGGCGGATGTGATCTCGACGGGCTCGCTGGGACTTGATATTGGCCTTGGCATTGGCGGCTTACCGCGCGGGCGTATCATTGAAATCTATGGCCCCGAAAGTTCAGGCAAAACGACATTGGCTTTGCATGCTATCGCCCAAGCCCAAAAAAGCGGCGGGACCTGCGCTTTTATCGACGCCGAGCATGCGCTGGATCCCGCTTATGCGCGTAAATTGGGCGTCAACATCGACGACTTACTTATCTCGCAGCCCGATGCAGGCGAACAAGCTTTGGAAATTGCCGATACCTTGGTTCGGTCTGGTGCCATCGATGTTTTGGTCGTTGATTCCGTCGCCGCCTTGGTGCCGCGCGCCGAATTGGAAGGCGAAATGGGTGACAGCCATGTTGGTCTGCACGCTCGCTTGATGAGCCAAGCGCTGCGCAAACTAACGGGATCCATCTCGCGCTCGAAAACGATGGTGATCTTTATCAACCAGATCCGCCTAAAAATCGGCGTGATGTTCGGAAACCCGGAAACGACAACGGGCGGCAATGCCCTAAAGTTTTACGCCTCGGTCCGCTTGGATATCCGCCGCATTGGCTCGATCAAGGATCGCGACACGGTTGTCGGCAATCAAACGCGCGTCAAGGTCGTCAAAAACAAAATGGCCCCGCCGTTCCGCGTTGTCGAGTTTGACATCATGTATGGCGAAGGCGTCTCGAAAGTCGGCGAGCTTGTCGACTTAGGCGCCCAAGCTGGCGTGGTCGAAAAGTCGGGGGCTTGGTTCTCGTACGATGGTCAGCGTATCGGTCAAGGCCGCGAGAATGCCAAGCAGTTTTTACGCGACAACCCTGAAATCGCGGCGGCCATTGAAAACAAAATCCGCGCCAATGCGGGGCTTGTGGCCGAAGCGATGATGGGAACGCCCGACCCTGCCGTGACAGCCCAGGAAGAGTGAGACACAAGCCCACATCCGGTAACCCTCTTTCAAGATATGGAAAAAACGAGGCGTTGCGCCTGACAAGATCAATCAAAAAAAGGGAGCCTTCACAGGCTCCCTTTTTTTAATCTTAGCCAGAGATCTGGCAAGTTTCTGGATCGGAAGAAACCATATCTTTGCGCGCGGCCCCTACCGGACGACGAGGCTGCGCTTCGTCCGATGCTTTAAAGGCCCTGACGAGGCTTTCGACCGTCGCGCCTTTTTGTTTAGCCAAATCGGCATAAACATGTCCGGGCTTGACTTCAAGCGATAAGCCGTGATTGATCCCCGGCGCCAAAGCCGCGCTAAAATCACCCTGAAGCCGCTCACAAGAATCTTTTGCGCAATACCCGACTTGTGCCAAAAGCGCAGCAGCAACGGCATTCGAATTGGGGGGCGACGCATTGATCTGCGCAGGCACATAACGCAAGCCAGCCGAATTAATCGCTGCCGACAGATCTAAAAGCGTTCCGGCAATGTCAACAGCCGCCACCGTTGACAACGGCTTACCGTCGACGCGCCCTTCTGTTACGGGTTTGGCCGGATAAAGCGAACGCTCGGACTGCAATCCCTGATAGGCATAGCGGTTGCGAAGCGCTTCGTTTTCTTCTTCGGACAAGACATGAACGCCAAGGCAGGCATTCGCTTGCCACATACTGGTCAATTTTCCCGTCGTGGGATCGGTTGGAAAGCCCGCGAAATAAACCCACTTCTTGCCATCACGCAACTTGAGATAGAGGTGTTCAAACGTCACGTGTTGAGCCAAAAGACCAAAAAGGCCGCCCTTCTTGGCAACGCTTTCATCCGCGGCGATTTTCCAACCTTCGATAAAAAGCTTTGGCGGCTCGGCAGCGAAAAGACTTTTTCCTCCGCTTGCAAAAAAAACAAGCACGCCCTCAGTAATATAAAACAACGCATCGCGTCTTCTCATTTATTTGCTCTCTTCTTAAAGGAATTTTTCTATAAAATACGCGCCTTCACCCCGAAAGCAAATGGCTTAGGGAGGCAAAAAATCACTCAAACGACGCAGAGCCGAGATCTGAGCCGCCGTCAAACGAACATGAAAAACTTCCTCGGCGGCCAAAACAAGGTTAATGCGCGTATATGAATCGTACCCTGGCAAATCCGTCAACAAAAGCCCCGGCGACGGCGGCTCGGACAAGTCGGGAAACATCGTCGTAACGATTTGCACAAAACGCGGCCAATCCGGGTGGAGGCTGGGAGGAGCGAACGTCATGATTAGGATGTGACCTCTCTAGCTCGACGCTGCCAATTGTTCCTTGGCTGGCGGCGTCAACATCTGAAGAGATGGATCGCTTTGCCAAGCCTCGACAAGATCAGGCGGCACGCTGACCGTCAACTTAGCGGGATCTGTTTGGCGGTAGGTCTCATAGCACAAACGGATATAGCTGTCTTGATCGATATATTTTTTCCAATGATCCAAATACCAATGTGGGCTGGTCCGATAGGAAAGGCCATAATGCTCGGCCACAAAGTCGAAAACGGGAACGATGTCATGCGCGGTCATAGGGTCGCGCAACGCGGCGAGGTTGGCATTTTGAGGCTTAAGCCCAAGAGACGAAAAAACGCCATGGTAATACTGATGCAAAAGCCCAAGGCACGGATGGTTAAAGCTGTAAAAACCTAGCCTTTCCCGGCAATAGGCATCGACCAGACCCGCCGCCGGGAAATCAAGCGCCTGATCTTCACGCGCCAGCCAATCAATTCCTTGATCCCACGCCTTGAAGAGATTCAGTTTTTCAAAATGATCATGGGTAAAGGCATATTTGCGGGCCCATCTTTCGCTGCGCCCCGAACGGAAAGTCGCGACCAGCGCCGCATTATGGTAAAAGGAAGGATCCTGAAATTTGTCGCCCACGCTGCCAACATAGCAACCGTCGGGAAACAGACCGCGAAACCAAAAGGTCGCAACGCCGCGCACGCGATCAGGATAAGCTTGCAAAAGCGCATGATGCGCCAACGGCCCATAGCCGCCACGCTGGACAAAAATGTGATCAGCGGCCCCCATATCGGCCTGCAAAGCCGCCAAAGCGTCAGGGCGATAGCTGGCAGGGTCCAGATAATCCACCACATGACAAACAGCCCCCGGCAGCATATCTGCAGCCAAAAGCGCGACCGAGGGCGCATTGCAAGTCACGACAAAACAAAGGCGGGGCGTCGTCATGTATGTTCCTTTTTCTAAAATCTCTGCCTAAATTGACTCATTCTTGCCGAAATTTGAACCCATTGCTGACAGATTGCCCTGACATTTTTACAAGGCTTTAGAATCGTTCACCCAAAGGAATTTACACATGGCGACAACAGCTTCTTTTGGTTTTCAGTACCGGATCGACGCCCCAAGCTTGCCGTCTTTGCCCACCCCTGCCGCAGCGACAGGCCCCGAAGCCGAAGATTTTACTTGGCGGCAACAAAGAAACGATCAATGGACCCGTTATATTGATGAGCTGAGCGGCATGATCGAAGCTTATTTTGGACGGCCCGCGCTTGCCCCGCAATCGCCGCGCGAAGAAGCCGACGTTATTATCCGCTTGAACCCACAATCACCGCCATTTGCAGGCGAAGAAGCGCGGACGCTTTCCCTTTTCACCTCGTCTTTGCCGGGCGATCGTATGGATTTAGCCCATCTTGTTCTTATCAATTCAGCCAAATTGGCGCGGCGCGGCCTGCCCAACTGGGATCAAGATATCCTTCATGTCCATACCTTTCCATCGCAAATGACGCCGCGCCGCGCCGCCGAAGCCGCGCAAGAAGTTGCGTGGGAAAAACTTCATCACAAGGGCCGCGTGCGCGCTGTCATGTTGGGAAACCTTTCCGACCCGTCATGGGACAAAGCCGCCGTTTTGCAATCGCTGCGCACCATCGTCAGCGAAAACAAAAAGGATCTTTATCTCTATGTGCCGACCGGCCTTCTAACGCCTTCAGACGAAAAAGACGTTTTAACCCTTCTTCCTGACGCGCAAAAATGGTTTGGCGCCGTTCCCTTCGGCCTTTCGCTGAAAGCTGCCGCGCTGGGCTATGCCGACGAAATCATTCTAACGGGCAATGCGCCCGCCCTAATTAGCGACAGCATTGCTTGCTTACAAATAGATCCAAGCCTGCAGGGCCAGCATGTGCCGTCGCTGCGCCTTCTTCACGCATGGCCTTTAGGCAATTGCGGCGGTCGGCTGAAACGCCGCGCACGTCTGCATTGGCAGTTTAAAGATATGGGCGAGGCTTTTGCTGATTTCTGGCGCGGCGCGCAAGCGCCTCTTGCGCAAAAAAACCTGTCACCGCTAGGAACATTGTCGGGTGCGACGTTAAGCCAGCGCTTGACCGAAAATCTGCGTCTTTGCGGCGTCGCGGGGCCTTATAACAGCTCGCGGATTAAACGGCCTTTGTTGATCGATTCCGGTTGGAAGCATGCTTTGGGCGCCATTCAAACAGCTGCCGAACGGATCGTTCAAGGCCTGTCGCCACTGCGCCCGCGCCAAAAGCCGCAAGAGCCTCATCATGCCGACGCAAGGATCCCTTGCCCGGGTCAGGCCTGATAACCGTTTGGATTTTTCGACTGCCAGTTCCAGCTATCGCGACACATAGCGGCCAAATCTTTTTCGGCCCGCCACCCCAAAAGTGTAGCAGCATAGGACGCATCGGCATAATAGCTTGGCAAATCGCCCGCGCGGCGCGGCGCGATTTGATAGGGAATCTTGCGCCCGCTGGCTTGCTCGAACGCTTTGATGACATCTAAAACGCTAGAGCCCTGCCCTGTTCCCAAATTGACGGCAAAGCTTTTTTGATCCTTTATAAGCTTTTCAAGCGCGCACACATGTCCCCGTGCCAGATCGACAACATGCACGTAATCGCGCACGCCCGTGCCGTCGGGCGTATCGTAATCACCGCCCCACACGTTTAAAAAGGGACGTTTGCCAACCGCAACTTGCGTCACATAGGGCATCAAATTATTCGGAATGCCTTTGGGATCCTCGCCGATCAGGCCGCTTTCATGCGCCCCAACGGGGTTAAAATAGCGCAAAAGGCCAATCGCACTTGCAGGCCACGCTTTGGCAAAGTTTTGCAAAAGCCCTTCGGCAACCAGCTTGGTATGCCCATATGTATTGATGGCTGAAAGAGGGTGCTGTTCGGTATAGGGAAGAAAAACGGGCGTGCCATACACCGTCGCGGACGAGCTAAAGATGATAAAGCGCACGTCCGCCGCCTGCATCGCTTCAGCAAGACGCAGTGTTCCTACAACGTTATTGTCATAGTACATCAGCGGTTTTTGCTCGGACTCGCCGACCGCTTTTAAGCCTGCAAAATGAATGACGGCTTCGCAAGCTTCGGCGCGCAGCGTCTTTTCAACGAGCGCACGATCGCGCACATCGCCTTCGACAAAAACAGGCCGCTGGCCTGTGATCGCTTCGATACGGTCGATAACATCGGGGCTTGCATTGCACAGATTATCGTAAATGACGACTTTGTGGCCTTGTTTCAAAAGCTCGACGCATGTGTGCGAGCCGATATATCCCGCGCCACCCGTGACAAAAACATTCATTTTATGGTTCCTTCATCTTCCTTTGCCGCGCGGCAGAATAGTCCTTGCCTTCGACAGAATAAAGACTTTTTCTTTCCTTTTTACTTAAAAAAGGCGATCTATTTACCTGAAATGCATAAATATTCTATTCAAATACATCCCAAATTAGCCTTAAGACGAATCGCGTGCCTGTGGCGTTGTTTTCCGCTAGGGTTGCAGACATGACCTTGCCCAATGATCGCGCCCGTTTCAATATCCCCGATTTGCCTTCGGTGGATGAGTATCTTCCCTATCTCCGCCAGATAGAGGAAAACCGTTGGTATTCAAACTTCGGCCCGCTGATTACGACTTTTGAGAGCGATTTTTGTGCGCTGATGACCAAGGCGCAAGGGCTGAAAGACGGCTCACTTTTCGTCAAGACCGTGGCCTCGGGCTATAGCGCGCTTGTCGTGGGGCTTCAGGTTTTGGGCGCAGGGCCCGGGTCGCGCATTTTGGTTCCGGCCATTAATTTTCCGGCAGGCCCGCTGGCCGCCCAGCATTTGGGGGCCGAGCCGATTATCGCCGATGTCGATCCCGAAAGTTGGTTGTTAACGCCAGCCATTGCCAAAGCCATCGCCGCGAAAACAAAAATAGACATTGTTATGCCGGTTTCGATTTACGGCATTCCCCTGCCCGCCGAGGCTTGGGACAAGTTTTCACGCGCAACGGGGATTAAAGTTTTGATCGATGCCGCCGCCGCGGTCGAAAGCCAAGCCTATCTCAAAACGGGCATCGTCGCGCACAGTTTGCATGCGCTCAAGCCCTTTGGCGTGGGCGAAGGCGGGTTGATCGTCGCGCAAGATCCCAAGAAAATCGAAGCTGCCCATTATTACAGCAATTTTGGGATGAAAAACCATTTGACGATCCGCGCGGGCGAAAATGCCAAGCTCAGCGAAATGCATGCCGCCGTCGCGCTGGCCCAGATCAAGCGCTGGCCCGACATTAAAAAGCGCAGGCGCGCCATTTATGAATCCTACGTCAAAGCCTTTGCCGGTCTGGAAGACCGGTTTGAGATCCATCCTTTGTTAGACCAAGCGGTTGTCAGCAGCTTTATGGTCAAATCTTGCTATCCGCTGCCCAGCACGCTTTTGGACCGTTTGGCTGCGCTGGGCGTTTGCGGTCACAAAACCTATTTTCCGCCCCTTTACCGGCACCCTCATTTCGCCGGGTGCCGCGTCGCAGACGCAATGGGGCGCAGCAAAAAAGGGGCCGATCTTGCCGCCCGCGCCGCATTGGCCCCGGTCTCGGAAGTTTTGGCCCGCCATGTGATTGGCCTGCCTTTTCATGGCTTTATGGACGACGACAATGTCGCCCTTACCGTCCGCGCTTTGTGCCAAGCAACGGAAAAACGCGGGAAATAAGTTTGATGCCCTTTCACGCCATGCTATAAACGGCAGGCCTTGCAGCGCGTTGATTCTCGCGGCTGGTTTTGTTTTTTTTCACTTTAACGCCGGATGAAACGCCATGCGTCAAACCGCCCTTCGTTTTGCCTTTGCCGGATTTGTTCTGTTAAGCCTGACGGCTTGTTCGGGCGACAAAGACAAGCTGCCCCCGGAAAAACCCGTGGAAGAGCTGTACAACGAAGCCATGGATAAAATGGACAAGAAGTCCTATGGCGAAGCGGCCAAAGCCTTTGAAGAGGTCGAGCGTCAGCATCCCTATTCTCAATGGGCGACACGGGCCGAGCTTATGGCGGCTTTTGCCCAGTATCAAGCCATGAACTATGACGATGCCGTGGTCGCATTAGATCAGTTCATTCAGATGCATCCGGGCAACGCGCAAATCGCCTATGCCTATTACCTAAAAGCTTTGTGTTTCTATGAACGTTTGGCCGATGTGCGCCGCGATCAGACCTATGCCGAAAACGCGCTGAAGATCCTTCAGGAAATCGTCAGCCGCTTCCCCGAGACGACCTATGCCAAAGACGCCGTGTTAAAAATTGCGTTGGTCAACGACCACATGGCGGGCGCCGAAATGGAAGTGGGCCGCAACTATATGAAGCAGAAAATCTATACGGCTGCCGTCGGGCGCTTCCGCACCGTTGTCGAAAAATACCAAACGACAAGCCACGTGCCTGAAGCTTTGCATCGCTTGGTCGAATGTTATCTGGCGCTCGGCATCACGGACGAAGCCAAGGCAACCGCCGCGGTTTTGGGATACAACTTCCCCGGCAGCGACTGGTACAAAGACAGCTATGCTCTTTTAACGGCCAACAACCTGACGCCTGAAGCCAGCGAGCAATCCTGGATCGCGCGAGTCTGGCACAAGGTCTTTTAATGCTTGCCCGTCTTGTCATTCAGGATGTCGTTCTGATAGGCAAGCTGGCGCTGGATCTAAGCGAAGGGCTTAGCGTTTTCACGGGCGAAACTGGCGCTGGCAAGTCGATCCTTTTAGATGCTTTGGGCTTGGCTTTGGGCGCGCGCAGCGATGCGGCCTTGGTCCGCAAAGGCGCGACCCAAGCCGTTGTCTCTGCCGACTTCACTGGCCCCTTCCCGGGTGCGCTAAAGACGCTGCTGGCCGAACAAGGGCTGGATAGCGCCGATGGCACGCTGATTTTGCGACGCGTCGTTGCCGCCGATGGCAAAAGCCGCGCCTATCTGAACGACCAACCCATCGGCATTGCGTTGCTGCGCAGCGTCGGCGATTTTCTTGTCGATGTGCATGGCCAATATGAAACCTATGGTTTGCTAAACCCCGCGACGCATCGCGATTTGCTTGACGCTTTTGGCAAACTTCTCCCACAAAAGTTCGCGCTGCGTCTGGCTTATGACGCTTGGCGCGCCGCCGAAAAGGCTTTGTCAGAAGCGGCCACCAACCAGCAGCGCGCCCGCGCCGAAGAAGATTATCTGCGCGCCGCCGTGGGCGAGCTAGACGATTTAGCGCCGCGCGAAGGCGAAGCCGACGCCTTGGCCGCGCAGCGCACGCGGCTTCAAAACCGTGACAAAATATTGGAGGCGTTGGAAGCCGCACAGCGTGCGTTAGAAGACGAACGCGGCGCGATTCCGGCCTTGGCGCAGGCAGGAAAGTTTATCGTGCGCCTGACCGACAAAGCGCCGGATCTGGCCGCCGTCTTGGCGCAAATCGACCGCGCGGCCAATGACGCCGCCGAAGCAGCCCAAGCTATCGAGCATTTTGCCGCCAGCTTTGACGATAATCCCACGGATCTGGATGCCATCGAAGCGCGCCTTTTCGCCTTGCGCGGCGCGGCGCGCAAGCATGGCGTCGCCCCCGAAGATTTGGGGGCCGTCCGCGATGATTTACGCGCCAAGCTTTCGTTGTTGGAAGGTGGACAATCGGCGCTGCGCGATTTATCTGCGGCGGCGGCCACGGCGCAAAAAACCTATCAAGAACGGGCCCAAGCCCTGTCCAAAGCCCGTCAAAAAGCGGCCCGAGATTTGGAAAAAGCCGTTCAGGCTGAACTGCCGCCGCTCAAGCTTGAGCGTGCCCAATTTCATGTCCGGCTTGAGCCTCTGCCGCCTGAGGCTTTCGGCCCCGAAGGGATCGACCGCATCGCCTTTGAAGCGGCAACCAATCCCGGCGCTGCGCCGGGGGCTTTGCAAAAGGTTGCCTCGGGCGGCGAGCTGGCGCGTTTCATGCTAGCGATCAAGGTTGTGTTGGCGCGCCCCCAGACGCTTGTGTTCGACGAAGTCGATACGGGCATCGGCGGCCAAGCGGCATCGGCTGTTGGCGACCGGTTAGCGCAACTGGGCCAAAACTTGCAGGTTCTTGTCATCACGCACAGCCCACAAGTGGCCGCCCGCGGCGCGCATGCTTTTCGCGTTGTCAAACGCGCGACGCCAGGCGGCGCTTCAACCGATGTCGAGCCCCTTGCCCCCGCCGCCCGCGTCGAAGAAATCGCGCGCATGCTGGCGGGCAGTGAAACGACCAAAGCCGCGCGCCAAGCTGCGCAAAGTTTGCTAGACGATGCGGCTGCCCATGACGCGCCGCCGAAAAAGAAGCGCAAAGCATGACACAGAAGAAAACTCTGCCGCAAGCTCCTTCAACGCTTTTGCCGATCGAAGCCGGAGCCGAGCTCGCGCGCCTTGCCAAAGAAATCGCGCATCACGATACGCTTTATCACCAAAACGACGCGCCAGAGATTTCAGACGCGGCTTACGATGCCCTCCGCGCCCGGTATCGCGCGCTGCGCGACGCTTTTCCCACGATCGCCGCGCCTGATTACGATCCCGATAAAAAAGTCGGCGCCACCCCGGCTGCCGGTTTTCGTAAAGTTCAGCATAAGATACCGATGCTGTCGCTGGGCAATGCCTTTACCGATGAAGACGTCGCCGATTTCGTCACGCGCATTCGGCGGTTTCTATCTCTTGACGACGATGCGCCGCTGACCTTTGTGGCCGAGCCGAAAATCGACGGGCTTTCGGCCTCGCTTCGCTATGAAAAGGGCGAACTGGTCCAAGCCGCCACGCGCGGCGACGGCGCGATGGGCGAAGACATTACCGCCAATGTCCGCACCATCGCCGACGTGCCGCAAAAACTCCACGCGCCATTCCCGGAAATCCTTGAAGTGCGCGGCGAGATTTATATGAACCGCGACGCCTTTTTAGCGTTGAACGAAGCGCAAGAAAAAGAAGGCAAAAAGATCTTTGCCAATCCGCGCAACGCGGCGGCAGGCAGCGTTCGCCAACTAGACCCGGCGATCACGGCTTTGCGGCCCCTTTCCTTTTTTGCTTATGCGCTGGGCGAAAACAGCGCGCCGCCGCCGCCGTCTCAAACCGCCCTGCGCGCGATGTTGGCCGATCTGGGTTTTCGACTGAACGAGCCCGCGCGGCGCTGTATCGGCGCTGAAGCGCTTTTAACTTATTATCACGACATGGCACGCGACCGTTATGCGCTGGCCTTTGACATCGACGGCATCGTTTACAAAATTGACGACACGGCTTTGCAAATGCGCCTTGGGTTTGTCAGTCGCGCGCCGCGTTGGGCCATTGCGCACAAATTTGCCGCCGAGCAAGCCGAGACAGTCCTGCAAAAAATCACCATTCAAGTCGGGCGCACCGGCGCGCTCACGCCTGTTGCCGAATTGGATCCCATCAACGTCGGCGGCGTTATGGTCAGCCGCGCCACCTTGCACAACGAAGATGAAATTGTTCGCAAAGACGTCCGCGAAGGCGATCATGTCATCGTGCAACGCGCGGGCGATGTAATCCCACAAATCGTCTCGGTCGATACGACCAAAAGACCGCCCGAAGGCTTTCCTGCCTTTGTTTTCCCGGATCACTGCCCCGAATGCAAATCGCTGGCCGTCCGCGAAGAAGGCATGGCGGTACGCCGCTGCACGGGCGGCCTGGTCTGCCCGGCCCAAGCCGCTTTGCGCCTGATCCATTTTGCCAGCCGCGACGCGCTGAACATCGAAGGCCTTGGCGAAAAGCGCGTGTTGGAATTATGGGAAGACAAGCTTCTGCCCAACCCTGCCGCGATTTTTAAACTGCATCTGCATGAAAAAGAACTGGCCGCACGCAAAGGCTGGAAAGATAAATCCGTTGCCAATCTGTTGGCCGCGATTGACGCGCGCCGAACGGTGCCTTTGGCGCGGTTTATCTATGCGCTAGGTATCATGCAGGTTGGCGAAGCGACGGCCAAGCTTTTGGCGCGTCATTATAAAAGTTTTACGGCTTTTCGCGAGGCCATGAGCCAAGCGGCAGCGCAAGGCGCCGAAAGCGAGGCTTGGCAGACCTTGATCGGCATCGATCAAATCGGCCCCCTGGTTGCCGAAGACATTGTCGCTTTTTTTGCCGAGCCGCATAACGAGAATGTTTTGGATGATCTGCTGGCCGAGATGACCATCGAAGACGCCGCCGACCTGCCCGATCAAGCGGGCCCTTTGGCGGGGCAAACCGTTGTCTTCACAGGTACCCTGACCAGCATGGGACGCAGCGAAGCCAAAGCCAAAGCCGAAAGCCTTGGCGCAACGGTGGCCGGATCGGTTTCATCGAAAACAAATCTTGTTATCGCTGGCGCAGACGCGGGCAGCAAAGCCGCCAAAGCCGCGCAATTGGGCGTTAAGGTCTTGTCTGAAGAAGAGTGGCTGGCCGTGATCCAGAAGGCATAGACACGGCCCGTGGGTGCGGCGCAAGTAACGAGATTTGCGGATCAGGCTGTGCGCCAAACTTATCCCGATAAATCGACACCTGATAACGCGGGCAAACAAAAACAGCCTTCGTAGCCTTTTGTGCGGCGGCTACAGACAGCGTTTCTTTCCATAAAGCTTGCCAAACGCGGGCGGCATCAGATCCCGACGCAATCGCGCGTTTTTCAAGATGCAGTGTATTGGCGTCTTCATAAGGCGTTCGTTCGACCAGCAGTGTCATCACCCCGACAAGAGAACCATCGGTTTGACGCGCCCCCAAGGTGATCTGAAAGTCTTGCGACGTTTCAAGCATGGTGCGCACACTTTCGGGCGTCACCTGCTGGCGATAATCTTTGTACAAGGCCACCAATCTGTCGCAATCGGCGTCAGACACTTCTGGCCCCAGCGGCGCGACGGACAAACCTTCCTCACCTTTTTTGCCCGAGGCCTGCATCGCTTCAATCTGCGGCGCAAGATTCGCTTGCATCGAAACCAGCTTATTCGGCATTGCGCCGATCATGTCATTGTAATACGGAACAAGCCCCGGATCGGCGATCAAGATCGTTTTGTCGCAGTGATGCGCCTGTGCATAATCATAGGCGACGTTTTCGTACAGTTGGCGAAAAAGCTGTTGGCCGCGCCAAGCCGGTGCAACAACGGCCTTTTCAAGATGAAGAACATTGGCATGATCGTAAGGCGTTTGCTCAATAAGCAGCGTCAAAGCCCCGGCAATCGCGCCGTTTGGGGCGCGGGCAAGCATCAAGATTTGATTGTCGCTTTTGTTGGCAAGCATTGAACGGACGGCGGCTTCGCTCGCTGCCGGGCGAAAAACTTTGTACATGGCGGCAAGATCGCGGACCTCTTGCGCGGTCGCGTCGGCCTGTAAAATGCCAAATCGAAGGTCTTTATCGCTTAAACTTTGCATGGCCTCGTCCCAATAGGCGAAGCCCTATTTTAGCATATTTTCTTTACAACTTTGGACGCTGCTATACTTTCACTTTTTTCTCAAGAAACACAGCTTATCTCTTTGTTTTCACAATGCATTAAGGGGGTTTCTTTCAACCCCCAAAGTGCCGCGCCAGCGCCCACAAGCGTGATACCAGCCAAAAAGACAAAAGCGGTCGATAACGAAGTATGATCGACAATCCAGCCCGTCGGCACCGTTAAAACGACATAAGCCATGCGGCCCATCGCCGAGAAGACCGAAAGCGTCGTGGCCCGTTGATCGGGCGGCGAAAGATCTTGGGCCGCCTGACAGATAAGCGGCTGCGAAAGCCCGCGCAAAAAGCTGCAAACGAAAACAAGCGGCAAGCAAGCGATAACAGGAAACGCCGCCAGCAACATCAAAAGCGGCGCGATCAACAAAGGAAGGAAAAAGGTCAGCCGTGCGCCGATCCGCTTTTCGATGAAAAAGGCCCATTTTCCGCCAAAGCCGCCCGCAAAATTGATCGCCGCCGCGATGACGCCATACCAGCCCAGATTCAGGCCCATTTTCCCAAACAAAAGAAAGTACGACCAAAAAGAGATCATGCTGATCGCGAACAGCGTCGAAGCATAAAGCGCCACCCATCGCAATGACGCGCTGGTGAAGATAACCCTGACCGCCCGAAATAACGCGCGCGCATGATCGCTTGCTTTCTGGTGATTGGCGCGCACGACAGCGGGCTCGGCCATCACGTAAGACAACGGCAGCAAAAACGCCGCCGTGACGACATTGCTCCACACCAAAGCGCGCAGCGGAACAAAAGCGGCCAGCGAGCTAAGCAACGATGCGATTGCGCTGCCTGCCCGCTCAAGAAAATTGCCTTGGCCTTCGCGCTTTTTATAATCCTGAGCCTCGCCCAACTCTTCCAGCGTTTCGAACAAAAAGGCCGTGTCGGCCCCGATGCGCATGCTGTTGCCCGAGGCGACAAGAAGCTCGGCCAAGACAATGGTCCAAAACCCATGCGCCAGCGCATAAGCCACCATGCCCAGCGGCAAAAGAAGACCGCCCAACAACAGCGTGCGCCGCCGCCCGATGACATCGGATAGATAGCCTGTAGGGATATCCAGCAACAAAGCCGCCAAACTGTAAATGGCTTGAACCGAATAGACCTGCGTCGCCGACAGGCCGTTTTCGACATAGTACGGCACAATCAGCGGCGCAATAATCCAAAAGCTGCAGAAAAAGCGGTCGGCGTACAGTTTCCAAATATTGGCACGTAAGGCGCTGGGCCTGTCTTGACCGCTCATTCAACCTTCCTTATTCAAACAAGCCTTTTTCCTGAAAACGACGACAGACTTCGAGAATGTTCTCGCGGCTGTTAAAGGCCGACAGGCGGAAATACCCCTCGCCCATCGCGCCAAAACCAGATCCCGGCGTTGTCACCACATGAGCGCGCCCTAAGATCTTGTCAAACAGATCCCAGCTTTTGTCGCCCTTGGGCCCTTTGATCCACAGATAAGGCGCATCGACGCCGCCGTGGATAGTCAGCCCAATCCCCGTCAGGGCTTCGCGCAGAAGGCGCGCATTTTCCATATAGAACGAAACCAAATCGCCAACCTGCGTCTTGCCTTCGTCGCTATACAACGCTTCGGCAGCGCGCTGCACGGGGTACGAGACACCGTTAAACTTGGTTGTATGGCGGCGGTTCCACAGCGCATGCAGCGGGTGCGCTTTGCCATCGCGCGACCGCGCCATCACGCTATGCGGCACGACCGTAAAGCCGCAGCGCAGCCCCGTAAAGCCGCCGTTTTTCGAAAAGCTTCGGAACTCGATCGCGCACGCGCGCGCGCCTTCGATTTCATAGATCGAATGCGGAATGCCGGGCGTGGTGATATAGGCTTCGTACGCGGCGTCAAATAAAAGAAGGGCGCCGACCTTGTTGGCATAAGAAACCCATTCCTCTAATTGAGCGCGGCTGGCAACGCCGCCTGTGGGGTTGTTGGGATAGCAAAGATAAATCACATCGACCGGCCCCACGGGCAGCGCCGGGACAAAGCCGTTTTCTTCTGTGCAAGGCAAATAGGTCAGACCGTCATAGCCGCCGCCTGTCCGCGCATCGCCAGCATTGCCCGCCATCACGTTCGTGTCGACGTAAACCGGATAGACCGGGTCCATCACGGCCACGCGATTGCCTTCGCCCAAAATATCAAGGATATTGCCACAATCGCATTTCGATCCGTCCGAGACAAAAATCTCGTCCGGCTCAACATTCACGCCGCGGTCTTTGTAATCATGCTTGGCAATGGTCTCACGCAAGAAATCATAACCCTGTTCCGGGCCATAGCCGCGAAACGTCTCACGCACCGCCATTTCATCGACGGCTTTATGCAACGCCGCAATCGAGGCGGGCGGCAAAGGCTCGGTCACGTCGCCAATGCCGCAGCGGATCACTTTGGCTTCGGGGTGTTCTTTGACAAAGGACGCCACGCGACGCCCAATCTCAGGAAAAAGATAACCCGCCTGCAATTTCAAAAAATTCTCGTTGAGCCAAGCCATGAAAAGATTCCTTCTGTTGTATGCGCAGAAAATTACAGATCAAACGTACCGCTGAACGATGTCACGGCAGGCCCCGTCATGAAGACCGAGCCGTCCTTGCCGTCCCACGAAATGGTCAAGACGCCGCCATCTAAAACGATATCGACAAGCGCGCCAGCAGGGACAACGCCGCGGCGGACGGCCGCGACCAGCGTGCCGCAAGCCCCCGTCCCGCAAGCGCTGGTGATGCCCGTGCCGCGTTCCCAAACGCGCATGCGCAATTTTTCGTCGCCCACTTTCTGTACAAACTCGACATTCGTACGCTGCGGGAAAAAAGCATGATGTTCGATTTGCGGGCCGACTTGTGCCAGATCAACCGTATCGATAGCGTCCACAAAGAAAACGCAGTGCGGATTGCCCATGCTGACGCCGACAGGATCTTCGTACCTGCCAACCGAGACCGGCAGATGCAACGTGTCGCAAACATGCGCGACGGGGATTTGAGCCCAATCCAAACGCGGCGCGCCCATATCGACCGTGACGCGATCTTCGCCAGGCAAGCGCTTGCAGCGCAAAATCCCCACCTCGGTGTCGATCACAATCGAATCCTTGCCCGTGGCTTTGGCTTCAAGAAGCGCCAGACAGCGCGACGCATTGCCGCAAGTCTTGGGGTCCGATCCGTCGGCGTTGCGGATGCGCATGAAGATATCGGCCCCATCGCTTTCGGGCGGATCGATAAAAACGATCTGATCGCAGCCGATGCCAAAGCGGCGATCTGCCATCCAGCAAAGTTGATCGACCGATGGATCGATCGGGTGTTTTCGGCGGTCCACGACGATGAAATCGTTACCAAGGCCGTGCATTTTCAAAAAAGGAACCGTCGACATTGAAACCCCTTTATTCATTGAACGATCAAGGGATTGTAACGGATTAAGAGCGTTTGAAAAGCGCGAAGTTTCAGAGGCTATCGTCGTTTCAAATAAGAATGCGACGAGGCTGCAAAAGGCGGCTGTTTGACAAAAACTGCCGCCATGCCTTTTCTGTATACTTTTCTGTTTTAGATCTTTTCGACCTGCGCGTATTCAAGTTCGACCGGGGTCGCACGACCAAAGATCGAAACGGCGACTTTAAGGCGCGCTTTGGATTCGTCAACTTCTTCGACGATGCCGTTAAACGAAGCAAAGGGACCATCGGCCACACGCACTTGCTCGCCCACTTCGAAGGTCACCGAAGGCTTCGGATGCTCGACGCCTTCCTTGACTTGCTTCATGATGCGTTGCGCTTCGGCTTCGGAAATCGGCGCGGGCTTGCCGCTGCCACCCAAAAAGCCGGTGACTTTGGCCGTATTCTTCACCAAATGCCAGCTTTCGTCCGTCAAATCCATTTTGATCAGAACGTAACCGGGGAAAAACTTGCGTTCGGCATTCACTTTGGCGCCGCGGCGAACTTCGACAACTTCTTCCGTCGGAATCAGAATTTCAGAGAAGTAGCTTTCCAAGCCCTTTTTCAGCGCCGTTTCGCGCACCGTTTCAGCGACTTTCTTTTCAAAGCCCGAATAAACGTGAATGACGTACCAACGATGGGACATTGACTGTCCTCCCCCTTCAATTCAATCCGTTACGAATTGCCCGACATGCCCAAAACGCGGCTGACGGCATAACCAATGCCTGTATCGACCACCAGGAAAAATACCCCGGCCAACAAGGCCATCACAATAATCATGACGGTTGTAAGCGTCGTCTCCCTGCGCGTCGGCCAGGTGACTTTAGCAATCTCGCGGCGCGTTTCGCGCACAAACTCGACAAGCTTCATGATCCCTCAAATCTTTCCTACGCGGCGCGTGGCAGGAGTGGAGGGTCTCGAACCCCCAGCCCCCGGTTTTGGAGACCGGTGCTCTACCAATTGAGCTACACTCCT
>CAYMGM010000020.1:0-26387 GCA_964390005.1 uncultured Rhodospirillaceae bacterium | reverse complement strand
AAAGTGGTACGTGAGCTGGGTTCAAAACGTCGTGAGACAGTTTGGTCCCTATCTGCCGTGGGTGTAGGAATATTGAAAGGAGCTGTCCCTAGTACGAGAGGACCGGGATGGACATACCTCTGGTGTACCGGTTGTCGCGCCAGCGGCACCGCCGGGTAGCTATGTATGGACGAGATAAACGCTGAAAGCATCTAAGCGTGAAACTTACCTTGAAACGAGTATTCCCATGAGAGTCGTGATAGACCATCACGTTGATAGGCTGGGTGTGGAAGCGTGGTAACACGTGAAGCTTACCAGTACTAATAACTCAATTGGCTTGATCCTTATCAGAACTCAGACAAGGCCAGCATCGGCTGGCCTGTCCGAAAACTTTACTTCATCTTTTAAAGTGTTTTTCATCTGTCTGGATGACCTGGTGGTTATGGCGAGGGGCCTGCACCCGATCCCATCCCGAACTCGGACGTGAAAACCCTCTGCGCCAATGGTACTGTGCCTTAAGGCCCGGGAGAGTAGGTCGCTGCCAGGTCTTCTAGACAGATGGAAACATTTTTCAATCATCTTCCCGTTTTTAAAAGCGCCCTTTGGGGCGCTTTTTTTTGTCTTTTGTTTGAGCTTTTTTGTGTTTGATTTTAGAAAGGCGCTTTTGTTTCCGTATCAAAAGGGATCAACGATGCGAAGAGCGCGCCTTAAATGCGGGATCGGTTTTTGGCCAAGTTGAAAAACAAGAGGGGTCAATCGTTTGTGAGCCGCCTGAAGAACGCGTTTGCCTAAAATCTGAGCTTCGGGCGAAAGAGCTTCCTTACGCGATAAAACTTTATCCAGCGTATTATATGCTGCGGGAAAGCTCTGAAGCTTATGTGTCTGACGCCATATTGTATACTGGTTGATGGCAACGGCGATGTCGATTTCGGCTTCATTTTGGAGATCGGGGTCGTTACGGCGGTAACGGCGCCAAATGGAGGCAAAGTCCGGCTCCCCCGTGAGACCCAGCGTTGTCGCAATTTGTGTCTGAAGCTCACATGTCAGCTCGAAAATTGTATCCGGATTCGGTAGGTCCGAGGCCCCTGCCGTCATGGCTTCGAGTAGAGGCGCTGTCGCGTGACTGGGGAATAAAAAAAGCTCGAGATAGCGAAAATCAATCAATTCAGCGAAAAAAGCAGTTTTTTCTAAACTTTCGGGTAAATCGCGCCGTAGAACGAGCGCCGCAAGAAGGTCAGCGTGTGATTCCGCTCGGTTTTCTTGTTTGAGGCACAGGGCTGCATAGAGAGCGGCTTGGCTTTCGTCCAATGAGAATGACGTTTGCAAGGCCGGAAAAAGCTGCATCAGATGTGCCCCTTCATGGATGTCCATGAAAAGACCAAGGTGGGCTTCGCCTTGTCTTGGATAAAGCCAAGTGGAGGGGAGGCTTAAAAGGTGCTCCCACGTTATCAAAGCCGGATCCGCCGGGCGCGTATATAAGGCATCTCCGTCATGCCCCTCAAGCATCGGCGTGTTTTTAAAGAGGCCTCCTTGAAAGTGATCAAAAACATTGCCGAGCCGAAGAAGTGGGGTCAGGCCTTTTGTGTCGCGCAGACCAAACGGGCGCAGATAAACATGCGGGTCCTTTTGGGATAAAAGGGCGTGAAGCGTGGGGATGTTTGTGTTTTTCGGCAGATCGTTGAGCGACAATGTTGCTGGACGTCGTTTCATGCCAACGTGGCCTGCCCATTCTTCCCCAGGTGATAGGCGTTTTTCGCAGACCGTTGTGTCCCAAAAGGCACCCATTTCTTGCGGGGTTAAATAACCGCGCTCTATTTGTTCTTTCGTTAAAGGAAACATCATAATCTCAAAAAAAATGATGGGGCGTTATTACCAGAAAAGCGGAAAAGAGAAAAGACGTGCCGCTTTTTTTCTTTGCCGCCCGCACCCCTTGCCTAATAAAAAACCGTGCAAAGGCTTCCCTTTTCACGGTTTTTTGACGAACGCAGCGTATCAGAACGTATCCGCATACCCAAGGGGTTGCCGATGAGCCCCAACAGAAGGCCCCGGGCCCAGCCCGGTTAGGGGCGGTTGGCTTCGACGTTGATGTCGAGTTGGACCTCGTCGCCAAGGCCGGGAAGATAAGTCATCATGCCAAAATCCGAACGCTTTAATGTCGCGGAAGCCGTAAAACCTGCTGTCTTCTTTTTGAACATGTTCTCGCCGATTTTGTTGAGGCGCGTTTCAAGCGTGATGGGCTTCGTCGCGCCGTGCAGGGTCAAAAGACCGTGGACGCGGGCCGTCTCTTTGCCCGTGACCTCAACGCGGTCGCTTTTGAATGTCGCGACGGGATAGGTCTCAACATCAAAAAAGTCTTTCGTCTTGAGGTGTTCATCCAATTTGGGAATGCCTGTGATGACGTTGGCTGGTGAAAGCGTGACCTCGACCTTGCTTTGCGCTGGGTGCGCTTCATCTAAAACCAGCGTGCCCGTCGCGCCCGGGAACTTGCCCGATGGCGACGAAAAGCCAAAATGGTTGATGTGGAAAACGATGTTCGTGTGGTCGCTGTCGAGCGTATAAGTTTCAGCCGCGATGGCGGCTTGCGCATGTAAGGTGAACAGACAGGTTGTTAACAGTAGAAGCTTTTTCATCGTAAACCTCCTGAAAGAAGTCTTTCCGCCTTAGGCGGCAAGAACCTTGAGCGTGGGTTGTGCGGCGGCCACGGCATCGGGAATGGTCAGCGTGCCTTTACCGACACCTTCGGCGCGAACAAACGATACGTTGGTCAGGCCCATAAAGCCTAAGATCGTTTTGAGATAGGGTTCTTGGAAGTCCATGCTTTGGATCGCGCCGGTCGAATAAACGCCGCCGCGCGACGAGGCCACAATAACTTTTTTATGGACGTCCAAAAGACCAACGGGGCCTTTTTCTGTGTAGTGAAAGGTGCGGCCCGGGCGCGTGACGTGGTCAATCCATGCTTTGGTGCCAGAGGGGATGCCAAAGTTCCACATGGGCACGCCCAGAACGATCACATCGGCGGCGATCATTTCATCCACCATTTCATCTGAGACACTTAACACGGCTTTTTGTTCTGCCGTGCGGGATTCGGGCGGAACATAGAAAGACTCGATCATGGCTGCGGTCAAATGAGGCAAGGGAGATGCCGCAAGGTCGCGCCGGATGATGGTGGCTTCGGGGTGGAGGGCTTTTAAAGCTGTAACGGCGGCTGCCGAAAGAGCGCGCGAGAAAGATTGGTCACCTTTGGGGCTGCTGTCGACGTGAAGGATGGTGAATGACATGGGAAACCTCCTTGAAAGCGTCCAATAGTTGAAAAACTATACTATATATTATATGATAACTCAGTTCTTGAAAAGAGGGCACATACTTATTCGTAAGTTACTTCAAAGTAACCATGGAGGCGGCGATGATCAAAACAACGCGGCGTACGCCTAAGAAAGTTCAATGTCCGATGCGTGAGATGTTGGCGCGGCTTGGCGACAAATGGATTATGCTTGTGATTATGTCACTGGCACGCGCACAGGCGCAAACGTTACGTTTTTCGGAAATACGTCAGGATGTTGACGGGATTTCGCAGCGTATGTTGACGGCCACGCTGCGGCATCTTGAGCGTGATGGTATGGTCACGCGCCGCCTGTATCCCGAAGTGCCGCCGCGCGTTGAATATACGCTGACGGCGCGTGGGGCGGGGCTACACAAGCAAGTTGAAGCCTTGGCTTTGTGGGCAGAAAAGGAATGGCCAGCCATTCAAAAAGACCGCGCGGCCTATGATGCGCGCCAAGCGCGTTGATTATTTGCTTTGGACGTTTGCCATCGCGCGCGTCAATTGGGCCACGTTATATTCCATCATGGCGATATAGGTCGGGGCTGGGCCCTTGGGAGCAGAAAGCGCGTCGGCATAAAGTTCGCCGCCCCTTTTCGCGCCTGTTTCGCGGGCAATTTGTTGAACAAGGCGCGGGTCGGTCATGTTCTCAATAAAGACCTCTTGCACGCCTGTTTGTTTGATTTGTTTGATAAGCTTGGCAACGGTGGCGGCAGAGGGATCGGCTTCGGTGCTGATGCCTTGCGGCGCAAGAAAGGTCACACCATAAGCCGCGCCGAAATAGCCAAACGCATCGTGGCTGGTAATGATTTGACGCTTGGCGGGGGGGATGGCCGCGATTTGCGTGTGAATATCTTGATCAAGTGTGGCAAGGCGCTGCAAATAAGTTTTGGCGCGGGCGGCAATCGCGCTGGCTTGGTCCGGGCGCGCTTTTTCAAAAGCTTCGGCCATAACGGTAACATAACGCATCGCGTTGCGAACGTCTTGCCAGGCATGGGGATCGGTGATTTTTCCTTCGGCTTCGTCGATCATGGTGCGCGGCGTGATGGTTTGGCTGACGATAACAAGCTTGTTTTCAGCGCGGGCAGCGCCAACCAAGCGTGTCATCCAGCCTTCAAAACCAAGGCCGTTGACAAGGACAATATCGGCCTCGGTGATGGCTTTGGCATCGCGCGGCGTTGGCTGATAAGTGTGCGCGTCGCTATCGGGTTTGACCAAGGTTTGAACGGCAACCGCATCGCCGCCAATCGTGGCGGCCATATCGCCAAGCAGACTAAAGCTAGCAACAACGCGTAGCGGAGCCGCTTTCACCGGAAGCGCGCCAAGGCACCCCATCGCCAGAAAACCAAGAACAAAAAAGCGCGCAAAGAAAGACAACATTGTGATTTCCGGTTTGGGAAGGGGGTTGCAGATTGTGATATGTTATAATATAACATTAGGGCTTTCCGGCAGCCGAAGTCAAGCGCCGGAAACAAAAGGCAACGAAAGGTCGTCAAGACATGGCTTTGTTGACAAAAACAAGCACCGCGCGGCGCGGCAGTGGGGCATCAGCGTGCGACAAGATTATGGCTGTGCTGCGCGCGGCGGACAAACCTTTGTCGGCGTATGCGATTTTGGATTTGTTGCGTCGGCAAGGCCTACGGTCGCCGCCGACAGTTTATCGCGCGCTTGAGCGGTTGATCCGCGCGGGCCGCGTCCACAAGATTGAATCGTTGAATGCCTTTGTCGTGTGCGTTCATGACGGCGCGCAAGAAGATACAGGGCGTCAAAAGGCTGTTTTGCCGCATTCGATTTTTGCTATTTGCACGGGCTGTGGGCAGGTTGTCGAAGTCGATGACCCTGCTTTGTGCCGGGCGATTGCGCGCGCTGGGTCTCGGTTCTTGGCGCGGGCCGATCACTGCGCGCTTGAAATTGCCGGACGTTGCGCGCTTTGCGCTGCGGCCGATCCCGCAACGATGACGACATCCACCTAAGGAGCCGATCCTATGTTTTTTGCTTTTAGTCTTGGGCAACGTTTGGCTGTCGCTGCTGTTTTGGCCTTGGTGTGCGGCGGGTTGGCTTTTTGGGCTTTGGCTCTTTGAGGATGGTTTTGATGACGGATCCTTCTGCCCTTATCTGTCTTGAAGATGTCACGCTTCGCTATGGAAAAAATACGGCGGTTCACGATGTTTCAGGCAGCTTTACGGCTGGGTCGTTGACGGCGATTGCGGGGCCCAATGGCGCGGGCAAATCAACGCTTTTAAAGGCGATCGCAGGCATTTTGCCGGTGGCGAAGGGCCGGATCGTCATCGCGCCAGAAGCCAAGGGCCGGATCGCCTATCTGCCGCAAAGCGCGGCGTTGGCGCGTGATTTTCCCATTACATTGCGGCAAGCGATGATGACGGGCTTCTGGCCTGAGATTGGCAGTGCCGCGCGTATCACGCAAGCGATGCAAAAACGAATTGAGAAGGCGCTGGAAGATGTCGGTCTGACAGGCATGGCCGATCGCGGTATTGAAGGCTTGTCAGGCGGGCAGTTCCAACGGTTGATGTTTGCGCGCGTTATGTTGACCGATGCTTGCGTTATTTTGCTGGATGAGCCTTTTGCCGCTGTCGATGCCGAGACGACAGCAAAACTTATGCAGATTTTATTGGATTGGCATGCCAAAGGCCGCACGATTATCTGCGTGTTGCACGATCTTTTGATGATCCGAAAATATTTTCCTGAATCCTTTTTGCTGGCGGGTCATTGTTTGGGGCGCGGGCATACGCATGCGCTGTTTGAACAGAAACTTTTATCGTTCGATCTTGATATGGCCGAGATCAAAACGCCGGCAGCTTCAACCGATACAGCGGGGCACGACCATGCTTGAGGCGATCACAGCGCCCTTTACCGATTATGCCTTTATGCGCCGCGCTTTGGCGGCAGGGTGCATTTTGGCCATTGGCGGCACGCCTTTGGGCGTTTTTATGAATCTGCGGCGCATGACTTTGTTGGGCGATGCGATCAGTCATGCCGTTTTGCCGGGCGTTGCCGCGGCCTTTATGGCTTTTGGTTTGTCGCTTTGGCCTTTGTCGCTTGGGGGGCTGCTGGCTGGCGTTTTTATGGCGCTGTGCGCCGCGCTTTTAATCCGCATGACCAATTTGAAAGAAGATGCGGCTTTTACGCTGATGTATCTGTTGTCGCTTTCGGTCGGCGTCACGCTGATCGCGATGCGCGGGAACAGTCTGGATCTTCTGCATCTTCTTTTCGGGAATATCCTTGCCATTGACGGGCCTTCGTTGATGCTGGTGATGGTCGTTGCCTGGTTGTCTTTAGGGGGCTTGGCCGTGATGTATCGGCGACTTGTGATCGACTGTTTCGATCCAGATTTTATGAAAGCCTCTTTGGCGGGCGGACGGCGTCGCGGAAGTTGGACCGGCATGGCTTTCTTTTGTTTGCTTGTTTTTAATCTTGTCGCCGCGTTTCAAGCGCTGGGGACGTTGATGGCTTTGGGCCTCATGATCTTGCCAGCTATTGCCGCGCGTTTTTGGGTGCGAACGCTTGACGGCATGATGCCGCTGGCCATGCTGATTGGCGTTGGGGGCGTCGTTGGCGGTCTTCTTTTGTCCTATAGCGGCGGCGCGATCCCATCGGGGCCTGCCGTTGTGCTGGTTTGCGGGTTGTTGGCTTTATTTTCCGCGTTTGTTGGGCGGTATGGCAGCGTACGCGCTTATTGCCTTAACTAGCCCTGTCTAACAAAAACAAATATTCGGTGACATGTTTGGCGCGCGCGGCCAGATTGCGGCTGGCGCGGAAGGTATTATAGCGCGTCTGCAAGATCTGAACCTTGCCCCGCGCGCGTAAGTTCTCTTTCATGACGCGCGGCGTGATGAAGCCTTCGCTGTTGTAGGAAATCAAGAAAAACCGCGCCTTCAGCGTATCGATAATCTCGAACAAGGCCGCCGCGGCTTCGTTTTGTTTGTTAAAAGCGCTGCGCGTCCAATCGGTCGGAATCCCGCTGACAGGGCTGATGGTCTCGGGGCGCTGATACGACGCGATCAGGTTCAGCATAAAGTAATTGGACCCATACGGATGCTGGTTATAAGGCGGATCCAAATAAACCAGATCGACGGCTTCATCGATAGATTGCGCCAGCGTTAAGGCGTCTTTTTGCGTGACTTGGACAGGGCAGGCATAGCGCGACAGAACAGGCAAACGCACTGAGATCGGCGCTGTGATGCGCGTCAAGGCGTTGCCGCCCGCGCCGCCAAAAGCGCCGCGCCCGTCGCGGCCCTTGTAAAACCCTTTGAAGACGCCGCCCGTGTTGGTGTGGATCGACGCATCGACCAATAATGGCCCTAAAAACAGCGTCTGCAGCGCGGGCGGCAAGTCGCCAATATGTTGTCGGGCCGTATCCAGATAGTCGGCGTTGCGCTTGGTATAAAAAACGCGCTCATGCGGCGCGATCGCGTTGTCGTCACGCGGCGCGTACAACTCGGCCAAAAAGCCGGGACGCGGCGCGGCCTTGATCGCCGCGCGAAGGCTTTCAAGCGCCTTCGGCGCTGTTTGCCATGTTTTGCCGCGCGCGTTGCGCAGATAACAGGCATTGACGACCCGTGCATAATATTCGGCATCGTTAGCCCATAAAAACGACGCGCGCGCTTTCATCAGGCGCGAGACAACGCCGCTGCCAGCGAATAAATCCAGAAAGCGCAGTTTTTCTTTCCCCAGCGCCGCGCAAACCAAATCAATCCCACTGTTGATCAGAGGAAGAAGCGCGCGCTTGTTGCCGATATAGGTTAAAAGGTCGCCGTCCAGATAGCCCGGCGTCTCTTGCGAAAAGGGGCTTTCTAAAGACATTCATCGACCGTGGGGTTAATAGCCTCGATAATAGCTGCCGCTGTTTGACGACGACGAGGCAGAGGAACTGGACGACGAATCGCCCTGTATCTGATCGACAATATAGCCCGTGCCAGCGCCGACCACGCCGCCAATCGCCGCGCCGCAAGCAACGCAGCCGCCCAGCATCGCCGTGCCTGCCGCGCCTGCTGCCGTGCCGATCATGGCGCCTGTCATCATGCGTTGCTCTTGCGGCGTCAGGCTGCTGCAACCGCTTAAGGCCAGCAAGCCGATCAACAGAGCGATTTGCCCCGCTTTTTCCGTTTGCTTTCCTGTCATGACGCACCCCTTTCTCGGCTAAAATACGATCCTTTTTCGCTTATAAAAGACTATTCGTTAACAAGTGGTTTGCAGTCCAAGGCTCTCTCAACGCCTCGACAAGCTTTGGGGGAAGGCGTGTGCCCAAGGATAAAGGCTAACATGTTGATAGTACGATAGATATCGTTCATTTTAGGGCTGGAAACCGCGGCGGCGGCGTGCTAGCTTCGGCCTCACGTTCAAACTTCTTCATTCTTCTTGTTTTTCAAACGGATTAGACGCGTGACCGACATCATCACGGGGGCCCCGGCCTCGGATATCTCTCCTGTAACGATCGAAGACGAGATGCGCCGCTCGTACCTCGATTACGCCATGAGCGTGATCGTCAGCCGCGCACTTCCAGACGTGCGCGACGGGTTAAAGCCCGTGCATCGCCGCATTCTGTACGCCATGAAAGAAGGCGGGTACGACAGCACCAAACCGTATAAAAAATCGGCGCGTATCGTCGGTGACGTGATGGGTAAATATCACCCGCACGGCGACGCGGCGATTTACGATGCCATGGTCCGCATGGCGCAAGATTTTTCGATGCGTTTGCCGCTGGTGGACGGGCAGGGGAACTTTGGCTCGATGGATGGCGATCCGCCAGCCGCTATGCGTTATACCGAAGCGCGTTTGGCCAAATCCGCCGAAACGCTGTTGGACGATATCGATAAAGACACGGTCGATTTCCAGCCGAACTATGACGAAATCACGATGGAGCCCACGGTTTTACCGGCGCGCTTCCCAAATCTTTTGGTCAATGGTGCGGGCGGTATTGCGGTCGGTATGGCCACAAACATTGCACCCCATAATTTAGGCGAAGTGTGCGATGCCTGTATCGCGTTGATCCGCAACCCCGAGCTTTCGATTGACGAGCTGATGGGGATCATCCCCGGCCCCGATTTTCCGACAGGCGGCCTTATCTTGGGGCATGCCGGTTGCCGGGCGGGATTCCATACGGGGCGCGGCAGCATCATTATGCGCGCGCGCACGGAAATCGAAGAAGTTCGCAAAGACCGCCAAGCGATCATTGTCACTGAGATTCCGTATCAGCAAAACAAAAAGCGCCTGATCGAGATCATCGCCGAATGCGTGCAAGATAAAACAATCGAAGGCATTTCGGATCTGCGCGATGAATCGGATCGCGACGGCGTGCGCATCGTGATTGAAATCAAACGCGACGCGATGGCCGACATTGTTTTGAACCAGCTTTACAAGCATACGCCGCTGCAAACGTCGTTTGGCGTGAATATGCTGGCGCTGAACGGTGGCCGCCCTGAACTGATGAACCTGCGCGACGTCTTAGGCGCTTTCCTTCATTTCCGCGAACGTGTCATTACGCGCCGCACCGAATATGAATTGGAACAATCCCGCGCGCGTGCCCACATTTTGCTTGGCCTTGCCGTTGCGGTCGCGAATATCGACGAAGTCATCGCGTTGATCCGCAAAGCTTCCGATCCGTCGATTGCCAAACAGGAATTGATGGCGCGCGCTTGGCCCGCGGGCGATGTCGCGCCTTTGATCGCGTTGGTCGATGAAACCGCGCTGGCGCCCGATGGCACGTACCGGATGACCGAGACGCAAGCCAAAGCCATTTTGGACCTGCGCTTGCATCGTTTAACGGGGCTTGAGCGCGACAAGATCGGCAATGACTTGAAAGAAGTCGCTGCCGAAATCGCCAATTATCTTGATATTCTGGCTAATCGCGCGCGCGTTCTGGCCATTATGACGGACGAATTGACGGATGTGCGCGATCGTTTCGCGACGCCGCGCCGGACGACGATCGAAACGCAAGAGTTTGAAGCCGATATTGAAGACCTGATCCAGCGCGAAGACATGGTGGTCACGGTCAGCCATGCTGGCTATATCAAACGTGTGCCTTTGGCGACCTATCGCGCGCAAAAGCGCGGCGGCAAAGGCCGTACGGGCATGGCGACGAAGGACGAAGATTTTGTCAACGATATCTTCGTGGCCTCGACCCATACGCCGATGCTGTTCTTCTCGTCGCTGGGCAAGGTCTATAAACTGAAAGTGTACAAAGTTCCGCTTGGCAACCCGCAATCGCGCGGCAAAGCTTTGGTGAACCTGTTGCCGCTAGAGGCGGGCGAGGTAATCACGACCGTGATGCATCTGCCGGAAGATGAAGCCTTGTGGGAGATGCTGCACATCGTTTTTGCGACGTCGGCAGGCACGGTTCGCCGGAACAAGCTTTCTGATTTCAGCAATGTCCGCGCCAGCGGCCTGATTGCGATGAAACTGGAAGAAGAAGATCACTTGATCGCCGTGCGCACCTGTCTTGAAACGGACGATTTCTTGCTGGCGACAAAAAAAGGCAAAGCCATTCGCTTCCCTGTCACCGATGTGCGCTTGTTCGCAGGCCGTACGTCGGTTGGCGTGCGCGGCATTCGCCTTGGCAAAGACGATGCCGTTATTTCGATGTCGGTTCTTCGCCATGTCGATGCGACGCCAGAAGAACGCGCCGCTTACCTTAAACAAGCCGCAGCTCAACGTCGCGCCTTGGCGGGCGATACCGGTGCGGAGGAACCTCAGCAAACGTCGTCGGACGACGAGGAGACGACAAACGCCGATATCACGCTGTCGGCTGAGCGTTTTGCGCAATTAGCGGCGCAGGAAGAGTTCCTGCTCACGGTCACCGAACGCGGTTATGGCAAACGAACATCGTCTTACGAGTACCGCATTGCAGGCCGTGGCGGCATGGGCATCTGGAACATGGATATGTCCGACCGCAATGGCGCGATTGTGGCGACCTTCCCGATTGCAACGGGGCAAGAGGTTATGCTGGTCACGGACGGCGGGCAGATTATCCGTATGAAGACGGATGACATCCGCATTGCGGGCCGCCGGACGCAAGGCGTGACCTTGTTCCGTATTGAATCGGAAGAGCGCGTTGTCTCGGTTGCGACGCTGGACGATCAATCTGGCGACGATGACGAAACCGTTTCTGAAAACGAAGGAAGCGAAAATGGCGGCGAAGCCTGATCCTGCAGTGATCGAAAAACGTGTTGGCCTTTACCCCGGTACGTTTGATCCGATCACGTTAGGCCATCGGGAAATCATTTGCCGCGCGTCAAAGCTTGTGGACCGGTTGATTATCGGCGTTGCCGAAAATCCGGGCAAAGGGCCTTTATTCGATTGCGCGACGCGCGTGTGCTTGGTCGAAGAAGAGGTGGCGCCATTGATCGCGGCAGGGGCGCGGATCGACGTGCGCCCCTTCAGTAATTTGTTGGTTCACTTTGCGCGCGATTGTGGGGCGAGCGTCATTATTCGCGGCTTGCGGGCGGTATCGGATTTTGAATATGAAATCCAAATGGCCGGGATGAACTTTCGGCTGAGCCGCGACATCGAAACGATCTTTCTGATGGCCTCAGATGGGCACCAATTTATCTCGTCGTCGTTTGTCAAAGAGATCGCGCGCTTAGGCGGTGATGTCCATTCCTTTGTCAGCGAAAACGTCTGCCGCGCCTTAGCTAAAAGCTTTTAAAACGGATCAACGGGCGCTGCTTGTGGAAAATAGTGGCGGCGCAGTTTTCCTAAAAGTTTGCGCGCGGCGACATCGTTGGGTGTTCGCGCTTCGTCGCAGGTACAAAAATCACGCGCAAAAAACAGGCCAGATTGAAAGGGGAACCCGTTTGCGACGCGGATGGGCTGCGCAGGCGGATAAGGCGTTCCGCTGGCTTCATCCCAAAAATCAAGCCGCGCGCCCGCGCTACCGCAAACGACATGAACCGCCATGATCTCACGCCCGCGATCAAGCAACGTGTAAAAACCTTCATCACCGGCGGCCTCGCCTTTCAGAACAAGCTTTGCATTTCCAGCGCCAGAAGCTGCGAGAGCTGTGGTGGCAGCCAAAAGGAGCCCGCCAAAGGTCGAGGCGCTCCAAAACCGGGAAGACGACATTAGAAAAGACCTTATCTTGTTTTAATGGACTTAAAAAACGAAGTATAAAGCTCTTGCTCTAAACAGCAAGGGGGGCGATCAAAAGGTTAATGTGCCTAAGAGCGTCAGCCTTTCTCGGAAGAAATAAGGCGCAAAACCCTTAAGAACAGGGCGCAAGGGGAAGAGAAAGATAGTTTTTATAAAAAAAATAAAGGGAACGATTGACTTTGTCTGAAGTTTCCTGTTTTCTCCCCCTCACGCGAAGACCTCGTAGCTCAGTTGGTAGAGCATCTGACTTTTAATCAGAGGGCCATGGGTTCAAGTCCCATCGGGGTCACCATTGATACAGACCGACTTGAACCCTTTGGGGTTCACAAAACGCCCCCCCCCTACAAGCCGCCCTTATTCGTATGAACGACAACCGTTCCCGCCATGAAGTCGTGTATTGCCCGTTTCCTTTTGTTGAAGATCAAAACGAGAAACTCGCCCCAAAACCATAAATTGATTCCCAAATTTATCCATGATTGCATGGGGGGCGCATTTGTTTTGATGTAATCGACCTTCGCTTTTGTATCCAAAGAATCAAAAGAGGCGACATCCATATCTTTATACAAGTAAAGGAAGCAAACCAAAGATAAAGCAGGTAACCCGAAATACACGACATATCTATAAAATATCTGTTTATAACTTAGGGCTTCACCACCTAATCCAGTGACCTTAATTTTAAGAACCATCTTTCCAATCGTTGCGCCCCATCTTTTCAAAAAATACCCATTATAAATCCATCCGATAATAGTTATGGGAATGATTATGACAGCATACAATGAAATATTATTCGTCTGCGTCCACATAATTAAAAAGATTAAAGGGGATGTAACGATAGAATCAACGAATAGTGCCGCTGCGCGTCGCCAGAAACCGGCATACTTAACATCTTCCATTGGAGGATCCTTTCAAAAAAAGGAGAGCAGATGATAACGATCCAAGGGCTTTATGGTAAAAAATTTTATCAAAACAAATCGTTAAAATTTTAACCGGACGACGGCAACAAGAGGATCAAAAGCAAGCTTGGCCTCGTCAATCCGGTTCAAGGTTTCTCCTTTTGTTTTCACCATTCATCATATCCCATTATCAGATAGCGGCATTTTTCAAATACTGACTGCGCGTAAGGATCCACTTTTGGAGGCTAACAGCGCCTCTTGGCCCACCTTTTTTGACAATCAAAAAGGATGGGTCGGGGCAGGTGAAGCCCAGCTTTCTTGCAACACGGAGCGAGGAAGCATTATGAGGATTTATCTCGGCAAATACGGTCGAAATCTTTTTTTGCCAAGAGGCAAAGGACAACCCATTCTCTGTCCATTTCGCTTCTTTCATGTCCTGTGGTCGTGGATGGCTTTGTTCGGGCGTCGGCTGCCAAAAAGCCATTTCCATGATAATTTTTGAAGCTTTGGGAACAATACCCCGCACTTGATGTGTGGCAGAAAGGAAAAAAAAGCTCTGCTTTGTCGGGGATAGAAACAAGATTTCCTTTTTCTCGACATCTTGCCGGGGCAAGGCCAACAAGGCCTAAATAGCGATTGGCGCTCTTATCTGCGATTGCAAAGGTTATAGGCATGTTCTCGTTATAAGAACCGATAACCAAATTCAAATAAGCATCTGCATGCGTTTCCGTAAAAGGGTGCGGCATGTTGCTCATGGAAAGGGAAACCCGTCGGTCGCCGCAAACCTCGATGATCGCTGCTTTGTCGGTTCTCTCTACGGTGCGAAGATTAAAGCGATCTGTTGTTGCGAAAAGCATCATAGAGGTTATTTATTAAATCTTGAGGGGGGCTTTGTTTGTAGCCGATGCGTGTTTCAATCTTGTGGCTGCAAATTAGTTTATGCTTTTGACGGTGTCCCAATCGACGAGATATTCTAAAGCGGTCTGAAAATGGTGCGCGGGCATTTCTCGAAGGTCGCCAACTTGAAACTTTGTCAGAAGAAACTGCGAAACTGAACGCTCGCTGATGTTTTGCGTGTGAGCGACGTAGGCGATCATGCCATTCAACGCGTTATGCTCGATGTTGTTTAGAGAATGGGTATCGGTCTTACGAAGGGCCGCCAGCCCTGCGGTCAAAAGACGAAGCTCGCCAGCGGAAAGTTGGGCGCCTTCTGTCGCTTCTGCGAAAAGCTCTTCGGGGGTCTTGGCGGTTAGAAATTTTGCCATCTCGACGCTCCTTAGCGGCAGGCCGCGACAGAGGCTGGCATGCGCGACAGATTGTCATTCGTCGCGCGAATGAAACGCTCCCAGCGTTCTTCAAGCATCATGGGGCTTTCTTGACGGACGCCGTTATAGCGTTCCCACGTATCCACGATCTGTTGGATCAGGCCTTCGCTGTGTTTCATCATAACGGTTTCAAAATCGAACATTATCTGTCTCCATTTGAAAATTTATAAAAGCCAAGATATCCGCCCTATGAAGGCAACTTACCGGATGGCTGGGGTGAAAGCAATTTAAAATACGTGTTTTCGTGAACAATATTCATGAAAACACGGCATAGTGCCAAAATTTGGTAAGAAACAGCCCGATTTAGAAAGCATTTTGCCACTTGATCATCGTGATTTCATGGAATATCTTTCATGGAAACCGTGAATGTTAACCAAGATCGGATGCCAAATGATAACGGGACCGCAAATAAGGGGCGCACGAGGTTTGTTGGATTGGAGTGCCGATGTTTTGGCTCAAAAGACGGGGTTGAGCGTTGACACCATCCGCAACATCGAAAAAGGCCGGGTTCAGGGGCACAGCTCGTCGATTGACAAAATCGTTCAGATTTTTGCCGCTTACGATATCGAGTTTATTCCGGACGATGGGGTCAAAAGGCGGTCGGAGAATGTGGTCACTTTAGAGGGATTTGAAAACTTCAAATTCTTTATCGATCAGGTCTATGAAGCGGCAACCAAACCTTCTGCCCGCGATGGGACCAAGCCGATTTGCGTCTGCAATGTCGACAACGATATCTTCAGAAAACATCTGAAGGACTATTATTTCGTTCATCTTGCCCGGATGCAAAAATTAGAAGGGGTCCAGATCCGAATCTTGGCGCCGAAACTGGATGTGGATCAACCGCCCAACGTTCATTATTTGAAGTACAGATTTTTAAAGGAAATGAAATCGACGGTTGCGCCGTTTTATGTGTTTGCCAACAGTTTTGCCCTGATCGATTTCAGCGCGCCCAATCCGCCAAGGGTTTTGATGGTGAACTCAGCCGTGTTGGCGGATTCATTTAGAGATCAGTTTGAAATTATGTGGAATAACGCTTCTGATAAACCTCAAAAAATAAAATAAATGGAGATTGTTATGTTGTTAGCCGATTTTATGCCCCAAGGAACGTCGAAACCGTTTGAGACGGATGCCGATGTGGTTTCTGACCGTCTCATTATTCGTGAGTTTGTTTTGGATGACATCAGCGCTCTTCAGGAAATTGATACAAATATTTTTTTCGTGCATTTGCGTCAAACCTACGGCGGGCCGATGGGGTTTTTGAATGCGGCGCTGTCGCATCAAAAGCAAAAAGACAGAAAGGATTTCTATCTTGCGGTTGTGGATCGGAAGACGTCCCAAGTCATTGGCTCGATCATGGTCTATGATTACAATAAACAAAAACGGCAGGCCGAGATTGGGTATTTCATCGATAAGCGCAACCAAAACTGCAAAATCGGAACGGAAGCATGCGCCTATGTCATGCAGCGCTTTGGCGCGTTTTTGAACCTGAAGACTTTTTATGCGACGGTTCATCCTGAAAATCTGTACAGCAAGAAGCTTCTCTCAAAGCTTGGCTTTGTGCAAAAAGGCGACGTTTTTACGAGCAAGTATAAAGGCGATCCGGATCGGTCGGAAAGTTATGATCAGGCGGGGCATCTGATCAACACGCCGCGGCTGGGGCTTTTCGTGAGCTATGACGATTTTCTTTCTCGGAAGAAGACCCTTCTTTCTGGAAGCACGCGCGTTTAATGGCGCGCAAACGTTTTTTGTGCGGCGGCTCGCGTCTTGCCATCTCTTTCAGAGAGGCGAGGTCAACGAAGATCCATAGCGCGCGATGGCGCTTGCCTGTTTCTGCATAAAGTATGTCAATTTATGAAAGGGCTGCGGCGGTGACAGATCGTCTTCGTCTTGTAAGCACGCGCGATAAAAATCGATAAGACTTGGGTTTTCTATGAACTGCCCTGAGATGAGCCTGGCGACATCTGTCAAATGCCAGCCAAACAGTTCATGCTGAAACGCGCGGCAGTGAGGGTCGTATTTATAGTAAAAAGCACCATCTTCTCCGACACAGGGAAAGACCGGGTGGGTGCGGCAATCATAGGGCTTCCACCCCAAGTCACAGCAAAGCTTGTTTGTGGCTATGCATACGGCTTTTTGTCCGCCAAAAAAATTGTCGTCTATAATTTTTAGGTGGCGTATCGAGGCGCCGAGATGTCGCACAAAGTTTAATTCGCCGGGCTGAAGAATAATGAAATAGCCCTTTCTGTCTTGAGGAAACGCGCAACAATCGACGAGACAAGACGATTGCGCACAAGCGCGATGAGAGCCTGTCCAAGGATGACCCGAAGATGTGAGAAAGCGATTCATCATGAGAATAATCTAATATATGTAAAAGGTATAATGACGGTCCTCTGGAGGATACGTTATCATTACTTGGGCTCGAAACTATTTTATTTTTTCCCATTCCTATGGCATAGCCTGAGCCCGTGTAAAGGAAAGGGATTTTGTTATGTCGGCGTTTTTGGCCTTTTTTCAACAAATGGGTGGGTTTCTTGAGCAAATGGGGCGTAATGCGGCTATTTTGGCCGATGACGTTGTCGCGTTAGCCAAGCCAGCGATTGCGGCTGCCGACGATATCGCCGCTTTGTCAAAACCGGCGATCTCAAAAGCTTCTGCCGTGGTTGTAGACGATACCGCCGTTTGTTCGCATCAAGTTAATGAAAGCGCCATCGCGCAGCAGCGCGAATATACCGTTTGGGCGAAAATCGTTGGCAGCTCTTTGGTCAACAAGGCCGTTCTTTCAACCGTCATCTTGTCGGCGGGGGCCGTGTTTCCTTTGCTGCCGCAGATCCTTCTTGGGCTCGGCGGCTGCTATTTAGCCATCGAGGGCGCGCACAAAGTTCATGAATATGCGCACGCCATCCGCGCGCGTTTGCGCGGCGCGCCACAAGAAATATCCCCTGCGCCGGAAAAGCCTGTGGAGATCAAAAAGGATGAAGGCGCTTTGGCAGCAAAGAAAGCGCCGTCCTTTCTTGACCGGTTTTGGGGGCAGGATCCTAAAGAGCGCCGTCTTTTAAAAGATCTTGTTTTATTAGACGCTATCTTATCGACGGAGATCCTTCTGGTTGCCAACGGTCTTTTGGGTGGGCATCCGCTTTTGATGCAAGCCGCCGCGATGGGCATTGTTGGCGTGACAACGACATTGGGCGTCTATGGCGCTGTCTTGGGTGTTATTCGCGCCGATAACGTCGCGGCATCTTTGATGAACCCTCAAAGCAAGATTCGTTTGCCGCGCGTGGGGCGTGGGCTTATCCGTGGCTTGCCTTATGCTTTGCGGACCATCGGTGTGATTGGAACGGTCGCGATGCTGGGGGTCGGCGGCGAAGTCCTGGGTCATTTGTTTCCGCAAGCCGTCACGGGTTTGGGTGCGGCGTCTTTGGGGCAGGCCTTGCATCATGGCACCGCGGCTTTCACGCATTTTATGGGCATTCTTCCGGCGGGGCAACTTTTGGCGACGACAAGTTTGGGGCTTGCGGCGGGCGGGCTGATGACATCAAGCCTAGCGCTGGCCAATCAAGCGCGAACCCGTCTTGGAAGTTTGTTTGCCAAAAGCGAAAAGGTTGCCGATAAAAAAAGCGCGCCGTCACCGGCTGAAAAGGTTCAAGCTGCCGCAAATCTACCGCAGGCTTGCTGCCAGCAGGTCGAGACATGCTGTCTGAAAAAAGAAGGCGCGCCCGTCGCGCCTCAAACGCCTGCCGCACCGGAGAAGGCTGTCATCTCTGCGCCAGAGGCCGCGCCGCCAGCTGCGCCTTCGCGTGCGGCAAAGACGCCCCCGTCAGGTCTCTCGAAAGATGGTGGCCCGGTCTAGATTCGGTTGCTTTTTTAATGCGCGGCGGCCCAGTTGGCGGCAAAGCCAGCTTCGGCAACCAGCGGGACTTTCATCTGAAGAACCGGCAACGGCGCTTCGACCATCACGCGTTGAACCAGCGGCGCTGTTTGCGTGATCTCAGCCTCGGGCACTTCCAAGATCAATTCGTCATGAACCTGAAGCAATAATTTGGCCTGAAGTCCCGCCTCGGTTAGCGCGCTGGGCAAGCGGATCATGGCGCGTTTGATGATATCGGCGGCTGTGCCTTGCAAGGGGGCATTGATGGCTTGGCGTTCGGCTCCAGCGCGGCGGACCGCGAGCTTTTCGCGAATGCCGGGAACATGAACGCGGCGGCCAAAAAGCGTTTCGACATAGCCGTGCGCGTGGGCAAAGGCCTTGGTCGTTTCAATCCAATCGCGCAGTTCGTGAAAGCGATCCAGATAATCGCGGATAAAGGCCGCGGCTTCGCCGGGGCTGCAACCGATTTGCTTGGCAAGGCCAAACCCGCTGATGCCGTACACAATGCCAAAATTAATGGCTTTGGCCGCGCGGCGGCGCTCGGCTGACACTTCTTCCAATGGCAGGCCAAAGACTTGTGCCGCCGTCAGCGCATGAATATCGACGCCGTCGGCAAAGGCTTGGATCAAGGTTTTGATCTCGGCAGCTTCGGCGGCCAAGCGCAATTCAATTTGCGAATAATCGACCGACAGCAACACATGGCCGGGCGCGGCGATAAAGGCTTGGCGTATCGCGCGGCCTTCTTCGGTGCGGATTGGGATGTTTTGCAAATTGGGATCGGTTGACGACAGACGCCCCGTTGCCGCGCCCACCAGCGAAAACGATGTGTGGACGCGCCCGGTTTTGGCTTGGATCTGCCCCGGCAGCGCATCGGTATAGGTGCTGCGCAGCTTGGCAAGGCCGCGGTGATCTAAAAGCTTGGCAACAAGGGGATAGGTCTCGGCCAGCGGCTCCAGCACATCGGCGCTGGTGCTGAACGCGCCCGTTTTGCTTTTGACAGCGCCGGGAAGGCCTTGCTCGGCGAAAAGAACTTCGCCCAATTGTTTGGGGGACGCTAGGTTGAACGGGTGGCCCGCCAGCGCGTGAATCTCGGTTTCCAGTTTTTGCATGCGCTCGGCCAGACGCGCGCTTTGGACGCGCAACAGATCGGCATCAATGCAAATGCCTGCTTCTTCCATGGCGGCGACAATGGGGACAAGCGGGCGCTCGATCCGTTCATAGACGCGCATGACGTGGCTTTGCGCGACAAGCGGTCGCAAATAAAGCCAAAGGCGAAAGGTGAAATCGGCGTCTTCGGCGGCATAATCGGTGGCCAGATCCAAAGGCACGCGATCAAACGTTATCCGCGCGCGGCCTGTGCCCGTGACATCGTCAAAAGAGATCATTTTGTGCTGAAAGTGGCGCAGCGCCAGTTCATCCAGCCCGTGGCCGTGCAGGCCTGCCTCTAAGACATAAGATAAAAGCATGGTGTCGTCATAAGGCGCGATGGGGCCGAAGCCGTGCGCGGTCAACACCTCCATATCGTATTTGATGTTGTGGCCAATTTTCAGCGTGGCGTCGTCTTGCAATAGTGGGCGCAAGATGGCGCGAATGCTGTCCAAGGGGATTTGCTGGGGGCCCGTTTGATCGTGAAAGGCAAAGCCGCCTTCGGGGCCCGCCGCGGGGTCGGTGTGGGCGACCGGAATGTAAAAAGCTTTTCCAGGCGCGATGGCCAACGAAATGCCAACAAGCTTGGCTGTGCTGGGCACCAGCGAATCCGTTTCTGTGTCGATGGCAACGCGGCCCGAGGCGCGCGCTTCGTCCACCACGCGCTGAAGATCTTCGGGCGTTTGAAGGCATTGGTACGTGGATTCGGCAGCCGTCAGAGCTGCGAGAAGTGCCGTCTTTTCGGCGTCTTTTTCCGGAGATTCTGTTTTATCTGAAGAAGGGGACACGCTTTGATCCGATAGTGCCGCAGAAGGAAGAGAGGTCTCCGTCTTGTTCTTAAGCCGCGCGATAAGCGAAGCAAAGCCTTGTTGCCGCAGAAAGGCCACGCGCGCTTCCATGCCATCGGGTTCAAGCCGTAAAGCGTCAAGGGGAAGGGGAAGCGGTGCGGCTTCATCCAGCGTCACCAGCCTTTTTGAAATACGCGCCAGATCCGCGTTTTGCAGAAGAGCTTCGCGGCGTTTGGGCTGTTTGATCGTATGCGCTTTGGCCAGCAAGGTTTCCAAATCGCCAAAATCGCCGATCAGCTGCGCCGCCGTTTTAACGCCGATGCCCGGAACGCCAGGGACATTGTCGGTGCTGTCGCCTGCCAGCGCTTGCACATCCGTCACTTTTTCGGGCGACACGCCAAACTTGGCTTCGACTTCGGCTGCCCCGATGGGGGTCGCTTTCATCGGGTCGAACAACTCGACACCGGGGCGGACCAGTTGCATCAGGTCTTTATCCGCCGAGACAATGCGCACCTTTTGCCCCTCGGCCAGCGCCGCCCGGGCGTAAGACGCGATCAAATCATCGGCTTCGAAATTCTCAAGCTCGATCGAGGGCAGGCCGTAAGCGCGGGTCGCCTCGCGGATCAGCGGGAATTGGGGGATCAAATCTTCCGGGGGTGGGGGCCTGTTGGCTTTATAAGCCGGATAGATGTCTTGCCGAAACGTTTTGCGCGCGGCGTCGAAAATGACGGCGATCCGCGTGGCCCCCATATCGTTCATCAGCTTTTGCAGCATCGTGCAAAAGCCGTAAACCGCGTTGACCGGCGTGCCGTCGGGACGGTTCATGGGCGGCAACGCGTGGTAAGCGCGAAAAATAAAGCCAGAACCGTCAATCAGGTAAAGGCGCGGATCGGAAGAGGGGGGCGTCTGTGTCATGGCGGCAGATTAACAGATCTGCGCAGAGGGGAAAACCTTGATCCCCGCCGAAGGACGGTTAAAATCATTTCTTGTTGATGGGTATCTAGGAAAGGATCTTTTGATGTTTGATGAAACGGCCTCGCGTCAAGCGGCGGTTCTTTCCTGTGCGGGCATGCGCCGGGTCGAGCGCGCCGCCCATCAAGCCGATATCATCTCGCTTGACCGTATGATGGCGCTTGCGGGAAGGGCGGTCGCCGATGTCGTGCAACAAAAATGGACCCCGCGCCCTGTTTTGGTCGTTTGCGGCCCTGGCAATAATGGCGGCGACGGCTTTGTGGCGGCAACAGCTTTGCGCAAAGCAGGCTGGGACGTTCGGGTCGCGGCCTTGCCTTCGGGCGTTTTGTCGGCAGAAGCTGCGGCGGCCAAGGAAGCGTGGGGGGGTGATATTGAAACGCTATCGGAACAGACGACGGGGTCGGCAGAGCTGATTATCGACGCTTTGTTTGGCACGGGTCTAGCCCGGCCTTTGGATGGTCTGTTGCCTGCCTTGTTTCAAGAATGGGCGGCGCGCAAGCTGCCTGTCTTGGCCGTTGATATTCCCAGCGGCGTTGCGGGCGATACGGGGGAAATCTTGGGTGCAGCCCCCGTTTGTGCTGCGACGGTGACGTTCTTTCGAAAAAAACGCGGGCATGTTTTGCTGCCAGGGGTCGCCTTGTGTGGCGAGATTTTTGTCGCCGATATAGGTATTCCCGATCCGATTTTGAATGCAGAAGACCTTGTAACGCTGGAAAACAAAAAAGATTTATGGCTGGAACATCTACCCTTGCCATCTGCCACGTCTCATAAATATACGCGCGGCCACGCGTTGATTTTAGGCGGCGGTGTCATGACGGGGGCGGCGCGGTTGGCCGCGCGCGCGGCGCAGCGTATGGGGGCGGGGCTGGTCACCATCGGCGCTCCGGCTGAGGCCGTCTCTTTATATGCGCAGGCGCTGGAAAGCGTCATCGTTCGGCAAGCGGATGATTTGACGGCCTGGCAAGCCCTGGCCGAAGACCCCCAGCGGCGCAGTTTATTAATGGGGCCGGGCTTGGGGCGCGATCCGGCGGGAAAAGCCTTTATTCTGGCGGGGCTCGCGACCGGAAAGACAACAGTGTTGGATGCGGATGCTTTAACGCTTTTTGCTGAAAAGCCAGACGAACTTTTCCAAACACTGCATCAGGAATGCATTTTAACCCCCCATGAAGGCGAGTTTTTACGTTTGTTTCCGGATCTGGGTGCGGGCACGGGCGACAAAATCACGCGGGCGAGCCAAGCCGCTAAACGCGCAGGCTGCGCCGTTTTATTAAAAGGGGCCGATACGGTTATTGCGCACCCGGATGGCCTTGCTGTGGTTAATACCAACGCGCCGCCTTGGCTTGCCACGGGCGGGGCGGGCGACGTCTTGGCTGGCATGATCCTGGGACTGGCGACGTCGGGCATGACGCCTTTTGAAGCGGGCGTCGCGGCGGCGTGGCTGCACGGGGCCGCGGCACAGACTTTCGGCCCCGGGCTGATTGCCGAAGATATCGTCAAAGGCCTTCCAAAGCAGTTACAACAAATTGAAAAAGGACGTTAAATTAAACAAAAGAAGCCGAGAACAAGGCTTATCTTTTGAAAATGCATAAAAACCTTGTCTGAAACGCTTAAAAAAGAGATACTTTGAGCGCTTTATCTCTTTTTCGAAAGAAAAGGCGTTAAGTTATGAGCCTTCTCTTCAAAGCTTTGGCCGGGCGTAATGCGGCTGTCGAAATCGGCGCTTCTTATCGGCGGCGCGGGGCGGGAGCCTTTGTCGAAACGGCGCAAGTTGTGGCCGTCATGCCTGATAATATGGGGATTCCGCATGTCCGCTTTCAGCTACGGGTCGGCGGTGGGCCTTGCGCGCCTGTGATCGAAAACCGCATTTTGTCGCTGGAAGCTTTTTCCGCCCGCTATCGCGAACGGGTGCGTTAACCTTTTACCGCTCCCTCTTCTTTGAAAAAACCAGAGCGCCCCTGCCGAAAGGCTTTGCTCTTTTGCTGAATTGATTCTAGAAAGCTCGGCGCGACGCTGTGCAAGCCTGTCGCCTTTTTCGTTTGCCTTGGCGAAACGAAACGGCTTTAGGCGCGCGGCTGGCTAACGTCGTCGGTGAAAGTGGAGCGTCCTTCCGGATTTGGGGCGGCTGTCTTCTTCGCGGCGGGGCTAACGTCAAGTTTACGCGGGTGTGGCGGAACTGGTAGACGCGCTGGATTTAGGTTCCAGTGACTTCGGTCGTGGGGGTTCAAGTCCCTTCACCCGTACCAGCCTTTGCGAACGATGTTCGGGAAGGCGACCGCGCCTTAAGGCGCGGCAAGCTATAACAAACGAAAGACAGAATTGGGGAACAGAATGCAGGTTCAGGAAGTCAAAAACGAAGGTCTGTTGCACGCTTTCAAAATCACGGTTCCGGCGAACGACGTCGAAAAGGCCGTGACCACGCGCCTTGAAGAAATCGCCAAAACGGCCAAGATCCAAGGCTTCCGTCCGGGCAAGGTTCCGCTTCCGATCATCCGCCAGCGCTATGGCGATGCCGCGCGCGCCGATGTGATGGATAAAGTCGTCTCGGACGCTGCCGAGAAGACCCTGCAAGACAACAAGCTGCGCCCTGCGATGCAGCCCAAGGTCGATATCAAGGGCGGCGAAGCCGGTAAAGACCTTGAAGTCGATATGACGGTCGAAGTTCTGCCTGAAATCACGCCGATGGATTTCTCGAAGCTGTCGTTTGAGCGCAAAGTCGCCGATGTCGCCGACAAAACCATCGACGAAGCGATTGAACGCCTCGCCAAGTCTGTGCGTGAGCCTGAATTGGTTGAAAAGCCCCGCGCCGCCAAGATAGGCGACGTCGCCGTGATCGACTTTGACGGCAAGGTTGATGGCACCGCGTATCCCGGCATGAAAGGCGAAGGCCACAAGCTGGAATTGGGTACAAAATCTTTCATCGATAACTTTGAAGACCAAATCGTCGGCATGAAGCCGGGCGAGACCAAAGACATCAACGTCACGTTCCCCGAAGCGTACCACGCCGCGCATCTGGCCGGTAAAGCCGCTGTTTTCACGGTCAAGTTGAACGAACTGCGCGTGCATAAAGCCACCGCGATCGACGACGCGCTGGCCAAGGAAATGGGCTTTGAAACGCTTGAAAAGCTGAAAAAGCGTATTTCCGACGATATGGGCGCCGACTATAACCGCGTCAGCCGTTTGGTTTTGAAGCGCCAGTTGATGGATGCCTTGTCCGATGGGCATGATTTCCCGGTTCCGGCTGGCATGGTGGATGCCGAGTTCGCCGAAATCTGGCATCAGCTTCAGCATGACAAAGCCGATGGCCATCTGTCGGACGAAGACGCGAAAAAGAGCGAAGACGAACTGAAAGCGGACTACCGCAAAATCGCAGAGCGTCGCGTTCGCTTGGGCCTTCTTTTGGCGCACTTGGCCGAGAAGAACAAAATCGAAGTGGGCGAGACGGAACTGCGCAATGCGCTGATTGCCGAAGTGCAACGCTATCCCGGCCAAGAAAAAGCGGTGTTTGACTACTACATGAAAAACCGCGGCGCGATCGAGCGTTTGCGTGCGCCGCTGCTGGAAGAAAAAGTTGTCGATTTTGTTTTGGCCTTGGCCAAGATCACCGACAAAAAGATTCCGGCAGACGATCTGATGAAAATGCCGGAAAGCATGGAAGATTAATTTCTTCCGTACTTGATATTGAAGGGCTGTCAGCTTCGGCGGGCAGCCCTTTTCTTTTGCTTAGATTTCCGAATAAAGGTGGCCGTGGGGATCTGCTTACATACAAAAGTTAGTCGAATGTTAACGGATGGGTCTTTAGGCTCATTCTAGCTGGTCTGATTTGCGACCTTTTCTTGCTGATTTTTGTTTTTATCTGTCCCCCCCCCCTCTGTCTTTGGAAATCACGCTCCATGTCCGTTTCCTTTACTTCCTCCATAAAAAACCTTTCCCTTGCCCTTTTGTTGTCGTCGAGTTTGGTCTCCGTGGCTCAGGCATCGATCATCACTTGGGATGGTGGGGCTGGTACTTCTAACTGGAACGACGCCACAAACTGGAGTGGAAATGTTGTACCGACAAGTGGCGATGAAATTCTCGTGGATGCAAGCGGTGTGAGTCTTAATGCACTTACAGCTAATACAGGAACGTTAAGCGTCGGATATGCCGGTACTGGAACGCTGGCCGTACAAAATGGTGCTCGTTTATATAGTGACTCTTCTATCATTGGCTGGAATGCTGGGGCGTCTGGAACAATCACACTAACCGGAGCCGGGTCCTCTTGGACAAATACCCAAAGTGTTCAGATTGCAAATACGGGGACGGGAAATCTCTTTGTTGTATCTGGGGCAACATTGAATGTTGGTAATAATCTATATATTGGTGCCTCTGCGGGATCGTCAGGCACTCTCACCGTCTCAAGTGGGGGGACTGTCATATCAAGTGGGGCTCTTTTAGGGTGGTACAATAACGCTACAGGGGTAGCCACTGTAACGGGGAACGGCTCAACTTGGACCACAGATACACTCCAAGTTGCAAATAACGGTACTGGTACGCTTACTATTCAAAATGGGGGCATCGTTTATCAGACGTCAACAAGAGATTCAACCCTTGTTGGGGTGTTGGGTGGGTCATCTGGTACGATAGATATTCTGTCTGGAGGAAAGTTGCAGTCCTCTGGAGGCGCTATGATTGGTTGGTATGCTAGCGCAACAGGCAGTGTTACAGTATCAGGAAATAATTCTGTTTGGGAAATAACAAGTCTGCAAATCGGAAACACGGGCGTCGGAACGCTTACCCTTTCTGACTCTGGGGCTATCCTTGCATCCGGTGTTCTTACGATTGCTGCAAATAATGGCTCCACCGGCACGTTAAACATCGGCGCAGCGCACGGGAGTGCGGCGGCAGCGGCTGGGACGGTCTCGGCGTCATCTATCGCGTTTGGCGCGGGCACAGGCAAGATCGTGTTCAACCACACGAGCAGCGACTATGTCTTTGACCTTGCGATCACAGGTGCAGGGA
>CAYMGM010000019.1:0-27166 GCA_964390005.1 uncultured Rhodospirillaceae bacterium | reverse complement strand
TGCCGTACAACTTCCTTTAGTCGCCCCAGCAGAGCTGGGGGTTTAGCGAGTTAATATAGCCCCCTTCCGCAATTACGACATGGTTATCATTGGCCCCGGCCCAGGTGACCCCAATAATAGAGAAGATGCTCGAATAAACCAAATCCACAACATCGTCGATGCCTTGCGCAAGGATGAAAACGGCCCGATGTTTTATGGTATTTGTTTGGGACACCAAATTATCTGCAGCGAACTGGGGCTAGACGTCAAAAGGCTTCCGACCCCGCTGCAGGGGGTTCAAAAGCCTGTGCGTGTTTTTGACGGGACGTATAAACTTGGTTTTTACAATACTTTTTGCCCGAAGCTCAAACCCGGCGTGACGCCTGAGGGCTTCACCGTTTCCGAAGATGCAAACGGTTTTGTCTTTGCCATGCGCGGCGATCGCTTTGGCAGTCTACAACCGCACCCTGAATCTGTTTTGTCCCAAGACGGGTGCACCGTTTTTGAAAAAGAACTGGGCCGTTTGCTTCTAGCGCCGAAAAATTCATCACGGTTAAAGATAGCCATGCCCTAACGGTTTTAGGGGTTTCAACGCAGCCTTCTTACGGGGATGCTTATGTGTGACCACGCGACTTCAGTCATGAATCCCCACAACCTGATCCTTGGTGGTTTTGAAAAAGGTTCTCTGAACGAGTGTTATTACATAGCAAGTCAGAAAACTGGCGTTTCTTCTATCATTCAGGACAATACAGAGATGCAAGGCCTTCTCCTTTCGTATCTTGACAAGAACCTGCATGTTATCCCCTATGGTTTTCCAGATAAGAAAAGTCTGATCCCCTATTTTCTTCAACCTCATTCCTATCTGTTCGATCTCGAAGGCAACGCCTATATTTTCTTTAAACAGGCCCCCTATTTTCGTAAGATCTACAAAGATGGAAGAAGTGTCTTTCTGGGCTTTGTCGCCAATCTGGACGACGCCTATATTTATCCATCGACGGCTCACATGTCGTCAGACGGGCATACGATTACGTTAGCCCGTAACAAGCTTTGCGACCGTATTGAGAAATATAATCAAAAACGAACAACTCTCGACTACGAGATTCTCCGATACGACACCCGGCAAGATCGCTTTACAATTCTTACCACTATTCGGAATTCTCTCCTTGATACCATTCACCAAGTCAGCGTCTCGCCTCTTGGAGCCATTGTTTGCGTTGACATGAATCTAGAACCCGAAAGGGCGGCGTACGAAACGATTTATGCAGACAACGGCGCCTGGTCCAAAGAGAACATCAAAACCTACGCCGCATTTCATTTTCCCTGTTCACAAATCTCTGTTTCATGCCCTCAAAGAGGAGATGAGTATAGCCTTTCAATTTGCCGCCCACAGTCGCAAACGGCTGCTCATATTGAATGGGGACATACTCCTAACGAGTTTTTCGTTAGCTGCCACAACATGTCAAAGTATCAAACCAACATCATCATCCACGGACCTGGCGAGATCGAGAAATACAGGATTGAAGGCAAGACGGTTCGCAAGATTGCCAGCTATACAGCCCCTAACTTTTATCGGATCACGTCATTTCAAGCGCTTCTTTTAGGAAATCGTCCAGCTTTAGTAACAACCGTTTATCCGAATAAACTCCTTTTCCTTGACCAGCAGGACATGTCCGTTATCAAAGAAGTTATCTTGTTTGATGCTCAAGATTTTAAAACGCCCTTCATTTGTCCTAAAGAAACGGAATCTGTATTATTTCTTTCCGTTGACTCACAAAATGGGCTTATTCACGCTTCTGGTGGAAAGAATATCTATACGATTAGATTAGATGATTTTTGTTTAATCAATACCACGCACATCGAAGACAACCGCCAAACAGTCATTACAGCCCACATAAACCCCCTAACAGCCTGCTAAGATTCATTCAGAGACGGCTTGTGCAGATGGCCCCTTTTGCGCGGCAACAAACTGGCGTTCATTTGGATTCTTGGATTTCACGATGCTCCGTAATATTGAAAACACATGTATCTTGCCAGCTCTTCTAAACTGCTAATTGGCGAAAGGTCTCCAATTTTCGATGGGAGAAATATGGGAAGTTCCGTACAAGCAAGAAGGATTGTATCGACATCAGGCGTTTGCTTTAAAGCCTCAACAATCAACGATATAAAATCTTCTTTTTCCTTAGGGGTCAGAACACCCGCAATAAATTTTACGATACTTTGCACCGTCGCCGCCTGAAGCGCAGCCTCTGGAACGACATATGATATTTGATTTTTCTGAAATGCTTCTTGATAGAGTCCGCTTGAAATCGTCGTGTTTGTTCCAAGGATAAAAACCTTATGCGCCTTATCTTTCATGACGCGCTGAACAACGATATCAATCAATGAGTGAGCGCTGCATGTAAGACCAGACGTAATCTGCGGCCAAAAGGCATGCATTGTGTTACAGGCCATAAATAAGTCTGTTACACCTGCTTGGCACAATCTCCGCGCTTCGTCAGCGACAAACCGAACCGTATCTTCCCGCGATTTTTCATCAACGATTAGATCTGGTACCGGCACGCTATCGATAAGAAGATGCACAAAGTCTGCGTTAGCAACAACCTTATAATCCTGAAGACTTATCAGGTTCACCAGCCGGTATAACTCACAACTAGCCTGTGGGCCCATCCCACCCAGAACACCCAGCAACTTGTCTTTCCCGAACATCTGGCCTTTCTCCGACTTTCATCTGTTTTTTGACTTTCGTGGCAAGTTCGCACAACTTGTCAAACGAAGCCATATGTTTTTCTAACACGCGGAAATCACCTTCGATTTCTCTCGGCGCTTGAAAGGCTTTTAGCGCTTCTGGGGAATCGCCTATCAAAGCGTCACCTTTCTTAAACGGATAATAGACAGGAAACTCTCCCGTCGGTACGATCAGAGGAATGATCCGATGAAGATTTTCTGTCATCCGCGCGACCTTGACCGTTAAATTGAAGAACGGTTTCTCCTTATATCCTCCAATGGGAAGGATAACGGATTGGGTATCCGCGACAAGAATGTAGGAATCATGGGTCTCTTGCATACTGACGCGATTTTTCAAAGAACCAACATAATGCCCCAAATGCAAGGGGCCAGTCGGACGATCACCAGTTAAAAGGACAGGTTTTACACGCGTATTCTGCATTTGTTCTGACATAGAAAACATCCCCTTTTGTTTTAATTAGAAGATCTTTTTCTTCTTCACAATGAACTATAATTCAACAGACAAAGTAGAGCAAACAAGAGTTTTAGTTAAAAAAATATAATACTTGTTATAATAGCTAGATTAATTGTTGTTTATATACATTTTGTTTGAGAGGGTCTTCCCCCTTCGGCCACACGTCTTTCCTTGTTCGCTTGCGCTTTCCTTTTTATAATTCCTTCCTCCTTCCTCTCTTTTGTGATGTTGCGCGATGCCTTTGCTTAACTCTCGCCTTGACCTCAATGACCCGTCGGTCGATACCACCCTGACCCATTGCGGCAATTCGCTGTTTGTCGAAGAAGCCCGCGCCGATTACGTCAAAGCTTTCGCGCGCGCGATGGAATATGCGACCGTCGAACAGCTCCCCGGCGACGTGATGGAATTCGGGACTTATTCCGGCTTTACCGCCCGCATTCTGGCCGAGGCCATGACAAAATACGGTCATGCTGGATCGCTTCATTTGTTCGACTCGTTCGAAGGTTTTCCGACATCGACCGCTTCGGCGGATAATGCTTGCCTAAAAGTTGCCGTCCAAGGCTACTGGGAAAATGGGAAGCTCAGCGCGCCTATGGGCATCGAGCGGCATATTTTCGATCGGTTGTCCCCTCTTCTGCCGCCCGGGCGGCTTTTCGTTCATAAAGGCTTTTTCAACAACACGCTGCCGCAAGCCGCGCTGGGCCGGAAAGTCTCGCTGGTTCATATCGATTCCGACCTTTATGCCTCCGCGCGTTATGTGCTGGATGCGCTTTGCGCTTATGGTTGTTTGCAAGACGGCGTCGTTCTTCTTTTCGACGATTTCTTTTGCAACCGCGCCAACCCCAACTTCGGCGAGCAGGCCGCTTTGCGCGATTTTCTGGCCGCCAATCCGCGTTTTGCTGTGTCGCCTTGGTTTACCTACGGCTGGGATTCGGCAGCTTACTTCCTTCACGACACAACGGTCACAGACCAGACCAGCGCCGCTTGCTCATGACGCCCAAAAGCCTTTTGCGCAAAATCGAAGGGAAAATCGTCGATCTTGTTCCCTTGGCCGATGGCCATACGCCCGGTGTCGTAAGGCTGCGCAACAGCCCCCATGTGCGCGCTTTTTTTGATGAGAAGGATGAGACGACCCTCGCCTCTCAAACAGCGTTTTTGCGGCAGTATGAGGCGTGGCCCGACGATTTGTACTGGGCCATCTGCCTGAAAGACGGCACCTTGATTGGCACCAATCGTCTGAATGAAATTGACGAAGCGTCCGGCACCAAAGGATCATTGGCGCTTGATGCCGCTTATGTTCGCGCGGGGCCTTATGCGCTGGAAGCCGATTTGCTTTTAATCGCGTTTGCTTTCGATGTTTTAAAGCTGCAAATCCTGTGGACCGATGTGCGGCCCGATAACGAAAAAATGATCAGCTTGAATGAACGGCTTGGTTTTCGGTGGGATTCGCCCCGCCTTATCCGCGGGCGCAGCTATGGACGGTTTAAGCTTGAGCGCGCAGCCTTCGCGCCCGAAGCCTTTGACGATTTGATTGATTATTTTGCCCAGCGCCTACGCCCGGATAATCTTTAAATCTGGTAAGGGGACGATAAAGGTCCCGCCTGCTTCCAAATAGCTTTTTTGCATCTTCATGATGCTGTCGGCGAAGTTCCAGGCCAAGATCACGACACAATCTGGCTTGCGCGCGTAAATCTCGGAAGCGGGCAAAACAGGCACATGAAGGCCCGGCGTAAAGGTGCCCTGCTTCAGCGGATTATCATCGGCGATAAAGTCGATAACATCGCGCCCCAGACCAAAATGATACATCAAGGTTGTCGCTTTGGCAGGCGCGCCAAAACCGGCGATTGTTTTGCCTGCCGCTTTTTCCGTTTTCAGCAAGTCTGTCAGCTCTTGCTTCAAAGCGTCGAGCCGTTTGGCATAGGCTTGATAGGTTTCGATCTGATCCAGTCCCGCCGCCGCTTCGCGTGCTAAAAAGGCGGGAACGCTAGGATCCACGGGTTTGGGGCCGCCCTTGCGTTGAGCAAAGCTCCGCAAACTGCCGCCTTGATGCGCGACGTCTTGCACTTCGACCAGCTCAAACCCGTAGCTATCAAGAAAAGTTTGCAGCGCCTTGACGGAATGATAGGCGATATGTTCATGATAAATCGTATCGAAAAGGCGTTTTTCGATGACATCCAACAGATACGACACTTCAAAGATAAAAAAGCCGTTCGGTGCCAGCAGCGTCGCGACGCCGTCCATCACGCCGCGCAAATCATCGATATGTGCAAAGACGTGGTTGGCTAAAATGACGCCGGGCCGGTGGCCTTCTTTCAGCATCTCTTGCGCGCACGTTCGGCCAAAGAAAGCGGTTGTCGTCGGCACACCATCGGCGCGAGCCAAAACGGCAATGTTCTGGGCCGGATCGACGCCGTGGACGGCAAGCCCCTTGGCCTGAAAAAACTTTAGAAACGTTCCGTCGTTCGATCCGATTTCAAGGATCTCGCCAACAGGTTCCGGCAGATAACGCGCCATCACGTCGTTGGCATAGTTTTCAAGATGCTGGCGATAAGCTGGCGATGTCCCCGAGACATAGACATAATGCTCAAACAACAAGCGTGGATCGACGACGTCGCAAAGCTGCACATGCGTGCAATCTTGGCAGAAATAAAGATCCAGCGGATAGCAGGCTTGCGGTTTGTCTAAATCTTGCGGCCCGACAAAGCTGTTCGCCGGGGGCGTCGGCACAAGTTCAAGCGCTTTGACAAGCCGCGTGCTGCCGCATAAACGGCAATCTTTGCGCAGGTAATGGTCTGCCATAACGCCCCCCTTTTCCCTTGATTAGATCAATTTCACGCGCACGACGTCTTCTTCATACGCTTCTTGCGCGCGCTCGTTGCGGGCAAAAACGATGATGTCGCATTCTTCCGTGTAACGCATCGCATGCTCAAGCATCGGCGGCGTCCACAGCGTTTGGCCCGCTTTGACGATGATCATCTTTGGCGGATTCGTATCGTCGACCGCGCGGTAGTAATATTCGAACTGGCCCTTGACCACATAGATATAATGCCAATCCGTTTTGTGATAGTGGTTGGCGCGAATGCCGCCCGGGCGCGTATGGATCAAAAGACCCGACTGCATGGGCAAATCGACTATCGGCTGAATCTCGCCCCGGTCATCGGCAAAGGCGGGCGGCAGCGTGACGATGGGCTCTTTCGGCCAATCGGCGGGATTATCAAGAAACTCTTTCTTGGGCGAACAACAACAAGATGACATCGGCGCTCTCCTTTTTCATGGGCATTGTCTTTATCAAACGGCAACGAAAGTCTGTCAATCAGGCATAGAAATCTCGCAAGGTTTTGATCACGCGGTCTTGCTGCGCTTCGGTCATGCCGGGGTAAAGCGGCAAAGACAAAAGCCGCGCATTCGACGCCTCAGCGCACGGAAAATCACCCGGTCTATATCCCAAAGACTGATAGCAAGGCTGAAATGGCACCATCGATGGATAATGAACCTGCGCCATGATGCCGTGATCGTGCAAAAAGGCCAGACAAGCGTCGCGGCGATCCGTTTCGATGACATAAAGGTGATAGGCCGCCTGCGCCCGCGGATCTTCATAAGGCGTGACAAGCGGCAAAGCAGCCAAAGCTTCGTTATACCGCTTGGCTAACGCGCGGCGCTGCGCGCCCCATTTTTCCAAGTACGGTAGCTTGATCGTCAGAAACGCGGCCTGAAGCGTATCAAGTCGCGAATTATAGCCGATTTCGTGATGCGTATAGCGCGGCTCTTGCCCATAGTTGGCCAGACGGCGCAAGCGTGCCGCCAGATGGTCGTCTTGGGTGATAACGCAGCCGCCATCGCCAAGCCCGCCCAAGTTCTTGCTGGGGAAAAAGCTAAAACAGCCGATGGTGCCGACCGTCCCGCACAAAGCGCCGTCATAACGCGCCAGCGTGGCTTGCGCGACATCCTCAACCAACGCGAGGTTCTTATCGCGGCAAAAAACCGCAAGATCTGTCAACGCGACAGGGTGCCCATACATATGAACGGCAAAAACGGCGCGCGTGCGCGACGTTACCGCTTGCTTGATTTTTTCGACATCCATTTGGCGGGTTTGCGGATCGATATCGACAAAAACAGGTTTGGCCCCCGTATAGCTGATGGCAAACACGGTCGAAATCCATGTATGCGGCGCGGTAATCACCTCATCGCCTGGCCCCAGATCCAACGCGCGCGCGGCCAAAATCAACGCATCGGTCCCCGACGCGCACCCTATTGCATGCGTGGTGCCATGAAGCGCGGCAAAGTTTTGCTCAAATTGCTGAAGCTGCGGCCCGTTAATAAAAGACGACTCGCGCACGATAGCGCGCAGTGCATCTTCAAACGCAGGCAGCAAGGCCTCGTGCTGCGCCCAAAGATCGACAAAGGGAATGGGATCGTCCGCGCTCATCGCAAATAACGCCCATTCAGTTCAACGCTTTCAACCAACGCTTTGGCTTCCAGCAAATATTTGTACCAATCGACCGTAAATGTTTTGGTTCCCGCTTTGACGCGCCCTTCCAACAAGGCCGCGGTCACCTCATCAAAGCCGCGGATTTCGTCGATTTGCGCTTCATAACCCAACACATCGCGCGCTTTCGAAAAATCGACGCGGTAATCGCGTTTATCCACCTCGCCCGGGATAATCACGACCTCGACATCGAAAAGAAGCTTTTGACGAATAACGTCGGCCAGCTGATAAATCTGCGCGTTCGTATAGCCAATGTTAAAGGCCTGCCCGACAACCTTCTCGCCGGGCGCAATCATCAAGGTTCGTAGCGCGCGAACGGCGTCGCGTACATGAAGCAGCGGACGCCATTGCTGACCACCGCCCATAATTTCGACCCGGCGCTTGGTCACAGCGATCAGCGACATATAATTGATGACAAGATCAAAGCGCATGCGCAGCGACAAGCCAAACAGCGTCGAATAGCGCACAGCCGTCGTCACAAAGGAATCATCGGCGCGGGCAAAGGCTTCGCCTTCCGCCAAATAATTGCATTCGGCATAAGTCGTCAGCGGGTTCACCGGCGTTTCTTCGGTGCAAACGGCTTCATTCGATCCATAAACCGAACAGGAGCTGGTCAAAATATAACGCTTTACGCCCGCCTTGCGCGCCATCTCGCAAACGCGCGCACGGCCTTTATGATTGACTTCGCGCGTCAGATCAGGGTCCAGCGCCCCGCTGGGATCGTTTGAAAAAGCCGCCAGATCAAAGACAACGTCAACGCCTTCGAAGTCGGAAACATCGACATCGCGAATATCTTTTTTCAAGCGGCGAAGCCCCGGTTTATCGCGGCATGCGCCAAAGGCGTCTTCGCCAAAGAAATACCGGTCGAGGGCAATGACCTCGAACCCTTCTTGCAGAAGTTGGCAGACAAGAACGGTCCCGACATAACCGCCTGCGCCCGTGACCAAAATACGTTTAATCGTCAAGCAACACCTTCCTTCAGGAAATCCGCGGGCTGTTCGTTTTTGCGTTGAAAGAGGGGGTGCCCTGCCTTTTCAAGCATCCGGTCAAACAAAGACTGAAAGCGTTGGGAGCAAAACGCAACATCAAAAAACAAAGGATTCTTCATCCGTTCGTGCACCAAACCCATCATCTGCGCACGATAATCTTGATCAAGGCCTAGCTTGACGCCTTTTGCGATAAGATCGGCGTTATCCGCAGCGATCAGCGCCTCAAGCCCCAAACAGCGCAGAAACGAAGGATCCGTCGTACTGCGCAGCCAAGCGGCGCGGCGGGCCAAGACGGGCTTGCCATGAACCAGCGCCAACATGGCCGACGTGGCCCCCGCATGCGGAAAACTGCCCAAATAAATGTCGGCCAGATCGATCAACCGATCGCCATCGGCAGGTGAGACTTGCCGGATGATTTTGACGCGCGCGGGATCAATTTCCGGATAAGCGGCCAAAAGAGCGCGGAGCCGCGCCAAGAATGTCAGGCCGATATAATAGCCGCCCCAAGCCGGATTAAACGGATAAAACAGCAAATAGGCCTTGGGCACCTGCTTTAAAATCTCAAGCCAACAGCGCAGCGTCCCCGGCATTTGTTTATTTGCCGCCGCGCCCGAGACATAAAGCACCGCCTCATCGGGGATGCCCAAAGCCGCGCGCGTGATCGCGGGCGATGGTGGCGTTGGCTCGCGTTTTTCATACCAAACAATGGGGTCTGGAAGCGTCCAAAGCTCTTCCGTTGCTTCGTCACGGAAATTTTTCTGCGCGGCCTCATCATCGCCTTCCGGGACAATGTAATAATCGTAACTCGCAAAGCCCGCGCTTCCTGGGACCATGCTGTTCAACCCGCCCTGCAGCCGCGCCAGCTGATACGATAGAAGCGCGTCGTATTTCTTGGCCCCAAAGCTAAAGGCGCTGCCGACGGCCAGAACATCCAGATCATCGGCCAAAATCTGCGCAGCCATATGGCTGGCCGTTCCTGAAAGAGAAACGGCTTTATGGATCTTGCCAAACAAACGGCGCGAAAAAGCGGCATCGCTTTGCGTGGTGGGATCGACTTGATCGTATGAATACCAGTAAAGCTCATACTTCTGCGGATCAAAGGCCTGAAACTGAGCCAGCATCGCTTGCGTATCGGTGTAATCGCCCAAGTTCCGGGAAATCACGCCCAGCCGAACCTTGGCGCGCGCGGGATCAAACGGCTTTCCTTTGGCCATAGGGCAGACCGAAGACGCATCGGCAAGCCGCGGCGTCAATGCCGCCAGAATCTGGGCCCGCAGCCGCACAATGGATCCAATAGGCCGATCGAGATAGTAGCTAGCCCCAAAGGTCAAATAGTTATGAATAATCCCGATAAGGATTTGGCGGCGTGGCACAGGCCACGCATCCGAGGCTTCCAGCAAGTCGATCAACCATGGAACCAAAGCAGCCTGATAGGCTAGATAGGCCGTTTCATCCGCCTCAACCATGACATGCGGCTGGCGCATAACAAAGCCAAGATAACGCCGTAGAACGTCGTCCGACAACCCGGCGATGTTTTTCTGCAATGAAAGATGGATCGGCTGGTCGTACAAGCTCACGATGGCAAAAGCGCGCAGACAGGCCTCATCTTGCCAATTTCGCGCAAAATCCAATCGCGCTTTCGCGATCAAGGCCGCTTCATCTACATCAAGAACCACATCAAAAAGAACGCCGCGCAAACGGTCTGTGGCTTCATGAAATTCTTTGATACGCATCAAATCAGAAAGATCGGCATCGGGCAGTTTATGAAGCAACTGCCCAAGTTTTCTGCGGCAAGAAGCAATGCGACCGACGATTTCATGGGGAAAGAGATCCGAGAGCAACGGGCCGTTGCTGGCGGCAAGATTCGCATTGCCCTTCTCATAGGCATCAAGTGCCTGATGCAGGTCGGCTGCCAAAAAATAAATGTCTAAAAGAAGAGACATGGGAAACAAGACCAAAATGATCGTCTGATGGACAATCAAGGAAAGGGAAAAGCGAACGGAAAAAGATGCTGTGGATTGAGAAGTCCGTCAAGGCGAAAAATGACGCAAACCTTCTCAATTTTATTGGTGGGCGGTGAGGGTATCGAACCCCCGACCCTCTCGGTGTAAACGAGATGCTCTTCCGCTGAGCTAACCGCCCCTTTGGCCTTGTTTTACATAGCAACTATTCAAAAAAAGAAAAGCTTCTTCTTCATATAAAAAAAGCCGCCCTTGAAGGGCGGCTTTTCTCGATTGGCAAACGCCTTATTTTTTCTCTTCTGTGCCGTTCACAGCGTCTTTCAGCTGCTTGCCGGGGCGGAATTTCGGCTGCTTAGAAGCTTCGATATCGATTTCTTCGCCCGTGCGCGGATTGCGCCCTTTCGCGGCGGCACGCGTCGAAACATAGAAATTGCCGAAGCCGACCAACCGGACTTCGTCGCCCTTTTTCAAGGCCGCTTCGATTGAATCGAAAACCGTTTCGACAACTGTCGCGACAACCGATTTCGACAAATCAAGCTTGGCAAGCGCCTTGTTATCGGCAACGGCGGCAATGAATTCATTCTTGTTCACGCGAAGATCCCCCTTCAATGGATAAATAAACCGGTCCAACCCCGACGCCGTCACATGAAGACAGCGGCAGCGTAGAGACGCGGGCGCCTATCTAGTCATCCTTGCCCTATGCTGTCAATGAGGCGCCGTCAAAAAAGTCTCGTTTCTGCTTTTGGTCGCACAAGGAACAAGGTTAATGCACATAAAAAAGGCCCCTTTTATCGATGGATCGATAAAAGGGGCCTTGGAAAGAAGTATCAGCGTTAATGCCGCAGGCGGTCTTCGCCGGATTTTTTCGTTTTTCGCTTTTCCTCTTCGGCGACGAGTTTTTCTTCCGCCTCTTCATCCCATTCAATCGGTTGAAGCGGCTTGGCCAGCGCATAACGCAAAACTTCGTCCACCGTCGTTATCGGAATGATCGATAGCCCCTTCTTCACATTGTCGGGAATCTCGACCAAATCTTTTTCGTTCTCTTTCGGGATACAGACCGTCTTGATCCCCGCCCGCAAGGCGGCCAAAAGCTTCTCTTTCAGCCCGCCAATCGGAAGAACGCGACCGCGTAACGTGATTTCGCCCGTCATCGCCACATCCTTGCACACCGGGATGCCTGTCAGGACCGAGACAATCGACGTCACCATCGCAACGCCCGCGCTGGGGCCATCCTTTGGCGTCGCGCCTTCCGGCACGTGAACGTGGATATCGCGCTTGTCCAAAAGCGTCGGTTTAATACCAAAGACCGTCGCACGCGCCTTGACATAGCTTTCAGCCGCTTGGACGGACTCTTTCATCACATCGCCCAGTTTACCGGTGATGATGATGCGCCCCTTACCCGGCAAAGCCACGGCTTCGATCGACAGGATCTCGCCGCCCACTTCGGTCCAAGCAAGGCCCGTCGTCACGCCGACCATGTCTTCGCTTTCGACTTCGCCATACAGGAACTTTTTGACGCCAAGGAATTTCTCAAGATTCCGGCGCGTAATGTGAATCGACGTCACGCCGTCCTTCATCAAGATTTCCTTGATCGCCTTACGCGCAAGCGAGGCAACTTCACGTTCAAGATTACGCACGCCCGCTTCGCGCGTGTAATAACGCACGATATCGCGCAGCGCGTCTTCCGAAACCGAGAACTCGGTCTTCTTCAGACCGTGATCTTTCATCAGCTTTGGCACCAAATGGCGCTTGGCGATTTCGATCTTTTCGTCTTCCGTATAGCCCGAAAGCCGGATGATCTCCATGCGGTCCATCAAAGCCTGCGGAATCTTCATGCTGTTCGCCGTGCAAACAAACATGACGTTCGACAGATCGTAATCAACCTCAAGATAGTGATCGCCGAACGTGTTGTTCTGTTCGGGATCCAACACTTCGAGCAAGGCCGACGACGGATCGCCGCGCCAATCGGCGCCCAGCTTGTCGATTTCGTCGAACAAGAACAGCGGATTGACGGCCTTGGCTTTTTTCATGCCTTGGATAACTTTGCCGGGCATCGAGCCGATATAGGTCCGGCGATGGCCGCGGATTTCGGCTTCGTCACGCACGCCGCCCAGCGACATACGAACAAAGTTACGGCCCGTGGCATGCGCAATCGATTTGCCAAGCGACGTTTTACCAACGCCAGGCGGGCCCACAAGGCAAAGGATCGCGCCTTTGATCTTGCTGTGGCGCTGTTGCACGGCCAGATATTCGACAATGCGCTCTTTGACCTTCTCAAGCCCGTAATGCTCGTTATCCAGGATCTTTTGCGCTTCTTTCAGGTTGCGGCGGATTTTGGTCTTTTTGTCCCACGGCAGCGCAAGCAGCCAATCCAGATAATTGCGCACCACCGTCGCTTCCGCCGACATCGGGCCCATCATCCGCAGCTTTTTCAGCTCGGCCATCGCTTTTTCGCGCGCTTCCTTCGGCATGCCAGAATCGGTGATCCGGCTTTCAAGCTCGGCGTTTTCATCCTTGCCGTCTTCGCCCTCGCCCAGTTCTTTCTGAATGGCCTTCATTTGCTCATTCAGATAGTACTCACGCTGGGTCTTTTCCATCTGCTTTTTGACGCGCGTGCGAATGCGCTTTTCAACTTGCAGAACGCCGATCTCGCCTTCCATGAAGCCGAAAATCTTTTCCAAGCGGTCATTCAACGATGTCAGCTCAAGCAAAGCCTGTTTGTCGGGAATCTTCAGCGCCAGGTGCGAGGCGATCGTATCGGCCAGCTTGGCCGTGTCTTCGATCTGGCTGACCGAGACCATGACCTCGGGCGGAATCTTTTTGTTGAGCTTGATATATTGCTCAAACTGCCCCACGACGGCGCGGCCCAAAGCTTCGGCTTCGCCCTGATCGCCGACATATTCGTCCAAAGGCTCGGCAAAGGCTTGGAAGAAAGAAGGGTTGTCGGCAAAGCGCACGACGCGCGCGCGGCCTGTGCCTTCGACCAGCACTTTGACGGTCCCATCAGGCAGCTTCAAAAGCTGCAGGATCGTTCCAATTGTCCCGACCGTATAAAGCCCGTCGGGTTGAGGTTCATCCTGCCCCGCATCCTTTTGGGTGAGCAAAAGGATTTGTTTATCGTCGGCCATGACGTCTTCAAGCGCGCGCACGGATTTTTCGCGCCCGACAAAAAGCGGGACGATCATGTGCGGAAAGACAACGATATCGCGCAAAGGCAACACCGGATACAAAGCGCCCGCCCTGGGTTCCATTTCCATCAGAGATTTTCCTTTTCAAGAAAGGGGCTTGGCCAAAACCACACCCATTTCTGAGGGTTATATAAAGCCCCCGTCCCTAGAAGCCGGAGGCTGCAAACTGATTCACCTGAACCTAGCAAATTTGGAGAAAGTGAACAGAGCTAAAATGGGGTTGTCCACGTCTGATTTCAAGCCCAGCGCCGGGCTGGGCCCGGAGCCATCTGTTGGGGCTCATCGGCTTCATAGAGGTATGCGGTAACATTCTGATAGGGAAACAATGGGATAAAAGCAAGGCGCGGCGCAAAATCTTGCCCGCACCTTGCTAAAAGACCTTTTATCCAAAAGCTTTTTTTAAAACCTTACCGAACCGGCGCAATGGAGAAAATCCAGTTTTTTCATCACGATGCGCTTTTTCCCGGCTCTGTTTAATCGCCCTTTCGTTGTTGTCATAAAGCGTCTGGAGCGAATGGATCGCCGCAGCATCTTTCTGCGGATCGAGGGCATTGATAACATACGTAATTTGCGGATCGAACGTTAAAGCGTACATTGATATCCCTGACGTTCTTTTATCCAAGATTTGTGGAAGAAGCGCTGCGAGCTTCTGCCGCTCTTCACTGCCAGGGTCCGTAAACTTTGTCAGATTATCAGCGATAAAAAGAATAGCACTATCCGCTTCGTGTGCTTTCGGAGCTGGTGCTGCCAGCGACATCTGGTCAATAAAGGTTGAAACCGTTTGAATAAGAAGACCTTGACCACGTTGCTTCAATATCTGTCGATTGGCTTGAGCCGCTTTTTCAATCAACTCACCAACTTTAACCATGGGGGCCATATAATAATATGCCGTTTCACGCTCGTCATAGGTGCCACCACTCAGATACGGCTTTGAAACGACTAAAAGTTCACAGGCTTTTCCCAACCGATCAACGACTTCTTTTTCCTCGGCACTTCCTGGTGCCGTGGCCAGCGCTTGGGCAATCAAAGAATCTGTTAGCTCGGTCTTTTCCCAATCTTCTAATTTATCATCTAAGCCCGCCTTGAAAGAAACATACTTGTCTCGAACCTCCATCAAGATCTGGTTTTCTTTTTCGACTTCTTTTGGCTGGGCCGCGAGAATAGCATCGAAATAGGCAATCGCCGCATCATGCGAATGGAGGGCTAGGCGTTCGCCTATTTCGCGAACAGCCATCATTAAGCTATGGACTCCGTTTTCCTTTGTGGCAGTAAGGAGACGGGCCGCACTTAGATACTGAATGGCGGCTTGCGCTTGACGGTCTATAATTTGATCCAGAGATAGATTTGCTTCCGACATGGCGATGTCCTTCCCAATAAGGTTTATAAAAGTAACATGCAGAATATATTGAAGGTATGACATAGACGGGGACGAGGCACAATCAAAGCGCTTCAATAGTTTCAACAGATGAAGGGAGCTCTTTTGACAAGCCCCCTTAACCTTAACAACCGCCTTCCCACAATCTTATGTTCAAGAGCCCATCTTTTGACGCATAGTTATATGAGGTATTGTAAGTTCTTCAAAAACGTCTCCAACCGATTGGAATCCTTCTTTCTCATAAAAGGGAACGGCCGAGACGCGCGCATGCATCATAACCTCATGCACGCCCTTCTGTGCCGCAGCAAAGGCTATCGCAGCACGCAAAAGCTGGCGACCGATGCCCCGCCGTTCAAAGGTCGGCGCCACAACCATCTGACGCACCTGCAAGGTATCTTCCGTGTACCGGTGGAGAAAAACGGCGCCGACGACCAGCCCTTCCGAAAGAGCAACGAAGTGAATAGCGTCTTTTTCAGCGGCCAATTGTTCAGCCGTAAAAGCAAGGCCAAGGGGCGTGCGTAAAATCGCCTGCCGCAACTGAACGGCCTGTTGGTACAAAGAGCTTCTATGCAAGATTTGTTCGATTTGAATGTCTTGCATCTCGTCCCTCACCTTTTTCATCAAACAAGATCCTTGGTCATCAGGCAAATGGGGATCTTGAGATCTGTCGGAAGATCCGCGCCGCGCCGAAAGCCGCACTTTTCGTAAAAGGGTACGGCGGGCAAGCGGGCATGCATCATGATTTGACGTATGGTCTTATCACGGCGGCAAAAGGCTTCGGCTGCCTCCATCAGCTGCCGCCCGACGCCTGCCCCGCGCAGCGAAGGGTGAACGACCATTTGGCGAACTTGGATAATCCCCGGTTCTCGGTGATGCAGAAAGACGGTTCCCATGACGCTGTTTTGCGCAAGAGCAACAAAATGAATGTCTTCTTTTTCGGCGGCAAGGGTCTCTGCCGACAGGACGAGCCCCATATCTTTCAGAAGATGGGTCTGCCGCAAGGCAAGCGCCGCTTCATACAAAGGGCCACCATAAGGAATGGGCTCGATCCGAACGGATTGCATTGCCGATGCCTTTTAAAAGCCCAGCCCCCCCGGCCTATCAAGCAAACAGGCGCATACAACAGCCGTTGCCGATGAGCCCCAACAAACGGCCCCGGCGCCACGCCGGAGCCCGCTAGGCGGAGGCTTCGGCGGGTTTGGCTTCGCCGTGGACGATGATCGGCTTGGACTTGCCTTCAACAACGTCTTTGTTGACGACAACCTTTTCGACGCCGGGCATGCCGGGCAGATCGAACATGGAATCAAGCAAAACGCCTTCCATGATCGAACGCAAACCGCGCGCGCCCGTTTTGCGAGAGATCGCCTTTTGCGCAATCGCCGACAAGCCGTCTTCCGTCACGTCAAGCGCGACGTTTTCCATATCGAACAGACGCTGGAACTGCTTGACGATCGCGTTCTTCGGACGCGTCAAAATGTCGATCAAAGCCGCTTCGTCCAAATCCGACAAGGTGGCAACGACCGGCAGACGCCCGATAAACTCGGGGATCAAACCGAACTTCAACAGATCGTCTGGCTCGGTCTCGTGCAAGATGTCGCCCTGTCGGCGGTCGTCGGGGCCGCGCACATCCGCGCCAAAGCCAATCGACGTGCCGCGCCCGCGCGACGAGATGATTTTATCAAGACCCGCAAAAGCGCCGCCGCAGATAAAGAGGATGTTCGTCGTATCAACTTGCAAAAACTCTTGCTGCGGATGCTTGCGCCCGCCTTGTGGCGGCACCGAAGCCACCGTGCCTTCCATGATTTTCAGCAAAGCCTGCTGCACGCCTTCGCCCGAAACGTCGCGCGTGATCGATGGATTGTCGGATTTACGGCTAATCTTGTCGATTTCGTCGATATAGACAATGCCGCGCTGGGCGCGTTCGACATTGTAATCAGCGGCCTGCAAAAGCTTCAGGATGATGTTTTCAACATCTTCACCAACATAACCGGCTTCCGTCAGCGTTGTGGCATCGGCCATCGTAAAGGGAACGTCGATAATGCGCGCCAAGGTCTGGGCCAGCAGCGTTTTACCGCACCCGGTGGGGCCGATCAAAAGAATGTTGGATTTGGCAAGTTCAACATCGCCGCTGCGCGCGCCTGCGGCCAGACGCTTGTAGTGGTTGTGAACGGCAACCGACAAGACGCGCTTGGCGTGGTCTTGGCCGATCACATATTCATCCAGCACCGTTTTGATATCTTTCGGAACCGGCACGCCGTCGCGCGATTTGACCAGCGTCGTTTTGCTTTCTTCACGGATGATATCCATGCAAAGCTCGACGCATTCGTCACAGATGAACACGGTCGGACCCGCGATCAGCTTGCGCACTTCATGCTGGCTTTTACCGCAGAATGAGCAGTAAAGCGTATTTTTGCTGTCCGTGCCGCCTGTTTTCGTCATTGCGGTATCTCCCCCTTAGGTGCCCTTTCGCGCCCCTTTTTTACAAACCCGTCCTCAACTTAATGCCAGAGCCTTACCGGATCATTAAGACGCTTTTGGGGCATCTGGAGCCGAGGGACGCGCCGTCATGACTTCGTCAATCAGGCCAAAAGCCTTGGCTTCGTCCGCCGACATAAAGTTATCGCGATCGACCGCCGCTGAAATCGTTTCAAACGACTGGCCGGTGTGCTTGACATAAACCTCGTTAAGGCGTTGACGCAGCTTGATGATTTCGCGAGCTTGGATTTCGATATCCGAAGCCTGCCCCTGCGCGCCGCCCGAAGGCTGATGGATCATGATGCGGCTGTTGGGCAGCGCAAAACGACGACCCGGCGCGCCCGCCGTCAACAAAAGCGAGCCCATCGAGCAAGCCTGCCCCATGCAAATGGTCGAAACGGGGCTGCGGATATATTGCATCGTGTCGTACATGGCCATGCCGCTGGAGACAACGCCGCCCGGCGAATTGATGTAGAACGAGATTTCCTTATCCGGGTTTTCAGATTCCAAGAACAGAAGCTGCGCGCAGACAAGACTGGAAATATGGTCGTCCACGGGCCCGACGAGGAAAATGATGCGTTCCTTGAGCAGGCGGGAATAAATGTCGAAAGACCTTTCGCCGCGCGAGGTCTGCTCGATCACGATCGGCACAAGATTCGCAATAGCGTCAAGAGAAGGACGATCGGCTGCGGACATATGAAAACTCCCTGAAGAGCAAAAAGAAGGGGCGAAAAGCCCAAAGAGATCGGCGGACAGAATAAAGAACCCGGCCAGACATCGCAAAACGAATCAGCGACATCCACCTAAGTCTAGATTCTCTCTTGTGAATCATATCCCGAGATTGCATGCAACCCGGAAATGGTTTCACGAAGACGGGCCGAGCATAGCAAGCCATCGCGCAAAAGGCTACCCCATGCCCGCGTCTGTTATAAATCTTGTTCTAATTTGTAAATTCTTTTAGGCTCAGCCCACGCATTGGATAAAAAGGCCGTTTGTTTCGTGCGCGAACAAATCGGCCCGGAGCAAGGACAAAACGCAAACCGTTTTCTACCTTCGCCCGCCCCCCTTCCCTTGGAGAAGACCGCCGCAAAGACTGAGCATGTCTTTGTTTTTTGGCTGGTTTGCCTCCCAACCGAACCGGAGCTTTCCGCCATGCGCACGCGTGATCCGTCTTCTGCTGCCCCCAGCCTTCTCAAAATCAAAAAATCAGATCTTCCGCTTATCGAGCGGATTCTCAACCGCGTCATTGCCGATGGTTTTCGGCCCTATGCCCCGGATGCGGCCCTGATGCCGAGCGATGCCGTCCTTGAGACGGCGCGGCGGCTGGATCTTCCCGCAGATATTATTCTCGCGCTGCTGGCCAACGGCGATTTGCGGCAAAACGAACAACGCTATAATGGACAAGATCCTTTTGCTTCTTTGCGCAAAACATGGCTTGACGCTGGGTTCGAGGCGACAGGCGAAAAAAGCGTTCGCCAGCGTTTGATCGCCGCTTCGGATGAAATCAAAAAGCTCAAAAAGATTTTAGAAAAAGCGGACAGGGCCGAGATCACAGCCGAACAGGTTCGCACAGAAATCTATGGGTTGAAAGAAACGCCCGCGCAGATCCCCGAGACGCTTTTGCACCCGCGCCTGTCCAAAGGCATCCCCGGCATTCCGATCATCAACGCCAGCGATTGGCATTATGGCGAGATCATCGCTTATGACGAAATGGGCGGCTACAACTTTTTTTCAATGGATGAAGCCGACCGCCGCATCAAAGTCTTTGCCGAGAAAACCATCGAAGCGGCAATGTACTACAACCACAAAATGAACTACCCGGGCCTTGTCGTTTGCCTGAGCGGCGATTTGTTTTCTGGCGACGGTTTGCATCTTGAGACGGACCTGACAAACGAAGCGCGCGTTTTAGATGTGTTCACGCGGCTTCAAGGCCAACTGATTTGGTTTCTTCAGCAGCTTGCCGATGCCTTTCCCGTCGTCATGGTCTATGCCGTTGTCGGCAACCATGGCCGGAACACCGCCAAACCGCAAAGCAAACAGGTCACGGCAACAAACTACGAATATCTTTTATACAATCAGCTTGAGCTTTTTTTCCAAAACAACCCGGCTTATCGCAAACGGGTCTTGTTTCACATTCCGCGCGAAATCGGCGTTCATTTCACCGTCGGCGCAGACAGAAAACATAATTTTCCAGGCCATCGGTATTATCTGATGCATGGCGATCGCATGGGGGCCAGCGGCGGGCGTGGCATTATCGGCATGATCGGCCCCATTGTGCGCGGCGCGCATAATGTGCAACGCATCGAAACGCGGCGCGGGCGGCCCTTTGATACCCTTATCATCGGGCATTTCCACGATTACAACATCCTGCCCGGCGTTTTGGTCAACGGCACGCTGAAAGGGATTGACGAATATGCTTTGCATAAAATCGGCGCGCCCCCCAAACCGCCCTCGCAGGCTTTTTGGTTCAATCACAAGCGCTATGCCCCCGTCATTCACCAACAGCTTATCCTTGACGATCCTTTTACTCCTAAAAGCCTTAACGCCGCCTCTTTTCGCTTATCGGGAAAAAGTCTTTCTGCGCCGAGCTATTGACTTTTCCGGCGATCGTCCCCAGATCCTTTTGACGTAAAGAAAACCGGGCCTTTTCTCGCTTGGTGTTGCACTGCGAGATAGAGGGGTTTCATTCACAGGTTACCGCGTTATGATGCGTTTCAGCTTTGAGTCGTTCTAAAGGCTTCCGCGCAACCTGAGATTGCAGCCGATTTTCTCCTTCAAAAGGCAAAAATCGGATTGCGGTTTCCGACCCCGCCGGATAAAAGATCAACCCTTTGTTTTTTCAGGAGTTATAGATGCCTCACGTGACGCAAACCGTCGATGGCAACACCGCCACAGCCCACGTCGCCTATGCGCTTAGCGAAGTCGCCGCGATCTATCCGATCACGCCGTCGTCAACGATGGGCGAAGTCGCGGACGATTGGGCCTCGCAGGGGCGCAAGAACGCTTTTGGCAACGTGCTGACGGTGCGTGAGATGCAATCGGAAGCGGGCGCGGCGGGCGCTGTGCATGGCGCCTTGGTCAGCGGGGCACTGACAACGACCTTTACGGCGTCGCAAGGCCTGCTTTTGATGATCCCCAACATGTACAAAATCGCGGGCGAGCTTTTGCCTGCCGTTTTCCATGTCTCGGCCCGCGCCATTGCCGCGCACGCCTTGTCGATCTTTGGCGATCATCAAGACATCTATGCCACGCGCCAAACGGGCTTTGCGATGCTTTGCTCGCATTCGGTTCAAGAAGCGCACGATATGGCCTTGGTCGCCCATATGGCCGCCATCGAAAGCAGCGTGCCGTTTTTGCATTTCTTTGACGGTTTCCGCACCTCGCACGAAATTCAAAAAGTCGATCTACTGGATTACGAAACCATCGGAAGCCTGGTGAACAAAGAAGCTATCGCTTCGTTCCGCGCGCGCGCGATGAACCCCGAGCATCCCAATGTTCGCGGCACGGCGCAAAACCCCGATATCTATTTCCAAGGCCGCGAAGCCGCCAATCCATTCTACGCCAAGATTCCCGCCATCGTTCAAGCCGCCATGGATAAAGTGGCTGCCGTAACGGGCCGCGCCTATAAACTTTACGACTATGTCGGCGCGCCAGACGCAACGCACGTTATCATCGCGATGGGCAGCGCCACGGAAACGATCGAAGAGTTGATGGCCCACCGCGGCGGAAAAGTCGGCGTTTTGAAAGTGCGCCTGTATCGCCCGCTGGATGCCAAAGCCTTGATCGCCGCGCTGCCTTCCACCGTCAGAACCGTTACCGTTTTGGACCGCACCAAAGAACCCGGCGCGCTTGGCGATCCGCTTTATTTGGATATCTGCACAGCCGCCATGGAACAGGGCGCTTCGTTCCGCGTTTTGGCTGGCCGTTACGGTCTGGGCTCGAAAGAGTTTTCGCCCGCCATGGCACAGGCCGTCTTTAACAACATGGAAAGCGCCGCGCCGAAAAACCACTTTACGGTTGGGATCGACGATGACGTGATGGGATCGTCCCTTCCCTTGGACAACAGCCTTGGCGACACGGCCCCCGCGGGGACCATTCAGTGCCTGTTCTGGGGCCTTGGCGCAGACGGCACCGTCGGCGCGAATAAAGAAGCCATCAAGATCATTGGCGACAACACCGATCAAAACGTTCAAGCTTATTTTGCTTATGATTCCAAAAAATCGGGCGGCTTGACGGTCTCGCACTTGCGGTTTGGCAAAGCCAAAATCCAATCGACCTATCTGATTACCTCGGCCAATTATATCGCTTGCCATAACCCGGCCTATGTCGATCGCTATGACTTGCTGGAAAACATCAAAGACGGCGGAACCTTTGTTCTCAACACCCCGGCCTCGACCCCGGAAGAGCTGGAAGCTTCCCTTCCCGCCAGCCTGAAACGCGCCATCGCCAAAAAGAAACTGAAATTCTACACGATCAACGCCGTTAAAATCGCGCGCGACGTCGGCCTTGGCGGACGCATCAACATGATCATGCAGACAGCTTTCTTCAAGCTGGCCCGCATTATCCCGTTTGAAGATGCCGTCAAATACCTGAAAAAATCGATCAACAAAGCCTATGGCAAAAAAGGCGAAAAGATTGTTGCGATGAACGAAGCCGCCGTGGACCGCGCGGCGGATGGCTTGCATGAAGTCGCGGTTCCCGCCGCATGGGAAAATGCGACCGACGCCCCCAAAGCGCCGTTCAATTTTGCAGGTATTTCGGGCGATCTATCGGCCTTTGCAACCGACGTGATGCAGCCGATGCTCGCGCAGCAGGGCGACAAACTGCCCGTCAGCGCCTTCTCGCCCGACGGCACCTTCCCGACCGATACCGCCCAGTTCGAAAAGCGCGGCGTCGCTATCGAAGTGCCTGAATGGTTGATGGACAATTGCATCCAATGCAACCAATGCGCCGTGATTTGCCCGCATGGCTCGATCGTCCCGCTGTTGATCAAGCCCGAAGAAATGGAAGGCGCGCCGGAAGGCTTTACGACGCAAGCTGCCAAAGGTCGCGAAGTCGCGGGTCTTTCCTATCGCTTGCAAATCAACACGCTGGATTGCATGGGCTGCGGCAACTGCGTTGACGTTTGCCCGGCCAAGACCAAAGCCTTGGTCATGAAGCCGCTGGAGACGCAAACGGAAGCCGAAGTTCCCAACTACGATTTTTCGAAAACCATTCCGTCGAAGACAGGCCTGATGGCACGCGAAAGCATCAAAGGCAGCCAATTCTGGCCTGGCCTGATGGATGCCTCGGGCGCTTGCTCGGGCTGCGGCGAAACGCCTTACGTTCGTCTTTTGACGCAACTGTTCGGCGAGCGCATGGTCATTGCCAACGCGACGGGCTGCTCATCCATCTGGGGGGCCAGCGCGCCGTCTTACCCCTACCGCACGAATGAAGAAGGCTTTGGCCCGGCCTGGGGCAATTCGCTGTTCGAAGACGCGGCGGAATATGGCTATGGCATGAGCGTCGCCGTCGAAGCGCGCCGCAAAGCCTTGGCGACAAAAATCCATGCTGCAATGGAAACGGATATCCCTGCCGACGTCAAAGAAGCCATGCAGGCTTGGCTTTCCGGCATGGAAGATCCCGAAGCTTCGCGCGCGGCAGGCGATAAACTCAAAGCCTTGATCGGCGGCGAAACCAAAGGATTGTTAGGAGCTATCGCGACTGAGGCCGATCTGTTCACCAAGAAAAGCATGTGGATCTTTGGCGGTGACGGCTGGGCCTATGACATCGGCTATGGCGGTTTAGATCACGTCATGGCGACAGGCGCGAACATCAACGTGCTGGTTATGGACACAGAAGTCTATTCCAACACGGGCGGCCAAGCGTCCAAAGCCTCGCCCATCGGCGCGATTGCCAAGTTCGCTTCCGGCGGCAAACAAACGCCGAAAAAGGACCTAGCGCGGATGATCATGACGTATGGTTATGTCTATGTCGCAACCATCGGCATGGGCCACAACAAAAACCATACACTTAAAGTCATGGCCGAGGCTGAAAGCTTTGACGGTCCGTCGCTGATCATCGCCTATAGCCCTTGCATCAACCAAGGCATTCGCAAAGGCATGGGCCTGACGCAAGAGCAAACGCGCCTGGCCGTGAATTGCGGCTATTGGCCGTTGTTCCGCTATGACCCGCGCCGCAAAGAAAAGGGGCAAAACCCCTTCCAGTTAGACTCGCGCGCGCCGGACGGCACGTTGCAAGATTATCTGTCGGGCGAAACGCGCTTTGCCGCTTTGGAAAAGACGCACCCCGACGAATCCAAACGCCTGCGCGCGTTGATCGAGCAGGAAGTCACCGAGCGTTGGAAAATCCTGGAAAAAATGGCCGAAGCCACGGCTTAAACGCCGAAAAAGAACAAAAAGGGCGGGTTGCCACGGCAATCCGCCCTTTTTTCTTTCGCACTTTTGTCTTACGTTTATCCAATATTCTTCTTTCATTTTTTAACTTAAATGACTCGCTATTACGCTCTAACGCAGGAAAATATCAGCGCCCTTCGCACCGTCGAAGCTTTTTTATATGCGCCTTTTCTTGCCAACAGGCTGTACCCCCGCACCTACCGCCCTGCGGGGCAACGGATTGCGACAGATCCCCAAACGCTTCCGCCGCTGACCTACACGCACCTTCCAACGCACACTGTCACGCTCGACATTTCTGATTCAGCTTTTTTCGCCAAGGAAGAACAACCCCTGTCAGAAAAGCCCCATCTTCTAAAAAATCTTCAAAAGCTCACGCAAGATTTTCCGCCTCTCGCTCTTGATCCCAAGCAACATGTCTCTGATTTGATCTTTCACCTCAGCCGCCAAGTCGGCGAAATCGCGGCGGCACGCCTTCTCGCCACCTCGGGCCTAGATGGATGGTACGACGCCAAAGGCCTCGTCCTGTGCAACCCCAATGTTGTCACTGCCGGAAAAATCAATGATCGCCTTCTTGGGAAACGCGCCGATCCACTGATTGCCCCCAAAGAGCCCCCTCAAGCTTCTCTTTATCCACGAACAGAGGCCGCGCTGCATGAAAGCTTCAAGTATGTCGAATCTTTCAAAGTAACCTGCGGCTTTGCCTATCTTTACGAATCGACCTCGGTCCCCGACCTGTTCGTCGTCGCCAAAAACGAAGGCGATCCGTTGACAACGCTTGAAGGCTTTGTCTCTTACCGATTGGCGGCCGCCCTGGGCGCGCCGGTCCCACTTGTTTGGTGCTGCCTTGATTCAGACAATGAGCCTTTTGTTCTCAGTGAACATATCAAGGGTCCCTCGTTGACATCCCTACGGCAAGCTCGTTTCAGCGCTTATGAAGCCTACGATCTCGAACAAAGAATCGAGATGGCCAATATGGCGTGGACTCTTTTGGATCACATGGATCCCAATGACGGAAATTTCATTCGGCCTTTTCCAGAAACGACGCCTATTCTTATCGATGCCGGCGGCACGTTACGCAGCCTATCGTGGGGCGGCCTTAAGAATTGTAGCGCGCCCGGCCAATATGATTGGGAATCGACAACGCCTTGGGATGCCCTTTTCATCGGGCGCAAAGCACGCTCGTTATTGACCGTTGACATGCAAGCGCGGGCCCATGCTTTTGACAGAATGTGGCAAAGGCGCGCGCAATTGCGCCCGGCTCTGCGGCAAGCGGCCCAAGAAATAGCTGTGCTATCTCAAAATCTTGCCCCCTCTGTCCGCGCCCATTTTTCTCTTATGACCTTAGAAAAAAAGGTCTTACATCCCATACAACGGCGCCTTGCCAAAGGACGGCAGCTTATACGTCGCCAAATAACAACGCCCTTGTCCCATTAACCATGGCCCTGAAAGCTTTTTCTCCCATCTTGAGAAAAACGCGTTATAGTCTGGCATCGAAAAACAAATAACATTCGCTGGAAACCAATGCAGGACAATTACGAAGAGTACGAAGACGAACGCAACGAAAGCATTCCCCTCCACAGCCCCGAAGACTTCGAAGGCATGCGCCGCGCCGGACATCTGGCCGCTGAAATCCTTGATTTTATCACGCCTTATGTCAAACCTGGCGTCACAACGGCCGAGCTTGACACCCTTTGCGAAACGTATACGCGCGATCACGGTGCCATCCCTGCGCCACTAGGCTATCGCGGCTATCCCAAAGCCACCTGCATTTCGGCCAACCATATCGTCTGCCACGGCATTCCCAGCGAGAAAACTTTAGAAGACGGCGACATTATCAATATCGACGTCACCGTCATTCTCGATGGGTGGTACGGCGATACCAGCCGCATGTACTATGTCGGCGATAAAATCAGCGTCAAAGCCCGCCGCCTTGTCGAAATCACCTATGAATGCATGATGCGCGGCATCGAAGTCGTTCGCCCTGGCGCAACGCTCGGCGATGTCGGCGCTGTCATTCAAGAACTGGCCGAAAGCGAACGCTTTTCTGTTGTTCGCGATTTTTGCGGCCATGGCCTTGGCCGCCAATTTCATTGTGCCCCGTCTGTCGTCCACTATGGCAAACACGGCCATGGGGTTGTCTTGAAGCCCGGCATGTTCTTCACGATTGAGCCCATGATCAATGCAGGCCGCTACGAGGTTAAAATCTTGTCCGACGGCTGGACCGCCGTGACCAAAGACCGTTCGCTTTCGGCGCAGTTCGAGCATTCGCTCGCCGTCACCGAAACAGGGTACGAGATTTTCACGCTGTCGCCCAAAGGCTATACGCTTCCACCTTATCCGCTTGCATGACCGCCTCGAAAGACAAAGAAAAGAAGACTCCAGAACCGCATTACGTCGGCCACCGCCAGCGCTTGCGGGAGCGGCTGTTTCGCGCAGGCCCCGAAGCCTTGCAGGATTACGAGCTTTTAGAAATGCTTCTTTTTGCGGCCTTGCCGCGACGCGATGTCAAACCGCTTGCCAAACAGCTTTTGGACCATTTCAAAGACCTGTGGAGTCTTTTAAATGCACCAGCCGAGCGCCTGATGGATTTTGGTCTCTCGGAAGCAACGGCCTCTCTTTTACTGGTCGCCGGAGCCATAGCCTTACGCGCGCAAAAAGGGGTTATCGTCAAACGCCCCTTATTGAATAGCTGGCAAAGGATTATCGATTACTGCCGCGCCGCGCTAAGCGCCGAAACGAAAGAGCAGTGCCGTCTTTTGTTCCTCGATCGCCGCAATAATCTGATCGGCGATGAGATTCACCAGCACGGCACGATAGACCACACGCCGCTTTACGCGCGCGAAGTTGTCCAACGCGCCCTTGAAGTTGGCGCTGGCGCTTTAGTCATCGTGCACAACCACCCTAGCGGTGACACGACGCCCAGCAAAGCTGACATTGAAATGACGCGCGCCATTGCGCAAGCCTGCACAAGTCTAGGCATTACGCTTCACGACCACCTAATTGTAGGTCGCGAAAAAGTTGCCAGCTTCAAAGAAATGAACATCTCCTTCTAACCGGGCTGGGCCCGGGGCCGTCTGTTTAGGCTCCTCTGCAACCCCATGGGTATGCGGAGACGTTCT
>CAYMGM010000018.1:0-30858 GCA_964390005.1 uncultured Rhodospirillaceae bacterium | reverse complement strand
GTGCCCGTCAGGGCCCCAGAAAGGCCCAAGGACGAGGCGGACACAGCGCCAAGGGTGGACGTGCCCGCCGTCAGCGTGCCTTTCACATCAAGCGTTGTCGTGGGGCTTGCGGTGCCTATGCCGACGTTGCCGGAAGCGTTGACATATAAAGAGTTTGACGGAGCTGCTTTTTCGATCATAAACGGAGCTGTACCATCCGTTAAATCTTTCACTTTGAAGTTGGTTCCCCCCCCCTGTCCGATCGCCCACATAGCGTTGGCCCCGTTACTCAAGTAGGCTGAATAATTACCCGCAGCGTCAGTTCGAAGATATGTAGCTCCCGTCCCTACATTCTGTGCACCAAGTGTCAAATCAGTTGTTCCTGTCTGATATACTTTTAGTGCGTAAGTCGGCGACGTCGTCCCAATCCCGACGCTTCCCAACACGATCAAATTCCCGGAATCCGTCAGGCTTGTGAAGCTTCCAGCCGTGCCCGTCAGGGCCCCAGAAAGGCCCAAGGACGAGGCGGACACAGCGCCAAGGGTGGACGTGCCCGCTGTCAGCGTGCCGCCCACTGTCGCCCCGCCTGTGAGCGTGGAGAGGCCGGAGACAGACAGCGCCCCCGAATCCGTCAGGCTGGTGAAGTTACCAGCCCCGGCGGTAAGGTTTCCCGAAGCATCGACCGACACTTGAGAACCGAGCGCACCGAATTTTGCGCTTGTGCCGTCGAGATTCCACGCGCTTGACTGATGCGACGCCGCCCCGACCGAAAGGAAGGTCAAAAGGTTTTCATTCGTGCCGACAACATCGCCGCACTTCGATTGCATCTTGCCAGACGGCCCCGCCCCAAGAACAACAAAGGCCGGAGCCGAAGGCGCGCTAAGCTGATTTTCCCAACGGCAAACAATCCAATAACGCCCCCGCGCGTCGGTTTGCGGTACACCCGCCCCCGGCGCAAAGATCGCCACTTCGTAGGGCGAACCGCCCGAAGCAACAGAGGCGGCGTCTTGCGGTAAATGCAAATCCCCCGCCGACACGTCAGAAAGCCGAATAAGAATTTCCGAAGCCCCGGCGCAATTGCCGCTTGGATGCGACGAACGCGGGGGGCAGTAAGTCAGACCATCCGAACCGATAGACCCCGAAGCCGCGAGCAAGTTTAGAGCGTTTTTAATCTGCCCGGCGTCTGCAAGCGCATTCGCCGCTTGCGCCGTGCCTTTAAGCCCCTGCCCTACTGACGAGAATAAAACCCCCGTCAAGACGCCAGCCATCGCAAGCGTATAGAGCACCGCAGCAACGGCAAACCCGTCGCGCGCGGTCCGGCGCTTATGGTTGCGAAGGGGAAGCATGGGAAACCGGATGTTTCCGGCCAGCGGAAAAGCCGACAAGAGCGCCGATCATCGCCCCGAAGAAAATCCCAACAGGGCAAGCAATCAGCCACGTTTGAAAAGTTATAACGTTCGTTAAGGTTGCAAGATCGTTAAAATTAACCGCCGCGTGAATCATCGCCGCCCCCCTATTTCTTCGCCGCGCGCGCTTCGCGCAGCTTTTCAATAACGGCATTCCAATTCTGTTCCGCGACTGACGGAGACGGCGCACCGGGGCGGCTCATGCGCCCACATTCGCACGTCACGCGAAACGACCAGACGCAATTTTTTGCTAAGGGGTTCGCCTCGCCTTCCCCGCGAAGTTTACCGCCACAAAGACAAGGGAGACAGGCGGACGTCACAGGAAAAGAACGATTAATCATCTTTTAACCCCCAAATGTTCTAGCCCTCTGCCGCGCAGGGGACCGGGGGCGCGCAGCCACCGGATTTTAGAAAAAAACACGCCCACGCCGGAGGATTTGCATTCTTCGGCGTGGGCTATGTCCTAGCGTAAGCAAGTGCCGAGCTTGCCTACTCGGTCACTCTAACGCAGGAGCTTTAAAATTCAATGAATAAAAGATTACAGAAATACAAAGATAGATAATTACAGCAATTAACGGGTTCTTGACCTAATCGCGCTAAGATGGAGGCATAGCAGGGAAGGTTAATAATGCCATCATATATGGGCCGATATACCGCATTGAACCCGATGAAAATCAAAACTACGCCGCCCGACATGGCGGGCGGCGGCCAGGACGATTCATCTGACTTTGAGGGCCAAAAAAATTTAGAAGGTTTCACGCAAGTAACAGCCGAGGGTCCCTTTTGGGCCCCCTCGTCTGAATTGGGGACCCTTTCGGGACCCCAATTAGCAGGGGTTACACCCCATGCACCCGTTTTGCAGAAGGCAAAGAAACACTTAACAGAGCGCCCAAGCGTTAAAACAGAGAACTTCAAAACCAAGCTAACGCCGGACCTTTACGCGCGAGCTTTGGCACGCGCGACGGCCCTAGACCTGACGCCCGCCGCCTACCTTCGTTTACTCATTTGTAAGGATTTAGAGCAGCCCCCCGACCCCGCCGACGAAGCCGCAAAATCCCGGAGCAACGCGGAAGCCCTGCGCGGCCTTCTCGGATCGTGGAATAAAATCGGCGGGCTCTTCAACCAGATCGCCGCCCATCTCAACAAGGGCCGGGCGTGTCCCTATTCCCGCCCAGAGCTGAACGAGCTCAAGGCGCAGCATTCGCAGATGGTCGAACGTACCCTACGGCAATTCGGGCTTGATTAAAAAATGATTATCAAAGCCGCCAAGACATCGAAGGGAATCGGAGAGAAAGGAACCTTGCGCCGGGGCGGCTTCAAGCAGCTTTCCGCCTACCTGCGCGGCGTCGCCAACAACGCCGGGGAAAACGAGGAATGCAACTTCATCGCAAGCAACACATGCTTAAAGGACATTAACGATTTTTGCATCATGGGGGCAAAACTTGCCGCCCCGAAGCGCAGCGGGAAAAACCCCCTGAAAAGTCCGATTGAACATATCGCGATTAACACCCGCGCGGGCGACATCCTCACGCCTGAAATGATCCTGCAAAAGCTCCCCGAATTGCTCAAAGCCATGACCGACGACAAGGGCCGCAGCTATGCCGATTGTCCTTGGATGTTGGTTCAGCACCAGAAGCGCAAGAAAGAAAACGGGAAGGTTGAACCGCATTATCACCTTGTTATCGTCCGCGTTGACGATAAAGGCCGGGTTCCCAATCCCCGCACGGATAAAATCTGTTTCGAGAAAGCGCAAGAATTCGCGCGCTTCTTTGGTTTTAAACCAGCCTTTAACCAAGCCTACGCCGACCGCCTTGCGCAACAGGCGGACCACCTCGCCCGGCTCTGGGAGGAAACTAAAGACCTATCCCCCGCCGCCCGCCTCAAGAAGTTTGAGAAGGGCGGCTTTATCGCCGCCCGCCACGACAAGCGCGACGAAATCGTGTTTCTCGACCGCTACGGCAAGCCGCACAGCTTGCACCGAGTCCCCGGCATTAAAGCCGCCGGGATGAAACAAGCCGACATAACCGCCGCGTTCGGCTTCGACAAAAACAAAATCGCGGCTTTGCCGACCGTTTCAAAAACGGCGGCCAGCATAAGGAGAAAAAACCGTGTCAGAAGATTTAACCGAAAAATCGCCAAGCTTGCAGGAAGAACAGGCCGCATATTCGCGCGCGTTTGTGGACGCACATTGTCAGAAATGCGAAGCGGGCGTGACTTGGACAATAAACGGGCGTCAGGTCTACCGCTGCTTATTGTTGCATGGGGATTATCCCGAAGCCTATGGCGTAACGAGTTGCAGCCGATACAGCCCGCCGGAATAGAGGACAAGCGCCCGCAGCCAAGCCCTACCCTTCCGAAATTCAAACCCAAACGCAAGAAAGCCGGGCGCGGTTGGTGGGTTGCCGCTCGCGCGGAAAACACCTTCCTCGCGCTGATCCTCGCCGGGTTTACCGCCGAGCAAGCGCAAGCGGCGGCCGATAGCGTTTGGGAGGAAGAAGAACAACGGCATAGGGCCGAACAACGCTATCTGGACGAACTCACGGGCTGGACGCCAGAGCGTAGCAACATAACCCCCGGCCCGATCAACGACCACCACAAGAAATAGAAAGGAAAACACTATGTCCGAAGCACCTAAAGCCGATGTTTTCACCCGTGTTACTCAACGCATCCTTGACGACCTTGAAAAAGGCGTCCGGCCTTGGGTCAAGCCGTGGAACGCCGACAACGCCGCCGCGCGCGTGGTCCGGCCTGTTCGCCACACAGGCGAACCGTACAACGGTATCAATATTTTGCTGTTGTGGGGTGCATCGCTCGAAAACGGCTTCCACAACCCCACATGGATGACCTTTAAGCAAGCGACCGACTACGGCGGGCACGTTCGCAAAGGTGAAAAGGCATCGTTGAGCGTGTATGCGAACAAGATTACCAAGACCGAGGTAGACGAAAAAACAGGCGAAGAATTCGAGCGCGAAATCCCGTTTATGAAAGGTTACAGCGTCTTTAACGTGGAGCAAATCGAAGGCCTGCCCGAAAAGTTCTACGCCAAGCCGCCGCCCCGCGAGGAAGGCGGGTTAATCAAGACGCTTGACGACGTGGAAGCCTTCATTAACTCGACCAAGGCTTTAATCCGCCACGGCGGCGGGCGGGCCTATTATGCCGAAGGGGCGGACATGATTCAACTTCCCCCGCTCGAATCCTTCACCGACGCCGAAAGCTACTACGCAACGAAATTGCACGAGCTCACGCACTGGACGAAGCACGAGACGCGTTGCGACCGTGACTTCGGGCGGATCAAATGGGGCGATGAAGGTTACGCAAAAGAAGAGCTTGTCGCTGAAATCGGCGCAGCCTTCCTTTGCGCCGATCTTGGCATAACTCCCGAAATCCGCGAAGACCATGCGGCCTATATTGGAAGTTGGCTCAAGGCTTTAAAAGATGACAAGAAACTAATCTTTAAAGCCGCCGCCCACGCTTCGCGCGCGGTCGATTTTATGAAAGGCTTGCAGCCAAAGCCGGAGCCAGAACCGGAAAACGGCCAGACGTTGACAAAGCAAGCGGCAACCCTAAAACTCACCATCTAAGGAGAAAGCCCATGAAAGATACTTTCCAATTCTGGCTTAGAATGCTCGACCAAACCGCGCAGTTGAACGGGTACAATTGTGCGTCGGTCGTGGCCGTGACGGGAATAGAAATGTGGAGGCCTTACTATAACAAAGGGCTTGCCCCCGATAAGGCCCTTGAACAGGCCGAACATGATAACACCGACGCGCAAGCCGAGATTAACGGTGAAATCGAATGATGAAGAAAACCCCGCCGATCCTTCGCACCGTCTATATTGCGCCGTGGCGTGTCGGCGGCGATACCGTGACCGGGCTTTTCCGATATGGCGCAAAGAAGCCCGAAATCTACAGCGGCAGCGCGGTTCTTATGGCCCGCGTTGCCGTTGCGATCAATAAAATAATGGTGTCACGGCCGCCGCATCGAACGCGGCCAGGCGTCACCAATCCTTAGACGAGTACCGCCCGCAGCGCGTAGGAGTTACCACACCACCACGCGCGCGGGCGGCGGTCGATTTATACGCGATTCCCCCTTCCCTGTCGCCCCATTTTGTGCAAATCTCCCTCTTACCACACCACCACGAAGAAGGAGCGTTTCGCCATGACGGAACACCACAGCCCCGCCCATGATTTTACCCAAGAAGTCGTTGCCGTCGAGGTTCCCCGCTGGCTCGTTCTCAAAATAGAAAGAGCTTGGGAGTTAAGCGGCGTTGATGATTATATCGTTCAGGCCGTCACTTTCGCCCAAGCGAACGGCTGGACACCGACCGTTCCGCCGTCGAATATCCTGCCTTCTCCTCGCCGCCGTCAATAAGTGGAGTACACACCATGAAAAAGGAACAGCTTGAACGCGAACGCCGTGCCCGCAATATCAAGGCGTTTGAATTGTTTCTGGCCGGGCTCAACTGGCTTGAAGTCGGCGAAAGGTTACAAGTGTCGGGGAATTATCTGCGGGAAGCAACAGCCCAACTCCGTCAGGAAATTTTTTCGCGTATCCGGCACAAAAAAAGCATCCCTTCGCAACCTGTTCCCGCCAACACCCACCCGAACACAGCGGCAGCCTTGAGAAAATATGCCGCGTTCTGGCTGGAAGAATTAGAAAAACTGAAAGGAGCAAATTAATGCCGATGCGAGACAAGCCGGAAGACAGGCGGCACGGTTGGCGGGCTTTCGCTGCCTCATTACAGCCCGGCGACCAGTTCAAGACAAATAGCCCCGACATCGACCGCGCAAATCTTCGCAAATATGGGATAAGCTCAAAACGGCTAGGGGTTCAGTGGTTAAGCAAGAACGAAGAAAGCGGGGAGCGGTGTTGGCTTGTGACCTACTTAGCAGCCCCCAAGCAACACCGGGACAGATCGCCCCGCTTCCATCCTTACGCATATTCGGCAATCGCCTTCGCGGTCACAATAACCAACCATTCGGACCGCCTCGCTTTTCTTCAAGCGTGGCTGACCAAAAAAGACCTCCCCGAATGGAGGGAATATTTTGAAGTGTGGAAAGCCCGCAAGCAACACACTCGAAAACCGCGACGGCTTGGGGTGTAGCTGCAAGTTACTAACTTCAATTCATCTGTTTTTTTTATCAATAGTTCATAACACCGAGCTGCCAATATCGGCAGCAAAACGCCACCACTATGAACATAGCAAAGATTGAAGAAGCGCAAGCGGCCTTAGACACCATCTTCCGCGAACTCCGGGCCTTGCGGCGTCGATATACAGGACCAGTTTATGTACCTGAATGCCTTGAACGGATCGAAGCCGCCGCCCTCACGGCGCAAACCTGTATAGTTGAACTCCTTGACGAGAACCCTTCGGAGTAAAGGAAATGAGGTTTTTGGACAAAATGAATTATTTTGTCTATAATTCGGCCAATCGAAGCCCGGAAACATGCGATTTTATTGAAGGCCGGGAAGCCCAAAACTAGACAAAATGATACAAGACCGAAAACACCTCGTCGCCGCCGAAGTGGAACGGCTCCTTGAGGCCGCGAAGTCCGGGCGCAACGCCGCCCGCGACCGCTGTTTTCTGTTGCTCATGTTCCGCCACGGCTTGCGCGTGTCGGAGGCGTGCGGCCTTCAGTTGTCGCACGTCGATACCGAAAGCCGTATCTTGCATGTGTCGCGGATGAAAAAGGGCCTGTCCACGACGCACCCACTTCGCGCGGACGAAGTAAGGGCAATTAAGGCATGGATTGCCGAGCGGGCCCGGATGAAGCCAAAGACGAACGATTTTTTCATAAGCAACCGACGCGGCCCCTTGAGCCGTAAGACGGCTTGGCTTGCGATCCGCAACTATGGAGAAATCGCCGGGCTATCCCTTCCGGCCCATCCGCACATGCTTCGCCATGCCTGCGGCTTCGCTCTGGCCGATCAAGGCGCAGACACCCGGCTTATACAGGACTACCTCGGACACCGGAACATCCAACACACGGTCATTTATACCGCCGCAAACCCGGCAAGATTTGAAAGGCTATGGAGACAGTAAATTTTAAACGGAAAACAGCGCGAGTTTTTATCTCGGAAGTAATGGATATAAAAACCAACCTCTATTTAGGCGATTGCTTGAAGGTTCTTAAAAAGCTCCCTGAAAATTCAGTGGACTTAATTTTCACATCGCCCCCCTACGCCGACCAGCGCAAAAGCACCTATGGCGGCATTCACCCCGACAAATACGTGTCGTGGTTTCTGCCGATAACAAAAGAGCTTTTGCGGGTACTAAAGCCGTCTGGCACGTTCGTTCTGAACATAAAAGAGAAGGTTGTAAACGGCGAGCGCAGCACTTATGTAATGGAACTAATTCTTGAAATGCGCCGTCAACAGGGCTGGATTTGGACCGAAGAATTCATCTGGCACAAGAAGAACTGTTACCCCGGCAAATGGCCGAACCGCTTCCGCGATTCGTGGGAACGGTTGATACAGTTCAACAAGAGCAAACAGTTTTCCATGTATCAAGAGAACGTCATGATCCCAATGGGCGATTGGGCCAAGACCCGCCTTAAAAAACTTAGCGATACCGATAAGACGCGCGACGAATCCAAAGTCGGCAGCGGATTCGGAAAGAACATATCGAACTGGCTGGACAGGGAAAAGGCCTATCCTACAAACGTGCTGCACCTCGCGACCGAATGCAGCAACAAGAACCATAGCGCAGCTTTCCCGGAAGGCCTGCCCGAATGGTTTATAAATCTGTTCACCCAAGAAGGCGACACCGTGCTTGATCCTTTCATGGGGTCCGGCACGACGAACACCGTCGCAAAGAGGCTCAAGCGGCATTCTATCGGAATCGAGCTTGTCCCCGATTACTTCGAAATGGTCAAAAACGAACTTTGCGCGACCGATCATTTTCAGATAGTTAAACCCAACAACTATGAAGCCCCTCTCCCTAAACGACGTGTCGGCATACGTTGAGGAAAACATCGGGACATTTCACCAAAAACGCATTGCCAGCCTTGACGGCTTGAGCCTTGCCAGAGTCTTGAAGAGGAAAAACCCCTACCTCTTCAAGGCTAAATACGTTTTGACCGCCGACGAGATCGTTCGGGGTCTGGTCGATGCTCACGTATCATCGAACGAAGAAACAATCTTCGGCGATTGGCTCGAAGGCCTCGCCATCTTTATCAACGGCAAAGTGTACGGCGGGAAAAAGTCCGGGATAGAAGGCATCGACCTTGAGTTTGACGACGACGGCAAACGCTACATCGTCAATATAAAATCCGGCCCAAATTGGGGGAACTCCGGGCAAATTAACAAGATGCGGGCCGACTTCAAGACGGCGGCGAAGGCGCTACGGACAAGCAACTCACGTTTAAACGTCGTCGCCATTAACGGTTGTTGTTACGGCAAAGACGGAAACCCAGACAAAGGCGACTATTTCAAATTCTGCGGCCAACAGTTTTGGGAATTTATTTCAGGGAATCCGGCGCTCTATATGGAAATAATCGAACCTCTCGGACACAAGGCCAAGGAGAAAAACGACGATTTTTTGCAGTCCTACGCGCAGCGAATCAACAAGTTTACACAGCAGTTCATGGAAGAATATTGCAACCCTGACGGGGCGATTGACTGGAAAAAGCTTGTCGAATTCAACTCGGCCAAATAACCCGTCTAAATGGTGACGCCTGGCCGCGCTCGATGCGGCGGCCGTGACACCAAAGAAAGAGCTAAGGGGCTTTGCCCCTCGCGCGCGCAAGGGTAAAGGCTCCGCCCGCCAAAAGGGGTGTCCCCGACCTTCCGCGCTTCGCTTGTGCAGGCCGGGCGATCCCCCTCCCCTTTCGTCGCCCTTGCACTTGCAACCCCCAAACTCGCCGTTAGCATGGTTGCAGCGCATTTGCTGCAACCCTAGCTAAAGAAAGTGAGTACAAAATGCCGAACAGCTCAACAACACGGTTTCCCCTCGGTCAGATCGTCGCAACGCCGGGCGTTGTTTCTAACGTTCCCCCCTTCCGTTGCTTGGAGTGCATCGCCCTGCACGCCTTCGGCGATTGGGGCAATGTCTGGCCGGGCGATGCAGACAGAAACGATCAAGCCTTGATCGACGGAACCCGGCTTCATTCCGCCTATGCAATCGACCCCAGTAAACCATGCAAGGGCTACGGTGAAAATTGCCTTTGGATCATTACCGAAGCCGATAGAAGCGTGACCACGCTTTTATTGCCCGACGAATACTAAGCAGGATAGCGCCCAGGCTAACGCTTGGGCGCTTTTCTCTTTGCGAATTTAAGTTTCCTGTTCCGTATATTTAAACAGAAAGAACGAAGGCCCTAAATCTGCAAATCCCGATAATAAGAAATCGTGAAAGCACGAAAGATAAAAACGATTGTCCTTGCAAGCCAGAAAGGCGGCGCAGGTAAAACGACCCTCGCCGCACATCTTGCCGTTGCCGCCGAACTGGCCGGGGACGGCCCTTGCGTGATGATCGACACCGACCCGCAGGAATCCCTTGCGGCATGGTGGAACAGCCGCGAAGCCGAAGCCCCGCTTTTTGCCCCTTCGACCTTGAAGGATTTGCCGGAGAAAATCGACCAGCTCGATAAGGCCGGGTGTTCCTATGTTTTTATCGACACGCCCCCGGCAATTACGGAATCAATCCGGGCCGTTGTTGCTCTGGCCGATCTTGTCTTGATACCGACCCGGCCAAGCCCGCACGACCTTCGCGCGGTCGGTCATACGGTCGAACTTGCCGCAGGGGAAAAGCGGCCCTTTGCCTTTGTCGTGACACAGGCAAAGCCGAACAGCCGCTTGACCATTCAGGCGATAACGTCCCTTTCCGAACACGGCATCGTTGCCCCCTCAATCATTCACGACCGCGTTGATTTTGCCGCGTCGATGATCGACGGGCGCACCGTGCTCGAAATTCCCGGCCAAAGTAAGAGCGCGGCAGAAGCCACCGAACTATGGAAATTCGTTAAAGCACGAATGAACGTAAGCACTAAAAAACGATAAGTATAAAGCCCGAAAATATGACCAAGAAAGCCGCAGCCCTTTCCTCGTCTCTGGTTGCCGTCAAAGGCACAGCAACCGCAGCGCCGGACGCGCGAAGCCGCCAGCCGGAAGAACCCACGGCCAACGACAGGCCGTTGAACTTCAAGGTAGACGCCGAGTTTCGCCGCCGCTTCCGGCAGCACGCCGCCAACCATGACTTAAAATTGAGCGAGCTTTTGCGCGCATCCTTAGAGGCATGGGAAGAGAAACAAGGGCTCAAGTGAAAGACCTTACCCCCATATCCCGCCGCATCGTCGAACGAGCCGCAGAAATCCGGCTGGACGAGGCCGCAGGCATCGAATACCAACACGGCATTTTGTGCCAAGTCGGCTTACCCCGGCGCAAGACCGAAGGCCGCGTGTTCGAGCGCAGCTTTAAGAACGCCTCGATTCGGATCAAAGCGGGGGAGTTATGGAACGGCGCAAAATGGATAGAGCAGCCCTTACCCTATGGCCCCAAGCCCCGGCTTGCCCTAATCCACATAAACGGGGAAGCAATCCGGACCCAAAACCCACAGGTTGAGATTGGCCGCAGTTGCGCCGAGTTCTTGCGGCGCATCGGCCTACCCGATCAAGACGGGCGCACCTACAACCTGTTTAAACGCCAAATGATGGCCCTAGCGGCCACGGAATTGAATTTAGGCTTTACCACCCATGAAGAGGCCGTAACCGTGTCTGCGCGGCCTATAAAAGAGTTTCGCGCATGGATTGGCAACAACGACCGCCAACAAACGCTATGGCCGGGCGAATTGACCCTTTCGCGGGATTACTTCGATAGCCTCATAGCCCACGCCGTGCCGCTCGATCCTCGCGCGCTTGGCGCTCTCGCGCATTCGGCCCTTGCGCTCGATGTTTACGCCTTCCTTGCCCGGCGTCTGCACGAGCTGGAAAAGTCCGTTAAAGTGCCTTTTGTGTCGTTCAAGGAGCAATTCGGGCAGGAGTACGCCCACGACAAGGACTTTAAGAAAGAATTCCTCTCGGCGATGAAGCAAGTTTTAGCGGTGTACCCGGAAGCGAAGATTCAGAGGGTCACGGGCGGCCTTGTCCTTAGCCCGTCACACCCCCCGATAAAATCCATCCCACAGGGCCGCAGGATAGCCAAGGAAGAGCTTAAACCCATCCCGGCGGCTACTACCCTAGCCGGGCAGATAAACGAACGCCTAAAGGCCCGTTTCCGGGCTGTCTGTCCCGGTCTGGACATCTACGCTTGCCAAGCCGACTTTGAGGAATGGTTGCAGGGCCGGGAACAGCCGAAAAACTACCAGTCGGCCTTTATCGGCTTCGCGAAGAAGTGGGGAAAGGGGAAGTTATGCACGTGACATCGCCCCCCTTTTGTATGTGACATCGCCCCCCTTTAGGCCTTTGTTTCATGTGACATCGCCCCCCCCCTAATCCATATATCCTTTTCATATAACTAAATCATATATCAGTGGCGGGGCTGGTGTGTATAACCACACCAACCCCGCCGCCGCATGTTAAGGCCTCATTCTGGCGGGCGAACAATCGTGTATTTTGCTTCCGAAGGCCATGAATCCGAAATCTCACTGCCTAACTTTAGATCAATCGGAGAATAAACAGGCGGTTTAGGTTCTGGCTTCGGTGTTGGTGTTGGCGTCGGAGGCGTCTTTGGGGGTGTTTCCTTCGGAACCGGATTTTGCTGCGTGCCTGGCCGGGGATCGTCCCAAGTTTCGGACAATTCCTTGTCCTGATAGTAAGGGACACGATCCGCAATTATCGGATGTTCACCTTGCGGCAAGACAAGCATTTTCCCCGAAGCTAAATACAGCATCATATCAGAAGGGGAGACAAGCGGCCGCATCGTTTCCCCTACGTTCTGGCTGTTGAAATAGCCGTAAAGGTCTTGTTGTTGGCTTGTCGTTTGTACGAGGTGGCCGCCTATCGTGTCCGACCAATATTTTGCCGTGTCGTAGTCGTCGAGATTAAACAGCGCACGCACCCCGGCATTGCCGACAAACGAAGCCCATCGGCCCCGGTAAAGGTCCTTCATCTGTGCCGTGTCCTGAAACACCGTGAACAACTGGACGCCATAACCCGCCGACAGACCGACCGCGTTTTCTACCGCCGAAAGGTGGCCGAGCGTCGCCAGCTCATCCAACATAAAGCAGACAGGAAGCGGGGGAGGGTTAAGCGTGTCAGTCATTTCGTCCAGCGCCGAAGTCAGGACCAACCGCAACCAGCGATTAAAGACAGGGAACTTAGGAGCCGACAAGCACAGGTAAACGGTCATTTTAGACTGTTTCCAATCGGCAAAATTGACCTCTTCGCCGTCGCCGGAGGCCGACAGGCTTGCAGCGATAAAAGGATTATCAAGAATTTCCGTTTCGCGTTGCGCCGTCGATTTAATCGACCCGAATTCTTTTTCCGGCGTTTTCTTAAAAGATGTTGCGATTGCCGCAAGAAGCCCGTCGGCAACCGTTGCATTACTCATCATGTCATCTAATGCCGTTTCGACCGCCTCAAGCAGGATGCGGCGAACCGTCGTCAAATCCTTTTTACCGGACGGGAAAGAATCCGAAGTAAAGACGAACATAATGACAAGAGCAATCAACTGTTGCGCGCTTGCGGTCCAGTGATCGCGGGAAGCCCCGCCGCCCTGCTGCCCCATGACGAGCGCCGCAGCAAGGGCCTTGCTTTCGGCTTCCATGTTTTCCAAGGTCAGCCGCGACAGAGGATTAAACCGGGATCGCGGACGCCCGGAAATTCCGAACGGGTCGAGATAATGAACCTTGTCGTTTAAAGCGGCCCTATGCCGCCCGGTCGCCTTCGCATTCTCGCCCTTCGGGTCGAGTACGAACGCCGAACCGGGGTAGCGCAGCAGATGCGGAATGATAAGCGACACACCTTTTCCGGATCGCGTCGAAGCCATGATTAAAACATGCTTCTCCGTATGTATATGCAACGGTTGCCCGGCAACATGACCAAAGACCGTGCTATGTTTTGCGGCTCGCGCGGTTTCGATTAGTTTTTCGACTTCCGGCAGGAAAGCAAACCTTGCCCCCTGCCCCTCTTCCGGCGCAGCGGGCGGAATATTTTTATCGGAAAGCCAATAGGCGAACTGCACCAGATACGCAATCAATCCCGTTTTAGAATGTTTATAAACCTTCCACGTTCTTTCAAAAGAAACGATGTTTTGAAACATAGAAATAGGGAAATAAACGACAATCATCACCACACCGATAATAACCGAAAACAGCGTTACGCTTGAAAAAAAGCCTACGACCAACTGCACAACCGGAGCCACGAAAACGCATAGAATAAACTGGAAGAAAGCGTTAAACGGAAATGCGTTGGTTAAGTACCCGACCGCAAGCGAAAGCCAGCCGACAGAGAAACGACCGACAACGAAGCTTAACGAAATGCCGCCAATAACCCACCTTTTGAAAAGCCACATTAAGGCGGGGTGTTCGTCGATCCATTCGGACGGATCGAACCTCAAAGCATAAAGGCCGAAGCCCCCGACAAGACCCCAGATTCCAAACGTCACAGACAGGCTATTTCCTAAAGAAAAATCCTGAACCAGTTTCAACAGGTCAAAAAAAAGGCCGATCCCTATAACGGTCACGGCCAAGAATAAAAGCACGCCTGCGGCTCGAATGATCGCGCGGGCGTGTTGCGGCTGCACCTCTTCAATCTGTTCCATTTCCCCCGGTTTTTGTGTTGATAAAGCGGACCCCTCACGCGTGAGGAATCCCGGTTAATATAATTATATTTTCAAAGAAAGCAGAAATCGCAAGTTGTGGGCGTGTATTACGCCCAGAACTTGTCAGGGGGGAAAGGCCCCCCGTGAATCCCCCGGATATGTGCGCACGAAACCGCGCGCAAGAAAGGAAAAAACAACCAACTCCCGGCGCCTATGAGTACGAGCCAGACCCGCAAAAGAAACAAGGTTATAAGCGCCGCGTTTACGCCGGAGGAATACGCGGAGCTGATCGAAAAGGCAGCGGCGGCCGATATGAGCGCGGCGGGATATTTGCGCGCTTGTGGCTTGCAAAGAGAAACGCCACGGACAAAACGCCGTCCGCCTGTCGATAGCGAAAAACTGGAACGCGCAGTTGCCGAACTTCGGCGCATCGGAAACAATATAAACCAACTTGCGCGGGCGTCGAATATGCTCTTGCCGCCCGACGTTGCGCAACTTCGATATTCGCAGAGAGAATTATTTTCCGCCCTCAAACTACTACGTGAGGCCCGGCAAAAATGATTATCAAGGGAAACATTCGCAAAGACGGCGGAAGCCTCGGAAACTATCTTTTATGCGAAGGCAGTTTCGCCAAAAATCTACAAAAACACGAACGCGTTGAAGTCTGGGAGGCAAGCGGGATTGAATACGGCGACACCCTGCAAAATATTCTCGCCGACTTCGACCGCAGCGCCATAAAAACACAATGCGAAAAGCCCCTTTTCCATGTGCAAATTCGCCTGGACGAAAACGAGCAGTTAAACCGGGAACAATTCCTTGAAAGCATAAATCGCCTTGAACAGCGATTAGAGCTTTCCGGGAACGAACGTACAATCGTAGCCCACACGCTCGAAGGCGAAGGCCCGCACGTTCATATTGTCTGGAATCGTATAAACTACATGCAGGAAAAGGCCGCCGAGCTCAAATACTTCAAAAACAAATGCACCGATCTTGCGCGCGAGCTCGAAAAAGAATTCGGCTTGCGCGAACTATCGGCCAGCAAACAAAACGGCAAGCTTTCCCGCGACGAAGAACGCCAAGCCATACGCCACGGGCAGGCCCCGCAGGAGCTGAAAGACGACATTCGCGAATGTTGGCAAGAATCCGATTGCGGCAAGACTTTTGCCGCTTCGCTCGAAGAGCGCGGCTTTATGTTGGCGGCGGGGGATAGGCGGGATTTTGTCATCGTTGACGAGATGGGCGGGACTTACAGCGTCGCCCGCTTGACGGGCAGCAAGGCCGCCGAGGTTCGCGCGCGGCTGTCTGACATCGACCGGGAGGCCCTGCCCGGCGTCGAAGAGGCGAAGGATATTCAATTCGACCGCTACCACGGCAACCGCAGCGCACGCGAAGAAATGGAATGGGAGGACGGCCTAGCCGAGGCCGGAATCCGGAAGGCCGAAGACGACGAGATTCGGGAGCGGGACGAGAAACGCAAAAACCGGGAGCGTCGGGAAGGAAAAAAGCACGCCCACAAAATGGCTAAGCTGTATTCAAAAGCCGACATGGTGACAATGCAACAGGACGCCATGCGCCACCTGAAAGAATTGCAGCGACACGCGAAAATCAAACAGAAGCACGAGGCCGAAAAGGCCCGGTTAGAAGATCGAATCCGAAAGCTGGAAGCCGAGAGGCAAGGGCAAAATCCAACCCCTGCCCCCGGCGACCCCCTGCCCCCGCTCATGCAGACCACGGAGCCAGAAAGGCAGGAAGAACGAAAGGAAGAAAGCCAGTCGGAGCCCACAACAGATTTTTGGGCCCGCGTACAGAAACACAAAGCCAACGAGCAAGAAGAAAAACGGGACAGGACCGAGCAGACGGACACCCGGCAGAACAAGGCCGGGCGTGCCGATTTTTGGGAACGGGCACGGCAAAACCGGGAAAAACAAGAAGGCCGCGACCGGGACGACGGACACGAAAGAGAACTAGAGCTTTAGCAATTCAAGGGCCGGGCGTCGCCAGCGTTTTGGGCGCGCTTTGCCCTGCCCTTGCTCAAGACTTGACACCAAAGAAACAGGCGTCTAGGATGCTAGCAACCTAACAACATAGGAGACTAGGCCAATGACAACGGAACCTAAACGAATCATCTGGGGCGCAACCAAGGGGGACGCCGCTTTAATCGGTCAGATCGTGCAGAGAGCTATTCGAGAAACGAAAGTTTATAAGGATCGCCTTGAATGCGAAATGGACTTAACGGCCGCGCATTTAAACGGGTGCCCCTTAGACCTCAAGCGCCTTAGAGATGCACCGGAATATGATTTTCACCACGATATTTCCGGAATCCGTCAGCACATCGACAGGAACACGGGCACACTCTTGAATTGTTTCTTACCGCGTTGTGCTATGACACAGGAGGCCGCATGATTATTTCTCTCATTTCTCAAAAGGGCGGCGTAGGTAAAACCGCCCTCGCGCGCGTGCTCGCTGTCGAATACATCCGGGCGGGCTGGACGGTAAAAATCGCCGACCTTGACGCACAGCAGGGGACAGCGACCAAGTGGAAAGTCCGCCGCGATGCGGCACGCCTCACGCCTGAAATTCCCGTTGAGAAATTCGCTACCGTCGAACGGGCGATTAAAGAAGCCGAACGTTTTGACTTGGTTATTCTCGACGGCCCCGCCCATGCCGAAAAGGGCGGCAAGGTTATGGCCCGTGCATCGGATTTAGTGCTCATGCCTTCCAACTACGGCCTTGACGACATGGAAGCCCAAGTCGAAGCCGCCTACGAGCTGGAAGCCCACGGCATCCCGCCGGAAAAAATCTGGTTCGTCTTTTGCCGCGTCGGCGGATCATCGACCGAGGAACAGGCCGCAAGGGCTTACTTGGAGCGGGCCGGGATCAATGTTTTCGAGCCGACCTTTGACGAGCTGCCATCTATCCGGCAGGGTCACAACGACGGCAAGGCCGCAACCGAAATCAGCTTTTCGAGTGTGACGGAAAGAATGATGTTGTTATCTGTCGCCATTGCCAAGCAAGCCAGTAGAGCCGCCGAGAAGAAGGAAGCCGCCTAATGAACAAAGGTCTACACATCGCCGCCCCGCCCCCGCGTCGCCAAGTCGTTACAGACGACGGCGCGAAGGTCATAACTCCGAAATTCAACCAGACTCGAGAAACGGACACCGTGCAATTCAATAAGCGCGTTAAGCAGTCTGTTGCAGACGGCTACAACCTTCTTGCCATTCGCACCCGGCGCAATGTTCCCGACCTACTGGCCGAGGCTTGCGAAATGCTTCAAGAGAAATACGGCAAAGTATAGGAGCCTAGGAAACTAGGCCTCTAGCAATATAGGAAACACATGACCGCCACCCTTTACCGCATCGACCCCGCCCGGAATATGTCGCGCTTTTATCGGCTCGACATAGCCCCGGACTTATTCGGCAAATGGTGCCTTTGCCGATCATGGGGGCGCATCGGTTCGGAAGGGCAGGGGCAACAACAGGCCTACGACACGGAAGAAGCGGCGACCGCCGCCGCTTCCCGCCTCGTCCGCCTCAAACTCAAGAAAGGATATGCAGCATGAAACCGACAGGAATCCGCAGCCTTGGGGCTGGACTTTGGGAGGCGTGGATTTATTCCTCATGCGTCCAAGGCACCTACGAAGAATGCATTAATTGGCTAAGGATGAACGGAGAAAGCACATGACACAAGCATACCCCCTTGCATGGCCCGAAGGCTGGCCGCGCACCCCATCGCATCGCCGCGAATATAACCAGCGGCTAAAACGAGCGACGTTCAACAGCGCACGCCTTAGCCTATATGACGAATTGCGGCGGCTTGATGCACAAAACATCGTGCTTTCTACAAACATCCCGGTAAGGCTGGACGGTATGCCCTATGCAACAATGCGTCCTGTAGATAACGACCCCGGAGTCGCCGTTTATTTCTCGTTGCGCGGCAAAACCATGTCTATGGCGCGCGATAGCTTCACAGAAGCGGCCCAAAATCTACGCTCATTAGGTATGGCAATAGAACACTTGCGCGGACTGGAACGCCACGGAGGGGCGCAGATGATAGAACGCGCATTTGCCGGGTTTGCACAGCTTCCACCGCCTGACGGCCAGAAAACCGAAAAGCCAGTCGATTGGCGGGAAGAATTCGGCGCTCTGCCGGACGGTCTGACTTGTGACGAGTTGCTTGCCGTTCTTGAACGGCGTTATCGCAACAAGGCCAAAGAAGCGCACGCCGACGCCGGGGGCAGTGATGCAACAATGATCCGTCTCAACCTCGCCATTTCGCAAGCCCGTAACGAATTATCATAATCCGAACAGAAAGTGAGTCCGCTAATGTACCTGCTTTTTAGATTTCTTCCTCCCGGCGTTGTGCTGATTATCGGCCTATGCGTGATCTTTTGCGCGCTCTTACTTGTCCGCTCAGTGGTCCGCCGCCTTGCTCGTTTCATAACGGCAATTGCCGCCCGGATGAAGCCCAAGACAATCTATATCACGCGGCCAGCCCCGGTTAGTGAGGATATAGAAGAAATAAAAAAACTTGAGGCGGCGTTGCACGCCGTGAACAACCCGACCGTTACCATCATCCCTAAGCCGCTTTTAAACGGCGAAGAACGGGAGATGTACAGGCGCGTAAGGGAATTGTTGACCGCAGCCCCATACTCGCAATTTTTGATTATGGCGCAGGTCAGCCTTGGGGAATTGTTCAATACGCGGCCCTTTGGCGACCAAGCGGCCGCCGCCGCTTACTATGCTTTTAACGCCCGGCGCAGTGATCTTGTCATTATCGACCGAGAAGGGAACCCGGTTTTAGTCGTCGAATATCAGGGCGGGGGACACTTCCAAAAAACATACTATCTGCGCGACGAAATCAAGCGCCGCGTATTCCAGCGCGCGAAGGTCCGCGCTTTGGAAATTGCCGGGAACCTCTCGCCACAGGAGGCCGTCGCCCGCGTGCGCGAACAACTTGACGCGATCTTACCACCCCAGACCAAACAAAGGATCATCATATGACCGAATTACAAGAGCTCGAAAAGCTTGCCGCCCGGCTTGCGCCGTTGCTGAAAAAGCACCGCCAGCAGCACGCTATACGCAAGGCCCGCCTTACTGCGCTTAATCGTGCCGGGCTAATCAGGGCAGGGGAGCATTGGCGGGAAGGCAAATACTTTTATCTGGTTTACCCGACCGACGACCACGGCAACCGCAAGCGCGAATACATTGGGACCGACCGCGCGAAGATCGAAAAGGCCCGCGCAGCTATACGCCGGGCCGCTGAATTCGACCGCCTACAAGCCGAAGAACGGCAGCACGAAAAAGAGCTTGCCGAGGCCGTGAATGGGCTTAATGCTGTGCTTTACTTTCTCAAATAATGGTGTCACGGCCGCCGCATCGAGCGCGGCCAGGTGTCACCAAACAAAAAGGCCGTCGATTGCTCGACGGCCTTTCGTTTTGCGGGTTTCCTGTCTATTGTGAGCGCCACGAACAGAGCATCGAATTTAGAATGTTTCGGGGAAGCCGCGAGAAGAAGAAAAGCACAATATCCGTTAAGAGTCCATTAAGAATTTATCGCATAGACTGAATAAAGCGCCCCGTATTCAATCCCGCATGGATTTAGGAATGTTGCCTTTTGCCCCCTTGCCCTTTTGCCCGATTCGGGCGCACGCTGTCCCGGCGCGTATCTTGCGCGCTGATCTTCAACCACGCTCGCCGGAGTTAGTCACCAACTAAACGCCAGAAAAGCAAAACCCGCCTTTTTAGGGGCGGGAGCTGCAAAAGAGAGGAAGGGGCCATCGACATCCCCAACCTCTCAAAAAATCGGCAGACAGTCAAGCAAAAAAGAGTGTTTTGCTAACGCCTGATCTTTGCCCGGTTTTTGCGGCTCACCCCCTGAAAGGCTCAACCAAAAGGAGCCGAATCAATGCAAGCCGCTAACCTGTTACCCTTTACGCCAGCCCTTAAACCGACAAAATCCCCTTATGCTGTTTGGCAGGGCTCACGCCGCGTACCACGCTTCGGGGAAATGCGCGAGCACACCGCGCACAGCAACCGCCCGGCTGTCGAGCGCAAGCGCCTCGCGAAGATATACAGGAAGGCGAAGGCTTGGAAAGCCCGCAATCCGCGCATCATGGCGCAATCCGCAATCCGCGTTTTAGAATCGCTTTGCTTCGACTTTCCGAATATCTACACCGGGCAACTTTTCCCCTCGCACGCCTCTATTGCTCACAAAACGGGCCTCGCCGTTTCGACCGTAAAAGAAGCCCTGAACAAGTTGCGCGAGCTTGGTATTCTTCAATGGCAACGACGGTGTGTTGAGAGCCTTCAAGAATTTGGCGGCTTCCTTATGCGCCAAATCTCAAACCTCTATCACATATTCCCGGAAACCCTCTGGAGCGACTACCGCACAACGCCGGAGGACACGCCGCCGCCAGCACCGGAGGAATACGGCGCAACGCCGCTTATGCCTTACGGCACAGACGCGGCCCTTGCCGCCGCCGTCGAAACCAGCGACGCCACAGCGGCGGGCAAAGCCTGCGCGGCAGCCCTGATCGACACCGATCCGGCCCTATTGAGCGAAGCCGAGCGGGCTTTACGCTCTTTGTTCTCATCCCTCAACAAAACCCATTAAACCCCCTTTTTTACCGAGAGGCCGGAAAGTGTCGAGAACTGATGCCAAAGATTAGAAATATATGGCCCGCCCTCGTCGGGCGGTTCCGCCCCGCGCTTAAAGCGGGGCGGGATTGTGGAGCCGCGACGGGGCGCGGCCTGTACGCGTGCCGCCTTCGGCGTCACACGCCCCATCTGCGCCCTTTCAGGGCGCGGGGGCTGCGCTGCGCTGTGCTTCCGGCTGTCTTGGTGGCTTGGGGAGCGTCTAAGCGATCCTGTGGCGTTTCTGGTGGCTTCTGCGGGATTGTTTCCTTCGGGGAAGGAATCGGTTTTTCGGAGAGGGTGGGGAAGATTGTTAACCGTCTTTTAAGCTGCACGGGGGGAGGGTAGGGGAGAAAAAATTTCCTAGACTTTTAAACCGTTTGCGATAGCGTTGCATTCATGGCCCGGCCTTCAAACAACCTCAACGAGAAAATGACGACTATAACTCTTCGCATGCCTGCGGATGGTAAGGCCGCCATTCGCCGGGCGGCCAAAAAACACAGGATGACGCAAGACCAGCTTATAGGGAACGCGTTTAACTATGCGCGGCAAAGGGGGGCTTTTAAGCTTTTTAAGCAAGAGCCGCCCGCGCGCGATCCTTTAATGAACAAGCCTTATCAAGTCCGCATCCTGATCGAAATTGCAATAGCGATCCAGCTTGCCGCTCAAGATGTGAATATGTACCAAGGCCAATTCGTTTTTGAATGCTGGACGTTCGCCGTCGATAACGGTTTTTTGGACACGCTCTTACCGGGCGAGAAGCGCAAATATATCCGCTAAACGATGCACATTGCCGCGCGATACTCGCGGCAGGTTTCATATGTCGCAAAATCGGCCATACTCTCAAAATGTCCAATAAGAACATCCGCCGCACGGATCGCGGCTTCGTCGAACGATTGCGGAAGGAATCCGACAGGACGGGCGTTTTGTTCCCCTTCGAGGACAACGCCGACCGCCCCAGAATGCGGCGAAAATTCCACGCGCTTAACCTCTTGAAGCCATCCCGGCGCGAGAGCAAGCCCTAAATCCCCGTTCTTGTTCTTCAAGATTGCGCCCCAGAATTCCACGTTTAGGCCCTCGGTTTCGGAAGCCCCATTGTAGAGATAGTTTGCCCTGCATTGCTATCGAAAATTTTAGCCTTGATCTTATCGGCCTCGCTTTCGATGTTCGCCGCCAGAACGGCATGAGTGAAACTGCACCCAACGACGCCCGCCGCCAACAAAAGCGCAGCGCCGCCAAACACGGGCAATCCGATAGCCGCAACTCCCGCCGCAACGACAGCAGCCCCACCCGCAAGAAGTAAATCGCTTCTCGCTTCCCGGCGATAATAACGGGCCGTTTGCGACATTTCCCGCAGGCGGTTTGATTCCGAAACAATGATCGCTTGCGCGTCGTCCCCGTCGAACAGCTTTCTAAATTCCTTCATAATATCCCCCTTTCAAAAAATTGGTGTCACGGCCGGAAGATCCCGGTTCCTTTCGTGTCACCAGATCAAAACGGCTTTAGCCCTTGCCGTTGCTTCGCCTTTACGGCCTGATGTTGGGCCGAGAAATCGCGCTTTAACGGTTCGCGGCCCTTTTGAACCCACGCAATGACATCCTCAATATCTGCCCCGCCGCCCGGCGCGATATTAAAATCAATTATCGACCGCCCCGACAAATTTGCATGGCTTGCAACACGAACCGCCGCCTCTGGCATTTCATAGCTTTCGTTCTTTTGCAGCAAATCATCTTCTTCGTCACCCGAAAGAGGGTAAACGGTATAATAAGCCGACGTGGAAGCGGAGAACGGGCCAAGTTTTTTTTTGATGATGCGCCCGCCGTTTTTTTCAACAGCTTCTTCGAGAGCAAGCGAAATTTCCACCAGCCCATCCAAGGATTCAAAATCGTAATTCATCGTGTCTCTCCCCTTAAAAATTGGTGTCACAGATGCGGGCCAGGCCTGCCCGCGGCGTCACCATTAAACACCCTCACATCGTTGGCTTCAAGGTCCGATTTTGACGAGACCGGGCCGCTATCTGTGCCCTGAATTTCTGGACGCGATCAAACGCGGCAAATTCCCGCTTATGGATTGCGTCGAGCACGCGCAAATAATGCGCTGTGTCCGCCTCAATAGCGGAGGGGGATTCTTCCGACCGTCCAGAGTAGGAATCATAAAGACGGCCATCGTTGCACGCCTGTTCTTCCAAATATTCAACCCTGTGGCGTTCTTCAATATCTTTGCGCGTTTCCTTGGTTTCGCGGGCCCACTTATCAAAATATTCGACGGGCGGGACTTCGCGCTCTGCCTTTAGTTGCGCCTCGCGTTCCTGTTTCGCCGCCTTCGCGGCCTCAAGTGCGGCCTTTTCTTCATATTGCGAGATGGTGGCCGGAAACCTTGCATACGCTTCAGGGCTGAAGCCCGTTAGGGCGCAAACCTCTTCTTGCGGATGCTTCAAAAAAACCCTGTAACACTCGATTTTCCGGCGTTCTATGTCTTTGTGTTCGCGCTCGCGCGTTTGCCAATTGTCGGCATAATCAGCGCAGATACTTTCTTCGTTCAATCCGTCCAGTACCTTTACCGCTTCGCGTAGCTCTAAACTGTTTTCCATTTTATTTCTCCCTTAAAAATTGGTGTCAATAATTGCCGCCGGCACGCGGCATCTTGTCACCATCATAACCGCAGCGCCGGGCCCCTTGGCCTTGCCGGGCGAGGCCTTCCCGCCGCCGGGCGCGTAGCTTGTTTCGCCGCTGGCTTGATCTTAACCGCCTGTGCAAGGAAGGCCGCTAAGCCTTTACCCTTGCGCGTCACGATTGCAGCAGCGGCAGAGAACGCAGCCTTGAGCAGATCGACCGACGAGAGCGCGCGGCGAACATCTCGGACCTTTTCCCGCACTCGTTCGCCCAAGGGTGTTGCTTCTTCATAGGTCGAAGCTACCGCCCGCCCCTCGATCCGAACGTTATTATAATCGAACCAATCCGGCGACTCTTTAAGCCATTCAGCACGCCCGTTCTGTAATGCGGTAGCAAGTTTTTTTGTCACGGGGATAGCTCTCGCACCATAGTAGATTAAAAACGCCCCACCCATTTCCATTTCATAATCTGCGGGGATTTTGCCGTTTTCATCCCTCACCGAATCGAGGGCCTTGCTCAAAGGTTGCGTCCCGTGCCTTTCGGCAGCGGCTTGCGCCTGTTGTTCCGTGTCGTAAAGACCCAGAAAAAGCGTCGTATCGCTTCGGTTGTCTGACACATCCCCGATAGCGACAAACCCGCCAATCTCCGGCGTCCCGATCAACTCACGACCTAATTTTTTTAGCATGTCATACTTGCTCATGGCTCACCCCCTCTAGTTCAGAAACCCCCAATCGGCCTAAAACCCTATGCAGCAGCCCCAGGGCAATGCCGCCTAAGCGTTCGGCCATTGTGTCCGCTGCCTCTATAGCCGCCGAAGCTATCCCCTCGCCTTGAGGCATCGTAGGGGCCGCAGCGGGCTTTTTATGGGGCACGGCAAAACGGGCCTCGCGGACCTTCTGGAAAGCAATTAACTCCGCTTCGACTCGGCGAAACTCCGGACGACGCCACGCCCGGCCCTGATAGCGAGAATGCAGGGCTTCGCGCTCTGCCACAAGGTCAACAATCTGTTTTTCTTCCGGCCGCGCGTCAGGAAGGATAAAGAACACATGCCCGGCAACGTTTGTCGCCCGGTCTATCGTGTCGGCCAGACGGTCAAGCGTCCGTTCCTCGTAAACGGCACGCCGTCCGGCGTTGCCTCGCTCATCGTAATAGAAGAAAAAGAGCCCATAGCCATGATTGCTTTTCTGAATGCCGAAATCATCCATTCCGACATTCGGCAAATCGACAAGCGGAACGTCCCGACGATAAAGCAGCCCTTGCCGGAACACCGTAAACGAACGACCGCCCGACGCGATCCGCGCGAGGCGCAGCCGTTCGCGTTCAATTTCGCTTTCAAGGTCTATCTGGCCTTTTTCCGCCAGCCTGTACGCGTTCACTCCGTTCGCCGCGTACTGCGCAACGACGTTCTTTTCGGCTCTCGCCTTGAGCTCATCGACCGGACGGCATAAGTCTAGTTCGCGCATGTTCTTGCTTTCCTTGCCAGAGGGTGTTCGCGTAAAACCCACGTCGAACAGAAAGGGCCGCAACACAGCGGCAAACATTTTGCCCCGCCTTCGCCTGATAACTCTTGCACAAGCGACAGCAGCCCCGCCGCTTCGCTTCCCTCTGCAATCTCGTAAAGAAACCTGCCGACATGCCCGGCGCAGCGGTACGGGTCCCCGTCGTCAAATTCAAAGACGCAAAGCTTGTAGTCAGAAAATCCCGACGCTTCGACCGCGACCACAGCGCGGCGCATCGGTTCGCCGCGTAGCGCGGCCATTAACTCGGCTTCGGTTGAAATCACAGCCCTTGCCATTACTTCCCCCCTTCGGCCTTCAACGGCACGAACGAAGCAAGCTCATTCAACGCCAGCGACAACAAAGGCGCGGCGTCTGAATTCTTGTTTCGTTGCAGCTCTTCGGAGACAACCCCGACCAGCGCCACAAAAGCAAAACTGGACAAGGCCCCAAGCATGAATTCGCTTTTCTCTGCCCGCTTCGCGAGCTTTTCCGCTTCCGTCATTTCTTCCCCCTTTTGTGCCGACGACGGCGGCGACCATGCCGCCGCAAATACTCAAGGCGGAAGCCGTCAAGGTCCGCACAGATTGCGCCGAAGGCGGCGCGAATATCGACCAGAAAAGCCTTATAGGCATCTTCAAGCGAGAAATGCCAATAAGGCGCAGACGCCCGGAACTGGTACTTATCGGGGCGGCGGAGGTTGTTTTTTCGCGTAAGGACCCACTCGCCCGAAGGCAACGGAATGTCCGAAGTCAAAGACTCGTCATATTCCGCCGAACCATCATAGAGCAATTCCCAATGGTCACGATCCTGATAGATGATCCTGACGCGCATACTGTCGCGCGGATCGACGAACACCCGAAAACCGGGCGTTGCGTTTGCTTCCATCAAGATCAAGTCCCGCGACATTTCAACCCCCGCCCTTTCCCCTTATGGCTTCATGCCGAATTTGTGCTTTGGCGCAAACTTAACCAGCTTCACCCGCATATCGCCAACGCCGCCTGTGTGAAGCCCATAAGATTCCCCGTCAAGTTCCACCAACACAGGTTTATTTCCCTGTGTGAGCCGCCCGCACATATCGCAGCGGTAAGCAGGAAACCTCTTGCCGTCATGGCCTTTTTGATCTTCTGCGACTTGGTCCGGGACAATGGCATACCCTTCACCCAGATGGGCCATCATGTTTTTCTTGTATGTGAAAGCAGGATTATTAGCCATTGATCTTCTCCCCTGTTGATAGAGAACCGGGCGGCCCCGCACCATGCAGAGCCGCCCTTTCCCCTTATGGCGTTGCAGCGTGCTTTTGTTGCTTGCGCATTTCCATGCGTTCAACGAAGCCCTTCATTTCCGCAAACTGACGGCGCTTAACGTAGCCTTCAAGCCCGCCCCTTCCCTCAAGCGCCGCGTCCTTCGCTAAGGCCGCATCGTAGTCGAAATTCGCTGCCGCGAGCTGGCCGGGAGTGAAGGTTTCAAGGCCATAAAGCGGCTTCGCCCAGTCAACGGCGCGTTCGTTCACGTCGATACCGCGCGTTTCCTTAATGCCCTTGATCTTCATAGCCACATAATCCGCGCGGCTCATCTTGGTTTCAGGGGTAAAATCTTGCGTCATAACAATACCTCTCTTAACAAAAGCCCGATGAAAAGGGAACAACTAGCGACCGCACACCGGGCAGCGTGCCGCCGTTGTATGAGTTTGAACCGTCACCTCGCAAGGCGTCGATTCACTGGCCGCCGGAGCTTCGGGCGGCGGATTTTTTGCCAAATCTTCGAAAGCTTCTTTTTCATATTTCACCCACTCATCCTTAAACGTCGGGGGCATCATAAGAAACAGGAAGTCGCGGGCCTGTTCCTGTTGTTCCTGCGGCACACGGACAAACGCCCGCGCAGCGCGCGCGACCGAATACCGGAAATGCCAATCAATTTTATTCGCGGCTTTGTAAAAGGCTTCAATCGGCGAAAGCTGTCCGAACATGGCAACACCTCACAACGGAGAATAACGAGTCCAGCCGTGCCGGGCGTAACAGCCTTCGACGACCTCGCCGCGCAATGGTTCGTTCGCATCGACCGCTTGCAGCGTCGGGGGCTGATAAGTCGAATATTCGGAACAATGACGGCCCCTTTTGTCGCAGTTCGTCGCCACATAGGACGAGCCCGGCGCAACCATAAGCGCCGGAGCGACGGGAACAGCCTTCGCCGCCTCAAGGTGGCATTCGGCTTTAACCTGCGACCATTCGCCAATCGTGCCGCCCGGCTTTTCATAAATCCCGGCACAGGCCGACAGTTCGGTGACGAGAGCCGCCGCAAGGGCAAGCTTGCCCGTGGCTTTGGCAAAGTTCGCAATCGCTTTGACCTGTCGCATTGCCGCGCGTGCCGCGCGTTGCAACACTCGCGTTTGCTCAATCTCGCTCATCCGGTCAAACGTGAAGCTCGCTAAAATAGCCTCGTTTGCCGTCGTGCTGTCAAGCGCCGCCCGGCGCATAACAAGGGCGTAATCGTGTTTTGTTGGCATGGTGAAAACCTCTCTTTAAATCAATTCCAAGGGACAAAAAGCGTTTGTGGAAAAAGTGTCGAATACCCTGCATTAGCAACGGAATTGTACCCACCCAAATCAAGGGAGAGGTGGTATATTTGGTTTATCCGATTAGAACTTATCAATAACGAAAGGCCAGCGGGGCTAACTTCACATATATAAAAAGAGGCGTTGGTGTACGACTCAGAGTTATAGGCAAAAACAGTGCCCGGAAGCCAGTCTCTAACAACAGGACGATTCGGATATGTATCTCCCAAACCAGTGTCCGAAAAAAACAGTAAGGGAGTTCCATTTGCATCGGTTTTGGCCGAGCATGTTACAGCGGTCCTGCCTACCCAAACAGGAACCGAAATCGAAATCGCGGCGTGATTAACCGGGAAGCCCGAACCGCCAATGTTCGACCAACTCGAACCGTTGCAGAACTGAACAGTAGAACCGTTCCAGCGCAGTTGACCCGCCGTGCTGCATGTCGTCGAATTGTCGTAAAGAGTATTGCCCGCGTTTGTCGGCTGCCAGAAGTGCCCGCCGTTCGCGTTCAGTAAACAAGCAAGAATTCCCTGCTTCGGATCGTCGGCCCCTTGCGTGAGCATTCCCCCGCCACCCGGAGGCGTGCAGGGTTGACCAATGGCAACCGCCGCCGAAGCCGGAGAGGCGCAGAGCAGCGCAGCAGATGCGCAAGCGATGCAAAGTTTTTTCATATCCGGCCCCTTGTGAATCCGTGTCAAGAAAAATCTATCAACAAGGCCAGCGTATCAAATCAGGTTTAAGGAGTGGTGAATTGATTACAAAAATACTGTTAAGGAGGGCACAAAAAAGGGGGGCCAAAGCCCCCCTTAATCCTAACAACGTATTAACTTAACCGCGCAGCGAGAAGATATAAATAACATCGTTGCTTGTCGTGCTCGCGCAAGAGGTGGTCGCAGAAGCAACATTGTAAGTCGTCACGAGCGTGCCCGGCGTCGCTAAGTACGTCCCTACCGATGTACGGCCTTGCGCGTGAATCATGCCTTGATCGCGGCTTGTGCCCGTCGAAGCTGTCAGCAAGTTAATGCAAGCTTGTTGCGGCACACCCACGAACATGACTTCAAAGCTGTCACCTGTCGAGGCGGCTTGCGCAGAAAATACCTTAACAGTTGAGCCGCTCCAAGACGCCTTAACAGTCGTTGCCGTCGCGGCGTTGCCCGTGTTCAGCATGTCCGTAGGAAACACACCCGACCGAATAAGGGCCGTCGTTTCGTCCGTACCGTTCGCCGTGTCTACCTGCGTTTGTGTTGCGTACAAAGCGCGGATTGCTTGCGTGACCGTGAGCAAATCCTTATTGGAGTCCGCAGTCCGTTGCGATGAATACACCCCCGAAGCCGCAACCCAGATTGCGCCGAGGATCAAACCGATAATCCCCAAGACAATAGCGATTTCGGTTAAGGTGAAGCCCTGCACCTTGCGGCGCAGGTTCTTTTCTTGAGTGCTTAACATGGGGAAAGCTCCTAGCTGGTTGAGAGAAAGAAACTATACCCTAGCACGCCTCCCCTTAACAAGATGTGAAATGATTAAAAGAATAATGCCCGAAACGGAGACTCTAACGGGCCACAGGCTCGGCTGGTTACGGCCAAGGAGGGCCTACCGCCTCGGCCCCTGTGGGGCTTCCCTTCGCGTGGCCCTACGGCATAGGCTGGACGAGTGGAAGCGGCGGTTTAATCTTCCGGCGTAGCGGATTGTTTTTGGTGTCACGGCCGGAAGATCCCGGTTCCTTTCGTGTCACCACGGCAAGCGCCCGAAGGGAGGGGATCAAGGGCTAGGTTTATCCCGGTATCTTTGACCATGTAAAGACGTTGAATTAGGTTTGCTTCCCACTCCCCCGCCGCCCGGCACGCAACGCCGCCGCGTTGCTCTTGTGCAAGGTGGGTTAATTCGTGGACGATCAAAGCACGGGTTTTCTGTTCCTGATAATGCACCGCCAGCCGCACAGGAATAAAGATCGTTCCGCCAGCTTCGGCAGCATCGGCCCCCGCGTGCCGTGCTTCCTCGCTCTGAAAAATCGGCGCCTCATTATCGACGACAACCGCGCGAAGATCGACCGGGAGAATTTGCCCGGTGTGCTTTTCGACAAACGCAATCAATTCTTGATCCACAGGCAAAGACAAAGCAGCCGCGCGGCCCGGCGCGAAAGCGACGAGCGCGGCCCCGATCAAAAGCGCGTAGCGCGTCACCATGTGCACGCCGCCGCGTTATAATCGAATATCCAAGACGTACCGTTACAAACGCACAGACGGCCAGCCGCCGAGGCAAAAGCAATCGTTCCTTTTGTCGTGCTCGAACAGGTCAAAGGCGCGGAGGTTTGCGCCTTGAGCTTCGCAGTACCGTTCACGTCAAGCGTTGCCTGTGGCGTCGTTGAACCGATCCCAACTTTTCCCGCGAAATAATTCTTTTGCGTCGCCCCGGCCTGATATATCCCGAAATCACTCCCGGAAACCGTCACCGAAGGATTTTCAATATAAATGCTATAACGATTCGTAATTGTGCCGGGATCGCCCCACGAGTCGATATAAAGGCCCCGTTGCACGGGCACAGTCCCGCCATCATCCGAACCCATATCGATATATATCCCCGTTTGATCTTCTGACAGAACACCGCCGTTTTCGCTGAAAGAAGTAATCCCGGTCACGCTTTCCGCCGCCGCTACGTTATAAACTTGAATATCTGCGCCCTCCGCCCACCGTATGGCCCCCGGCGTGCCGCTAGGGTTGTAAGCCTCGGCATAACTCGTTATCCCGATCACGCCACCAACGATTGTGCCATACAATTTCCGGGATTGACTCGATTGACGTGACGCAAATATATCAAGCCCGTAAACCTCGCATTGAGGGCAATTTGTATCGGAATTTCTTGTGTCAATCCCGATGCCTTGGGCCCACTCCTGTAAGGAATTATAAGCCCCATTGTTTTCGATATAAAGGGACGATCCGCCATCCGGAACCGTGGTCCCGATGTTAAGAGAATGTTGCGCGGCGTCGTAAAAGAAATTCGCATTGTCTTGCGAATAAACGCCCCCCGCCCCCGCAAAAATCACACTCCCTTGTGTAAACGCGGTTGCCGTGCCTGTGCCGCCCTTCCCTACGGCAAGCGTGCCCGTTATCGACGAGGCGGGAAGGTTAGTTAAGCTTGCGCCCGACCCAGAAAAGAGATTCCCCGTGATCGTCCCGGAGGAAGTCACAGACGAGGCGGACACAGCGCCAAGGGTGGACGTGCCCGCCGTCAGCGTGCCGCCTATCGTCGCCCCGCCTGTGAGCGTCGAGAGGCCGGAGACAGACAACGCCCCGGAATCCGTCAGACTCGAGACGGACACAGCGCCGAAGCTTGATGCTGCACCCGTAGCGGTAATTCCGCCGCCCGTAAGAGAAACACCGCCGCCGCTGAATGTCGCGGCCTGAACATTGCCGGAGAATGTCGCGCTTGTGCCCGTCAGGGCCCCAGAAAGGCCCAAGGACGAGGCGGACACAGCGCCAAGGG
>CAYMGM010000017.1:0-31126 GCA_964390005.1 uncultured Rhodospirillaceae bacterium | reverse complement strand
GGGATAAAAAAGGAAACGTCTTCTCCAGCGGCCAAGCCCTCTGGATCCCCGCCTCTGCGGGGATGACACAAAAGGAAAAGACGGCACAGGATGAAACCGCATACCTCTATGAAGCAGAGGAGACCAAACAGATGCCCCCACCGGCACGGTGGCGGCGCTACGCCGACGCCGGTTAGATTTCGGTTATTTCAACCGGGGCTGCGGGCAAAATGCGCAAACGCATTAAAACGGGCTCCATCTGCTGCGTGATTTTGGGCAACGCAAACCAAAAGACGATGCCGCCTAAAACGGCAAGGCTTCCCATAATAACCATCGCCCCCGCAACGCTGAAAAGCTCGGTTAATCCGCCGGAAATCAAACTGCCAATCGGGACAAAACCTAGAATGCCCATGGTGTAAAGGCTCATCACACGGCCACGCTTATCTTCGTCAGAAAGCGTTTGCAAAATGGTGTTCGCGGCCGAAATGTGAACCACCATCCCAAAACCCGACACAAACATCAAAAAGAAACTCACTGGCAAGTAGGTGATAAAGGGGATCCCGATCATCCCGGCCCCCATCATCATCACGCCAGCCCCGATCCATTGCCCAAGCCCTAAAACAGATTGCCGCGCCGCCAAAAAAAGCCCCGCCACCAAAGCGCCAAAACCAAGCGATGACATCAACCACCCCAAAAGCGAGGCGTCGCCCTTTAAAACATGAACCGTGAGTTCCGGCAAAATGACCGAGATGGCGCTGCCCGTAATGCCGCCGACGGCTAAAACAACCAGAATGGCGCGGAAAGGGAAAAAATCCCAAACATAATGCAAGCCTTCGCCAATACCGGCTTTGACAGGATGGGCCGCCGAGCCGCCCCCATGCGAAAAACCGCCCGCAGGCTTATCCATCATTGCCAACGACAATAAGACCGCGAGAAAACTAATGGCATTGATCAAAAAGCACATCCCCGTCGATGTCGCCGCCAAGACAAAGCCGCCGACAGCCGGGCCAATCAAGCGCGCGCCATTAAACATAACGGCAGATAAAGGCACCGCATTGGCCAAGATCTTACGATCAGGAACCATCTCGACGGTAAAGGCGTGACGCGCGGGCATATCAAACGAAATGATAAAGCCCATCAACAAAGAAAGCGCCATGATATGCCAAACGGCGACGACATGCGTCAAAGTCAGCCCGGCCAGAATCAAAGCTTGGAGCATCGCCAAAATCTGCGTCGCGATCAGAACTTTATGCCGGTTCCAGCGATCAACATAGATGCCCGTAACGGGCGGTAAAAAAAGGCAAGGGATCTGGTTTAAAAAAAGAACGACTCCCAGTAATAAAGACGACCCCGTCAGCTCAAAAACAAGCCACGACATGGCGACTTGCTGCATCCAGCTGCCGATAAGAGAGACCGTTTGCCCAACAAAGAAAAGGCGAAAATTCCGATAAGCTAGTGCCCGACCGATACCTCGAATATCCATAAAATGCGTGCCGCCGCCCCTTTGCCTAAACCATTTTTCGTGCTGCAATGATAGCCGATAGAAGGCCGCCGCAACAATCGGCCATCATCGTTTTGTCTGTCAAAAAACCCCCTGTCAACTGCCAGCAAACGCGAAGCAGAGACAGAGGGTTTTTTGATAATACGCTAAAAGCGTTATTTTTTCTTGGCTGGCGCTTTCTTTTTCGCGGGAGCCTTAGCAGCCGTCTTCTTTGCGGGAGCGGCTGTCTTCTTTTTAGCAACAGGCATTGAAACCTCCTGACTAGAGTAGAGAAAGATGGCCCGAAAAGAACGCCGACTGCTTTTTCATAAAAGATAAGGCAGGACCTCCGGACGTTTTCCGGGATCTTTGGGAGTGAACCGACGATGCGGCTTCGTTTGCCCTTTATTGCAGACCTGCAATTTTTCGCGTCTTATTCGAGGAAGAAGCTTCTTCGGACAGCTTGAAAACAGGCACCCTAAACCCAACCACCGCGACTCGACCTACAAAGACGGTTTAAGTGAACAATATGTTTACTAACGAATCGTGAATTTTTTCAAAAGATGGAAAAAACGCTTAAGACCTGCTGTCTTTTTGATTGCGTCGTGCGGTCTTTAATGGAATATTTCGCGCGCTTTTGGCAGAATAAGCGCTGAAGGGCCTGTAGCTCAGTTGGTTAGAGCTGACCGCTCATAACGGTCTGGTCGTAGGTTCAAGTCCTACCGGGCCCACCAGTCTTAAACTTTAATCATCCTGTCCCAGATCGACGCGCCCACCACCGTGCGAGCCGTGACGGCGCAAGATTTCCATCAGCGCGGCATGGAAGCCTGCCGGATTGGCGACATGGTCGATCGGCGAAATACCGCCGCCAGTGCCGCGCACCATAACGGTGCCATACCCCAAAAGACGCCCCATCACAGTCTGATCAATGTTCGCGCCTTCGACTTTTGTCAGCATAAGCTCGAATGTCGTCGTCGCGATAAACCCGTACTTGGCAATAACGCGCTGGTTCGTAATCACAAGTTCGGTTGATGTCTGGCGGATATAGGAAAAAACGAGGTGCAAGACCCCAGCCAAAACAACGGCAAGAGCAAAAAACTTCATTGGCGTCGCCAACATATCCGCCGTCATATTACCAAAAACGGACCGCAGCAAAGGCGTCCCATATTGCCCTAACAGAGCGCCAATCGGCGCGAGTAGAATGCCGTGGCGATAGATGATCCAGTGCAATTGAGCCACATAAAGAATCTGTTCGTCGCTCTGCATATAGCGTTCAATATAGCGGCTCATAATGATTGGCTCCCCCGTATGGGTGTTTTAAATTAATCCAAACTGGCTAGGTATTTTTCAACTTCAAGCGCGGCCATGCATCCCATACCCGCCGACGTCACGGCCTGACGAAACACCTTGTCTTTCACGTCGCCCGCGGCAAAAACGCCCGGAATATCGGTTGCCGTGGAATCCGGCTTGGTCACGATATAGCCTTCTTCGTCCATAGCGACTTGTCCTTTAAAGATCTGCGTCGCCGGGCTGTGCCCAATGGCGATAAACACGCCATCGACCGTCTTTTCCGTCAACGCCCCTGTCTTCACGTTACGCACAGACAGTCCCGTCACATGCCGCGTAGGCTCTTCCAAGCCCAAAACCGCGTCGACCACACTATCCCAAATCACGTCGATCTTTGGATTTTTGGCAATACGGTCTGCCAAGATCTTTTCACCCCGGAAAGAAGACCGGCGATGGATCAACGTCACATGGCTGGCAAAATTGGTGAGATACAAAGCCTCTTCCATGGCCGAGTTACCGCCGCCCACAACGGCCACGGGTTTGCCGCGGTAGAAAAAACCATCGCAAGTCGCGCAACCGGAAACGCCAAAGCCCTGAAAATGGCTTTCGCTTTCGATCCCAAGCCAGCGCGCTTGAGCGCCCGTCGCGATTACAATGGCTTCGGCCAGGTAAACATCGCCCGAATCGCCCACGGCCCTGAACGGACGCTGGCTCAAATCAACCGATGTAATCAAATCCGAGACAAGATTGGCCCCGACCCGCGTCGCTTGCCCCGCCATTTGCTCCATCAGCTGAGGCCCCAAAATAGGATCGGTAAAGCCGGGGAAATTCTCGACCTCGGATGTAATCGTCAACTGCCCGCCCGGCTGCATACCCTGAACAACCCAAGGCGCTAAATTAGCGCGGGCAGCGTAAATCGCCGCCGTATATCCGGCCGGACCGCCGCCGATAACCAAAACTTTAACCCGATGCTCGGCCATAAACATTCCCCTGTACAACTTAAGGTCGTAGAATCTCTTTCGCATGATGGCATGGATTCATTATGATGTCACCGATCCTTTCTGGCGCTCTTTTCTAAAGCCAACGCCCGCTCTTTTCCCCTTTAACTGCTGCAAGGGCTGTTTGATGCCACATATCTCCTTTTTTCCCCGCCCCTCTTCCGCTCGTTTTTTCGCCCTTTTGACCCTTCTATTCGTCGGAATGGCCGGAATGGTGTCGGTTGAGATTTTGCGGTTCCACGCGAGCATCCTTGAAGAAAGACAGCAAAAATGCCAGGCCCAAGTCGAAAATGTTCATAGGCTTATTCAATTTTACTATGACAAGGTGTCAACCGAGCATCTCCCGGTTCTTGCCGCTCAAGGCTTTGCGATTGAGGCCATTCGGCAGCTTCATGCCAATCCAGACGAATATTTTTGGATCATGGACGCGGAAACGGGCACGCTCATCATGCATGCCACCAACCCGTCTCTTGAAGGCACCGACACCTTGTCTTTTAAAGACAAAAACGGCACATATCTTTTTCAAGACATGCTGCGAACGGCCAAACAATCTGGGGCCGGTTTTGTCAATTATGTATGGAGCAAACCCGGCGAAGCGCAAAACGCCGTTTTTTCCAAAACATCATATGTTAAGCTCTTTGCCCCATGGAACTGGGTCGTCGGCTCAGGTCTTTATGTAGACGATGTGGATAGCGATTACTGGCATTCGATCTATTTTTACACGTCGCTTGGGCTTGCCTTCTTCATTTTTTGCTTGGCGCTGGGCCTTACCTTTACCGAAGGGACAAAAGCGGATAAAAAGGACTAAGGCCAGCGCTTTACCCCTGGCAATGAATAAAATGGCTCCATTTCTCGAGCATCTGCGTAATCTGTTCTTGCTTGATGGGCTTGTTAAGATAGTCGTCCATCCCTGCTTTCAAACATTTCTCGCGATCGCCAACCATGGCGTCGGCGGTAACAGCGACAATAATGGTGTGTGCGCCCTTTGGTTCTTCAAGGGTGCGAATAAGGTGGGTCGCTTCGAAACCGTCCATTTCAGGCATCTGACAATCCATAAAGATGATATCAAACGGTTGGCGCTGAACCATATCGACGGCAATACGACCGTTTTCAGCCGAAGAAACGACGCAACCGTGTTTTTCAAGAATACGAACGACCAGAAGCTGATTAATTTTCATGTCTTCGACAACCAACGCGCGTACGCCTGAAAACATATTTGCGCGTATCGTCGGCAAGGGACATGTCGTGACCGATCGCGAATGGACATAGGCCGCAGTGACGAAGGCCTGATGGTCCGAAAAGACAAGCTGTATCGCCGCAAACAAATCATCGGATAAAAACGGTTTAAAGAAAAGGCCAGCAAACCCTTCTTCGTGCGGATGAGCGTTTTTCGGTAAGCGCGCCGGTGACGTAATCAAAAACAACCGCGGCTTTTCGTCCTGTTCGGAAAGAGCCGCCTGTATCCAACGCGAAAGATCCAAAAAAGTTTTATCCTCAAACCGGCTTTCGGCAACGATAAGTTGGAACGGCGCGCCGTTTTCGCGCGCGGCAAACCAGCGTTCCTGCGCCTTGGAAAACGACGTTGTCGTCGTCGCTTGCATGCCCCACTTCTCGAAAAGACGCGCCAATAAATCGCCTGCGGCCAAGGAAGGATCAAGGATAAGAACCCGCTTTCCCTTCAGATCACATTCGAACAGCGTTTGTGGCTCGCCCGCGGGCTCTAGCTGAGGGCGAGAAACCTGAACGTCGACATGGAACTTTGAGCCTTTGCCAATTTCGCTTTCAACGGTAATCTCGCCGTTCATCAGATCGACAATACTTTTACAGATCGCAAGCCCCAAGCCACTGCCGCCATACTTACGGGTATTCGATTCTTCGGCTTGGCTGAACTTGTCGAAGATATAGCGCAACTTATCCGGCGGAACGCCGATCCCCGTGTCCGAAACTTCGACGCTGATACGTTGATGATGAAATGCGTCGCCAACTTCGCCGACGGTCACACGAACGAAGACATGCCCTTTTTCAGTGAACTTAATCGCATTACCGACCAAGTTTAATAAAACCTGCTTCAGACGCCCCCCGTCGCCAAAGAAATGGCGCGGCAAGTCTTTATCCATATCGATCAAAAGATCGATGTCTTTTTCTTTCAATCGAACCGATAAAAGATCGAAGGCGCTTCGGATCAAATCGAATAGATCGAAGTTTTTCTCATCCAGCTTCATCTTGCCGGATTCGATGCGCGAGAAATCAAGGATGTCGTTGATGATCTCAAGAAGGCCGTCGCCGGATTTATGAATAGCCTCGGCCCAACCGCGCTGTTCTGGGTTCAAGGGCGTGTCCAATAACAGCTGCGAAAGCCCCATCACGCCATTAAGCGGCGTGCGGATCTCGTGACTCATGTTCGCCAAAAAAGCGCTTTTCGCTGCCGCCGCGCGTTCGGCCATTTCTTTGGCCATGCGCAGCGCTTCTTGCGCTTGTGAGCCTTCAGCCCATTTTTCCAAAGCTTCTTTTTCCTGCGTTTGATCCGTCGCGATCAAAACGATTTTTGAGATACCGCCATCCACGCCGAAAACGGGGCGATAGGAAAGACCGATAAAAAGACCTTTGCTGTGCGTATAGCAATCCGGGGCCAACGACATGACTTCTTGAAACGACAAATGCGTCTTGCCCGCAAAAAGCATCGTCAAAAGCTCAAGAAACATGCCGCGATTTTCGGAAGGAAGCTTCAAAACGTCGGCAATGTTGCGCCCTGCCGGATTGCCTTCCAACAAATCGACACACGCGCGCGAAAAGACTTCCGAACAAGTGCCGCGCGCATCAAAGAAAAGAATCCCCTGCCCTAAACTATCTAGCATCGCATTGATATCGATGTTCAGATGCTCGAGCCTCAAATTGGCCTTATTGAGTTCGTTCGAACTGAGCTCTAAAACGCGCAGCGCGCGTTTGGCGCGTATGTCCTGTTCCTGATAATAGGCGTCGACGGCATCGAAGAAAGCGGGCATCCGCCGCAAAACCTCAAGCGTTTGTATCAACGAAGGATCATCTTGTTCTTCAAGCTTTTTGACAAGCCCGTCTATTATCGTCTCGGCGCTTTCGGCGCCAAGATATCGTTGGAACTGTCTTTCAAGCCGTCGCGATCTTTTCATTCCCCGCGCCACCCTTACTCTAAATTGTCTGGCTGACGTTCCGTTATATAGGTTATCGTCATCGTTTGATTGTGAAGCTCGGGCCTGATTTGCTTAGCATAGGGACAAATTTCGCCGAACGAATAGAACCCCACCATCGGCGTCCCTTCGTCGAAACTATCGCGCACGGCTTCGATTTCGTCTTCGACATCGATGCCCATCACAAGTTTGCGCGCGATGCAACTGACAAGAATGGCAAATCCCTCTTGATGGCGCGACGGATGCGTACGAATAGCCTCGGCTGCGGCTTGGGCCGCGCCCTGAACAAGGCCGTCATTTTCGGCATGCATCATACAGACCAAGCTCCCTTGCGGCAGGTCTGCTCCCAAAATCAGCGCATTGTTGGGGCGATCGATCCCCAGCGCTGCGCGAATAAGACCGGCGTTGCTGCGATCCTCGCGCAAAATGGCAAAAGGATAAGACAGACGCCCCGCACTGCTGTTGTCTTCAATCCGCCCAAGATATTCGTCATAGATTTGTAAGGCAGGCCTGTTATCCAATTCAAAAAGAACGTTGTCTTCTGAACGCGTCACACGCCGCGCCGGACCAAAGGGCCGCCAGCCGCCTTCGGATCCGCTACTGATTTCAAGGGAATCGCCATAGAACCCCATCGCGACGACATAATCAGAAAAAAGCTTCCCGTTGTGAAAAGTATAGGTTTTTTCAAACTTTGCCTTATCAGCGGCAACGCCACCCGTCACAAAAGTGCTGCGCGGCAAATTTTCATAAAGGCCGCGTAACAGCGCGCTTCCATTCGTCGTCATGCCTTCGGCCAATACAAAAACAGCCTTAAGATTGGGTGCCTTAAGCTGAGAGGCCAGTATTTCGCCTGCCGTAGCCGAATCACGGACTTTTAAAAGAGGCGTCGAAACGGCGCGCACAAAGGCGTGATCAAAGTGAACGGCCAAAAATGCAATGGTATCTTCAGACAACCCATCTTGCGTGATTTCGGCTGCGCTTGAACAGCCGATCACCTCAACCCCGTCAAAAGCCTTCCTGATTTTTTCGATAACCTCTTGATTGCCAAGCAATTCTGGCGAAGCAAAAAACATGACAAACGTTGGCTGGATACTGAGCGCCTTGACCAGGCCTGCATCCAGTTCATCTTTTGACTTAGCAAATGAGAGGCATTTCATCGCGCTACCAACCTCTGGGATCAAGACCTTTGCGTCTATCTGTTTCTAGAAGAGAGGATCTTACTTTCTCGTAAAGAATTTGCCAGCCCCCTCCATACAGCAATAACCACAAATGTTATCTCAACACCATGGAATGTTGTTAAAGGCCTATTAAGTAACGAGGCGATAATTTGAGAAAAACCGAAAACGGGTTGTAAGATTTTAAACTTCGATGGCGCGCATGTTCACTTTTGCTTTTCCTTCTGACACGGCTGACCTGATTGCGCTGGGAGATGGGTTCAACCCTTTGTTTATCCTTGCCGCCTTTTTGATCGGCAGTTTTGCGTTGTACATGGCGATCAGTTTTTTAGCCTATGCGCAAACGGCCGAAACGCCTTTTCACGCGCGTCTTTTCAGAGCTGGCTTTACTTTATGCCTTGGCGGCGGCACATGGGTCGCCGCTTTTATCGATCTTGAAGGCTGCTTGGCGCGTTTTTCTTTTGGCTATTCGCCTTCTGTCATTGTCGGCGCATTTTTATATTCTTTACTATGCGCCGCGGCCCTTGGTTATCTTTTCACCTCACGCTTTGGTTTGCGCGCCAAGATCGTCGGCGGCACGCTTCTTCTCATGCTGTTAAGCACAGGTCTTACAGCGACGGGGCTGAGCAGTATCGTCTTAAGAACGCCTTTTTATATTAAACCTTCGGCTGTTCTTATGTTTCTTTTGCTCAAGCCTTTGTACCTTGCGCCCTGCTTGTTTTACGGCTTTCCGCTGAAGCAGGGCGAACGCACCTTATACCGCATTTTAAAGTACATGACGACCAGCCTCGCGCTGGCGATCGGCTCGCAATCGCTGCATTTGACCTTTTTGTCCAATGTCTTCCTAACCGATATTCAAACAGAATCTATGACGGCAGGCAAAGGCCATGCCGGACTTATTCTGGCTGTGGTGTTGGTTGTCTGCATCATTTTTGCTGCTGCGCTATTTTTGGCTATCAAGCACAAAGAAGAGGATATCAACCCCGACGTTGCCGGTTACACTTTTCCACGTAAATTATTGGCCATTGCCTTTACCCTAACTCTTCTGGCGATTCTGTGGATGGGAGGCAACAGCCTCTACGCCTATTATTTTTTGAGTAGCGAAGTCGAACGCGACCAGCAAGTTTCGCGGCTGTTTGATGAAGTATCCTTTTCCAGCGGACGCATAACCGAAATCCTGACGACGGCAACGAGGATCGCGCAGCCCGATGCGCTCAACCAATATCAGCGACTTTCGGGACAACAGCTCATCGTCATGCAAAAACTGCAATTGCTGGCCAAAGACGCTTCGTTCTCTGGAGATGTCCGTACCCTGAACGATCTTCGTGACAAAGTGGCGCAAAGAGAAAGCAAGGTTTTACGTATCCTCAACGAAAACGGGCTTGAAGCCGCGCATCAAGAACTTTCTAGTGCCGGTTTTGAAGCCGATCGAAGAGCGTTTTCAGATTATCTGCAAAAGATATCGACGAACACGCATAATGTCGCGAGCCAGCAAGTCCGCTTTCTGGCAAACAACCTGTATTTTACCGTGTACCTTGTCTTGTTTGGCGGTTTTATCCTGCTGATCGCCTGGTACTATGCTTTGCGAAGCATTCACCGCTGGCAACGCGAATTGGAAGCCACGCGCAACTCGCTGGCCATTCGCATCACAGAAAAAGAATATATGGAAATGCAAATGCGCAACTACGTCAGACAGATGGAGTTTGCGCAAACCGAGATTATCGAAGCGCGAAAAAGAGCCGAACGTGAAGCCAAAGCGACGTCTTTGTTAAAAAGCGTTGCCGCAGCCGCTAACCGCACGTCGGAAATCGAAACGGCGATCCAAACGATTTTAGATTTGATTTGTACTTATATCGATTGGCCGATGGGGCATGCCTTTGTCGTAGACGAAGCCAACAACGCCCTCCAATCAATGAAGCTGTGGCATCTGAAAGAAACGCCAGCGTTCCAGCCGATCAAAGACGCGACGGACAAAATGCCTTTTCCCTATGGTGTGATGCTTCCCGGCAAAGTCTGGGAAACAAAAGAACCTTTATGGCTGCTTCACATCGACGACGCGCAAAACTCGCCACGTTATCATGAACTGCATATGGCAGGCTTTCGATCAGGATTTGCCTTTCCTATTCTGGTTCAAGGACAGGTTCGATATATTCTCGAGTTTTTTACGCAAACCGAAATGGCGGAAGATCCGGCGCTTTTCGACTTGATCGCCGAGGCCGTCAATCACTTGATCGTCGTGATTGAACGGCGGCGCAGCGAACGTGCGATGCAGCAAGCACGCCTTGCCGCCGAAGCGGCCAATGCGGCCAAAAGCGATTTTCTGGCGAACATGAGCCACGAAATCCGCACGCCGATGAACGGCGTTTTGGGGATGCTTTCACTGATCCTCGACACGCAACTAACGCGCCAGCAAAAGGAATGGGCTGAACTGGCGCGCGGATCGGCTGAATCCCTTTTGGATATTATCAACGATATTCTGGACATCTCGAAAATCGAGGCGGGTCAGGTCATCATCGAAAAAACGACCTTCAACCTTCACAACACGATCGAATCCGTCACGGACCTTTTGTACGTCCGCGCCAAAGACAAGGGCTTGCGTCTTTTGGTCGATCTTGATCCTCATTTGCCGCGCACGGCCATTGGCGATCCGCTGCGTTTTCGCCAAATCATTATCAATCTGGTCGGCAACGCGCTTAAGTTCACCGAAAGCGGCCATATCCTGATCCGCGCGCGCGCGCATACAGGCCAAGAAACCATGCAGGTCATGGTCGAGATTGAAGATACCGGCATTGGCATCGCCCCTGAAAAACAAGCTCATATCTTCCAAAAATTCAGCCAAGAGAACGAAACGATCACCCGCCGCTTCGGTGGCACAGGCCTTGGCCTTGCCATCAGCAAAAAACTTGTGGGCATGATGGACGGCGACATCGGCGTGCGCAGCGAGCCGGGCAAAGGCTCTGTTTTTTGGTTTAACGTCATGCTTCGGCGCGATCCGGCGGCGCTTCCCGAAGTCGCGCCCCCCAAAGACTTTACGCAAACGCGCGTCTTGGTCGTCGATCCCTATCCGCCGTCGCGCAATATTGTCGCGGCGATCTTCAACAGCTGGCAAATCCCTTGCGACTTTGCGCGCGATCCGGCCCAAGCCTTTTCGATGACAAGCGCGGCAGACGCCGACAACAAGCCTTATCACTTCATCATCATCGACGTCGACAAACCCGGCGGCGCCTGGTGGGGGCTGGTTCAAAGCTTGGCGCAGCGCCCCAAAACAAGCGATTTACTGGTGATCCTGAGCCTTGCCCAAGGCATCGATATTCAGGATTTGGACCTGCGCGGCCAGGGCGTGGCGGGCTTGATGAAAAAACCGCTCTACCCCTCGCAGATTTTCGATATGCTGACGTATCTTTGGACAAACAAAGCGGCCTTGCCTGCAACAGGCGTTGTCACGCGCCACACGATGATCGCAGCGACGGCCGCCAACAAAGACGAAAAGCTTCATACAGACCAAGTCCCCACAAACTTCCCCGGCCTTCACGTTCTTTTGGTCGAAGATCAGCAAGTCAATCAGATCTTGATGCGCACGATTTTGGAGAAAGCCTCCTGCGTCGTCGATCTGGCCCAAAACGGAATCGAAGCCGTCGATAAAGTCAAACGCAACCATTACGATATTGTCTTTATGGACTGCCAGATGCCGGAAATGGACGGCTTCCAAGCGACGCGTGCCATCCGCAATTATGAAGAAAAAACCCTAACGCACGTGCCGATTATCGCGTTGACCGCCGATGCCATGCAAGGCGACAAAGATCGCTGCTTGGCCGCGGGCATGGACGACTATATCAACAAACCAGTCAAACCGGCCCGTATTTTGGAAATGATGCATAAATTTGCCCCCGAAGAAACAGGCTGGGTCGGCTCACGGCGCTAGGGCCTTGGCATAAAGGCACATTTTTTTCTAAGAAAGCGCCTTTTCCCCCTTGGCTTTGCCACAATTTACGGCCATCTTGGCCGTCATGAAAATATGCCGTTTGACCCTTTTTCTCTTTCTCGTCGCCTTTGCCCCCGCCGCTATGGCGGCAAACGTGACCGAGCCCTCGCCTGCCAAACTATCGGCTGCCGATACGGCCCTTCTAGGTCGGATAGAAACATACCTAAATAATCTCAAAAGCGTCTCAGCCGATTTTCTGCAAATCAGCGATAGCGGCGAAATGCGCCACGGCAAGATTATGATCCTGCGCCCCGGCAAAATGCGCGTGGCGTACGATCCGCCATCGAAAGACTTGATCGTCGCAGACGGCACCTTGCTCCATATGTGGGACGCCGACCTCAAACAACAAACGAACGTCCCCGTCGGCTCAAGCTTGGCCGAGTTCATCTTGCGCGATCCGATCAAATTGGCTGGCGATGTGACGGTCTCGAAAGTCGAACATCGCGCCGCAACGATCGAGGTTACGCTTTATTCCACCAAAGATCCGGGCGAAGGCCAGTTGACGCTTATTTTCGAAGATAAGCCGCTTCAGCTGCGCCAGTGGCGCGTGTTGGATGCGCAAGGACGCACAACGGGCGTCAGCTTGGAAAATGCGCGCGAAGGCGTCACGCTTGATCCCAATCTGTTTTACTTTGTCGCCCCGACTTTTGGCGCGGTGCGGCAATAACAGGCCTTTTCAGAAAGGATGCCCTCGTGCGCCTTGCGACTTGGAATATCAATTCGGTCCGGCTTCGCCTGGGGTTGATTGAGCGTTTTTTAAAAGAAAAACAACCTGACATTTTGTGCCTGCAAGAAACAAAAGTCGTCAACGACGCCTTCCCGCGCGATGCCTTTATCCAAATGGGCTATCAGCATCAGCACATTTTGGGCATGAAAAGCTATAATGGCGTCGCCATTCTCTCGCGCGTGCCTTTCCGCGCTACCGGCGCCAAAGACTGGCAAGGCAAAGCCGATTGCAGACATATCTTTGTCGAACTCGACGGCGGCGTTGAATTGCATTGCTACTATGTCCCGGCTGGCGGCGATATTCCCGATCCCGTTCAAAACCCCAAATTCGCGCATAAGCTTGGCTTTCTTGACGAAAACATCGCCTATTGGTCGGAACGCGCCGATAAAAGATCAAAGATCCTGGTCGGCGATTTTAATATCGCCCCGCTTGAAAACGACGTCTGGTCGCACAAACAACTTTTAGACGTCGTCTCGCACACGCCGATCGAAGTCGAGAAGATCGAAGCTTGGCAACGGGCGCATCATTTTGTCGATGCCGTACGTCACTTTGTCCCGCAGGATCAAAAGCTCTATTCATGGTGGAGCTATCGCGCCAAAGACTGGGATGAATCCGACCGTGGTAGGCGTTTAGACCATATTTGGGTCACGCCCGATCTGGCGCCGTCGCTTAAGAAAATGGAGATCCTGCGCAAAGCGCGCGGCTGGGATCCCAAGCCTAGCGACCACGTCCCCGTGTTGATCGACTTATAAGATCAATCAAGCCCGATCCAACGCCCGCGCGTTTCATCCAAATGCTGACGCGCATCATATTTCGCGCCGGACAGATTTAAAGCATCGGCCGTTAAACTGCCCATGGCCGCGCGTAAACTTAAAATCGCAACGCCCTGATCGCGTTTTGCCTTGGCCAAACGCACCTTGGCATCTAACGCCTCTTGTTCGGCATTCAAAATATCAAGCGTGGTCCGGGTGCCAACCTTGGCTTCTTCGCGCACGCCATGCAACGCCAAATCGGTCGATTGGACCTCGGCCTTTTCGGCTTCGATGGCCGCCCGCGCCGCCGTCAGCGCCGCCCAAGCCGAAACAGCCCGTTCATGCGCGCGATTGCGCGCCTCTTCCATGAGCAGCCGCTGGCCCGTTATATTTTCACGCGCGGCCCGCGCGGCCGCATAATCGGCGCCGCTACGATAAAGAGGAATCGTAACTTCGGCCATCAGCGTTCCCGAATCCTGACGCCCCGTGACCATCGCGCTTTCTTGCCATCCGCGCGAAGCCGTCCCGACCAACTTTACCTCAGGCAGCAAGGAGCCTTTGGCAACCGTCAGCCGTTCTTTTGCCGCGTCGCGCCCAAAACTGGCCGCAATGACATCGGGATTCTTACTTTCGGCCTGTGCGACGCTGTCGTTTAGCGTCCACGTCGCCTCGGGCTCTAACGCCGGGTCGGCAAGATTGCCCGGCATGTCACCGACCAAGCGCGCGAAGGTCGCCCTGTAAGCTGTCAAAGCGCCTTCTGCCGCAACGCGGCCCGCGCCTGCACGCTGCAAACGCGCTTCGGCTTGGCTGATGTCCGTCTTGGTTACTTCGCCAACGCCAAAGCGCCCCTGCGTCGCCGCCAGCTGCTCACGCAAAACATCTTCGTTGCGGCGCTGCAAATCTAACGTCGCTTGCCCCAACAGAACGTCCAGATAAGCGGTGCCCACACCTAACAACAAATCTTGCTCGGCCCCGGCTAAAGCCGCTTGCCCGGCTGCGACATCGGCTTCGGCGGCACGAATCCCCGCTGTCGTTCGAAACCCGCGGAAGATCGGTTGAGAAAACTGAAGCCCCGCATCGTGCGGATAAAGATTTTTGTCGCCGCCTGTCACAATGGGCGGATTCTGATAAGCCTGCCCGGCCCGCCCGACAACATCCAAACTGGGTCGAAAGCCGCTTTCGGCAGCGGCGACATTTTCGTCTGTCGCCCGCAAACGCGCCCGCGCGGCCCCCAAAGCCGGATTGGCCTGATAAGCCAGCGCCATCGCATCGCTGAGCGTCGTCACATCGCCCGCCCATGATGGCGCGCTTCCGCAAAGCGCCAGCGCGCCCCCTAAAACACCAAGACCCAAAAGACGGCAAAGCCCCCGAGCTGCACGGCGCTGAAAAACAAAATCCGTTATCATGGGGCTTTCCTCCTTTATCGGCGCGGACGGCGAACTGCCGCTTTATTTTTGCAAATGGCTCCAAGCCATCATGCCACCGAGAATATTCTTCACATTCGTATAGCCTTTTTGGCGCAAGATCGAAACGGCCCGATCGCTACGCGCGCCGCTGCGGCACAAAACGGCAACGGGTTTGTCCGTCGGGATCTCGCTCATCCTTGCGTCCAAAAGCCCAAGCGGAATATTCAAGGCCCCGGGAAAGGCCCTTTCTTCGACTTCAAAAGGCTCGCGCACATCGACAATAAAGGGGCTTTGGCCTTTTTGAAGAAGATCGGCCAGCGAGTCGACATCAATCTCGTAATCTTTTAATCCTGAACGAAACCACCCCACGGTTAGCTCCTTTTTTTAGAGGGTATGACAAAATTATAAAACAAAAGCACCAGGCGACAAAAACGCGGCCAGAGGCGGCGCATAGGCGTCCATAACCACTTTGGGTGAAACGTTGTCTCCATTTTTAACATAGACGCGCGCCTGCCCCATTGGAGACAAGCTAGCCGGATCGCGATACACACAAACCAAACGCCCGCCATCGGCCAGTAAATCGAACAGCGTATCAGGAATAAAGGAAACGGCGCCTTCGATCAGAATAACATTGTAAAGGGCGTCGCCCCGCCACCCCATCAACAAGTCGCCTTGCTCGATCACGGCATTCTGCGTCTGGAAGAGTTCTAAATGGTGGCGTGCGACGGCACAAAGGCTTGAATCGGCCTCAAGTCCGACGACCTGCCGCGCGAGCGCCGCCAACAAAGCGGTCGCATAGCCCGAGCCAGGCGCGATATCCAAGACGACATCCTGCGGCGAGACGTTGGCCGCCTGAATCAAACGCGCCAAAACCATGGGTGCCATCAAATAGCGCCCGGGCGCTATTTCGATATCGGCATCGCGATAAGCGGTGCTTTGCAAGGCCGCGGGAACGAACGGCTCACGCTGCAAAGCTTCCATAGCGGTCAACACGCGTTCGTCGCGCACGCCGCAGGCGCGCAATTGACCTTCGACCATATTACGGCGCGCGGCCCGATAGGCTTCAAACCCCGCGGAAGGGGCATTGGAAAAAGAAGACAGCATAGGGATCTCTTCTCCTAAGAAAAAGCCTCGAGACGAATCGCATCTTACGATAACTTAACCATAAAGGTCTGAAAAGAAGAAAGAATGTAAGCCCCAAGAGGGCTTAAGCTGGTCTCAAGGCGCCGAAAAGAAGGCGCTTGACCCGCGCGGGAAGAATCCATACTGTGCGCGGGCTCTCGTCTTTGCGCAAGCCCATAGCGGCAAGCCCAGAGCGACAGGAAGGCGCGGTGGCAGAATGGCGATGCAGCGGACTGCAAATCCGTGTATGCCGGTTCGATTCCGGCCCGTGCCTCCAAGAACCCCTTCGCGGGGTTTCGCTCAAGACGGCAAACCGCCCTTCCCCAAGTAAACATTAGACTTTCTGTTGGCTGGCTTTCGCGCTAGATTGCCACTCATCGTCTCCTGCCGCCCGAATGGGGGGCTTATTTGGGGGCATAAGATGTTAAAGCGTAGGAGAAGCTTTAGGCCCTTTCTGATACGAGCTGCCGAATCGCTAAATCAAATGATCAAATTTATAGCAAAGCTGATGGCGACAGCCTGAAACCAAAAATTGCCGGATGAATCCAATGGTGTGATGAAAGATAAAGAAAATATCCTGACCGTCCCAAAGGACGCAGCCAAGAATATCCTAAAGGGTAATGGCATCGTAGCGTGCCCTCTTTTATCAATGAGCGATTTTATCAAATGCTGCAAAGAACGAGATATCGATATTGATCACAATCGACTTTTTAAATTTGAATGTCTTGGATTATTCACCCCCATTTTTCGTGTCCGCAAGCCACAAAATCAAACCACCCCCTGGTTCTTCCATTAAGTGAGAATGATCTTTGGTTTCCGAATGGGTGGGCATGGGACACAACCAAAATATCTATGGATTATGAAATCCCGGCAGTGAATGACAAAGAGTGCGAGGCATATTATTCTATATATCAAATCTTTCATTTAAAAATTGTTTTGTCCTCCATGACGCTTTCATTCCATATGGAGGGATTGCTGGATCGTAATCAGAAGGTTGATTGGAACAAAAATGCGGAAACGTGGACAAAAGTTGTAAAAAGCACGTTTGAAATTCTATACAATCATGAATTCCGACCAGCAGCAGCGTTACTGTGTCAATATATTTCAGATCGCTATTATCCTCATTCACAAACAGACCAAAGGTCTATCCATGTAACACGATGTGTGGCCTCATCTGACCAATGGGTACAAAACATCCAACACAATTGGAACTGGGAGGAATACACCGCGAACTGGAACCCCAAAGAGGTTGAGACACTTTTCAGGCTCACACCAGAAAAATTAATGCATGCATATCAAGCGATATCCGTAGAGCAATCTTTTATTGATCCTCTAGAAAGATGGTACCAACTTATACAATTCGTATCCAGTGCTGAGCGGAAGCGCCTTAAGGATCGAGCCCTTTTGGCCGAGACATTACGCTCCGGAGCCTTCATGCTCCGGCAGCTTTACAAAGATTTGTACAAGAAAGACCTGCCGCTTCCAAACGAAATGACCGGCCAAATCATTACACATATTCCAGAGCAAGAAATTAGAGTGGACTCTCGACGGTACTTAGAATTTGTGGCAAACGACTACCACCTAAACCCTCAATCTAGTTTAGTTCTTTTTGTTGAAGGACAAAGCGAAGAAATCACTATCAAAAGACTCTTCAATGAATATATTGGAGCCGATCCGGGGAAATTTGGTGTTGAAGTAGTTTGTCTAAGAGGTGTTGATAACATTACAGGCGGGAAAGAAGACCGCTTCCGGGCTATACTCAGACTAGTTGATTACCTCCATTTCCATCAAACATTTACTTTCTTAATTCTGGACAACGAAGGCTATGCCCAAAAGCTCAAAGCCGAAGCTCGTAACGCAAAGTCCCTTTATCATGAAAAAAGATTTATAACTCATGCTGAATATATAAAAATATGGCGCAAATCATTTGAATTTGACAATTACTCATTTAGTGAGATTGCTTCTGCTATGTCTATAATCGCTGATGGATATGCAAAGTTTTCGTCTGCCGATATTAAAAACAGTCAAGCTTGCGGAACACAAGGAGATCCTCTTTCGACTTTGTATAAAGCAAAAACGGGATATGGGCTGAATAAAATTCGGCTTAACAAAATCCTGACAGAAATTGCTTTATCAAAATTGGCAAGAAAAAATCTAGAAAATAGGGCAATTGTTAAAACGTTACATCGCGTCCTAAAACTGGCTTGCTGCAATCATTTACCAATAATGCTGGAGACATGGGATAAAAACCAATCTTCGTGCTATTTAGGAAAGAAACGAAAACAGTAAATCATTTCCCCCCAAAAAAGTCCCCGCTTCTTCAATATGTCTGGCGGGGGCCCGCATTGTGTCACCCATACAATGCCTATGCCGCGCTAGACGATCGTCCAAAAACCTTAAAGAGAGCCGCGCTTGCATGAAGCGGCTCTCTTTTCTATTCTGTGGTTCCTTGTTTCTTTTTTGGCAGAAGACATAACGATGCCACGTTGCCACGCTTTTTCTCTTTTCTGTCTATGCCTGGCGCTAAGCCTTGGCGGTTGCGCCATGCAGCGGGCGCGCGATGCCGAAGACGCGCAAAAAAACATGATCGGAATGTCTCGCGAAGAGATCTTTACCTGCATGGGAATCCCCTCGCGCAAGGCAATCCAAGATAAAACGGAAATATGGGCCTATAAATCCGGCAACAATTATACCGATAAAAACCGCGTTTCCACGCGCGCCGGTTTGCGCAGCAGCCATAGAGAAGACGATTGGACCGATTCCATCAGTGAATCTCTTGGCTTCGGCAACACCGTCACGGAAAAACGCTATTGCCAGATTCAAGTCGTTTTCAAAGAAGATCGCGTCAGCGCCGTTCACTATAGCGGCCCCACCGGGGGGCTGTGGTCCGACGATGAACAATGCGCTTTTGCGACCCGTAATTGCCGCCCCCAATAGGCGCCAATCAATAGGCGCCAATCAATAGGCGAAGGACAAAATGGATATTCGCGAACTTGCCCAGAAAATCGGCGTCATCGGCGATATTTATGCCCGCCTTTTTCACGTCGAGCGGTCGGATGACTGGTATCTGATCAAGCTCCAGGAAGAGGTCGGCGAGCTTTGCGCCGCTTTTCTGAAGCTTTCGGGGCGAACGCGCGCGGCAGCCCAAACAAACGCCGCCGATCAAAACCCGGCGCAAGACCGCGAGGCCCTGGCCGCAGAGGTCGCCGATGTGCTGGCGCATACGATCCTCTTCGCTAATGCGCAAGGCATTGATATTCAAAAAGCTCTTGATAAAAAATGGCTGCATTATCTCGACCAGCCCCTGGCCACCCCCGCCAGCGAACCATGAAAATAATCAAGGCGGATTGACAGGAAATATCCCACACTTTAAGACGGCTCTATGGTTAGAGCAAAACGAACGCCCCCGCGCTGGATCGCCAATCTGCGCTTTCTGATGAAAGCGCGCGACATCAATGCGCGCGCCCTGTCTTTAAAGGCGGGATTAAACCCAACCGCCGTCCGCGATATGCTGGAAGGCCGGACCCAATCGCCGCGTTATGACACGGTCGAGGCCTTGTCTGCCGCCCTTGCCGTCACGCCTGCACAACTGATGGGCGGATCGCTGGATGAGCTTAAAAAAGACAATAACGCTGAAACTGACGACGATTTGGCCCTGTTGACAGAAATCATCGCGCGTCTGCAAGAGTTGGCCGAAGACCGTCAGCATAAGTTGCGCCCCCAAGATTTTGCCGCCATGGTCACAACGATTTACCGGCAAATGACGGCGACCACGGCAGCAGAAAAAACATCTAGCGACGACGTTTTGCCCCGTCTGCACGATCTAATCGCCTATGAAGCCCTTCGTAAGAGATTGATTAAATAAAGCTTTGTCTTTTGATGCGCCTTTTTCGGTGCCTTCGCTCTTTAGTGGTATATTTCCCATATTTTTGTTGCAAATATCCCCCAACATGATCTATCTTGCCTTTCGCGCTTCGAACCGGGCGCGTGGGACAATAGGAGGTTGCCCATCCATGACAGACCGTGGGGAAATGATCGTCCGTTTGGCCAAGGCGTTACTTGACGCCGAAAAAGGACGCGCTATGCCCCACGGACACCCCTCAGAGGCTAAACAGGCTTCGCAATCTCCCGCCCCCTTCCGCGCCAATCTGCGTCTTTTATGTTTGACCGCTTTTCTTTCAGGTTGTTGCGGCGCGGTCTTAAGCCATTTTGCGAGCGAACGCGCACGTCCCGTCAATCGTTATGAACAAACGGAAATCGATGCACTTTTATTCTATGTCGCGCAAACCAAGGGGGACGATCCTGGGGTTCTTGCCCAAAAGGTCTCGGTTGCTTTAAAGCTGCCCTCTTTGCACAACATCTCTGTCGCCGACTATTTTCGCGTACGCGAAAAGCTTCGCGACCTTCTTCAATAAGGAAAAGGGCCCATGACCCCTCTTTTCTTTTTATCGCCACACAATGGGATTTTTCCCATTTTTTCATCTTACCTATAGGAGGATGCATGCCTAATTCTGCGCTTTATATCCCGCTCTCGCCGCGCCTGCCGCCGGTCACGCTTGACGATTTGGCGCAAATGCTGTCGATCGATTTAGCTTTTGGCCGTGATAAAGATTTTCGGCGGCGGCTGCGCCAAGCGCTTGTTAACTTTGCCGCAGCTCAAAGCGCCCCGCCCCCTTCTCGGCCTTCTTGCCGGGCCGTGGGCAAAGATTTGCCTTTAGCCTCTAAAGGCGGTATGTAAGAAACGCGTTTTCCTTATCTCTTGCGAGGTTTACCATGTCGGATCAAGATCAGGACGAATTAAAAAAGCACGTCAAAGACAAAGAAACTTGGTTGCGCTTTGTCTATCTGGTCGTTTTGGGCATTGCCTATTATTTGGTTGTGACGCTGGTTTTCGTGACGTCGCTGTTCCAATTTTTGGCCCGCCTTTTCAGCGGATCGTCATTCAAAAGCGTGGCTCAATTTGGCCGGAATCTGACCGATTACCAAAGCCAATTGGCTTTGTTTTTGACCTTTGCCGCCGATGAAAAGCCCTTTCCTTTTGCGCCTTTCCCCGGCTGCGCCAAGGAAGAAGACACGAAACAAGATTAACACGCTGTTTTTCCTGAAAGATTACACAGTGTGACGAAAACGCCCCTTTTCGCCCGAAAAGGGGCGAAACTTTTGTTCCTTATTTGCTTTTCTGGCGCAAACCCGCTAAGAGACGAGGGCATGAAAGCGCGATCTGTCTTTATCGTTTCTAAGCGATAATGAATCAGGCGCCTGTAGAATGCCCCATAAAATGAAAAACTAAACGAGTCAAAGTGACAACATTCGCTGATTTAGGCCTGGGCCCAGAAATCCTGCACGCTATCGAGGATTTAGGCTATACGACCCCTACCCCTATCCAAGAAAAAGCCATTCCTTACGTCTTGCAGATGCGCGACGTCTTAGGGTGCGCCCAAACGGGCACGGGCAAGACGGGCGGCTTTACGCTGCCCATGATCGAGATTCTAGCCGGTGGCCGGGCCAAAGCCCGCATGCCGCGCTCGCTGATTTTAGAGCCGACGCGCGAACTGGCCATGCAGGTCGCCGAAAACTTCCGCAATTACGGCAAATATCATGCGCAGCTTAATATGGTGCTGCTCATCGGCGGCGAGACCATGGACGCGCAGGTGCGCGAATTGGAACGCGGCGTCGATGTTTTGATCGCAACGCCGGGCCGTCTTTTGGATTTGTTCGAGCGTGGCAAAATCTTGATGAACGACATCAAGATTTTCGTTATCGACGAAGCCGACCGCATGCTTGATATGGGCTTTATTCCCGATGTCGAAAAGATTGCGAGCCTTTTGCCGACGCTGCGCCAGACGCTATTTTTCTCGGCGACCATGCCGCCGGAGATTCGGAAGCTCGCCGACCGTTTTTTACAGAACCCGCGAACGATCACGGTGACACCGCCCGCCAGCACCGCCGACACCATTCAGCAAATCCGTGTCGATGTTTCAGACAGCAACTGGCAAAAGCGCGAAGCCTTGCGGACCTTGTTGCGGACCAAAGACGTGCAAAGCGCGTTTATCTTTTCAAATCGCAAAAACGATGTCGCCTTACTGCATCGTTCGCTGATCAAGCACGGCTTCAATGTCGGCGCGTTGCATGGCGATCTGGATCAAGCCACGCGCATCGAAACGCTTGAGGCTTTCCGCAACGGCACCATCAATTTGTTGGTTTGCAGCGATGTCGCGGCCCGCGGGCTTGATATCGCCGATGTTAGCCACGTCTTCAATTTTGACGTGCCTTTTAACGCCGAAGATTATGTGCATCGTATCGGACGCACCGGGCGCGCGGGCAAAACGGGCGTCGCCTATACGCTTGTGACGCCGCACGAGAGCAAACAAATCGCCGCCATCGAGAAACTGATCAAACGCGCCATCGATAAAGAGGCACTGGATCTGCCCGAGCCCGATGCTTCGCTGGAATCGCGCCCGCGCGGCAAGCGCGGTACCGGTCGCGGCGAAAGAGGCCGTACGGGCGGGCCGCGCGCCCCCCGTCGCACCCGAGACGAATCGGCAGCTGCCGCGCGCCCCTGGGACGAGCCTAAAGCCCCGTCGCCCCCCGCGCCGCATCCAGAAAAAAGCGCCGGAAAAGCACAACCCGCCGTTCGGGGCGCTGTTGGCGGTTTTGGCGACGATCTGCCCGCCTTTTTGCGGCGTCCGGCCACTTTCCGCAAAAGCACAGCCGTTTAAGGATAAGGGGAGCCGCGGCCCCTTGGGGCCGAATCTCCCTCTCCCCGTCCCATTTCTTATTTTTTTCTTAACGTCGCTTCATTATTCTTCAGACTCGTCAAAGATTTAACGCTTGTCCACGCGCCAACGATCTGGCATGCCTGAAGAATGTTTCTGATGCCCCCTTCCCGTTCTTTTCTTGAGCGCCGCCCCGGTAAAGGCTGGTTTCGCCGCGCTTTGGTTATGAGCGCGGCCTTAGGATTGGTTTTAGGTGTGGCAAGGCCCTGTTCTGCCGCCTCGGCACCCGCCAAAACGCATGCGGATGAGCCGATCCTTCTACAAGCCGATCATCTGGATTACGATCAAGACAACGACATCATCACGGCCACGGGCCACGTCGAAGTCTCGCGCGACGAGCAGATTCTTTTGGCCGACAAAATCGTTTACGACAAAAAGAAAGACATTGTGACTGCAACGGGCGACGTTGCGATGCGTCAACCTTCCGGCGACGTTGTCTTTTCAACCTTTGCCGAGCTGACAGGCGATATGAAAGACGCCTTTATCAATCGCGTCAGCATTTTGTTTACCGACAATTCACGCTTGGCCGCCCAGGAAGGCGAAAGATTTCAGGGCCGTTATTTGATTGTGCACAAGGGCGTCTATTCGTCTTGTAATTTGTGCGAAGACGATCCGGCCAAGCCGCCTTTGTGGCAGATGAAGGGTGCGCGCGTCACGCATGACAGCGAAACCAAAGATGTCATTTATCGCGATGCGACGCTTGAGTTTGACGGCGTTCCTGTTTTTTACACGCCTTATTTTTCGCATCCTGATCCGTCGGTGCGTCGCCGCGAAGGCTTTTTGACCCCGACCCCCGGGTATAACCGGAATATCGGGACTTTCGTGCGCGTTCCTTATTACTTCGACATTGCGCCCAATGACGATCTTGTCGTCATGCCGACATTCAGCACCGAAGACACCGTTCAAATGGCCGCCGATTGGCGTCACCGTTTTGATAAAGGGTCGATGGAATGGAACGCCAGCGTGACCAGCGCCAATTTCGTCAACGAAGCCGGGATCGATAAAGGCGATCAACTGCGCGGCCATTTGTTCGGTAAAACGCTTTTCAATCTGGACAATATCTGGCGCGCCGGAACGGACATCGCGCTGACAACCGATAAAAGCTATCTGCCGCGTTACAAAATCGCTGCCGACGACGTTTTGATCAACCGCGCCTATATCGAAGGCTTTAAGGGTCGGAACTATTACGCCAGCAACGCTTACTATTTTGAAGATCTGCGCCCCGGCTCGCAAATGGCCGAGCCCGTTGTCGCCCCGGATCTGCGCGTGAACATGCTGGGCGAACCCGGTCAAACTTTGGGCGGGCGTTGGTCTTTCGATGCCGGTCTTTTGACGACGACCCGCAACGAAAACGTAGCGCAGAATCTGCAAGGCGCCAACACGCGCCGCCTGTCGGTCGCTGGCGGATGGGAAAGACAGTTGGCTTCAAACACGGGTTTCCTGACGACGATTTCTGGCCTTGCCCGCGCTGATGGGTATTGGGCCGACAATGTTGCGAATGCGGATTCCGCGTCGGGCTTTACCGAAGTCACGCAAACGCGCCCCTTTGCCCAAGGCGATATCAGCGTACGTTATCCGCTGGGGCGCCGCGGCGACGGCTATCAACAAATTGTCGAGCCGATTGCCGTTTTCTCTGCCGCGCCCAACATGTCGCGCTTTAAGAACCTGCCCAACGAAGACAGCTTAGAAGTCGATTTCGACGAAACGAACCTGTTTTCGCCGAACCACTTTTCAGGCATCGATCGGCTGGAAGGCGGCACGCGCACCGCTTATGGTCTGCGCCATGCCATCAACGGCGACAATGGCGCGCGCGTCGAAATGTTAGGCGGTCAAGTTTTCAGGCTAAACAAAGACAGCACCTTCCCCGACGGCACCGGTTTGTCGGAACGTTTTTCCGATTATGTCGGCCGTCTTGATATCACGCCCAACCGCTGGGCCGATTTCAACTATGGCTTCCGCGTTGATCAGCAGACAGGCGATTTCCGCAGGCAGGAAGCCCAAGTTTCTGCCGGGCCGCGCGAATTCCGCCCCTTTGGCAATTATCTGATTGTCAAGCAGGTTCAGCTTTCGCAAACGGCGGGCCCCAGCACGGTTGAAGAAGTCACCTTTGGTTTTTCGTCGACTTTCTTGAAATATTACTCGCTGACAGCGTCGCACAAACAGGCCTTCCAGCCTTCGCCGGGGCCGCGTACAACAGGGTTAACCGTCGCCTATCAAGACGAATGCTTCCAGTTCGGGATCACCGCGTCACGCGACGAGACAAGCCGTTTGGATTTGCAATCGGGAAGTTCCATCGTCTTCCACTTCTATCTGAAAAACATCGGCGGCATTCATACCGATTCTGTCGCCACAGGCGCGTTTACGCCGGGCCTGCCTTCAACCGGCGGGACGCTGACCTCTTCATCGACTTTGCCTAAAGATGGCTCAGGGCTTCCGTAAAATCGCCGACTTGAATAACGCCCTTCAACATCGCGCTGGGGGTCTTTGTCAGCCATAGGGCGCGCTTGACGCCCGCGGCCAAAGCCGCCTCCATGTCCGTTGGACTGTCGCCCAAAAGCGCCGAGCGCCCGACATCAAGACCTAGCCGCTGCGCCGCCTCTAGAATCATGCCGGGGGCCGGTTTGCGCCAAAAGCTGTCGCGCCGGAGAGCGCCTATCCCTTCGGTCGGGTGAACGGGCGCATGTAAGACCAGCGGGATGTCAATGCCTTCCCGCGCCAACGCGGCCAGCATATGCGCTGTCAGATCTTCGTAATCTTCGGCTGTGTAATAACCGCGCCCGATGCCCGACTGGTTGGTGACAATCGCCAGCCGATAGCCTTTATCGGTCGCCGCGCGCAGAAAAGGAAAAACGCCCGGCTGAAAGACGAAATCAGCCCAGTGCCCGACATACCCCGTATCGACATTGATGATGCCGTCACGATCCAGAAAAAGGCCTTTTTGCCGGTTTGGGGTCATTTTCGTCCTTTTCCGCTTCGTCAAAACCGTTTATCAACGCTGAGGCAAGACGCCTTGAGCTATGGAAGCCTCTTTGGCATTCATATAGCGAAAACAGTTTCTTTGATAAACTGTCTTCGCGAGGAAAGCCGCCCCAAAAGGCAAATTTCCGCCACAGCGTTGGTGATCTTCCAGAATAAAATGATTCATTTTATTCTGGTTGAGCTATAGGTTAATCAATCCGCGGAGACAACCATGTTTCGTCGTCTTTTGATCCTCGTCCTTACCCTTTTTCTGGGAGCTTTACCCATGTCCGAAGCCTCGGCCACAGCGCCAGCCCTTGACCCCGAAAACACTCTTTATCTCGATCTGCCCGCAGGCCGCGTTGTGATCCAGCTGCGCCCCGATCTGGCCCCGCACCATGTCGCGCGCATCAAAGAACTGGCACGCAAAGGCTTTTATGATGGTCTGGCCTTTCACCGCGTGATCCCCGACTTTATGGCGCAAACGGGCGATCCCCGTGGCGACGGCACAGGCGGGTCGGGCCAAAAGCTGAAAGCCGAGTTCAACAGCGCCCCGCATGTCCGCGGCACCGTTTCGATGGCGCGCGCAGCGTCGCCCGATTCTGCCGACAGCCAGTTTTTCATCTGCTTTGACACGGCTTCCTATCTGGATGGCCAGTACACCGTCTGGGGCCAAGTCGTCTCGGGCATGGAGTATGTAGACCAGATCAAGCCCGGATCGCGCACCAACAACGGCACCGTGACGGATCCGACCCGGATCGTCAAAATGCGCGTCGCGGCTGACGTCAAGGCATGAGCCTTTCGCCCGTTCACGTGATCGGCGGCGGTCTGGCAGGCGCGGAAGCGGCTTGGCAGATCGCGCAGCACGGTGTTCCCGTTGTCCTGTATGAGATGCGCCCGCACAAAGGCACCGAAGCGCATAAAACAGATGCTTTGGCCGAGCTGGTTTGTTCGAACTCGCTTCGCTCGGATGATGCCGACACGAACGCCGTCGGGCTGTTGCATGCCGAATTGCGCGACCTATCGTCGCTGATTATGGCCATGGCCGATGCGCATAAAGTCCCGGCAGGCGGCGCTTTGGCCGTCGATCGCGAAGGCTTTGCAAAGGCCGTGACAGCGGCGCTTGAAAACCATCCGCTGGTCACGCTTGAGCGCCGCGAAATCACGGCGCTGCCCCCCGCCGCCGAAGGTCCCGAAGGGTGGGACCAAGTCATTGTCGCCTCGGGCCCCTTGACGGCGGGCGCTTTGGCCGAGGCCATTCAGCGGCTTACCGGGGCCGATACGCTGTCTTTTTTCGACGCCGTCGCGCCGATCGTTTATAAAGACAGCGTCGATTTAAGCCGCGCCTGGTTTCAATCGCGCTATGACAAAGAAGGCCCGGGCGGAACGGGCTCGGACTACATCAACTGCGGCTTTTTCGAACGTGAAGCCTATGAAGCCTTTGTCGCCGAGCTGTTAAAGGCCGAGAAAATCGACTTTAAAGAATGGGAAAAAGACACCGGCTATTTTAACGGCTGTCTGCCCGTCGAGGTGATGGCCGAGCGCGGGGCCGAGACGCTTCGCTTTGGCCCGATGAAGCCCGTTGGCTTGACCTGCAAACACACGGGCCGCCGCCCCTATGCCGTCGTCCAATTGCGCCAAGACAATGCGCTGGGGACGCTTTACAACCTTGTCGGCTTTCAAACCAAGATGAAGCACAGCGAGCAAACGCGCGTTTTCCGTTTGATCCCCGGGCTTGAAAACGCCGTCTTTGCGCGCCTGGGCGGCATGCATCGCAACACCTTTCTGAACAGCCCGCGTTTGCTGGATCATCGTCTGCGGCTGAAGGCTCAACCCAATTTGCGTTTTGCCGGACAGATCACGGGTGTCGAAGGTTATGTCGAATCTGCGGCCATGGGACTGTTGACCGGCCTTTTTGCCGCCGCCGACAGGCTGTGCCAAGACATCCCGCCGCCGCCGCGTACAACATCCATTGGCGCGCTGTGGGCGCACATTACGGGCGAAGCGGTTGCCGAGACCTTTCAGCCGATGAATGCCAATTTTGGCCTGTTCCCGCCGCTTGACGAACCGCCCGCCAGAAAAGGCAAAGGCGGCATCAATCGCAAACAAGCCCAAAGCGCCCGCGCGCGCCAAGCCATGGCCACGTGGCAAGCCGATTGGGTCCAAAACTAAAAGCGAATCGTTTTACGATTTATACGGTAAGCGCCCGGCTTCTAAAGCCGCGCGCGCCGCTTGATAAACGCCAGCCAGATGAGGCCAAAGCGATTCGAACATAGCCTTATCGCCCCCCGCCGCCGCACGCTCTAGCAGCGCCATCACCCCCGAAAGACGCATAACGCCACAGCTGGCGCTCGAGCTTTTCAGCGTATGCGCAATCTCACGCATCGCCCCCAAATCGTTGACGCAATCGGCGCTCAACAAGGGTTGAATACGTTTTTGAGAATCTTCCAAGAAAACACCCGTCACGCGCCAGACGACTTCCATCCCCAAATCTTCGGCCAGGTGGCGTAAAACGCTCGCATCCAAATCTGGTTGATTCATCGCAGCGTCCAAAGGCGCACGCGTCGAACTGAATGATTTTGTTTCCGCTTCCAGTTCTGTCGATTGGGAAGAATTCGGCCCTACATCCGAAACCTGTTGCAACGATGTTGGCGCGTTATCTTCCGCTTTGCTCGCAGCCTGGGCCGATGACGACGGAATCAAGGTTTCAACGGGCGTCTTGATATTCAACCAGCGCACAAGAACCTGTACCAACGAAGGATAATCCAGCGGTTTATTCAAGTAATCGTTCATGCCCGCCGACAAAAACCGCTCACGATCACCCGGCATCACATGGGCCGTCAAAGCAATAATCGGAACCTCTTTGCCAAAGGGGCTTTCATCGCGGATATGTTGCGTCGCCTGAAGCCCATCCATCTCGGCCATCGATATGTCCATCAGGATCAGATCGTATGGTTTTTCAGAAGCCTTCTTCACGGCTTCCAGCCCATTGACGACAATGTCGGGGGTAAAACCAGCCTTTTCTAAATAGCGCGAAGCCACCAAGCGGTTGGTCTCATTGTCTTCGACCAGCAAAATGGCTTTGTCTTGACGCGGCGCTTCGACCAGCAATTCCATCGAACGCGTCCGCCCATCGGTGCGCGGTAAAACAACGTCCCCCTTCATCACGGGAAGCGGCAGCATAAACCAGAACGTGCTGCCCTGCCCCGGCTTGCTCGACACGCCGATTTCGCCGTTCATCATCTCGACCAAACGGCGCGTGATGGCAAGCCCAAGCCCCGTGCCGCCGAAACGGCGCGTAAAGGAACGCTCAACTTGGCTGAACTCTTTAAACAACTTGTCCTGATCGACGGCGCTGATACCGATCCCGGTGTCTTCGACTTCAAAACGCAACAGCGCGACGGCTTCGTCTCCGGTTTCTTGTGTCAACAGGTGCAAAACGCGCAACGTCACGCCGCCTTTATCCGTGAATTTGATCGCGTTCGAAAGCAAATTGAGAATAACTTGACGGATGCGTCCCATGTCGCTGACCAAGCCGTCGGGTACCGTTTCTTGAACCTCCAGCGTCAACGCGATATCTTTGCGCTGCGCAAGCGGCGTTGAGATATCAAGAGCATCCTGCAGCAGACTGTGCAGCGAGAAAGGTTCGACCACCAAATCGACTTTGCCCGCTTCCATCTTGGCGTAATCGAGAATGTCGTTGATAATGACATGCAGCGCTTTGCCGGATGTCGCCGCGATGTCAATATATTTACGCTGTTCGTCCGACAACGGCGTATCGTTCAACAAATCCAAAACGCCCAAAAGGCCATTGATAGGCGTTCGGATCTCATGGCTCATCGTTGCCAAAAAGTTCGTTTTAACCGCGCTGGCCCTTTCGGCCTGCTCCTTGGCCAGCATCAAGCCTTCTTGCGCCTGCTTTAACGCCGTCACGTCGGTGATCAGGCTTACGAAATGCGTTGTTTTTCCCGTTTTATCGACGACCGGGCTGATGTTCCATTCACTCCAAAAGGATGAACCATCTCGGCGATAAACCAAAATATTGAACGACCCCGATTTCTCGGACCGGATGGTATCGTGAAAAGCTTCGATCGAGGCTGGATTGGTATGCCAGCCAAAAAGAATGTCGGACTTTTTATCCTTCATCGTTCCAAAATCGTAGCCTGTCAGGTCCGTAAAAGCTTTATTCAAAAACACCACGGGCCGCTCGAGCTTTTGCATATCGCGAATAAGAACGCCGACATGCAAAGACTGCAGCGCCGCGCCAAACAGCGCGTTGTAACGCTCCATAGCCCAAGCGACTTCGGCATTGCGCCGAAAAGAAAGGGCCATACGCGACAGCAAGATAATAAGGACCAAACCGTTCAGCAAAATAATCGACGACAGAATGTTACGATAAACGCCTTCTTGCTCTTCTTGAGCAAAAAGCTGATTCATGTCCTGCATGTGCGTTTTTTGGACTTGATGAATAAAATCATCCAATATGTCCATCGCTTGCCCGACAGATTTGTGAAGCCGCATGGCCTGTTCGTCAGAGACCGCCAGATCATTGGGAATAGATTCTTGAATCTGACGCGTCGCCTCTTCGGCCCTGTGCAGCGCCGGAAGCGTTTCGCTGTATTTCTGCATGGCCGCTTCATGAGTCATCAAGAAGCCGTCGATACCCGTCAATGTTTTATCGATAATTTGATATTTTTGAAGAAGCTCGGCGCGAGACGTTTCTTGCAAACCTTCGCGCAAATCTTTTTCAAAAAGGCGATGAAAGGCCCACACGGCCCCTTGCACATCTGCGGCTTGAAGAGGAATGGGGTCATGAACGGTGACAGCGATTTCGCTATCTTTCCAGAACATCCGCACTTCGACGGCGACAAACAGGCCAACCGAAACGATAAGAAGAATCGTTGGCACAAGAAGCGTAAGACGTGAAAAAGTTCGCAGCACTGTTTGAATCCATATAAGGGCAAGACACGGATGGATTTACCCTTTTTCGAACGAAAAAAGGCTTAACACGCCGCCTACGAAGGCATGCAGCGCTTTTGGTTACATTTCAGTTAACACCAAAACCGTTATCTTTTTATGAACACACCCGGCGTGGCGCCGGGGCCTTCTTTGGGGGGAGAACACGTCTGTAGAGGGGTATGCCACCTAGAACGGCAAACGACGCACCTGACATCAGCATTTGGCGTCATCGCCCTCTCATTCGTCATCCCCGCGGAGGCGGGGATCCAGGGGGCCTCTCGACTGGCACGGACGGAGATAAAAAAGGAAGCGTCTTCTCTGGCGGCCAAGTCCTCTGGATCCCCGCCTCCGCGGGGATGAC
>CAYMGM010000016.1:0-32872 GCA_964390005.1 uncultured Rhodospirillaceae bacterium | reverse complement strand
CCGTCAGCGTCGTCGTCCCCGCGTCGTTCTGGATCGTCCCCGCGCCTGTGATCGCAAGGTCAAAAATGTAGTTGCTGCTCGTGTGGTTGAAGACAATCTTGCCTGTGCCGGAGCCAAAGGCAATCGACGAAGCCGAGACCGTGCCGGGGGCTGCCGCCGCGCTGCCATGCGCCGCGCCGATGTTTAACGTGCCCGTCGAGCCGGATTGAGAAGCGATGGTCAGAACACCCAATGCGAGTACTGAGCCTGAATCGGAAACGGTTAACGTGCCCGTGCCATGGGTTCCGACATCAAGCCAGCCTGTGCTTGTCCAAATTGAGTCTGCCCCTGTCACTGTTACCGTCCCTATAGAACCAGAATTGGTTCCAATAGTTCCAACTGAATTACTAACCTTTCCACCGTTCGATATAAGCTAAGAGCCGCGTCCACCAGCTCCACTATAACTATAACCAACGTTGAGACTTCCTTGATTTGTCCAGATAGACCCCACACCGGTTACGGTTGCGGCACCTGTTGCCCCAGCATAATTTCCAATAGATGCCCACCCCAAATTATTAACAACACCTCCATTTTGGATGAGGAGCGTTCCCTGTGATCCAGCTGCATTTCCTACTAAGAATTGAGCTGAGCTTGATGTTGTAGAAACAAGCCCGCCATCCTCAACAGTCAAGGTTCCGTAGCCGCCATTACCGATGGCCAGAAAATTTGAACTTATCCAGCTTGATCCAGATCCCGTTACCGTTACTGCGCCAATAGAATTGGCTGCTCCACCGATATACCCGTTGCTATCACGTACCACCCCTCCATCAGTTACCGTCAGGCTCCCTGATCCTCCGCCGCTTCCGCCATAACCGTATCCAACAAAAAAACTTCCTGAATTTACCCAGCTGGACCCAACCCCTGTTACTGTGGCCACCCCTGTTGCCCCAGCGTAATTTCCAATACTCCCCACTACGTCACTGACGGTTCCTCCGCTTGTAATGAATAGTGTACCATTAGAGCCTGATGAATTTCCGACGATCACTTGGGTGGTTGCCGGAGTAGAAAAAATTGTTCCACTATTTTCTACTGTCAGCGAACCTGTACCGGAATAGCCTATTGCAAATAGCGTCCCACTGTTCGCAGCCAATATTGAAACGACAACTCCGCTGGCATCAAGTCTTACTTGATCCGCACTCGTCGGCACCGCATTGCCTGACCAGTTATTCGCGTCAAACCAATTACTTGTTCCTGCTCCGCCATCCCAGGTCAGCGTTGCCGCTTGCGCCGTCGAAACAAGGCTCGACGTCAGCAAAAGAGCGAGGGAAAGGTTTTTCATAGAGGAAGCGAAGGAAACGGACATGGGGCGAGGTTCCAAAAGATGAGGGATTGGAAAGACAGATAAAAACCAGACAAAGCAAGAAAAGGTCGCAAATCAGACCCGTTACATCAAGCCTAAAGCCCCATCCGTTAACATTCAACTAACTATATTGTATGTAGGCGGCTCTGACGTGCCCTTATAAATAAGGGGTACGTTTTCGCCTTGCCTCAGCCACCTCAGAGGCTTAAAAAAGCCGGATTTCTTCGCCAAAAGGCGAGGATACGCCCGTCGAATGTGCTGAAAACCCTTCGATCTGGCCCCCTTGGCAGACAACCCAAACTTAGGTTAATCCGTATGAAAATCAAACGCTTGTTCCTTTGCCTGCTTCTTCTTGCGACGTTCGGAGGCTCGGCGGCAGCGCCCGCTCATGCCGAAACGGCGGCGGCCTCCGCCACAGCTTTGGTCCAAAATTTCTATGCTCAACTGCTCGACACCATGAAACAGGGCGACAAATTGGGCTTTGAAGGGCGCTATAAAAAGCTTGAGCCGACCCTTCAAGCGACGTTCAATCTGCCCCTGATGGCGCGTTTTGCCGTCGGCCCCGGCTGGATCAGCGCGACTCCTGCCGCGCAGCAAAAGCTGGTTGATGCTTTTTCGTCTTTCAGCATCGCAACTTATGCCAGCCGCTTTAAAAAGTTCGATGGCGAGCAATTTGACGTCATCGGCGAGAAGCCCGCGGCCCAAGGCGGCGTCATCGTCGAAACCAAACTGACGCCGAAAGGCGCGGATCCCGTGACGTTGAATTACCTTGTCCGCAAGGATGACAAAGGCGCTTTGCGCATTGTTGACGTTTATCTTGACGCCGCGATCAGTGAACTGGCGACCCGCCGGTCCGAGTTTACGGCCATTGTCAAACGCGAAGGGTTCGATGCGCTCGTCCTGTCGCTTGAGAGCAAGACCAAAAAAATGGGGGCCTAAGGCCTTCCCCCACAAGGCCGGGACGGACGGAAAGAAAGCCAAAGCTTCTTCTCGCGCCGGACCGGCCTTTCGTTTAAGTTAAGTTCGGTTTCTTCTTTTCCGTTTTCGACGAAAGCGTCTGCCCATGAAAGCGTTGCAACGTCCCCTTCTTGTCGCCTTGATCGTTTTGGCGGTGAACTTTGCCGTGTGGGCCGTGATCAATCGTGGCGCCAGCGAACAAACATGGGGCGGCGTTATCAACAGCTTGTCCTACAGCGCGTATCAGGCGAACGACAAAGACAACTATCTGTCCGACGACGCCATCGACCGCGACATGGCTTTTTTGGCGCAGCATACGAATGCGATCCGCACTTATGGCTTATCGGACGGGCTTGATCGCATCATCCCGATCGCCGCCAAACATAAATTGAATGTGATCGTCGGCGCGTGGATCAGCCCCGACATGAATGCGAACAATCAGGAAATCGCGCGCCTGATTGATATTGTCAAAGCCAACCCCAACGTCCAGCGCGTTTTGGTCGGCAACGAATCTTTGCTGCGCGCCGATGTCACGCAAGACGAATTGATCAGTTTGATCGAGCGCGTCAAACGTCAGGTCAGCGTGCCCGTCTCAACCGCCGAGCCTTGGCATGTTTGGCTGAAATATCCGCGGTTGGCGCAATCTGTCGATTACATCTCGGTTCACGTTTTGCCTTATTGGGAAGGCCTGCCCATCGACAAGGCGCTGGATTACGTCAAATACCGCCTGGACCAGCTGCAAGCGGCTTTTCCCGACAAGCACATTTTAATCGCCGAAGTCGGCTGGCCCAGCGAAGGCCAGTGGTTCAAAGGATCCGAGCCGTCGCTGATCAACCAAGCCCGCTTCATTCGCGAGTTCCTGAACTTGGCCGCCAAAGAACGCTATGACTATTCGATCATCGAAGCGTTCGACGCGCCGTGGAAGCGCAAGATCGAAGGCACCGTCGGCGCGCATTGGGGCCTGTGGGATACGCAATACAACCCGAAATTCTCCATGAGCGGCGCGGTTTTCGAAAGCACCAGTTGGATCTGGGGCTGCGCTTTGGCCAGCTTTTTGGCCTTTTTCCCGATTATCTGGTTTGTGCGTCGCCGCCCCGATTTACGGCCCGGCGGTCAATTTTTCTATGCGACCTTGATCCAAATCGTGACCTCGATGCTGGTTTGGGCGACCATGGCCGCCATGGCCGAGCGGATCATCACGGCCAACACCATGGCTTGGGTGGCTTTGATTGCGGCGCAGATCGTTCTTTTGGCCTTGTTCCTGGTTGACGGCTATGAGCTGACCGAAGTCATTTGGGCGGGTCGTCGCCGCGCCTTTGCGCCGCTTGACGCGCCTTTACCCGACGATGCGCCTTTGGTCTCCATCCACGTGCCTTGCTATAACGAGCCGCCGCAGATGGTGATGGAAACGCTGGATGCTTTGGCCGTCCTTGATTATCCGAATTATGAAGTCTTGGTCATCGACAACAACACCAAAGACGAAGCCGTTTGGAAACCGCTTGAAGCCTATTGCGCCAAATTGGGGGCGCGCTTCCGCTTTTTCCATCTGCCGCAATGGCCCGGATATAAAGCGGGTGCATTGAACTTTGCGCTGACGCAAACCGCCGCCGAAGCCAAAGTGATTGGCGTCATCGACAGCGATTATGTCGTTGCGCCCAATTGGCTGAAAGCCACCGTTCCCTATTTTGAAAACAGCAATGTCGCATTTGTCCAAGCCCCGCAAGATTATCGTGACGGCGAAGAAAGCGCGTTCAAACGCATGTGCTATTGGGAATATGCGGGCTTTTTCCATATTGGCATGGTTCAACGCAATGAACGCAACGCGATCATTCAACACGGAACGATGACGCTGATCCGCCGGTCTACCCTTGCCTCGATTGGCGGGTGGGCCGAATGGTGTATTTGCGAAGACGCCGAACTGGGTCTGCGCCTGTTCGAGCTGGGCCACGAAGCCGTTTATCTGGAACAGTCGCTGGGGCGCGGTTTGATCCCCGATACGTTTGCCGACTATAAAACGCAGCGTTTCCGTTGGGCGTATGGCGCTGTGCAGATTCTTAAACGCCACTGGCGCGCCTTGCGCGATGGCGAACAATTGACGCGCGGCCAACGTTACCACTTTATCTCGGGCTGGCTGCCTTGGTTTGCCGATGCCGCCCACATGATTTTTGCAGGCGCGGCGATCCTGTGGTCGATCCTTTTGATGTTCCATTGGGTCGAGTTTCCACCGACCGTCTTTCTGGTCCCCACGCTCAGCGTTTTTGTCTTTAAAGTCTTGGCGGGCTTTACGCTGTACCACGCGCGCGTCAAATGCGGCTGGCGCGATCGCTTTGGGGCCGCGCTGGCGGGCATGGGCTTGACCCACGCGGTGGGCCGCGCGGTTTGGCAAGGCATTTTCACCTCCGGCAAGCCATTCTTCCGCACGCCGAAATGCGAAAACCAGCCCGCCGCCATTCAAGGAATCTTGATGGCGCGCGAAGAATTGGCCTTTTTACTGGCACTGTGGGCCTGCGCAGGCGGCGTTTTGTACCTGTTTTCAGTTCAAAACTTTAACGCCCAGATCTGGTCTGGGATGCTGATTGTGCAAACTTTGCCTTATCTTTCAGCCTTGATCGTCTCGATGATTAACGCGATGCCGCGCAAGAAATAACGCGGCATCGTTTGAAACTATTTACAGACCTACAATCCGCGCCTTTTTTCTTTTAAGGTAGCGCGGTTGCATACTTATTTTTTGACGAAGGACATTAACCATGGCCAAACCTTTAGGAGCTTCTCACCTCATCGCCACGATTGTTTCGGGCGTTGCCGTTGCCTCTGGAATTGCCTTTTTCTCGGTCTATAGCCTTTATCGCGGCGCGGCGGATGAAGCAGCGATGCTTCGCACGGATCGTGACACGCTTACGGCTCAAGTTGGCTCTTATGTTCTTGATACGGGCCACGGCGAGATTGTTTGCAAAAACGGCCTGAAATTAGGCCCCAAGGAACTGAAAGAGTCGCCTTTATCCCCCACGGAACGCGACGGCTTAAGGACTCACATAAAGGATGGTCGTTGCACGGCCTTTCTTCAGAAAAACGATGGGATAAACTAGCACTATCGTTCCCTCCCCTTATTTTCAATTTATAACGGAGATATAGAAATGTCGCTTGCAAGCTATACTTACGATAAAATCCGTACCATCTCTGGTTTTGACCAAAAAGAGCTACAAAATCGCATTGCACATGAAACTAAACTCTACACGCCTCATGCCTGCCATATTGGTGAAATCGTTCAACAATGTATTACAGGATATCCTTATCTCAGTGATCTTGATGCGTATGAAGCCAAGTTTAAGATGGCCCCCAAAGGAGCGAACGCCTTCTATTTAAATACGCGCGTCAAGTTATTGCCGTTCCAAGGCTTTTTTAATTCTTTGGCCAAGATTTTCAACGAGGATGCCTTTCCGTCTTATAAAACCGTGAGCCTTGATGCCCCTCAGCTCTTAAAGGCTGATCTGGTTGAAAGGAGTGGCCTGTTGTACTTACTCCCGCAAACGAATGTCCTGGCGGTTCCGGCACGAGATCCCGCAAAAATGGTTGTTATCACCGACGACCCTTTCCAAATGAATGGTCCAAAAGCGATGTTAGAACTGGATAAACCTCTTTTCGACGCGCTGTATCGCGAACCGCAAAAGCCGACCACAACGCCCCATCAACCCGGGGCCGTTGCAACCGCAGAGAATGTTTAAAACCAAAGCGTGCGGCGCGTTAGCCTAAGCTGACACGCCGCACGAAAAACAGCTTTTCAGGATAAGGGATCGGCCTTATCCTGATGCATCGGAACCCCCTTCTCGTCCACGAGGTCCGATGTCCGCTTCAACAGATACCAAAGATTATTACCGCCGCCGCGCGCTTTCTTACGAAGCGATCTATCACCGCCCCGACCCGATACGCCTTGCCGAACAGGAAGAGCTCGCCAAAACCATCCGCGCTTTTTGTACGGGAAAAGACGTTCTTGAGGTCGCGGCAGGAACCGGCTGGTGGAGCGTTCAAGCCGCCTCGACCGCGCAGCATTTAACGCTGACCGATGCCGTCGCCGAGACGCTTGCAATCGCGCAGACCAAACCGTTTCCGCCCGATAACGTCACGTTTCAGATAGCCGACGCTTTTGATCTCGCGGCTCTTGGCCAACGTTTTGAGGCGATTATCTCGTTCTTTTTTCTCTCGCATGTCAGCCACGCCGAGCGCCCGCGTTTTCTCCAAAGCCTGCGCGCCGCACTGAAACCCGGCGGCACGCTGATGCTAGCCGACAATGTTTGGGTGCCGGGCCTTGGCGGCGATTTAATAACGCCGCCCGGCAGCGCCGATACGTATAAACGGCGCACGCTGCCCGATGGGTCAGAAGAACTTGTCTTGAAGAACTATGACACACGTCAAACGCTGCAAAAGCTTTTGGCGCCGCTCGCCATCAACGATAGCTTTCGCTTCGAAGCCAAACAACATTTCTGGTGGACAACCGTTACGACAGCTTGACGTCAAGTGTGGTCGTTTCGCCGTAAATAAGCGCGCCGAATGGCCCATAGGGCAACGCCGACGACGGGGAACAAAAGCATTCTGCGATAGGGGGCCGTTCTTTTCGTCTCTTCTATTTCTTTTTTTCTCTCTTCTTCTTCGCGCGCGCGCCGACGAACAAGCTCTTTTTCCAAAAGCTCATCAAACGTGGGCGCACATATTTTTGTTTTCTCCGCCGGATCTATGAGACAAAAACGAACATTGCCCGAAAACAGTTCGGATGCCTTTATTGTCTCACCCGTTCCGTTAATTCTGATCTTGATCGATGGCGACGACGAAGACGGCCTGTCATTCATGCGCAAAGGACTTGTCGGGCTCATAGGGTTCATCGGGCTCATGGGATTGAGAACGCCTATAGGATTCAAGGGATTTGCCGGGTTGAAAAGATCCATATCCGAAGCCATCGCCTTGCCTGCATGCACAAACAAGCAAGTGATCGTGCCTAACGCCGCAAGTGTTCGCTTCATCTTTAATGACCTTTTCTCTCTTTTTGTTGCTCTTCTATCCAGACGAAAAAGCAAGGCCGTTTGCTTGCGTTTTTATACCGCAAACATCCCCTTTTGAACGCGCGCCCTTTTACTTTCGCAGCGTTTTACGCCTTTTTTCTTTGTCTTTCTGCTTTGGACGAAAAACATGGTTCGTATGGGCAGGCCCAAAAGACAGGGCAGCCAAACGCGACGGTCTTGCCAATTAGGTCGCAAGCGTCGTGGCGCCTTCACCAGGTTTGGCATCCGTTCCAGCAGGCCCGCTGCCAGAGGGACGCGCAGGTGGCGTCTGCGTTGCCGATGCCGACAAAGGCACGAGACCGTGCCCGCCAGTATCTTTCAACTGTTGGATCGCAGGCTTAATCACGTCGTGCCGATCCATGCCGTTGGGCTCACGCAGGCCATAGATCTCGTACAGTTCGGTAAGGCCGCGGACTCCCTCGCGCTCAAACTTGCCGCCTGCGCGCCGGGCCAAGGCATTAAGCTGGCGGAACGTTTTACCGCCCATGCCTTGTGCCGTGATATCTTGAGACACCGGCAGATAAGCGCGGCCGCGGCTGTTGTAAAAACGAAGAGCCGCTTCCAAAACCTTGCTCTCGTACGCCAAGCCTTCCGGCGAAAGGGTCTGTATCGTCTTGTCGGCAGGCACGTCTTCGACTGTCGGCGGCGGCGCAATTCTTGTAACATCGGGTTGCAAGCGATGTGCGCCGTTTTCGCCGATTTGAGCCAAGGCTTCCCGAATGACCGCCTCATTCGGCGCGCCGTTTTCGTCGCAAACATTGTAAAGCCGGTAAAGATCGGCAAGCCCTGACAAACCGGGCCGCTTGAGCCAGCCCTGCTGCGCGCGCAAAGCCTCGTCCATTTGGGCAAAGGTTTTATTGCCAAAACCAAAGGCTTGAAAGTTCTGCGTTGTCGGCAAAACGCCTTTTTCCGTTCCATCGCCAATCTGGTAATAAAGAAGTGCCGCTGCCAACAGGGCGTTTTCTTGCCGAAGCGTGCGGGGCGGAAGGCCGCCAAGCTCGGCTTTTTGCGCGTCCGTCAGAACCATTCCCTTGGCTTGCGTCGCCAAGATCATCTTTTGGTATTGCTCATGGATCTTACGGAACCTTGTCACGCTATCTGGATAGCTTTTTTGATGAACGCGCAGCGCGGCATAAAGCGTATTCCACGAAAAGCCTGGTAATCTTTCAATAGGCTCGCGATCCAGCGTTGTCGGCAAAGCGCCGCCATGTGCCAGCGCAAAATCTTCCATCGACACGCCGATGCGGTAAACAAGATCCGGCTGCGCTTGAACGGGCCCCGCGCCAAACGACAAACGCCGCGATTCTTCGAACAAGGTGACATAGCCCGGCGGATTATCTTGCGTGACCAAATCCATGGCGCGATCCAGCCAGTTGCCGTCGCATTTAATGTGATAAATGCCGGGATAATCGCGCAGATCGTTAAGCCCCGTATCTACCCAGAAAGAATTCTCGCGCAGCCCCTTGCTGACATAAAGCGCGCGTCCAACCTTGTTGCTGACGACAATCTCGCAATCCAAATGAGGGATTTTAATCCCGCGATAGGCGCGTTCTTTTTCGATCCCGGTCAAATGCTTGTTTTCAACAATCGTCAGCTGATCTGTACAAACACCGCGTTCAAACAACCGCGCGACGATATTCTCAAAGCGCGGTTCAAGGCGCCCGCCTTCCAGCCCCGACGTATCCCGCGCCCCCCGTTTGGCGACGTCGCGCCCTGCGGCACCAAAGCCCATGCCTTCGGGTAACAGATCGCCATCGACCCCTTCCGTTTCAAAAGGAACAAAGCCGTTTTCCAAATTTTTCTGCAGGTAACGTGCGGCGCTGTCCAAGATCTTTTCAACCGATAAATCTCGGACTGTGCCGGCCTCGTCAAATCCCAAAATCTTGTTGGCAAGATCGTTTTCCGCCTGATCGCGCATCGACCGCCACAGAGCCATTTCATCGGCATCCAAGCGAATCCCCTTGGGCAATGCATAACCATCCGCTTGAAGCTTCGCGGCGGCGGCCTCTTCCAACGGTAACAGCGCCAGGGTGATCGCCGCATTTTCAGAGCGCGTGCCATAAAAGCGCTCGGCGCGGTACATGGCTTCTTGCAAGCCTTGACGGACGAGGTTCTGTTCTTCGTCGGAAAGTTTAAAATCAGTCATGATTGAAAGACCCGTATTTTTTAAAAAGCTTTTTTGCCCAAAATATCAAAGGGATCGGCTCGGGTACTTTAACATGAAAGTATGAAAATATTTTACCGAAAGAGGCAAATTAGCTGGCGTGCGCAGCCTCTTGATCCTCGGGTAAAGGCATATGAATCAATACCTTATCGACACGGCGGGCATCCATATCGACAACTTCGAAACGACTGTCGTTCCAAACAAAATAATCGCCCGCCATCGGAATGCGGCCCAATTGATCGATCATAAAGCCCGCAATCGTGTGGTAATCGCCGCCGCCTTGCATGTTTTTCAGGCCGAGCAGGTTTTCAACTTCGTCAATCGGCATCATACCGTCTAAAAGCCAGCTACCGTCTTCGCGCTGAACGGGGCGTTCGTCGGCTTCTTGGCCAATTTCGGGCAGATCGCCCGTGATCACCTCTAAGATATCGGTGACAGAGACCAAGCCTTCGACGCTGCCATATTCATCGACAACGATGGCGACATGCTGGCTAGACTGACGAAATTGATCGACAAGCCGCAAAACAGGCGTCGTTTCCGGCACAAAAAGAGGCGCGCGCATGCAAGATTCAATATCCGGCTTTTTGTCCTGAAGCATCGCGTTCAACAGATCTTTGGCATGCAAGATACCGACGACTTGATCCATATCGCCCGTCGCGACAGGAAAACGGCTGTAGCCGCTTTCGCGAATGGTCTCGATCTTTTCGTCAAGCGTGTCTTCGTCCGAAAGCCAAACAACATCGATCCGCGGCGTCATAATGGTCCGCACATTGCGATCGGCCAGGCGCATCACGCCTTCCAGCATCTTCTTTTCCGCGGGTTTAAAAACGCCGTGTTCGGTGCCTTCGGCGATCAGGTCTTTGACCTCGTCTTCTGTCACGGTCGCGTTATCCTTCGGCGAAAGGCCCGATAACTTGACGCATAAATTGGTTGAAAAACGCAAAATACAAACAACAGGCGCCGTTAGCCTTTCCAAGAAATAGACGATGCCAGCAATGCGCACGGCAATGGCTTCGGCATAGGCCAGGCCAATGCGCTTGGGCACCAATTCGCCAATCACCAGATTGAAATAAGACAGCCCGACAACGGTCGTCACCAAAGCCACGGGCCCCGCCACAGGCGCAAGCAGGTCGAACTGAGACAAATAATCGGCCAAGGGCCCCGCAAAGGTCTGCCCGCCAAAGGCCCCCATCAAGACGCTGGTCATCGTCATGCCGATTTGAACCAACGACAGAAAAGACGATGGGTCTTCGGCAAGTTTAAGGGCAGTCCGCGCGCCTTTTTGACGGGGCGCATGATTGTCTTCGGCTAAGACGCGCAAACGCGCATGCCGCGCCGAGACAACGGCCAGCTCGGACATGGCAAAAAAGCCATTAATAAACAGCAGGCAGGCAACAATGAGAAGACTGATCCACACGGGAATAACACGCGAAACGGGTCAAGTTGAGGTCTTAAGTCTGGCAAAAAAACGTTAACAACATCGTTAACATCAACGCCTGGGGGCCGACCTCGGTCCAAAAAGCCCTACCATAGGTCGGAAGTTTAAGCGGCAGCGCCCCTAAACGCAACGAAAGAAAAGGCAATGATTGTTTTATCTGAATAATTCCTTCTATAATCGCCCTGTTTTGGTTTTATCCCTCATTCATGCCGTCAACATTAAGGTTTTGTCATGTTTTCTGGATTAGGCGATCCCATCATCTCTCCCGATTTTGCGGCCCTGACGCTGCCCGCCACCGTCGCTCAAGAACGCGCGCGCCTGCATCTTCAAGAAGGCAAGCCCAACAGTGCCCTGAAAGATATGGGAATGCTTCTGACCCAAATCTGCGCTGGCGCGATTGGCTTTACGGAAGGGTGGCTTCATTTGGCGCGAGACATGGCCGTGCAAGCCCCCCAAAAGGGGGTTGCCCTTTGTCTGACGGCTTTGCAGCGCGACAACTTGCCCGAAGACATGGCCTCACAGATTCTAGACGTTCTCCAAAAGGCCTTGGCACCGATGGATCAACAGGCAGCCTCTAAAAACTTGCTTGTGATGCACCGTTCTCTTGGCAAACTCCGCACCGATAAAGAAATCTTTTTGTCCTTTCTTTCGCTGCTTGTTTCCGTGGCTGAAAAACTTCCGGAAGATCGGATGAAAGCGAAAGCGCCTTTTGTGCGGGGCATGATGCGCGATGTTTTGGCAACCCCAGGCCTTCATGGAAAACTGATCCAGCGCGCAAGCAGATTATATGAAAGCGCCGCCTTGTCTCAAAGCGAGGTCAGCGCTGAAAACACTTTTACAGACGTTTTCACCGACTTTTTTGGCGACAACGCGCCCGCCCAGCGTTTAGCGTTGGCTTTCACGCCGCAGTCACCCTTGGCTGCCGTTACCGTTCCTTTGATTTTATCTCTTGGCACCCAAACGATTCTAGCGGACCCCGGCAAAACAAAGACTCTTCTTACCTTCGTCGTCGAGGCCATGCCCTATTGCGGGCCGTCTGAAAATGCCAGCGCCCAACAAGTTCGCGAAAAAACGGCTGAAGCCTTGTTACCCATTATCGCTGCCGCAGAATTGCAACCGACAAAGGCCCTTTACGCCTTGCTGACGATGGCCAGCAGCTTGCCCGCGACATCGGCGCTGGCCTCTTCTTTCCGCGCACAGCTTTCAACGCATGTCGATACCAAAGATTCAGTCAACGTCATGGCGCAACATCTTGCCAACGCGGCCCCTGGCTCGCTTGCCGACGAGATTTTATCGGGAAGCCTGTTGGATCTTGGCACGACGATGCGTCACGAAACGCAAAGCAAAACGATGCCCATCGCCCGCGCCGTTCTGCGCTACAGCGAAGTGCCAACCCGTCTTCGTGAAGCCTCGTTCTTATATAACAGTGCCACGGAAATGGATTATGAACACAACCGGCAACAAACTTTTGACGACGTGATGACGGACCTTCCCAAGCCTCATGAAGGGGTCAACGCATTGTCCCGTATCGCTGCTGCCAAACTGATCTATTTTTCAAACATGCATGTCGATATCGCGCCGGATTCAGCTTTTAAAGCCTTGCGGCGTATCGTTAACACTTTTGGAACGTCTCCGAACGCTTCAACGCCGCCCTTCTATGGGCTTGGTTTTGCCGCCGCCGAGAAGATCATTTATCTTGGCAGCAAAGCGCACAATGCCGCCCGCGGCGAGGCTTATTTGGCGTTGAAAGCCATTCAACGCCACACGGACAGCGACTCTTTGCTGTACCTACAAGCACAAAAAGCCTTAAAGGCGATGGACAAACCGCCTTTGTGGCGGCGCGCCCTGCGGGCTTTGAGGTGCAACGTGGCCTTGATGCCGCCGCAACACAAGCCTGCGTGACAATTTATCTTTTCGCGCTATAAAGAAAGCGTTTCCTTTTTGTCTGGAGAACGCTTTGGCCTCTTCGTCGCCCGCCGCGAAAGAACGGTTTTTACGCTTGCGCACCTTGTACGACCAAGGCGCGCTGGACCAAGCCGCGCCGGAAGTCGCGCGGGCGCTGCGCACCACGCCGAAAGATCCCAACCTTCTGCACTTGGCCGCCGAAATTGCCGAAGCGCAGCGCGAAACCGACAAGGCGGTGATGTTTTATCGGCGCGCCGCGCTGGCCGCGCCGGGCTGGTTTGAGGCGCTTTATAATTTCGCGCGGCTTTTAGACCAAACAGGCCAAAGCGCCGCCGCGTTGGCCGAAGCCAACAAAGCCGCCGCGCTGCGCCCGACTTTTCCGCCCATCTGGAGGGCTTTGGCTCAATTTGCGACGCGCGCCAAAGCCTGGACGCGAGCGCTTGAGGCGTGGCAGCGTTATTTGACGCTTGTCCCAAACGACCCCGACGCTTTGGGGCAAAGGCATCTTGTCGCCCGCCAAATCGCGGATTGGCGCGTAACGCCAGATCCATCACAGCCTTGCTCGCCCTATGTCGCGCCGCTTTTGTTCGACGATCCGGCCTTTCTTCTTCAAGCGGCCAAACGTTACGCCGGGCAAAAGTTTGGCCACCTTCAACCGCTGCCGCCGCCCGCCGCTGCCCACGCGCCGGGGCGCTTGCGTATTGGCTATCTGTCGTCGGATTTTCATGCGCACGCGACCGCCTTTTTGATGGCCGAGCTTTTTGAACTGCACGACCGCACCAAAATCGAAGCCTTTATCTATAGCTATGGCGTCGATGACGGATCGGCCATTCGCGCCCGTCTTCAAAAGGCTGCCGAGCATTTTGTGACGCTGGGCGATCTGACGCCGCTGGCCGCCGCGCAAAAAATCCGCGCCGACGACATCGATATTCTGATTGATCTCAAAGGCTATACCCAAGGCAGCCGTCTGGATATCGCCGCCTATCGCCCCGCCCGCCTTCAAGGCCACTGGCTGGGCTACCCCGGCACGTTGGGGACGGCTTTTCTGGACTTCCTGATCGCCGACCCCGTCACCGTCCCGCCCGACGCCGAAGCGTTTTATTCAGAAAAGATCCTGCGCCTTCCGGACACTTATCAAATCAACGATCGCGCCAGGCCCCACCCGGCCCCCGTTCCGCGCAGCACCTTTGGCCTTCCTGAAGAGGCGGTCGTTTTGGCGAGCCTCAACCAAACGCAAAAAATCTCGCCTGAGATGTTCGCGTTATGGACCAGCCTGCTTCACGACGCGCCCGAAGCCGTTTTATGGCTTTACGCGCAAAACGATGGCGTGCCCGAAGCCTTGCGCCGCGCCGCGCAAAATCAAGGGATCGATCCGGCGCGGCTTTATTTTGCCACCCCCTGTTCCTTGGACGCGCATCTGGCCCGGTATCATGCGGTGGATCTGGCTTTAGACACCTTTCCTTATGGCGGCCACACGACGACCAGCGATGCCTTATGGATGGGCGCGCCTGTCGTTACGATGGCGGGCCGGTCTTTTGCCAGCCGCGTGGCGGCAAGCTTGCTTCACGCCGCAGACATGGATTCCCTGATCACCCAAACGCCCGACGCCTATCGCGCCCGCGCGCTGGATTTGATCGGCAATAGCGCGGCACGGCAAGCTTTGCGGCAAAAATTGGGCAAAACCCGCGATTCGATCCCCCTTTTCGACACCCCGCGCTTTGTCCGGTCTTTCGAGGAAACGCTTGTTTCCTATTGGGAATCGCGGCAAGGTTAAAAAGTGTCTGATCGATGACGCTTTTTTGTCGTTTCCTCTTGCTTTTCAAGCGGACAAAACCCATGTAAAAGCCTTCGGCGATACGCGCGTTGGTCGCTTGCGCAGACACATCGCCTCTTCTTTTGGCTTATGGCCCCGTCAATAAGGACTTTTTCGTATGATCACCCAGTTGGCTCGTCGTCTTTTCGGTTCTCACAATGAGCGCGTTTTGCGCTTACAAAATAAAACCATCGCGGCGATTAACGCGCTTGAGCCTTCGTTTAAAGCGCTGTCCGACGACCAGCTTAAAGCCAAAACAATCGAATTCCGCGCTCGCCTCGCCAAAGGCGAAACGCTTGACGATCTTTTGCCCGAAGCCTTTGCCACCGTCCGCGAAGCCGCGTGGCGCGTGCTGGGCCAGCGCCCCTTTGATGTTCAGCTGCGCGGCGGCATGGTTCTGCACAGCGGCAAGATTTCAGAGATGCGCACGGGCGAAGGTAAGACCTTGGTCGCGACCCTGCCCGTTTATCTGAACGGTTTGTCGGGTAAAGGCGTGCATGTCGTTACCGTCAACGATTACTTGGCCAGCCGCGATAGCGGATGGATGGGTCAAATCTACCGCTTTTTGGGCCTTTCGGTCGGCTGCATCGTCCACGGCCTGTCCGACGATGAACGCCGCGAAGCCTATGCCGCCGATATCACCTATGGCACCAATAACGAGTTCGGGTTCGATTATCTGCGCGACAACATGAAGTTCGCGCCGGAAGAGCTGGTTCAACGCCCCTTCAACTATGCCATCGTTGACGAAGTGGACAGCATTTTGATCGACGAAGCGCGCACGCCGTTGATCATTTCGGGCCCTGCCGAGGATTCGTCCGAGCTTTACGTCAAAGTCGATGCGCTGATCCCGCTGTTGACCGCAGAAGACTATGAAAAGGACGAAAAGCAAAAGACCATCGCGCTGACCGAACTGGGCAACGAAAAGATGGAACAGGTGCTGGCCGAGCACGACCTTCTCTCGCCGGGCAGCAAAAGCCTGTATGATGGCGCGAACATCATGGTTGTCCATCACGTCAACCAAGCCCTGCGCGCGCACAAAATGTTTACCCGCGACGTCGATTACATCGTCAAGGGCGGCAAAGTCATCATTATTGACGAGTTCACGGGTCGTATGATGGAAGGCCGCCGTTTCTCGGACGGTCTGCATCAAGCCTTGGAAGCCAAGGAAAAGGTTCAAATCCAGCGCGAAAACCAAACGCTGGCGTCGATCACGTTCCAAAACTATTTCCGCATGTACCCCAAGCTTGCGGGCATGACAGGCACGGCCTTGACCGAAGCGGCTGAGTTCGCGGAAATCTATGGCTTGGAAGTCGTCGTTGTTCCCACCAATATCCCGGCCAAACGTTTGGATATGGACGACGAAGTCTATGGCACGATGGCCGAAAAATACGAAGCCATCGCGGATATGATCGAAGAATGCAAAAAGCGCCGCCAGCCTGTTTTGGTCGGCACAGTGTCGATCGAAAAGTCCGAACAATTGTCGGATATTCTGAAAAAACGCAAAATCGCGCACCATGTTCTGAACGCGCGCTATCACGAACAAGAAGCGACGATCATCGCGCAAGCGGGCGCGCTGGATGCCGTCACGATTGCGACGAACATGGCCGGTCGCGGTACCGACATTCAGCTGGGCGGCAACGTCGAAATGCGCGTCGCGCAAGAATTGTCGGGGATCGACGACGAAGCCGAACGCGCCCGCCGCATCGCCGAGATTAAAGCCGAAGTCGAAATCGCCCGCGAAGAAGCCAAAAAGGTCGGCGGTCTGTTCGTAATCGGCACCGAACGTCATGAATCGCGCCGCATCGACAACCAGTTGCGTGGCCGTTCGGGCCGTCAGGGCGACCCCGGCGCTTCAAAGTTCTATTTATCGCTCGAAGACGATTTGATGCGTATTTTCGGCTCAGAACGCATGGAAAACGTCTTAACGCGCCTCGGCCTGAAAAACGGCGAGAAAATCGCGCATCCGTGGATCAGCACCGCGCTTGAAAAAGCCCAGCAGAAAGTCGAAGCCCGTAACTTTGACATCCGCAAAAATCTTCTGAAGTTCGACAACGTCGTCAACGATCAGCGCAAAGTCGTCTATGAACAGCGCCGCGAAATCATGAACGCCGACAATGTCGGCGACATGATTAAAGATCTGCGCGAAGACGTCATTCAAACCATGGTCGCGACGGCCATTCCGCCCCACGCCTATCCCGAACAATGGGATCTGGAAGGCCTTGAAGAGCGCGTGCGCGATATCTTGGCGCTTGATCTGCCGATCAAGAAATGGGGCCACGAAGACGGCATCGCCGAAGACGAAATGATGGACCGCATCGAAAAAGCGGCCAGCGAAAAGATGGCCGCCAAAACGGCCATGATCACGCCCGAAGCCATGGCCCGCGCCGAAAAAGCGGCGCTGCTCAGCGTTTTGGATCAGACGTGGAAAGATCATCTTTTGGCTTTGGACCAGCTGCGTCAAGGCATCCATCTGCGCGGCTATGGCCAAAAAGACCCCTTCAACGAATATAGCCGCGAATCTTTCGCTTTGTTCCAGCACATGATGGCGTATATCCGCGAACAGGTGACGCGCCTTTTGATGCGCGCCGAAATCCGTTTGCCGACGCTGGAGGAATATATCGCCAGCAAAGAAAAGGAAATGCGTGAGCTTCACGGCCTGTCTGACGACGAAATCGCAGCAGACGGCATGAGCGGCGAAGGCGCCGCGCGCACGCTGGCGCGCAGCCCGGTCCATATCGCGTTTGATCCGCATAATCCTGACACCTGGCACAACACCTCGCGCAATGCGCCCTGCCCTTGCGGCTCGGGCAAAAAGTACAAGCATTGCCACGGGGCGGTGAAATGAGCCCGACAAGAGAAAACGCTTCATCGTCTTTCTCTATCGCGCGCGTGGTCGATATCTCATCGCAAGACGGGCAAACGCGCGTTGTCCTTTTGGCGGGCGATACGCCGCATGACGTTGTCTGGCCCGTGGCGACGCCACCCGCTTTGGGCGATCTTTATGCCGTCGGCTCTTTTGCCCCCTTGCGTCTGATGGATCGCCTTGGCGGCCCCGCCGCGAATGGCTGGCGCACCGATGGCGACGCTTTGCGTTGGCGCGGCCCGGGCGAAGCGGGCCTTTCCCGCATGGAAGTGCTGCATCGCCGCGCGATCATCCGTCGCGCCGTACGCGCTTACATGGACGGCCAAGGTTTTCTTGAAATCGACATTCCGTTGCTCGTTCATGGCGTCATTCCCGACGCCGCGTTGCACAGCTTTGCGATCGATGATCGCTTTCTGGTCACAACGACGGAAAACCAGCTCAAACGCATGGAAACGGGCGGCTTTGACAAGATCTATTCGCTGACCAAGAACTTCCGCGAAGGCGACACGACCAGCCCTTACCGCAACCCCGAGTTCACGATGCTGGAATGGGCCCGCGTGGGCGAGCCCTATGAAGCCGTCGAAGCGGATGTCGAGAACCTGACATGGGCCGCGCACAAAGCTTTGGGCGGCACGGGCGTCATCGCCTATGCCGGGCACAACATTGATCTGACGCCGCCGTGGGACCGCTTGACCGTTCGCGACGCCATTCAAAAATATGTCGGCACGCCAATGCCCGATTTTAGCATCCCGAACCTGCTCCATGCATTGGATGCAGCCAAGATTGCGCTACGTGACGATTGGAAGACGGACCAAAGCTTTTTGGCCACGCTTCTTTTGGATCATTTGCAGCAATTTTTGGGCTTTGAAAAACCCGTTTTCCTTGAAGATTGGCCTGCCTTCCAGACCTCGATGGGGCTTGAAAAGGAAAATGGCACCATCGCGATCCGCAGCGAGGTTTACGTCGCAGGCATTGAGCTGGCCGATGGTTTCCCCGCTTTGACCGATTACGACCGTCAAAGAGAAACCTTCCAACGCCAGATAGATTTGCGCCGCGACCAAGGCTTGCCGCTTCCCGTCGTTGACACGCATTATCTCGAAGCTCTACGCGAAGGTCTCCCGGCTGAATCGAGCATTGCGCTAGGTTTTGATCGTCTCGTCATGCTTTTGACGGGTCAAACCCACATCAAATCCACCCTCGCCTTCGCCTGGGACGAACTCTAACCGGCGTGCCGCCGGGGGCTTCTGTTTGAGGCTCATCTGCAACCCCAGTTGTATGCGCCTGTTTGCTTGCAACATCTTTCTCGTCACAAAGGCCTGTGCGGGCCCATCGGCTTCATAAGGAACCTGACCAAGGAAGCCTTGGGGTCGTGGGATGTGGATATCTTCTGCACCGGTCTTTCCTTTTGCGTCATCCCCGCGAAGGCGGGGATCCAGAAGGTTTTGCCGCTAGAGAAAACGTTTCTTTTTTTATCCGTCCGTGCAAGCCGAAAGGTCCCCTGGATCCCCGCATTCGCGGGGATGACGAAGGAAGAGGGCGGGCCCATGGCATTGCCCCCCCCTCCCAAGCAAACAGGCGCATACAACTGGGGTTGCAGATGAGCCCCAACAGATGCCCCCGGCGGCACGCCGGTTAGGAGGCTTTGATGATGGTGGCGAGTTCGTCGGTCATGCCTGTCGCGCTGATGGTAATGCGCGCCGCCAATAAACGTTGAACCACATCGGCAAGCGCTGCGTCATCCTTGGCGTCAATCGCTTTACGCCCTTCCGTAACCATCGCGTCAAAATCTTCGCGGTTCGGGAACAAATAGGATTCAGTCGCCAAACGCTCAAACCATGCCGAAACATAGGCCGGGTTTTTCCATACGGCGCCAAAGAAGATCCGGCGCATCTCGGCAAAACTGGGCAGAGCTTCGTCATAAGCCGTAAAAGCTTCATCCGCGTCGATAACCGCCTGGATTTTTGCAGCTTCGGCATCAAAGCGAGCCGCATCGTCCTTTTCCGCCTGTCGGCGCGCCATGCGGTTAAACACGGCGTTCATACGGCCCAGGCGACGCTGCAAAACAGGAATGGCGTATTTGCGGCTGGCGCGCATCACGTCTTGGCGAATGAAACGAACTTCTTCGGCAATCTGACGCAGCGATTCAGGCTCTTCATCGCCTTCTTCCAGCATCTCGCCTTGCTCTTGCAAACGGGTCTTCAGCAACTTGACGTCAGGGCCGACATCGGGGCCCAAGGCGGCGGCCAATTCGCCCCATTCTTCGTCGCCGTGATCCAACAAAGCGCGCGCCAAAAGCGATCCGTTTTCAGCGTCATAGGAAACTTCGCCAGCTTGCGGCGTATAGAAACGCGGCACCGGCAGTTCAATGCCCGCCGACGGTAAACGCACCGTCGCTTTTAAAATGCCGCCATCGGTCATAGCCCAATTGAAGACAACGGGATCGCCTGCCTTGATGGTATGGCCTTCCGGCAAATCGCGCGCTTCGATACGGAAAACGCCGACGCACAAGTTCAAGTCAATGCGTTCGGGATATTCAACTTGGAAAATCTCAAACGACAGCGCCCCTGTCGATCCGGCGCGCAACGTGCAGCCGCTGCGGAACTTGGCTTGGCCCGAGGCGGGCAGCGCCATGCCTTTGGTCACAAGCGGCAGCAAAATGTTTTCTTCCGAGGCGATATCTTCGCGCGTTTTCACGGCAATCGTCTGTGCCGCCGGAATTTGGCTGGCCGTCGCGACGGCGCGCGTGATGGTGATTTGAGAATCATGCTGCGTCAGCGGTTGGTCCTTATCGTCCCAAACATGCACGTCGAAAACATGCGCGCCAGAGGACGGCAGCGGAACCATAACGGTCAGGCCATCGGTCAACGGCAATTTGCCGGAATCCCATTCCTTGGCCGAAAACGAAATCTGCCGCGCAGAGGCAAGCGGCGCCGAAACTTTGACCGTGACGACCGTTTTACTGTCAGCCGTGCGCGCCGTGTAGTCAAAGGACACATCGGGCTCATTCGGGACCTGCGTGCTGCCTTGCGTTTCCTTGGGCTGGCTCAGCGCCACACCTTGCAGACCTTCAGGCAAAGGCTCGGCCTCTTCTTTCGGTTTGGCCGCGTTTTCGCCATTCCAGGTGCGGCCTTCGGCATACCAAGCCGCGCCCAACGCAATGGCCGTCATCGGATCGGTTTTCAGATCCGACGGGATGTCCAGCTCTTCCGACACCAAACGGCGGATCAAAGGAATACGGCTGGGGCCGCCAACATAGACGATACGATCGACATCTGCGGGCTCGGTTCCCGTATCTTCCAACAGGCTGCGAATGACGCCGATGGTTTGCATGATGGGCGGCGTGATCAGCTCTTCGAATTGCGCGCGCGTAATCGGCACATCCAGGAAGATCTCGCTTTCGCTTTGGTCCATCAAACGCACTTCGTCGTCGGAAGCGAAAATCGACGCTTCGTCTAACGTAGACAAATCAATCTTGGCTTTTTCCGCAGCCATTTGTGCCACACGTATCAGGCGGCGGTACGGCGCGTCGCGGTGGAACGTTTCCGGCAGATCAAAGTTCGCCAAAAGCCAAGGCCGGACGATGTTCTGAACGATCATGCGATCGAAATCGCGCCCGCCCAGCATGTTGACGCCACGCTGGCCCAAAATGCGGACATCGCCTTCGACGGCTTCGGCAAGCGCCAGATCGAACGTGCCGCCGCCAAAATCATAAATCAAGAACTTGCCCGAGCGTTTGGGCGTATCGATCATCGCGGCCAGCGCCGCGGCCACGGGCTCTTGCAACAGATCGACATTTTGAAGACCGGCCAACCGCGCCGCGCGCAGCGTGGCTTCGGATTGCATCTGGTTGAAAGCGGCGGGGATCGCGATAATCGCGCCTTCGATTTTTTCGTCGTCGCCGATCTCGGTCGAGACCTGCCCCAAAAGCTGCGTGATGATCTCAGCCGAGCATTCCTCAGGCGAGAGCGTCATATCCGCGCCCTTGATCTCAATCGGGGTTGAGGTTCCCATCAGACGCTTAAAGCCCATGGCTACATTTTCCGGCGCGATCATCGCCTGATCGTAAGCGCGGCGGCCATAAAGGCGATGACCGCGCTTATCGATATAGATCACAGAGGGTAAAGCTTCGCCGCCGTCGGCCGGGCGGAAAACGCGCGCCTTGCCGTCGAGAATGCCAGAGATGAGGCTGTTGGTCGTGCCAAGATCGATACCAATATACATGCGGCTATAAAACCCCAAAGAAATGAATAAATCTTTGCCAGAAAAGAAACCCGTCACAAGGCGGGCCCTCTTTTACACCTAAAGGCTTGGTATTTTGGCAATATTCAAGCTTGAAAGCAAGGGGTTCGACCCTCAAAGATGAAAGGCACCCCAAACTAATACATTGAAAATAAATGTGTTTTTTGCACTTCTTTTCTTATCAATCATTTCTTGGTTCTTTTCTGCCAATAATAAGCGCGTCTTAACAGAATAAAGAAGGCTGATATGTCCGTTTTCAGAAACAAATTTGGCAAAAAGGTTATTCCATCGATTTTAGCCGGTTGTGTTGCCCTTGGCAGCGTCCTGACCTTTCCGGCCAAAGCCATGGCAGGCGGCGGCGGCGCGGCGGCGGCTATTGCGACGGCCATTATCATTACAAGCAACAACGCGAGATCAAGGGTGCAGACCACACAGGGGCAACAACCACCCTCGAACCTTTCGCCTTATGAACAGCGGTTGGTGCGCGACAAGGCCTCTCAGGCTCTTTTAGCGGCAGCGACGGAAGCACAGACAGACGAAGAAAAATTGGCGGTTTTAGAGGCTCATTACAACGCGCTCCCCGCCAAGATGACAGATCGCGGCCCTTATAACGAGATTTCCTTACAAGGCGGTCGAATCAAGCTTTTGTATTTTAAAGAGGCTCAAACACTGGTCAAAGGCGGCGAATCTTATCTCAACGTCCCTGTTTTCGAAGGGCTGAGCCTTGAGGGAAAGGGCATTGAACAGAAAACAACCCTCAAAGGAACGCCTGGGACCTTTATCCTATTCGCGGATTTAGCGCGGACTACAGGCTGGTTTTCCGGCGCTTTTTACAAGCAGGCAATCCATGTTCTGTATCCCCATCAAAAAAGCGAAATCTTTGTCGTGACGGCTGATGGTCAAAAGCCCGGAACCGCAGAAACAAGCTTTTGGCGTATGGACAGCGGCTATAACGCTTATGTTCTCAAAGCCCTTGATGCGGCGGCGGCAAAGGACCCGACCTTGGTCGGCGTTTTGGCAGCTTACTATCAGGTCCTTCACGACAACGTCTCGCTGGCCAATCAGCCGAAGCATCCAACGACCATTCTTTATGTTCAGGGAGACGACGCCACGCCAAAGGTTAAGTGATCGCGCGATAACAGGAAAATATGACGTTTTTCTTCTGTGCCTTCTGAAAACGCCTGTGTCCGCAAGGCCTTTCTGAAGGCTTTACAGGGTTCCTTGGCGAATCTAGAATAAACGGATGAAAAAAACCTTCCTTTCCCTGTTTCTGATCCTGGGTCTGACAGCGTGCGCGTCTGAGCCCATGCCCGCCCCTATTGCGCTGGACTATACCCGCTATGGCAAAATCACGCTGAATACGCAGGATATCCATACTATCAACCGCGCCATCAGCGCACAACCGCGCGGGAGCCTTTCGAATAATTTCCAGCCCCGCTTGGTCGATGCCCTGAATAAATGGGTTGGCGACAGGCTTGACGCGCGCGGCGATGCTGGGCACACCACCGTTATCATCAAAGAAGCCAGCCTGACCGAAACAGGTCTTCCGATGGAAACGGGCGTCGATGCTTGGTTTAAACGCCAGCAGGAAAAAAAATATACGGCCCGCGTCGAAATGGATATCGAATCGCAGTCGCCTGTCGGCAATTTGACCGGTTTTGCGACGGCGCGCGCCATCCATGCCGTGACCTTGCCGGAAGACGCCACCGAAACCGAAAAGTTCGAAGCCTATCGCGCCGTTCTTGACGCCACCATGGCCGATTTCAACGAAGCGATGGAGCAGTCCGTGCGTTCGCACCTAAGCCGCTTCATCATTCCCTGATATCGCCTTTGTCCTTAAAAGGCTTATGCCATGCCCGTTTTGCCGCAGTCCTTTGACGTTCGCTTTTTGCCGCCCGCGGGACATAAACCGCGGCGGCTGGCGCTTGTCTTTTTAGCGCTGACGCCTTTTTTAATCGGCCTTTGCGCCCTTTATCTGGGGCAAGACGCCAATTGGGATTTGCGGAATTATCATTGGTATAACGCCTATGCCTTTTTAACCGGTCGCTATGCGACGGATTTATTGCCGTCGCAAACGCCGTTTTTTTATAACCCCGCAATCGACGTTCCTTTTTATTGGCTGGCAACGCATCTCAGCGCGCGGCTTACGACCTTTATCATGGGAACGCTTCAGGGCTTGAACGGCGTTCTGTTGTTTATGCTGGCCTATGCCGCGTTGGTTATTCATAACCCCAAGCGCAAGGTTTTGGTGGCTTTGGCGCTTTCCTTGACGGGCCTTTTCGGCGGTGGCGGCATTGCGCAAATCGGCACCACCTTTTACGACAATGTAACCAGCCTTGGCATTTTTGGCAGCGCTTTGCTGGCTTTGCGCTTTGCGCCCTTGTTGACGGCGGGCCCTGCGCCCCGCGCGGCCCTGCGCGCGTTTGTGGCCGGGATCCCGGCTGGCGTTATGATGGGCCTGAAACTGCCGTCGGTTGTTTTTTGCGTCGGGTTGTGCGCGGCCATGCTGACCTTTGGCACATCGTGGCAACGGCGTTTGCAAAACGGCTTTTTCTTTGGCCTTGGCGTGTTGGTTGGCCTTGCGGTTTCTTTCAGTTATTGGGGCTGGTTTCTGCAAACCAACTTTGGCAGCCCGCTTTTCCCCTATTTCAACGACATCTTTAAGTCGCCCCTCGCCCCCATAACCAGTGGGCGCGATACGCAATTTATCCCTCAGACCTTGCGCGATGCGCTGCTTTATCCGTTTATCTTTTTAGACAATCCGCTGCGCACGGGCGAGATCCCGTGGCGCGATATTCGCCTGCCATTGCTTTACGTCTTGATGCCGCTGGCCGCGCTGGCTCGGCTTCTTTTCGGGCGGAACCCAGCCAACCCCGATGGGCTTTCGGCCCCCGGCGTCACGCGCTTTTTGATGGTTCTGGTCGCCGTCAGCTATGTCGTTTGGGTCAAAATGTTTGCGATTTATCGCTATGCCTTGCCGCTGGAAATGCTGGCCCCGCTTTTGATCGTTTTAAGCGTTGGCATTTTGCCCGTTCGCCCGCAAACGCGCGGTTTGCTGGGCGGCTTTTTGATCGTTGCCGTCATTTTTTGCGTCCAACCCGGCAACTGGACGCGCCGCGCGACCTTTTCAGACCATTTTGTCGAAGTCACGCGCCCTGACCTGCCCGCCGATCAAGATATCATGCTCCTGATGGCTGGGTATGAGCCCTATGCTCATGTTTTAACAGCCTTTCCGCCCGAGATCCCCGTGGTCCGCGTTCAAAGCAATTTTGCGCGCCCCGATATCCCCATCGGCATGAACGATAGGATTCGCGACAAAATCGTCAACCACAAGGGCAGCTTTAAACTTTTGATCCCCGCTTATCAGTCCGATTTGGGCAAAGCGGCCTTGGCGGCTTATGGGCTCGTTTTTTTGCCACAAACATGCCAAAAGGTTGTGGATCATCTCTATAAAGCCGAGCTGACGTTATGCGATGTCAAACGCGCCCGGCAAGCGGCCCGAAAGCCGTAACCGACACCTTCTAACCGACAGGTTTTTTATGTCTTCAACCGCGCCCAGAACAGCCGTTCTCGTTCCCTGCTACAACGAAGAAGCCGCGATCGCCAAAGTCATCGCCGACTTCCGCGCCGCGCTGCCAGAGGCCGAGATTTACGTCTATGACAACAATTCAAAAGACCGCACCATCGAGGTTGCCAAGCAAGCTGGCGCGATTGTGCGACGTGAGCCGTTGCAAGGCAAAGGCAATGTCGTGCGCCGCATGTTCGCCGATATCGAAGCCGATATCTATGTTTTGGTCGATGGCGATGCCACCTATGACGCGGCTTCGGCCCCGCTGATGATCAACAAGTTGATCGAAAACAATCTGGATATGGTCAACGGCGCGCGCGTCACGAACATCGAAGCCGCCTATCGCCCCGGCCACCGGTTTGGCAACTGGCTGCTGACCAGCATGGTTGCGTGGATCTTTGGCAATCGGTTTAAAGACATGCTGTCGGGATATCGCATTTTCTCGCGCCGCTATGTCAAAAGCTTCCCGGCTCTTGCCGCCGGGTTTGAGACCGAGACCGAGCTGACCGTTCACGCGCTTGAGCTGCGCATGCCGACCGACGAAGTCGAAACGCCCTATAAAGACCGTCCCGTCGGGTCGGCCAGCAAACTCAGCACGTTCCGCGATGGGTTCCGCATTCTTTGGATGATCCTGGTTTTGGTCAAAGAAGAGCGGCCCATGAAGTTTTTCTCGCTGATTGGGGCGGTGCTGGCTTTAATCTCGGTGATCCTGATTGGGCCCGTTCTGACCGATTATGTCGAGACCGGCCTTGTGCCGCGCTTGCCGACCGCCGTTTTGTCGATGGGCTTGATGATCGTCGCCTTCTTAAGCCTTTCGTGCGGGTTGATCCTTGATACCGTCACGCGCGGGCGCATGGAGATGAAGCGTATTAGCTATCTGAGCATTCCAGCGCCCTGCCAGAAGGCTTGATATGATCGCCCAGTCTTATGCGCTTTTGTTGAAGTTCACGCCGCCGTTTTTGCGTCCTTTTCTTCAGAAAAAAGGCGTCCGGCAGTTCATCAAGTTTGGCCTTATTGGCGTTGCCGGTTTTGTTGTCGATACGCTTTTTCTGTATATCGGCATCGACGCCTTAGGCTTGGGGCGCGTGGCGGCGGGCTTTTTCGCCTTTCCTTTTGCCGTCACTTTTACCTGGATCGGCAACCGGCTTTTTACCTTCAATGACATCGAACACGAGCCCATGTCCAAGCAATGGGCCAAGTTCGCGTCGGTCTGTACGGTCGGGATCGTCTTTAATCGCGGGACCTATACGCTTTTGGTCAAAACCGTTCCTTTTATCCATGCTTATCCCTTTATCGGCCTGTTCGCCGGGTCTCTGGCCGGGATGTTTTTTAACTTTTTCGCCGCCAAGCGCGTCGTTTTTAAATAATCGGCCCTTGTAATCTGCGCTAAACGTCTTACATCCTGAAAGAAGGTTTTCTTTTGGGAAAGGACTGCGCCTGTTATGAATCTCGATCATTTTTCGGATCGCGCCCAGGGTTTCATCCAATCGGCGCAAATGGAAGCTATCAAACAACAACACCAGCGCCTTTGCCCCGAGCATTTGTTGAAAGTGCTGATCGAAGATCGTGACGGCTTGGCCGCAGGCCTTATTCAGGCCGCGGGGGGCGATCCCAAGAAAGCGCTGGCGGGGGCAGACGAAGCGCTGGCAAAAATGCCCAAAGTCTTTGCCAGCGGCAGCGCCGATCAAGTCATTTTAGATCCGTCTTTTGCGCGTCTTGTCGGCACGGCTGAGAAAATCGCCAAAGAATCGGGCGACAGCTATATCACGGTCGAGCGTCTGTTGCTGGCGCTGTCGATGGCCGAAGGCACGGCGGCGCAAAAAGCTTTGGCCAGTGCCGGTCTGCGCCCCGAAGCTTTGAACAAAGCCATCAACGATTTACGCAAAGGCCGCACCGCCGACACGCCCGGCGCCGAACAAGGCTATGACGCGCTGAAAAAATATGCGCGCGATTTAACGGAAGCGGCCAAAGCCAACAAGCTGGACCCCGTTATTGGCCGCGACGAAGAGATCCGCCGGACGATTCAGGTTCTGGCGCGACGCACCAAAAACAACCCCGTCCTGATTGGCGAGCCCGGCGTCGGCAAAACAGCCATCGTCGAAGGCCTTGCGCAACGCATTGTCAAAGGCGACGTGCCCGAAGGGCTTAAGCACAAACGCGTCATGGCGCTTGATTTAGGATCGCTTGTCGCAGGCGCTAAATATCGCGGCGAGTTTGAAGAACGCCTGCGCGCCGTTTTGCAAGAAATCAGCGCGGCCAGCGGCGAGATCATCGTTTTTATCGACGAGCTTCATGTCTTGATCGGCGCGGGCAAAACCGACGGCGCAATGGATGCGTCAAACATGTTAAAGCCTGCCCTCGCGCGCGGCGAATTGCACTGCGTGGGCGCGACGACGCTGGACGAATACCGCAAATACATCGAAAAAGATCCGGCGCTGGCGCGGCGTTTTCAGCCCGTTCAAGTCGATCAACCGACGGTCGAAGACACAATTTCGATCCTGCGCGGCCTGAAAGAAAAATACGAACTTCATCACGGCGTGCGTATCACCGACGGCGCAATTGTCGCGGCGGCCACGTTGTCGAACCGCTATATCACCAACCGCTTTTTACCGGATAAAGCGATCGATTTGATCGACGAAGCCGCCGCGCGCCTGCGCATGGCGGTGGATAGCAAACCCGAAGAAATCGACGAGATCGACCGCAAGATCGTTCAGCTTAAGATCGAGCAAGCCGCCCTGCAAAAGGAAACAGACCGGGCGTCTGCCGATCGTCTGACGCGCCTTTTGGCCGAGCTGACCGATCTAGAGGAAAAATCGGCGGCTTTGACAGCCAAATGGCAAGCGCAGAAAGAGCAAATGACAAGCGCGCAAAAAGTCAAAGAACAGTTAGAGGCGGCGCGCGCCGAGCTTGACCGCGTTCAACGCGCGGGCGAATACACGCGCGCGGGCGAATTGGCTTACGGGATCATCCCGGATCTTGAGCGCAAGCTGCAAAACGCGGATCAAAACGGATCGGGCCGCCTGATTGACGAAGCCGTTAAAGACGCCGATATCGCGGCGATTGTCAGCCGCTGGACCGGGGTTCCTGTCGATAAAATGCTGGAAAGCGAAAAGCAAAAACTTCTGAAGATGGAAGATGTGTTGCGCGCGCGCGTCGTCGGCCAAGATGAAGCCGTAACCGCCGTTGCCAATGCCGTGCGCCGCGCGCGCGCGGGTTTGCAAGACCCGCACCGCCCCACGGGATCGTTTCTTTTCTTGGGCCCGACGGGCGTCGGGAAAACAGAACTGACAAAAGCCTTGGCGTCTTTCCTGTTCGACGACGAAACGGCCATGGTGCGCGTCGATATGTCAGAATATATGGAAAAGCACGCTGTCGCGCGTTTGATCGGCGCGCCGCCGGGCTATGTCGGCTATGATGAAGGCGGCGTTCTGACCGAAGCCGTGCGGCGGCGGCCTTATCAAATCATCTTGTTCGACGAAATCGAAAAGGCGCACCCCGATGTCTTCAACATCTTGTTGCAAGTTTTGGACGATGGCCGCTTGACCGATGGCCAAGGCAATTTGGTCGATTTTCGCAATACCTTGATCGTTTTAACGTCGAACATCGGCGCGGACATCATGGCCGCGGACGATGGCGCGGAAATTGCGCCCGAGACGCGCGACGGCGTGATGGCGGTTTTACGCGATCATTTCCGGCCCGAGTTTTTAAATCGTCTGGACGAGATTCTTCTTTTCCGTCGCCTAAGCCGCGCGGACATGGGATCGATTGTCAAAATCCAGCTCAACCACTTGCAAGACCGCCTGGCCGAGCGCGGCTTGAAGCTGGACGTTTCGCCCGAAGCCGTCGCCTGGCTTACTGAAGCCGGGTATGACCCCGTTTATGGCGCACGCCCCTTAAAACGGGTTATTCAACGTACGCTTCAGAATCCTCTGGCTGAAAAGGTCCTTGAAGGCAACATCGCCGAAGGCCAAACCATTCATGTTCTGGCAGGGCATGATGGGTTAACCTTCTCGGTTCAATAAACTTCTCTTTATACCGAAAAAGGGGGAAAGAAAGATTCTTTCCCCCTTTTTTTGTTCTTCTGCCCCGCTGAAAGTGATGCGGCCTTGTATTAACCAAAAGCGGCTTTTAAAGTCGCTTTTGTCTTCACAAGCACATGTTTTCTTTATTATCTGGAGTATTGCTGATGCCCTCTTCGACTTCTTTGACCCCAACGGTTCGTGATTCATCCGACGTTATCGTTCTCTATTTTGATAGCTTGCCGACACTTTCTGTACAAGCGAGCCCCGATGCTTCGCTGGTTGTCCTTGGCACCGCACGCCTTCAGAACTATGCCGGGCGTATGGTCTCGGATACGCTTCCGCCGATTGCGCGCAGCGTTAGCTCGCTACAAACCGCCATTGATGCCGGTATTAAATCGCCCTTCTTGCGTGGCAGCGCGGCCTTCCAGCGCCTCGCGACCGACAACGATCAAAGCGCACCACTTCTTTTCTGCTATGGCGACATCATCCGCCGCGGCGAGATCGAAAACTCGGAAGATCCTAACGCCGCCTCTGTTCTTAAATATATGAAGGCCAGATATGCCGCGCCCACGGATCAGGACATGGTTCTAATCTCGTTTGGAAAGGAAAAAGGCGACAGCAAAATCGCGGTCCCCGAGCGCGGAACCGTTATTCTGGACCGCTGGTCTGGCAAACCGCGCCTCTACCGCCCTGTTGATGGCCCCGACGTTGTGAACCCCAGCGTTGCAAGCCTCCATCTGTAAAGAAATATCTCTAGCCTTTATTTACAGGGCCTCTTTGGCTATGCTGAAGAGGTCCTGTTTGTAAGAGAGACCGCGATGTCCGCTTTTTCTCCCCTTCATTTGTTCTTGATCAGCGATAGCTATAACCATAGCCAGACGCCGGAAGAGCAAAAGGGGGGGACCACCCGCCTTTTAGCGCGGACCATGCAAGAAGCCGCGCGCCTGTGCGGCGGTACCTTTACCCCCCTTGGCGCCGATAAAGAGCGTGACGCGATCAAAGCCATTCGAAACGATGGGCGGACCGTCACGGCCTTTGTCAGGTGCCAGACAAAAGGACTTGTCGAAGCTTTTGACGACGTGCGCGCGGGCGGCATCCCGACGCTTATCCACGGGGCGGATCCGCATATTCTGAACTTTACCGCGAACCCCGAAGACGACAGCACCAAGCGCAAAGACCTTCAGACCTATCTTTACACCAACGCTTCTGCCGTCATCGCGCCAACAGATGCCTTAGGGTGGTTGTTCCGCCCCCTCAATACGCAAACGCATGTCATTCCCAATGTTGTCGATGCCACGCGCTTTTATGCCCCGATGACGCTTTGGAAAGACGAACCAACCGCCTGTTGGCAAGCCGCTTCATCAATGTATTCGCTGCATGCGCCCGGCGTGAACCTTATCGTCGATGGGCTAGAGAGCCTGAATGCCGCCGCGCCGCGTCTTGCCTTAGACATCGAAACAGCGATCAAAAAGAAGCCCAGCGAAATTAAAACGCACGCTTCTGCCGATCAGCGCGACCATGCGCAAGAGCTGCTGCTACGCGCGGCCCAGCATTCTTGGCTGAACGTCACCGAGGATTTTAGCGTTCGCAGTCTCGACATCGCGCTTAAAACAGCCGATTTTTACCTTATCCCTGCCGATCCGCTTGTCGTCATGTCTCCCTATCAACGCCTTTGGCGCGCTTACCGCGGCATGGACCGCGCAGCCATGGCGTTGGCTTATGGTTTGCTCCCTGTGGCTCAAAAGCAAGAAGGCCTAAAAGGAAACGTTTTAGCGCCTTCCATGACCCCTCTTTTGAAAAAAGGCGCGCTTGTTGTTTTCGACACGGTTCCCGACATGGTCCGAAAGCTTGAAACCTTGTCCGCCAAGGCGCTCAAAGCGAAAATCGACGCCGGGCAAGCCTATGTTCAAGCGACCCGGTCCCTTGACGTCGTCGCCAAGCGCCACCTGCGCCTTTACAACGAGGTGCTAGGCCGTTAATTTCCTTTCTGTCTTTAAAGAGGAAGGAAATAACATGAAAACCGCCATTATTATCCCGGCACGGTACGGATCGACCCGCCTGCCCGGCAAACCCTTGGCCATGATTGCAGGCCAGACCATGCTGGCGCGCGTCGTGAAAATTGCTCAAGCCGCTGCCGCGGGCGATCCCGCTATTCGTTGTTTTGTCGCCACCGATGATGAGCGTATTGGCGTCCACGCCGATGAAATTGGCATTCCGTGGGTTATGACCAGCGTCAAATGCCCCACCGGCACAGACCGCGCCGAAGAAGCCGTGCGCCAGCTAGATTTCCAGCCCGATTTTGTCGTCAATCTGCAAGGCGACGCGCCCTTAACACCGCCTGATTTCATCCGCGCGATGATCGATGCCTATGCCGCCGCGCCATGCGATCTTGTCACCCCCGTCACGCAAATGTCATGGGAACAACTTGACAAATTGCGCGACAACAAAAAAACGACGCCCTTCTCCGGCACCACCGCCGTCTTTGATGAAAAAACAGGCCGCGCCTTCTGGTTTTCCAAAAACATCATCCCGGCTCTGCGTAAAGAAGCCGATCTCCGCACCAAAGGCGCGCTCTCGCCTGTTTGGCGGCATATCGGCCTTTACGGCTATGCCCGCCCCATGCTGGCCAAGTTTGGCGCGCTCCCCGAAGGAACCTTTGAAAAGCTGGAGGGCCTTGAACAACTGCGCGTCATCGAAAATGGCTATACCATTCGCTGCGTCCCCGTCGATTACAAAGGCCGCGCCAGCATGTCGGGCGTCGATAGCCCCGAAGATATCACCCGCACCGAAGCGCTTATCGCTCAACACGGAGAACTTGTCCCATGACCACACGTTTGATCATTGCTCGACACGGCAACACTTTTGGTCCCGGCGATGTTATCACGCGCGTCGGCGGCCGGACGGATTTACCTTTGGTTGAATCCGGCCTGGCCCAAGGCACGCGCCTGGGCCTTCATCTGAAAGAGCATAACCTGATCCCCAGCACAATCTGGACATCGAACTTGTTGCGCACCAAGCAAACAGCGCAAAAAGCGTGCGAAGCCGCGCAGATCTCGCCTGTAATGCTTGAGGATCCGCTTTTCAACGAAATCGACTACGGCCCCGATGAGAATCGCCCTGAGGAAGAAGTTGTCGCCCGCCTTGGCGAAGCGGCTTTAAAGGCGTGGGACCAAGATGCAATCGTCCCCGATGGATGGCGCGTGGATGTTCAAGCGATCATTGACGGCTGGCACGCCTTTGCCGAAAAAGTTGCCCGTGATTATGAAGGGCAAACCGTCATGGCCGTGACAAGTAACGGGGTCGCGCGCTTTTCGCCTTATTTGACGGGCGATTTTGAAGGCTTCCGCCAACAATACAAAATCAAGATCTCGACCGGTGCCTTTTGCCTGTTCACCCAAGAAAAAGGCGACACCAACTGGAAAGTCGAAAGCTGGAACACCAAACCCTCCGGCGTGGCGCCGGGGCCGTCTGTTTAGGCTCCTCTGCAACCCCATGGGTATGCGGAGACGTTCT
>CAYMGM010000015.1:0-36222 GCA_964390005.1 uncultured Rhodospirillaceae bacterium | reverse complement strand
AACCGCTTTTAGCGGTTCCCTTCCAACCTCCCAGCTTTGCTGGGAGTTATTGATTTTGCTTCGATTTGGAACGGAACGGGCGTTTTGCGCGACGTTGAATCTGGGCGTCGGGATTTAGGTTTAGAGTTGAAGGCTGTTTTTGATCTGGCAGGCCGTTTCTTAGCCTATCGCGACCAGATGGTAGGGGCGGGTGATTTTGAAAAATTAGTGAATACCGAGAAAAAGCATTTATATTTCGGGCTTAATCTTAAAACGCCGCAAGGATCTCAAGCAGATGACGATCTTTATGGCACGCTAATGCCCTTAGCTTATTTCAGAACAAAGCGAGAGGCTTTAGGTGTTCTGACGGCAGAACTTGACAAGCTTACGTCGCAGCCAGGCGTTGCCGAGGAAACGAAAATCTCCTTTTATCGCACGGCGGCAGGCTTTTTGGCTCAGGTGCCGTCGGAAGTTGTGTGGTTGCGTCAAATGCGCAAAGAGGAAACAGATCTTTTGCAAGACATGTTTAACAATGTTTTTCGTCAGACCCTTTCGATGGCCGAAGATCTTGGCGACTATGCTTATATGGCCCAGCATCCGTTGCGCCAGTCTGCGGTGCCTCAAGCGCCGCGACGGTTATACGGCTGAGAAGAAAAGTTTTTGGTTAATAGGGATCAAGACCCGCTGCGCAACTATTAAGCGGATGATAGGTTGTCATCACCCTATTTTTTAATCCGATAGTTTAGATGTCGTCTTACGAAAATATTACGTTGTTTGCGCAAACGCTTGCTGTTGCCAAACGCACAAGCCAAGAAACGCTTCAGAAAGATGCCTTGGCTGATGCCGCACGTCTTGGGGCGCAAATTGACCTGTCCAATCTCAGCGTTCTGCGCCAAGTGATCGGCGCGGCCACGCACGGGGCGCTTTTCTGCCCATGAAGACGATCAAGATCAAACAAGCCTTGAAGAAAGGTGGCAAAAGTTTTTGGCCGATGTCTTGGTCGAAGAGCTTCCTTTGGCTTATCAGCAGGATCCGGCTTCTTTGATCGCGCGTTTTTTGTCGGAAGAGCAGAAAGCAAAGGCTGCCTATCTTCTAAGCTTTGGCCGTCAAAAATCATGCGAAGCGGTGGATCAAGCTTTGCGTCTGGTCACATCAGAACAAAAACTATCGCCCGATTGGTGGCGCGTTTTTCAAGACATGGGTGAAAAGACGAAAAGAGCGCCGCGTCTTGAAGTTGCGCGTGAGAAGAAGCCTTATTTCAGCGCTGCCGAAGATTTGTTAGATGGCCTGCTTCTTGAAATCACGGAACAACTGGATCCGGCGACGGCCCAGCAAATGACGACTGCGCAGCGTTACGGAATTTTCAAAATACTTTTAGGGCCGGTTGGTCTTGGGCGTCAAACGTCGGCGTTTCTCAAGGCGCGTCGCAAGATCTATGCTTCCTTTGATTTGCCGCCAGAAGTCGAGGCGCACTATCAGGAGGCCCTGCACACGATTGCAGAGGGCTATTGGAATAAAAAAGACCATTTCTGGCTGAATTTTACGAAAAAAACGTGGCGGTTTCAGACATCGCGGATGAAGGAAGAATATCTATATCCTTTTCACACATTCTTTTCAGGTTTGCTGGGGCTGCCACAGCTTCCAGATTTTGATGTCGTTTCTACGCGGCGAAAAAAATACATTTTTCTTGATGGTGACGACGCCTCATCTTTACCGACCTCCGATGGGACCTTTTTCTCGTGGTCTGTTTATAACAGGCGCGGATCTGGATTTGGCCAGAGGCGGTGGGTCAATCATATTAAACTGTATGACGGCTCGACGGCGATGGGGCGTGACACCGTCACGCATTATTCTTTGCGCATGGGCCTTTGTTCGCTCTTTCATGAAGAGTGTCATTCCCTTGCTTTTCAGACTGAAGCGCGCCTTTTCGGCGACGATCAACTCTATTCTTCCTATCGAGATTCGTTTCAGGATGGCGAAGCGCCCGCGCCGCTATCGCCGCAAGACCCTCTTTATAACGCGGCAAGGATCAGCGCCCTTTATCTTGAAATGGATAAACGGCGTTCTTATGTTGTGCCTGGAAAAGAAGAAGATAGCGGCGATAAAAGACGACAAATATATTCTGGCCAGCCGGTTGAACGATGGGCAAACCGGTACGATACGCTTGCGGCGGGCGTCATCAACGGAACGCTGGTTTTGCGTGAGGTCGAAGCGCAGGATCGTTGCTTGGCGCAAGAGCTTTCCGCCTTCTTTCGGAAAGCCGGTCGTTTCTTGACTTTTCGTGATCGCATCACGGAAGGGAAAGATCTTAAGCCTCTCAAGGCGCGTGCAGCGATTTCGAATAATCGATGCCGCATCTTACCAAAAAAAATTGCAGCTGCGCCGCTTTCCGATTTGGGGTTGGAAAAGATCGATTATGCGGCCTTTGCCGACAAACGCGCGCTGTTACACTATTATACCAGCGCGCTTGCCGTTCTCAGACGGCAAAAGGGAATGACAGACGAAAAAATGATCCCCTTTTTTGTCGATGCGCTTGATTTTCTGGTGCAATTGCCAGACGAAGCCGACGAAGCGATCCGACGCATGCCTCAGAAAAAGGGAAGGGCCTTTCGGCGGTATAACCAATTCTATCGCGAAAGCTATCAGATCCTTCACGAATTGGGCGACTTTGCCTATATGGCTGGGCACCCCATTCGCAAAAGCTGTCCGCTGCCGACACGCAAACCGCTTATGAAGCGGATCGTTCCGTATCCTGTCCGGCTTTTCTTCCGGTTGCATCACAAGGCGCTGTCTTAGCCTTTGCTGCTTTGTTGGCGGCGAACTTCGTACAAGGCGATGGCGGCAGCGTTCGAGACGTTCAAGCTGCCGATGGGGGGCTGCGTCGGCACGCGCGCCAGGGCATCGCAATGCTCACGCGTCAGGCGGCGCAAGCCTTCGCCTTCAGCGCCCAGAACCAAGGCGGTTTTGCCTTCGGTCAGGTTTTGAGCCGCCAAATCGGTCTCGCCTTCTTCGGCAAGGCCGACGCACCAGTAGCCAGCCTTTTGCAGCAGATCCAGCGCGCGCGCCATATTGACAATGGGGATAAGCGGCACGTGATCGGCCGCGCCGCAAGCTGTTTTGGCCAAGGTCCCTGTTGTCGCCGGGGCGTGCCTTTCGGTGACGATAACCGCGCCCGCGCCAAAAGCGGCGGCCGAGCGCAAAATGGCCCCCACATTATGCGGGTCGGTCACTTGATCCAAAACGACCAGGCAGCCGGGCAGGGGATCTTGATCGAGAAAATCCTCAAGCAGCATGGGCTCGATAGGGGCGGCTTCCAAAGCGATGCCTTGATGGACGACATCGGGGGGGAGAATCTCGTCGATGTCGGCGCGGTTGGTGATTTTGATGTTCGGGCGCGCTAAGCCTGCTTCGCGCGCGACCGTCATGGCTTTTTCCAGCGCGGCGGCGGCTGAATCGGTCGCCCACAGGCGATAGCAGGTGCGGGCCGGGTTTTGCCAGGCTTCGCGCACGGCATGCAGCCCCCACAAAAAGACGCTGTCACGCCGCTTATCGGTAAAAGCAGGGCGCATTTCGGGGCGTGGTTGCGGCGCGCTTGGCTTCGCGGTCGGCTTAAAGGGGCGTTTGGTCCCCTTATCAGCTGTTTTGTGGCGCGGTTTAGCCGCTTTGTCTTGTTGACGCTTGGCAGACGGGCGACGGGGCGCGGATTTCATGGCGTGGCCTTTGTTTCAATAGGTTGTGCGGCGTGTTTTACCTTTTTTCACAGATCTTTCCCATGAAATTATTTTGCTTTCGCGGTTTTGTGGTAAGGCGAGAGCGGAAAAGGAGAGCGTCAATGGGCTTTTTAACAAATGAAAACGTGCTGTTAGTCGGTGGCTTTGGACCTTTGGGGGCAGCCCTTATCCCCAAGCTGCAGGCCGAAGGGGCGCATGTGATCGTTGGCGATATCAAGGCGACGTTTGGGGTCTCGTTGCAAGGACCCTTTGCACGCGTCCAACCGGTTTTCCTTGACGCGACCAAACCTGAGTCCGTTGTAGAAGTGAGTGAGAAATTGATGGATTGTGGGCGACCGTTAAGCCACGTTGTGAACTTTGTCGGCGGTTGCCGTGAAAGTTTGACGTCGATGTTCGAGACGACATCAGGCCAGATCCGCGAGACGATCAATCTGAATCTCTTGAGCCAGATCTTTGTTGTCCATGAGCTTGGCGAGCATTTGATGCAAACGCCCGCCGCCAACAAAAGCTTTACGCTGATTTCGTCGGTTAATGCGCATGCGGGTTGGAGTATTCCCTATTACTCGGCAGCCAAAGCGGCGCTTATGGGGCTGGTGCGCCCGGCTGCGATCGAACTGGGGGGCGGGGGCGTCAGGATCAATGCCGTCACTTTGGGCAGCTTGCGGACGCCCTCAACCGAAAAACAAGGCAAGGATTTTACCGCGCGCGCCGAAGCGGCCGCTCTGCGCCGCCTGACGACAGCCGACGAGGCAGCCGAGGCTATCTTATCGACGATGCGAATGACGGGAATGACAGGGCAGGAAATCGTTCTGGATTGCGGCCAATCCGTCAATCCGTCGGAATCTCTTTACGATCAACACCGTCACCGTGCAGGGGCTATCGTTACGCCTAACCGGGCGCTCGGATAGCTCTTTCCGCGCGTCCCTTTTCTCACTTGGGCAAATTACCGATAGCCCATGCCGGAGAAGCGTTGTTGATAGCATCAATAATGCCATTTTCTTCGCTTCTTAAGGCTTGGGCTGCGGCACAGCCTTCGGCTGTTCCTGAAGACAGCGCGGCGCTGATCTGATTTTCATAATTGATCACGCCAAATCCCATGCCAAGGCAGGCATTCCAATAAACAGACCCTGTCGTACAGAACAGCATGGTAAAGGCGTTATAGAGATGCATTTCATCCAAGTTGCATCCACTATAGGGCTGCGCCGGTAAGGCGTTACAGTTGCTATCCGTTGTGCAAACGCTCGATCGGGAGGCGCTTAAAGCATAAGAATAGCCTTGCCACCCCGAATTAGATCCCGATCCATCCGAACTGGCCCCCGCGACAGCCGTAAAACCGGACGATGCCGAATAGTCTCTCCAATAACCGTTGCAGACGTTTCGAATACAACCGCATGACGAGTCTTGTTTGTATTCACCATTGCAGTTGCCCCATTCATCTGTCGTTCCGCCGACGCAGCAGCTGGCATAGCCCTGACTATCACATTCCCACACATATTGCTTACATTGGTTGGTAAAGGTGTGTTCATAATGAAGCTGGGTGTTTTCCCGCGCATAGGGGAGGGAGATGCTATAGGATGTCACGCCGTCTTTGGCCTGATCGCCATCAGGAACGAAATTGGTGATGCTAAACGAACTATCGGGTCGTGAGCACAAGTTCGTGCCGAAAGAACTGGGTTTGTTTTGTAAAAACATATTCCATTCTTTCGGGGTCTTAAAAGGAATGAATTGAGCATAGGTCGAGGACATATTGTTGACGTACCGGCAAATCCAATGCTTGTCGATGGGGGTGGTTGCCGTGTGGTTGGGCGAGATTTTGATGCCCCCCATGCCAGCCGCGGCATTGGTGTTGTCGTTGCCGCCAGATGTGGGGCAATTGCCGACAGTCCCCGTTGAATCTCCAGCGCCATCGTATAGGCAAATCGAGCTTGCCGTTGTTGAGGTGTCGCTATTTACAGCAGAGCTTCCTGCTTTAGCTGGGGGAGCAAGCGTTAGCAGAAGGGCAAGAAAAAGGGCACAATAAGACGCATTTTGAAAAGACGACGACATCGCAGCCCTCGGGAATAAATGGATGATTAAGAATATTATCCCTTGGGGGCGGCTAATAAAAACTTAATTTTTAAAAATCGAGATTAGGGCCGCGACGATGATACGACAACGGTTGCCAATTGTTTGAGAGACGATGTCGCTTCGGGCCGCGCGGGCGCTTCGACCACGGCGGGTGGGGTGACAAGGTTTGGGACTGGCGTGAAGTGGGGCGCGTGGCTTGTGGTTTCGCTTCCGGCAGCGGCGAAATCAGGGGCGGGGACCCGGCTAAAAGCCGCCAGGGCCATCACGGTTGTCAATAACAGTGTGGTTAAGAAAGGACCTGAAAGACGCGAGGTAAACGACCGTAACGACAGTTTTTTAGATTCAACGCTCATTTGTAACCCCCTTTCCTTTAAAAACCCTATGACAAGGAGGCTATCGAAAGATCGTGGCGGGGGGATGACGCCAAGCCCATGATTTGAGGCCATTTTGTGACCATTTCGCGCCCAAATGTATGGGGGGCTGCCTTGAGGCTTAAAAAACTTTTAACAAAATCGCCTTTTCGAGCCCCAGTGCCATTGCAAGGGGGAAAATCATCCCTATATTACCCTTCGAGTTCATGTGCTGCCTGTGCAGTGCAGCAACGGCTCCGGGATGGGGCCGCTTTCAAGGTAAGAAGGAACGAAAAAATGGCTAAAGTTATCGGTATCGACCTCGGCACCACCAACTCTTGCGTCGCTGTGATGGAAGGCTCCAGCGCCAAGGTTATTCCGAACGCCGAAGGGGCGAATACAACGCCTTCTATTGTGGCTTTCACCGGATCGGGTGAGCGTTTGGTCGGGCAAAGCGCCAAGCGTCAGGCCGTGACGAACCCCGAAAACACGCTTTTTGCGATCAAGCGTTTGATCGGTCGTAACTTTAACGACCCCATGGTCCAAAAAGACATCAATCTGGTGCCGTATAAGATCGTTAAAAACGGCAATGGCGATGCGTGGGTCGATGCGGCTGGCAAAAACTATAGCCCCAGCGAAGTGTCGGCTTTCATTCTGATGAAGATGAAAGAAACGGCTGAAGCTTATTTGGGCGAGAAGGTGACGCAAGCCGTCATCACGGTCCCGGCCTATTTCAACGACAGCCAACGTCAGGCCACCAAGGATGCGGGCAAGATCGCGGGCCTTGAGGTTTTGCGTATCATCAACGAGCCGACCGCGGCGGCCTTGGCCTATGGCATGGAAAAGAAAAAGACCGGAACGGTCGTCGTCTATGACCTTGGCGGCGGCACGTTCGACGTCTCGGTTCTTGAAATCGGCGACGGCGTTTTCGAAGTGAAATCCACCAACGGCGACACGTTCTTGGGCGGTGAAGATTTCGACGCGCGCATCATTGACTTCCTGTGCGACGAGTTCAAACGTGAGCAGGGCATTGATTTGCGCCAAGACCGTCTGGCTTTGCAGCGTTTGAAGGAAGCCGCCGAAAAGGCCAAGATCGAATTGTCGTCGTCGATCCAGACCGAAGTCAACTTGCCGTTTATCACGGCGGATCAGTCGGGTCCGAAGCATCTCAGCGTTAAAGTGACGCGCGCCAAGCTTGAATCGCTGGTCGAAGATTTGGTCCAACGGACAATCGATCCCTGCCAAAAGGCGTTGAAAGACGCGGGGCTGAAAGCGTCGGAAATCGACGAAGTGATTTTGGTCGGCGGTATGACCCGTATGCCCAAGATCATCGACACGGTGAAAGAGTTCTTTGGGCGTGAGCCGCACCGCGGCGTGAACCCCGATGAAGTCGTGGCCGTGGGCGCTGCCATTCAGGGCGGCGTTTTAAAGGGCGACGTTAAAGACGTTCTGCTGTTGGATGTGACGCCTTTGTCTTTGGGCATTGAAACGCTGGGCGGTGTCTTCACGCGCTTGATCGATCGCAACACGACGATCCCGACGAAGAAAAGCCAGGTCTTCTCGACAGCCGAAGACAATCAGAATGCCGTGACCATCCGCGTGTTCCAGGGCGAGCGTGAAATGGCGGCGGATAACAAACTGCTGGGGCAGTTTGATCTGGTTGGTATTCCGCCCGCGCCGCGCGGCGTGCCGCAAGTCGAAGTGACGTTCGATATCGACGCCAACGGCATTGTTAGCGTGACGGCCAAAGACAAGGCGACGAACAAAGAACAGCAAATCCGCATTCAGGCCTCGGGCGGGCTGTCGGACTCCGACATTCAGCGCATGGTTAAAGAAGCGGAAGCCAATGCTGCCGACGACAAAAAGCGCCGCGAAGCGGTCGATGCCCGCAACCATGCGGATGCGTTGATCCACACGACCGAAAAGACGCTGACCGAACTTGGCGACAAGGTCGCGGCGGGTGATAAAACGGCGATCGAAGCGGCGGTTGCCGATTTGAAAGGCGTTTTGGAATCGGGCGATGCCGACGCGATCAAAGCGAAAACGGAAGCGCTGACGCAAGTGTCGATGAAGATGGGCGAAGCCATGTACAAAAACGCAGGCGATGCGGGCATGGCAGGCGCGGCTGGCGGCGCGGCGCCGGGCGCGGATGATAAAGCGGCCAGCGAAGGCGTTGTTGATGCCGACTTTGTCGAAGTTGACGGCGATAAGAAATAAGCGTCTTGTCGTTGCAACATCCTTTGAATCAAATCCGCAGTCGGGCCTTTTTTCCGGCTGCGGATTTTTTCGGTGAGAGAAAATGAGCAAAGCTGATTACTATGAACTTCTTGGGGCCTCTCGCGACGCGAGCGCCGATGACCTTAAAAAGGCCTACCGCAAGCTGGCGATGAAGTATCACCCGGACAAAAATCCGGGCGATAAAGAGGCCGAGCATAAGTTCAAAGAAATCAACGAAGCCTATGATGTGCTGCGCGACGACGAACGCCGCGCGGCTTATGATCGTTTTGGCCATGCGGCATTTGAGCAAGGCGGGATGGGCGGTGGGCCCGGCGGTTTTGGGTTCGACTTTACCGCGGGCTTTGGCGATATTTTCGAAGAAATGTTCGGCGAGATTTTGGGTGGTGGCGGTCGTCGCAGCGGCGGCGGGCGCGAACGCGCCGCGCCGCGCGGGGCCGATCTGCGCTATGATCTTTCCATCAGTTTGGAAGAAGCCTTTAAGGGCTGCGAAAAAACAATCAAAGTCGCCAGCTTGGTTGCTTGCGAAACCTGCAACGGCTCGGGCTGCGCGGCGGGGACGTCGCCTTCGACATGCCAAATGTGCGCTGGCGCGGGGCGCGTGCGGGTTCAACAGGGTTTCTTTACGGTTGAACGCACCTGTCCCAGTTGTCAGGGGACAGGCCAAGTTATCAAGGACGCTTGTAAGTCTTGCTTGGGCGTTGGGCGCGTGCGGCGCGAACGCACGCTTTCCGTGACCATTCCGCCGGGCGTCGAAAACGGCACGCGCGTGCGTTTGACGGGCGAAGGCGAAGCGGGCATGCGCGGTGGCAGACCGGGCGATTTGTATGTGATGCTGTCGGTCTCGGCGCATCCCTTGTTTCAACGCGACGGCGCGAACCTGTTTTGCCGCGTGCCGATCCCCATGACCATGGCGGCGCTGGGCGGCAAGATCAGCGTGCCCGTCATTGATGGCGAGACGGCTGAGCTGTCGGTCGAGGCCGGGACGCAAAGCGGGCACCAGGTCCGTTTGCGCCGTCAGGGCATGTCGGTTTTGCGTTCATCCGTGCGGGGCGATTTGTATGTCGAGCTTCAAGTGGAAACGCCGGTACGCCTGACGAAAAAGCAAAAAGAGCTTTTGGAAGCCTTTGCCGAGGAAGCCGCGCAAAATCAAAACAACCCGGAAAGCGAACGCTTTTTGGACAAGATAAAGGATTTATTCCGTGTCGCTTGAAGACAAGGCCTCTGGGGCCGCGGATGCGCTTTGGGTCCAGTTGGTTCATGGCGCTGAAAATGTGGTCGCACGTGAGCCTCTTCTGGCGGGGCTGTTGCGCGATGTGATTTTCAAAGCCTCGGATACGGCGGGCGCTTTGTCTCTTCTTCTGGCGGGCGGCCTTGGTGACGATCACACCAAAACGTCGGTTTGGGCGGATCTTTTCCTTTCTCTTTATGATGCCGATCTTGATTTACAGGCCAAGGCCGAAGCCGATCTGCGGGCTGTGATTTCGCGTGATCCCGCGGCTTCCGAACCCTTGGGGCCTTTTTTGTATTTCAAAGGCTTTCATGCCATGCAGGCCGCGCGCCTGTCGCATGCGCTGTGGCTTGCGGACAGGGCCGAGCTTGCCTTGTATCTCCAAAGCCGTATCAGTGCCGTTTGGGGCGTCGATATTCATCCGGCGGCGCGATTAGGCACGGGATTGATGTTCGATCACGCCACGGGCCTTGTGATCGGTGAGACGGCGGTTGTTGGCGATAATGTTTCTCTTCTTCATGGCGTGACACTGGGCGGCACCGGCAAAGAAACGGGCGACCGACACCCTAAAATCGGCGATGGCGTGATGATCGGGGCCCATGCCTCTATTCTCGGCAATATCAAGATCGGCAAAGGATCCAGCGTTGCGGCGGGAAGCGTCGTTCTGACGAACGTGCCGCCGCATGTCACGGTCGCGGGCGTCCCAGCCCAGATCGTTGGCAAACCGCGCAGCGCCATGCCGTCGGCGCAGATGGATCAGCAGATCTGAGGGGCATTCGGCATCCGGCATTTGGCATTCGGGAAGAAAGAAGGGATGCTAGCCCTCAATCCACGAGGCTTTTTCGGTTTTCAGCATCGCGCGTTTCAGCGCAAGCCCCCCTGTATAGCCGCCAAGGCTTCCATCGCCTGCTAGAACGCGGTGGCAAGGGACAAAATAAGGGATCGGGTTTTTCCCGACAGCCCCACCAATCGCGCGGGCTGCCGTGGGTTTTCCGATGCGGGCCGCCAGCGCGCCATAGCTTTCCGTTTTTCCGGCCTTGATGTCTAAAAGCGCACGCCAGACCTTTTGCTGAAAGGGCGTGCCCGTCAGACAAAGCGGCAAGGCAGCGCCCGGCTTGAAAAGGTGTGCGAGCCAAGAAGGCTCGTTCGATGTCGCGCGCCGGAAGGTGCAGCGGGGCCACTTTTTTTGAAGGGACAAAAGGGCCGTTTTTTCCGTGCGCCCTTCCGACAGAAAATAAAGACAGCGTAGCGCGTCTTGGTTATCCCAAAAGACAAGGGTTTGGCCAAAGGGCGTTGCCAGCCGCTTGTAAAACGCCAGAGGCGGCGGCGTTTGCGTGAAAGTGACAGAAAAAGAATTGCGCTTTGTTGCCATGCCGCCAATAGTAAGGGGGATCAAGCGAAAAGGAAAGACGCATGAAGCCGAAGGACATTGATACGCTTTTTGCGCGGCTTGCCGCCGCACGGCCTGACCCCCAAAGCGAACTGGCATTCGTCAATCCTTACACGTTATTAGTCGCCGTCGTTTTGTCGGCGCAAATGACGGATGCGGGGGTCAATAAAGCGACGGCTCCTTTATTTAAGAAAGTCAAAACGCCGCAGGCGATGGTCAAGTTGGGGGAAGAGGGGCTGAAAACCTATATCAAATCCATCAACTATCTGAACACCAAAGCGCGGCACATCATTGGCCTGTCGGAAAAACTGATTCAAGACTACGGGGGGCAAGTGCCTGCCGATTTCGAGGCGCTTCAGACCCTGCCGGGCGTCGGGCGCAAAACGGCGAATGTGGTGCTGAATGTCGCCTTTGGGCAGCCGACCTTAGCCGTCGATACGCATGTCTTCCGCGTAGCCAACCGCACGGGTCTTGTGAAAACGCAAACGCCGGAAGAGACAGAAGAGGCGCTGTTAAAAATCATTCCCGATAAGTGGCTAAGACATGCGCATCATTGGCTGATTTTGCATGGCCGCTATGTCTGCAAAGCGCGTGCGCCCGATTGCCCGCATTGCCCGATCAAGGATCTTTGCCAATTTCCCGAAAAAACGAAGGGCTAAGATCTTTCTCTCAAAAGAAAAACGCCTGTTTGCTTTTTACCGTCGCCCCAAAGAGCGATCGGATCAAGCAAACAGGCGCCTAGCCCTATTTACTGCCGCCTAAAAGACGGCTGCGGCGCCACGCCGCCGCTTAGGCAGAGGCTTTGCGGAAAAGGGCGTCATCCTCTTCTTCTTCGTTGCCAGCCGTGAACTTGGCGGCGCTTTTAAAGCTGCGACCGCTGGTGGCATTCGACGAAGCGGCCTGACCGCCGCCAACAACCTGAATTTCGCCAATGATCTGGCCACCGGCATTCACTTCCAATTCGCCGTATTTGACCATGCCGCTGATGCGGCCCGTGCTGCGAACCGTCAAGCGACCATGAACCGTCAAATCGCCGTCATAGCGACCGGCAATGTCGGCGTTTTCAATTTCAACGCTGCCGCGGAATTGGCCGGTTTCCGTGATTTCCAGCAATTTGCCTTCGGTCAGCTTGGCTTCAACCTTGCCTTCGACGACCAAAACGTCGCACGACGTGATTTCACCCGAAACCGACAGGCCTTTGCCAACCGTCAGTTTGCGCTCGCCCGAATCGCTTACGCGATCGGAAGAGGTGCGGCTGCGGCCCGAATGCGGCAGCTCAAGCGAACGGCGCGGCTGAGAAGAAGCGCCTGTATTCAGCGTACGACCCGCATCTGCCGCGCCAGTGCGCGGCGTGCCGGGGGCCGTTGAAGCGGTATCGGTCGTCGTTGTATCTGTATTGTCAATCGCGTCCTTGCGTCCGAACATTTTATTTCCTTTCCGAAACGAGCAGGAAGAATCCTTAAATAAAGGAGCGCCAGAGGCGCGGCCTTTGTGCGACGGGTTAGTCAAAGCTCTACACGTGCCGCAGGCGAATCGCAAGGATTTTGGCCGGGGCTAGCCTGTGGATAAAGGGGACAACTTGTTTCGGGGCCTGAAATCAAGAGCCTATGGGCGGATAAAAAAGATGAACGTCCTCGTATGCTTTTTCGCAGGCAAGGGGTGGCGCAACGATCTAACCTGCGCTATGACTTGTTAACCGTAATTGTGGCGAAAGGGTTCAAAGGATGACAACGCGTTTGTTTGACGTTCATGCGGTGGGCGCTTCATTTGATGTGTGCGCGGTCGGTAACGCGATCGTTGATATCATTGCGACAGCCGACGACGCCTTTTTGGCCGTGCATGAGATTCAAAAAGGCGGCATGACCCTGATCGATGAAACGCGGGCCAACTTCCTTTACGACCGTTTAGGCCAGACGATTCAGACCTCTGGCGGCTCGGCGGCCAATACGGCGGCGGGGATCGCCTCGCTGGGCGGGACGCCAGCTTATATCGGTAAGGTTAAAGAAGATTTGTTGGGTAAGATCTTTCGCCATGATTTGCGGGGGCTGGGGGTTCGCTTTGTGACGCGGTCTTTGGACGATGGCGCTGCCACGGGCCGCTGCATTGTCATTGTGACGCCTGACGCTCAGCGCAGCATGAGCACTTTTTTGGGGGCTGCCACGGAAATCTCGCCTGCCGATATCGACCCCGAGATTGTTAAGGCCGCGCAAGTCACCTACTTGGAAGGCTATTTGTTTGATAAACCATCGGCGCAAGAAGCCTTTTACCAAGCGGCAAGCATGGCGCACGCAGCGGATCGCCAAGTTGCTTTGTCCTTGTCAGACACCTTTTGTGCCGAGCGTCACCGTGAATCTTTCCGCAATTTGATCCACGAGAAAGTCGATATCTTGATCGCGAACGAAAAGGAGTTGATGGCCCTTTATCAAGTCCAAACCTTTGAGGAAGCGATTAAAGCGGCAACAACCGATTGTACGTTCGTTGTTGGGACCCGCAGCGAAAAAGGCGCCGTTATCGTGCGCCAGAGCGAGGTTACGGAAGTTCCGGCTGAGCATGTCGAGAGAGTTTTGGATACGACGGGGGCTGGCGATTTGTTTGCGGCCGGTTTCCTTTATGGCGTGACCCACGGCTATGATATGGGGACTTCAGGGCGTATTGGCGCGATTGCGGCGGCTGAAATTATCAGCCATTTCGGTCCGCGGCCCCAGCGCTCGCTGCGCGAGCTGGTCGCGACCAAGGGGATGCGAATCTAACGCGTTTTTTCGTCCTTTCTTGGGACTTGCCTTGCTCTTGTCACGATAACACCTTAAAGTGTAAGAGCCTTTGGCTTTCTCTCTCGTTACGGGGGAAAAGCCCTTTCGGCAAGCCGTTTTGACTTGGGTGGGCAATACATATGCATTTGGTTACGAAGTGCCGGGCAACCTTGGGGCTTGGCTTGTTTGTTGTGTCGGTTGCCCTTATCAGCGCTGCTTTTCCGGCTGCGCGCGCCCATGCCGTGGCCGTGCCGATCGAAGCCGACAGCAAAGAAGACGACAAAGCCGATGCGTTTCGCGTGCTGAGCACGATGTTGAATGCCGAAACGGATAAGCCCGAGATTTGTTTGAATCTTAGCCACCCCATTGCCAATGGCGATCGCGAAGGCATTCGGCGAACGCTGACCCTGTATCAAGACGGCGTCCGGCAAGATATCAAGTCCGAAGCGCTTAGCTTGACGCCATCGGATATTTGCATTCAACAATTGGCTTTTCACCACCAGTACAAATTATTGATGAAAAACCTGGTCAGCGCCGAGGACCAAGATTTAGACAAGCCGTTCAAGATTTCCTTTTCTGTACCGGATCGCAAACCGGCTTTGAATTTCTTGCTGGGCGACCAGTTGGATCCCCAGCGGCTTCGGCGTCTTGGCGCGGATGATAAACTATCTTTGCGCGCGATGAATGTGACCGGTGTTCATGTGGCGCTTTACGCGATCAAAGATCCCAAAAAATGGGCGCTTGCGTGGCAACAGATTGCGCAAAATAACTTAGCGCCATCCGAAAGCCGAACCTTTGCCATGCAAAACGGCGAAAAAGTTTGGGAAACAGATTTGGATTTTGGCGATAAGTCCAATGTATCTCAAACGGCCCAAATTGCGCTGCCCGCGCGCGATCAGTTAAAGCCGGGGCTTTATTTTCTGGCGGCGCGTCAACGTGGCGTTGACGATCAAGAAGCGACAGCTTTGTTGGCAGGTAAGTGGGTGCGGATAGGCAGCGCGCGCTTTGAAGCTTTGCGCGCGGAAGAGAGCGCTTCGTCTGAAAAAAAAGCCATCGATAAAATGGTCGTTTTTGCCAACGATGTCGAAAAGAAAACGCCTTTGGCTGGGGCGAGCGTTCGCGTGATGACCCGTGATGGGGCCAGCGTCGCCGATGGCAAGACCGATGCATCGGGGATTGCAACGCTTGATATAGACCATGCGCGTAGCAACGACGATCTTTTGATCGCACTGGACAGCGAAAACGCGGGTATGGATCTGGGCGATAGCGCGCGTCTGCCTGTTTTTGCCGCACAGGCGCAGGCCGGTGGGGCCCATATTCTGCCTTTATTTTCCAAAGCCGTGCCGGGGCAAACGCTTGCCATCGCGCTTTGGGCCGACGATGCGCAAGGCAGTTTGCAGCGAACCGATGCCAGCTCGTTAAAGCTTTTACGGCCTGATGACGGATTCTATAGCGAGGCGCGCGTCGCGGGCGGCAATCGTGGCGTTCAAACGGTTCAACTCCAGATTCCTTTAGGCGCGGCCAGTGGCCGGTGGTCGCTGATGTGGCAAAAGGACGATGGTCAGGTTTTGACGCGCGTGCCGTTTGACGTTGGCGCAGCTGGCGAGGCGGCGCGTCTTGATCTACGCGCGGATCGCACGGCTTTGGATCGTGATGGCGTCGTCGGATTAACAGTAAAATTACAAGATGCAGCCGGGAAACCGATGCCATGGCATCAGGGCACCATCGTCAGCCATCGCGGCAGCCTTTCGTTGCCGGGGTGGGATGGCTATGCCTTTGGTCTTGCCGACAATCGTTATAACGATAATGCCGTTGTGGCGACATTTCTGACAGGAGCCGATGGAACGGCGCGGATCAAACCTGTTTTGGCGCTTGACGATCCTCACGCCGCACAGGGAAGTTCTATGACGCTGACGGCGCAGGTTGAGGATATGCCCCGCGCGCAGGCTCAACTGTCGCTGCCGATTCGTACTTCTGGCGGCTGGGTCGGGATTAAATCCGCCATGCCGGGGGCTGTCTTTCCAGAGAACGGGCTGGCTCATTTTTCTTTGGCTGCGGTTGACGGCGCGGGAAAACGCAAAAGCCTTAGCGATCTTTATTACCAAGTCTACGAAGAGGGACGGAGCTTTAGCTGGTACCAATCCGAAGGTCGCTGGGCCTATAAACCGTTGCCGTTTCATCGGCGCGTTGGCGGTGGGCGGCTTGCGATTAGCGGGCAAGCCGATACGGTTTTGGTTTGGCCCGTGACGGCAGGCCATTATGTGCTGGAAATTACCGATGCTGACGGCGACGTTTTGGCGCGTCAAACCTTTGAAGCGGGGGGAAGCCCGCAAGATACGGCGATAGAAAACGACCCGCGCTTGCGTCTTGAAGCCGACGGCGACGCCAGCCGTCGTTTTACGGTTTTTCTGACGCAGCCAGCGCGTTTGTTTATGATCGCGGGAGATGGCAGCGTCGAAACGCTGTCGCCGCGCGCGGCACCAGCTGGGAAAACGGCGATCGATGTGCCTATGCACCCCCATGCCGAGGCTAAAGAAAATAAAGACGATACGCGTCTTTGGGTGTTGGCTCTTTTCGCCGATGGCTCGCGCGCGCAGGCCAGCGTCGATAAGACGGGGGCACACGCGCTTCCGCGTTGGGGCTTGGATGTTCAGGCCAGCGCCGCCGCGCCGACCGCCGATGCCAAAGGGACCGATCATGTCAATCTCGCCGTTCAGCTTGTCCATCATGTCGCGAAGAACGCGCCGCAAACGCAAGTCTCGCTGGTTGCCGTTCCACGCGACGAAAATGGCGTCGCGGGCATGCCTATCCAAATGGGGCCGCAAAAAATGGCGGCTGACGGCAAAACCGGGTTTCATTTAACAACCCCCGCCTTTAACGGGAAACTTGAAATTCATGTTGTGGCTTGGGACGAAACGCAAGTTGTCGATAAAACGCTTTCCTTCCCCGTCAAAGAGGCTTTGCAAGCGAGCAGTGACTTTCCGCCTGTTTTACGTCCCGGCGACAAAACTTCTCTGAATGTACGTTTGACGCGCTCGCGCGGCCCTGATGGGCTTTATCGCTATACGTTAAGCGTTCCCGATGCGTTGGCAGTGGCGCCAAAGGTTTTAAGTGGCGCGGTTGGGTTGAAAAAAGGCGGCGTTCAAACGCTTTCGTTCCCTGTTGAGGCTAAGCGATTGGGAAGCGGTACAATCTATTTGGATTTGACGGGGCCGTCGGGACTGCACCAACGTTATGAATGGCCGACGATGGTTGTGTCAGACGACGACGAAATCTGGACGGCTCAAAGCGCCAAGATTGAAGGGCAGGGCTTTTTATCGCTGCCGTTAAAAGTCGAGGTCGACGAGAAAAACAAAAAAACAGATAAACCAGAAAAAATTGAAAAAGCCTCTCACCAATATCTGCTTGCACCGTTTGCCCTGCCGACTTTCTTGCCAGAGGCTTTAGATCTTTTTGTTCACACCGATCCTGTGACGACGGTGGATATTGCGCATTGGGTTGCCGCGGTTCCTTTGTGGCACGAACAAATCGCCGCGCTGGGGCTGATGAGCGAAGAGGGGCTTGACAGGCTTGTGACGCAACGGCTTGCGGCGCTTGCGTCGCGTCAGCGCGATGACGGCGGCTTTGTCTCTTGGCCGTCGGACAAGGAAGGCGATGTGTTAAGCACGGCGCTGGCGCTACCTGTTCTTGAAAAAGCCTATCCTTCCGTCGCCGTTGTTGGCGCGCGTTGGCTGCGTCACAAATTGGAAAACGCGTGGTTCGACGATGCCGAGCGTCCTGTGCGCAGTGAGGCGGCCTTTGCGCTGAGCCACTTGTCGCAACAAACGCGCGATTTGGCGCAAGCATCGGATCCCGCGCCGCTGCGCTATCTGGCCGATACAAGCCGTGATAAATCCTTGCCGCCTTTGGCAGCCGCCAATCTTGCTGGCGCTTTAGCCGCTATTGGCGATCAGGATCGTGCGCGTTTCTGGATCGCGCGGGCGCAATCTGGCCTTTCTTTACCTGCCGAAGTGCCGGATGGACGCGTGATTTGGGCTAGTTTTGCGCGGCTTGCCGCCAACCCGTTTGCTGATCTTGGGCAGTTGTTGCCTGCCATGGAAAAAGCGGCCAATCCGCTGACTGCCGATACGCCTTTAGAGGCGAACATGCTGCTGGCCGCCTATGGCGCCGCGGGCGCGCGCGTGGGAACGTGGCATATTCAATTGGCTGGCGAAGACAAAAAGATTTATGGTATTTGGCCGCTGCCGCCGATGGAAAAAAGTGCTGTCATCAGTCTTCGGAACCCCGTAACCGAAGGGCGTTATGTCTTGCAGATGGCTCAAACCAAGGCACCTTCGGGCGCAGCCGAGCAGGCGCATCGCGGCGCAGAAAATGCCTCGGTCCAACGCGTGTTTTACACGCTGGATGGAACGCGTTTATCAGGCGAAAAGCTGACTTATGGCGAAAGCTATCTTGTTGTCGTACGCGGCACAGCGACGTTTGATAAAAACAAAAACGCCAAAGACCGCGACGCGGCTGCCTCTGCTCCTGTTTATCGCATCGTCGTGGGCGATGTCCCGGCCTTAGCGCCCGTGCGTTCCGCCAGCGAAGCAGGCGAAGCCTTTGTCTCATTATGGCCGTGGCTTGGGAACGCCTCTGGCCCCGTCCGTCACACGGCCTTCGATGCGGGCATCCGGGCGTGCGACGTGCAGGCCAAGGCTGGTAGCTTCCAATGTGTCTACCTTGTGAAAGCCTTTTATCGAGGCACTTTCGCTTTGCCGCCTGTTCAACTGTTCAACGATAAAGGCGATGTCGTTCCCGCGGCTCAAAGCGAAGGGCGTCTGACTATTTCAGGGCGCTAAGAAAGCGCGTCTTGTCTAAGACGAAAAGGTGGAGGCAAAAAAACACCCGCCCATCCAGCGGCGTTTAATCTTAAACGCCGCCAGAGTGTGGCGGGTGCCAATCGAAAAAGCAGAAGGGTTAGCTGATGATTTCGATCGAAACGGCTTCACGTCCCTTTGCCGCAGAATGGACTTCCATCTTGAGGCGTTGCCCCGTTTCAAGCGTGTGAAGACCCAAACGCGAAACGACGGTCTTGTGAACAAAAACGTCCTTGCCACCATCGTCGGGAGCGACAAAGCCAAAGCCTTTATCGGCTTTGAACCATTTGACGGTACCCGTCATTTCTTCCGTCTGGCCGACCGGCGTTTGATGCCGCGGCGCGCTGTGCATCCCGCCATCCGAGCCGCCTTCCGCCATGCCCAGGACCGAAACGATCTGGGTAACCTGACGCCCTTTGGGGCCCTGGCCGATTTTGACAAGAAGCTTGGTGCCTTCGGCCACTTGCTGCAGCCCCGCATGCGTCAGAACCGACACATGTAAAAAGGCGTCTGGTGAATGATCCATCGGCGCTACGAAACCAAAGCCTTTCGTCAGGTTGAACCATTTAACGATGGCTTCGACTTGCTCTCCTTCACCCGGAGAAAAGGTCTCACTCAATGACAAGGTACTTACCCCTTTAAAAAACAGTGTGCGATAAGACGACTTATTAGCCAACTTTAGCGAATCAAACAATGCGAATTCTACGTTTTTCACGCCTTTTTACAAAACGAAACGGATCGCGTCGGAAAAAGAGCCTTTTTTCGTTCAGCCTTTGTTAGCCCCCTTTGCCGTAAAATAAGGGCGAAAAAAAAGGAGTGAGACCTAACCGCATGTTTGGACTGAAAAAAAATAAAACCGCGGCTTGTCGTGAACCGCGGTTTGAACGTATGCCGCGGGGGCGCAAAGGGCTGGGGCGGGTGGTTAAGAGCCTTTCATTAGGTCTTTTTTCTCTTTTTCTCTTCGAATTTTTCATTTTCTCAGCTGTTTTTGCTGCAGAAAAGGTGACAGATCCCGTCAATTTTCCTGTCGATTTGACCTCAGTCGACGAAAAAAAAGCGCAAACATGGGCTGAAAAGACCGCCACGCCTGCGGCTGAGGCGACACCAACGGCTCCGCAAGAGGCCCCACAAGAGACGGCTGTTCCTTCAAAGGCGGAGAAGGCGGAAGTTCTGCGTCATTCGTTGGTTCGCTTACCGATGCTGCCGAATCGAGCCATCGAGAGTCGTTTCTTAGAGAACAAGCGGCCGAAGTCTGAAAAGAAGGAAGCCGAAGCCGCGAAGAAGCCGCAAAAGCCTGATCCTGAAGCTTATGCAGCGTTTTCCGCCTATAAGAAAAAGCAGTTAGAGGCTTTGGAAAGCGATCGGCAGACGTTGCAAGCGTTGCAAGAAGCCATTCATGATTTGGGGCTATCGCAAAAACTGTCATTCTCTGGCGGAAATATAACCGCCGGAAAGAATGCAGATTCCCCCAAACAATCTCCCCCCAAAAAATAACCGGCGTGCCGCCGGCGTGGCGCCGGCGTGGCGCCGGGGCCTTCTGTTTGGTCTCCTCTGCTTCATCGGCGTAGCGCCGAGGCTGTCTGTTTGGTCTCCTCTGCTTCATTGGGGTATGCGGTTTTATCCTGCACCCCTTGAGCGCAAGCCTAGCACCCTATCTCTTTCGTCATCCCCGCGGAGGCGGGGATCCAGATAGCCTTTCGGTTTGCGCCGATGGATATGATTGGAAACACTGTCTCCAGCGGCCCAATCCACTGGATCCCCGCCTCCGCGGGGATGACGGCGTTTTTTACCCCTTTTTCCCGGCCTTCTGTTGGGGCACCTCTGCTTCATTGAGAAAAGCGGTAAGATTCTGCCTTGATGTCGGGGGCATGGCTTGCTGTTCTAGGTGGCATACCCCTATACAGAAGTGTTCTCCCCCCAAAATGGCCCCGGCGCCACGCCGGGGGGTTGCGGGGCGGGGGAAAGGGCATTATATGGGTCTAGACGCCGGGCTTGTCCGGTGGCGGTCTTGATGTGTTCTCTTGATGAAAGTTGGTAGTTCTATGGCATCTCCGGCTGAAGCCCTCGCGGCCAATATCAATTTATCTTCCTTTAGCAAAGCGACGGAACTGAAAAGCCGCATTTGGTTTACCTTGATGGCTTTGGTCATCTTTCGGCTGGGGACCTATATCCCCGTGCCCGGAATCGACCCCGTCATGCTTGGCGAATTGTTCAAACGCCACAGCCAAGGCGTCCTCGGCATGTTCGATATGTTCGCAGGCGGCGCTTTGAAGCGTATGACCATCTTCGCTTTGGGGGTTATGCCGTATATTACCGCTTCGATTATCGTTCAGCTTTTATCGGCCATCATCCCTAGCTTCGAAGCCATGAAAAATGAAGGCGAACAGGGACGCATCCGCCTGAACCAGTATTCACGCTATGGCACCGTGTTTTTCGCGGTCGTTCAATCTTATGCCTTGGCCGTCGGTCTTGAAAACATGATGGGATCGGCTGGGTCTGCCGTCATGCTGCCGGGCTTCTTCTTCCGTATCAGCACAACCATCACGCTGACGGGCGGTACCGTTTTCTTGATGTGGCTGGGCGAACAGATCTCTGGCCGCGGCATTGGAAACGGGACCTCGATGATCATCTATTCAGGCATCGTCGCCAACCTGCCGCACGCGATGGCACAGACGATGGAATTGGGCCGTACGGGGGCTTTGTCCACGTGGTTCATTTTGTTCATCCTGGTTTTGGTCGTTGCCGTTTTGGCTGCCTGCGTTTATTTCGAAAGCGCGCAGCGCCGCATCTTGGTCAATTATCCCAAACGTCAGGTTGGTAACAAAATCTATGGTGGCGAAGCTTCGCATATGCCGTTGAAGCTGAATACGTCGGGCGTTATTCCGCCGATTTTTGCCAGCTCACTTTTGCTGTTCCCGCTGACCTTTGCCAGCTTTACGGATGTTCAGCAAAAAGGCGGTTGGGTCGCCGATCTGATTACGGCGCTGGGGCATGGCAAGCCTTTGTTCATGATCCTTTATGCGCTTTTGATCATCTTCTTCTCGTTCTTCTATACGGCGGTTGTTTTCAATCCTGTCGAAACGTCCGACAATTTGAAGAAATATGGCGGCTTTATTCCCGGCATTCGCCCCGGCAAAAATACAGCCGATTATTTCGACTATGTCCTGACGCGCTTGACGGTGTTGGGCGCGGCCTATTTGGTCGGCGTCTGCTTGCTGCCCGAGTTCTTGATGACCAAAGGGGCTATCCCGTTCTATCTGGGCGGCACGTCTCTTTTGATCGTCGTGAGCGTCACGATCGATACGATCGCGCGCGTGCAGTCGCACTTGATCGCCCACCAGTACGAAGGATTGATTCGTAAAGGCCGGACACGTCGTTAAGATCAAGCGATCTTCATTTCATGCTTAAAGAAAAAGGACAGACGATGAATATCATTCTGTTGGGACCGCCAGGTGCGGGCAAGGGGACGCAGGCGCGTTCGCTGGAAGAAAAGTACGGTATGATCCAGCTTTCGACCGGCGATATGTTGCGCGGCGCGATCAAGCGTGGCGAGCCGTTGGGCTTGAAAGCCAAAGAAATCATGGATCGTGGCACTTTGGTGCCGGATGAGCTGATGGTTGATTTGATCGAACATCGTATTGCTCAGCCTGATTGCGCCAAGGGATTTATCTTGGACGGTTTTCCGCGGACGGTACCGCAGGCCGAGGCCTTGGATCGCATGCTGGCCGCCAAAGGCATGAAGCTTGACGCCGTGGTCGAGCTGAAGGTGAATGAAGATTTGTTGGTCGAACGGGTTTCGGGTCGCTTCACTTGCGCCAAATGCGGCGAAGGGTATCACGACAAGTTCAAAAAGCCGAAAGTGGATGGCGTTTGCGATGTTTGTGGCGCGACCGATTTTACGCGCCGCCCCGACGACAATGCCGAAACCATGAAAACGCGTTTGGCGGCCTATAATGATCAAACAGCGCCGATCTTGCCCTATTATCAGGGCAAGGGCGCGCTGAAGAGTATCGACGGCATGGCCGCGCTTGAGGCGGTGTTTAAGGAACTCGTCGCGGTTTTGGGGCTTCCTGCCTGAAAACGCTGAAACATTTTTGGATTATCGTCAAAACCCCTGAACGGTTGTTCAGGGGTTTTTAACGATGCGGCAAGAATTTTATGCGACAACGAAAAGCCGAAGAACCTTTTTCGGTCGGGAAAAGGGGGATGCCTTGTTGTTCACGGATCCCTTTTAGACCACCGGAAAGCCTGCCTTGTTGAGGAGAGCAAACGTGAGCCAACTGGCACAACTAAAAATCTTAATCGCAGACGACCATTTTTTGGTCCGTCAGTTTGTTCGGAACACGCTTCAAGAAGCCAAGATATCGAATATTCAAACGGCCGCCGACGGCAACGAAGCAATTGAGATGATCCAAAAAAGCCAAGAGGCAAAGCAGCCTTTTGACATTGTGTTTCTGGATTGGAATATGCCGACGATCTCGGGGCTTGAGGTTCTGAATTATTTCCGCACAAAGCCTGCCTATGCCGAAACGGCTTTTGTCATGCTGACCGCCGAATCCGAACAGCAAAACATCATGAAAGCGATCAAAGCTGGCGCGACGTCCTATATCATCAAGCCTGTCTCGCCCAGCGAGATGAGTAAAAAGCTTGTTGAGATTCATGAATGGATCAAGCGCAAGCGCCAAAAAGACGAAGCGATCGCTTAAGCAAAACAGGCGTCGTTTTTACCGATATTCTCAAAACGGGGTAGGGGTATGCAGCATCTATTACTGGACGAACAACTGGCCAAAGAAATTACGACCGCCGTTTGCAGCGCGCTACAAAATACTTTTGCCGTCAAGCCGATCGCTGGCAACTATGAAATCGGCGAAGGCATGGTTTCGCTGGTCGGCGACGTTTCGGGCGTTATCGGGCTGGTTCAAGAAGAGCTAGAAGGCACGATGACTTTTTGCATGACCTTTGAGACCGTGCGCGATTTGTTGCCGCAGGTTTTGGGGCATTCTATTCCTGTAACACATGAAATGACAGTCGATGCGGTGGGCGAGATCACGAACATGATCTTTGGTCAGATCAAGACCGAGATGAATAAGCGCGGCTATGGGTTGAAACTGGGGATCCCCAGCGTTGTGACGGGGCGCGGGCATTTTGTCAGCCAGTTCCATCGCGGCAAGTACATGATCATTCCGTTTTATCTCGAAGGACAATTGTTTCAGGTTCATGTTGCCGTTTATGCTCAGAACGAAACGCTGTAAAACCGATGTCGGGCTTTTGGGCGATCCATGGAAGATAGCATCGATTTAGACGAGCCCGGCGCTCTGAACCTTAGACCGCAAACCAGTGCGGCCTTGACCGAGGCTGCGCGGCATCTGGATTTGATCCATCTTTCGTTGGCGGGCATGACGGCGATTATGGCCGTTTTGCTGTTTGCTTTGTCTCTACCGATTTTGGGCGTGTCGCCCGTTCACGACGCGATGGCTTATGCCGTGATGACGCTGGCGTCGCTGGTGGGGATCACGGGGCTTTATGTTTTGAACTTGCGCGTGCACAAGCACGTCGCCAATCAAGCGCGTCTGACCGAGGTTTTGGTCAATTCTCTCGGGCAGGGATTTTTAGTTTTCAACAAAGACGGTCTTTGCGAAAATGTTTATTCGCAGGCCTGTCTCGATATGCTGGAATGCGTTCCGGTCGGAAAAAAGATCGAGGATGTTTTGCGCGTTCCTGCAGAAGGGAAAAGCGATTTTCGCGATTGGCTTCTTATCCTTTTCCAACCCGATCATGCGCTGGGGTTTGACGATGTCGTTCGTTTTTTGCCGCAGTATTTTCCGCACAGCGAAAAAAAACGCATCAACCTTGTTTACCGCCCCATTTATCTTAAAAGCGGCGCGCTAACAAAAGTCGTCGTTATAGCCACGGATCAGACAGATGCCTTTGCCGCGCGCGAACTGGCCGAGAGAAAACAAAACTTCGCCGATATGGTCTGTCGGATCTTCAAAGACAAAAATCAGTTCTACGTTACGTTGGCGCATGTTCACACGTTTTTGGATGACGCCGTTCGGTCGGATGTTCGTTTGACCGACGCGACGCGCCTACTGCGTCAGCTACATACGCTGAAAGCGCTTGTTAAACAGTTTAATATGCTCGATCTGGCGCAAACGATCCATCGGGTCGAAAGCGAACTGAACGAAGCCAAAACCAACAACGACGATTTTCGCACGTGTCTTTTGGCTGGGCGTTATAAAATCGCCGATGCGTTAAAGTTGGAAACCGCGCCGATTATGGAATTAATCGGCGGCGAGCAGGGGTGGAACGGTGTCGTCCGCGAAGTTGAAGAAAAGAAGCTGTATAATTTTGCCCAGCAGCTTATCATTCACCGCGCCGACGAGAAAGTTGTCGATTATTATCTGACGCAGATTGTCGCCGTGCCGATCCGCGATTGTTTTGCTGCCTTCGTGCGCGAGGCGATGGACTTGGCCGGTGTTTTGGATAAGCAGATCAAACCCGTTGCGTTTACGGGGGACAACCCGCGCGTTTTATCGCGTCCCTTGCAAGAGTTGTTTTTCTCGTTGACGCATATCTGTCGCAATATGCTGGATCATGGAATTGAAGCGCCCGTGACGCGCATGGCGCGTGGTAAAGATGCGGCGGGGCAAATTACGGTTCAAACGGATATAGTCTCGTCGGGGGGGGAGCAAATGCTGCGTCTGATCCTTTCTGACGACGGCAACGGGATCGATCCCGGGCGGATCCGCGCGAAACTGGCCGAGATTGATCCCAATGGCGCGTGGCAGCGCGAAGATGACCAAACCGTCATTCAGCGCATTCTGACGTGGGGCGTCTCGACCAAACAAGAAGTGTCCGAGATATCGGGCCGCGGCGTCGGGCTTGATGCGGTCGAGCGCGAGGTCCGGCAATTGGGCGGAACATTGCGCGTGTCTTCCGAGCTTTATAAGGGAACGAGATTCGAGATTCGGCTGCCTTATCGCATGGATCTGACGCAGATTCAGCTCGCAGATGGCAAAGAATAAGCAAAAAAAGAGGTTTGGCGAAAAGCGGGCGTTAAAGGCATTTTTACTAATCTTTTGAAAATTAACGATAAAAATCATTTTGAAGTGAAAAAGAAAAAGGAAGAGCCACTCTTGACTCAGCGGGTAGGTTGCCTATACTGCGCGCCTCGGCTCCATAGAGGAGAGCTGGGCCCCTGCTTGCGTCTTTGATGCTTGCGTCTTTAATGCCGGGTGCTGAGAGCGCGCGTTCGTTTTGGGATGAACGCAAACCGGTTTTTAAGGCGAACCGTCGGGATTTGTGCTGACGCGACCGCGTCGCTTCCGTTTGTTTGAAGCGACTTTGCCGTTTTTGCATGAAAAGACTAAGGGCTGGGTGTGTTGAATTGAGTGAACTGAACTCTGTAGTGAAATCTGAGGGAGAACCACGTGGCCCGTATTGCAGGCGTTAACATTCCGGCTGGCAAACCGCTGCACATTGCCTTGCGCTATATCTATGGTATCGGCCCCTCTAACGCGCTTGAAATTTGCGAACGCGTTGGAATTGCCGCCGTCAAGCGCGTCAACCAGCTGACGGAAGCCGAGCTTTTGCGTATTCGCGAAGACATCGACAAGAATTACAAGGTGGAAGGCGATCTGCGCCGCGAAGTTTCGATGAACATCAAGCGTTTGATGGATCTCGGCTCTTACCGCGGTCTGCGCCATCGCAAAGGCCTGCCGGTTCGCGGTCAGCGCACGCACACGAACGCGCGCACCCGCAAAGGTCCGGCCAAGCCAATCGCTGGCAAAAAGCTCGCGACACGTAAGTAACGGTTTTTCTCTTTCGTCTTTGGGCTTTGGACGCGGATCCTTTTGGGGGTTATCGTGGAAAGGCTGAAGGCGAAAGAGACGTTTATCCGGCCACCGGATAGCGGTTTCGGTGGATCACCGAAAAATTAGACCTCTGCTGCAGCAGAGGTTGCAGATAGTGCAAACGATAGAACGAAAGACAGGAAATCGGATCATGGCAAGCGCCTCGAAAGATCAAAAAGGCAAATCTGGCAGTGCAGCCCGTCCCCGCCGCCGCGAACGCAAAAATATCGTTAGCGGCGTCGTTCATGTGAACGCCAGCTTCAACAACACCATCGTGACCATCTCGGACGCGCAGGGCAACTCGATTGCTTGGTCGTCGTCGGGCCTGATGGGGTTCAAAGGCTCGCGTAAATCGACGCCGTACGCTGCGCAGATGGCCGCTGAAGACGCTGGCCGCAAAGCGATGGAACATGGCATGCGCACCGTCGATGTCGAAGTCAAGGGGCCCGGGTCGGGGCGTGAATCGGCGCTGCGCGCTTTGCAAGCCGTCGGTTTTACGGTGATGTCGATCCGCGATGTGACGCCGATCCCGCATAACGGCGTGCGTCCGCGTAAAAAGCGTCGCGTCTAATATTCTTCGAGCGGCGCCGGTTAAAGGCGCCGCTGACTTTTCCTCGAACGAAAGAGGTCGGCACCGTGTTGCAGAAAAATTGGAAAGCTCTCATTCAGGCAAACAAACAGGTTCAGACCAGCGACGATCCAAATGTGGCCACCCTTGTGGTCGAACCGCTTGAACGCGGCTTTGGTCTGACGCTTGGAAACGCCTTGCGTCGCATTTTGCTGTCGTCGCTTCAGGGCGCGTCGATCACGTCGATCCATATCGATGGCGTGTTGCATGAATTCTCGTCTGTCCCCGGCGTGCGCGAAGACGTCACGGACATTATTTTGAACTTGAAGGGTCTTGCCCTTCGTATGAACGCCGAAGGCGTTCGCCGCGTGCGCTTGCATGCCGAAGGCCCGGGCGAAGTCACAGCCCGCGCGATCGAAACAACGGCTGATGTCGAAGTTTTGAACCCCGATCTCGTGATCTGCAATTTGGATCGCGGCGCTCATCTGAATATGGAAATGACCGTCGAAACGGGCAAGGGCTATATTCCCGCCTCGGCGCTGCGCAAGGAAGACACGCCGATCGGCTTGATCCCGGTCGATGCGTTGTTCAGCCCGGTCCGCAAGGTCGCTTATAAAATCGACCACAGCCGCGTCGGACAAGTGACCGACTATGACAAGCTGGTCATGACCGTTGAAACCGACGGCTCGATCTCGCCGGAAGACGCCGTGGCCGTGGCTGCGCGCATCATGCAGGATCAGTTGCAGTTGTTCATCAACTTCGAAGAACCGCGCGCCGCTGCGCCGCAAGAATCGGCTGTTGGCGATCTGCCCTTCAACCGCAATCTGCTGCGTAAGGTCGATGAGCTGGAACTCTCGGTCCGCTCGGCCAACTGCTTGAAGAACGACAACATCGTTTATATCGGCGATCTGGTCCAGAAATCGGAATCGGAAATGCTGCGTACGCCGAACTTCGGTCGTAAGAGCCTCAACGAAATTAAAGAGGTTCTGATGCAGATGGGCTTGTCGCTGGGGATGCAAATCCCGGCTTGGCCGCCCGAAAACATCGAAGAACTGGCCAAAAAGCTGGAAGAGCCGTTCTAAGAAGGTTTCAGCATTCAGGATTCGGCATGCGGGGAACGCCCGCCTGCCGCTGTTAGAGGGCTTTTTCTGGCAACAGGCTAGCCCACGTGCAATCGGCTCCTGCAAGATTCCCTAAAGAGGGCAAGATTCTCTAAAGGGTAAAAGCACAGGGGCCAAAGGGGCAAAAATCAAAGACGGATTTTTGTACCCGCTTAAAGGAGGATATCGTCATGCGTCATGGTGTTTCAGGTCGTAAGTTTAGCGTTACTACAAGTCATCGTCGGGCGATGTTCGCCAATATGGCGGTTGCCCTGATCAAGCACGAACAGATCAAAACAACGTTGCCGAAGGCGAAGGACTTGCGTCCGATCGTTGAAAAACTGATCACGCTGGGCAAAAAGGGCGCGATTGCCGATCGTCGCCGCGCGCACGCGATGTTGCGCGATGCCGACGCGGTCAAAAAGCTGTTTGACGTGTTGGCCAAGCGCTATGAAGCGCGTCACGGCGGTTATACGCGCGTCTTGAAGGCTGGCATTCGCTATGGCGATGCGGCTGACATGGCGATGATCGAGTTTGTCGATCGTGACGAAGCGGCCAAGGGTCAAAACAGCGGCCCTGTGCAGAATAAAGCGGCGGACGCTGAAGAGCCTGTCGCTGCGGAAGCGTAAGATTTAACGCACCGGTTTAAAAGCCCTCTATCCGATAACGATAGAGGGCTTTTTCTTTGAAAGAGATTGTTCATGTCGCATTTGGAAAGCATCGATTATTCTCTCGTTCGCATGATTGTTTGGGATGTGGCGGCAAGCCATATTCGGCCTTGTTTAGGCAAGCCTCTTCCCGCGGCGGACGTTATGATCAAAGACGATCGAACGCCTGTGACCAAGATCGATAAGGCGGTCCAGCGCGACACGGCGATATTTTTACGCGCGGCTTATCCGCAAGTTAAAGTCGTCGGCGAAGAAGGCTATACGCCCGCCGAGATCCGCGGCGCAATCAAGAACAATCGCTGGGTTTTTGTTGCCGATCCGGTCGATGGCACGTCGAATTTGCGCGACGGCAAACCCAATGTCGGCTCGATGTTGCATTTGTTTAAAGACGGCCAATGCACGGCGGCGTGGCTTTGCCATCCAGGATCGGGCGATATCGTGCAGGCTGATCGTTTGCAGCAAACAGTCACGCTTCACAACATGCTCACGGCTTTTACAACGCCGTTGCGGCTTGTCTCGATGGCGGATCCCGTTGACGCTTTTCATGTCGTGTGTGGGCGAAAGCTGATCGAAGCTTTGGGGGCCGCGGCCAGCGAAATCTCTGTTGGCGGGCGTCCCATCTCTTTGAAATCGAAATCGCCCGCGTGCGGCAATTATATGCGCTATTTAATGCCCGTCGAATCTGTCAAAGGGTTGACGCTTTTCGGCGAAGACATTTCTCAAGCGCGCAATATCGGCCATATCTCGTATTTGACGGCGCCGCTTCACGATCACATGGGCGGCCAGATGATGCTGGGGCTTTTGGGCGGCGTGAATGCCGATTATCTGGGGCAGCCTTACGATCCCCTTGAAAGGCCGGACCAAGGATTGGTCACGGCCCTTCATCCGGCGCTTTTGCAGGTGATGCAAAACGCTTTTGGCTCCACTTTGCGCGCGTCGATGCCCAAAGTTCAGAACGACTAAAGCGCCAGCCGCGTGGCCATGTGCTGATAAACCGCTTGGCGAAATGCGCGAAAGACTGTCTGCGAATGGGGATGTTGCGGCATATATTCAGGATGCCATTGCAGCCCAAGCATGAACGAGGCCGAGGGACACGAAACCGCCTCGATCACGCCATCGGGCGCGCGCGCTTCGATGCGAAGACCGGCCCCGGCTTCCTTGACGGCTTGGGTGTGCAGACTGTTGACGCGCAAGGTCTCGGTGCCAAAGATTTCATGCAGCAAACCATCGCGCGCCAAAGAGACTTCATGTGTTGTCTCGGGCGTATAAAGGTTGCCAAGGCCCTTGAGGCCACACAGATGATTGATGACGCTGTCTGGAACCTTTTGATGCATCTTGCCGCCCAGCGCGACGTTTAGGGCCTGATGCCCGCGGCAAACGCCAAGGAACGGGATGTTTTTGGCCAAGGCCGTGCGCGCAAGGAAGATATCCGTTTGATCGTGCGCAGGATCAAAGATCTGAGACATCCCATTCGGTTCTTCGCCATAAAGCGAGGGGTGAAGATTGCTAAAACCACCGGGCAGAAAAATACCATCGACATGGTCAAGCATCGCTTCCATCGTCGGCCTATCGAAGGTGGTCGGTAACAGCATCGACGTTGAATTCAAAGGCCCTGCGACGACGCTAACCACATCGTTTAAGGTGGCATGGACGCTTTTATCGGGAAACATCTGGGCGCCATCCGGTGTATAGATGCCAAGGGGGCGGATAATGGCTGTCGAAACAATGACCGGTTTCATTTTAGACTTCCTTTCGACTTCTTGTTGACGCTGCCATTATAGGCAGGCTTTTCTTTCGTCTGTCTATTCCTTTTTACTTTCAATTAGTTATTATTTGCAGACAACGGCGGAAGCTTTGGGGGCTCCCCGGGCGCATCAATTGTGGTAAAAGGAATGCCTGATTCCGCCCCGTTTGAAAGGAAGCCTTGAGGATGTCTTGTTTATTGAAGCGCGCGCCGTCGTTGATGGGTCTTTGTGTTTTGCTGTCGTTGGCCGCTTGCGTCTCGGGCAAACCGCAAACGACGACCTATACCGATTCCGTGGGCAAGACGACGGCCATCGAAAGCGATCGTGAATCCTGCGAAAGCTCATGCAATGCCGATTATGAACGCTGCATGGAGCAGGGCTCTTCCTATCGCAGCGCGACCGGTACGGGCTCGGACGCCGCCAGCTATTTTGGCGTGGCCGCAAGCTGCAAGGACGATCTGCGTAAATGCATGCCGCGTTGCAAAGGACGCTAAGGCTTCCTACATAAGGGGCAAAGAAACCTGATCAGGAGGGAATGGGCCATGAAAAAAAGGCTTTCTTCTTTCGTCTTTTTAGGTCTGCTGGCCTTTAGCGTGCTGGCGGGCTTGCGTACGCCTTGCCAGGCCGAGACGCCGCGCGTTGTTCCCCAAGGGATGGCGGACGTGCGGTTGAGCTATGCGCCTGTCGTCAAAAGCGCGGCTCCGGCGGTTGTGAATATTTACACGCGCAAGATCGTTCGTCAGCGCGTTTTGTCGCCTTTTATGAACGATCCGTTTTTCCAGCATTTCTTCGGCGATGCCATGGGCATGCAAGGCGCGCCGACACGGCAGCGGCTTGAAAGCTCGCTGGGTTCGGGCGTTATTGTGCGCCCGGATGGCTTGATCGTAACCAGCAATCATGTGGTGGATGGCGCGGATGAAATCACGGTGGTGCTGGCCGACCGGCGCGAGTTTCCGGCTGAGATCGTGGCCGCCGATAAAAGCGCGGATTTGGCGGCGCTGAAGATCAATACAAAGGGCGAAAAGCTGCCGCATCTTGAGGTCAAAGACTCTGACGATCTCGAAGTCGGCGATCTGGTCATCGCCATTGGCAATCCCTTTGGCGTTGGGCAGACCGTGACCAGCGGCATTATCTCGGCCCTAGCGCGTACCACGACCGACATCAACGACATGAATTATTTCATCCAAACCGATGCCGCGATCAATCCGGGCAATTCGGGCGGCGCTTTGGTAACGATGGATGGCAAATTGGTTGGCATTAACGCCGCGATCTTTTCGCGCGATGGCGGCAATATGGGTATTGGCTTTGCCGTGCCGTCGAATATTGTGCGCGCCTTTATGGAAGCGCAGGCCAGAGGCGAAAAAACGCTGCCGCGCGTCTGGACGGGCCTGAAGGGCCAGCCGGTGACCGCGGATGTCGCCGAATCGTTGGGGCTTTCGCGTCCGGCGGGCTTTTTGGTCAGCGCCGTACAAAAAGACAGCCCTGCCGATAAAGCCAAGGTCAAAACGGGGGATGTGATCCTGACGCTTGACGGCAAACCGGCGGAAGATGTCGCGGCGCTGCGTTATCGTCTGATGATTGCGGGGCAGGGGCGGACCGTGACGCTTGGCGTTTTCCGCAAAGGCGAGTCGCTGTCTTTGCCGCTTGTGGTCAGCGCGCCGCCCGCACGTGACAAAGCCGATGCCGAGACGATCAACGGATCCAACCCGTTGACAGGCGTAACATTGGGCGATGCCGATGGCGCTTCCGATGCGATGGACGATAATCGCAACCAACAAACGCGGGGTGCCGTTTTGCTCAAGATCCCCACCGCATCGTCCGCGGCGCGTTTGGGCCTTTTACCGGGGGATGTGTTGCTGGCTGTCAATGACCAAGCGATTGCCAATGCCGACGATGCCAAAGCGGCGCTTAAGAAAAAGGCCATGCGGTGGCACCTAAAACTTTGGCGGCGCGGGACGACGATCGATCTGATCGTCGGCGGTTGATCGGGGCCATGAAAACAGACAAAACGCCAACTTTTTCTTCCTTATCGGACCCAGGGCGTCCCTTGGCCGACCGCCTGCGCCCGGCGCAAATTGAAGATGTCGTCGGGCAAGAGCATTTGACAGGTCCCGAAGGCCCCTTGGGCCGCATGCTGGCAGCAGGGCGTCTAGCCTCGCTTGTTTTCTGGGGGCCGCCGGGGTGCGGCAAAACAACGCTCGCCCGCTTGTTGGCCCATGCAACAAATCTGACCTTCGAAGCCGTCTCGGCGGTTACGTCGGGCGTCGCCGATTTGCGCAAGATTTTTGAAGCCGCGCGCGCCCGCCGCGACGAGGGCATTGGAACGCTTCTGTTCGTTGACGAAGTTCACCGCTTCACGCGGGCGCAACAGGATGTGTTGTTGCCTTTTGTCGAAGACGGCACCGTGACGTTGGTCGGTGCGACAACGGAAAATCCGTCGTTCGAGCTGAACGGCGCTTTGCTATCGCGCTGCCGCGTTTTGGTTTTGAATCGCCTGGATGAAGCGGCGCTTGAGAAACTTTTGCTTCGTGCCGAGACATCCGAAAAGCGCCGCTTGCCCGTCACGGACGAAGCGCGCCTGGCCTTGAAAGCGATGGCCGATGGCGATGGCCGTTATTTGCTGGTGATGGCCGAAGATCTGTTAAGCCTGCCCGCCGATACGCCCGATCTTGACCCCGACAATCTTGGCAAGTTTGTTCAGAAACGCCGGCCTTTGTACGACAAAGCGCAAGAAGGCCACTATAATTTGATCAGTGCGCTGCATAAATCGCTGCGCGGCTCTGATTGCGATGCGGCGCTGTATTGGTTTGCGCGTATGCTCGATGGCGGCGAAGACCCGCGTTATATCGCGCGGCGCTTGCTGCGCTTTGCCAGCGAAGATGTCGGCTTGGCCGATCCCCATGCTTTTGGCCTGACCTTGAACGCATGGGAAGCCTATGAGCGCATGGGAAGCCCCGAAGGCGAGCTTGGCTTGGCTGAAGCTGTCGTCTATCTGGCGACGGCGCCGAAGTCGAATGCGACGTATAAAGCGTATAATCGCGCGCGTCAGGCTGCGTCTCAAACCGGGTCGTTGATGCCGCCCAAGCATATCTTGAACGCGCCGACGAAACTGATGCTCGAGCAAGGGTACAGCGAAGGCTATGAATATGACCACAACACGCCTGAAGGTTTTTCCGGGCAGAATTATTTCCCCGATGGCATGACGCGCCAGCGTTTTTACCAGCCCGTTCCGCGCGGGTTCGAGCGTGAAATCGAAAAACGCTTAGCCTATTGGGACGATTTACGACGTAAAAAGAAGGGCGATTAAAAGCCTTTTGGCGCCATCGCTAATTTTTAGCGAAAGCCCATAAAAAACGGCTCCTTTAACAGGAGCCGTTTTCTCGAGGGAGCAAAGAATCTTATTCTTTGCGGATTGTCGCCAAGAAGGTCTTGATTTCTTTCTTCATTTCTTCGGCCTGTTGTGAGAGCTCGGACGAAGAATGTAAAACGCGATCCGAGGCGCTGCGCGATTCCGAAGCGGCATGCGTGACGCCAACGATGCTGGACGAAACCTCGGACGTTCCCGCCGACGCCTGTTGCACGTTGTTTGAAATCTCTCGTGTGGCTGCATTTTGCTGTTGGATCGCGTTGGCAATGACACCCGTGATCTCGTTGATTTTTTCGATGGTCGTTCCGATAGACCGGATCGCGCTAACCGCTTCGTTCGAAACGTTTTGCACCGTCACGATCTTGTTGCCGATTTCTTCGGTTGCTTTAGCCGTTTGGTTGGCCAGATTTTTCACTTCCGAAGCCACAACCGCGAACCCTTTGCCCGCTTCGCCAGCACGTGCGGCTTCGATTGTCGCGTTCAGGGCCAGCAGATTGGTTTGTTCGGCGATGTCTTGAATCAATTTGACGACGTCGCCGATCTGTTGCGCGGCTTCGGACAAGGTTGAAACCGTGGCATCCGTTTTCTTGACTTCTTGCACAGCGCCTTGGGCGACGCGGGTCGATTCATCGACTTGATGGTTGATTTCACCGATCGAAGCCGACAGCTCTTCGGCTGCCGAAGCCACCGTTTGCACGCTGGCTGAAGCTTCTTCGGTCGCGGCGGCCACAGCCGAGGCTTGGCGACTGGTCGCGTCCGCCGTTTCCGTCAAGCTCTTCGCATTGTTTTGAAGCTCGGCCGCTTCGCTGGCAACGGCGACAACGATCTTGCCGACGCTTTTTTCGAAGGAGGTGGCCAAATCATTCATTTCGCGACGGCGCTGTTCAATAAGAACGCGTTCTCTTTCAACCTCTTCTTGTTTGATACGCTTAACCTCGATGGCATTGTCGCGGAAGATCAAGACGGCTTTGGCCATCTCGCCAATTTCGTCCTTTTGATCTTGGGCCGGAACGTTGACATCCGTATCGCCGCCCGCCAAACGATGCATAACAGATGTCATCAGTTTGATGGGGCCTGCCACGCCGCCCGCCACGCCCCACATCGCCAAAAGCGAGAGAAGTGCGACGACAAAGGAAGCCGAGATCTGCCACGTGATTGTCTCCGATCCGCGATCTTGCATCCCTTTGTTTAAGGCAATGGCTTCGGCCATAACGACGTTACGCGGAACCGTGATCAAAACAGACCAAGGCCTACCCGTTTCGCCCATTTTAATTGGCGCAAAGACGCGCAAGCTGTTCGTTTTATCGCTCCATTCAACGGAATGGTTGCCGCTTTTGATGGTTTGAAGGTCTTCGTCCCATGTTTCGCCTGCTTTTTGTTTAAAGCTTTGACCAATTAATTCGGGATGGCCGCTATAGGCTACGACCAATCCCTCATGGCTTAAGATGATGATTTCATTTTCACCATTGAACATGGATTTATGAACATCCTCGGCCAGTTTCTGAACAAAGGATAAGTCGAAATCAGTGCCAGAAACGCCGACAAACTTATTGTCAACGATGATCGGCACCGAAAGCGTGGCGAGATAAACCTGTTTTCCCTGAACAATATAAGGCAGCGGGCCTAAGACATTTTCTTTACCCGTTTTTTGCGGGCCAATATACCAACCACCCTTCATAAGACCATTGGGGTGAAGGTCTGTGCTGTCATATTCGACCAAAGGTTGAATATCGATCTTTCCCTTACTGTCGCGTGTCCAATAGGGCAAAACGCGGCCTGTGTGATCCGATCCTATTTTGGCATGATCAATATGTTGAGCATCCTGGCCGTCAAGTGCGTTGGGCTCCCATGCTGAATAGGTCCCGTTATAATGTGAGTTGGCTTTCAGTGTTGCCAGAAGAATGGCATTTAGATTCTCACGACGCGATGCTTTAGGAACATCGCTTTCCGGGCTGGCAAGATAAGAAAAGGCAGCGGCCATGGTGCGCGCATTTTGCATGGCGACGTCAAACTCGGACTGAATGGCTCCTGCTTGGTTTGAAGCCAAAGCCAGCATCCAATCTTTGGTTTTGTTGTCCAGGATCGTCGTGACCTTTGATTCGACGAATTGGTTGTTCTGGCTTGAGAGGTACAAGCTGACGCCAATGACGGCGGCAGAGGCAAAAACAAGACAAAGGCCAGATAAAACGGCGATTTTGACCTTAATAGACTTGAACTGCATAAGACCCCCCAGAAGATAGATGAATACTCACAACCACGGATTGAACGTTATGGTTAATTAACTCGCTAAACCCCCAGCTCTGCTGGGGCGACTAAAGGAAGTTGTACG
>CAYMGM010000014.1:0-44257 GCA_964390005.1 uncultured Rhodospirillaceae bacterium | reverse complement strand
ACCGCTTTTAGCGGTTCCCTTCCAACCTCCCAGCTTTGCTGGGAGTTATTGATTAATCGTTAGTGACGAAGACAGTTGCGACAGTAGTGACAATGCATGTCGCCCAAGTCGCAACTGTCATTGTCTTCTACGGGAATACGACCTTGCAAAAAATTCCAAAATTTGTCTCAGCCCGGGGCTCCGCGCACCCCGCGACAAGCCGAAACGCCGCCAAGTACCTCGAGCGACTCCAACAAGACAAGCTGTAATTCTACCTAAAAGTGATTTTCAACTGTGCTCTGACTTCTCCATAATTCATGCACTTGAACTCTGCTCAGTCCTTTGGGCAGACTTGCGGCAAAAGCTACTTTTTCAGGCAGGTCGTATCCTTTTCTTATTGCAACGCCGAGATTCTCAACGACCTCCCCTGAGAGGCTCTCTTGTTGCTCATAAGGCGCTATCACTCTAACAACCGATGACACTAATCCAAAAATGAAGGAAAATCCTTGGGGTATCACCTTTGTAACGAGCAATCTAGCTCGTGGACATTTTGGCTCTTTGTCCAAATCCCCTCCCAAAGTCCTCTCAATGTCGGCCAAGGGCAGCCCCTTAACCCACGCGATTAACCCAGATTTAATAATGTCTAAGTCTTGGTCGGAAAGATTGTTGTCGTTTTTCTGTCCGCAAATGCTGAGCATATCTTTTTTTGTTTCATAAAAAAGATCGTTGCGCGCAGCCTCGTCCTCTGCGAACCAATTCATAACCCAATTAACCCATCCTTCAATCGTTTCTGGCAACTTGCCAATATCTTTTAAAATCCTTTCTTTAAGTTTTATAAGAAGCGCAAGTGACAAACCACTTTGCGATGCGAGCTCTAAAGCGCTTTGATCCATCCCATCTATGGTTGTTTTTTTTATTTCAGCTTTAATAGCCTCGATCTTCTCTGCAAATTCATTATGTAAAGATCTCTTTTGAGCCAAAAAAGCGCCAAGAGACGTTCTCAAATCGAACAAAGGTCTTTCTTTGCTTGCATCAGGGACATTGTCTAACAATGACATTCTGTTGATTAAATATCTCACATCAACATTTAGTGTGTCGCCAATGGTAATCTTGTCTAACACCGCCTCTAATGGGTCAGTAATTAGGACACACCTGTCATCCTCTGGAAAAAGCGACTTCATTTTCTGAACAATGTTTGCATCAATATTCTCATCTTCCGAGAAAGAAATGACCGGCTCCGGGACGAGGAGAACTACACCATTTGCAAGATGTCCTGCTCGCCCAGATCGAGCAGCTGCGTTAAGGATTTCATGTGCTTCAAGACTATCCCTTCCTCCTGAACGTTCCTTTGTTTTTGGACGCGCTCTTTTATCCCCAGCGAGAACGGCAAAATGTGCTGGAAGATTTAACCCCTGCGCTAAAGTCGGTGTGGCCACAATTACTTTAGCCCCAGCTTCTCTTTTAAACATTCCCTCCGCAAGTTGTCGTTCCAAATATAACATTGAAGCATTGTGGGGTACTGCAACATCGGTAGGCGCAAACAAAGCGTGTTGTATCCCTCCCAACTCGACAGCAAGAGCCTCCCACTTTTTCTCTTCCTCAGGAGAACTTTCTATTGGACTTGATAGCTGTTTACAAATGTTGCTTGCAACAGATATGGCGGCCTTTTTTTGATTAACAAAAATAATGGATTTTAAGTTATTTTTGGCTGCGGATACAGCAAGAAAGGCCGCAACTTCATTGGCGTTAGGTTTGATTTCGACTGTGTTTCTGGAGCCCAAGCTTCCTGAGAGAGGAACTTTCTTGTCAAGTAATTGCGTTGTTATAATATTTGCTGTCTTCGCCTTTAGGTCAAGCCAATTGTGTTCCAACCCCCAAATGGCAAATGGGTATGCCTTGACTAAATCCTGTGCTCTTCGTCTTAAATCTCTAGCTTGTTCTTGTTTTTTTTCGTCTTCCTCTTTCTGAATGGCTAAAGCTTCTTGTTTGGCCTGCGCGAGCTCAGCTTCCCTATATATCACAACACCACGAGCTTGACGGCTTGGTTTCCATAGCAAGTCAACACAAATACTGTCCCTGCCCGTTAAAGAGCTGATCCACTCACTAAAATCATGCCCATTTTTTAACATTGCAGACATAAAGAGCAAATCTGCATCTGGCAAAATATAATTAAAACGCAAAAGGCATAGCATGCTATCTAGGGCTCTTCGAATTTTTCCTGATTGAGGGCTAAGCAAATGGCACTCATCAAACACCAACAAGCCAACATCTTCGAAAGCTTCCGGGACAAATGAAAGCATCATTAAGCAGCGCTCTGGTGTCATCACCTCAATATCATGGACCTGACTGTCTGATTCAAACAGTAGGTCAAAGTCATTAGAGGCTATTGAACCCAAAAAACTCTCATCAAACGTTTCTTGAAGATCTGTTGTCAGTTGCTCAACCAAGGCATGTGTCGGGGCTAAAAAAATGACTTTCTTTCGGCGAGCGAGAACCCCTGCAATTTTAAGTGATGAAATGGTTGTTTTTCCTGCTCCCGTCGGTAAGATAATGACAGCGGATTTACCAGTTTGGCAGAAATCTTTTTGAACTGCTTCTCGATGGTTTGGCCAGACGAATGGGAACTTTTTTGCTCTTTCCTTGAGCCATGCCCCCCATATATTAACATCCGCGTCAGCTGGCGCTGGAATATCAATCAGTGCAGCTTTCTCAATGTTTTTGCTTACTATAGATAAAATGGAAGCTAACCGAGCAGGCCCGTCAAAAGATGATAAAAATTCTTGCCCACTTTCTTCCTTTTGCATTTTCTTGGACAAGTTGATTACATCGACGAAAATATCATTCGGTTGTTTGGGGGCGCGATCTCTCTCGCCAGAAATTGTTTCTCCAAGAAATCGTGCAGCCAACGCCTCAATACCAAGAATAAGCATCTCCAATAAAGCGGCAAAAGCTTGTTCATCAAGCGTCCGGTTAGGGATCAACCGTCTCCACCGCGTGGCGCGGCTTAAAATTCCTTCCAAATTGCCCCGAGCAAGAGCATAAATATTCTCAGAGAGTATTTGAGCTTCATATAGCTGCTTTCTATTTCTTGGTCTTATCGCCGCCGCCGCCTCGAATGCATCTGCATATTGTTCAGCAGCTAAAAACAACAAGGGAGCAGATATAGCAGCAGAGACAAAACCTATATCAATAAGAGGGGATGTATCCTCCACATTTGTTATACTATCCCTCCTTGCTAAGATTTGTTGCGCTGTTGCTGCTACAAATGATGCAGAGCTTCTACTGTTCTCGTCAGACAACAAAGACGCCATTAGTTCATATGTATCGGCTATCCGTTCAAGAGGCCAAACTCCTTCCTGGCTTTCGAAATCATCTATACGATCTCCAAGGCGGGCAGAAACAAGGGATGCATAGTGTCGCGTGATCAGCGCCGGGATGTCATTGGGATTAAGCCCTGGGACAGCAGGAGCTCTTTTCATTTTCTCTGCCGTTATGCTGTCAAACATTTGGAGCCTCTACGTTATTAAGGCTATCAAGATAATTTATCGCCTTTAGGGCAAATTGATTAAACCACTCGCGAAGGACACCATCATGTACAAATGTACCGCCGATCCGATGATCTTTGTTAATCCCATTAATTCTATTAAAATCCTTGAACAGGGCCGCGCGTTTCTCTTGAGCATCGTAGGATCTGTCTACGGCAAAGGAAGCTCTGTATTTTCTTGAATTGCGGTCAGTAACAGCCGCAGCCATTTCAGATAACTTACAGTCATCTACCCTTGCTACAGCAAGAAGGGTAGTTGCTGCATCCACAAGCTCTGCGTCTCTCTTGTTTTGATGTCTTTCCAGGAAGGCAGGGACCACATGGCTGATAAAAGTTCCCCTTGGATCTTCTGTACACTTATCCTCAAAAACAGTTGTGAATTTAATTTGAGTCTTGTCTTCTGAAAGCTCTAACATAAGGCCGTCTAGACCTTGCGTTGTCGCACAAATATGGGGAGGTTTAAGAAGGGCATTCTTTCCATATAGTTTCGAAGCAGCAATCCAGGAAATTATCTCAAATATATACCCATCTCTTTGAATGCACGGGTACCCCCTTCTTTGCTCCCCGTTATTGTAATCCTCTTGTACAGTCAACTTAACTTTGGCTTCATTAATTAGACTCTCTTTTGTAAAAGATGGAGCCATAGGTTTAAGTTCTTTGAGAATGTCTGCAGCATGTTTAGCTTGTCCCATCGCAATGATGGCCACAAGTCTTGCTAAAGAGTCTTCATCTAAAGCCTCCCATTTCTCCCCCTCACAATATTCATCTATGGGGGTGTGCTGAATAACTACAGGGCTCATTTGTTACCGCACCTCGTCTCTGACTTCGCGAAGGGCTTTTGAGAAAAAGAAGTTTATGATGCGTTTGCGCATGTCTTGATCGCTTAGGAAGATGTTCTCCAAATCATCGTCGGCTTGGAACCGGCGGATAGCTTTCTCCATATATCTTTGCGAATAGACCCCTTCCACTACGTCGGGGGCGTTGTTGCGCAACATGTCTTGAAGTTCCTGATCCTCAAGGGCCAGCTGATTAATTTGCTCATACCGCTTGAAATCTTCTTCGGTAAAATCCGTTCCGTGCCTTTGATTGAAGTTTTGGATAATTTCTGAAAGGGTCTTTTCTTCATCCTCGGTGTATGGCTTCGCACCGAATTCCTTAATCGCAGAAAGCGGCGTCGTAGAGCCGGGAGCAAGGGAGGCGTTGCCATCCTCTTTCTTTTCCAATCGAAAGGCCTGAAGGCGAAGCATGTCTTCTGTAATTTCGATATCCCCAGGGATTTCTCGGTTGGGCAAGAGCTTTGCAAGCCATGAGGCATAAGCATACAGTTTTTCAAGCCCTGTGTCCTCAAGACGCATGACTTGCGCGACAAAGGAATAAAAGCGCATATAACTTTTCAAGAGTTGACGAAACTCTTCCTGTTTGCCTTCATCCTCTTCATAGTCGAAGCGTTGAACCGCATTACGTACAAGTTTTTCAAGATTGATGCGATCTCCTGAATCCAGATTGCCTTTGTAAAAGATTTCGGCAAAACGACCCACTTCTCCATCATCGATAATGCCGAACTTTTTGATCCGCCCCTCAAGATCATAAATCTGATTGGGATCTGTCATGGCCTCAAGTGAGGTTGCCTCATAATATGGTTCAAACGCCTTTTGGATATCCTCTATCGTGTTTTGAAAATCCAAGATATAGGTGCGATGTTTGTCAGGAAAGGTACGGTTCAAACGAGAAAGGGTCTGGACGGCTTGCAGCCCATCAAGCTTGCGGTCAACATACATGGCGCAGAGCTTCGGTTGGTCAAAGCCTGTCTGGTATTTTTCGGCCACGATAAGAAGTTGATAGTCCGTTCCATCAAATTTGCTAGGAAGCTCTGTTTCTGAGAAGCCGTTAAGCTCTGGCTCCGTATAGGTGACTCCTTCAACATCAAGCTCACCGGAAAAAGCAACCAGCGGGCGAACGCCTTGATATCTGTTTTCCTCGATATATTTTTTGATGGCCTCGAAATACTTAAAGGCCTGAATGCGGCTTTGGGTTACGACCATTGCTTTGCCGTGGCCGTTCAGCTCCTTTGATATATGGCGTAGGAAGTGTTCAACGATAACTTCAACCTTTTGTGCAATGGCTGTCGGGTGGAGCTTGGCAAAACGAGCAACCTTGCGTTGCGCTCCCCGACTTTCGAACCTGGGGTCATCTTCAATAGCCTTTTCAAGCTGATAATATGACTTGTAGGTCATATAGTTTTGAAGGACATCAAGGATAAAGCCTTCTTCAATCGCTTGGCGCATGGAGTACAAATGGAACGGGTGAGGCATGCCATCTGGACCCTTGGTCCCAAAACGCTCTAACGTCACGTTGCGCGGGGTGGCCGTAAACGCAAAATAGCTGATGTTGCTTTGCGGGCCGCGCTGGCGTTGATAATCAGCGATCAAATCTTCAATGTCGGTTGGGCTTTGTTCCTCATCACGCGACAAAGCATTCGCCAAATTTGTTGCATGGGAGCCAGATTGTGATCCGTGCGCCTCGTCGATCAAAACAGCAAAGCGCCGTGTGCCTTGACCCGATATTTCTTTCAGGTGCTCGGTCGAGAATTTGTGAATGGTTGTAACGATAATACGAGCCCCTTGCTGGATGGCCTCCTTTAATTGGCGCGAGGTACCGTCGATCTTTTTGACAACCCCTTGAGTCTGCTCAAACTGTTTAACGGTGTTTTGAAGCTGGCGGTCTAGGACAACACGGTCCGTCACTATGATTGCGGTATTGAACACAGGTTCATCCTGATCATTATGCAGCGTGATCATACGATGCGCTGTCCAGCCGATTGTGTTTGATTTGCCGGATCCTGCTGAATGCTGGATCAAATAATTGTGCCCAGAGCCAAAGGCCTTGGCATGAGACATAAGCTTTAAAACGGCATCAAGCTGTTGAAAGCGGGGGAAGATCATTTTCTCTTTCCCGTCATCGCTCTCCAAATGCACAAAGCGTCCAACAATGTCGAGAAGAACATCACGGGAGAAAATGGCGCGACAATCGGCCAGGTCTTTGTAAAGATAGGCTATGCGGAACTCGCTCTCAACATCGGGGTTGCCCGCCCCGCCATCACGCCCACGATTAAAGGGCAAGAAGAAGGTCTTCCCGTTGTTCAGTCGCGTTGTCATCGAAACATTATCTTGATCAAGCGCGAAGTGAACCAACGCGCCGCGCTTGAAGGTCAAAAGGGGTTCGCCAGCTGGGGCACGGTCAGCGCGATATTGCCTTTCCGCATGGCGGAAGGTTGAACCTGTCGAAAGGTTCTTGCACTCCATCGTGGCAAGTGGAATGCCGTTGACGAACAAGGCAATGTCTATGCGGTTGTCGTTCTTAGCGCTGTATTCCAGCTCATCAACAACACTCAAGATATTTGCGTTGAACAGGCGAAGCAGATCTTCGTTAAGGCCTGAGGCAGGTTTGAAATAGCACAGCGAAAACTTAATGCCGGGTATCAACTTGATCCCCTGGCGCAATACATCCAGTGTGCCGCGTTGAGAAAGAGCCTTGTCGAGTTGCTTGAAGAACTCAATTTCTGCCGCCGTTGTATATTGCTCCTCTAAACGCTTCCATTCTTCGGCTTGAGTTGTTTTGATAAACTCCATAACCAAGGCTTTATCAAGGGCAGCGGCCCGATCATAATCATCCGATGCGCGTTTGCGGTATCCTTGGTTGGCGACAAGATTGTCAATCAAATGATATTGCACCACATCTTCGCGATGGATTGTGTCGGATGAATAGGTTCTGGTCATTTGAATACCCCAATTAGAGACGCGGCGGCGGCAACAAAGGTTAGAAAAAGGGTTAGGTAATATCGATCATTCTGCTTTGACCGCTCTTGCTCTTTCACAATGGCGGGCAGAAGCATATCTTCGGCTCTATCAGCTGAATAAAAATGAGAGCATTTTTTATTGGGAAGTTTTTTGCGAAGTGCGGGAACGTCCGTACCGCTGACCGCTTCGTTCCATTGATTGTGATAACATTTAAGATACTGGCAGACCACGCTGTTTGAGCGAATGAAGTCCGTTTGTTGGTTTCTTAGATCCTCACGATTATCATTCGTAATGGAAAACATTTTTTCCTGACCGTCGTCTTCTGATCGCCAGGCTTTAATGCAGAAAGCGCATTTTGTGCAGTTCTTTTGCCAAGGAAGCATCATGACGCCATGGCCTCCTCAATTTGATCAAGCCGATGATCTGTGCTTCCCCGCTTTTTCCAAGAGCGAATGTCGAGCTGTCCTGTAACTGCTTCGGTAATCGTGGAAACTTTCAAGTTCTTGAGACGTTCAATGGTTTTGCTTATTTGGCTGATCAATCGTTCAGTCCTGCCCGTTTCTTCATCCAAGTACGTTGCTATCTGCTCTTGTTCTTCAAGAGGAGGAATTATCACAGGAAGCCTTTTGAGCAAATCCTGCCCCAGAGATGCTCGTGTTACCAAATTCATTTCCTTAGTGAAGAAAAGACGCGGAATATTGCTTCTAAAATAATATTTAGAAAAATTGGGATGCAGGACACCATTGCTAGGCCGAACCCTTATCAAAAATCCTGAAAAAACTGCGGCATTAATGCTGCTGAGACACACCGATGATATTCCAATTTCTTCAGAAACCTCTGATGTTCTTGTGAAAAATATATCACCTTCTTGTACCGAGTAGCGGAACCTATCTGTATCAGAGGAATTGGCGAGCCCGTGGACGCTTTTCGGGAGAGAAGGGTTTTTGTACACGTCACCATACCCTACAAAGGGAAAGCCCGAACCAAAGTATTCTGCACCTGCACTAATTCCGTTTTGCATCTGGGCAATATGACGCAATCTTTTCAGTGTCCAATGAGCAGGTATGGATCCGATCAAGGGATCTGTCGTGTCTTGAAACAAACTCAAGGGATTTAGACAATTTCGTATCACTCTGTTGATAAGATAGTTTTTCCTCTCATCTAGAACAGAGATCATTTTTTCTTTTTTCTCAATCAGTTGATCAATGCGTGCAGTTTCGCGATCAAGAAAAGCGGCGATCTCTTTTTGGGTTTCATAATCCGGTAGATCTATAGAGAGAGACAAGAAAGTGTCAGGATACAAACGCAGGCGCGATTCAATAATCCCCTTTGAATGAGCCCTGAAGTAGCTTTTAAATCGTTCTGAGCGCAAGCAATAATGAACGTATGAGGGGAAAGCTTTTTGAGAATCTATTTTAAAAACAGCATAAGCCGGACTAACAATGCCTGAAAAATTGGAAACGCCATAAGCACCTTTCCATGCAAGCATATAGTTCATAACAAGATCATTCTCAAATACGCGCCTATACCCTTCAAGACTAGCTGCGCGAGATTCAAAAGCCTCTTGTGAAAATGCATCTTTTCTTGGCTTTACGCCGTAATACTCAGAAACTGAAAGTAAGGTTTCTTCTCCCGTTTCCGACAAATCTACACGTTCTTGCATAAAACTCTTGAAACGAATGATGCTCATGCCTTGCCCTTTCTTTCGATCTCGACAACCATCTGTTCGATTTCGCGAAGGTCGGCTTCATCGGCGGCTATGGCTTCGGCTTTCTTTCGGGTGGCATCAAATGTTTCATAGCGTTCAAGGACCAGGCGTTCAGCAATCTCTTTGCGAACAGATCCCGCATGGGTCAAAAGATCTCTTTCATTAAAGGCAAGGAAGGCATCCAGCTTTTCTTCCCACTGTTGCATCGTCATAATCTTGCGGCGCTTAGCTTGCTCTTCGGCAAAATCAAGATACATGGTGACAATGCGGTTGAGCGGTTCAATCTCTTCTTCGGTCAGATAGTTTTTCGCGATCTTTACATCCTCTTTACGAACGATGCTGCCCTTCCACGTCATCAGACCCATATTGGGCTTTGACGGATCGCTACGGTCTTTAATCAGCTCTGCCGCTGTATGCCCCGTGATGGCCCAGAGCATTTTGTTTTGAACCTTTTTGAAGAACAGCTTCGCAGCGTCAGAGTTTTTGTCGTAATCAACCGCCGTTGCGTACAGATCTTTGACCTTTTGATAGAATCTTTTCTCCGATGCGCGTATGTCCCGAATGCGAGCAAGCAACTCATCAAACGGATCAAAATCTTCCGCTTGTTTAAGCCGCTCGTCATTCATGGCAAAGCCCTTGATCAGGTACTCTTTCAAGATTGTGTTTGCCCAGCGCCTAAACTGTACGCCACGGGGGGACCGGACGCGATATCCCACGGCCAAGATCATATCGAGGTTGTAGTGCTTCAGCTCCCTTTCAACTGCACGTCCCCCTTCGTGTTGAACTTGTAAGAAATCCTTACAGGTTGATTCAACCTGTTGTTCTTGTTCGGAATAAATTGACTTAATATGCTGCGTGATGTTTTGTGGCGTTGTGTCGAAAAGCTCTGCCATCTCGGCTTGTGTTAACCATACGGTGCCGTCGATGCAGCGCAGGGAAATCTCGGCCTGTCCGTCTTCTGTGGGGTAAAGGATCAACTCGCCGCTGCTCATGCTGCTACCTCTTTCAGCAATGCTGCGATCTCAGCTTCAAGCGTTTTAAGCTCGGCATCTATTTCGGCCACCGGGCGCGGCGGAACGTATTTGTAGAAATATCGGTTGAAGTTGATTTCATAACCAACACGCCCGACTTTGCCGTCGCTTGAATCCGTGTAGCTTTCATCAACCCATGCATCGGGGACAAAGGGTTTAACCTCACGCTCAACATACTCGCGCCAGTCTTCTTTGAGCGGCACAAGCTCATGATCGCGCAGATCTGAATCAGCTTCGATGTTCCCATCAGAGTCTTTGCATGGGCTCGCTGTTTCATCCTTTTCAGACAGCGCCGACAACATGGCTTTGCGCAGGGGGGCGGAGATTTTGATTTCAGTTTTTTTGAGCGCCTTCTTTAACGCCTTTTCAAACAGGTCTCGATCCTTGAAAAGATCGCTCGGCACACCTTCCGATAACGCCTTGATAAGATTTTTTTGTTCGTCGAGCGGGAGTTTTAAGAAGACGTTGCTTTGTTTGAGTGCTTCCAGTCGTTCCTCAGAAAACTGAAAATTCAATTTCAAAGGGCGTTCAATACGAATTTCGCGATAACCAAAATCTTCGGCATCAAAAATCTTTGAATATTCACCCCAGCCCGAGCCACCGTTCAACATCTTGCTATAGATTTTAACAATTTCATCTCGCGCCCCTTCGGGGATCTCTCGCCGTTTGCTGCCAAGGCTTTTGCGCATTGATTGCCAAAAACGCTCGCCGCTGGCATCGATCAGCTGAACTTTGCCGCGCCGCGCATCGCCTTTTTTGTTCGAGAGGATCCAAACATAGGTTTGAATGCCGGTGTTATAAAACAAGTCGGTCGGTAGCGCGATGATGGCCTCGACCCAATCATTTTGGAACATCCAGCGGCGGATTTCGCTTTCGCCAGAACCCGCACCACCTGTAAACAAGGGCGAACCGTTCATAACAATACCGATACGCGAACCGCCTGTATCCTCGCGCATTTTGGAAATCATGTGTTGAAGAAAGAGAAGCTGTCCATCCGATACGCGGGGGAGCCCTGCGCCGAAGCGGCCATCCATTCCCATTGTTGCGGCTTCTGTTTTGATGGGGTCCTGGTATTTTTTCCAATCAACGCCATAGGGCGGATTTGAAAGCATGTAATGGAATTTCTTGTCGCGGTGGGCGTCTTCGGTCAACGTGTTGCCATACGCGATCTGCTCGGGGTTGTGGCCCGTGATCAACATGTCTGATTTGCAGATACCAAAGGATTCAGGGTTGAGCTCCTGCCCATAAAGTTCAACGCGGATCTTTTCGTTGAAGTGCTTCATGGCCTCTTCCATGAGTGCCAGCATGCCGCCCGTGCCGCATGCTGGATCATAGACCGTGCGAATGATGCCAGAACCGGCGAGAGCGTCAGCATCATCGGCAAGAAGAAGATCAACAATTAAACGAATGACTTCACGAGGAGTGAAATGTTCCCCGGCGGTTTCGTTTGAGATTTCCGAAAACTTGCGGATTAAATCTTCAAACAGATAGCCCATTTCAACGGTTGAGACTTTCTTGGGGTGCAAATCTATCTGGCAAAAGCGGTCGAAGACTTGCCACAGAATCCCGCCTTCTTTGAGGCGCTTGAGCTGATCAGTGAAGAGGAATTTTTCAAGAAAGATGTCGCGAATGCTGCCGTTGAACTTTGTTATGTAATCCAAAAGATTCTTATGTACGTCAGCCGGATCTTGCCCGTGGATCTTGGCAAACGTCAGCTGGCTGTAATTATAGAGCTTGAGCTTTCCGCCTACCGCGCCAAAGAGCATCATGTCTTTTGTTTGATCATCAACTTTCTTGGGCAGCTTCTCATAGGCATCAAGAACGGCTTGCTTTGACGGCTCAAGCAAACAATCCAGGCGGCGGAGCACAACAAAGGGGAGAACAACCTTGCCATATTCAGACTGCTTGAAATCGCCGCGCAGGATCTCGGCAATTGACCACGCGAAGGAGCTTAGGTTTTGTACTGTTGCGGTTGTCATATATCAGGCGTCCTTTTTGGCGGCTTTCTTTTGGGATTGCTCTTTTATCCATGCATCAACATCTGATTTTTTGAACCGCCAAGAAGCGCCAACCTTGAAGCCAGGGATGATCCCATCCGCCGCATAGCGATAGGCCGTCTTTTCGGTCAGCTTCAGATAAGCCGCAACTTCTCGGATCGTTAAAATGTCGGTTTGCATAGAATGGCCCAAAGGATTGAATGGATATTACCGAGAAAATACGGTAAAGAACGGTAAGGCGCAAGAAGGAACGGCAGAGGGGGTCGATTTTTGGCTCCCGTCCGATGGCTGTGTCCGGATTTGTCTGATTTGCGAGGCTAAGGCGCTGCAGCAACAAGTCTGGTCGTCAAGGCGGCCAATTCATTCTTTTGTTCTTTCAGCGTGCGCTTGCGGAAGATTGGGCGGACAATGTTTCCTTTGTCTATGGCATCTTTCCGCTGCCATGCGCGATAATATTCGCGGGTATAGAAAAAGTCCTTCACAGCAGGCTTTGTTGCCTCTGTTCTGGCGCGATCCCAAGCCAGGCGCATCTCGCCCTTACAGATAAGCTTGAATGCCCGATCAGGCCCCTCGATGGGATCAGAGAAATAAGCATCCCGGATCTTTTCCCAAGGAATGTTGTTAATCGTGTCGATCTTGTCATTGCGGACAAGCGCTGGCAGTTCGTCCGTGAAGAAAACACGATCCTTTGCAGCCCCACAAACACGGGTTTGAATCTTACCTGATACGGATTCCGCAAACTTGCGTGATAAATATTTCCATACCTTGTCTGCTTCTTGCCGCCCCAGGTCACGATCAGGATCATATGCATCTTTAAAGAAGCCATAGATCGCTAATGCATCTAATGCGCCGCCGATACGTGCATCTTCTAAACGGCCACCGTTTAAAGCATGCTTTGTTTTAAGGCGATTTTTTAATCGGGTTGTTTGCGCAAAGTTTGATTGGTTCTTTTTGGCACGATCTAAAATAACCTTGCTACGGCCAAAGATCTCTTTAATGACATTTCTGTCTGGGCCTGAATGGAAAAAAGCAACATCGAGCACGCCAAAGGCCGCTGGCCCCATGAGGTCAAAGATTTGTTCTAATATACGAACGAGATCAAGCGCTGTTGGCCGCGACGGCATAACAACCCTCCCAATAAGTGAGAAAAATTGTTAGCCGAGCTTATGTTGTGGAGCAGCCTTGCTTTCTAAGGACCGGCTTCCCCAAACACCATAGAGAACGTCGCGAGCTGTCTTGGTCAGCTTGCCTTGCGTCCCTTTGAGCCTTTTTCCTTGAGGGGAAGCCATACGTGCATTTTTAAGGTCATACAACCAAACGCCAACGCCTTCATGCTCTAAGGAAACGGCAACATGTTCGCCAGTCTTCTTGATACGAACATGTAGCTCATCGCTATATGCGTCACTTTCAGAGCCAATAAGCTCGCTACTGACGATTTCAAGATCATCAGCTGTATAGCGCACTGGCTCCATATGTGAGGTCGTATCTGGCATAAACAAATAATGCTTTGTCGGTGTTGGTGTTCTTAGAGATAGCATAATGCGCTCCTATCGTTTTTCAAAATGGTTTCACTATTTGTTAACTATCAGTGCGTGCGATTTCTCAAATTTCGATATGGGGCATTTTACCAGTTGGGAAATGCTTTCCTGAGGAGAATCAACGTTTATAAAGTGTTAAGCTGCCTATAATGGGCATTAGAAAACCAACTATTGGTAGGCGAGTGCCATTTTTCCTGCATCGCAAGGATCTTGATGATCGATGTTTCCGCGCCGTAGTATCGAGCGTGGGAGGGGTAGACCATGGCCCAGCAAGAAAACCAAAACAGCTACTACGTAGCATACAACCCTGTCGGCTTCATTCATCCCGACGATATCCAATATCACTTACACATTCTTCCTTCTGGCAAGGTCGTTGTGTGGGATATGTATGACAAAGACACCCTTCCCACGATGCAGTACATAGCGAACACGCCGGAAGAGATCCGTCAAAGCGTGACAAAAAAGGGGATGGTTCCGTTTGAAATCATAAGGTACGAAAAGGGGCCCGGCCCTGTTGCCCCACAAGATCGGAAAGAAGTTCTGCTCAAATGGTACGGACCGAAAAAAGCTGCGCCGTACATCGCAAAACTTGACGCGCCGGGAGTAAAATAAGTCCCGGAATCGAGTCCCAAACAGGGATTCAAACGGAATCCCGTGTATTGTGGAATATCAAACAGATAGACTGATGGTATTTTTGCTGGTATGCGCGTTTTTCATACTGGCGTAACTTACTGATATAACAACTAGATATAAGTCTAGTTCAAGTCCCTCCTGGGCACCACACATATCAACTTAGAATATGTGTTGTGTTGCAATAGTTTTTTGGTTCAAAAAATAACGTGCAGCAGCGGAAAGTGAAAGGGGCGTAACCCGCCGTCAAACACACTTTCTCTCTATAAGTAAAATCTCTAGTATCTTTACCATGAGATGGTACGTTGACGATTCGGATCTAAGCGAAAGCCAAAAGCATTCTACCCCTAATATCCAAATTTTTGGAGGTATATTGCTGCCTCGAGAAAGCGAAGATGAATTAAGACAGAAAGTTGAGTGTATTAAAGGAAACTATGGCAACCCAAGAACACCTATAAAATGGAACTTTAAAGACTATAAAAAGCTTTTGGAAAACAATAAACAAATACATGATTACGACAGCTTTAAAAACAACATGGATGAGATTAGGAGAAAAATTTTTGAGGCTCTTAGCATCGTTGAAAATCTTAGAATAATTGTTTCCGTTTTCCGATCCAGCAATGAAGACAGAAACACTCTACAGAACCAAAAGGTCAATTTTATTAAAATGTCTTTTACAAATGGGCTTATGAGATTTGGGAAAGAGGCACAAGATAAGAAAGCAATCCATCCAGAGGTTATTATGGATTGGCCAACAGGGGATAATAGGGATCCGTTTAATGAGGTTTATCGTCACGCATATAGTGAGGGAAAGGATCCCCTTTCGGGCAGATCATATCTCTGCGGCCCATTGGAAAAACTGAATTTTACGGATTCCATTTTATTTACAACCATGCGTCACTCAACATTGCTTCAATTAGCTGATTTAGTGGTTGGCGTTACAAGAGCGTTCCTGAATAAAAACGTCCTTAAAGAACTGCATAGCAAAGAAGAAGAGTTAATGAAAATTCTGTTGCCCAAATTCCGTGGGTTTCCAAAGCCTATTGGCCGGGGAATATCCATAAATTCTAATGAAAAAAAGCTTAAGACCGATGTGGATACGGCACTATCTCCCCTCCTCCCCAAATAATCACTATGTCTTTATATCTTTGTGAATTTTGGCATATCTTTCTGTAGAAAGGGCATAAAAAGAAAGTTTCATTTCATCAGGGTTTTAAACATTCTTTCGACCACCATTTTGTTCGAACTTATTCCTTTGTGGGGCACCATCCTGCGAAGGTTTAACGAAGTAGGTCGGCTGACATTATGTACCACGGTTATCTTATCCAGAGCCTCTCCGATATTGAATCAAAGATTTGTTGCCGACACTGATCTCAAGCCGCGGTTTGTTGACGACAACACTGGATAAGCTCAACCATATCCACGTTTGTTCCTTGGAACCCTGTTTGCTACAGTGCTGTTCAAGATAAAGATTATGCGTTTGGGCCAGAAAAGTATCTGAAGTCATTTTTCTGGGCGAGCGTTTGCCAACAAGCGGTTGCTTGCAGATAAAGGAAACGGTTGATGAAAGACATATCTTCTCTTCGCCTTGTTTTACCCGACAGTGCTTATCTTTCTTCCTATGTTGAAGCGCTTCGCGAAGGGTTTCGTTTTGGTCTGCATCCTCAGCCAAACGACAAAGAAATCGATGAAATTGAGCGCGATCCGACAGCTCATTTTCTTTCTCTCAATCTTCAATCCGGGCGCTGGCCCTATCAGGCCGGTCTTGAGGCTGAACGCAGTCAATTTCCGTTTAGTTATCTTTGGGCGGTTGAAGGATACTCTTTTATTGGCGCGGCTACCCTCCATTTTTCCTTGAACGATTTTCTTGAACAGCAAGCTGGAAATTTAGGCTACGCTGTGCGACCAAGTTTGCAGAGACGCGGTTATGCCAAAAAGATATGTGCCCTTCAGCTTGATATGATGCGGCAGCTCGGCCTTACCTCGGTTCTTGTTATGGCCAGTGAGTGGAACGAAGGTTCTTGGCGCGTAATTGAAGCGAATGGCGGCAGACTAGTGAATAAGGTTCCGTCCGCGTTTGTCAAAGATTCGCTCCAGCGACGCTATTGCATCGAACTTAATTCTTAAAATTTTAACGATATAGATTCCTGCGTAGACGTAAACCTGCACAGTCTTAAAAATCGGCGATATTCATGGTTGGCTGATTTTGCTGAAGATTATTCATGTTTGCTCCCCAATCAGACATCGTTCTAAGCAATTCTTCAGTCTTAAGGTGATTCGATGTTTATCTTTTGTGGCGCGTCAAGCGCCCTAACCAGGAAGCCCTGAAGAAGACGGGGAACGGTCCGAAACACGATTAAACGCTGGCCCGCGTTCTGTGCCGTAGACGGCCCGTTTCGTTGGTGTTAGAAATCTTCGGTTGTTTTTTGTTGTTTTTGAACAAATGATAAGGTGTCCCATGGAAAACAAAGGCGTGCTATGCGCGAAGGTTGACGGTATCGAGACTCTGATTGCGGCGGTCTCTGGTGAAGGCGGAAATCAGCGCTGGAAAAATCTTCGATTGGTTTCTGCGGAAGTCGCTGGGCGTGACGTTTTGATTCCTCTTGATAATGATGGGACGCCCGCGCAGCAGCTCAAGGGGCTGACAAAGTGGTGCCAGCGTTTTGCTGACAAGTTTGATGTGAGCCTTGAAGATGCTTCGCTTGTCGCTTTGGCGTATGTGGCGCGCAAAATTAAGGTTGAAAAAGGCGCGCAAGTTCAGGTCGAAAATAGACTGCTCAATGAAGTGGATCAAAAAAGTCGCGAAGATAAAAGAGATAACCTCGAAAAGATGATAGACCTTTTCGATCTGGAAGGGCGTCCTGCGACGATTTTCTCTCTGGTTGCTGTTGAGCAGACGGGCGAAAAGAAAGAAGAGGCGGATAAAATCAAGGCTCTTTTACGCGTTGCCAATGCGTCCTTTTATCTTGAGACTGCCGTTCACTTGTTGGTTTGGGCGCGAACGGGCGTCGAGGCCTTCGTGGGGGCGATTGGGGGGGCCAATCAAGACGCTTGCCGTCAAGAGGTCTTTCGTACCGTTCATCTTTTGGCCGCCAATGCTTATGGAAACAATTTTGCCAAGGTTCCCCCGGCCGTTTCCCAAGAACTCATGGCGCCGCTGTCGTATGCGGAATGTGCCGTGATATCGAATGCGCGTCTTTTTGGCGAATCCTTGGCCAGAGTTAAATTACATCCATCTGGATATTCGCCCGTAACCGTTCCCAAATGTGAGGTTTAGGCTGGCACCGCTAAAATTTCTTGTCGTTTTTCTCGACATATAAGCTTTTCGGCCCTTTCCTGCCTTAACGCGGAGCCCCTCTAATATTGTTCATCTTAATCCCTAATTATATATAATATATATACTTTTGTTGATAAAAAGCCATGAAAGCTTTGTCTGAAAGGTCGTTGTGTGCTAGCGTTGCGAGCATAAAGAAGGGCATTTCTCGCAGGAATATATAAATAATTACGCATTACAGTAATCCGGTGATTGGATATTTCTTAACAGTACTATTTTAAGGAGTTTGTAAAATGTCCGACTATGTTTCTATGAACACGTCACCCAATATTGTTTTTTTTGGTAAACGGGTTCAACGTTCGTGGGTTCGTGGCGGCGCTTACCTCCCCGAATTTCAAGAGGCAGCGAAATATGTGCCGACGTTGAAGATGGGTATCGACGTTGTGGATGCGTCGGGCGAAGGTGGGTTGGAAAAACTCGCTTCGGATCAAACCGCAAATACACAGCTGCTTGTTGTCAATGTGGAAGATCCGTCGGTTCGAGCGGAATTTCTGGAAAAAGTGAAAAGCGGCGAAATCGCCAAGAGGTTCCCAAACGCGACCCTTATGGCTTCGACACATGCGAGCCGCCTTCCCGATGAAATCCGTGCTGAATTGAGAGCTTGTGGCATCAAGAAATTCAGCTTTATTAACGGCAATAAGAAGCTCGATTGGTTAGAGTTTTGCGTTGAATTGCGTAATTTCATGGAGAAAAAGGTTGAACCCGCGAATATCCTTTTTCTGGGGTCGCCTGTTACAAAGGCGAATCCCATCGAAAAATGGCTGGGGTTGAGCCAAACGCATTCGCCTGAAATGACGGCGGCGGCGAAAGGCGATCTGTGCAAAAGACGGGGAGAACTGGTCAACGCCCTTGGAGATGAGGGCTTGTTATACAGTGGCGGATTTGATCGGGATTTTGATCGGACGCGCGTTGTTGTCGTGAATGTTGATAGCGGTAAACCCTTAGACACTTTGCTAGGTAGCCTAGGCCCTGATGGTGATCCCGTCCTGAAACAAGCGCATATTCTTGCGACAAGTTATCAGGCAACTTTCCCCATTGAGACGGAAACGGCCTTAAGGAAAGCCGGTGTGACGGATTTCTTTGCTCTTGGGCCCCTTCATAAAGGCGATATTGATGCGGCTCATGCCACGGGGTTGGCCGAGACGCTTCGAAAGATGATGGCTCGCCCGATCAAGACTGTGGGGGCGGCGTCTCAGACGACCCTACATTCGTAAAATATGAGATAGTTGGAAAAAGGCCCTTAAGCGCTGCTTAAGGGCCTTTTCTATTTTAAGAAGGACAGACCCTTGAAAACATTCGGGGTGGATTGACAGGCTAGGGCTCAAACAATAGGTTTCTTTTATTTTCTATTGCTTTGAGGGAATTTTTTATGCCTGTTACCTTTGAAAATCATTCTTTGCGTCTCGGCCCGTTTCGGATGCCGGTTCTTCCCTCGAAGGAATCAAAAGCCAATCTTCCCTATACGCCTTGGCGAAAATATTGGCTGGATCGTCTGGCGCAAGAACTGCTTGAGGTCATCTATCAAAAGGGGATCGATCTTCCCGGGATTCAGGTGTCGTTTTATACAGACGATGATCCTTTTCATCCTAAGACCCATTTGACAGAAATAGCCGGGGGCGCGCCGGGTCAGCAATGGCGTATTCGCTACGGGCGGGCTGGCTTTACAACGGGTCAATCTTATGACCGCCTTCTTCCAGATGTTATCCAAATACCTAAACAGATCCTTACGCTTTCTGACTGCTCTTATACAAAATATGCGGGCGTGTCTTGGAAAGACGACGAGGATGGGTTTTTCAACGGGTGCAATGTTCATGAAGGAATGTATGGGAAATGGCGAACCTATTTTAAATATAAAAGCGTCTATCGTGGGGATGAAGGACGGTTTGTCGGTAACGACGATTTGGGGCGTGAATACACGCCCGATGGTAGCAAGCACGAGCCTTTAAGCTTTTCCCATAAGGCGATCTTTGTCGGCTTTACGACTTTTCTTTTGGGCGTCATTGACGAGATCAAAAAGATGTATCCTGACAGCGCGTGCAGCCCTGAAGAGAGCTTTAGAAAATTAAGTGAGATTGAGCGTGTTCCCGTTCCAGAAGGAACGCCGCGCTTTGTTGTCTTGTCCGATGCCAAGGGCGAGAAAGGTATTCTTGTCCAGCCCGAATGGCGTTTGTGTGCGCTCAATGTGCAAAACGCGCAGGAAACGCCTTTTCCAAAAGAGGCGTATCGCGGCTTTGCTTATGGCTATCCGCAGTTTCCTTATGACATGGCGTCCCACCTCAAACAGGAATCTTGGCCTTCTTCTGAGCGAGAGACGTGGCGCCCGGTCGCGGTCACCTTGCAATGTGCCAATGATGTTTTCGTCGTTGATGAGGCGCATTTGCTTGCCAAGCGTACGGAAGCTTGGGATCGGCGTTTGCGCTCGGCCTTTAAAGGCGAGACCGGTGATGTTCTACGTGCTGAGCTGGCAACGACGATGGTGCCGTTGGCGGATTATAAGGGCGGCTATCAAAGCCCCGTCTATCTTGTTGGGCGTCCGCTTGGAACGGATGAGGCTGTTCTTTTAGAGGGCGATATTTACGACCGCTTGGCGGCGTACGATGGCTTTCAAAAGAGATTTGGCGAAATCGAAGATCGTCTTATGGGGCCGTCTTTGGGGGTGCCTGTCGATGTGCGGATCGAAGACGCTGAGAAAGAAATCAGAAAAGAGTTCAGCGCGCTCAGCCAAGAAACAACAGGCCCAAGCGAATTGCCTTTGACCATTCAGCACCACATGGCCTTTGTTTTTAAACAATGTCGTCGCAAGAGCCCAAGCGTTATTTGATCCCGGACGCGGCTATGCGCACAAGAACCGGCTGTTCAGGCTTTGACCGCAAACGCTTCCTTCATGATGGGGTAAAGGGTGCGTGCAATGCCCATTTGTCCCTTCGTAACGCAAGCGGACGCCAGAGGGCAGGCTGCACAATTGGGGCATTTGGGCAAAGCTAGGCGTGCGAAGAATTCTTTGTGGTTTTCCAAATCATCGCAGGCCCGCTTCACATCTTGTGTCGGACCAAGGGCCTTTTCAACTTCTTGGCGCGCTTCGGTAGGGGCGCATCCGGCGGCGCGGGCGTCCATGTAAGCGCCCATGGCGATGTCATAAGCAGACGGTGCTTCAAGGCCTTCTTGATAGACGAAGAAAGCATCGGCGGCAGTGTCAAATTGGCCCAGCCTGAACCAGAGCTGCGCCAGCAAAAAGGAGACGTTGACGCTAGTTTCGGGGGCGTCTTCGTCCAGCGTGATAAGAAACAGATCTGTTATCAAACGATAGGCCGGGCAAGATGCAAGGCTTGTTGCCAAGCTGTGACAGGCTTCGTCGGAATCATAATCGATCGGGAAGATCTTGGATTCGATTTCGTCCGTTTCAATAATTTCATAGGTGGATCTGGGCTTCGAAAGAGGAACATTCTTTTTGCCAAGCGTGGAGATCTCGGGGACGTAAGTGAAAACGGTCGGGAAGCCCAAAAACGACGATTCTTGGATATAAACGGTTGATCCAGATTCATTGAAAAAGTTGACAAGAGCTTGGGCGTCTTCTTTGTACGAGCTTTTATCCGCAAAGACGGAGGCATCGAAAGGATAGCTGGGGTCGCTGCCGAACAAGTTTGGCGGAAAGACGCCACAGCCGTCTTTGGTAAAGTCAGCAAAGACTTCATACCGCAAGTTAAGCTGATCTTCATCGTCGCTTGTGAAGTAGGGAGGATCTTCGTTGGGGATGTCCATCAAAATGGCATCCAACGTTTCTTCGTCGGCGTATCCCTGAAAGACTTCGGTCAGGCATCGGCTTAAGGCCACTTGAAAAGACGTATCCGAGCCGATGTTCAGGCGATACGTGTTTGTCTGCGTGTTGCGCAGGATAATCCCCACCGCGGGCAGGCGGCGACCTGCCGAAAAATCTTTGATGGTGACTTTATATTTTCCGCTTGCTTCGATTTTGTCGATGATGCTGCATTCTTCCGGAAAGCGGCGCAGAAAAGTATCGGGCACCGTTGGCGGGGTCAGGCGTTTGTAAAAGATTTCAGCACCCGCCCAGCGTTCGATCAATTCGCAAAGCGCATGATGTAGGGCTTCGTCGTATGAGTTTCCTGCCGCGATCCCGTTCGATCCGATCAAGATCAAAAGAGGGTTCAGAGGGATATACTCAATCTTTTGCGTTTTGGTGCAAAGAAAAGGCATGGCGATTAGGCCAGGCAGACCTTGATCCTCAAGGCGCTTGAAATAGGCTTGGACAAACGCGTCCTTGGCCGGGCCGGAATAACGGATCAAATCGTCCGTGATGATCTGGGGGAGCGCGTTGAACGCTTCGCGGGTTAGATATTTTTCGCGCGGATCGTAATAAAAGCCAAACTCACGATAGAGCTGCGACTGCAAGGTACGCGGGAAATAGGCGTACAAACCGGTCTGAAGACGTTCAATGAACTCGGCATAGGCGCTGGCCATGCAATAGTCTTCGTTGCGCCCCTTGCCGTTGCTGCCATAGCCGCCTTTGCTGCTGGGAAGAACGATGCGGGCCGAATAAACATCGGCGTAGGGATTGGCTGTGAAAATGATTTCCGGCAAAAGCCGATGCTTTTGGAGGATCTCACGAATTAAAGTAATGGTTTCTTGGGCCGAGCGTTCTTTGTAAGGACGAGACAGAGAGGCAAACATGGCGTTTTCCTATCAATTTTGTTGGGGTCAAAAGATCTTTATGTTGTCAATGCGGTGCGGCATGAAAGGGGGCTCAATCAAGGAATAACTTAAAGAAAAGCCTTCGGGATGGGCCATACATCAAGCATGCAACAACCCCGGCAAAGCCGTTCGTTTTCATTTTTGAGACAGGCCATGTGAAGCGGGGGCTCTTTGGATGGCTGTTGTTGAAACCGCCAGAAAGAGACCGCGCCCCTAGGATTACATAATAGGCCGACGGAAAGCAAAACCTTGAAGGGCGCGCCCGCGTTTTCCGGTGCCTTGCGAGCCGCCACCTTGTGAGCCGCCGCCTTGCGAGCCGCCGCCTTGCGAGCCGCCACCTTGTGAGCCGCCGCCTTGTCCCGCGGCGCGAATGGTCCGCGGCTGTTTCTGGTGGGCGGTGTTTTTGGGCGAGAAGCCTTTCAGCTCATCAATTGTTCCCGTAAACCCGGCTTTTTTGGCGATGAGTGCTGCTTCGCCGGGGCGCGTGGCCCTCAGAATGTGCGCAACGGTTTGCGTATCTGCTCTTTTCCAGAATTCTTTCGCGGATTGTTCTGACATTATTACCCCCAAGGCAAAGAATTACTTCCAGAAAAAGATAAGCTTCTCTCAAGATGAAGTCAAAGGAATCGCTTCATGTATAAAAGAGGTTATCCTGTTGATATTTAAAGATTGAGCGAGAGGCGTTCGATCATATTCATCAAATTTTAGCCGCATCCGTATAAGATACAGTCTGATTTTTGAGAGAATATAGATGCTGAATTTTATTAAGCTTTCTCCCTTTCGTGGACGCGCGCCACAGCAAGCCGTCATTTATCTGCATGGGGCCACACGGCGTGCCTCGGATGTCTCGCGGGTCGTCAACGTCTTGCAATATGCTTTGCCGAACGCTTTGTTTTTAGCGCCGACAGCGCCTCTTCCTTATGGGGCGCAAAAACCCTCTTTTTCAGAAAAGCATCCCGCCGGATATGTTTGGTATCCGATTGATGATTTTTCTCCGGCGGTGCTTTATCCCCGCATGCGAGAAAAAGCGCCTGCCTTGCAGGCTTATTTAGATGACGTGATGGAAAGCTTTCATCTTTTGCCGCGTCAGATAGCTTTGGTGGGGATGTCTCAAGGGACCATGATCGGGCTTTATGCCGCTTTGCGGCGGGCTGAGCCTCTTGCAGGCATCGTCGGCTTTTCAGGGGCCTTGCCGGATATTGAAGATCTGCCCTTTGCGTATCGTAGCTGTCCGCCTGTTCTTCTTGTTCATGGGACAAAGGATGAGCAGGTGCCTTTTTCGCGCATGGAGGAAGCGCGCCGTGCGCTTGAGGCGATCGGCGTGCCTGTCGAAACCTTGGCTCTTGCGGGCGGGCGTCATATGATTGATGATCACGGCCTTGTGCGGGCGGCTCTTTTTCTGCAGCGCGTTTTTGGCTTGTATCGGGCCGCGGCCATCAGCGCGTCAAGTCAGCACAAGACGCCAGCCGCTTCGTCGCCTGTCTGTAACAAGCGGCAAGAAAGGCCGCGCGGTCGTTCTAAAGCGCCGCGCGCAGCGTCTGGCCCAAAGCCGCCACGGATTCAGGCCTTGTCGCCCACGACGTCACAAGGCGAATAACCGTGTGGTCGTTCGGCGCTTTTTCCCAGCGATAGAAAAGAAACTTTTCTTCAAGCTTTGAGACGACCCGATCCGGCAAAATGGGAAAGATCTGATTGGTTTGAGGCGTCGCTTTAAAAGAAACGCCAGCAGCCTGAAAAAGCGAGACAAGATCTTGCGCCATGGCCCCCGCGTGCTTGGCCAGATCCCAATACAGCCCGTCTTTGAAAAAGGTGGAAAAGAGTAGGCCCAAAAGCGATCCCTTGGCCAGCATCGCGCCGCGCTGTTTCATGGCGTAACGGAAGTTTTCTTTTAACTTGTCGTTCGGGATAACAATAGCCTCGCCGAGAGGCGCGCCGTTTTTGGTCCCGCCGATATAAAACATATCTGTGCTTTTTGCGATGTCGGCAAGGCTCAGCTGATTGTCGCGCGCTGTCAGCGCGCTTCCCAGGCGCGCGCCGTCCAGATACAGGTAAAGACCGTTTTGATGGCAGAAGTCTGAAAGAGCAAAAAGCTCGTCCTTGGCATAAAGCGAGCCGAGTTCCGTCGCCTGAGAGATAAAAACAACGCGCGGAAGCGCGCAATGTTCGGGCAGATGTTCATCCAAGATTTTTTGAATGTCGAGGATGCTTATTTTGCCGTTGTTGTTTTTAACGGCATCTATTTTGTGGCCTGTGGCTTCGATCGCGCCTGTTTCGTGGACGTTAATGTGGCCTGAATCGCAAGAGATAATGGATTCATAGGGCCGCAACATCGAGCTCAGGCACAGAAGATTGGTTTGTGTGCCGCCAGCGACAAAGTGAACATCGGCAGGAAGCCCCACTTGATCGCGGATCATTTGCGCCGCGTCTCGGCTGTATTTATCGAGGCCATAGGTGGCGTTGGTTTCAAGCGCCGCCTCGCGTAGCGCCTCGAGAAGGCGCGGGTGGCCGAGTTCTGAGTAATCGTCTAAAAATGAAATCTTCGTTTCCATGACTGTCTCTCCTTTAAGAACAGCGCAGCATAGGCGTACGCTTGGCCGTTGTCAGTAGAGAATGATGCCGGTGTTTGAGGAACTCAAGCCGCCATTTTATAAGAGGGTGCCGCGAATTGGGCCATGCTCCTTTGGGCGCGGTGGGCTTCAGGCGTGAGGCGAAAGCCGTGGCCTTGCAGGTGGCGGACAATCGCCATTTCGTCGCGCCCTTTGTCGAGGCCCGTTTGCAAGCCATCAAGAGATAGCCAGTTCGCGCTTTCAAAAACATCTGTCAGCGCTTTTTGAAACAAGAAATATTGCTCTTCTTTGCGCGGAATATAGGTCCAATGCCGCTGGTCGTTCAGCTCGGGCAGCGTCAAACCGACGGCGATGTCGCTGGATAAATGCGCGCGGGGTAGTCTTGCCAGAAGATCGAAAAAACGATTTTCCAAGGCGCGACGCAGCGGCTCTTTCTTTTTGCGGAAAAGATCCGCCGCGCCCAAAGTTAGCGCGACATGCGGCAGCGCGCCGTCCAATGTCCAACGATTGGCTTCGATGGCCTGCATTTGCTGCGCGGTGAAAAGACGGCTGGGCTCGTTGAGGTAGAGCATGTTGATCATTTGCGCGATCGTCTCGCGCAGGCGCGTATCCAGTGTTTTTTGCGCGTCCTGTCCCGCTTGGCGCGTGTAATCGCCCAGCGTGATGACGCTGAGCCGATAGCCGCCGCCGCGCATTTTCATCAGATAGGTGAACGAGCGATTGAGTTCGTCAACTTCCATGTCGTAAATGGCCAGATTCCCGGCATCGCGTAAAATTTCGTAGTGACGCACGGCGGCCCAGTCCGGCGCCATCGTCGCTAAAAGCTCGCGGGCCAAGGGCCCCATGTTTTTGATTTGAGCCAGCGGCGATTCCGGCGGAGCCCAAAAAGATGTCGTGGCGGCCTTGCCGATCCGCTGCCAAAAGGAAAAGCCGCAAAGAATGCGCCGCCCCACATTGTCAGGCGCGAAGGCTTGGCGAAAAAGAACGGGCGCACGCGTGGGCGACACCCAAAAGGTGGCAGGCATAAAAACTCCCTTCGCTGGCATAACCCAGATCAGGTTCAACGGGTATGATCTCAGCCTTGCGCAAAAAGCGCAGGGCACCCCGGTGTCAGGAGAAGAGATTGTAAAAGCGAAGCCGTCAGCTTGTCAATCGGCGCACGGAATAAAGCCGCGGGCGATCAATAAGCGCCTTTGCGGCCCAGAATGACCGGAAAGGTTTTAAACATGATGGCGATGTCGTTCCAAAGCGACCAATTTCGCACATACCAGCTTTCCATTTGAACGCGGCGGTCGAAAGAAACCTCGCTGCGGCCACTGACCTGCCAAAGGCCGGTCAGGCCGGGGCGTACGCGCAGGTAATAAGCCAGATCGGCCCCGCGGCATTCGATTTCTTTGGTCACGATGGGGCGCGGGCCCACAAGGCTCATATCGCCCATCAGAACGTTGATGATTTGTGGCAGCTCATCCATGCTGGTGGCGCGCAGAAACGCGCCAACGCGCGTGACGCGGGGGTCGTCTTTCAGTTTGTGAAATTGTTCAAACTCACGGCGCGCTTTTTCGTCTGTCGCCATCAGGTGATCGAAGATCTCTTTGCTGTTGGTCTTCATGGAACGGAATTTTAGGCAAGCAAACATTTTGCCATTCATGCCAACGCGTGGTTGATGGAAAAAGGCTGGGCCACCATCGGATTTGACCAAAAGCGCGATGAGCAAGAAGGCCGGGCTGGCAAGCAAAAGCGCGATCGAGGCCAGTCCAAAGTCCATCGTGCGTTTAATCAGACGCGGCAAGGGTTGGTCCAGGCCGCTTGTTCGCGTCATCAGCGTTAAATCGCGGTTAAAGAAATAACGCGGCGCCATGTTCAAAACAGGCATGGCCCCCATGGCGGGGACAACCGAAAAGGGAATGTCTTCACGCATCAGGCGGGCAATGGCGTCTTTGGCTTTGTCAAGAGCGCCGCCTTCCAACGCGATGATAACGTGAGCGATTCTGTGATGCAGACAGAAACGTTGCCATGACCCGTTGGATGTTTTTAGCGCTTCGCCTGGATCTTCGATTTGAGCCGTGACGTCATAGCCTAAATTCGATTCATCTTGAAGAACCGTGCGCGTTTCTTCGGCCAGGGGGCCTGTGCCGACCAAAAGGGTTTTGATTTGCCACAAGCCGCGGCGGCGCAGTATGTGACGCAAGAAATGACGGCCTGCGATAACAAGAGCACCGGCAAAGATCCAGGCGAAAATCATGCCCGAGCGAGACGTGTCTTGTTTCATGGCAAAGAGCAGAAAAACGTCGGCCAATAGCGCCATGCCGAGACACGAAAAGATGTTTTGCATTTCGATCCAAAAAGGCTGGCGAAGCCGATAATGGCCCGTATTTTCAAACCACAACACAACAGCCGCCGCAACGCCCATAAATTGTAACAGACGTGGGCGTACATAAATCCACGACCAGTCGGAAAAGGGACGGTTATAGGCCATGAAGTTTAATAAAGCAGCCAGCCCCCAAGCCAGCAGAAATCCTGCCGCTAAGGCCAACAGGTCGACAGCCATAAACCATTGAGGCCCCATCGAAAGCTTAAAGCGATGCACTAACGAGCGCGGCGCTGCCAAGGCACCATCAGGCAAAGCGCGGAACTCAGCCAAAATCGCAGCCATACGGGCCTCCACCTTTTCTAGCGCGGGTGAAGGAGCTGAAGGCGGCATTCTTGCCGAAGAAGAGGTCTGCTCAGGGCCCGCTTCTTTACCGAGGGCGTTTTGCCGCAATAAAGCTTCTTGTGGAGACATAAAATAACCCACTTCATTTAAATGATGTACCGTTTGATTTGGGTGGCTACCATGTAACGCCTATGGCAGCGTACAATCATTTCCGAAGAGCAACCAATTAGACCCTACAATAACTGGGTTTAAAAGTCACGAAAAAGTTAAGGCTTTGCTAATAAAATATCACGTCATTAAGGATTTGTGAGCCTTTAGGCATGTGTTCACTGACGCGCAAAGGCAAATCCAAGGCTATCCAAATCGGAATCTTTGTGTTAACCATAAATCGGTTCAGTGAGCGAGATCGCGGAAGATCAAGATCTTTCGTCTCCGCATTGTCACGTTACAAGGCTTTTTCTAGGCACTTTCGAGGCACACATCATGGATATGAACGCGCAGACGTCTTCCGCCAATCCTCAAAGTCAAGAGGGCGCGGAGAACGAAGGAAACCCGCTTTTCCAAAATTTTGGCTGTTTCATGCCGTGGACGGCGCTTCCTTTTGGCAATGTTTGCCAACAGGCTGCAGACTATTGGACCGATGCGGCGCAGCGGGCTGTCCTTTTCTTAGAAATCTTGCGCGAACGCGGCAATATCCATAATCAGCACGTTGAGCAGAGCATGCCGCATGTGCTGCATTATCAATTTGAAACCGTGATCGATGGGCGCGATTTGCTTGAGCCCGTTAACTATCTTTTGCTGCGTGTTCTTGCGCCTGAAGGCATCAAGACAGATCCGACGAAGCGTCCTTTTATCGTTTTTGACCCGCGGGCTGGGCATGGTCCTGGCATTGGCGGCATGAAAAAGGAAAGCGAAATCGGCTTGGCCTTGCGGGCCGGGCATCCTTGCTATTTTGTTTGCTTCTTCCCCGAGCCTATTCCCGGGCAGACCATCGAAGATATTTCGCGCGCGGCGGCGATTTTCGTCTCAAAAGTCGTTGAGATGCATCCGCTGGCCGACCGTCCTTGTTTAATCGGCAACTGTCAGGCCGGATGGCAATTGGCGCTGATGAGCGCGATTGAGCCCGATCTGCCCGGCGTTTTGATCTTGGCTGGCGCGCCGCTGTCTTACTGGGCAGGCGTGCATGGTAAAGCGCCGATGCGATATACGGGCGGGATTTTGGGCGGGTCGTGGCTGACGACCTATACCAGCGACATGGGCAACGGCAAGTTCGACGGCGCATGGTTGATTGTCAATTTTGAGAACATGAATCCGGCCAACACGTTATGGAAGAAAGACTATAACGTCTATTCCAAGATCGACACCGAAGGGCCGCGCTTCTTAGAGTTTGAGCGTTGGTGGGGCAGCCCCGTTTTGCTGAACCGCGAAGAAATCCAATTCATTGTCGATGAGCTTTTCATCGGCAATCACCTGAGCGCCGCTAAAATCAACACGTCGGGTGGCGTGCGCATCGATTTGCGCAGCATCAAGTCGCCGATTGTCGTTTTTTGCTCGCACGGCGACGATATCACGCCGCCGCCGCAGGCGCTGGACTGGATTTTGGATCTTTACAGCTGCGAAGACGAAATTGTGGCCTATGGTCAGACGATCATCTATTCGGTGCATGAAAATATCGGGCATTTGGGCATCTTTGTCTCGGGATCGGTCGCGCAGAAGGAACATGAAAAGTTCATTCACAACATCGATCTGATCGAAACGCTGCCGCCGGGGCTTTACGAAGCGGTCATTACGCAAAAAGAAGCCGATACGGCCAATTCGGATCTTATCAGCGGCAACTTTATCATGCGGTTCGAACGGCGGACACTGGACGATATTCGCGCGATCGGCTGCAATGACGAAGACGATGATCGTCGTTTTGCGACCGTGTCGCGCCTGTCGGAAAATGTCCAAGGGCTTTACAATACTTTTGTCGCGCCGGTCGTTCGCGCTTGCGTGACCGAAGATACGGCTGTGATGTTGCGTAAGATGCATCCGACCCGCGTCAGGTTCGAAATGTTTTCGGACAAAAACCCGTGGATGGCGCCTGTTCCGATGATGGCGGATTGGGTCAAGGCCAACCGCAAACCGGCGTCTCATGACAATCTCTTTTGGGTGATGCAGGAACGCATCTCCAATCATATTGTCGCGTTTTGGGATGCCTATCGCGACATGCGCGACAGCGCGATTGAATCCTTCTTTCTGGCCTTCTTTGGCGCGCCTTTGTTGCAGGCCTCGGTCGGGTTGCGGACGCTTCGCCCCTATATGAAGGAAGGCGCGGCCCGCGATGTTCAGCGCGAGAAAGAAATCACCAAGCGCTTGCAAGAGCTTCAGACGCATTTTGCCGAAGGTGGTCTTGCCGAAGCTTTGGTGCGGTCGTTGATTTATATCAGCAAAGGCAGTCGCGGGTTGGATGAACGTGAGTTTGCCATTTTGCGCAAGCTGCGGAACGAAAGCCGTTCGCTGCCTGTCATGACGCAAGTTGAATATAAAGACATGGTGCGTCAGCAATATATGATCTTGCTTCTTGACGAAGATCGCGCGCTTCAGGCTATTCCGCTTTTGCTAGAAAATGCCAACCGCGGGCAAGACGAAGCCTTGGCGATCATCGACAGCGTTGTGACGTCGATCGGCTCGCTGGGCGACGAAGAGAAAAAGCGTCTCGAGCGGATCAAAAAGCTCTTTGCGATGGCACGGAACTATCCACGTCGCCGCGCATCGGATTACACGCCGCCGACAAAAGCGGCCAGCTGATCGAGGCGTTAACAACATCAACCCTTGTTTGCTCGGTTATTGTTCTGAACAAACAAGGGTTTTTTGTTTCAAGAATCCGTTCTATAATCTGAACGGTTTTATTATTCGTTTTTGAACAGAGGACATTCATGGGACTTTTTGATCAATGGGCGCGTGCCGCGATGGTTTCCTATGCGCGCCGTCGTTTGGATAAAGTGGAAAAAGAGATCAGGATTGAAAAAACGCATTTAGCTTGGCTGTGTCAGTCCTTGGGGCCAAAGGCGCAAAAGGCAAAATTGGGTTTGATGAAGCAAATCGAAGCCGAAGCGCAGAACATGCGTCATAGCAATGCGCGTCATTTTCACCTCTGTCGGGCTTCTCAAGCCAAAGAGGATCTTGATCTAACCAAAAAGAAATGGCGCGAGGCCGTGACAACATTAGCAAAACCTTATGGGCGCATGATACGCAACCGTACCCAATTACGAAAAATCTTAACGGCAGCGCAGAAACTGGGTTCTTAATCGCGCCTTGCCTCTTCTCGGTGGATCGCTTAAGGTCCGCCGCATGAGGAAAACAGCTGTCTTTCTGTTTCTTGTCTGTTTTTGCGCCGCGCTTTGCTTCAGCCCGCCTTTGGCGATCGCGCATCCGCACGCTTGGATCGATTATCAAATTGATGTTTTGACAAACGAAAAGAACGAACTGGTCGGTCTGCGCGAGCATTGGCTTTTCGATCCCTTTTATACCGCGTTTGCGCTCAAAGATTTTGCTGCGACAGATCAAGCGGGAAAAGAAACCAAGAAAAACAAAGACCAAATCTTAATGGATCTGGCGCAAGACAATCTTCAAAACCTTATCCCCTATCATTACTTTACCGAGATCTCCGTCGGAAAAGGAAAGTCTTTACCGCTCAAGCCGTTTGAAGACGTTTCGTCGCATCTGGAAAAGGATCAGATTGCCATGACATTTACGGTGCGGCTTGTGACACCTGTGTCGCTGAAAGGCTCATCGGTCCAATATCGTATCTATGATCCCAGTTATTACATTGCGATGCGGCACCAAAAAACGAACCCGGTTTCCTTTGAGGGGGCGGGTGGCGTTGGGTGCCGGGCCGATATTGTGACGCCTAAACCTGATTTGACCCATTTAAATCTTGCCAGCTCTTTGGACCAAAAGGCGGTTGCGCCACCGGACTTGGGCGGCTATTTCGCGCAGCGGACAACACTTCTTTGTCCCTGAGCCCCCGTGTAGGAAGGGAATTCGATGCCGATAACAAAAAAAGCCGCGCCGTGGGGCGGCGCTTTGATCGCTTTTGTTCTTGTCTTGGCATGTGTGTGGTTATGGCCAAGGCTTCTTGAAGCGGCGATGGACGGGCAGCGCTATTATCATAATCAACTGACGCATGCTTTTGCCGCGATCCAAACCGCGCCGGGGTGGCAGCCTACAGCAATTCTGGTCTTTATCGGCTTTGCTTATGGCGCGCTTCATGCCATAGGGCCAGGGCATGGCAAGGTTGTTGTCGCGGGCTATCTGCTTGCAAGCCGCAGCTGTCTGCGCCGCGCGATGATGATTACGTTCTTAGCTTCTATCATGCAGGCGTTGGTGGCCATTGGGTTGGTTTATGGGCTTGTGGTCTTATGGGGCTATACGCGTGCCGAAGCGCAGTCTTGGGCGACGCAAATGGAAAGCGCCAGTCTTGGGCTTGTCGCTTTGATTGGCGCGGCTCTTGTTTATCGTGGCCTATGGGGGATTGTGCGGCTGATCCACCCGTCTCAGGCAAAAGAGGCCGTTTGCACGTGCGGCTGTTCAGGGCACGCACCCGATTCACAGACCTTGGCACAGCAAGGCGGATGGGGGGCAACCGCGTTGATGGTGCTTTCCATCGGCATGCGGCCTTGTAGCGGGGCTTTGCTGTTGTTGGTGTTTGCAAGCCTTATGGGGCTTTATGGCGCGGGGGCTTGGGCTGTTTTTGCCATGGGATTGGGAACGGCTTTGACGACCTCGCTGATTGCTCTGGCGACGGTTTTACTGCGTGACAGAATGACGGCCTTGATGGACCGCGGGACACAGGCCCTTGCGTGGGGGCAGGCGGGGCTCTGTTTAGCTGCAGGCGTGTTTATAATGATGATGGGGGCCGCTTTCCTTTGGTCCGGTTTTGGGGCTTCATGGGGGGCTGGCGCGGCCTTCCAACAGGCTTCGGACCCCATGCAAGGTGGGGTTTCTCATCCGCTGATGAAAGGATTTTATAGGTAACCCGGCCTTTCCTTTTTTAATTTCATCCCTGTCTGGTATAGTTTCATCGAACAAAAGGGGGACCGGCTATGCTGTCAAAAATCACAACAGGCGTTCGTCGCGCCGCACAAAAAGCTTGTTTACATGTTCAATCCGCTTATCTGGATTCGCGGATTGCTGTTGCTCAGGATAATTTGAGAGTTAATATTTCTTTCTATGGTCCCGCGAAACAAGTCGCCCTTGATCGATTTGTCGTTCAAGCCGTTTCACATGTTATGAACGATGTCTCGCCGGGAGCTTACCGCTATGTCGAATCGCTTCGCGATATGCATCGACACATGCGTTCGGTTTGGGGTGGCGTCAAAAAAGACCGTGATGCCTGCGCCGCGCTGGTTCGCCGTCGCCGTGAAGTCCGGGCGCGCTTGGGCGCTTTGGCCACCTGCGGTAAAAACTGACGTCTCTTTCTTTGAATGAGGGCTTGTCTTTGGCGCTCTCTGCCGCCTAAAATCGCGCCATGAAAGCGTCTGCCCTCTTTCTTTTCCTTTTTGTCTTCGGTTTTGCCTGTGCCGCGCAAAGCGCTGCCGCAGAAGGCATCGCGATGCTGGGCGCGCCCAAATATGGGGCGTCTTTTTCTCATTTTGATTATGCCGATCCCAACGCGCCCAAAGGCGGCGTGCTGCATTTGGGCGTTGTCGGGACGTTTGACAGCTTAAACCCCTTTATCGTGCGCGGGACAGCGCCGGTGGGGCCTGCTTTTGGGTTTGACCGTCCGGGGGCCGTTTATCAATCGCTGTTGGCGCGGAGCTGGGACGAGCCTTTTTCGCTTTATCCGCTTTTGGCCGCGAAGGTCGAGATGAGCCCGGATCGGCAAAGCGTCACTTTTACGCTCAATGCAGCGGCGCGTTGGCAAGATGGCGCGCCCGTCACGGCGGACGATGTGTTGTATTCGTATCAGACGCTGCGCGATCAAGGGCGGCCCAATCATCGGACCTATTATAAAAAAGTTCTGCAAGCCGAAAAAGTGGGGCCGCTTGTCGTGCGCTTTACCTTTCGCCCGGCCCCCGATGGCGCTTTCGACCGCGAAATGCCGCTGATTATGGGGCTTATGCCTATTTTGCCGCAGCATGATTGGCAAAGCCGCGTCTTTAACGAAACAACCCTGCGCCCGCCTGTGGGCAGCGGGCCTTACCGCGTGGCCACGGTTGTGCCGGGGCGGCTTGTTGTGTTGAAGCGCGATCCGGCCTATTGGGGGCGCGATCTGCCTGCCGAGCGCGGCATGAATAATTTCGACGAAGTGCATCTGGATTATTATCGTGACGATAGCATTGCTTTGCAGGCCTTTAAGGCGGGCGCGTTTGATATTCGGCGCGAAACCGATCCGACCAAATGGGCGCTGGCCTATGAAAGTCAGGCGCTGAAAGACGGCAGAATCAAGCTGGCGCGCCTGCCGCACAAACGGACCGAGGCCGCTTATGGCTTTGTTTTAAACACGCGGCGCGCATTGTTCCAAGACCCTGTTTTGCGCGCGGCGGTTCAGGCGGCTTTCGATTTCGGCTGGATTAATACCACGCTGTTTCATGGGCTTTATCATCCGACGGAAAGCTATTTTCCGAATGCCGAGCTGGCAACGGATCCGCATGCGCTGCCTGCGGGCGACGAAAAAACGGCGCTTGAGTCTTTGGGGGCCGCCGTCGATCCCGCGCTTTTGCGCGCGCCGCTAGCTTTATCGGCAACCGATGGATCGGAGGCGTCGCTGCGCGCGCATCTTGTGCAAGCGGCGCTTATGCTGAAAAAAGCTGGGTATGTTTTGAAAGAGGGCTCGCTTTACGCGCCCCATGCGCAAGGGCCGCTGGCTTTCGAGATTTTACTGCGCGATCCGGCAGAAGAAAAAATCGCGTTGAATTGGGCGCGTAACTTGGCGCGGCTGGGGATTCAAGCGCGCGTTCATACGGTGGACAGCGCGCAATATCAGGCGCGTTTGGCTGGGTTTGATTACGATGTCACGACGGCGCGGTGGTATAATTCGCTCTCGCCCGGGAACGAGCAGGCTTATTTTTGGTCTTGCGCGGCGGCGCGTCAGCCGGGAAGCCGCAATTATCCCGGCATTTGCGACCCGGCTATCGATAAACTGGTGGGGTTGATCCCGCAAAGCCGCACGCGCGATGAGCTGGTGGGACGTGTGCGTGCTTTGGACCGGCTTTTATTGGCGGGGAACTACACGGTTTTGATGGGCTATTTGGGGGCCGATTTGATTGCTTATTGGCCCGCGAAAGCGCGCCCCCCCCAAGGGGCTGCGCCGCTTTATGGCGCGGTGCTGGAAAGCTGGGCAGCACCCGAAAAAAAGAAGCCGTGAGGGTTTTATTCGCTGCCTGATCCTAAATCGTCAACGTCGATGGCCGTGACGCGCACGCCCGCTTCGGTCAGCTTGATTTGTCCGACATCGATGCTGTGCTTCCATTTCGCTTTTAAGGCGGCATAGCGGCGGCGCGAGCGGACGGGGACAAAAACCTCTTTCACGCCGCATTCGGCGATCAGGCCTGCACAAATCGCGCAGGGCTCTAGCGTGACGTAAAGAGCGGCTCCTTTTAAGTCGGCCCCTTTGCGCATCGCTTCGGCAAGGGCCATTTGCTCGGCGCAGTTGATCCAAAGCGAGCGTGAGCCATTTTCATAACGCTCGGGACGGCGACGATCAACGCCGCTGGGGAAGCGGTTCACGCCTGCCGCGATTTCGCGGCCCTTGGCATCGACCAAAAGCGCGCCGATTTTAACCTTTGGGTGCGGGCTGCCACCGGATTCAGGGGAAGCTTCCGCAAGCGCGGCGGCCCGGCGCAGCCAAGCGCGATGGCGCGCCATCGGATCTTGCATGCGCGTCGTGGGGCGCGGGGCGGGGGGCACGGTTTTTTTCTTCGTCGGCTTCATCAATAACCTCAATGGAAAGGGCTTTATTGTCGCGCGGTCTCTTTACGATCTGGTTAAGGCCGCCCACCTGTGCTAAAAACCCTATATTCGTCAAGCATAAAGGGTTTTTGAGCATGAAAAACGAAGCCAAAGGGTACTATGGCGCTTTTGGGGGCATGTTTATCCCCGAGATCCTGCACACAAACTTTGAGCAGCTGATCGCGCATTACGAAGCCGCGCGGCAAGACCCTGATTTCTGGCGGGCTTATGAAAAAATCATGCAGACCTATTCGTCGCGTCCGACGCCGCTGACGTTTGCCGAAAACCTGACGGCTCATTTTGGCGGGGCGCGGATTTACATCAAGCGCGAAGATCTCAACCACACCGGCGCGCATAAATTGAACAATGTGATCGGCCAAGGTCTTTTGACCAAGCGTATGGGCAAGACGCGCGTCATTGCTGAGACGGGCGCGGGCCAGCATGGCGTGGCGACAGCGACGATGGCGGCCAAGTTTGGCTTTGAATGCGAGATTTACATGGGCGAGGTTGACGTCAAGCGCCAGCGCCCCAACGTGTTCTGGATGGAAAAGCTGGGGGCCAAGGTCAATGTCGTCAAAGACGGCACGCGCACGCTAAAAGACGCAATCAATGCCGCGTTCCGCGACTGGGTGTCGAGCATGGACACGACGCATTATGTGCTGGGCACGGCCTGTGGGCCTCACCCGTTTCCCGAAATGGTCACGTGGTTCCAGTCGATCATCGGCATGGAAGCGCGCGCGCAGATCCTAGCCGAAGAGGGGCGTTTGCCCACGCGCGTCTTTGCCTGCGTTGGCGGCGGATCGAACGCGATGGGCATGTTTTCGGGCTTTTTCGACGATCCTGCGGTTGAGCTGGTCGGCGTTGAAGCGGGCGGGCTTGGTCTGGCCTCCGGGCACCATGCCGCGCGTCTGGCTTGCCCCGATGGGCATATTGGCGTCGCGCAAGGGATGAAAACGGTCTTTTTGCAAGATCAAGATGGTCAGATGAAAGAGACACATTCGATTTCGGCGGGGCTGGATTATGTCGGCGTTTCGCCCATTTTGGCGCATTTGAACGAAGAAAAGCGCGTGCGTTTCGAAGCCGCCGTCGATGACGACGTGGTCGAAGCCGTGCGTCTGACCATTCGGAAAGAAGGCATCATCCCGGCGCTGGAATCGGCCCATGCGTTTGCGCAGGCTTTCAAAGAAGCGCCAAAGATGGACAAAAACGACATCATCATCATCAATCAATCGGGTCGCGGCGATAAGGATATCTTTATCGTTGCCGACGCTCTGCACGACGATGCGTGGGAGCAATTTGTGATCGAAAAGGGAGAAGCGTATCGTGCTGGAAAATAAATTACGCGCTTTGCGGGCCGATAAAGAGATTCTTTTGATGCCGCATTTGGTCTTGGGCGCGCCGTCTTTCGACGAAAACGCGCGCACGGTCGCGGCGATGGTGGAGGCCGGGGCTGAAATCATCGAGATGCAACTGCCCTTTTCCGAGCCGATGGCCGATGGCCCTGTGATTTTAAAGGCGAATGCGGTGGCGCTGGCGGCTGGCGCGACGACCGATAAATGCTTGGCCTTTGCGCGGCAGATGAAAGACAGGTACCCCGCGGCGATCTTTCTTTTTATGACGTACTATAACGTTATGTTTGCGCGCGGCGTCGGTCTTTTTGTCGAACAAGCCAAAAAGGCAGGGGCTGATGGTTTGATTATTCCCGATCTGCCGCTGGAAGATTCGGCGGATTATTTTGTCGCCTGCGAAGCGGAAGGCGTCGCGCCTATTCTGCTTTTAACGCCAACGCAGACGGATGCGCGGATGAAAGAAGTCGCCGCCGCGTCGCGCGGAATGGTTTATGGCGTGGGGCGCAAGGGCGTGACGGGGATCAAAACCGCGATGGACACGGGCCTTGCCGATGTGATCGCCCGCTATCGCGGCGCGACCGATTTGCCGTTGGGGCTTGGGTTTGGCATTCAAAGCAAGGCCGACGTCGATTTTATCAAAGGCAAGGCCGATATCGCTATCTTGGGGTCAAAATTGATCGCCGTGCATGAAGAAAAAGGCGCCGAGGGTGTCGGCGCCTTTCTATCGTCGTTGCGCTAATCCTTTGCCTTACAGGGCAAAGGCCAAGCCAGGGGCGCGGGTAGGGTTCTCTTGACGCAAGGTCCCCGCCGCACGCGCGATCTTGCGGTCCATCCGATTGAAATGAGCTTTGGTGGTGATCATCAAAGCCAAGATCGCCATGTTATACGCGCCTTGCGGGCTTTGGCGGTAGGCCGGGGGCGCGTTTTTCAGGCGTGCGATGATTTGACTGCGCTCAGAGTGGGTTTGGGCCCAAAAACGATCAACAAGCCCCTTGGCCCCATGATAGGCGCTGATCGACCCCATTACGTAAGCGGGAGCCTCAGCTTTTGTTTCACCTATTTGGATCCAACTATTGGCTTCGTCCAAAGCCTTATAGACCGGGGCAAGTTGTTGACAGAATCTATGTAGGCGCTGTTTCTGCTCTTTTGAAAGCTCCTGTTTCTGTTTTCTCGCCATTCTTCTTTCGGTCCTTGTCTCTAGGCACGCAAGAAAGTTGATGGCATCGATCAGGCTTCCGTGAATGATTTTAGTAGGCGATTTTTCAACCGCGCATGCCTGATCTAATTCGTCGTGGATTCTTTGTTGGACGAGAGCTTCGGTTTGTTCAAGCGTTTCGGCAACATTGTAGATGGCTTTGACAGCTTCGTTCTTGGCTCGGCTGAAAGAATCGCGCGCGGCCGCTTCAATTTCCCGCATAGCGTTATGGGCGGCAAGAACACCTTTTCGGGTGGCAGGGATGACGGTGCAGCGGACGTGAACCGTCCGTTCTTCCGGCTCGGCCTTGTCGAGAAGGCGAAGGAACATGACCATATCGCCAAGCGTTTCAGCCGCTTTTTTCGCGCTGTCGAGGCTTTTATCCACCCCAGGGAGGTTCGCTTGGGCGCTGTGGCCGATCGCGCTGACGAGGTTGGATCTGTAACGATCAAGATGGGCGAGAAGATTGGTCTTTTTATTTTCCATTTTAATTTCTTTCGTCATGAAAAAAGAGAAACGAGCGAGGCTATCAATCTCACCAATGCTTGAAAATAACAAGGTTCACGGCGGTTTTAGGCCGCTTGGGGCGCTAAAAGACCCATAGTTTGAAATTGCATGCGCAATCTCTGTGGATTTTCAAAGACATGGCCCGGCATACCTAAATAAGTACCGGCGGCAATATTCATGGCGCGGTCGTCGGCGAAATAGGCGTCTTCGGGTGCAACGCGCGCGCGGTCAAACAAAATATGGTAAATGGCGTGGTCGGGCTTGCCGACGCCTTCGCGGCCTGAAATGACCTTGCCGTCAAACAGGGAGAGGAAGGGGAAGGTTTTCTCGGCCCAAGGAAAGGTCTCTGCCGACCAGTTCGACAGGACCCACAGACCGACCTCGCCGCGCTGTTTCAGCTCGCGGACGATTTGCACGGTACCCGCAATCTCGCCTGTGAACATCTTGTGCCATTCTTGCGGCCAGGCTTCGATTTCGGCGCGGTATTGGGGGTGTTGTGCGACCAATTCTTTCGATGTTTCCGCGTAGGTTTCGCCCCGATCCATCCGATCGATCCAATTCCACGAACAGACATGATCGAAAAAGAAATCGACATCTTGGGGGCGATCCTTGAAATGCTCTTGATAACCACGCCGCCGGTCCCAGCCGATGCAGACATTGCCCAGGTCAAAAACGACGATCTTGGGTTTACGATAGGAAATATGGCTCATCTGACTATCTTTCATAACGAAAATGTAATGGCAAACCCATACGCCTCTATCTCGTTTGAAACAAGAGACGCCGATGCTTTGAATCCGTCGGTGCAGAATGTAACCGCATACCTCTCCGCTAGAGACTCGCCCAAAAATGCCCCCACCGGCACGGTGGTTAGCCGTCTTCGCGGAAGAGGAGGAGGGCGATCCCGGCGCTTAACGCCGCCAAAGGAATGCCCCAAGCGGCAAGGGCGACGGGAAGAGATTGGTTAACGCCCATGGCCGTTGCCACGTTGCTGGCCGAGAAAACAAAGCTGCCCGTGATCATGCCCGCCATCATCGCTTTTAAAATGCCACCTTGCCGCTGTAAGCGCAGCGAAAAGGCCGCCGCAAAGAAAACCATCGCGCATAAAAGAAAGGGCTCGGCCAGCAATTGCTGAAACTGAAGCTCATGCCGAAGCGACGGCAAACCAATCGCCTGCAGCGTTTCGATAAAAGCGGGAAGCTTCCAAAACGAAATCGTGTTGGGCGGCGACATGCTTTCCTGAATCTTATCCAGCGTCAGGTTTGTGTGGATCTTAAACAGGTCTCGATGCTCGGGCGGATCTTCGGTGCCCGCATTGTACCAAGCATTGGGAATGACCCACGCGCCGTCCGATAAAACAGCTTCTGCCGCGTCGATGCGGCCCAGATAGCTGTCATGCGTGTCATAGATGAAAACAATAACAGGCAAAAGCGTCAGCGGGTCCATTTTGACGTGATCGGCGTGGATCAGGTAATGGCGCTGCGAATCCGTTTGGCGCAGCCAAAGCCCCGCACCTGTCAATTCAAGCGAGGCGTTGCGGGACAGATAGTGGGTTTCTAGTGTTTTAAAGGTTCCGACAAAGCCCGTGCCTATCGGGTTGAGGACCATCACGTTCAAGCAGCCCAAGACGAAGGTCACGACCAGCGCAGGCGTTAGAAACTGCCAAGCCGACACGCCCGAGGCGCGCGCGACGATTAATTCTTGGCTGCGCGTTAAGCGCCAAAAGGAAAAAAGGCCCGAGAACAAGACGACGAAAGGCAGAATCTTTTCGATCGTATCGGGCATCTTGTAAAGGCCCATGCGCAAGACGACGCCAAAAGTTGCATCGGGAACGTCTGCCGCGCGGCGAAGAAGCTCGGCAACCTCGAAAAGATACACAATGCCCGACAGGCCCGCCAAAAACGCGAAAAACCACAAGGCGTACTGACGCCCGAGATAACGGCTGAGGATCCAATTTTTGATCATGAGGCGGCCTTTGGCGGCGTAGCGGGCGGTCGCCGGGGGCCGCGCGTCAAAAGATACAGGCAAACGGGAATGGGCGACAAAATCGATAAGAACAAGACAGGAATCATCCAGCCATTGTGCCCGACAAGGCTGCTTTGCCACAAAACAGCCGACTGCAACGCGATATCGGCCAGAACGGCGATGACAATTTTACCGGTCATGCCACGCCGGTTGAACGCGCCAACCAAAATGGCGGTCAGGCCGATCAAGGTATAGCCAAAGGCCAAAAGCGGCGTGGCGAGGCGTCCGATAAACTCGCTGCGCACACGCTCGGGCGTGGCGCGATGTGGGGCGCTGGGGTGCCTCATCGCGTCGATAAGTTCTGAGACTGTTTGCTCACGCGGGTCGGGCAGGCGCTTGGCCGCTGTATCGGCGCGCAGCATTTGAAGATCGAGAACATAACGATCAAACGCTAATTGTGACAAATGGCCCGTTTTGGGCGTGATTTCTTGACGGCGGCCATTAAAGACGACGATTTGAGGCTGGCCGTCGATCAAAACCAACTGTCCGCGCTGCGCCATGATGGTAACGGGGGCCTCGGGGTGGCGGACGTCGTGGACCAAAATATCGACGAGATCGCCGTCCGAATCGCGACCGCGCGCGAAGAAGGTCAGCCCATCTGCTAAATCGTTGAAAGCGCCGGGGCGGATGAGATACGCCGAATAACTATCTTTGACTTTGTATTGCAGCGCGACCAATTCGCGATTCGCGGCGGGGGTTAGCCAAAGCGTCAAAAGATAGCCGAAAAGGGCGACGCCAGCCGCCAAGGCCAGCGCGGGGCGCGCCAAATGCAAGGGGCTGATGCCTGCCGATTCCATCACTACCAATTCGCTATCGACGGCGAATTTGTGGTAAATGAACAAAATGCCGATGCCCAAACTGATGGGCGCGACCAGCGGCAGGAACGTCGGAATCAAAAGACCCATCAATTGCAGAAAAACAACGGCGGTTCCGGCATTGTCGATGATGAATGACAAAAAACGAAACGACTGGACAAACAAAACAACGAACGAGACGGCGGCTGTCGCAAAAATGAATGCGACAAGCGACTGGCGAAACAGATAACCGTAAAGACGCCGAATCACGCGAAGAAACCTTTGGGTCAGAGGATGAGGCGGGGTTGCCTTTCGATCCTGTGATCTTTATCGTTTTCAGGGGCGGACGGCAACCGTTCAGCGAATCAAAAACGTTTGGGAGCGCAGGATCCGACGATGGCCGAGGTTTTTTTCTATCATTTGACCGAAACGGCGCTGGAAGACGCCTTGCCAGGGCTTTTGGAAAAGACGCTGCAAAAAGGCTGGCGCGCCGTGGTTCGGGCGGGCTCTGCCGAGCGGCTTGAGGCCTTGGCCACGCATTTGTGGACCTATAAGCGCGATGGTTTTTTGCCGCATGGAACGGCGAAAGATGGTTTTCCTCAAGCCCAGCCTGTTTGGATGACGACAGGCGACGACGTGCCAAACGAGGCGCAAGTTTTGTTTTTGACCGATGGTGTCGCGAGCGAAGATTTGACGCGATTCGCGCGCGTTTGCGATTTATTTGATGGCAGAGATGACGCCGCCGTTCAAGCGGCGCGGCAGCGTTGGACGGCCAGCAAAGCGGCGGGGAATCACAACGTCTATTGGCAGCAAAGCCCCGGTGGCGCGTGGACGAAAAAGTCCGAAGGCTAAGCTGTTTTTAAAAACAGCAGGCGCGTGCGGCACAAGAAAGACTGCGAAAACGGCCCGATCGCTCGGCCAGTTGCCGCGTCAGATGAACCGCTGTTCTCAAACATTTCTTCGATTCGCGAATCTCGTTTTCCGATAGGATTTGTTGGCTTTGGATCGCAAGACCTACAGCCAAGAAATGCGCTGCCGCTAAAGCGAACGCGATGTTTTCATCAAAGGGCACTTGCGGCGATGCCGTTTGGTAGTGCTGGAGAATCGCCGGGAAATGATGGGGCAAACCGCCCATGAAAATCAGATCTTGTTCCGGGCGGCCCCAGCACATTTTCTCGACATCCACAAAGCCGCTAACCACACCATCCTCATGCACCAGCACATTGCCGATATGCAAATCGCCATGCAGGACAACAGGCCGAAGGGGCGGCGCGGCGCAAAGATTTTGAGCCGTCTCTCGAATCGCAGCGCAATAAGCGCGCGTATCGCGGTTGACGTTGGGTTCATGCTTGGCCAGAGCCTGAAAACTCCATGCGCTGGGGCCGGCATCAGGCGCAAAAGCCGTTTGCGGCGCTTCGCGCGCCCAAAGAACCTGCGTGTGAAAGCTCTTTAAGGCTTGCCCCAGGGTTAGATTGAAGCGCTCAGCCTCCCTTTGGGCCTGCCGGTTTGAGGTATCGGGGGTGTAAGCCCGCCCCAAAACACGCGACATCATCAAAAAATCGCTATAGCGCGGGCCGTGGGAATCCAAAGAAAGCAGGGAATCGCGCGGAAAAGAGCCAGAGGCGATCAGTTGGGGAAGAGCGTAAGGCGCGATCGAGACGCTGGCGAGGCTCTAAAGATTTTTAACTTCGACAGCCAAACATTTTTTGCGGGGGCTGCCGTCCTCATCGGCGGTAAAAAGCTTGATAACATGCTGATTATCATAAAGAAAAATAGAGGATTCGGTGCCGTGCCGCAGGGGGTACGCGGGGGCTTTTTGGAAGAAAGCCCGCACGTTTTCTGGGGTAATCGCCGTCAACGCTGCAGGTGTCAGAGAATGTGTTAACATGCTGTTTATCCATATTAATTCTTTGGAAATATAGCAGAAAAAAAGCTTAGAGAATAGTTTCGGGTGCCCCTGAGGGCTTAAGGAAGCGTTCACGAAGAGGTTAAGAACCCTCCAAACGGGTTTTGAGGGGGTAAAAAATGAAAGTTTTTGCCCCGTGCCGACCCCGAAAAAGGGTTATCCACAGCGAAAATGAGGCTCCTCGTATTCAAAAAAGCTAGGGTTTCTGCGGGGTTTAGGGGTGCTTTTAACGGAAAATAAAATATCCACAAGAAACTGTAAAAAACCTCTAGACAACGGCAGGGGATGCGGGTAGGTTACTGGACATCGGTGAACGACATCGGTCGCCGGTACTGACTTATTGACTTTTCGACAGTCACTCGCCGCTAAGGCCAAGCTAAAGCAAAGTTTGGCGGCCAGTTATTGTCGTCTCTTCGATGAGGTAGTTTTGCTCTTGGACATTGTTAATCAGATGAGAAGGGATGCGCAGACGGCGTCTGCGGTGGGAACCTGATGAAAATCAGGAACTGGCCGAAGGTAGTCACGCTGGCCTTTCCCCTAGTCAAAGGGAAAAGGTACAGTATGCGGTTTTGCCGAATGAGCATCCTTAAAGTCGACAAGTTCGAATACGTCTTTTGTTGTTGGAGACAACAGCAAGAGCGAGCGTAATGAAGAACCCTAGTTAATTTAAGGTTTTGCTTCGGCAAAGCTAAGTGGATTTTGTGACGTAAGTCACGAAGCCAGATTCAACTTGAGAGTTTGATCATGGCTCAGAACGAACGCTGGCGGCAGGCTTAACACATGCAAGTCGAACGAACGTAGCAATACGTTAGTGGCGCACGGGAGAGTAACACGTGGGAACCTACCTTTTGGTTCGGGATAACTTCGGGAAACTGATGCTAATACCGGATACGCCCTTCGGGGGAAAGATTTATTGCCATTAGATGGGCCCGCGCTAGATTAGCTTGTTGGTGAGGTAATGGCTCACCAAGGCTGCGATCTTTAGCTGGTCTGAGAGGATGATCAGCCTCATTGGGACTGAGACACGGCCCAGACTCCTACGGGAGGCAGCAGTGGGGAATATT
>CAYMGM010000013.1:0-46286 GCA_964390005.1 uncultured Rhodospirillaceae bacterium | reverse complement strand
TCCCTGCACCTGTGATCGCAAGGTCAAAGACATAGTCGCTGCTCGTGTGGTTGAAGACAATCTTGCCTGTGCCGGAGCCAAAGGCAATCGACGAAGCTGACACTGTCCCCGGCGCTGCCGCCGCGCTGCCATGCGCCGCGCCGATGTTCAGCGTGCCCGTCGAGCCGGTGTTTTGCGCGATAGTCAGAGCACCCGATGCGAGTACCGAACCTGAATCAGAAACAGTCAAGGTGCCTGTACCGAGGCTGCCGATATAAATATCTTGGCCGCTTTGGAGTAAAGAAGACGCTCCGGTTAAAGTTATTGAGCCAACGCCGCTGGTACTTGTCCCCATTATTATGGCAAAACCAGACGCGGAGGAGGCAACACCCCCATTAGAGATGACGAGGTTTCCTGTTCCAGCCTCTCCAAGACGAAGCATTCTACTGCTTTCTAAAGCCGAACCGGCATCCATAACAGTAATTGTGCCTGTGCTGCCTATATGAGTACCCGCATAAATATTAGACTCAGAAGCAGACGAAACGGTTCCACCATTAGAAATCGTTAGTGTTCCATCTCCATGGAAGCCAACATAGACGCTGGAACCGCTTTCCAATGCGGAACCTTCCCCGATAACCGTAATCGTTCCCGTGCTACCCAAATTTGTTCCTGAATATGAGCCAAAACCAAGTGCCGTCGAAACCAGGCCTCTACCAGAGATGGTTAGAGAACCTATACCCGAATTGCCTACGAGAAGCTGCCCCCCACTTTCAAGTGTTGAGCCAGCGCCCATTACCGTCATCGTTCCTGTACTGCCTGTATAGGTCCCAGCAAGAACGCCATAACCAGATGAAGAGGTCACCTTGCCTCCATCCGAAACAACTAGAGCACCATAACCTGAGGTGCCAACACGAACATCCCCTCCACTTTCTAACACCGAGTCACTTCCAGTAACAGTTATTGTTCCTGTACCCGTTGCCGATAACCCTGCCGCTATACTATAGCTATGAGATGTTGAAACCGATCCACCATTCGAAATAGTAAGCGACGCCTGGCCTCCATTTCCGACATAGAAGCCCATATTTGCTAAAAGACTCGAGTTAGATCCGGTTACCGTTATTGTACCTGTGGAGCCAAAAATATTGCCTGCATTGCCTTGAGAAACAGAAACAATACCACCAGCTTCAACGAGAAGGGAACCTGCACCACTATTTCCGATCCGTAAGACGGAGCTTCCTTCTAGCTCTGAGCCTATGCCGGTTACGGTGATTGTTCCAACTGCACCACTCAAATTACCAATATATCCAGCAGAGAAAGAAAGCGTTCCACCATCCGATATTGTCAAAGCCCCTGCTCCTGAATAACCAAGGCTGAATGTAGCCGTATTTGCTATGAGGGCATCAAGACTAATTCCACTCGAATTAAGCTGGACCTCATCCGCACTTGTCGGCACGGCATTGCTGCTCCAATTTGCGGCATCTCCCCAATTGCTGGTCCCTGCTCCGCCATCCCAGGTCAGCGTCGCCGCTTGCGCCGCCGATACAAGGCTCGACGTCAGCAAAAGAGCAAGGGAAAGGTTTTTTATGGAGGAGGCGAAGGAAACGGACATGGAGCGTGATTCCCAAAGATAGGGGGGGGGTAGAAAGACAGATAAAAACCAGACAAAGCAAGAAAAGGTCGCAAATCAGACCCGTTAGAACGAGCCTAAAGACCCATCCGTTAACATTCGGCTAACTTTTGTATGCAGGGCCTCGGTATCGTTACATAGCCGATCTTCTCGCCGCAAAAGGGCTATGCACGGGCCTGAAGAAGGTCTTTTTACGCTTTCGAGACATCTTGTAAAAATTCATCGACCCTTTTCTTAAAGGTTTGGGCACGCGACACCATGTCTTGCGCATCGCGTAAAACAAAAGAGGCTTTGTCCCCCGATTGGTTTGCCGCCATCATTACGTTTTCCATTTCTTTTTCAACGTGCTGCGCCCCTTGCGAAACCTCTTGAACGTTTCGGGCGATCTCGTCTGTCGCGGCGCCTTGTTGTTCAACGGCGCTCGCAATCGCCGTCGCCGTTCCATTAATAGCTTCAATGCGCGTGACAATGCCATCAATGGCCTGAACCGCCTCGCCTGTCGCGTTTTGAACGGCCTGAATCTGCGCCGCAATGTCCCCTGTGGCCTTGGCTGTTTGGCCCGCAAGATTCTTCACCTCGCCCGCGACAACGGCAAAGCCTTTGCCCGCTTCCCCTGCTCGCGCCGCCTCGATCGTTGCGTTTAAGGCTAAAAGATTCGTTTGCGAGGCGATTTCTTCGATCAACGCGACGATCTCGCCGATCTTTCCCGCGGCTTCGGCCAAACTACGGACGCGGCGGTGCGCGGCTTCGGCTTCCTCTGTCGCGCGGCGCGAGGCTGTCGCCGAATCTTCAACTTGACCCGCGATCTCACGCACGGAACGCGACAGCTCTTCCGTCGCGCTGGCCAGCGTTTGCGCGTTGACGCTGGTCTGGCGCATCGCGGCAGAGACATCCGTCGCTTCGCGCTTTGTCTGTTCGGCAAGGCGCGCCATGTCACCTGCAGTTTTTTCCATCGAGGACGAAGCCTGTCCGACAGAGCCGATTTCCTGCGCGGCGCTCTTTTCAAAAGCCGCGATTAAAGAGCGTAAGTCTTTCGCCCGCGCTTCGCTGGCGTCATGTTCGCTTTTCTGTTCGGTGGCGAGATGCTCGGCGCGCAAAAGCCCCTCTTTGAAAACGGCAACGGCTTCGGTAATCGCCCCAACTTCGTCATGTCGCAGGGCAACGGGAATGGGGGTTGTCAAATCGCCCGAGGCCAAACGCTGCATAGCTTCGGTCAGACGCGCAATCGGTTGCGTAACGGCGTGTGCAATATAAAGAACAATGCCAATCCCCGCCAGCAAGGCTAAAAGGCTTAAAGATCCGATACCGATGAGAAGATGTCTGTTGGCAGCCTTGACGCTTGACGCATCCGAAACGATTTGAATAACGCCAATGGTCGCATCGCCAAAATCCTTGACCGCATCAAGCATCACGACGACGGGCGCGCCATGAAGATCCGTTTGATAAAAGGGTTTTTCGCCGCCAACGGCACGCTGAAACGCATCGGCTGAAACAGGCAGAGGAATCCCCAACGTCGAAGCAAAGGGTTTTAACGCGCCTTTGGCGTCCATCGTATAAAGGGTAACATCAAAGCCATATTGTTTTTTTAAGCGGCCAAAAAAATCTTTGTTAAAACTTGTCCCAAACTCAACCGTGCCCAAACGCGCTTCGGTTCCAATCGGGACGACACCGCGCAACCCAAGCCCCGTCACGCCGTTCTCTAACCCCATAACCGTCACGCGTTCGGCGTTGGCTTTCACGACGGTCGCGCGAAACGACGATAAATCGTCGCCATATTTTTCCTTTTTATTGACCCGCAAAAAGGATGTAGCAGGCGGTTTGTGGAATTGCATTTGCTCTAAATCATATTTACCTTGGACCTCTTTCCAGGCCGGTCCAAAGGCGGCATAAAGCGCATTGCGGTCGTCTTTTTCCATAGCGTCAAGCGTCACAGGCATCGCCGCGACAAAAGCGGCAAGCGACGCGGCGCGATAGGCTTCGTCTTTCATCGCCGTTTTGACGATCATCACCTGATCGGCAAGACGGCTTTGCATCGTCTCACGCGAGAGGTTGTTTTGAATCCAAAGGCCGCTGATCGCAAAAAGAGCGATAATCGAAACCAAGACAGCCATCACGGCTGCGCCAACGCGCAAGCCAAGCCCCATTGTTTTTTTGTCCACGTATTGCTCCTGTAAGCGTCGTTTTTTTCCTCAAGAGAATAACGCACTACAGGATATTGGTTAATTTTTAATTGGGGGCGCGTTTCTTTTTTAGACCATGTGTTGCCGGGAAATCCCACGGCGGTAAGTCAACGCTTCTGCAACATGCATGCGATTGATCGCTTCTTCCTGCGCCAAATCCGCAAGCGTACGCGCAACACGCAACACGCGATGATACCCGCGCGCTGATAACTTCAACTGGTTCGCCGCATCAACAAGAAGCTTTCGCGCGGCATCGTCAAGCGGCGCTATTTCTTCCAACAGTTTTCCATCGGCCTGTGCATTAACGCGTATGACAGAGTCTGCGTTTTTCAAACGGGCAAAACGCTCGTGCTGAAGGGCGCGCGCTTGGGCGACACGCGCGGCGATGTCTGCCGAACCTTCGGCGGGTGGCGGCAGGCTGAGATCCGCCGCGCTGACAGCCGGAACATCGATGGTGCAATCGATACGATCGAGCAACGGTCCTGACAAACGCGCCTGATAATCTTCGGCGCAGCGCGGCGCGCGCGAGCACGCCATCGACGGATCCGCCAGATGGCCGCAGCGGCAAGGGTTCATCGCGGCAATTAATTGGACTTGCGCCGGATAGGTAACGTGATGATTAGCGCGCGCGACGACGGCGCGGCCCGTCTCTAACGGCTGACGCAAAGCCTCGAGCGTCGCGCGTTGAAACTCGGGCAATTCGTCCAAAAACAAAACGCCATGATGCGCCAAGGAAATCTCGCCCGGGCGGGCACGCGCGCCGCCGCCAATCAAAGCCGCCAACGTCGCGCTGTGATGCGGATCGCGAAAAGGCCTGGTGCGCCTCAGCTTGCCGTCTTCAAGTTGTCCGGCCAGCGAGTGAATGGTCGAAACCTCTAAAGCTTCTTCGGGCGATAGGGGCGGTAAAAGACCGGGCAAACGCGCGGCCAACATGCTTTTACCAGCCCCCGGTGGGCCGATCATCAGCAGGTTATGCCCTCCCGCTGCCGCGACTTCGATCGCGCGCTTGGCCGATTCTTGCCCTTTGATATCGCGCATATCCAAAAGAGGGGCCGAGTCGTTGGCTTCCATTTGCGGCATGGGCCGCGACAAGGGCTGCGCGCCTTTAAAATGATTGACGAGCGAGAGCAAGTTGGCGGGCGCAAGAATCTCAAGCGCATCGCCCGCCCAGGCGGCTTCGCTGCCGTTGGCTTCAGGGCATATAAAACTCTTCTGATTAGCATTGGCCGTAACGGCGGCAGGCAAAGCGCCCGCCACCCGCGTGATCGCGCCATCCAACGCCAATTCGCCCAGCGCCATATAACCGGCAAGCTCGGGCGCAGGCAAAACGTCCATCGCGGCCATCACGGCAAGCGCAATGGGTAAATCGAAATGGCTACCTTCTTTTAAAACATCGGCGGGGGCGAGATTGACGATGATCCGTTTGGCAGGCAACGACAGGCCCAGCGCATGAAGCGCGGCGCGGACACGCTCGCGGCTTTCGGCCACGGCCTTGTCGGGCAGCCCCACGATATTGAAAACGACGACGCCCGAGGCCAGTTGAACCTGAACGTCAATCGGGCGAACGGATGTTCCTTCGAAAGCAAACGTGCCTATACGCGCAACCAATGAAAGATCCTTTTCTTATTTCAGAAATAAGATGCGTCAGTATGTCTTTATTGGGCGTATCAGCTTTCTTTTTCATCCGCAAGGCGCAAGGCTTGGGCATAGACGTCTTTCTTGCGCGCGCCCGTCTGCGCCACAACAGCCGCCGTCGCATCGCGAACCGATTGCGTCTGCAAAGCCGCCCGCAACAAGGCTTCGATCTCGGGCGCGGCCACTTGTTCTAAAGGCGCGGGCGGCCCTAAAACGATGACAATTTCGCCTTTTGGCGGCGCATCTTGCCAGTGGGCTGCCAGCACCGCGGGCGTTCCTTGGGCGAAGGTTTCATAAAGCTTGGTCATTTCGCGCGCCACGACCGCGCGGCGCGTTTCGCCAAAGACGGCGGCCATATCGGCAAGCGTCGCGGCGAGTCGCTGAGGCGATTCATAAAATACTAGCGTTGAATCATAAGTTGTCAGCGCTTGCAAAGCTTGTTGCCGCGCCTGACTTTTGACAGGCAAAAAGCCCGCGAAAAAGAAGCGATCCGTCGGCAACCCCGCCCCCACCAAAGCCGTGAGCAATGCGCTAGCCCCCGGCACAGGAACAACGGCAAGCCCCGCCGCGCGGCAAGCTTCGACAATCTTATACCCGGGGTCCGAAATCATCGGCGTGCCCGCATCGCTGACAAAAGCCACGTCTTGCCCCGCCCGCAAAGCATCCAACAAGCGCGGCAGTTGATCCGCTTCGTTATGGTCGTGGCAAGGAAGCAAAGGCTTTTTGATCCCAAAACGGTGAAGAAGCCCGCCCGTCACGCGCGTGTCTTCGCAAGCGACGACATCTGCCGCAGCCAGCGTTTCAAGCCCGCGCAAGGTCATATCGCCCAAATTGCCAATCGGCGTCGCCACGACGTAAAGCGTGCCGCAAGCAGCGCCAGTACCTTTCTTTTCAACGAAAGGTTTACAGCGCGCGCTTTCCCGTTTAGCTTTCGTGGTGTCGGCGGGCGCACAAGCGCCCAGCCCTTTCTGCAGCCAGTCGCGAGCCCATAATGCGTAATCCGGTGACGTTTTCTCTTTCTTCCCGTTTGAAGGGGCCTTTGGCTCCTCCGCGGCGTCTTCGTTGGTCATTTTTGCTCCTTGCCTGCATGCTTGGCCTTGCGGGATGCGCGTCACAAGACGATACCAATTTAGCGCGCGTTGGTAAAATGACGCAAAAACAAACGTCACGGCGGGCGCAAACCTATCAACCCACGGCCCCGGCACCTTCGGCGGCCCCGGCCCTGCCCGTCGCCCGCGCCCCTTATGAAACGCCGTCGGCACCGTCCCTTGCGCCGCAGCCAACAGGTAAACTTCAAGTTGCCATCTTGCTTCCCTTGTCGGGCAAACACGCGGCCTTGGGCCAAGCGATGCTGAACGCCGCCCAAATGGCCGTTTTCGATATGGGATCCAGCGCCTTTGAATTGATGCCGCGCGACACGGCAGGCAGCCCCGAGATGGCAGCGACAGCGGCACGCGACGCCATCGCCAGCGGGGCCAAGTTAATCATTGGGCCGCTTTTTGCCGCCGACGTCGCGGCGGTCAAGCCCGTCGTTCAAACATCCAGCGTCAACATGCTGGCCTTATCGACCGATGCGTCGTTGGCCGAGCCCGGCGCTTATGTCATGGGCTTTGCGCCCGCGCCGCAAGTCCAGCGCGTGATCGCTTTTGCAGCCCATCAAGGTGCGCAGCGTTTTGCAGCCCTCATTCCGCCGGGCCCCTATGGCAAGCTGGTCGAAAAAGCTTTTGAGGCCGAAGTCCGCCAACAAGGCGGAACAATAGCCGCGCTTGAGCCTTTGGATAAAGCCGCCGCGCTGATTGCCAAAAAGGATTCATTCGATACGCTTTTCCTGCCTTTGTCGGTTGGTGAAGTCCGTAAAATCGCGCCCGCGCTTCAAGCGGCGGGGATTGATGGAACGTCCAAGCGCCTTTTAGGAACGGGTTTGTGGGATGAAGGCGTCTCGGGCCAAAACCTGCCTTTATTGACAGGTGGCTGGTATGCCGCGCCGGATCCCGCCGCGCGCGCGCATTTCACGGAAAACTACGCCAAAACCTACAGCAAAGAGCCACCACGTTTAGTGACATTAGCCTATGACGCCACCGCGCTTGCGGCTGTTTTGGCGGGGCGCGGCGGCTCGTTTGATCGGATTGCCCTTGGCAACCCGAATGGTTTTGCCGGTGTTGACGGCATTTTCCGTTTAACGTCGGCGGGGCAAGCCGATCGCGGTTTAGCGATTTTGGCCCTTTCGCCAGACGGCGCTCAAGTCGTCGATCCCGCCCCCACCACCTTCCTCCCCTAGCGGCGTGGCGGCGTGGCGCCGCGGCCATTTTTGGGGGGAGAACACGTCTGCATCCGGGGTATGCCACCTAGAATAGCCCCGATCTGTGACAACGTTACGACCAAAGAAGGCGGCGGTTACAAGATGTAAACGCATACAGATCCGCCAGAGCCTTCCCCAAAAAAATGGCCGCGGGCCCAGCCCGCCGTTGGGGATTTTGGGACACAGGTGAGGATTGATTCGGGCGGGGCCGAGCGCAACGATTGCGAAAAACCCAAAGAAAGACCTATAATTTCAGCAACGAAAATAAGGGGAAAACCCCGGTTGCAAAGAAAGACGATAGGCGATGAAACGCCCGGCTTTATATAAAATCCTTTTCATATCAGCCTGTTGCTTGCTGCCTTCGATGAATCATGCCGCAGCCTCGACAGGAAGCAGCTTGACTCAAGAAGCCCTTGGCTCGGAAACGGCAACGCCTTTTTATGCCGAAAAACAACGTGCTGGAGCCTTTTCGCTTTCAAGCACGACCTTCTCAAGCACCGCACAAGCCCAAAAAAGCGGCCAAACGCCTTGGACCTCTAACAGCCCCTATCAAGGGACCGGCCTTGCTAGCGCGCCGGGCGTCTATGCCCTTTTGGTCGATGGCAAATACGACTTCAATTATGAATCCGATGGCCTAAGCCCTTATTTAGGCGGCGGTTTTGGACTGGCCGCCCCCAGCGGAACCGTGGCAAACCCCAGCTTGCAAGTGAATGACAGCGTCCCCCTTATGCGTTTTGGCGGCGGGGTGGCTTACCGGATGGGCGAGCAGTGGAACCTTTCGCTCGACTATCAAGCTGGGACGACGGCGGGGCGTGATGCTCTGCTTTCAAAAGGCACAACGGGGGCCGAAGGCATGCAAAGCCTTGGCATGGGCCTAAAATATAAGTTTTAGCAGGTTGTTATGTCTTCTTTAGCGGCTCCTTTCTGTCTTCCGCCTGCAACGCCTGGCCCTGAAGCGCGCTTGTTTGCCTATTTGGATTCGCTTAGCATTTCGTATGAAACCTTTTGGCACCGCCCGGTTTTCACCGTCGAAGAAGGCCTCGACATCGAAGAGCATCTTCCGGCTGTCGGCTGTAAGAACCTGTTTTTAAAAAGCAAAACGGGAGACCTGTGGCTGGTTGTCATGCCCGGTGCCTTGCGGGCCAATCTCGGCGCGTTGGAAAAACGGCTGGATAGCGGGCGTCTGTCTTTTGGCAAACCGGATTTAATGCAAGAGATCCTGGATATTACGCCGGGATCGGTCACGCCTTTCGCTTTGATCAACGATATTGAGCGGCGCGTCCGCGTTGTGCTGGACGAAAGCATGATGGCGGCCCCCCATGTGGCCTATCACCCGCTGCGCAATGACGCCTCGGTTGTGCTGGATCCGAAAGATTTATTGAAGTTTATCAACTCATTAGGCTATTCCCCGCGCGTGGCCAACTGCGCCGCGCCGCCCAAAGACTAAAAATCTCTTAAAAAAGTTGTTCACAACTCTTGAATCCCGGCTTTCGGGCCCCTAGATCATTAGCACTCTGGGGACAGGAGTGCTAAAACCCCCAGCGAGGGGCCAGTGGGCCTCTATTGTAACCGGAGCCGGAACAAAAGTTCCCCTTCATTCTTTTTATGGAGCATGACCAATGAAATTCCGTCCTTTGCATGATCGCGTCGTCGTGCGTCGCGTGGAAAGCGAATCCCGTACGGCTGGCGGCATCATCATCCCCGACACCGCCAAGGAAAAGCCGCAAGAAGGCGAAGTCGTCGCTGTGGGCCCCGGCGCGCGTGACGAACAAGGCAAAATCGTCGCCCTCGATGTGAAAGAAGGCGACCGTATCCTGTTTGGCAAATGGTCGGGCACGGAAGTCAAGATCGGCGGCGAAGACCTGCTGATCATGAAAGAGTCCGACATCATGGGCATCATCGAAGGCGGCAAAAAGAAATAAGCCGCGGCCCTTACCAAAGAACATAAAACACAACACCTGAAAGGAAGTTTCCTATGGCTGCTAAAGAATTGCGTTTCTCGCTCAAGGCCCGCGAAGGCATGATGCGTGGCGTCAATGTGTTGGCTGACGCGGTCAGCGTCACGCTGGGCCCGAAAGGCCGCAACGTCGTCATTCAAAAAAGCTTTGGCGCGCCGCGCGTGACCAAAGACGGCGTCACGGTTGCGAAAGAAATCGAACTGTCGGACGCTTTTGAAAACATGGGCGCTCAGATGGTCCGCGAAGTCGCCAGCAAGACGGTTGACCGCGCAGGCGACGGCACCACGACAGCGACCGTTTTGGCCCGCGCCATCGCGTCGGAAGGCGTGAAAGCCGTGGCCGCTGGCATGAACCCGATGGACCTGAAGCGCGGCATTGAAGCGGCGGTCGAAAAGATCGTTGACGACATCAAAGCCCGTTCGAAGAAAGTCGCTAGCAACGCGGAAATCGCGCAGGTTGGCACGATCTCGGCCAATGGCGACAAGGAAATCGGCGACATGATCGCGCAAGCGATGCAGAAAGTCGGCCACGAATCCCCGATCACCATCGAAGAGAACAAGAGCCTCGAAACCGAGCTTGACGTCGTCGAAGGCATGCAGTTCGACCGCGGCTATCTGTCGCCGTACTTTGTCACGAACGCCGAAAAGATGGTGTGCGAGCTGGAAAGCCCCTACATCCTTTTCCACGAAAAGAAGCTGTCGGGCTTGCAGCCTTTGCTGCCTGTTCTCGAAGCCGTTGTCCAGTCGGGCAAGCCGCTTCTGATCGTGGCCGAAGAAGTTGAAGGCGAAGCCTTGGCAACGCTGGTTGTCAACAAGCTGCGCGGCGGCCTGAAGGTCGCGGCTGTCAAAGCCCCCGGCTTTGGCGACCGTCGCAAAGCGATGCTGGAAGACATGGCGATCCTCACGGGCGGCCAGGTCATCTCCGAAGATCTGGGCATCAAGCTTGAAAATGTCGAAATCGGCATGCTCGGCACCGCCAAGAAAGTCCGCATCGACAAGGACAACACAACGATCATCGACGGCGCTGGCAAGAAGAAAGACATTGAAGCTCGCTGCGCGCAGATCCGTCAGCAGATCGAAACGACGACCTCTGACTACGACCGCGAAAAGCTCCAAGAACGTCTGGCCAAGCTGGCTGGCGGCGTTGCCGTCATCCGCGTCGGCGGCGCGACGGAAGTCGAAGTGAAGGAACGCAAGGATCGCGTTGATGACGCGATGCACGCCACGCGCGCTGCCGTTGAAGAAGGCATCGTCGCTGGCGGCGGCACGGCGCTTCTGTACGCCATCCGCGCGATCGAAAAGGTCAAGGTTGCCAATGACGACCAACGCCGCGGCGTTGACATCGTCCGCAAGGCGCTGGAAGCCCCCATCCGTCGCATTGCCGAAAACGCTGGCGTCGATGGCTCGATCATCGTTGGCCGCTTGCTGGAACAGAAAGACACCAGCTTTGGCTACGATGCACAGAAGGGCGATTATGTGGACATGCTCAAGGCCGGTATCGTCGATCCGACCAAGGTTGTCCGCGTGGCTTTGGAAAACGCGGCTTCGGTTGCCGCTCTCCTCATCACGACGGAAGCGATGATCGCCGACAAGCCCGAAAAGAAGGCCCCGCCCGCTGGCGGCGCCGGTGACATGGGCGGCATGGGCGGCATGGACTTCTAAGCGGGGTGGCCCCGCGGCCTTCTGTTTAGGCTCCTCTGCAACCCCTTGGGTATGCGGAGACGTTCTGAAACAAAAGGTTTGCTGCCAAGAACAAGAAAACCGTGGAAGGGGAAACCTTTCCACGGTTTTTTGCGGGCTGGGCCCGCAGCCCTCTGTTTGGGCTCATCTGCAACCCCTTGGGTATGCGGAAACGTTCTGAAACAAAAGATTTGCTGCCAAGAACAAGAAAACCGTGGAAGGGGAAACCTTTCCACGGTTTTTTGCGGGCTGGGCCCGCAGCCTTCTGTTTGGGCTCATCAATTTCATAGAGGTATGCGGTAAGATTCTGCACCACCTGCCCCCCCTCTTTCATCCTCCCCGCGCGTCGGCGCGACAAGCCGCGGGGATGACGAAGAGGCGTTGTGCCACCCTCTCAAGCAGACAGGCGCATACCCATGGGGTTGCAGATGAGCCCCAACAGAGGACCCCGGGCCCAGCCCGGGCATATCTTTGATGAAGTTGTGTTCTTCCAAAAAAAAGGCCACAAAAGCTCCCCGCAGACTTGACGTGGGGCGATAGCTTTGGCAGACTTTTGTGAAATAGATCAAAGACTCAGTTTCTTTGAGCCTTTTCACCTTTTCTGGAGCGCGCTCACATGACAAAATCTGACCTTATTTTGCGTCTTGCAGAAAAATATCCGCATCTTCTCCAACGCGATATTGAACGTATCGTCGGAACCGTTTTCGGCGAAATTTCTAATGCTTTGGCACGCGGCCATCGGGTCGAATTGCGCGGTTTTGGCGCTTTTTCGGTGAAATATCGCGGCGCGCGCACTGGCCGCAACCCCCGCACAGGCGATGTCGTTGATGTCGCTGAAAAATGCGTGCCGTTTTTCAAAACGGGCAAGCAATTGCGCGATCGTTTGAATGGCGGCACGGGCGCCGAAGACTAAAAAGAACACCGTCCCTTCTTTCAAAGGGTGGACAGATCCAGCCGCAAAGAGGTATCTCTTTGATCATGTTTGATTCGTCTCGCTTCCTGACGCGCCTTACCAAGGGTGTGTCCGTTTTCGCTCTTTCTGTCGTTTTAGGGGGCCTTCCCCTGACGCCGGCCTTCGCGGCGCCCGCAGAATTGGGTAAGTTTGGCTATTGGACCGCCTATAAAATGGCCGACGGTAACCATAACGTTTGCTATATGTCTATCACGGCCAAAGCTCCTGAAGCCAAAGGCGCGGCCAAAAAGGCAAAGCGCGGCAATGTGGTCTTGATGATTACGCACCGCCCCGGCGAAAACACAACCGATGTCGTCAGCTATTCGGCTGGGACCAAGTTTAAAGCTGCAACCGATGTCAACATCAACATCGGCAGCAAACAATTTAACCTTTTTACGCAAAACGACACGGCTTGGTCGCGCGACTCCGCAACGGATCATGCGCTGGCCTTGGCGATCCGTAGCGCCGCGAGCTTGGCGATCAGCGGTACCAGCGTGGCGGGGACCCCCATTGCCGATACCGTCGCTTTGAAGGGCGCAGACGCGGCCTATACCGCCATGAGCAAGGCTTGTAGCGTTCAGATCCCCGGTCTGCCCAAAGCCGCGCCGGTGAAGAAAGAAGCGCCTGCGAAGGCCAAGGCCGAGCCTGCCGCCAAAAAACCGGTCGCCAAAAAAGAAACCGCAAAAGCCGCGACCGCGCCCAAAACAGTGAAAAAGAAAGAAGCGGCCCCCAAGGGCGGCGTACCGTCGTCAGCCGATTTAAAAAAGCTTCTTTCAGAGTAAAGACGGATTTGTTGCCGACGCTTCTTCCTGCAAGCCTTGCCGGTGGGCTTCGTGCGCAACGCACAGACCCGAAAGGATAATGAGCGCGCTTCCAGCGATAAGCGACAGGCTTGGCTTATCATTCCAAAACCAATAGCCCAGCAAGCCGCCCGAAATCATCTGGCTGTAATGAAAGGGCGAAACGATGGCCGCCGGAGCCCGTTGATAGGCTTTGGCAATCAACAGCATGCCCAGCCCCGACAAAATCCCCGATAGCGCCGTGTAGCAAGCCTGAAGCGCCGTGACTTGCCCCAACAGGCCAAGATAAAAGGGCATAAAAACAATAGCGCGCAAAAAAACAGGCACAAAAGCCAAGCTTTCGGCAGTCTCTCGGTTTTGAAAGCGCCGACAAAGCAACATCAGCAAACTAAAAAGCAAAACATAGCCAGCAAGGGCGCCATAGCCTTTGGTCACGGCTGACGGGCCTTCAGGGGCGGCAAAAGGGTTCAGCGCAAGAACGACGCCACAAAAGCCAAGCAAAATGAAAAAGACCTGCCGCGGCTTCAGCGATTCGCCCATAAACAGGGCCGCGCCGAGCGAAATCACCAAAGGCGACAAAAACAATCCGATATAAACGGTTGTCAAAGGCAAAAGAGAAAAGGCCAGCACATAAAGCTGTGAAGAGACCAATCCAGTCCCAAGCAACAAGCCATGTCGCTTCCAACTTTGAGGCCAAAGCTTTTTGCGCCGCTCTTTACCGCTATAGGCTGCCAAAAAAACAATCGCATTGGCCCAGCTGGCAATCCCGACAATAACAGGCACGGAAAGCCCCGACGTGCCTGACAGTTTTGTAAAGGCATCCGCTAAAGACCAAAGCGAGAAAGCAGCAAGCGACAAAAGGGCCCCTTGAAGGAGATTAGACGGTTTCTTCATAAGAAGCCTTCTTGTTCAAAGTGTCATGATCGCGGGGCTTTCCTTGGTCTTTTTGGTGCGCATCGCGGGCGATGAGAAGGCCCGAGGCAACAACCAGCAACGAACCACCGACAAGAAACAAGCTGGGTCGGTCCCCCCACAGCAAATAACCCGCTACGCCGCCAACGATGATTTGGCTATAGTGAAAGGGGGAGACGACAGCGGCAGGCGCTTTTTGATAGGCACGCGCCATTAACAACGTGCCAACGCCCGTCAAAACGCCCGAAATCGCCGTATAAACAACTTGCCGCCACGAAGCGACGTCAAGCAAACCGATATAAAGGGGTAAAAAGACAATTGCGCGGAAAAAGATAGGCGCAAAAGCCATGTTTTCAGGCGTTTCAAGATCTTGATAACGGCGATAAAGGATCATGCACCAAACAAAAAGAAGCACGAACCCAGCCAAGGCTGCATAGCCTTCCAACGTTTCGCGCGAAAGCGCTGTACCCGAAGGTTTTAACGCAATCATCACACCGACAAAGCCCAGCAAAATGGCTTGAAGTTGCTTACGCCCAAAAGGCTCATGCATAAACACGGCAGCGTAAAGCGAGATCAGAAGCGGCGACAAAAAAAGCGCCGCGTAAACCGTTGTCAAAGGCAAGCGCGTAAAAGACAGGACACAGAGCGGGGTCGCCATCAGCTCGATCAACAAAAGAAGGGCATGTCGCCGCCAACTGCACGGCCAGATCCGGCGTCTTTTTTCGGGCGCTGCATAGGCGGCAAGAAAAAAGAAAGCGTTCGCCCAGCTCGCGATCCCGATGATCAAAAAGATGGGAAGGCCCGAGGTCCCCGCCAATTTTGTAAAAACATCGCCAAGAGCCCAAACGACAAAAGAAGCCAACGATAAAAGCGCGCCCGAAACCAGAGCGCCTGCGCGTTTCCATTGAGGGGTTATACGGGGCATTGAAGGCTCAATCTTTTTTACTCATCCACTTCGGTCCGATTGCGCCCCTTCATCTTCGCCCGATAAAGCGCGCGGTCCGCGCGACGGAGAAGATCGTCGATGGAGCTGTCTTGCTCCATCATTTGAGCTAGCCCAACGCTTGTGGTGCAATGAACGGGCTCGTCCGTTCCGGCGTCGATGGTCGCCTCTTGAATCGCTTGACGCAGACGCTCGGCCACCATGCGCGCCCCTTCAATCGGCGTTTCCGGCAAGATCACGGCAAACTCTTCGCCGCCCATACGGCCAATCGCATCGGCTTCGCGCAGACAGGTCAGCGCGGCTTTAACCGTACCTTCCAAAACAGCATCGCCAGCCGCATGACCTAAGCGATCGTTGATTTGTTTGAAATGGTCCAAATCGAGCATCATCACCGACAACGCACGCCCAAAACGTTGCGCGCGGCGAATTTCTTGATCGGCTTTCACCATAAAAGCGCGGCGATTGTTGATGCCCGTCAGCGCATCGGTATTGGCTTGATGAAACAGCTCGGCTTCCAACTGCTTGCGTTGCGAAATATCGTTTAGCGACACCAGAACGGCGGGTTCGCCATCATAATCCATGACAATCGCCGCCATTTCCGCCGTAAAGGAGCGGCCCTGTGCCGAACGCATTTGCACTTCGATCTCACGGATATCGCGCACGGCATCGATCAGTCCGCGTAGTTTTTGATGATCTTCGGGCTCGACAAAAAACGACACGGCCTTGGCGTGCAACAAGGGCCCCGCGCTTTGCTGGAAAAGAAGACACGTCTTGCGATTGACAAACAAAAGACGGCTGTCGCGGCGACGCTCGATGTAAACAGGAACAGGCAAAATCTCGAGCATCGCGCGCAAAAGCTGCTCGTTATCCAGCATCAATTGTTCCATCGCGACTTGATGGCCAATGTCAAAGGCGTTGACTTGAATGGCGGGCGTTCCATGCCAATCGATCACGCGCTGGGTCACCGACAGCCAGATTTCATGCCCGTCTTTGCGCACGCCGCGCGTCCGCGAAAAGGATGTCTTCAGGTCGCCATAGACCATTTCATTGTAATTTGTTTCAGCCTGCGGCCACAACTCGGGCGGAATCAGCGGACGCAACAACGGCAGCGCCATCATTTCTTCTGGGCTGTCATAGCCCAAAAGCTGCGCATACGCCTTGTTCACATACAAAGGTTTGAAGTTCGTATGAACCATAATGCCTTGGACCGCGCCATCGATCAGATCGCGATAATTGGGCGTCAGAAAATCTTCGGCACGGCGTCCGCGGTTCTGGCGGCGACGATCAGGGGTCTTATCCGGCGATTCGGGCTGTTTTGTCATGCGCTTATCATAGTTCAAACAAAGCGCTTGCAAAAGCGCGGCGGCAGCTGACTTTATGCTTTCAACCCCCAAACGGCAAGATTAACCATAGATTCTTATTCCCGCACGGGAAGGCTTAGCCTAATAATTCATCTTAATCTTTTAAAGGCTTTATAGGAATTGTTTGAATGATGGTTGCTCAATTACAGCTGAACCCGACTTTTGTTTTTGATTATTGGGAAGCCGCCTTTTCATTGGTCAGGCCCCAAGGAAAAAAGGGCGGTCTGCCAAAGCCGGAAGAATTGGTCCTCCAGACCCGGTTGCAAAGCGATCTGCCGCGTGACGAGGCGGCGCGCCTTTTGTGCCGCCGCCTGAGCCAAAGTCCGCGTCTCGGCAACAAAGCCTATATCGACGCCTTCCACGCGTTACTTGATAACGAAACCTTTCTGGCTGTCGCACGGCAAGAAAACATGGGAAGCGTTTTTTTGGATATGGCCAAAAACGCAAAAACATTGCCAGCACGCAGCGCGGCTTTAAGCTGTCTTGACACACTTCACGGCAACGTCGATCCCTATTCGTTGCCTTGGTTACAGACCGAAGCGGTGCGCGAAGATCTTTTGGCGGATCTTGTCGCCCTTGTTTGCCACGAAAAAGATCCCAAACTGGCCTGTGCTGCCCTGAAAAGCGTTGGCACGCTGGCTGCTCAACTGAACAGCTTCAGCCGCAAGCCCGCTGGCAAGCATAAGCAAAGGCACCCCCTTGCCGCTTTGCTGCTGGATAAAGCCGAGACAAAAAAAGACCCCGCCTTTCTCTCGCAATTTTGTCTAACATTACCAGACCTGGTAAACGATAACGCCGCGTTACTGCCGCCCCGCACGGCGGCTTTTGCGTGGACGCTGATGAAAAAGGCCATCGCGTTAAAGGATGAAACTTTTTATGCACGCGCCGCCGGTTTGTTCGCCGTTGGTCTGGGATGCGACGGCGCCAAAGGGCGGATTAACGGGCCTTTGGTTCTCTTTTTGTTAAAGAAAGAGGCGCGCGAACTGCCAAGCAAGACAATGCGGGCAGCGGCGCTTGAAGCTCTAGAAAAAACGCCCCCAGCTTATGGCGTCGATCAAAATCTTATGGGCTTTTTCTTTGAACGCGCCGCGCACGCTGAAACGGATGAAGAAAAGCTTTTGGCAGGCCGTATTCTACAAGATCTATCGCACGACGATCCGGCACTCATCACGCAAGGCGATTATAAAACGGCGCAGACGTCCCTTCGCGCCTCTGTCGGCGGTCGCCAAGATCTTTGCGAGAATTGGGCCAGCATCATCGGCAATTGTTTTCAAGCTCCCGCCGTTTCCGCGCCCGAGGCCGATATCCTTGACCTTTGCGATATCATCGAAGAGAAAAAGGGGCATCTGCACCGTATCAGCCACGTTTTGGTCGCCGCCTCGCTGAAAACATGGGCGCAGGAGCAAAGCCGACGCCGACAAAGCGTTTCGACCCACGTTTACAGACGCTTTGAAAAGATCCAGAAGCTCGCGCCACAAAAAGGATGGGACCCGCGCCTCAAGATCCATCTTGGCGATGCCAGTCAAGCGATCCGGCATAACGCCGCGGGTTTGATCAATTTCTTTGGCATGCGCGTCCCGACGCAAGGCTGAGAGGATTTTTGATCATGACCCTCCCCACACAACGGACCACCTCAGTGCAAGACCCCGGCCTTTTGATCGCCTTTTGGTGCGATCGGTGGGCTTTTAGGGGCTCGCTTGATGCAGCGCCCGTAGACCCAGCGCCTGAAACCTTGGCCTTGGTCCACCAAGACCCTCAAGCGGCGCGGCTCTTTGCCATCGGCTTTCAAAGCATGCTTGAAAAGCCTTTCAATCTCAACGTCGAACGTATCTTAGTTGATTGGGCACGTCTGTTACGGGCTTCAGAGCCTCTCGCGCGCTTATCCTTTCAAACGGGCGCGGGCGCTGCCTTGATCGCCTATGGGCGCCGTCACCCGACAGCTTTTATCTTGCATGCTGTTTGCGCCTGTCTAAACGCGATGCATGATCGGCTGATGCCTCAAGCGCCTCTTGCCTTGGGCACACCGGAAAAAACGGCTCAACACGCCTACAATCTTAGAGACCTTTTAACCCTAGGAAGCGCGGCGAAAGAAACGGATCTGAGACTTGACATCTTGGACGCCTTTGAAGGTCTTTTGGCTTTGTCACAGGATGGGCTCAAAGAAAAAAGCGACAAACTTCAAACGCAACTCTTGAATTGGGCCGAAAACGAAACAGATCCCGAGGTCCGCGAAAGCCTTTATGACAAAACGGCCATGCTGTGTCGCCGCGTCCCCCCTCAAAAACCCAGTCGTTTGATCCAACGCTTAAAGCCTTTGATCGAATATGAACAGCTGGGCGACGAGACCCTTGCCCTGACCCACGCGCTAACAGCCTATCACGCCCTTATCATGCAACGCCGTCCTTATCGTGAAGCGCCGCGCGATGCCGCTTTCTTGGCCGAAATGATGAAGAAGCAAAACGACCCGATCATTCAGATGATGCTAACCGACAATCTGGACGAAATGCTGGACGCGAACAGCGCCGTGGCATCAAGCGATGTTCTGACGCCTCTTTTATCGGCAACGCAAAGCGAGCGCGACGATGATCTGCGCCTGCGCCATTTGGCAACCATGCGCGACGTTCTGCGGCTCAACAAAAACTTGCACCATGTGCATTTGGGAACCGGGTTGGCCATGATGGCTAAAGATGAGGCCTTACCGCTTGAAGCGCGTCTGAAAGCGCTTGAGATCGTCGCCCTTGTTCTGAACAACGATCCGGGAACCATGCGCGGACAGATAGGCCGCCCACTCAATAAAATGGCGCGCCTTTATGCAACAGATTCGGCCTCCCAAAGCCTTCAAGAGGCAGCCCACAAAACGCTGGCGCTTTACAGAGACAGAAAAAGCGGAAGAGTAAGCCTCCCCATCGATCCAGAGCAGATCATCTTCACTGAGATCAAAAGCCCGCGCACCCCCAGTGGGGCGATTGAAAGATGGGCTTACAAAAACGCGGCCCCTTCGATTTCGTCAACGCCCAATCAAGCTTAAGCCTCGGTCTTGGCCACATCGTGCGCGGCACTGGCGGGATCAAGCGCGTTTTCAAGCGTCCGCCAAGCCAGCGTCGCGCATTTGACGCGCATGGGGTAATGACGCACGCCGCCCAAAGCTTGTAAACGCTCAAGATCGTCGGGGTCAATGCCTGCGGGATCGGCAGGGCGATCAAGGCACAGATTTTCAAAATAACTGAGCAGACGCCGCGCCGCCGCTGCCGTTTTACCGCGCAGCATGTCTGTCATCATCGACGCCGATGCCGTCGAAATGGCGCAGCCGCTGCCTTGGAAACTGGCGTCGGCAATATGCCCGTTGTCGTCCACGGACAGGTAAAGCGTCAATTTATCGCCGCAAAAGGGATTATAGCCTTCGGCCTCGCAATGAGCGCCTTCAAGCGCGTGAAAATTGCGCGGGTGCTTGCCGTGATCCAAGATCAGTTCTTGATACAGATCACGCAAATCGTCGGAGAGTTGTTCGGTCTCTGTCATTTGAAAAGAACCTCCACTTTATGGACCGCGCGCAAGAACGCCTCGACATCTTCGATCGTATTATAAAGCCCCAGCGAAGCGCGCGCCGTCGCCGGAATACCCAAATAATCCATCAAAGGTTGCGCACAATGATGCCCGGTGCGAATGGCAACGCCTTCCGAGTCCAAAATGGTTCCGATGTCGTGTGGATGCGCCATCTTCATCGTAAAAGAAACAATGCCCGTTTTCTGCGGCGCGGTGCCCACCAATGTCACGCCTTCGATCTGGCGCAGGCCTTCGGTTAGCGCGGCCAAAAGTTCTTTTTCATGCGCGATCATCGGATCAAAACCGATCGCTTCGACATAATCCATGGCCGCCGCCAGCCCCACAGCCTGCGCAATGGCGGGCGTGCCTGCTTCAAAGCGCCAAGGGGCCTCTCGATACGTCGTGTGCGCAAACGTCACGCTTTCGATCATATCGCCGCCGCCTTGATACGGCGGCATTGCGTTCAGTAAATCCAAACGGCCATACAACGCGCCAATGCCGGTCGGCCCATAAATCTTATGGCCGGAGAAAACGTAAAAATCAGCCCCCAGCGCGCGCACATCGACCGGCAAGTGAGGCACCGCCTGACAACCATCAACCAGATACAAAGCCCCCGCTTCATGGGCGATCCGCGCGATATCTTGGACCGGAAGAATGGTCCCCAAGACATTCGAGACATGGGCCGTCGCCACAAGCTTGGTCCGCGCACTTAGCGCCGCGCGTACATCCTCTAAAAGAACCGTCCCATCAGGCGTCACAGGAACGATCTTCAGTTCGATCCCTTTTTCTTCGCGCAGCATCTGCCACGGCACGATATTCGCGTGATGTTCAAGCTGCGTCAAAACGACTTCGTCGCCCGCGCGCAGATTTTGACGGCCCCAGGTCGCGGCTACCAAATTAACGCCTTCCGTCGCGCCGCGCGTGAAAACGATTTCCTCTGCCTTACCGGCCCCGATAAAACGCGCGATACGCGCCCGCGCGTTTTCATACGCTTCGGTCGCGCGCTGGCTAAGCTGATAAGCGCCCCGATGAATATTGGCATAATCGTTTTCATAGAAATGACGCATCGCGTCCAGAACTTGACGCGGCTTTTGCGCGCTGGCTGCGCTGTCCAAATAGGCAAGTCTTTTGCCGCGCACGGAATTCAAAAGGCAGGGAAAATCGTCACGTAACGTCGCGGGCGTCATGCGGAGATCCTTTCGTCTTGCGCGTGAAAAAGGCTGGCGAGCCTGTCCTCCATAACTTGGGTCGCCGCCGCGCCAAAAGGCGGCGGCAAAACGGCATCCACGCCATCGACCAAAAAGGCGCGCACCAAAAGACGGCGGGCTTCGGATTCAGGGATACCGCGCGATTGCAGATAAAACAGCATGTCTTGATCCAAATCGCCCACCGCGCTGCCATGACTGCAGGCGACATCGTCGGCGAAAATCTCAAGCTCGGGCTGCGCGTCCATTTCGGCGCGCCCCGATAAAAGAAGCGCGCGCGACGTTTGCGCGGCGTCGGTTTGATCGGCCCCTTTTTCGACGCGCACAAGGCCATGAAAAACGCCGCGCCCATTATCGGAAATAACCGTTTTGAAAAGCTGGCGCGATGTGCCCCCCGGCGCTGCATGACGCACAAAGGTCAGCGTATCGGCCTGTTCGTCGGCACCGGGCAGCATAAGGCCCGTCAAATGCGCTGAAGCCTTGCGCCCCGCCAACGTCACATCAATCGTCTGACGCAGCAAAGGCCCGCTTGCCAAAACGCTGGCGTGATCGAACATGGCGCCTTCTGCCAGCTTGGCGCGCAAATCGCCAAAGAAAAGCGTTTCCTTTTGTCCCGAGACCAGACGCCCGTGAACCAGCTTGGCCCCGGCGCTAAGCCCCGCTTTTAAAACCAGACGATGCGCAAAAGGCGCGCCCGCGCCACATGCCATATGCCGTTCAATAACCGTCAAACGCGCACTGGCTGCCAGCTTTAACGACAAGTCCGTTTGAACTTCATAAGGCGCATCGCCCGCCTGATTGATAAACAAAAGCTCAAGCGGATCGATTGCCAAGCAAACAGAAGCCTGAACATCCAGCCGAAGTGCGCCATCCGCCGCCGACAGGCGGAACAAACCTTCCGGCACGTGTGAAGCTGCTTCGTTTAACTGTCCATTGATGAAAACAAGGCGCGCGCCATCGGGGACCAGCGGCGCAGGCAAATCCAAGATCTCTGGCTGCGGCGCGGCGGCAAACGCGGCCCCAGTATAGGGCGCAAGGTTTGTGTAACGCCACAGCGCAGGCGCTGTTTCTTTTTCCTTGGCGAGCGCCTGCAAGATCATGGCAAAAATCCTTTGGCCTTCAAAAACGGGCGCAAGCCATCCAGCGTATCGGCAATCAAATCGGGCTTGACGGCGTCTAAACGCGCGCGCGACGCATAACCATAGGTCAGCGCCAAGCTATAGGCCCCAATATCGCGCGCGATATGCGTTTCTTCCGGTGTATCGCCGACGACGACAATATCCGTGGGCGTCAGTTTCTTTTCCTTGACGTACAAGCGCAGCTTTTCGCCCTTGGTCAGTTTCTTGTTTTCCTTTTCCGGGAAAAAGTTGCTGGAAAGCTGCGTTTTACGGTCTTCGTAGGCCATCACTTCGTCAAACAAACCGGCGATGCCGTATTGATCTAAAAATGGCACAATCGCTTCGCGCAGATGGTTGCTAAGAATAAGAAGATGCGTGCCACCCGCCCGCAAATCGGCAAGCAATTGTGCCACGCCGTCATACAAAGGCGATGCAGACGCATTCTCCGCATAATAATCGTGAAAAATATTCACCATCTTGAAGTCATGTGCCGAGATTTCGGCATCCGAAAAACCAACTTTTTTATAATAACGCGCAATCGGAATATCGTACGATTCCCGAAAACGCGCTTCGTCAATCGGCTTATGATCAAAAGCCTCTAACGTCGCATTCATGCCTCCCAGTGTCACGGGCGTATCGTTCAGCAACGTGCCATTCCAATCAAAGACAACTGTTTTGGCGGCTTGCGTCATAGCGTTTCCTCCTCGGCATCGCCTGCGAACGCGGCATAGCCTTTTTCTTCCAGTTCAAGCGCCAGTTCGGGCCCGCCCGACGTACGAATGCGCCCCTTGGCCAGCACATGCACGCGATCGGGTTTGATCGCGTCTAAAAGGCGCTGATAATGCGTAATCACCACCATCGAACGATCCGGTGCGCGCAAAGAGTTCACGCCATCGGCGACAATGCGCATCGCATCGATATCAAGCCCGCTGTCCGTTTCGTCCAACAGGCAAAGCGACGGCTCGAGCAACGTCATTTGCAAAACTTCGTTGCGTTTTTTCTCGCCGCCCGAAAAGCCGACATTGACCGCGCGCTTCATCATCTCTTCGGTCATGCCCAGCGCCGCCGCCTTGGCGCGCAGCGTCTTTAAAACTTGTAAGGCGTCCATTTCGCTTTGGCCGCGGGCCTTGCGCACGGCATTGAGCGCCGTCTTTAAAAAAACCATGTTCGAGACGCCCGGAATCTCAACCGGATATTGAAAAGCCAAGAAAACGCCTAGCGCCGCGCGTTCTTCTGGCTTCAGGGCCAAAAGATCCTGGCCTTTAAAGGTCACGCGCCCGCCCGTGACGCGATAGCCCGGACGCCCCGCCAAAATATGCGACAAGGTCGATTTGCCCGCGCCGTTTGGCCCCATGATCGCGTGCACTTGGCCCGCGGGGATTTCCAGATCAAGGCCGCGCAGCACCGCGCGTCCGTCAATTTCAGCTTGAAGATTTTCGATCTTTAACATGCCCTACCCTACGCTTCCTTCCAAACTGATGCCGACCAGTTTTTGCGCTTCGACAGCGAACTCCATCGGCAATTTTTGTAAAACTTCTTTGCAAAAGCCATTCACGATCAAGGCCATCGCCTCTTCAAGCGACAGGCCGCGTTGCTGACAGTAAAAAAGCTGGTCTTCGCTGATTTTCGACGTTGTCGCTTCATGCTCAAGCCGCGCCGTGGCGTTGCGCGATTCAATCACCGGCACCGTATGCGCGCCGCAGTTTTTGCCGACCAGCAGGCTATCGCACTGCGTTTTGTTTTGCGCCCCTTTCGCCGTTCGCGCCACGCGGACAAGGCCGCGATAGGTATTTTGCGAAAAGCCCGCGCTGATCCCTTTCGAGATAATCGTCGATCGCGTATTTTTGCCGATGTGAATCATCTTGGTGCCCGTATCGGCTTGCTGGCGGTTGTTGGTGATCGCCACCGAATAAAACGCGCCAACGGAATCGTCGCCTTGCAAAACGCAGCTAGGATATTTCCACGTAATGGCCGATCCCGTTTCGACCTGCGTCCATGAAATATGCGACGCCCGCCCGCGGCAAAGACCGCGCTTGGTCACAAAATTGTAAATACCGCCGCGCCCTTCGGCATCGCCCGGATACCAGTTTTGAACCGTGGCATATTTGATCTCGGCCCGTTCTTCGGCCACCAATTCGACAACGGCGGCGTGCAATTGGTTTTCATCGCGCTTGGGCGCCGTGCAGCCCTCCAAATAGCTGACGTAAGCCTCATCGTCGGCCACGATCAGCGTGCGCTCAAACTGGCCCGTATTTTCCGCATTGATGCGAAAATAGGTTGAAAGCTCCATCGGACAGCGCACGCCGCGCGGCACATAGACAAACGAACCATCGCTGAAAACGGCGGCATTCAAGGCCGCATAAAAATTATCGCGCGCCGGGACGACGCTGCCCAAATAGCGGCGCACCAAATCGGGGTATTTTTGAACGGCTTCGCTGATCGGGCAAAACAAAACGCCGATCTCTTCCAGCTTTTTCTTAAACGTCGTCGCGACCGAGACGCTATCCAAAACCGCATCGACCGCGACCCTTGGGGCGGCAACGCCCGCCAATTTTTCTTGTTCGGCCAACGGGATGCCAAGCTTTTCATAGGTGCGGCGAATTTCGGGGTCGATGTCATCCAAGCTTTGCGGCGCTTCTTTATGCGCGCGCGGCGCGGCGTAATAGGAAATCGCCTGAAAATCAATCGGCGGAAATGTCAGCTTCGCCCAGCAAGGCGGCGTCATTTTTTGCCACTGCGCAAACGCCTGCAAACGAAAATCAAGCATCCAATCGGGCTCGTTCTTCTTGGATGAAATCAGACGAATAACGTCTTCATTCAGCCCGGCAGCCAGCGTATCGGTTTCAATGTCCGAGACGAAACCGTACTTATAAGCCCCTAAATTATCCGCCAAAAGCGCGTCGGCCTGCACCGTTTTATCCGTCATGACGCGCCTCTTAACATTCCATCAGATCGGCCAAGGTCACGCCTTCCAGCCCCGTTTTGATCGCTTGATTGACCTTGGTCCAGCCTTGACGCATCGGGCAAACCCCACTGGCCGCGCAACCCTGATCGCCGCTACCGCGCACGCAATCGGTCAAAGCAATGGGCCCGTCCACCGCCTCGATAATCGAGGCAATGCTGGTATCGGTCACACTGGCCGCCAAACGATAGCCACCCGTCGCCCCGCGCTGCGCCGTCACGACACCGCCTTTGGCAAGCATTTTCATAATCTTGGCAACCGTTGGCAGCGGCAACTGGGTGGAGGCCGACAGATCCGAAGCCGCCGCAGCCTTGGGGGCATCCATCGCCATTTGAGTCAAAAGGATAAAGGCGTAATCCGCCAACTTGCTGAGCCGGATCATGAAAAGAGCCTCCCGCCGAATCTGCTGAATATAGTATCTATTTGGTCCTTTTTAATGAACCTTTAAGATTTCAGAGTCAACGGGAATTTAACTTATCGGTTGATTCTGCTATTCTTTTTTATGTGGCATCTCTTTACCTAGATTGATATTATAGCAACATGTTGTTATTGTCAGATCAGGCACCGCTCTATCCTTCGCCCCTAGCCTCTTTTTTAAGAGGTTTTACGGCGTTTACCCTTCCCTTTGCGCCTCTTACCCCCTTTTCCGATTTGGAAGACGATTCTTTTGAAGCGGATTCAATTGCTTTAAGAGGGGATGTCCAAAAAGCCATTGAAGAAGTATTAAAGACCGCCAATGTTTCCGACTCACGGCAACTATCCTTGAATCTTTAAAAATGACTGAAACAGATCAACCGCTGACGAATACCTCGCCTTCTGACATCGAGAATTCCATATCGCGAGGGACAACCGCCCTGCACCGCGAAGCCTTTGTTGCACAAGTCTATCAAGGCCCAACGCCTCCCGCAGATTATCTAAGACAAATAGAAGAGATCATTCCCGGTGGAGCCGAGCGCGTTCTTTGCCTATCAGAAAAAGAACAGATACATCGCCATGCTGTCATTGAAGCACGGACAGCAACAGAAACTTGGCAAATAAAGGCCTCACTTATTGCGGGCTTCCTTGCCTTTACCTTTCTCATCGCTGGCATCATCTTCTGCGCGCAACAGGGCTATACATCAGCCGTTGTCGCATTGGGCGGAACGGTAGCTTTTGGCGTCATTATACAAATGCTTCGCCTTCCCCAACGAGTCAAAAAACAAACGAAGACTGATTCGTCAAAAAAATAACGCATCACGGATCAATTATCCGCCGGGATCTCGTCAGCCGAGATTTCGCGCACGGTGCCGTGTTCCAGATAAAAGAACCGGTTGCAATATTGCCGGACCATCGCGTTGTTATGCGAGGCAAACACAAAAATGCCTACCGAGCGAATAAGCGCCTCCATGCGCTCTTTGGCTTTGGCTTGGAACTCGGCGTCGCCAGTGCCGAAAACTTCGTCCACCAGCAAGATATCGGGCTTGGTCGATGTCGCGACGGCAAACATCAAGCGCGTCGCCATGCCCGATGAATAGGTGCGAACCGGAAGCTCAAGAAAATCGCCAAGCTGCGTAAAAGATTCAATCTCGGCGATGTTGTCTTTGATCTGCGTCTTGTTCAGCCCCAAAAGCATCGACATGCGCGTAATGTTCTCATAGCCCGACAATTCAGGGTCCATGCCCGCGCCCAGATCCAGCATCGTCGCCACGCGCCCTTGGCGCGTCACCTGCCCCGCCACCGGCACATAAACCCCGGCCATGGTGCGCAGCATCGTCGATTTCCCGGCGCCGTTATGGCCGATCAAGGCCACCGCGTCGCCGTGGTTAATCTCAAACGAAACGTTTTTTAAAGCCGTGACGATTTGGATATGCCCGGCTTCGCTTTCGATACGCCCGCCCGTGCTGATACGCACCAGATGGTTGCGGATCGACATGGCATGGCTGTTATAGATGGGGTATTGAACCGTGACGTTATCGAATTTGAGATAAGATTGCATGGCCGTCACACCCACAAAGCGACGCGGTCGCGTTTTTTATGGAACATATAAAGCGTCAAACCGCCGCCAACGACCAAAAGACCGACATTCGCGGCGACAAGGAAAAGCGACGGCATATCGCCCAGCAACGGCACGCGCAATAGCTCAATCATATGCGCGAACGGGTTCAGCCAAAGGATTTTACCGCTGAAAGGCAGCGCGCTGGCCCGATACATGACAGGCGTAAAGAACATAACCAGCGGCATCATCATATTGATAAGATATTCCAAATCGCGGAAGCGTGCCCCCAGCATGCCAACCAGCAAGACCATCCAGAATAAATTGGCAAAAACCAAAAGAAGCGCCGGGATCGCAAGCAACATCACAGGCCGCAGCGGGACGCCCAAAAACAAAACGACCAAAAAGAAAAGCGGAATGTTATGAGCCAAATTGATGATCTGGCGCAGCAAAAGTTGGGCCGGATGAAAGGAAATCGGCAAATCGAGATTACGGATCAAATTGGCTTGGCGCGTAAAGACCGTCGTCGACTCGGTAATGCTGCCCGAGATAAATTGCCACAGGATAAGGCCGATCGAGAGCATCGGCACATAGGACTGGCGGTCCATTTTGAACAATTCGCTCCAAATAAAGCCAAGGCCGATCACGCCGATGGCGGTGCTGAGCGTAATCCATAGCGGGCCCAGAACACTGCGTTTATAGCGCGCGCGCACATCGCTCCACGCCATAAAGAAGACCAGCGCGGGGTTTTTGATGGTACGGAGAAGATCGGCAAGCCCTGGAGACATGGGCAGTTTCCATCCCTTTTCATACGTCTATCGTTCAAGGCCCCTTTCTTGCCTCACCTTGACGGCAAACGCAAGGGGGGGCCGCGCCCAAAAGCTTTCCTTAGGCGGCTTCGGCAGCCGGATCGTTTAAAACTTCTAAGAAAACATCTGCATAGCGCTGCAATTTCGCTTCGCCAATACCGGGGACGCGGGCCATATCCGCGGGAGTACGGGGGCGCAAACGGGCCAGCGCAATCAACGTTGTATCGTGAAAAATGACGTAAGGCGGCACATTTTGGCGCTGCGCCAGCTGTAAACGCAGGGCCCGCAGCCGCTCGAACAGCGCGGCAACCTCGGTATCGTCCAAAAGCGCCGCCGTGCCCGCTTTGTCGCGCTTTTTGCGCCGCGACTCGGCCCGCAGGTTCTCGGTCACGTCTTCGGTCAGCCAAACTTCCTTTTCGCCGCGCAAAACGGCCCGGCAAAGCTGCTCGTCCCCCAGACGCAGACTGCCATGCCCTTCAAGATCGGGGACCAGCAGGCCCTGCACAACCAATTGCCGGAAAATATGCCGCCATGTCGTGCGGCCATATTCTTTACCAATCCCATAGGTCGAGACATTGTTGTGCCCCAGATCGCGCATGCGGTCGGTATCCGCCCCGATCAAAATGTCGGTCAAATGCGCCGCGCCAAACCGTTGCCCCGTGCGCCAAGCGCAAGACAAAGCTTTTTGCGCGGCCAGCGTGCCATCGAACATTTGAGGCGGATTTTGGCAGATATCGCAAGACCCGCAGGGCTGATCCATGACTTCGCCGAAATAGCCCAGCAAAACCTGCCGCCGACACTTGGCCCCCGTGCAATAGGCGATCAAGGCTTCCAGCTTGTTCCGCTCGACCCGCTTGCGCGCTTCATCCGCTTCGCCCGCGTCAATCATCTGGCGCAGGCGGACAACGTCTTGCAAACCGAAAAGAAGCAGCGCCTCGGCGGGCAGGCCATCGCGCCCGGCGCGGCCCGTTTCTTGGTAATAAGCCTCGATACTTTTTGGCAAGTCCAGATGCACGACAAAGCGCACGTCGGGTTTGTCGATCCCCATCCCAAAGGCGATCGTCGCGACCATCACGACGCCGTCATCTTTTAAAAAGAGGTCTTGGTTCTTCGCGCGGACCTCGGGCGGCAGACCCGCATGATAGGGCAGCGCTTTGATCCCCGCCGCCGCCAACGCTGCCGCGACTTCTTCGACCCGCGCGCGCGACATGGCATAGACAATGCCCGCCTGCCCCGGATGATCTTTTAAAAACGCCAAAAGCTGCGCGCGCGGCCCGCTTTTAGGCGTGATCGTATAACGTATATTGGGGCGGTCGAAACTAGCGATGAAAACGCGCCCGTCTTGCAGGCCCAAACCGCGCACGATTTCGCGCTGTGTGGGGCCATCGGCCGTGGCGGTCAGCGCCAAGCGCGGCACGCCCGGAAACAAATCTTTTAACGTCGAAAGCTGAAGATATTCGGGCCGGAAATCATGCCCCCATTGCGAGACGCAATGCGCTTCGTCAATTGCGATCAACGACAGCGGGCACGTTTGCAGCATCGCCAGCGTGCCTTCCATCAAAAGACGCTCGGGCGCAATATAAAGAAGGTCCAGCTTGCCGCCGCGGATCTGCCCCCAGACCGAACGCGCTTCATCCGGGGCCAGCGTCGCATTCAGCGCCGCCGCACGCACGCCAAGCTGGCGCAAGGCTTCGACCTGATCGCGCATCAAAGCCACAAGCGGCGAGATAACCAGCGCCATCCCCGGACGACACAAAGCCGGAACTTGATAGCAAAGCGATTTACCCCCGCCCGTCGGCATCAGCACCAAAGCGTCGCCGCCCGCGGTGACATGCTGAATAATCTCTTCCTGCTGACCGCGAAAGGCGCTGTACCCAAAGGTCGCGCGCAAAACGTCAAAAGGCGATGGCAAAGAAGAGGTCATGGACAAAAGCGAATCAGTCTGAGGTTCGCTTCAGTCCTAACGCCCTTTACCGCCCAGCGCGAGATAAATTCATCCTTAACCTTTTGATTCCTTCGTCGTTTGAATGAAGGACGAGACGGTAGGCGAAAAGGGTTTTTGTAGAGTACCGCAGCGCAAGCGTACCTTTCGTACGTGCGCAGCGGAACGCAGACAAAGGCCCTTTGCAGCCCCGTCCCGTTCTTAAGTCGAATGACGAGAACCTTCGCGGTGATAGGGATGCCCGGCATTGATTTGCTGCGCGCGATAGATCTGCTCGATCAACATCACGCGCACCAATTTATGCGGCCAAGTTTTGGCCCCCAGCCCCAAAAGAAAATCCGCGCGATCTTTGACCGCTTGCGTGACGCCATCGGCCCCACCGATGATAAAGACAAGATCGGCTTTGCCGAGTTCTTCCCATTGTTTCATTTTGGCCGCGAAAGCCAGACTGGTTAGATCCTTGCCGCGTTCGTCCAGCAAAACAACGAAAGCCCCCGCAGGCAAGCTTTTAAGCAGCGCTTCGCCTTCGGCTTTTTGCGTGGGCGCTGTTATTTCGCGCTGCGTCAGCCCGCTCGTGATCCGACGCGCATAATCGTCGGCCAATTCGGCAAAAGGGCCGCGCAGGCGCGCGATGGCATGGACGGCAAGTTTCATGGTTTGTCTTTGTTCTCTGTTGCGTGCACGGCGCGCTCTTCCGCTTGTTTTGTCGCCGCCGATTGTTCGGCAGATGGGGCTTTCTTTTCCGCCTGCTCTTGTTCAGGGGGCTTTGCGGTTTGTTCTTTTTCCGCTTTGCCATAAGGCTGGGGCGGCAGCAACCCAGCCGAAGCGGCGCGCTTTTCCGTTTTCTCGTCCCCGATGATTTGGCGGCTCATCGCCTGCGTGTGCACATATGCTTGATCGCTTTGCGAAGCACCTGCGGCGGCCATAGCCTCGGCACTTGCGCCATCTTTGCCTTCTGCGCGCGCCTCGGCGCGGGCCGCGGCCTTGGCGATCACAACGGCTGCTGCGGGCTGTTCATGAACCGAAGGGAACAAGGCCGCTTCCATGGTCGTGGGCGCACGTGCTGCGGGCGCTGTTTGGGGCGACGGCGCGGCAGAAGACTTGGAAGGGCCAGCCCTGCCGCTTGGCGGCGCGCCCAAAAGCGGCGTCACGGTGACAGAAGGCGCGCCCGCCGCGCCTGGTTGCGCAGGGACAATCAATTCAGACAAGTCGCCGCCGCCGACCCAGACCAAAAGCAAGCGCGGCAGCAGCGTCACGCCCAGAAAACAGACCGAAGCCAAGGCCGTCACAAACACGGCCCGGATCACGGTCAAAACGACCCAAAGGCTCCAACTTGCTTGACCGTCAAAACCGTCTCCCAGCAGGGCATAAAGAAGCGCCACCGCCAAACAAAACAGCGCGAGCCCGCCGATAAAGCCAAAGACAATCGCCATCGGCTGAAGGAAAAGAGCCAAAAGCCGCCAGTAAGCCCGCCGCGCCACAGGTCCGGAAAAACCCTCGCCTGCCGGATATAAATGGGCAAGCGCAATCAAAGGCAAACTGACAATGCCGCTGAAAACAGCAACGCCCCATTCCATAACCGCGATGAAAAAGCGCAGCAACGGCAAAAACGGCACGACGTAAAGCAACAAAAACCCGGCAAAGACAAAAGCCAACGATTCAAGCGCGAACAAAAAGCCCGTCGTCGCCGTCGCTGGATGAAACAAAGCAGGTCCCAAAGCGCCAAAGGCCCAATGACCAAATTGCCATAAATGCGCGCCTTGCGCCGTCAACAATTGAAAAGGCTTTTGCCAAAAAGCTTCAAGCCCACCTCCAAAAACTTGATCGCCGTTTTTTCCATCCGGCGACCAAAGACCGAAAGCCTGCGCGCCTTGGCGCATCAAACGATCCAAAGCGGAAACGCCCGCGCTAGCATCAGCAAAAGCGGCCAGACGGTCGGCGAGATCTTGTTGATCGGGCAGTGGCGTTAAACCGTCTCGGACCGCCTGAGCCGCTAAAAAAGCGCGCGCCTGACGCAACCCACGCGCCGTGCGATCATACAATGAAACATAGGCCTCGAACTGAGACGGCAAAAGCGTGCGCAAGCCCGGCTCGGTCCGCGCGGCGTCAAACCAATCGCCGCGCGTCAAAGCAGCATGCCCCAAAAGCGGCGGGCTCACGCGCGGTAACGTCCGGCGTGCCAAATCTTCGGCGGCAACCTGGCGGCTGATTTGCTGCCATAAGAAAAAGCCGCTTTCGATCCATCCACGTTGCGCGTTGGATTCTTGTTCTTTCGGCATAAAACTGTTTTGAAGATGCGCCATTTGTCCTTTTAACAAGGCGCTTTGCTCTTTGACGATGGCTGACAGCGCAGCCGTATCGCCCGGCGCCCCACCAGCAAGAGAGGGCAGTAACCGCTCAGCCGCCATGCGGCTTTGCATCGCCAGCCGTTCTGTCATCAAGCGACTGGCTTCGGCCCACGCCTCGCCCTTTCCGTCTGAGGCGGCCTCGATCGGGTAAAAGCGATAGGCTCCACACAAAGAAGCTTGCGGGAAAAAGCTGTTTGTATAGATCCAGCTTTCGTCACCCAAACCACTGGCCGGCATTTTTTGAAAATCGGCCATATCGCCCGCCATGGCGACAATGGGATCGTTCGCATGCGCGGCAAAGGCTTGATGATACAACGCGCGGCACGTCTCCATCTCCAGCGCGGCAAGCGCAAGCCCCGAAGGATCCAGCGCCTGCGGCGCGGCTGTCGCACCAAACTGCCAACCAAGCCCCGTGCGCGCATCCTGCCAAAGCGAGCTAGCTGCCGCCGACCCCTGTTGCGCAATTTTGACGATTAAAGCCTGCCCGGCGCACAGACCGCCGCCCAAAGGCATGAGAAGAGAAATCCCGAAAAGAAAACGCAGCGGCACCCAAAGTTGATTGGTCCGCCGCCCCATCACAACGCCCGTATGCGCCGTCTCGGCAACCATCGAGGCAACTTGCCAAGCCAATAAAAGCCCGGCAACGACAAGCATCGTCACACTGTACGCGCCCAAAGCTTGCCGCAGGATTACAGCCAAAACAGGCAAAGGCCCCGCCGTGCTTCCCGCTTCGGCAAGGCCTTTCCCTGAAAACAAAAACCCCAACCAATCGCCCGCTTGGTCTTGAGCTGCGCTTGCAGCCCAAGCGGCGGAGGCGCGCCCCATGCCTGCGCCAGCCGCAAGAGCCATAAGCCCCAAGCGGCCGCAAGACGAAAGCCAAGGCGCGCGCGCGATCATGCTTTCGGGCTCACCTCACCCGACAGAACTTCTTCGATGTTGTAATAGGCGCGAACGTCGGGGCGGAACAAATGAACGATCACATCGCCCGCATCCACCAAAACCCAATTGGCTTCGGGCATGCCTTCAATACGAATGCCCTTGGCGCCTGCCAACGAAAAAGCCTTCGATAAATAATCGGACAAAGCGGCAACCTGACGGCTGGATTGGCCTGTCGCCACAATCGCATAATCCGCCATCGCGCTGCGGCCTTGCAGATCGGCAACGTGAATATTCTCGGCCTTGCGATCATCCAAGATGCCAAGCGCGATATCGCGCAGCTTTTCAGAAAAACCAAGCGCCGCCTTTTTGGCTTTGGGCGCTTTGGCGGGCGCCGCTTTTTTCTTCACGGGCGCTTTCGTTTTCGGCGCGGCTTTTGTCGCTTTCGCGGCTTTGGGCGCTGCGCTTTTCACCGCCTTGGTTGCTTTGGCTGGTTTAGCCTTCACCACCTTGGCCGCCGGCGTCTTTTTCGCCGGAGCCTTGGCCGCTACGGGTTTCTTGGCCTTGGCCACGGGCTTGGCTTTTGCGATGGTCTTCGCTTTCGCAGCGGGCTTGGCCTTGACGGCTGGCTTCGCTTTCGCGGCTGGTTTTGATTTGGCTGTCGTTTTCTTTTTTGTTCCTGTCGTCACGAGATAAACTCCCTTTCCTGTCAAACGATCAAAAAGATTTCTTTGTTTTTTGGCGCAAGGCCGTCGCCGACAAGTGGCTTTTCGGATTTCCCAAAAGACACCAAGCGGGCGCGCGGCGGCGCGCAAAATTCGTTACCGGGTCACAACCGACAAAAGCCGAGGCATAACGCCCCGCCGCCAGCCCTTGGCCCTTTCCTACAGCATAGCCGGGGCGCGCAAAAACGGCAATCGGCGTTGTATCGAACAAATGTGTCCAGCGCCGCCAGCGCCGCACATCTTTCAGATTATCGGCCCCCATCAACCAAACAAACCGGGTTTTGGGCATGCGCTGCCGCAAGGCCCGCAGCGTGTCGATGGTATAGCGTGTCCCCAAAGCGGTTTCGATAGCCGTCGCACAAAGCCGCGGATGCCCCGCAATGACGCGGCGGGCCCCCGCCAGACGCACGGCCAAAGGCTTCATCCCAATCGCCGCTTTCAACGGATTTTGCGGCGAGACCAGCCACCATATCTGATCCAACCCCAATTTTTTCAGCGCATACAGGCTGATCATCCGATGCCCGGCATGGGCCGGATTAAAGGATCCGCCCAAAAGGCCAATCGAAAGTCCGGCAAAAGAAGCGCCATTCAAAGAGGAAGGATTTATCATCGGATCGCGGGTTTCATTGAGAAGGTTCTGTGGTATAGTGCCGCCCATGATGGCACGAAATTCCTTCTCTTTTCCTAACGAAATGACCGATTATCGTTTTTGCAGCGCCGCAGAGCGCCCGCCCGAACGACACGGCGAGCAAACCGATATCGCCATTCGCACACGGCCTGAGACGCAAAAACCTTCGCTTTACAAGGTTTTTCTGGTCAATGATGACTTTACGCCGATGGCTTTTGTCGTTGACGTTTTAGAAACCTTTTTCAACAAAAGCCATGAAGAGGCCAACCGCATCATGATGCATGTGCATCAAAAAGGCGCAGGCCTCTGCGGTGTTTTTACTTTTGAAGTTGCGGAAACAAAGGTTGGGCAAGTCCTGTCGGCGGCCCGTCATGCCGGTCATCCGCTGCAATGCACCATGGAGCGCGAATAACCTTTTTCCCCAGCGGCCCATTGCGCAAAAGCATGATCCAATACTTGTCGGACAAACGCGCCATCGCCAAAGGAATAATGCGCCAAAAAATCATCTGGTGCGACAAACTGAAAAGCATCGCGTTCTTCTTCTTGGCTTAAGAATGGGGGATCGTCGACCGTACCGCACAACACAAGCTCAAGATGCGCATGCATCAGCGCCGTCGCGCTTGTTTCGATGACGGCAGCGCAGGCGGGTTTTTGTAAACAAAGGCCTGTTTGCTCATGCACTTCGCGCCGCGCAGCTTCTAAAGAGGTATCGTCATCCCATTCCATGCGGCCATGAATAAAATCAAGACTTGGCCCACGCTCAATCGCCAACATGTCACCTTTGGCATCAAAGGCGAACACATGCAAAGTCTTGGAAAAGGGGCGCGGTAGGTCTGAAACAGATTGTAAAAAATCGAGCCCGTGGCAAAGGCGAAGAAAAGGCGCTTTGGCCGATGAAAGCGGTAGCGAAAGAATAAGAGCCGACATCAAAATCTCCTTTTCGTCAAAGGAATGAGAAGCCCCTTAGTCCAGCGCGGAAACGATCCAAACGCGAGTCATGCTTTTATCTCTTTTCGGCATCCTTCATGGGTAAAAGCATCATTTCAAATGAGTTGGCCTAAAAAAAGGGGGCTTGCCGCCCCCTTTTTCCTTATCTTTCGTTTCCTTTTACGCTTGCGCCAAACCGCGGTTGATCGAGCTTAACACGGCCTTCATTGAAGCAATGGCGATGTTGGTATCAATCCCAACGCCAAAGGACGAATCCCAAGCCCCATTGCTGGTTTCCACATAAGCCACGGCGCGCGCGCCCGACCCGCCCGTCGCCGCATGCTGGCTATAGGATTTGATATCGACTTTACGCCCCATCTGCGCGGCAAGCGCTTGGATAAAGGCGTCTAGGAGACCGTTCCCGGTTCCCATGATCGTTTGGCGCTTGCCATCCGCTTCGATCTCGAAACTGGCCTGCCAACGGTCGCCTTCATGCTTTTCTGTATAATCGATCAACTTCAGTGGGCTTTCTTGGGCGACATATTCGTCCATAAACGCTTTCAAGATCTGATCTGACCCCAAAGCATGTTTGGTTTCGTCCGTGATCTTTTGAATATGCGCACTGAAATCAGCCTGCATCGCACGCGGCAACACAATGCCGTGATCCTGTTCCATGATAAAGGCGACGCCGCCTTTGCCCGACTGACTGTTGATGCGAATAATCGGCTCGTACGCGCGCCCCACATCGGCGGGATCAATCGGCAAATACGGCACATCCCAAACAGGGCTGTCGCCCCGCGCGGCAAGGCCTTTGCGAATGGCATCCTGATGCGACCCTGAAAAGGCCGTAAAGACCAGCTCGCCCGCATAAGGATGACGCGGATGAATGGCGATTTGATTGCAATATTCATACGCCTCGACAAAGGCGCGGATGTTCGAAAAATCAAGCCCCGGATTCAGCCCTTGCGTGTACATGTTCATGGCCAGCGTCACCAAATCGACATTGCCTGTGCGCTCGCCATTGCCGAACAATGTGCCTTCCACGCGATCAGCGCCCGCCAGCAAGGCCATTTCAGCCGCGGCCACACCCGTGCCGCGATCGTTATGCGGGTGCAGACTGATAATCAAGTTTTCGCGCCCCTTCACATGACGAATAAAATATTCGATCTGATCGGCGTAAACGTTCGGCATCGCCATCTCGACCGTCGCGGGCAGATTGACAATCGCGCGCCACTGAGACGTCGGCTGCCACACATCCATTACGGCTTCCGTGATCTTGATCGCATAATCCAGCTCGGTCCCTGTAAAACTTTCGGGCGAATATTCCAACTGCCATTCCGTCTCGGGGTGCGCTTTGATCTCATCAATAATCCAACGCGCGCCTTGCACGGCAAGGTCGATGATCTCTTGCTCTGATTTCTGAAAAACAACGCGGCGCTGCGTCGGCGACGTCGAATTGTACAAATGAACAATCGCGCGCGGCGCGCCTTTCAATGCTTCAAATGTTTTCTTGATCAATTCCTGACGTGCGGGAACCAAAACTTGCAAAACGGCGTCTTTGGCTTTGCCTGTTTCGATCAATTCGCGCGTAAAATCGTAATCGGTTTGCGAGGCCGAGGGAAAACCAATCTCAATTTCCTTAAATCCCGCTTTGATCAACAGATCGAACATTCTGTTCTTGCGGTCTGAATCCATGGGATCGATCAGCGCTTGATTGCCATCGCGCAAATCGACAGCGCACCAAACCGGCGCTTGGGTCAAGGTCTGGCTGGGCCAGCTTCGCTCTGGCAAATTGACGGGCGGAAAAGAACGGTATTTGGTCTCAGGATTCTTTAACATAGGTTTCTCGCTTTTCATGGCTTGGAAGGGCTCTGAAGGCGTTCAAGCCCAAGAACCGTTCATTCAAACAAATTGTAAGGGGGGGGGAGTTTAATTTATACGCGCGGCGCGCGTAGAAGAAGCCCCGTGCAAGCCCATAGGCCGCACGCCGTAAGTAGGTTTAGGCTTTTCGTCGTCGTTTTCATGGTCCCCAGTATCGCGCGCACGGCCAAGTCAAGTCAAGACGAACTTTTCTTTCGCCCCTGTTTGACGCGGGGGGCCCGGCGGCTTATCCTGCGACCTCAAAGGAATAAACCATGATGACCTATCTTTGGATCGCACTTGGCAGCGCCTTAGGCGGCATGGCCCGCTATGGCGGGGGCCTTCTCGCCGCCCGGTTTTGGGAGGGCGCGCTTCCGCTTGGCACCATTCTGATTAACATTTTTGGCTCGTTTATCATCGGCTTTTTCGGCACGCTGACGGGGCCCGATGGCCGTCTTTTAGTCCCGCCCGAGGCCCGCGCCTTTGTCATGGTTGGCGTGTGCGGCGGCTTTACGACCTTTTCGTCTTTCAGCCTTCAAACGCTTGAGCTAGCCCAAAAAGGCGCGTGGCTTGAGGCTGGGGCCAATGTCATCGTGTCGGTGACCTTATGCCTTATCGCCGTTTGGATGGGCCACAGCGCCGCCGCGTTTTTTAACCAACTCAAGGGAGTCTGATCCGCATGACGCAAAATCAAGAAGCCGCCTTGCTGCGCATCTATATTGGTGAATCCGACCGCTGCGACGGCAAGCCGCTTTACGAAGCGATTGTCTTGAAAGCACGCGCCATGAAAATGGCAGGCGCGACCGTTTTGCGCGGCCCGATGGGATATGGGCAATCATCCTGTTTGCACCGCGCGAACTTTCTCGAAATCTCGGAAGACCTGCCGCTGATCATCGAGATCGTCGATCAAGAAGAAAAAGTACAAGCCTTTTTGCCCTGCCTTGACGGCATGATCGGCAGCGGCCTTGTCACGATTGAGAAAGTCCGCATCCTGCATTATGGCGCGGCGCAAAGCCACGCAGAAGGCTAATCTCATGACGAACAGGAAACGCGCTTTTGCCGTTCTGGGGGTTGCCGCCCTTGCGCTGGCTGGCCTTACCCTTTTTCCGAATGGAAAAGGGGGGATAAAATTTACGGCGCGACAGGCTGCGTCATGCCCCGCAGACAGGCCGCTGCGCACCAAAACGCAAGCCCTCCAAATGGCTTTGTGCGACAAAGCGCTGCGCGGGTCCGTCGAAGATATCCAAAAATCGGTCGCCTACCCACAATGGAAAATGGATATTGGCGAACGGCAAGACGGCAAATGGGAAATCTTGATACGCAGCGAAGGTTATCTTCCAAGCGCCTCGTGCCGCGCCGAGGTTGCAGAAGCCACAGGCGCTTTAACAATCACACAGCCGTGCCGTTTCAATAAATAAATCATTGTCCGAAAAAAAAGAGAAGCAGATGAGACCATCCGCTTCTCTCTTTAAAAGAACAGAGAAGTTTAACCGCGCAAAACAGCGCCCACAGCTTTTTCAGCCGCGGCTTTGATTTTGACGGCGACACCTTCTAATTCGGCATCGGTCAGCGTGTGATCGGTCGGCTGCAAGGTCACGGAAAGAGCAATCGATTTTTTGCCATCGTCAATGCCCTTGCCCGCATAAACGTCAAAAATCTCGACGCCCGTGATCAGTTTTTTGTCGGCCCCTTTGATCGCTTTGACGATCTTGTCGGCTGTGACGCCCGCGTCCACCACAAAGGCAAAATCGCGCGCGACCGGCTGAAGCGCTTCCAGCTTCAAAAGCGGCTTGGCTGTCCCCGCCTTACGCGGCGCGGGAATGGCATCCATAAAGACTTCACACCCGACCATCGGTCCTTCGGCATCGCACACAGCCAAAACAGCCGGATGGATTTCACCGAACGTCGCCAACACATTGGCCCCCAAGCGCAAACAGCCCGAGCGTCCCGGATGATACCAAGAAGGCGCATCAGCCGTCACTTGAAGCGAAGCGACAGGCGCCCCCGCCAGTTCCAGAGCGGCCAGCGCATCGGCTTTGGCGTCATAAGCATCGACCGCCCGCGGTTTATCAGCCCAGTGCCGCGCCGTCTGCCCCGCCCGCAACCCGGTCGCCACTTGACGCTGGCCTTCCGGCGTTGCATTGGCAAAAACGGGCCCAACTTCGAACAAGCCGACATCCTTGAAACCGCGCGCCGCATTACGGCCCGCCGCTTGGATAAGATTGCCCAAAATCGAAGGGCGCATAGCATCCAGATCGCTGCTGATCGGATTTAAAAGACGCAGCTCAGCCTGACCGCCGCCAAAAGCTTCGGCGATTGTCGAAGGCATGAACGACCACGTCACCGCTTCCATCAGCCCCCGGCCCGCCAACGCCCGACGCGCCAGATTCGCCGCGCGATCCAAACGATCGACAGCGCCTTTTGTAATCACATGCGTGCGCGGCATCGAGATGGCCGGAATATTGTCAAAGCCCTTGATGCGTACGACTTCTTCCGTGATGTCCACATCGCCTTCGACATCGCCGCGCCAAGACGGGATTTTGATCTGAAAAACGCCCGCTTCTTCGGTAATGCCAAAGCCCAGCTTTTCCAAAATCTCTTTCTGCTCGGCAGGCGGCACATCGACGCCGATATGACGCGCGCATTTATCCGGACGATAAGAGATGATCCGCGTCGTATCAGGAACGGCCCCCGCAACGACAGGCTCGCTAACGACGGTTTTGTCGGTTCCGCACAAATCAAGCACCATCTGCGCCGCCAGATCCGCGCCTTCCGCGACAAACGCGGGATCGACCCCGCGCTCGAAACGATAACGCGCATCCGACGTAATGGACAGCGCACGCCCCGTATGCGCGACGCGCCCCGGATCGAAATAAGCGGATTCGATAAACACGGCGGTCGTGTTTTCATCGCAACCAGACGACGTTCCGCCCATCACGCCCGCAAGGCTCAAGATCCCCGTGTCGTCGGCGATCACGGTCATCCCGGCTTCCAGCGTATAGGTCTTGTCGTTCAGCGCTTCAAAGCTTTCGCCGCCCTTGGCCGGATAAAGGCGCAAGTTCCCCTTGACCTTGTCCGCGTCAAAAACGTGCAAAGGCCGCGCACAATCGAACGTCATATAGTTCGTGATATCGACCAAGGCCGAGATCGGACGCAGCCCAATGGCGCGCAAGCGCTGTTGCAACCAAGCGGGGCTGGGCCCGTTTTGAATGCCGCGGATCAAGCGCCCCACAAAAAGCGGGCAATCTTTTTTCGCCGCGTCAGGAAAATCAAGCTGCACGCCAATACGGCTGGGCTCGCCCCCCTTGATCGCATGCGGCGGCAAAGCTTTCAGCACGCCCATGCCAGCCGCCGTCAGATCGCGCGCAAGGCCGCGCACGCCCGCACAATCGCCGCGGTTCGGCGTCAAATTGACCTCGATCACCGCGTCTTGCAGCTTGGCATAATCCACAAAGCTTTCACCCAAAGGCGCATCGGCAGCCAGCTCGATAATGCCTTCGTGATCGTCGGACAGGCCCAGCTCGAAAGCCGAACACATCATGCCTTGCGATTCTTGCCCGCGGATTTTCGACAGTTTCAAAACGTCGCCCGATGTCGGGATTTTATCGCCCGGCCTTGCCAGAACAACCTTGATCCCCGCCCGCGCGTTCGGTGCGCCGCAAACGACCTGAATAACCTCAGATCCCGTGTTAACGCGGCACACGCGCAAACGATCGGCATCGGGATGCTTGTTCGCTTCAATGATCTCGGCAATACGAAACGGCGCCAGCAAAGCCGCGCGATCTTCGACGCCTTCGACTTCAAGGCCGATGGCCGTCAGTTTATCGCACAACGCCTCAAGCGAGGCTTCCGTTTCCAAATGCTGTTTCAGCCATGAAAGGGTCAGTTTCATGCCACACCTCCTTCCGCCTGTGCTTCAAGGGCAGGATTGGGAATATCAAGCGCCGCAAAACCATAATGGCGCAGCCAACGCAAATCGGCTTCAAAGAACGTGCGCAGATCGGGAATGCCGTATTTCAACATCGCCAAACGCTCGATCCCCGTGCCGAAAGCGAAGCCTTGATACTTTTCAGGATCGATCCCGCAGTTCCGCAAAACGTTCGGGTTCACCATCCCGCAGCCCAAGACTTCCAGCCAATCGCCGTAATTGCCAAGCTTCAATTCACCACCTTTACGCAAGCAGCCGATATCGACTTCGGCACTCGGCTCAGTGAACGGGAAGTAAGACGGACGGAACCGAATGGGCAGATCCGGCACGCCGAAAAAGGCGCGCAAGAAGTCCAGCAAACAGCCTTTCAAATGCCCCATATTCGTGGCTTCGTCGATGACGAGACCTTCAAACTGATGAAACATTGGCGTGTGGGTCATGTCGTAGTCGCAGCGATAGGTGCGCCCCGGCGCGATGATACGGATCGGCGGCTTTTGCGCCAACATCGTGCGGATTTGCACCGGGCTTGTATGCGTGCGCAAAACCATCGGCTTGTCGCCGCTTTGCGGCATATAGAACGTGTCCTGCATCTGCCGCGCCGGATGATCGGGCGGAATGTTCAGCGCCGTAAAATTGTTCCAGTCATTTTCGATATCGGGCCCCTTGGCCAGCGAAAACCCCATGCTGGCAAAGATGGTCACAATTTCGTCCACGGTCTGCGAAATCGGGTGGATGCGCCCTTCGCCCATCGGGCGCGGATCCAGTGTGACGTCAATCGTCTCAGCCGCCAGACGCTTTTCCATATCCTTGGCAGCCAGTTCTTTTTGACGCGCTTCCAATTGCGCGGTCACGGTTTCTTTGACCACATTAACGGCAGCGCCAAAATCTTTGCGCGCTTCCGGCGGCAGACCGCCCAGCTTTTTCATCTGTTCGGTCAGTTTGCCTTTTTTGCCCAGCGCATCGACGCGCACGGCTTCCAGCGCTGCACCATCGGCGGCAGCGGCAATCGCGCCCAGAATTTCATTCTGAAGCGCGTTCAGTTCGGTATTGTTTGACAGAGTGGCGGCTTCGGCCATTGTGTACCCCTTTTCTTCGTTCGATTTCGATCAAGAAGCAAGGGCATTGAAGCGCCGCGAGGGCCGGAAAGAAAAAAGGCCCCTTCGTTTGGAAAGGAGGGGCGTCTTTTAGCTTGAAAGAAGCGAAAGACGCACCCCTTTAGCAACAAAGAAAAAGCGGACGGATCAGGCTGCCTTTGCGAGCGTCGTTTTGGCTTGTTCGACAAGCGCCTTGAAGGCAACGGGCTCAGAGGCGGCGAGTTCCGAAAGCTGCTTACGATCCAGTTCGATGCCCGCTAGCTTAAGCCCGTTCATAAATCGAGCATAGGTCATGCCCTCTTCGCGAGCGGCGGCATTGATACGGACGATCCAAAGCGAACGCATATCGCGCTTTTTCGCTTTACGGTCGCGATAGGCATATTGCAGGCCTTTTTCGACCTTTTCGATTGCGACGCGGAAACATGAATTGGCGCGGCCACGATAGCCTTTGGCCAACTTCAAGATTTCCTGATGACGAGCGTGGGTTGTTTTACCCCGTTTAACGCGTGCCATGATAGACTCCCCTTAATGAATTAGCTGTGATGCAGGAAATGCGTAATGACCTTTTCGGCATCGGCCTTGAAAAGGAGCAAGCCCTGACGGGATTCACGCTTCATGCTTTGGGGACGTTTGCGCATATTGTGGCGCTTACGGGTGGCGCCCGCCTTCACGTGGCCTGAGCCCGTGACGCGGAAACGCTTTTTGGACCCGCTGTGGGTCTTGAGCTTTGACATTTCATTCCTCATTTTTTCGTTGTTAAGACGGCTCCGAAAAGCCGTTCGCGGCCTGGCATGTCAGGGCCCAAAGGCGCGCGAAGGCCTGTTTGTAACCGAGGGCAAGGCCGAAAGCAAGGATTGAATCGCCTCTCGAACGACCGTTAACCATAAAGCGGCGCTTCAAAGCGTCTTGGCCAGCCCCCGCGCCACTTGGAACAGGCAAGGCCCCCTATCGGCCCGCATTCTCGAACGCTCACGCCCCAAACCGGCGGGATCGGGCTCGTTTTCACAACCAACGGGAACGCTTCCGTTCCAAGCGACCATCATCGCGTCAACAGCTAAATCATAGGCAACCCTTTTGTTCTGCTGGATCGCCATACTCATCAAGCGCCCCCAAAGAAAAAGGGGTTGCGCGTCAAAGCCTTGCTCTTCACCCGTTCCATTCACGGCTAAAAATGTCGAAGCTTCGGCCAACCGTTTATTTATTTGTTTTAAAACGTCCCCAGCCAGCCCCTTGTCATCGAACCATTGTGCTGACTGCGAAATCAAAGCATCGTTGTCTTGCAAAGGAACGACCAAACAAAGGCGATTGCCCTCCCAATGCGCCTCATAGTCGCCCAACGCGCTCACGAGATTCAGGCGGCTTCGAAAGTTTTTTCGATCGGTGAAAGAGCTAAGGGGCTCACACCCATGCTGCAAAAGATGCGCGCGCAGCGTGTCTTTTGCAGCAGAAAGGGCTTGATCGCTCTTGGGATAAAGCTCCCCCACCATGGCGCAACGATAAAGCAAATCATAGCCATGCAACCGATGCGACGGCGTAGAAGCCAACTGATGCGCAAAGTTATGGGCATGCTCTATCTCTTGTTCATGCCCGGCCTCTTGGCCCTCAAGGCCCCTCAAAATCTGGCGCGCGCCGAGATAAACTTGATCCATCTTATGATCCAAAAGGGCTTCATACGTTTGATCTTTTAAACGGCTGTAATCAACAAAGGGGCGTGGACCCATCATGGAAAAACTCCTTAAGAAATAAAAACAACAACAAGAAAAGCTTTAACAAACTTTTATTCCGCCTTCAAGACGATCAGCGAAAGCAATAAGCAGGATGACAAGCGTGTCGTCTCTCGACAGCCTTTCTCAGCCTTTAGCATCCCCTGTTTTTTCTTCACGCAAGTTTTGCATCGCGGCCTTTTTTGCTCTAAACAAGTAAAATATTATTTTATTGATGTAAAACAGCATGTTAATTCATTCCAACACACCCCAACAAAGACCAGAAAACAGCAACGCCCCTTTGGCGATCAAAAACCTCGTCATGATCGGGGCTCATCTGACCCCCCAAGGCCTATCCGCGCGCGACCAACAATGGCTGGCCCTCACACAATCTTTTTGTACCTATGCGCGTTTACCTTTAACGCCAACCTGTTCTTTACATACGCCCAACTTGGCAGATGGTATCGATGGCTTAGATTTAGAGCGCACGCGCTTACACGCGCCTCTTCTTGTTTTGGCCAATCTTTTACAACCGCGCAGTGTTTGGGATCTTTGCCTTTATGCTCTGGCAGGCAAGTTCTTCAAGGCCGCCAAGATTAGTCCCTTTGCCTTGACGACCCCCTGGCCAATGGCCGCGCGCGCCTTTCAAAGTCAAATGATCGTCACTTTTAGCCGCGCACGTGCCTGCCACAAACGAAGCGACGAAACGACAGAAGCCTCGGCCTATGATTTTGCCGGGTCAGAATATGTTCATGGATCCTCTCGCTTTTTCAAAATCCAAAATCCGCTTTTTCCTTGGCGATCGACGCCTTTCCGCCGCGATGTCCTTTTCGCGCCCGCTTATGCTGCCGCTTTGGTACAAGCGCCACAAACGCCAAAACGATTACGTAAGGTTTTAGATAAAGCCCTAACCTCTGCGTAAGAAGAGAAGGGCAAGAAAGTATTTATCGGATGACTTTTCCCTGTTTTTTTTATATCGTCCTAACAAGGGCAAGGAACAAAAGCTTGTCGTCGCAAAAACGCGGGAACATTTAATGCCGTTTCTTTTTACTCAAACCAGCGTAAATCGCGCCGTTCCCAGAAAGCGGGTTTTAGGCGCGCTGGTTTGTCGTGTCTCAATACCGGACACGCTGCGGGGTCTGAGGCCCGCGCCACGACCGTGAAGCTCTCAAAAAATTGAATAGATACGCGCGGCTGCGCTGCAAGGACTTGCCACAAGCAAACTTGTCCCTGACGCCGCCGCAACAATTGACAGCTTCGCCCCAGAAAGAAACAAAAAATGTCTGCTTTACAAATAGCTCACGAAATTGATGAGTCTTTGATCATCGTCAAAATCGGCACGGAATCCATTCTCAAAACGCTTCATCAACCTCAGAACGGTCAAAAGCTTAATCGTCTAGCCCTTGATTGTGATGTCCTATGCAACATCATTGACCAAATGGCCCTGCTGATGGCGCAGGGCAAAAAAGTTTTGTTTGTCACCTCAGGCGCCATAGGGCGCGCGCGCATCATGCTCGATTGCGTCAAAACGGCAAACGAAGTCCTCGCCGACAAACAAAAACTCGCCGCGCTTGGTCAACCTGTTTTGATGAACGACTATAACGAACGCCTTATCCAACACGGCCTTTACGGCGCACAAGTCCTGATCAGCAAGCATGAGTTCAACGCAGAAGGCCGCCTTGCCAAAGACCCCGCGGCAGCGATTGCGTCGATGCTCGCGGATAAAAACATTCTTCCCATCATCAATGAAAACGATACGACCGCGACGCATGAAATCCGTTTTGGCGACAACGATATGATCACGGGTCTTCTGGCCCTTCATTATCGCCCTGCTCATGTCGTTTTTCTGACAAACAGCGGCGGCATTTATTCTTGCGATCCTCGCGATCCTGCGGCCCGTTTTATGCGCGTCATGACACCAAAAGATTTCGATCAAATCGACGTTGGTTGCGGCACGACAAACGGATCGGGCGGCATGGGTGGCAAGCTCAGCGTCAGCAAACGCGTTCTTTCGGCTTATCCTAAAACGCAAATTCACATCATCTCCCCCAAAGGCTCGATCATCAAAGCCGTACAGGGCGAAGAGGAAGGCACCTTAATTCGATCTGGCCTGAACCCCACCGTATCGGCTGGAGCATCCGTCATATCCCCTCACCCTCATTAACCGGCGTGGCGCCGGGGCCGTCTGTTTGAGAGGCTCATCGGCTTCATAAGGGTATGCGGTTTTATCCTGCATCGCCTGTTTCGCCTGTTTTCCCCTCTTTTCGTCATCCCCGCGGAGGCGGGGATCCAGGGGGCTTGGCCATTGGCGAAGATGTTTC
>CAYMGM010000012.1:0-55660 GCA_964390005.1 uncultured Rhodospirillaceae bacterium | reverse complement strand
ACCGCTTTTAGCGGTTCCCTTCCAACCTCCCAGCTTTGCTGGGAGTTATTGATTGCTGCCAATATTCCTGATGCTTTCGACGGCTACCGTTGCGCCCATAGACCGAAGGATGTGTGCGGTCATATAAACGAAATCATCTTCATTGTTGATGATGATGATCGATTTTCCTTCAAAAACCTTTGGATTGCTATCAAGCGATTGCCTGTTGACCCAAAAAGGAGAGAGTCGATCGTTTCGAGCAAGCATAAGTTGTTCGATTTCGTTATCGAACACCTGGGATAAAACGGGGCCTTCCGGTGTTTTTGATGTAATCGCCATCAACATGCCCTGAGCTTTGACCCGCGTTTCAATAGCTTCTTTTTGAGGAACTGAATCGCGTACGATACTTGCACCGGCCTGTACGGTAAAAGATCCGTCTTTGCGAATATCGACAAAGCGAATTGTGATGGCGCTATCGAGCTCGGGAACGCCGTCCGCGTCGTTTCCGAGAATCATAAGGGCGCTAGAATAATGTCCACGCCCCTCTTGTTCATAACGCCGAATAACGCGACAAGCGCTTTCAAGGGGGCTTCCCACCATGGTCGGGGCGAACATGGTGGCCCGGAACGCTTGGATCAAATCCCAGTCTGTGTGACCGCGTAGTTCATTTTCGGTATGCACAAGCGTGCGCATTTCGCGAAGATAGGGCCCAATGGCTTCTCCGCCTGTGGGGCACAGGGGCATCATAAGTTTTAGAGTCTCATCAACGACCATAAACAATTCGTTGATTTCTTTTTCGTCCTGAACAAATTGCTTTAAATCGTCATGCAACGTCTCAGGGTGTTTGGGCAGGGTTCCGCAAATGGGGTTCATTTTTGCAATGGATTTTTGAATGCTTAGATGCCGTTCGGGCGAGGCGCTAATGAAATAATGCTCTCCATCATAAAAACAGAAAACCATATAGGGGGAGACTTCGCTTGCGCACAAGCGCGTGAAAATAGAAAGTGCTTTACGCGTATCAATGTCTTTGATTTTTCCAAAGAACTTACGTGAAATCAGAAAGTTCGCTCCAGCGCCTTGTTTGATTTCTTTTTCGATAACATCGTTGACCAGATGGGCGTATTGATCATCGGATAAATTGCAGGAAAGTTCACCGTCAAACGCCAACAATTCATCGAAAGTATGATCTTTAAAAAAGGCCTCGCGGGAAAAAGTTGATGTTTCGTTGACATCCATGGAGATAATTTTGGCTCCATCGTCATAGACTTCAAAACCGCGTTCTTTCATCTGAGCGAAAGGGACCATGCTGATCGAAACGATGCTTCCTTTTTTGTCTGATGGCGTCGCGCGCTTGATCTCATTAAGGAAACTGTGTTGCACAATCTCGCCGGTTGCGAGCGTGATCACGTCGTTCTTTAACGCGATGAAAAAGGGCTTGCCCGCAGATAAAATCTCAGCGAAATCCATCATAATCTCCGATTCATCTATAATTGCGCCGAAAAATTAATGCTCTTTTGTTCATGTTTGTGTCAATATCTATTTTTGACTTTATTTATATAGTATTTCACTAAAAACACTAAATAAATTAGTTATTTTTTCCAAATTCCAAGATTGACCATTAGGAAGCGGGGGCTACTATAAGATTACAGTAATTCTCCCCTTGCGAATGGTGGGCTAATAATGTTACGCGCACTTTTAGTTGATAGTTACGATAGTTTTATTTACTCGCTTTTTCAATATGTAAGCGCTTTAGGGGTTGATTCTTGTGTTGTTCGCAATGATCAAGTAAATGCTTCTTTTATCCAAGCTTATAAAGCAGATTTTGTTGTGTTGGGGCCGGGGCCGGGGCACCCGAAAGATGCTGGATATGTTGAGATTATAAAAAAACTGGGAAGAACAACCCCCATCCTAGGTGTTTGTCTCGGTCACCAAGCTATAGGCCTCGCCTATGGCGGAGACGTTGTCCGCGCTGTGCATATCAGGCACGGAAAAACGAGCCAGATTTTTCATGATCAAAAAGGCTGTTTTTCCGCCTATCGACACCCATTTAAGGGAATGCGCTACCACTCACTCATTGTGGATGAAGAGAGGGTACCGGACTGTCTTACTGTTTCTGCCTATTCCGAAGATGATCACTACGTCATGGGGCTTAGGCATAAGGTTTATCCCGTCGAGTCGATACAATTTCATCCAGAGAGCATTGGGACAGAGCACGGCATATCTCTGATCTCAGGGTTTATTTCAACTCATGTCCATTCGCCCATGATGTGATGAGCTGGGCCCATAATTTGTCCTGCTGCCCCGTGTATCTTGTGCGTTGGCCGTAATTCTGAAATTGAGGAGAACATACATTGAATACTTTACATGGAACATCCGCTCGGTATGTCAGATCCGTTCAAACAGATGATTATGTTAAACCGTTTCTTTTTGAAGACTCTCGTGATCCGGGGGGGCTCGCGAAAGCGATAGAAGAGTCTCGGAAACATATTCCTGGACTTATCTTTAATTATCCGCCCTTTGCTCTTTGGCAGCCGCCGGAAACACCGCAGAATCAAGGGGAAAATGCGGCATCTCTGTGGCTAGATGCCAGCCGCTATACGCACAACTTATATGTTCATATCCCCTTTTGTAAGCAAAAATGCAGCTATTGTTATTATTCGGTGGTGCCAAATGCACGTGACGACTTGAAATGGCGATATCTAAGAGCGCTCGAGTCAGAAGCTTCCCTTTACGCGCGAACGGAAATGGGAACAAAGAAGATCGATACGGTTTTCCCATCGTAAGACAGGCTCAACACGCCGCTTGCAATGGCCTGTTTCAAAGCCTCGCGTTGTGAAGTCGTATAAGACATAGGCGAAGGCTCCGCAGAAAGTTCAAAAGACCCTTGCGTGGCAGGTGCAGCGCGTTATGCTGCCCGACCATTTTAGGAACGGGTTTTGAAGTGATTTTTCTTGTTCAGGATAAACCGCCACTTTTCGCAGGCGGCATCGCATGAGGGCCGAGGCCTCTCATGTTGCAAACCTCAAAAAATTGATCGAAGAAACGTCCCGTCGGCACAACACATGGCAAGTCTTCCATGACTTCGTTGCCATGTCCGCGATCAGCATCCGCAACGCCACCGATCCAAGGGAACGGGACAAGTACGAACAGCAATATCTCGACATTGTGAAAAGATACGACAAGGAGGAAGTCGATAGGTTCCCCCTTATGTTGGCGCATTTGGTCGGCGCTCTTGAAAATGATCTATCCGACATTCTCGGCCAGCTCTTCAGCGAATTGGAGCTTGGCAACAAATGGAAGGGACAGTTTTTCACCCCCGATTGCGTTTGCCGCCTCATGGCAAAAATGACTTACGGGGAGGATTTGAGAGAAAAGCTAAAAACCCAGCCCTATATCACCGTCCAGGAACCAGCCGTCGGTGGCGGGGCCATGATTATCGCCTTTGCCCGTGAAATGCGGGAGCAAGGCTTCAATTACCAAAAGCAGCTTCGCGTCACGGCCATCGACGTGGATCTTCGTGCCGTTCACATGGCTTATTTGCAATTCTCGCTCTTCCACATCCCCGCCGTTGTCATTCACGGAGACACTATCCGCCTCGAAACCTATTCCGAATGGCATACCCCAGCCTTCATCTGGAATGGATCAGCGGGTTAAAACAAAGACTGAATTTATTTTTGGCAAGAGTTATTCTTCTGTTCCGTTGCCATAGCGTAGAACCTTGACTTTTTCCAGAGTCACAAGGCCGCTTCCCATCATTTTTTGAAGCGTGGGAAGAAAGGCTTTAATCTTAGTTTCTTCATCCACAATTTCGATGATAAGAGGCAAGTCTTCAGACAATTCCAAAAAGTTAGCGCGGTGAAGACGAGAGGATTTTCCATATCCCATCGGCCCGCGCAAAACTGTAGCTCCCGCCAAATGTTGCTCGCGGGCCTTCAGGACAATAGCTTCATAAAGCGGCTTGCTCTCAAATTGGTCGCTTTCACCTAGGAAAATACGAAGCAGAAGGGATTCCTGTGGAAGGTTCATGATCTAGGCTCCTTTTAATTGATTGAGGGCAGCGGCGACCATGTGGCCGAGCCAAACCGAAAAAAGACAAAGGGAGACGGAAAGCACAACATTAGCTCCAGCGTGTGCCCAATTGCCGCTTTGTGCAAGTGTTAGCGTTTGAAGGCTGAAAGACGAAAATGTCGTGAACCCGCCGCAAAGACCAATCATAACGAACTGCCGATGTTCCTGTCGGACAAGCACGCGCCCGTCTGGGCCTGTTAACGTTGCAAAGAAACCGATTAGGAAAGAGCCGATGATATTAACAAGCATAGTGCCCCACGGAAAAGTGTCGTCAAAGGACGTGGCCGCCCATTCAGCGCACCAGAATCGCGCGATCCCGCCCAAGGCGCTCCCGATTGCAATGAAAATGTACGAACTCATGTTATTATGCCCTTTCTTGTGCGCGGGCATAAAAAACCCGCACCTTATTGATACGGGGAAACAATGCACGCTCCCGCCCGCGTGTTACGCGCAGCAGGAGTTATCGGCTTTTCAGCGGTTATCGGAGAACTCCATCTCCATCAAATTAAACTACTCGGCAGGTGCATTATATCGCACGAACCTATCGTGTATCAATGGCTGTTACTGTATTCCGCCTTTCAACATGGGTTGGACATAGCGTTTATCCGTTCCAAGAATGTGGTGTTCCAGCCAGTTCTTCAGAAAAGCCATGACGTCTTGCGTCAACACTTCACCTTCACGATATTTCTTCTGAACTTCAAGAACGCGGGCGACGAGTGCCTGATGCTCTTTCTTGTGCTGAATCGTTTCGGTGTAGCCGATTTTGTCGAAAATATCTTCCTCGTACTTAAAGTGCGTCGCCGTGTATTCGATCAGTCCGTCCAAGACATGACCAACAGCTTCTCTTCCATGACCCGACTGAAAGCCATCGTAAAGGTCGTTCAACAGGCCGACGAGTTTTTCATGCTGTTTGTCGATAGACCCGACGCCAAGCTTGAGGGCATTCGACCATTCCATAAGAACGGCTCTCTTCTCTTCACGGATTCCTTTCAAAAAGCTCTCAACGCCTTTTTTCAACTCATCCGCATGTTCCAAAAGTTTTTTCGAGGCGGTCAACACATCTCGCGCCGTTTCGCTGGTGCTTTCAGCGGTTTGAGACACGCCTCCTATATTGGAAGAAACCTCTTCGGTTCCCGTCGCGGCCTGCTGGACGCTACGGGCGATTTCTCGCGTGGCAGCACCTTGTTCCTCAACAGCCGTGGCGATACTGGCCGCGATTTGACGGACACGTTCGATCGTACCGCCAATATGCTGGATGGCCGTTACTGCTTGCTCGGTTTCCGTTTGCACGGCGCTGATCTGAGCGCCAATCTCATCGGTTGCACGCGCCGTCTGGCTGGCCAGTCCTTTGACTTCGTTGGCGACAACGGCGAAGCCTTTTCCTGCCTCTCCGGCGCGGGCAGCTTCAATCGTCGCATTAAGGGCAAGAAGGTTCGTCTGGCTGGCGATTGTATTGATAAGCGCGACGACGTCGTTAATTTTCTCTGCTGCGCTTTTGAGGGTGATGACGCGCTCATTCGTTTGCGTCGCTTCATCATAAGCGTCCCTGGTCGCGTCGGCAGATTGATTGACCTGTCCGCTGATTTCGCTGATCGCCGCCGTCAATTCTTCGGCTGCGGAAGCCACGGTCTGGACATTAGCTGTCGTTTGTTGCGCTGCCGCCGCGACGTTCGAGGCCTGCGACTGGGCTTGCTCGGCTGAGGAAGTCAGGCTTTGCGCCGCCGTTTGCAATTCTGCCGCCGATGCGGATACGGCCTTAACGACGCCCATAATGCTGGCTTCGAACTCTTCGGCCATCTTGTTCATGGCTGCCTTGCGCTCTGTCGCCGCCTTAGCCGCCGCTTCCTCTTGTGCTTTACGTAAGGATTCGACTTGTTTGGCGTTGTCTTTGAAGATGTTAAGAGCCGCAGCCATTTCACCGATCTCATCTTTGCGGTCGGCGGCTGGGATTTCAACGTCCAGATTGCCTTGGGACAATTGCGTCATCGCCCCTGTAATCGCCTTGATCGGTCGCGCAATACTTCTTGAGAGCAAGGTTGATAGAACGAATCCAACCAGCAAACTGATAATACCAATGGCCAAAGACCAATTGTTGCTTTCATTAACAAGCGCAGACGTATTGGTCGAACGGGATGTTAGCGCTTCGGCATACAGCTTTTTTATATCTTCGCTGCTGTCATCAAACTTCTTCCGAGAAGATGCCGCCAGCTTGAAGGGGGCTTCGGCCTGTGGCGTTAAAAGATTTGGGTTGTTTCCGCCTAGAGCGCGGATGCCCTTCATGCCTTCATAATAAGCGTCCCAATTGTCTCTTATGTCTTTTAGCCGTTTTTGGCGATCAGGATTAAGCGTTGTTTTCTGCAGATCGGTCAATACGTCAAGCGCGTCTTTTGACGCTTTTTCGGCCAGATCCCACCGCGAAGATTCACCTGTACCAAAAGACGACCAAGCGTGAGCGCGCATCCTGAAAGCGTTAAGCTGAAATTCTAAAAGCGAGGTTTGATTGCTGGCGGCTCGAACAGTTCCGCTCAGCAGATCCTGAATTTCATAAGTTGTGTAGTAAGTGTACGCATTCAGTCCCAAAATCATTAAATTGAGAACAAGAAAACCAAGAACAAGACGAGCAGAAATTTTAAGTTTTGACAACATTAGGACACCTCAAGAAGAAGCCGTGCTGGGATTTGATGCGTCGAGGGAAAGGCAGAACTGCGGAGGGAGGGGGACACCTGTATAGTGATATATTATTTCTCACCGTAAGCCAACATCTCCCTTCGGTGAGAGAGGGGGTTTCTCAAAAAGTGTGTTTGTTCGGCCTCTTGCCTTTTCGATCTTTCGAAAACGCAGGCTGGTGCCTATGGCCAGAACAAGAATGACCAAAAGGATAAGGATGCTGGGATTGCTAAAGTAAGCTTTAGAAAAAGCAGTACAAATTTGCCAAAAGTCCAGATCGTTCATCGGTAAGCTCCTTCGGTTGGAATAACTGCCAGACCGAAATGGGTCTGGCAGCCGGAGGTTCAAAACCGCTTACATAGAAACGGCGCGACGCTTTTGGCGCGAACGCTTGGACATAGCGTCGCCCTCCGGCCATAAGACCGAAAGGCGACATCTATGGGGATTAGACAGCCCTTATGCGAAAAACACAAAAAGAACGCCCATTCGCAGCGTGCGGACAGGACGATCTTTTTTTCTGCTTTCGGATAACGCCATCTTCTAATCTCCTTACGGTCAGAGATGTCTTGACCGCTATGTAAAAGGGTTTTGAAGCCCACGAGGACAGAAACAAGTATCCCTGCCCTCGTGGTTAACAATGAGGCTAACTTCCTTGTTGGTCAATAAGAAAAACATCCGAGTTATAATCGCGGAAGCAGGAGGATTCATTGCATCCCTTTAATTGTCGAAAAGCTTTCTTCATTGTTTAATCGTTAAAATCTTAACGATTTATTTTCCTGTTTGGGACTTGAACCCGCACCACCCTAAAAAACGAGTGCGCTTATAGACGACTGATTTTGTTGAAGATTATTTAGAGTCGCGCCCCATTCAACCATCGTGCTAATGACTTGATGGTCGCCCAAAAGGTTCAAAGTAGCTCCATTTGGGCGCACCACTGGCAAGCCGCCGGAGGCCCGTTGGATCTCCCTCATTGACTCTCCCTCAAAGGCCGTGGTCGCCTTTAACAAACAATCACCATCCTCCTCTTCTGGGTGCCCGTTCGTATCCTTTGCGTCTTCATCAAATCTCCGCTCAATGGATCGATTAAAAACCGCACACAATGAGACGAAACAGAGTGGGCCCTGCTTTATTTCCGTATAAGATAATTGCCCAAAACAAGAAAATCAAAATGCGTGTTGAGAAAACAAGCAAGCGCGTCCATTGGGGTTAAAACGATCGGTTCTCCCTGAACATTAAAGGATGTATTAATTAAACAAGAGACCCCCGTTCGTTTTTCAAAAGCTTTCAAAAGAGCATATAGCTTCGCATTCTGCTGTTGGGATACAGTTTGAATACGCGACGTCCCATCAATATTAATGGCTTCGTTTAATTTCTCTCTGTATTCTTCCTGGACAGGAAAAACAAACGTCATATATGGCGATCTTTTTTTCTTTCCCATTACAAAATATTCTGCCGCCTTCTCTTCTGAAACAACAGCTGCAAATGGACGGAATGTTTCCCTGTTCTTCACTTTTGTGTTCAAGATATCTTTCATCCCGGGATAGGATGGACTCGCGAGAATACTGCGATTGCCTAAGGCCCGAGGCCCGAATTCCATCCGCCCATTAAACCAACCGACAACGGCACCTTCGTGTAATTTTTGAGCCACCGTTTCGACAAGAGACTCTTCGTTGAAGACTTCAAATTTTATTTTACTGCCACAAGCATCAAGCGCCTCAAGAATTTCATCATCGCCAAAATCGGGTCCAAGATAGGGGGTCCTATCCAACGGCAACCGCAACGCGGGTTGCGCCTTTTGATAGGCCACATAATACGCGGCACCGATCGTCGTACCACAATCATTCGACGCAAAACCGACCGAGATTTCTTCGAAAGAAGATTGAGATAACAGTTTACTATTGTTGACGCAGTTCAGGGCGACGCCTCCGTCAACAATCAGATGTCTTGCCTTCGCCCTTTTATATAGATCATCAACGCGGCGCGCCGATGCCAGCTCAACGGCCTTTTGAGCCGTTGCAGCTATAAAGAAATGGTTTTTTCCTTCGAAAACATCATCCAAATAAGCGTAGTAGGAAAGATCGTCGCGAAGCTTGTTCGAAAAACTTAAGCTATACCTCCCCTCGTCATGAAAGGTTACGAGTTTTTCAACATAAGCTTCAGGAATATCTTCGCGGCAAAAACTAGCCAAGGCCATGACTTTATACTCGTCGTTATTTGGCATAAACCCCAAATAGCGCGTGATCTTGCTGTACATCATCCCTAGCGAGTTAGATATATCGACAGCAGTATCAGGAAAGAAGGTGAGCTTGTCATGGGAAATTTCGCCCCCGATTGACGAATATGTTTCAGCGCGACCATCTGAAATCAGAAAAGCCGCATGATCGACTCCGGCCTGATAATAGCCCGCCATTAAATGGGCGACGTGGTGAGGGACACAAACCAGTTTGCCTCCGATATCCGGCACGTCTGGATAAACTTCTTCTAATTCCTTTCGGACATTTTGCGTACTTGCCAGCTCATTATAAAGGACAAGAAAATTATTCAGTTCCGCTTCCTTTTTCTGCTGTTCTCCTGAACCAGTAAGGATTTTATCCTTAAAGGATTGCAAGACTTGTTCATCAAAACACCAAGGAAATGAAAAAAAATCGACGTCCTTTATGTCCAACTTAGCTTCGGCCAAACAATAAGCGATCGCATTATACGGAAATCTTGACGTCTTTTTTTCCCGGGTAAAACGCTCCTCTTCGACAGCGCTCACCAGAACGCCATCGACAAACAAAGCCGCCGAAGCATCGTGGCCAAGAACGCGATTCCGATCAATACCCGTTCGGTTAAAGCGGTTCGCAAATAAAGAGGAAGCCTTATCGAATCCATTATATCCCAATACAATCATACGGCCCTCTTTTGGTTTGACGCGCACACCCATATTCATGAAGAAAGCGGCAGCTTCCACCAGCGACGAAGAAGTCGCGCTTTTCATCCACACGGCTCTCAGAACGCCGCATCCTTCCGAAGCAAAGCAGAAGGCGGGGCGCGCTGCGTGAGAAGGTTCCGTTTCTTTAAGCAACTTTGGCGCTGGTGGCGCACCGTTTGGGCGAGGGGCTGATGACGCATGGGCCTCTCGTTCTCACGGTCGAGCAAGTTGCCGAAAGATTGCAAATCAGCCCCAGTGCCGTGCTTCGCCTGCGCACGCAAAGAAGACTTGCGTTTGTAAAAATTGGAAGCCAAGTACGGTTCCGCATTGAAGATGTGGAAGATTATCTCAAAAGGTCATTAACGCCATGCCAGGAGCACGAAAAACCCCGTGGCTCGGTAAAGAGCCCAATCAAAAAGTTTGGTACATCTATTGGTTCGAAAGCTCCAGACGGATCCGGCGACGCAGCACGCGCACTGATGATCGCACAGAAGCTGAAAAAATCCTCGGCGAGTTCATCTTAGAATACGCCGATCAGGAAGAACATGGCCCCATCGCCAAACCTGAAAAATACCCCATCGCTACGGCCTTGCGTTGGTATCTGCAGGAACGCGGCCCCGAACTCGCCACCGCCGATCTGGCCGCGCGCACCGTCGAAAACTTCATCGGCTTTTTCGGAGGCGAGGCAACCGTCTCGACCCTCACGCCGCAGGTTCTGAAACGATACGAACGCGAACGCACAAGAAAGACTCGTGTTTATCAGACCAAGGACGGCATCAAAGAAGTCGAAGATACGCGGCCCATCACCACAGCGACGATCCGCCGCGAACTGGTCATCCTTGTGGCCTCTCTCAATCACGCCATTGTGAACGGGCGGCTAACATCCGCGCCCAAGATTCCGTTACCCCCGATGGGGCAGCATAAAATGCGCTATCTTGAGCCGGAAGAAATCGAACGGTTGCTCGATAACTGTCCCGAACCGCACGTCCGTCTGTTCATCAAGCTGGGCATCACCACGGGCGCACGCAAAGGCGCGCTGATGGAGCTGACTTGGGATCAGGTGGATTTTGCGAACAGAATTCTTTATCTGAACCCGCAAGGGCGACAGCAAACCAAGAAACGGCGCGCCATCGTTCCCATCAGCGACCATCTTTTCCGCGACCTTGTGGAAACAAAGAGAGCGCAGGAAGACTACGCAAAAGGACAGTCGGAGCTTTCGGGCGAAACCGTGCCGCCTTGCGAGAAGGTCATCGCGTTTAACTTCGAGCCCGTCAAAAACATCCGCACGGGTTTCCGCCGCTCATGCGAGCGCGCCGGAATAGAGGGCGTTACGCCCCACACGTTGCGCCACACGGCGGGCACGCTCATGGCCTTGGCGGGTGTCGACCTTTTCCTCATTGCGCGGCTCCTTGGCCATTCTGTGCAAAGGACGACCGAGCTATACGCCCACCTCCAACCCAACTATCTGCGCGGCGCGGTCGATGTGCTTGCGACCGCCGCCTATCACGGCCAACTGACCCGCGTGAACAACGCCGAGCGGCCAGCGGTCGTTCACTAGGCCTTGCGAACTGTGTTCAAGAAATTATCGACCTCTTTTTGTAACTGCGCAGCTTGCGTCGACAGTTCTGTCGCGGCAGCAAGAGTTTGCGATGCCGCCGTTCCCGTTTCACTGGCCGCTTGCGTGACCAAGCCGATATCGTTCGACACTTGGGTTGTTCCTTGAGCTGCTTGCTGTACGTTGCGGGCAATTTCCTGTGTCGCCTCTGCCTGCTGATGAACGGCGTTTGTTATGGCCGACGAAATAGAGTTAATCTCGCCCACGGTCGCCGTGATGCCGCGAATACTCTCAACTGCCGACTGTGTCTCGGCCTGAATCGAAGAAATCTGGCTTGTGATTTCTTCCGTCGCTTTTGCCGTCTGATTGGCGAGCGTTTTGACTTCCGAAGCGACGACTGCAAACCCTTTGCCTGCTTCGCCAGCTCTTGCCGCTTCAATAGTTGCGTTAAGTGCCAGCAAATTCGTTTGCGATGCGATGCTGTTGATAAGATCTACCACTTCACCAATCTTTGTTGTGGAGGCGGCGAGGTTTTGCACAACGCCATCGACCCGCGCACCTTCCTGTGTTGCATTGGATGACGTTTTGGACGCGCGCTCAACAAGATTCTTAATTTCAGTAATGGATGCGGCCAATTCCTCTGATGCCGCCGCAACCGTTTGAACGTTTGTTGTTGCCTCTTCCGACGCTGCCGCAACCGTGCAGGAGCGCTGGCTCGTTTGTTCCGCCGTATGGGTCATGGATTGCGCTGTCGCCTGAAGCTCGGTCGATGCGGAAGAAACAATATTGACTATGTTTTTCACGCTTGACTCGAAATTGTCGGCCAGATTCATCATCGCCTTCTTTTTCTCGGCTTCAGCGCGACGCTTCATCTCCTCCTGCTCTTCGCGCATCCTGTCCATGGCGATGGCATTTTCCTTGAACACCTGAACGGCCTTGGCCATATTGCCAATCTCATCCGCGCGGGACAGGCCTCCGATCTCAACCGTTTTGTCGCCATCGGCCAAACGCTCCATGTCATGCGTCATCTGCGACAAAGGTGCGACGATACGGCGCAGGGTGATCCAGAAACTAATCGCACAGAGAAGAAGACTGCCCACAAGAAGGCTAACGGCCAGCACGAACGAACCAAGGGCGGCTGAGGCATTGGCCTCTGCGGCCTGCGCGCTGGCCTTGCCCATTTCTGCGGACATCTTGAGGATCGTATTGATCGCATCCGTGGCCTTCTGGAAATAGGTCTTGCTGTCCAGCGCATAAGCGCCGCTTTCGCCCGCCGCCAGAAGTTCCGACCGCAACGCAGTATAGTCTTTCATGTAGGCTTTCTCGACCGTATCAATCTCAGCCTTGACCTGAGCTGGAGCGTCGCCGCGCACGCGCAGAATGTTGATGGCCGTCCACGCCATCTCAATATGTCCGCGTCCGGCAGACAAGGTCGAAAGGTCGCCTACAGCCATCGGACGACGAGCCTCAAGAATTGCCGAAAGGCGGGCGCGCTCACGCCCTGCGTACTCGGCCATTTCGGCGGCCATGTGCCGCAAGGTTACAAGCTGCATGATTTCCGGCGATGAAGCGCGTTCCAACGTTTCGACCGTCTGGCGCAGCACGGACACTTTATCGATGGTCTTTGTGATAGCTGGAACCCAGCCGGAAATGATGGCGGCATCGCGTTCCTCCTTGCTCTTAATCAGCAGGACATCAACTTTTGTTCTCATCTCCTGAAGTGTGGTAAAGGCGTCTTGCGCTTCGGCATAGGCGGTCGTTCCCTTCAAGCCTTCGATCAAGGGCAAAAAAGAGCGGGCCGACTGAAAGGCTTCGTCGGCTTCCTCGCGGCGGGATTGGATGGCGTTTTTATCCTCTGAGGACGTTGCTCCCGCCGCCACCAAAACCCGATTTGTCGCGCCGCGTTCAATTGCCCACGCACCCGCGCTTTTCAAAAGCGCGGTGCTGATTTGATCCGTCTGCACAAAACGCTCAGCCTTTTGTCTCGCGGCATAAGCTTCTACTGCGCGTTCAGTAGCAAGGCCGAAAGCAAACAAAGCAAGAAAACTGATGATTACGGGAAGAACGACGCGAATTTTCATGGCGGTAATCTTTCAAGAAGAAAAGCCCAGCGGGAGGAGGGAAGGTTTGCATGCAGGCGTGTATTGTTTTCTTATAGCGAACATTTCTAAATCAGAAGTAAAAAAGCACTTAATCTTATGGGGTGCAATTTGCCCCCTTGGGATACCGAAAAAAACAGCGATCATGTTCGGCGCATAGCCGTTAGGGATATATCTGATTGAAAACAAAAGAGCAGATTATCCGAAAAAGATAATCTGCTCTCATGTTTGCTCTCATACTAGCGAACTTGCTCTACCCATAGGAAGAGCTAACTCTTTGTTCTGCCGCCCTAAAAATGGTGCTGCCGAGAGGAATTGAACCTCCGACCCCGTCCTTACCAAGGACGTGCTCTACCCCTGAGCTACAGCAGCAGCGTAAGGCATTGCTTGAAAGCGAAGGCGGTTTTGCCATACTCAGACCCTCCGTGCAAGGGCCCTTTTTGTGCTTTCTCTCTCTTTTCCTTAATCCTGTTTACCCAAGAAGGTTATTTTCTTCATTTCTAAATAAAGAGAATGGCCTTATTAAATAAATATAGAAGTTAATGCGTCTCTCCAAGCATTAGATGTCGTCGTCTTTTGCCCTGTTTTTACTTAATATTCTGCTTCGTCTGGGAGCCAAGCGCCAACTTGCGACAATAAATACGAAACGTCGCCGAGTTGTTTGTGCGAAAGGCCCGATCGTACTTGTGTCCGCAGGGTCAGGTTCATTTCATAAGGGTTGTGTTGCATTGGTAGCGAAAAGCGCGGGTCGGCGCTCCAGTCGCTGCCCGCGACGCGCTCGCCGTTCATCAGAAGCTCGTATTTGTATTCCAGATTGTCTTCTGGCGCGACGCCCATAGGGGCGTCATTAACGGCAATCTGCCACGTATCGTCTTTCGGGTTTTTTGTGACAATGGCGCGCGCGACGATATAGGTGCTTTCAGAGGGGTTGCGTTGCGCCAGATCCATGCCTCGAGCAAAGACGATTTCGCGGCCTATCGCGCGAATGGTGCCAAGGTATGTTAGCCCTGGAATCTTTTTTTCGGATAATTTGATCGGCATAAATCCATACATGCGAAGGCTGGATATTGGCGCGATCTGTAACGTCTTTTCCCAATTGTAAGCCGAGGGATCGATCGCCTCGTACGGGGTCAGGTAACGCGCCGTTGGGTGCCAGTGCATATAGGCAAAATAAGGCATTTTCTCATGCGTCTCGGCGATCCGAATTTGATCCGCGTGACGGATTTCGTCGATGACGTGTTGATCCATGAGGTCCCAGTCGTAAGGCCAACGGCGCGCGAAATACAAGTCAGGCAAGGCGCGAAAGCCACTGTACATTAAAAGATTAAAGCTGATCAGCATGTTTGTCAGCCCAACGACAACGATAACGAACCAGCGCCCCTCACTCATTTTCCCAAGCGTCGGCTTTGCCAGCGCAAAAATGGCGGCGGGGCACGCGACAATTAAGTAGTAGGTGAAATAGGTCGCGGTCCCTTCCATATAAAGCGTCGTCATCGACCAGATCAAAAGCCAAGCAGGCGGCACCATCGCCAAAAACAAAAACGCACGGCGTAAAGGAAAAGCTTTTTGCCGCGCGGCTCCGATGGCCTGAAGAGGCCACAAAAGCCAGATGAAACCGGACCAAAGGCTGAACTCGACAAAGCGTACGGATACGGGCAGCGTGACGCCGACATAGCGATAGCTCATGTGATAAAAGGAAGGATCGGGGTCGATAAAGGGGCTGACCAACGGATCCACAATGGCATTGAGCGCGGCGTTAAAGACTTGTCGTGCGTTCGCATCGGGCCAAAAATTCAAATCGGCCACCGGCGCGAAAACCATCTGCGCCAGATAGATGACCAGATTCTGGATAAAGCCATGCAAGCTTGCGTTGAGATTGAAGACTTGTGGCGCAAACTCGTCAAAGAAATAAAAGCGGCCCGTGGAAACATAGTTGTACAGGAAAAACGGAAAGACCATCACCGCCGACAGGAAAAGACCGCCAACCCCAGCTTTGGGGTCGATGGCCCGCGCCCACTTTTTAAAATCTTTGGGCGCGCGCGAAAGGTGGCCGACGATCAGGAAAAGAAAAGCCGCGAAAAGAGGCAACAGATAAACAATATGCATCTTTGTCCCGGCGCTAAGCCCCACCGCGACGATAGCCCAAAAGGCAAAGAACGGTTTGCCTGTTATCAAAAAACGCCAGCCCATCAACAAGGCTAAAAGCATGGCGACGGCGGCTAAGATCTCGTCATTTGTCGATGTCGCTTGCGCCAAAATGCTGGGCGTCAAGCCGACAAGCCAAGCGGCGAGGAAGCTGGTTGTTTTCGAGGCGCCAAGCTCGCGTGCAAAACGGAAAACGACAAAGACGATCATAAAGTAAGCGCACAGCGAAGGCAGCGCATGCAACGTTCCGGGCAGATTGTACAAAACAAGCGGTACATAAAGAGCCACGCCGTCAAGCGGGTAGAATGTCAGCCGTTTATCTGTTGCGACGAAGGGGTGGGTAAAGCTGTCATGGCTGACGTACCAAAAAGCGCGCGGCAAGCGATAGATCATCGAATCGGCGTTGTCAGGATAGACGCTGAAGCCCAAAACGATTTCGCATAAAGCGTAAAAAGCGAAGCTAACAATCAAGAAAATCGCCAAGCGTTTCTGAAGACTGTCCGCTGGATTCCAAAAAGATATTTTAGGCGGCGTCAGTAACGCCGCGGCCTTGGGGCGATGCAATAAGATTTGATTGACGCCCAGAAGCGCCGCGCCCCACAAAAATGAAAAACCGGACCAGACAGGCAAAGACCCCAAAGAGCTAAACAAGCTTGCACTATGGCCGGCCATAACGATCACAACCCATAAAACAAGGGCTGTTGCCGGGAGAGCATCAGCCAAGGAGACGCCGCGGCGGCGTAAGAAACGGAGGTTGAGTCCTGTGAGAAGAGCCGCATGCAGGAGGAAAAGAGCAAAGATGAATGGATCGAACATGAAAGAGGCCCTGCGAGGTGTCTGATGGGGTCAAGAAAAAGAAAGGCAACCAATAAGGAGAACGAAAAGAGATTAGCGATGTGGCAAGCGCGTGTCCAACCTCTCGTCGTCAAGCCCGGCGGGTTCTTGGTGAATAGAAATATCGGCTTCGGGCCAACGCGCGATTAAAGCATCGATGACGTTGTGAGTGATGTCATGGGCTTTTGTTAAAGACTGTTCGCCATTCATTTCCAGATGAAACTCGATAAAGGGGCGAACGCTGTCCGAGCGCGTTCGAAGGTCGTGAAGGCCTATGACGCCGGGAACCGTATGGACAATGGCCTTGATTTGCTGGCGGTCTTCTTCGGGAAGCTCGCGATCCATCATGATATGATACGCTTGCTTGGCGACATCGTAGGCGCTTTTGAGCAGCATGGAGGCGATGGCCAAGGCAAAGGCCGGATCGATCCATTCGACGCCCGTGTAATCCTGAAGGGCAAACGTTATAAGAACGGCTATGTTGATAGCAAAATCGCTGGAATAATGCAGCCTGTCGGCTTTGATGGCGATCGCGTCGGTGCGGCGAATGACATAGGTCTGAAACAGAACCAAGAAGAAAGTCAGGATCAACGCCACGCCTGTGATAAGATAGCCAGCGCGCGTGTTTTGCAGCGCGCGCGGCGTTCCAAAGCGATCAAGCGTCTCCATGACCAAAAGAAAGGCAGATCCGGCGATAAAGGTGGCGATAAGAAGGGACGTTAAAGGCTCGGCCTTGCCGTGGCCAAAGCGGTGTTCGCGGTCGGGCGGCTTTTGCGCCTGAAGAACGCCCAAGAACGCAGCCGTCGAGGCCAGCAAATCCATCGCCGAATCAACGGTCGAAGATAAAAGGGCGACCGAATCGGTCAACCAAAAGGCCAGCGATTTGCCAATAATCAAGGCCAGCGCCACGCTTGTGCTGGCATAGGTCGCATAGCGCTTTAATTTTTCGTCGGATAAGGCCTTTAAAAAACTTGAAAAGGGCATGGTTCGCCTTTGTTGAAGATACTTTGTTTTTGTTCGCCGCACTTGCCACAAACAAACGGCAATTCTGCCATAGTTGCGCCTTGGGGGGCGCATAGAGTATAGCATTAAGCCTGTCCGATAGGGCTTCGAAAGAACCCTTTCGGTCCCTAAACTTTTATCCTGATGAGGTTTTACATGATTCGCAAATCTCTGTGCGTCGTTTTGGCGACCCTTATGCTTCTTCCCGGCTGTCAAACCGATAGCATGGGGACGAAAGAAGGCGTCGGCACCTTAGGCGGCGCTGCCGTGGGCGGCCTGTTGGGCAGCCAGATTGGCAAAGGATCGGGTCGTTTGGTTGCGACAGGCGCTGGCGTTCTGTTGGGCGGCTGGCTTGGCAACGAAATCGGCGCCTCGCTTGACAAAGCGGATCGGACTTATGCCACGCAAGCTGAATCGCGCGCTTATGCCGCACCCATCGGGCAGCAAATCACTTGGAACAACCCCGAAAGTGGCAATTCAGGGACCATCGTCCCGACGCGCGACGGTTATGCCAGCAATGGCGCGTATTGCCGCGAGTTCCAGCAGACGATCGTTGTCGGCGGACAAAAACAGCAGGGCTATGGCAAAGCCTGCCAACAGCCTGATGGCTCTTGGAAAATCGTTCAATAAAGCCCATATAATAGGGAAAGACTTGGGCGCTTGTTCGGTAACGGTGCCCAGGTCTTTCTTCCTTGTTTTTGAGGCTGGTATTTCATGGCTGATCCTTATCAAACCCTTGGCGTCGTCAAAAGCGCTTCCGAAGCCGAGATTAAAAGCGCCTATCGCAAATTGGCGAAAAAATATCATCCCGACATGAATCCGGGGCGCAAGGATATTGAACAGAAGTTCAAGGAAATCACAGCCGCTTACGATCTTTTATCCGACAAAGACAAACGCGCGCGTTTCGACCGTGGTGAAATTGACGCCGACGGCAATGAACGCGCTTATGGTTTTGGCGGCGGTTATGGCGCGGGGAACCGCAGCGGGTATCAACAATATCGCGCGTCTGGTGGCGCGCGCGGCGCAGGCCCCGATCCCTTTGGCGGGATGAACATGGACGATATTTTGTCCGAGTTTTTTGGCGGTGCGCGCAGTCGCGCCGGTGCAGGCGGCGCTGGCGCTGGTTTTGGCGGCGCAGGGGCGCGGGCCAAGGGCGAAGACGTTACCTATCGTTTAGACATTCCATTTTTAGATGCCTGCCGCGGCGGCAAACAGCGCGTGACGCTGAATAAAGAACGCAAAACAATTGATGTGAATATTCCCGCCGGAACAGAAGACGGCGATAAACTCCGTCTGCGCGGCATGGGGGAAAAAGGGCCGGGCGGGGCTGGCGATGCGATTGTCGAGGTTCATATCGCGACCCACCCGTTTTTTACGCGCGATAAACTGGATATTCGCCTTGATCTGCCGATTAGCCTTCCTGAAGCCGTTGGCGGGGCCAGCGTGAAAGTCCCCACCTTGGATGGGCAAGTGGCGCTGAAAGTGCCTCAGGGCGCCAATACGGGGACGGTGCTGCGGCTTAAAGGAAAGGGTATCGCCAAAGGCGGCGCGGTGGGCGACATGTTTGTGACGCTCAAGATCATGCTGCCGGATCCTTTGCCGGACGATCTCAAGACGTTGCTGGAAAAGTGGGGGCAGAAAAACGCCTATGACCCGCGCAAGGGGATGACCGCTTAAACGTCAATATCTTTGATGAAAAGCGCTTTTTTTGCTTGTTTACGGAACGTTTAGTTTTTGGATAGATAAACGGCGCTTCGTTTTTTGAAGTGCAAAGCGCTTTCGAGGGAACATGCCGACTTATAAAACAGTTATCGATACCATTGGGCAGACGCCGCTGGTGCGGCTTTTGCGCGTTCCGGGCGCTGAAAACGATGCGCGCGGCAATATCATTTTGGCCAAGCTTGAAGGCAGTAATCCGGCCGGATCAATCAAAGACCGCGCCGCGCTTTTCATGATCACCGAAGCCGAAAAGAAGGGGCTATTAAAAGCAGGCGACACGTTGATCGAGCCGACATCCGGCAATACTGGCATTGGCCTTGCCATGGTTGGCGCTTTGCGCGGCTATCGCGTGATTTTGGTGATGTCCGACGACCAAAGCCTTGAGCGCCGCCAAAGCATGATGGCGTATGGGGCCGAGCTTGTCTTAACGCCTGCTTCTGACGGGATCGAAGGCGTACGCGACGCCGCCGCGCGCATGGTCGCCGCCGGGAAAGGCGTGATGCTGGATCAATTCTCGAATACCGATAATCCGCTGGCGCATTATCGCACGACGGGACCCGAGATTTGGGAGCAGACGCAAGGCTCCGTCACGCATTTTGTCGCCAGCATGGGGACAACCGGAACGGTGATCGGGACCGGCCAATTCCTGCATGAAAAAAATCCAGCCATTCAGGTGATTGGCTGTCAGCCCGATAAAGATTCAGATATTCCCGGCATCAAAAATTGGTCACAAGCCTATATGCCGATGATCTATCGCCCCGATGTGACCGATTGGGTTGTCGATGTCCGCGCAGCGGATGCGCTGGCTATGACGCGCCGCTTGGCGCGGGAAGAGGGGATTTGCGCAGGCCTGTCGTCAGGGGCCAGTGTCGTCGCCGCTTTGCGCGTGGCCGAGACGCAAAGGCATGCGACCATTGTCGTGATCATTTGTGATCGTGGCGATCGCTATCTTTCGACCGGCATTTTTGGGGAATGATCCCATTTTTTGTCGATCTTAAATCTTCTTTTACCTAAGTCTTACCCAAAAAAGGCAACTTCTTCCCTAAAAACAAAGAAAGTAATGTTGTTGTTTTTAAAGGGAAAATTTTGTGTATACTCCCAATTATTGGTATTTGATCTTTATTTAAAGCGATTTTTGACAAAAAGCTTGAGAGATCAGGACCTTTAAAGGGGAGGGGACGCCATGTTGGGAAAAAAACGTATTTTCAAAAGCCTGATGGTCTTTTTTTCCACGCATTTGGGCTATGCGAAAGTCAAGGCCGAGGCCGAAGCCGCCGAAGCGCGCCTGACAGAACTGCTGGCCAGCGGCGTGCGCTTTGTGGGCTGCGCCATTGATGGGGGGCCTTTGGATTATGCCGGGCGCATTTACAAGGTTGGCGGGCAAGAATGCTTGGTGCGCTTGTACGATTATGTGGACGATCAGGGGGTAACCCATGTCGTTGTCCGTTCCGATGGCTATCAACAGATTTTAAGCCGTGAAGGCAATGACAACCGCTTAGAGCGGATGAGCTTGAAGGACGAGATGGATCGTCTGGTGAAGGCGGCGCTGCGCACCTATATCAAGCGCGCCTATACCGAAAGGCTGGTTTCGCCGGTTGAGTTGATGCTGGGCTAACAAGCGTTTTGAAAGGCGCAAACGAAAAGGGCGGGAAGAAAACTTCCCGCCCTTTTTTTCGCTGCGCGTCGATTAACGCGAATAATATTCGATGACCAGGTTCGGTTCCATCTGAACAGGATAGGGAACGTCGCTGAGCAAGGGGGCGCGAACGAACGAGCCCTTCATCGCTTTGTGATCGACCGAGATATAGTCGGGAACGTCACGGTCGGGCTGCTCGATAGCGCCCAAAACCAACGCCATTTGCTTGGCGCGCGAACGCAATTCGATCACGTCGCCGTCTTTGACTTGATAGGAAGCGACGTTCAAACGCTTGCCGTTGACCAGCACGTGGCCGTGGCTGATCAGCTGACGCGACGAGAAAACGGTCGGCACGAATTTCATACGATAGATAACGGCGTCCAAGCGGCGTTCCAGCAGCTGGATAAGGTTTTCAGCGCTGTCACCCTTGCGGCGCATGGCTTCTTGATAATAGCGGCGGAACTGACGTTCGCCCACGTTGCCGTAGTAGAAGCGCAATTTCTGCTTGGCAAGCAATTGCGTGCCGTAATCGGACGGCTTGGAACGGCGCTGGCCATGCTGGCCGGGGCGGTAGTCGCGCTTGTTAACGGGGCTTTTGCCCTGACCCCACAGGTTGACGCCCAAATGGCGGTCGATTTTATGTTTAGCAGTCAGACGTTTCGTCATGGCTTTTCGTTATCCTTTTCGTTGTTGTTGTCCCGATAGTTCGGACGCTCAGGCCTTTGGGGCCCACCGCCGACCGGCTTTTCCTTGTTTCATGAAAAACCCCTTTTTCGGGAAGGCCTGCCTTATAAACCGACCAAGGGGGACGAGTCAAATAGCTAGCGCTCCTTTAAAAAGCGCTTTAGGGGTCCTTGCGCGGTGTTTGAACGATGGAAAATGAAGTTATTATTATAAATCAATATCTTGTTCTGTCATTTCCTCGGGATTGTCGCGCAAAAAGCCCCCGGACTGAAGGCGGAAAAGATAGGCATAAAGGCCTTGCTGAGCCAAAAGTTCAACATGGGTGCCTTGTTCGACGATTTTCCCCTGATTGAAGACCAAGATTCGGTCGGCATCCAGAATCGTTGAAAGACGGTGCGCGACCATGATCGAGGTGCGGCCTTGGATCAAGGTGTGCAGCGCCGATTGAATGGCCTTTTCGCTGGCCGAATCCAGCGAGCTGGTCGCTTCGTCAAGGATCAAAATGGGGCGGTCCGCCAAAATGGCGCGCGCAATGGCCACGCGCTGGCGCTCGCCGCCGGATAATTTGATGCCGCGCTCACCCACAAGCGTCGCGTATTGCAAGGGTAGTTTCTGAATAAAAGCGTCGATATGCGCGCGCTCAGCCGCGTCGCGAATGGCGGCGAGGCTGGCCTTGGGGTTGGCATAGGCGATGTTGTCGCTGAGCTTGCGGTGGAACAAAATCGGCTCTTGCGGGACAATCGCTAAAAAGCGGCGCAGAGACGTTTGCGTGCAAGCGGCTATATTCTGATCGTCGATTGAAATCGTGCCGTCTTGGATATCGTAGCTGCGCTGTAAAAGGCGCAGAAACGTCGTCTTGCCGCTTCCCGAAGGCCCGACAAGCGCGACACGTTCGCCCGCGCGAATAGAAACCGAAAAATGATCGAAGACGGGTACAGTCTTGCCGGGATAGGTAAAGCTGACATCTTTAAAGTCAATGGCACCGCGTGCAACGGAAAGGTCTGGCGCCCCAGGCAGATCGCGAACATTCGGCTTTTCGCGAAGCAGTTCGATCACGGCGTGAAGATCATAGGACGAGGTCAGAATATCTTTCAAGCGCTGGCCCAGCTCACGCAAATAGGACTGCATGATGGTATAGGTCAGCGTCAGATAAGCCATGTCTTCGACATTGGCTTTGCCTTGCAGAAAATACCATGTGCCGCCGCCCATCAATAACGCCAGCATGCCAATCAACAGCCCGTTTTGTGCGAGGCCGATCATGTTGCCGTAAAAATAGGTTCGGTGATTTTTTTGGCGCAAATCTTCAAGATTGTCGGAAAAAGAATCGATTTCGCGCTTTTCTTGAGCATAGGCTTTGGTCGTCGTCATGCCTGTAATGCTGTCGGCTAAATGCGCGATCGTTTTGTCGAGCGCCGAGACATAAGCCGTCTGCGCCGGGCCGCCAAAGCGCGTGACCATCGCGATGCTAAAGGCAAAGACAAAAACGAGGTAGGCGCAAACGAACGCCGCCAACAGAGGAAAACGAAAAGCCAAAAACCCAAGGCTTGAAACCAAGACAATCAGCGTCGGCAGAATCCGGTGGAAAACATGATCTTCAAAAGCCTCAATGCGGACGCGGGCGCGCGTGATTTTGGAGATGATACTGCCGGTGAAATTGTTACTAAAGAACTGCTCGGACAGACGGTGGACATGGGCAAAGGCTTCGTTCATCAAGTCTTTGCAAACGCGCGTTTCAAAGACGTTGTAGATCAGAAAGGCGCTGGCAATGAGCAAAAGATGAAGAAGATGCAGGCCGATAAAAACGCCAAGGGTCCAGAGAAGTTTTGGGGCTTCCGCTTGCGCGCGAATAGCGGCCAGAAAAACGGATAAGGCGCTGGGAAGGGCCGTCTCGGCAAAAGCGGCGAGCGCAAACAAAACCGTAAAAGAGAAAAGTTTAACCGGCTGTTTCAGCCAATAATGGGCAACAAACCGGAAAACATCAAAAAAGGAAATCTTCTGAGGCACAGCGGGGCTTGTCATTTTGAATCTCTAAAACCGTACGAAAAAGCGTGGCTATCTATGAGTTCAATTGACAGCAAAGGTCAAGCGGTCGCTGTGCCAAAAGGAATAAAAAGGCCAATTTTGCCTAGCCTCTCTTTGTCGCCCCGAATATTCACCTTTAAAATCAGCCCGTTGGTTTCCGACTTCTGGCACAGCGCTTGCAAGGAAGGCATTGTTTGTGATTTTTCAATAGGGCGATGTTGATGAAACGCTATGGCTGGCACAGCTCGTATTCCGCCGCGCGCGCGCATCCTTGGGCGCGACCGCCTGTTTTAGGGGCGGCTTTTGGGATCATCCTTGTTTTAGGCACTATTTTAGTCGGCGCGCGCGGGTTTTTGGCTTTTTACAGTTTTGAAGGGCTTTTGATCGTTGGCGGCGGCGTTTGGGCCACGGCGGCGATGAGTTTTGAAGCCGCCGATGTCCGGGCGGCTTGGGATTCTTTGCGTCACATGTTCGAAGATCCTGACAAGCGCTGGGAAAAAGCGCCTGCCGACGAATTAAAGGAAAATATGCGCCATATTGTCGCGTGGGCGCGGGTTGTCAAAGAAAAGGGGCTGGCTGCGCTGGAAAGCCAGATTGGCCGCGGCGGGGTGGATGATCCCTTTATTAAGTACGGCCTGAACATGGTCGTCAGCGAATATACGGCGGACGAGGTGCGCGGCATGATGGAGACAGCCGCCGACGCGCGGATGGATCGCGCCGCCGTGCCGGTGGATGTTTTGGATTCGATGGCAAGTCATGCGCCAGCCTTTGGCATGGTGGGGACATTGGTCGGCATGATCATTATGCTTTCGCGCTTGTCGGGCGACGATATGTCGGCGGTTGGGGCAAGCCTTGCCGTGGCCTTTTTATCGACGCTTTACGGCGTTATGTCGGCGCGTATGCTGTATATTCCCGCTGCTACGCGCTTGCGCGCGCAGGTCGAGCAAAGCCGTTTCCGCGATCAACTGATTGTCGAAGGCATGACGATGCTGGCCGCAGGCAAACAGCCCATGCAGGTGCAAGACAGGTTGAACAGCTTTTTGCGGCCTGAAAATCACGATTACTTTAATGTTTTTGTCGGTCATCGGACGGCGGCTGAGCCTCAGGCTTACCGCTATGCGTCGTGAACGTTATGCCTTCTTACCTGTCGCGCCGCCGCAAAAGCCTTTCTAAAACGCGCCATGCCGATGATTGGCTATTGACCTATGCCGACACGATCACGCTTTTGTTTTGCTTTTTCGTCGTCTTTGCCGTGGCGGGCCATCATCCGAAAAAAGAGGTCGTTGTTCCAGCCCCGCCACCCGTCAGCGTGTCGGTGCCGGTGACGCCGCTTCCTGCGCCCGCTGTCAAAGAAGCGGTGCCGCCCGCCACGCCCGACGCGCAACCAGACGCGCCTTATCCGCCGCTTTCTTTGGAAAGCCATGCCGAGGATCCGCCCGCGCCGCAAACGCCGCCTCAGGATGCCGCCGCGGTTCAGACGGAAGGCGCAGACGGGGCGCGTATTTTGTCGTTTGAGTTAAGCAGCACCGCGATGTTTGACAGCGGATCGGCTGAGATCAAACCGGGGGCCGAAGAAACGTTGGCGGCCTTGGCCGATAAATTAAAAGATCCGTCTTATGCCGATTATCTGGTGACGGTTGAAGGCCACACGGACGACAGCCCGGTTCAAACGGCGCAATTTCCGTCGAATTGGGAATTGTCCACGGCGCGCGCGGCGGCGGTCGTGCGCTTTTTTGTGGGGCACGGCGTGCGGGCAGAAAAGCTGCGCGTGGCGGGTTACGCCGACACTTACCCTAAGGTGCCCAATCGCGACGAAAAGGGCGCGCCGATTTTAGCCAATCAAGCCCAGAACAGGCGCGTTGTCGTTCGGTTGGAAAAAGTCTTGTCCCTGCCTGAGAAAAATTAACCAACTTCGAAAGAAAAACGATCACCGACGGGCTTGACCGCGCGGGGGAAGATGTGTATGACTGTAACAACACGCTATTACAGTCATACAGAAACGGAACGGATCATCATGAACGCGTCACATATTGGATCGGATCGGGTGCGCATCGCGCTACAGAAAAGCGGGCGTTTGGCCGACGACAGCCTCAATCTTTTGAAAAATTGCGGGTTGCATGTGGCGCGCAGTAAAGAACAGCTTTTGTGCCGTATTAAAGAGCTGCCGATTGATGTTTTGTTGGTGCGTGATGACGATATTCCGTCCTTTGTATCGAGCGGTATTTGCGATCTGGGGATTGTGGGCGAGAACGTCTATACCGAAGCCTTGTTAGAAGAGGGGCGTTTGAATACGCAAATCGTTGAGCGTTTGGGCTTTTCGCAGTGCCGTTTGGCGATTGCTGTTCCTGACGACGGCCCCATCGCGCGGGTTGAAGATTTGGCGGGCACGACCGTTGCCACGACCTATCCGCACATCTTCCGCCGCTTTTTGGCTGACAAGGGGATCGAAGCGCAGGTGCTTGAAATGACGGGCTCGGTCGAGGTTGCGCCGCGTCTGAAAATCGCCGATGCGATTTGCGATATTGTGGCCTCTGGCGCAACGTTGGCGGCGAACAATCTGCACGAAATGACGACAGTGCTGGTTTGCGAGGCTTTGTTGATCGGCAGCACGGCGTCGTTGCCGCCTGCCAAGGCCGCGATTGTTCAGCGTTTGTTGTCGCGCATGCGCGGCGCGCTACAGGCCGAAGACAGCAAATATATCATGCTGCACGCTGAAAAAACGCGTCTGGCCGAAGTGATCAAGCTGTTGCCAGGCGCTGAATCGCCGACCATCTTGCCGCTGCAGGGGCGCGACGATTTGGTCGCCATTCACGCGGTCAGCCGTGAAGAGGTTTTTTGGGAAACCATGGAAAAATTAAAGGCAGCGGGGGCCAGCTCGATCCTGGTGCTGCCGATTGAAAAGATGATGGCCTAAAGAAGGAGGGCTGAAAAAATGGATAATCTGCTTCAGATTTTGAACTGGTCGCAATTGGATGAAACGGCGCGTACGGCAGCTTTGGCGCGCGCGACATTGGGGGCGGGCGATGTGGGGCCTGTTGTTGCGGCGGTTGTCAAGGATGTGCGCACGCGCGGCGACGCGGCTGTGCGCGACTATACCAAACGCTTTGACGGCTTTGATGGTCCGGTTGCTTTTGTCCCGGTGGCCGAGATGGAGGCAGCCGTTGCCGCGCTTGATCCAGCGATGCGCCGCGCACTGGAAGAAGCCATTGCCAACGTCCGCGCGTTTCATAAAGCGCAGATGCCGCAAACCGTGACGGTTGAAACGCGGCCTGGCATTGTGTGCGACAAAGTTTGGCGGCCCATCGGGCGCGTCGGCATTTATGTGCCTGCCGGGACCGCGCCGCTGTTTTCGGCTTTGATTATGAGCGCGGTGCCAGCCGTTTTGGCTGGTTGCCCGCTTGTTGTTTTGTGCGCCAAGCCCGAACGCGATGGCAAGATCAACCCCGTTATTCTGGCGACGGCGCGTTTGTGCGGGATGGACAAGGTTTTGCCTATCGGTGGCGCGCAGGCGATTGCGGCGATGGCCTTTGGCACGCAAACAGTTCCTAAGGTGGACAAGATCTTTGGGCCGGGCAACGCCTATGTGACCGAAGCCAAGCGTCTTGTGTCGGAAACGCCGGAAGGCGCGGCGATGGATCTGCCCGCGGGGCCTTCCGAAGTTATGGTGGTGGCCGATGCGGGGGCCGATCCTTCTTTTGTCGCCGCCGATTTGCTGGCGCAGGCCGAGCATGGCGCGGATTCGCAAGCCTTGTTGGTGACGCCCGATGCGACGTTGGCGGCTTCTGTGCGCGCCGAAGCGTTGCGCCAGATGGCGCTGTTGCCGCGGGCCGGGGTGTGTGAAAAATCGCTGGTTTGGAGCCGCATTTTAGTCGTGAAAGATATGGATGAGGCGCTGGATGTCGCCAACGCCTATGGGCCCGAGCACTTGATTTTGCAAAGCGGGCAAGGCGATGACGTGGCCGCTTCTTGGACCGCGCGCGTGAGTACGGCGGGGTCTGTTTTTGTGGGCCGCTGGTCCACCGAAACGGGCGGCGATTATGCCACCGGCACCAATCATGTTTTGCCGACCTATGGTTATGCGCGGACCTATGCCGGACTGAACTTGCTAAGCTTTATGCGCTCGATGACGGTTCAGCGCTTGTCGGCTTCGGGGCTGCAAAATTTGGCGCCGACGCTTTTGACCATGGCGCGCGGCGAAGGGCTGGATGGGCACGCGGCGGCGGTTTCGGTGCGGCTTGAAAAACTGGCGGCGGAGAAAGCAGCATGAGCGCGGCGACCTTATACGACAAGCTGATGCGGCCTTCGCTGCGCGGTTTTACGGCTTATAGCTCGGCCCGCACCGAAGCGGAAGGCACGGTTTCGATTGCCTTGGATGCCAATGAAAGCCCGTGGCCGCCTTTTGGCGCGTTTGCTGCGAAGATCGCGGCCAACCGTTATCCCGATCCGCAACCTGCCGCGCTGCTTGCCAAACTGGCGGCGCTGACAGGCGCACGGCCCGATCAGGTTTTGATCGGGCGCGGCAGCGACGAGGCGATTGACGTTTTGGTGCGTTTGTTTTGCGAAGCTGGGCAAGATCAAATCATGATCTGCCCGCCGACCTATGGCATGTATGAAATCGCGGCGGGCATTCAAGGGGCTGAGGTTTTGCGTGTGCCGCTTCAGGCCGCCACGGGCTATAGGTTGGATGTCGCGGCTGTTTTGGCTGCGGCGACGCCGCGGACCAAGTTGATCTTTATCCCATCGCCGAATGCGCCAATGGGGCACCCGATGGATCGGCAAGCCGTGTTGGATCTTTGCGCCGCGCGTGCCGATGAAAGCTTGATCGTGGTCGATGAAGCCTATATCGATTTTTCGGCGGATCCGGCGGGTTTTGTTCCCTTTATTGGGCAGGTTCCCAATCTTGTCGTTTTGCGCACGCTGTCTAAATCTTATGCGATGGCAGGCGAACGGGTCGGGATGGTGATTGGCGATACGGCGCTGATTGGTGCGCTGCGCCGCATTTTAGCGCCGTATCCTTTGACGCAAAGCAGTATTGCGGTGGCTATGGAGGCTTTAAGCCCCACGGGGCTTTTGGAAAACGCGGCGCGCCGCGCCGTGCTGATTGCCGAGCGGGAGCGGATGGCGGCAGCGCTTCAGACGTCGCCCTTTGTCACGCGTCTTTATCCCAGCCAAGGGAACTTCTTGTTCCTTGTGGTTACCGATGCGGCGGCTTTGATGACGCGGCTTGAAACGCTGGGGATCCGCATTCGCGCGCGCACCAGCGTCATGGAAAATGCCGTGCGAATCTCAATCGGCGCGCCTGAAGAAAACGATTTGGTTTTGCGCGCACTTCACGTGCCTTTGCCAGCGCCTGCGCAAAGCCCGCGTCTTTTCAGCGTGCGCCGTACGACGAAAGAGACCGATATCAGCGTTTGCGTCGATCTGGATCGGCCCGCTTTTTGTCAGATCAGCACAGGCATTGGCTTTTTCGATCATATGCTGGCGCAAATTGGCGTGCATGGCGGGATCGGCCTGGGGATCGAAGCCAAGGGCGATTTAGAAACGGGCGATCACCACACGATTGAAGATTGCGCGCTGGCCTTGGGCGAGGCTTTGCGCGGCGCTTTAGGGGACAAACGCGGCATTGGGCGCTATGGCTTCTGGGTGCCGTTGGATGAGGCTTTGGCCGAGGTGGTGATCGATCTATCGGGGCGGCCCGTCGCCGTTTTCGAAGGGCGTTTTAACATCGATCGCGTGCAAGATATGGATTGCGAGATGGTGCCGCATTTTTTCCGTTCGCTGGCGACAAGCTTGCAGGCTGCCGTTCATGTGCGTATGAAAGCCGAGAACGCGCATCACGGGATCGAAGCGTGTTTCAAAGGCTTTGGCCGCGCGCTGCGGCAGGCCATGGCAACCGATGGAAGCGGGGCTTTGCCGTCAAGCAAGGGCGCTTTGTAAGAAAAGGATCGAAAAAATGCTTGCGATTGTGGATAGCGGCCTTGCCAATTTGGCCTCGGTTCAAAATGCTTTGGCGCGTCTGGGGACTGAGGCGGTGATTACGCAAGACCCTGCCGTTATCGCGGCGGCGGATCGCGTGATCTTGCCGGGCGTCGGCGCGGCGCAAACGGCCATGCAAGGGCTGGCGGCGCGGGGGCTTGTTCCCGTTCTGAAAGGCCTAACCCAGCCTGTTTTGGGGATTTGTCTGGGCATGCAGATGATGTTCGCTTCCTCAACCGAAGGGGAAGGGGCCACTTGTCTTGGCCTTTTTGACGGTGCCGTGACGCGCTTGCCCGACGGCAAAGACGGCCCTATCCCCCATATGGGCTGGAATACGCTGTCTTTTGATAAACCGGATCATCCTTTGCTTCGCAACGTTGCGGCTGGCGCTTATGTTTATTTTGTGCATAGTTATGCTGCGTCCGTTTCGTCGATCACGGTCGCGCAGGCGGCGTATAATGCGCCGTTCTCGGCCATGGTGGCGTCACGCAATTTCATGGGGTGCCAATTCCATCCTGAAAAATCGGGCGCTGTCGGGGCTGCGATCCTTCGCAACTTTTTGGAGCTTTAAGTCATGCAGCTTTTTCCTGCCATCGATCTTCAAAAGGGTCGGTGCGTGCGCCTGCGTAAAGGCGATTTTGCCGCCGCTACCATTTATGAAGAAGATCCTGTCGCCGTTGCGAACCAACTGCGCGATGCGGGGGCGGCTTGGCTTCATGTTGTCGATCTTGACGGCGCGCAGGCAGGAAGTTTGCAGCAGCAAAGCCTTGTTGCCGCTTTGGCGGGCGTTGCCGGGTTGCGGATCGAAGTTGGCGGCGGCGTGCGCAGCGAAGACGATGTGCATGGCTTGTTGCGCTGTGGCGCGGCGCGCATCGTGATCGGGAGCATGGCCGTGAAAGAGCCTTCAAAAGTGCGCGACTGGTTGGCGCGTTTTGGGGCCGATAAAATCGTCGTTGCGCTGGATGTTCGCCCGATGGACGACGGCGCTTTCGAAGTTCTGACCCATGGCTGGCAGCAAGGCAGCGCGCAGACTCTGGACGCTATTTTGGGGCTTTATGACGGCAGCGGCCTAAAAACCCTTCTTTGCACCGATGTCAGCCGCGACGGCATGATGACGGGGCCGAATAAAAAGCTTTATGCAACGCTTCAAGAAAAATACCCGGCTTTGGACATTCTGGCCTCGGGCGGCATTAGTGGCCGCGCGGATTTGGATGCCTTGGCCCGTCAAGGATTGGCGGGGGCGATCATCGGCAAAGCGATGTATGAAGGCAAACTGGATATCGAAAAAGCGCTGCAAGATTTCGCGAAAGGAAAAGCGGCATGCTAGCCAAGCGTCTTATCCCTTGCCTTGATGTCAAAGACGGCGTTGTGGTCAAGGGCGTTCAATTCCGCGGACACGAAGTGATGGGCGAAGTTTGCGATTTGGCCGCGCGCTATCGCGACGAAGGCGCGGATGAGCTTGTTTTTTACGATATTACGGCTAGCGCTGACGGGCGGCGCGTGACACGCGATTGGGTTCAGCGCGTCGCAAAGTTAATTGATATTCCTTTTTGCGTGGCGGGCGGCATTCGGACGTTGGAAGACGCGCGTGAGATTTTAGCCAGCGGGGCCGACAAGATTTCGATCAATTCGCCTGCGCTTGAAACGCCGGATTTGATCGATCAGATGGCGCGCGCTTTTGGTCAGCAATGCGTTGTGATCGGGATCGACAGCCGCTTGGAAGATGACGGCGACTGGTGGGTGTATCAGTACACAGGCAATCAGGAAAAAACGCAAAACACGCGGCGGCGGACGCGCGATTGGGTCCAAGAAGTCGTTCAGCGCGGCGCTGGTGAGATCGTTTTGAACTGCATGAACAAAGACGGCGTGCGCGACGGGTATGATATCGACCAGCTTTGCGCCGTGCGCGCGATCGCATCGGTGCCGTTAATCGCTTCGGGTGGCGCGGGGACGATCCAGCATTTTATCGACGTTTTTGATCAAGCGCATGTCGATGGCGCTTTGGCGGCCAGTGTTTTTCATAAGAAAATCGTGGCGATGGCGGATTTGAAGAAAGAACTTGCCGCGGCGGGCATCGTCGTGCGGTCTTAAAAGATTTTTGAGCAGGAGTTGAAAATGGATCTATCGGCTATTGATTTTGCCAAAGGCGACGGGCTTGTGCCTGCCATCGTTCAAGACGCGTCATCGCTGCGGGTTTTGATGCTGGGCTATATGAATGAAGAATCGTTGCGCCTGACGCTTGAGACGGGCTTCGTGACGTTTTGGAGCCGTTCGCGTGGCGAACTTTGGAAAAAAGGCGAGACATCGGGCAACACGCTATCCGTTCGCGATATCCGTCTGGATTGCGATCAGGATGCGCTTTTGATCCTGGCGGATCCGGCGGGTCCCACATGTCACACGGGCGCGCGCAGCTGCTTTGGCGACGCTGAAAAAGAGCCCAGCCTTTCGTTGTTGGCGGATTTGACGGCGGTGATCAAGGCGCGTCATAACAATCCCAGCGAGGCCAGCTATACAGCCAGTCTTTTTGCCGCCGGTTTGTCGCGTGTTGCGCAGAAAGTGGGCGAGGAAGGCGTCGAAGTGGCGTTGGCAGGCGCGACAAGCGCCGACAATTTGCCTGACGAAGCGGCGGATCTTCTTTTCCACCTGATGGTTTTGTTAGAAGCCCGGGGGATGTCGCTGAAAGAGCCCTTGCAGGTTCTGGCCGCCCGCCGAAAATAAGTGAAATAAAACAATCCCGAACCGGCAAAGGATAAGGGAGCCTTCGCCGGTCCGGTTTTGGAAAGGGTCTTTAAAAGGGAAGCGTTTGACGTCTTCCCCTTTTTTTGACTTACTTGGCCGGGGTGGCCGTCGCGGGCAGCGCTTCGGTCTTGGCTGCGTCTTTCATTTCCTTGCCTTCTTTGGCTTCCTTGGCTTCTTCGGCTTTGGTTTCTTTCAGATGCTTCTTGTGATGCATCGCTTTGCCCTTTTCGGCTTCAACCTTGCCAGTTTCGGTCTTCGGGGCTTCGGCTTTTTCGCTAGCAGGAGCCTTGGCCGTTGCGGAGGACTCAACCGAGCTTTCCATGCCCGCGCTGGCTTTCGCCGCTTCTTGCGCCATCGCGCCGACGGCTGTCATCGTCGCCACAGGCATCGCCAAAACCGTAAGGCAGGCCATCAAACGCATTGTCTTTGTCATGTTGTCTCTCCTGGCTTTTATCTCGTTTGGGGCGCGGCGTGATTGCCTGCCCGATGAAAAGAATAATCGCGCCGGATTGAGACGTTTTCACGTCCGGCCTTGGGCAGGCTTGTGGAAGTTTAAAGGCATTTGCGCCGCAGTTAGGTCTAGAATGTGGCAAGCGAGGTTGGTCTGGTGCGCCTTGAAGGCCACAAAAGATATGTATAGGATGAACCTTCTCTGGGTTTATGACGGATTTGAATGATCTTTCCTTTATTGAAACAAAAGCGCCGAAAATTAAAGCGCCGCAGCGTCGTGCGGCGGATTGGCAAGCCCTTATCTGCCGCCAGCATGATTCCGGTCGATGGCCAGCCTTTAGCCCTTCGGCTGGTTGCCGAGTCGCGCGCGCCGGAAGGGCCTTTGGTAACGCCGGAGGCTTTGGTTGTTAATTTGCGCGGCGCTGTCGCCGGGGCCGAGGCTTATGACGAAGCCCGCACCCTTTTGCGCCTTTGGTTTAAAAAAGAGGCCCGGCGTCTGTTTCCCGCGCTTGTCGAAACGCTTTCGAAACAAATGGAGGTTGTGCCTGGCCGCGTTTTGGTAACCGATACGCGCGGGCGGTGGGGCAGTTGCAATTATCAAAACGATATCAGATTGAACTGGCGGCTTTTGATGGTTAGCGAGCCTTTGCGTCTTTATGTTGTGGCGCATGAATTGGCTCATATCGCTCATAAAGACCACAGTGCAAGATATTGGGGCTTTTTAGAAAAACACATGCCGGATTGCCAGAATAGGCGGGCGGCCTTACGTGTTTTTGAGAAAACATGGGCCGTCCCCGACTTGCTTTAAAGCGGGGCTCGGCTTATCTTGGCGCAACTTTTGATAACCCGGTCGCCTTGGGGAAAGGATCAGACATCATGGCTTCGTTCAGAACATTAGATAATGCGGATTTTACAAATAAAACAGTGCTGTTACGGGCCGATCTGAATGTTCCTATGAAAGACGGAAAGGTCGCCGACGATACGCGCCTTGTTCGTTTAAAGCCGACGATCGACGATCTGCGCGCGGCGGGGGCCAAGATTGTGATCTTGTCTCACTTTGGCCGCCCAAAGGGAAAACCGGATCCGGCCTTTACCCTTGCGCCTGTCGCGGCGCGTCTTGGTGCGATTTTGGATCTGCCGGTTCGTTTCGCTTCCGATTGCGTGGGACCGGTGGCGTCCGAGGCTATTGGCACGTTGCTGGCGGGCGATCTTTTGGTTTTAGAGAACACGCGCTTTCATGCCGAGGAAGAAAAGAACGACCCTGCTTTTGTTCAACAGATCGCGGCGCTGGGCGATATCTTTGTGAACGACGCTTTTTCGGCGGCCCACCGGGCCCATGCGACGACCGAAGGTCTGGCCCACGCGCTGCCTGCCTATGCCGGGCGCTTGATGCAGGAAGAGCTTGTCGCGCTGTCGCGGGCGCTTGAAGCGCCGGAAAGGCCCCTAGCGGCTGTTGTGGGGGGCGCGAAGATCTCAACCAAGCTGGATCTGCTCAACAATATGGTCGCCAAGGTTGATTATCTTATTCTGGGCGGCGGAATGGCCAATACCTTTATGGCGGCAAGCGGTCAGGCGGTTGGGGCGTCGTTATATGAGCCCGAGATGCTCGAGACCGCGCGTGAGATCATGAAAAAGGCCGCAGAGGGCAGTTGTAAGATTGTTCTGCCAACAGATGTCGTTGTCGCTGCCGAGCTGAAGGCCGATGCCGAAGCCATGGTGGTGCCTGCGGACAGCGTGCCGCAAGACCGGATGATTTTGGATCTGGGGCCCGATACGATTGGCGCGATCGTCGATGTGTTGACCGTTTGCAAGACGCTGGTTTGGAACGGGCCTTTGGGCGTTTTTGAAACGCCGCCTTTTGACAAAGGAACGAACGAATTGGCCCGCGCGGCGGCAGCGCTGACGGAAGGCGGCAAGCTTTTGTCCGTGGCGGGTGGCGGCGATACCGTCGCGGCGCTGGCGCATGCTTGCGTGGCGGATAAGGTCAGCTATTTATCTACTGCGGGCGGCGCTTTCTTGGAATGGCTTGAAGGCAAAGAGCTGCCGGGCGTTGTCGCCTTGGCGGTTTAGTTTTGGCCGCGCCCGGTCTTGACGATCTGCCTTGCGCCGCGCGTTTCTTTTTTCAATCGTTGGCGCGGCAAGCCGGGCTATGCCCGCAAGTCGTTGCGATCACCGGCTTGCCGGGGGCGGGCAAAACCACACTGGCGCGGCAAGGGGCCGCCTTTTTCGGGGCGCGGGCCGTTCATGTCAGCGAAGACGATTTTCTGGCCGTGCCCACCGCGCGGCGTAAGTCTTTTTTGCAAAAAGCGCTGGACGCTGGGGATTTGCCAGCGCTTCAGGCGCTTGTCCGGCCCGACGATCCAGCTGAAAATCCCTATGCCGATCCGGAATCTTGGTATGATGGGCCTGCGCTGCGGGCGTGCCTTTCGTCTTTGAAAAAAGGCCAGAGGTATGAACGAGAAGGCGCGTGGGATCAACAAACGGGGCTTTGCAATCGGCGCGTTGTTTATCAGCCGCCTGCGGGCGACGGTTTTATTTTGATCGATGCCAATTTTCCGCTGGCTTATCAGGCTTGTCTGGATCGGCTGGTTTATTTATCCGTGACCGCCGATAGCGCACTTCAGCGGCAGGCGGCGCGCGATAGCCATCGGTCTGAGGCGCTTTATCTTGCGTACAAGGATATGATCGATACGTCGTACACGCGCCCTTATCAGATTCTTGTTCGTGGCCACGCGCAAAACATATTGAATTTGCAGCTTGCGGCCAAGCGCTTTACGTCCGTTTAATCTCCATGGTTTAAGGTCAGCGGCATCCCTCCGCCTCAGGCTTTGGGGCTTTCACGAAAGGATTGCTCTATGATCACAACGTCTATTTTTCCGGGCCGCTATGTTCAAGGCGCTGGGGCTTTGTCGCTTTTGGCCGATGAAGTCGCGCGCTTGGGTGAAAAAGGCTTTATTCTTGTGGACCCGGCGGTCCAAGGTCTTTTGGACGGCGCAGGGGCCGTTGCCGAGATGCCGCGCGAGCTGTTTGGCGGGGAATGCAGCGATGAAGAAATTGATCGTTTGATCGTTGCGGTCAAGGCGATCGGTGCCGATGTTATCGTCGGCATGGGCGGCGGCAAGCCACTGGATACCGCCAAGGCCGTTGCGCATGCCATGGGCTTGCCGGTTGTCGTTGTGCCGACGCTGGCTTCGACCGATGCGCCTTGCAGCGCGTTGTCGGTGATTTATACGCCTGCGGGCGCTTTTAAACGTTATTTGGTTTTGCCGCGGAACCCCGATGTTGTTCTGGTGGACAGCGCCGTGATCTTGGGCGCGCCGGTGCGCTTTTTGGTCTCGGGCATGGGCGATGCGCTCTCGACTTGGTTTGAAGCCGAAGATTGCCGCGAAAGCGGGGCCGGGAATATGACCGGGCGTCCGGGTACGATGACGGCTTTTGGCTTGGCGCGTCTTTGCTTTGATACGTTGATGGCCGATGGCACGGCGGCGATGAAAGCCTGTGCCGATCAACAAGTATCGCCCGCGCTGGATCGCGTGATCGAAGCTAATACGCTGCTCAGCGGCCTTGGTTTTGAAAGCGGCGGCCTGTCGGGTGCGCACGCCATTCATAATGGCTTGACCGTTTTGCCGGAAACGCATCATTTCTGGCATGGCGAAAAGGTTGCCATTGGCACGCTGTCGCTGTTGATGCTGACGCATCGCCCTGCGGCTTTGGTCGCGCAAGTTTTCGATTTCTGCCAAAGCGTGGGTCTGCCGATTTGCTTGGCCGATATTGGGCTTGAAAATCCAAGCGACGCGCAACTGATGCAAGTTGCCGAAGCCGCTTGCGCGCCGGGCGAGACCATTCACAACATCAAAGGCGACGTCACGCCCGCGCAGGTTTTCGAAGCCATCAAAGCGGCCGATGCCGAAGGGCGTCGCCGCAAAGGAAAATGATCTTTTCTTGATCAAGAAAAAGGGGGCCTTGACGGCCCCCTTTTTTAATCGGCTTGGGGTTCTTTCGGCGGTTCTTCAACAGAAGAGGTGGGCTCTGCCGCTGGCGTTTCCGCTTCCTCAACAGGAGGGGGGATTTGTTCTTGAATGCCTGCTTTACGCGCTTCGGCTGCACGCGCCGCTTCGACGATCAGTGTTTTGGCGGCGGCATAAGATTCAGGCGTGATTTCTTCGCCTGCCAGCATGCGCGAGATTTCGTTGATGCGCTGTTCGATCGTCAGCGTATCGACGACCGTATGGGTCGACATGCCGTCGGTTTGCTTGCTGACATGCAAATGCTGCATGCCGCGCGACGCGACTTGCGGGCTATGGGTGATGACAAGGATTTGCGTCGAATCCGACAATTTGGCAATGCGGCTGCCGACAGCGGCGGCGGCAGCCCCGCCGATGCCCGTATCGATTTCGTCGAAGACAAGGGTTGAGACGATGGCGACCTGTTGAAGGATCATTTTAACGGCCAAAATCAAGCGCGCGAGTTCGCCGCCTGACGCCGTTTTGGCAATGGGGCTGAAAGGCATGCCGGGGTTCATGCGGGCCGTAAACGAGACGTCATTGATGCCCAGAATTGTCCGGCGCGTGGGGTCTTCGGTAACCTCGATCACGGCTTGCGCGCTCATCAGTTTCAAAAGCGGCATTTCAGCCGTAATTTCCGCGCCCAAACGCTTGGCCGCTTTTTGCCGTTCATCGGAAAGGATGCGGGCATGCTGGCGGTAGGTTTCATTGGCTTTGATCAGATCGTCATCCAGCGCCTTGATCTTGGCGGGCGCGCCTTTGATGCGCGCCAGGCGCGCTGACAAGAACTCATACTTTGCAAACAGCTCTTCTGGTTTGACTTTGCTCTCGCTGGCTTGCCAGCGAATGTCTTCCAGCCTTTTTTCGATCTTGTGGATGTCGCTGGTATCGACATCTAGATATTTTGGCGCCAAAAGCTGCATTTCCGTGATCGCGCCGCGCGTGTTTTCCAGCGCGGTTTTGATGCAGGCTTTCATTTGATCCAGCGCGGGATCTTCATGTGTCGCCAGCGCGTGATCGACGCGAGAAAGAATCAATTCAGCGCCCGATTGCGCCACAAGCTGCGCGTTGATCGCATGAAAGGCGTCGCTGATGTCGCGAATGTTGACAAGGCGTGCAAGCTCGGCCAACAGCTCTTCATACTGGCCTTTCTTAAGGCCAATTTTTTCGATTTCGATCACCGCTTTTTCGATCGTGTGACGTTCGCGGTCGGCTTGAGCTAAGAAATTCTTTTCCTCTTCCAGTTCTCTCATCAACTGGCCGATGCGATTAAAGGCGTCCGCGACGTTTTTCATGATCTCGGGCGGGTAGGCGCCAAAGGCATCAAGAAGGAAAAGCTGCGATTCCGGCGCCAAGAAACTTTGGTTGGCGAACTGGCCATGAATTTCGACCAGATAAGTACCCAGCGTCTTCAATGTTTCAAGCGAAACGGGCGTGCCGGCGACCAGAATCTCGTCTTTGTCAAAACGGCTGATCGTGCGTTTGATCGTCATGACGGGCGGGGTCGCGCGCACGCCATCAAGCGTCTTCAAAAATTCCCAGATGGGGTGCTGAGACGGCGGCATGAAAAGCGCTTCGATAACGGATTCGTTCGCGCCTTGCCGCACGGCTTCGCGGTCGGGCTCGTCGCCAAGGATCAAACCCATGGCATCCAGCAAGATAGATTTACCGGCACCGGTTTCACCGGTCAGAACGGTCAGCCCTTCCGCAAAATCAATCGAAAGGTTATCGATGATGACGAACTGTGAAATGGAAAGGCGTTTGAGCATCGCGAAGACCGGCCAAAGATAAAAACCGATGGCAGTATGACGCGGCAGCGCTTTCCAAAGCGTTAAAGGAGGGCAAGATCGTCAATCCTTTAAGGAAAGATTGACGCAGAGGGGCGTTCTTAAAGGTATTTTCTGAATCCAAAGCGCTGATGCCCCGGCGGGAAGTCGTTGAAAACGACATAGCGCTCATAGCCTATTTTGGCGTAAAAATCGGAGGCTTGCCACGATGCCGTCCACAAATAGATGCCGGTTAATCCCATGGCGCGCGCTTGCTCTTCGGCTTTTTGCATGATCTGGCGGCCAAGGCCTGTGCCGCGCCGGGCGGGATGAACCCAGACAAGATCGGCAAAAAGCCAGTTCCAAAAACAAAAACCCGAAACGGCAGCGACCCTTTCGTCGCCATCAAAAGCCAGAACGCCGAACGGTTCATCCTTTGTCACAACGCCGCCGACTTCAGCCGCATGCGCGCGCAGAGAAGCGATGATGTCTTTCTCTTCCTCTTCCGTTGGGGGGGGCGAAGGTGAAAAGACAGTTCTGTCATGGTTTAGGCCAATGAGAGGGGACCGGAGGGGTGGTTAGAGGGCGTCCTGTTTCCTGTAATTCCCAAGTTGTTCCAGAGGGTATCAGATGTCCCTTTTCGACGGTGACGGCGCCGCCGCCGACAACTACGGAAGAAATTTGTTGGTTGTTTTTTTGTATGTCAACAAAACCTACGCCGGGTTGGCCGATAAAATGGCCTTGTTCGACCTTGAGACGACGTTTTTCGGAGAGGCCGTAATGCGCGATATAACAGCCCATTGCGCCCGTGGCCGATCCCGTAAAAGGGTCTTCGATAACATCGGGTGGCGGCGCAAAATCGCGTGCTGTGATGTCGCCATGAAACGAAGAACCTTGCAGGCAAAAAAGGTGAACGCAGAAAAAATCGCTTTGAGCCGTAAATGAAGCAAAGGCATCAAGCCGGACGTTAATTTTTTGAAGAGCTTCAAGACCGCAGACAGGGATCATCAGGATCGGTGTGCCTGTATCGACGGTTTGAAGGGGCCTATCGGGAAGGATGTCTTCTGGCTCTAAGCCAAAAAGAGGTAGTATTTGATCCTTGTCGTAAATCTTTCCAAAGCGCGGCAGAAGCTGGTGCATCGCATACAAAGCCCCTTCGCCAGAGCAATCTATCTGGACCTCAATATCTCCTGCCGTTAGTTGCAACGGGATGCTTTGTGTATCGCGGGAAATAAGCCCCGAATCCCGTAAAGCATGAACGGCCGCCAACGTCGGATGACCTGCCAAGGGGATTTCCTGAACAGGCGTCATAAACTGAAGACGAAAAGCATTCTTAGATGTGTTCGGTTTTCCAACAAAGGCCGTTTCGGAGAGGTTTATCTTCTTAGCGATGGCAAGCTTGTCGGTTGGGGAGAGATCATCTGCATCAAGGATAACGACGCATGGATTTCCCGGAGCCTCGGTTGAGGCAAAGGCGTTAACGCGAACATAGGGGAAAGAACGAGCCATGGAATCTCTTGAAATGGATTTTCCCTCTCTTTTTTAAAAGGTGTCGGCAGTTTCTGCACGTCATTTTTTGCGTTTTGCTGCCGATTGCCTTTAAAGACGTTTGGAAAAGAGCGAGGCCAGATAAGCAGCGGCATCAGAAAAAGCTTTTTCCCAATGGGGGTCGGCAAAAACGGCGCCGCCAACGCTTTCGATCCCGCCTTCGATCATCAGATTTTGCAGCATCCCATCCGAATGAACAAGCATGCCGTCAGGGTCGCGTTGTCCGCCCGATGTGCCGCCCGTTGGATTGGGCGGTGTTGGGGTTAAGGATAAGCCATAGGCTTCGTGAAAATAGGATTCGACTTTTTGGGCATAAGGACGAGGATCGCGCGTCCAGCCTGCCATGGGTTTGCCAAGAGCCTTCATATAACCGATCTCAACCGCGGTGCCAGGATCCATTTCGGGACCGCGCCGGAAAGGGTCGAGGCAGAAAAGCCCGCCATCCAGCTTATCCATCAAAGAAAAATCGGCGGCAGCGATGGCGCGCATCAGATTGCGGTCGGCGGTAGATCCTTCCAGCCCAAGTTGGTTATCTGTCGGCGCGACGCCGTCAAGCCCATGGGACAGGCAGATTTGCTTCATTTGGTCAAAAAGAGCCGCTGGTTCGGGAACAAAGACCATCGGGCCAGCAAGATAAATACGCGGAAGAGACATGAAAACCGATCGCTCAAGAAAAGGGGCAAGGATGTGTCTTTAAAGCTCGCCGAAATATTCTGCATCCAATTTTTCGCGTTTCTGCTGCTTTTTACGCCATTGCTCTTGCGCCGCGCGGCGACGCCAGGCGTTTGCAAGACCGCGTAGGCGGTCGATCATGAAACGCGGTTTTGTCAGAAAAGCCATAAAAACCAGACGTCGGTCACACAACGAAGCCGCGAAGAAAGGGCTGGTTAACCGGTCCAGTTCACGCTGAAGGGATTCAGGCGACAGCGCGCTTTTGCTTTGGGAAAGGGACGGTTGCTTGAACTTGAGCGCGCGGCCCTGCGCTTCAAAGGCGCGGACAACGGGCAGCGCCGCAGAGACTTGACCTTGTTCAAGGCTCTCTGCCGCGATTTGGTCGCGCAGTGTCGTTAAAAAGGCGTCTGTCTGCGCATTGAACAGCCATCGCGCCTGATAGGTTGTGGCGATAAGGGCCGGGCTGACAAGGGAAGCGTTGCCCGAGGCGAGCGCTTCGATTAACGCGCGGCTGGCGGCATAGACCTCAAGCCGCTGCGCACGCAAGGCAAGCGCCGTGCGGCCTTGCAACGCCTGCCAGCAAAGCCCCAGTCCCCCAACGGCTGCGCCCCCGAGCAACCAAAGAGAGAGCAAAAGGCTCCACCCGGTTTCAGAAGAGGGAAGGCAGGAAGGGGCCGTCATGAGGCATCTCCATCAGACAAAAAGCGAATCAATGGATAAAGGCTAGTGTCCTATCAAGGCATAAAAGTGACAAGGCCTTGTCGCCAAGGCGCAAAAAAAGCGGCGGAAAAATCCGCCGCTTTATCAAAGTTTCACCCTTAAGGCGTTTCTGGACCGGGCGCGGGGTCATCAGAGGGCGCATCCGGGGCGTTCTTGCCGTCGCCTGGCATCTGATCGTCCGGGCGGGGGCCTTCGGGGCCGCGATCCGGCCCTCCATGCCCGCGGAAGGCCTTGCCCATAAAACCGGGGCGACCATGACGCATGGGGCCTTGTTCGATGAAAGTCGCAATCTTCTGACGGCTTTCCAGCGGCATTTCAGTTGCGACGCGCGTCAAAGCTTTTGACATTTCATCATGAAAGCCGCGGCCTTCGGCCTGAAGCGTTTCAAGCGCCGCTTGAAGCGCATTCAGATCGGGCTTTTCCTGTTTCAGGATGGCGGCGATTTTCTGAAAAGCCTCGTGGCTGGCTTCCCGTTTGCCTTTCATGCTTGACGCCGCATCGGCATAGATAGCGCGCAACTTTTCAGCATCGGCCTGCGGCAGATCGCGCGAAAGGCGATCTAAAATAAAGCCTGGGACCATGCCTGGGCCGCCGCCTTCCATGGGGCCCGGTGGTGGCGGCATGGGGCGGCCTGACAAAAGAGGTCCGACAGCAAGGCCCAATAAAAACAAGTTCAGGGCAACAGAGGCCAGCAAAAGGCAGCGGCCCTTGCCTGTGGATGGCGTCGCACAACAAGGTGCCTTTTCCGTTTTTCCTTCTTCAACGTTCATTTTTACCTCTCTTCTCCCAAAATCACCCACTCTTGCCAGGGCGACGCCATGGCCAGAAGGGGCAGATTGGCCGACACCCCCGTATCAGCCGTTGTCGATGAAACCTGAATGCTGGAAACCGATGGCGTCACGGTTGTCTGAGACGTTCCCGTTCCAACCCAAACCCCCAGCATCAGGCAAAACAAAGCCGAAGCCGTCAACCGGCTTGTCGCGCTTGTCATCAAACGCATCACGCGTGGCGCGCGTCTTGCCTGCGGGCCCAAAGGCCAAAAAACACGTTGTTGCGGCCTTTGCGGCAGATGCTGCATCAATTGCGCCTCAAGCCGTGCCAGGCGCAGCGGATCAATCTCTGCCGGATCTGCCGACGTTAAAAACGCCTTCAGCGCAAAATCTTCGCCTTGCGCGCCGATGTTCTGTTCATGTGTCATCACAGCACCTCCCCCCGGAGAAAACCTGCCTTTTCACAAGCGGCGCGCAAATGACGGCGCGCCCGTACCAAAAGCGATTCAACAGCGCCTACCGATAAAGACATGGCGGCGGCGACATCTGCGCCGCTCATTTCTTCAAAGTAGGACAGAACGACGGCGGTCCGCTGGCGCTCTGGTAACGCATCAAGCAAGCCTTGCACAAAACGCTTGCGGTCTTTTTCTTCCATCAGCGCGTGACTGCTTGGCGCTGGGTCTTCGTATTCTTTGGTCTCATCCAGTGGCTCGGGCTTTTTCTTGCGCTGCCGGTCGATGCATAAATTGACGACAATCCGGCTGAGCCACGTTTTTAAGCTTCCCGGTCCTTCGGGGTCCCATGTCGCGGCATGGGTCCAAAGACGTAAAAAAGCCTCTTGCGCGACTTCGTCGGCATCGGCGGCGTTGCCCAGTACGCGCTGCGCCAGCGCCACCATCGGGCGAAGATACCGATCGCTTAAAACGGCAAAAGCGCGCACGTCACCAACCGCCACCGCCGCCATTAAAGCGTGATCCGTCTCGCCCCCATCCAGCCGCGCGGCTGAAGGGGCCTTTAAACGTTGTAACAAGGCTGGCAAGCCTTACTCCCTGGTAACGTTGGGCTTTGAGCTTAAGTCAAAGCGTTTTCTCTCTTCTCGATCCCATACACGGGCTTAGCAAAGGGCTTCCTTCGCTTTTTATCATTTTAACTTTCTTTTTGTTTTTTTAAAGGAAGTCCCGCAGGAAAGAGGCTGGGTCTTTCGTATATTCGGATGTGCGATGGGGGAAAATCGCACGGGGATCCGGGGAGTAAGGGGTCTTCGCCAAGGAGACTTCTATGAGTAATATCAGTAGTTTGAATCTAAATCCCTATTCATCGTCCCTACAAAACAGGCTTTTTAACAAGCTTGAAGGCGATGGATCGGTGGGCCAAGACGGCGGCAGCGCGTCGGGCGGTCAATCGGATCGTTCCGGCTCTGTTTCCGAGGAGTCCATGGCCAGCAGCATGCAAGGCATGATGGCTGGCGGCATGTCGCCTGCGATGATGATGGATCTTTTGACCCAGGCTTCGTCGGTCGATGCGTCATCCAGCACGTCCAGCGTTTCGTCGGCTTCGTCGGCGGCGTCGAATCTGTTCAGTCAAATCGATACAAATGGCGATGGTTCTGTGACGGAAGCTGAGTTTGTCGATGCGCGCCCAGACGATGTCAGTGAAGAGCAGGCACAAACCTTGTTTGAAGCGATGGATACGGAAGGCACAGGGTCGCTTTCGGAAAGCAGCTTTACCAGCGCGATGTCCGAAATGGGGCCGCCGCCACCGCCGCCGCCGCCATCGGATCAGTCTTCTAGCACGTCGTCCACGTCATCGACGTCATCGTCTTCCAGTTCGGATCCGCTTGCCGATTTGTTCAATCAGATTGACACGGATGGCGATGGCTATGTGACCGAATCCGAGTTTGTGAATGCGCGCCCGGACGATGTCAGCGAAGAGCAGGCGCAAACCTTGTTCGAATCGATGGATACGGAAGGCACGGGCTCGCTTTCGGAAAGCAGCTTTACCAGCGCGATGGCCGAAATGGGGCCACCACCCCCGCCGCCGGGTATGGGCGGCGGCGGCGACATGGCTTCGTCATCGACCAGCAGCACCAGCTCGACCAGCAGTTCTTCAAGCACGTCGTCGTCAGAAGACGCGCGGATGACAGAACTGATGCAAAAGTTTCTTGATGCGATCCAATCGTATCAATCCAGCTTCGATTTCGGCAACTCTACAGACCCCACCACGTTGCTGAACTCGAACGTCTAACTGTCTCGTGGAGGAGACAAGGCGGTTAGACTCTCAGAAGCTTCCCGCGTCAATTCATGGGTTTGACGCGGGAGCTTCTGAGAAAGAGCCCATCATTTTCACCAAGACCACGCATTGGCGTGGTTTTTTTTTGACAAAAGCCCACGGGAGGGCTCAAAGAGAGAGGGAAGAGGGCGGCGCGCCGCCCCTTGACGTCGTGGTTTTTTAAAAGCGGTTCAAGAAAGGCCCCAAGGCATGAAAATCGTCGTTACCATTATTGGCCAAGACCAAGTTGGCATTGTCGCGAAAATCAGCGCGACGCTGGCCGAGCAAAATGTGAATATTTTGGACATTAACCAGAACATCATGAACGGCTTTTTTAACATGGTGCTGATTGCAGATATGGAAAAAGCGCCGCTGTCGCTCACAGAGCTTCAAAAAGTCCTGTCGGCGAAGGGCGAGGAAATCGGCGTTGAAGTCAAAGTTCAGCACGAAGACATTTTTAAAGTGATGCATCGCGTTTAAGGCGCGGCCTGGGGGATTTTTCTATGCCTTTTATCGATATCAAAGACGTTCTTGAAACGAACCGCATGATTGCGGAAAACAAATTGGACGTCCGCACCATCACGATGGGGATCAGCCTGCGCGATTGCTGCGATCCCGATTTAAAAGTCTTTTGCGACAAGATTTACGACAAAATCACCCGCCGCGCCGAAAATCTGGTCGCGGTCGGCGAGACGATTGAAGCCACCTATGGCATTCCGATTGTCAACAAGCGCATTTCGGTGACGCCCATCGCCATTGTGGCCGAAAGCTGCCGGACCGACAGCTATGTGCCGGTGGCTGAAGCTTTGGACCGCGCGGCCAAAACGGTTGGCGTGAACTTTATCGGCGGCTTTACGGCCTTGGTCGAGAAAAACATGACGCCGGGCGATGCGACGCTGATCCGCTCGATCCCCGAAGCTTTGGCGCGGACCGAGCGTGTTTGCTCCTCTGTCAATTTGGGGTCAACCAAATCGGGCATCAACATGACTTGCGTTGCCGACATGGGGCGCATTGTCAAAGAAGCCGCGCGTCTGACCGCCGATCGCGATGCGATTGGTTGCGCGAAGCTTGTCATCTTCTGCAATGCGGTTGAAAACAACCCGTTCATGGCGGGCGCTTTTCACGGCGTGGCGCAGGGCGAAGTGGCTATTCATGTCGGCGTCAGCGGCCCCGGTGTCGTCAAGCGCGCGCTGGAAGGGATCAAAGGCGCGCCTTTCGATCAAGTGGCCGAGACAATCAAACGCGCCGCCTTTAAAATCACGCGCGTGGGCCAATTGGTCGCGCAAGAAGCCGCCGCGCGTCTGGGCGCGCCGCTGGGGATTATCGATTTGTCGCTGGCCCCGACGCCAGCCGTTGGCGACAGCGTCGCGCATATTTTAGAAGAAATGGGGCTGGAAAGCTGCGGCGCGCCCGGCACGACAGCCGCGCTTGCTCTTCTGAACGATGCGGTGAAAAAGGGCGGGCAAATGGCGGCCATGCATGTGGGCGGCCTGTCGGGCGCTTTTATCCCGGTCAGCGAAGATATCGGCATGATCCATGCCGTTGAAAAAGGCAGCCTGACGCTGGAAAAACTGGAAGCGATGACCTGCGTTTGCTCAGTTGGCCTTGATATGATCGCGGTGCCGGGCGATACGACGGCGGAAACGATCTCGGCCATCATTGCCGACGAAGCGGCGATTGGGATGATCAATAATAAAACGACGGCGGTGCGCCTGATTCCGGTTCCCGGTAAGAAGGTGGGCGATCAGGTGATGTTTGGCGGCTTGCTGGGCCATGCGCCGATCATCGGCGTGAACAGCTTTAAGCAAGACGCCTTTATCGCCCGCGGCGGCCACATCCCGGCCCCCATCCGCAGCTTGACGAATTAAAGGCTTGACCATGAGAGGCAGAAGGCTGCATTCCCCGAATGCCGAATGCCGAATGCCGAATGCCGAATGCCGAATGCCGAATGCCGTCTCTTAGTTATCGACGGTCTTGATCGCGCTTTTGATGCGGGCCATGTAGAATAGGCATGTCTCGAAAAAAGTCGGGGGCGGATCGATGGATGTGGCAATATAGCGCCCAAGCGCCAGCACAATCAGCCGCGCTTCGAACAAGCGCCAGCGTAAGGGAAAAGCCTGCGGCGCGTCGGTCAGCGATAGATCGGCCTCGGTGCTTAAAAGAGCGCTGATCAGGCCTTCGCATAAATCCAGAAAAGAGGCGATGAAGACATCGTCCATCGTCTCGTCAGCCGTGTCTTCGTCCATGTCGGCCTCGGTGCCGCGGACGGGGGCAAAGCACAACTCATTCATTTGATCCAAAAGGTCAAATGCATCGGCCACAGATTCGCGGCTGGTAAACCAGTCTGTTCCTTGATAAAGCGGCGGCGTTGGCGGTGTTTCTGTGGTCACGGGTTTCTACAAAATAAGCCTTACGCCTTCAAAATGGCCTTTTGGCGCGTCGATGGAAAGCCTTTTTTTGGTTTCGTGCTCTAGGAAACGCCATTTGGCTTACACGTGTTTGAAATCAGGGACTAATTCAGCCAAACGCGCGATGGCTGCGGGCTCGGCCATACCGGCTTGCAAGATGGTCGCAAAATTGGCCAAAGCCTGTTGCAACTGCGGCAAGTCCACCGTCGGCGTTTTGGCAAAGCGCACCCCGTCGGCAGGGGACGGGATCAGTTCTTCCCGGCCAGAGAACAGCTCTTCATGCAATTTCTCGCCGGGGCGCAGGCCGGTAAAGGCGATTTTGATGTCTTCATCCGGGCGCAGACCGGCCAGCCGAATCATCTGCCGCGCTAGATCCGCGATCTTGACCGGATGGCCCATATCCAAAACCAAAACCTTGCCGCGTTCGTCATAGGGGCGGCTGCCAAGAGCCGAGGCCTGAAGAACCAGCTCGACCGCTTCGCGGACGGTCATAAAATAGCGTGTAATATCGGGATGCGTGACGGTCAGCGGGCCGCCTTTGGCCAATTGCTCTTGAAAGCGCGGCACGACCGATCCGGTCGATCCCAACACATTGCCAAAGCGCACGGTGATCAAGCGCGTCTGCGATGAAGCCAGATCCATCGACTGGCAATACATTTCCGCCAAGCGTTTGGTCGCGCCCATGACGTTACCGGGATCGACGGCTTTGTCGGTCGAGATCAAAACCATCGCCATCGCGCCCGCCTTGACCGCGCAATCGGCGACAAGGCGCGTGCCGATCACATTTGTCAAAATGGCTTCGCGCGCGTTGAACTCGGCGATGGGGACGTGTTTGATCGCGGCGGCATGGAAAACAAGCTCGGGCTGCTCATCGCGGAAAATCTGAGCCAAACGGGCTAGATCGCGCACATCGGCAATCAACGCGCGGCAGGATTGCTGCGGGAAAGTCTCGCGCATTTCCATTTCAATCTTGTACAGATTGAACTCGCAAAACTCGACCAGCGTGATATGGGCGGGCTCAAGCGCGGCGATCTGGCGCACCAGTTCCGATCCAATCGTCCCGCCAGCGCCTGTCACCAAAATGCGCCGCCCCTTGATCAGCGCGCTAATCGCTTGGCGGTCCAAGATCGTTTCCGGGCGGCCCAAAAGGTCTTCCAGCGCGATGGGCTGGTCTTTCATGCCCTGTGCCGCGCTGACATCGGTGCGCAGCTCGGTCAAGGCGGGCAAGCGCGACAGGCTCAACCCCAGTTCGGCGCATTGATCCAAAAGCGAAGCCACCAGCGCGGCGTTCATGCGGGCTTGGGCGCGCGTCAGAATAAGGCGCGACGGCGCATTGTCTTGCGCGCGCAGTTTGGCCACAATCTGCGGCAGCTCGGTCGCGGTGCCTAAAACAGGAACGCCGTTGATGATGCGCCCGACGCTTTTGGCGTTTTCGGCGACCGCGCCAATGATACGAAACGGTGCTTGCGGGTTGGCGCTGACCGCGCGGATGAACAAATCGGCTTCATCGCCAGCGCCCACGATCAAAACATTGACGCGCCCGCCGCCCGATTTTTCCCACAAGGCGCTGAGGCGCTTTTCGCGCATCAAGCGAAAGCCCATACGCGCGCCGCCCAAAAAGGCCATTTGAATGAACCACGCGATAAAGGGGGCCGTACGCGGCACGCCTTCCAGACGTGTGACAAGGAAACAGATCAAAACATACGCCACGGTGCTGATCGTCACGGCGCGCAAGATTTGCGTCAGATCGCGGATCGAGGCGAAAATCCAAATGCTGCGGTAAAGGCCGCTGAAAAGAAAAACGACCATCGACGTTCCGGCAAAAAGCGCCGTCGATGTCACAAGGGCGTCTGGCGGAAGGGCCAGCATGTCGCTGCCCATGCGCAAGTAAAGGGCTAAGAGATAGGCCAAAGCGCTCATCGCCACGTCATGAACAAGAGCAAGCCAGCGGCGGTTTAGATAAGAAGGAACGAGAGTCATTTGAAGCTTCAGAATAAGAGATATGTCAGAAAAGCGGGTCAGGCATTGTCGCCGGACGCCGCAGGCCTACCCTTATGCATCGTTGCGAGCAGACATGCAACGATGGCGATGGCCCCCAAAGCGCCCAAAGCTTGATCTTTTAAGGAAACCAAGGCCATGCCAATTAAGGCCATATTGGCAAGCCCCACCCGCCAAACGACGCGGGCATGGTTGCCAAGGCGCGCGGCGGCTTTTTGATAAAAATGCTCGCGGTGGGGCTTCCAGATCTTCTCGCCCCGTAAGGCACGGCGGGTGATTGTGATGCCGCTATCGACCAGATAGTAAAGGGGCAGAATAAGCGCGGCGGTCAAAGCGCCCGCTAACGCCACTTTCAGCAAAAGAAAGCCGGTCAGAAAGCCCAAGGGGACGCTGCCAACATCGCCCATAAAGATCTTGGCCGGGTGCCAATTTTGGGTCAAGAACCCGGCAGAAGCACCGATAAGGGCGGCGCAAAGGGGCAGTAAAAGGGGATCGTCAAGGCGCAGCGCCAAGAAAACAAGGGCGCACCCAAGCCCCAGACACAGCGTTTCAATGCCGGTGATGCCGTCGATCCCATCCATAAAGTTGTAAAGGTTCATGAACCACGTCCAGCCCAGAACGATCAACGCGCGCTCAGCCAGCGGCGGCAAAAAGCCATCGAAAAGAAGAGCTTGATCCGGCAAGGCGCAGACCCCAAGGATTGCGGCCAGCAAATGGGCCCCCAAACGAAACCCGACGCCCGCGCCGCGGCGATCATCCAGCCACGAAACAAAGAACAAAAGAAACAAGGCAGGCAGCAAAAGCGCTTGGCGCGTCAAAAGGCTATAGGGAACCAAAAGAGCGCACAACGTCACAAAAAGAACCAGCAAAAGCGCAAGACCGCCGCCGCGCGGAACGGGCGTTTTGTGCATGCTGCGATCGTTCGGCATGTCGAAGACCGCGCGTGCGATCAGTTGGCGGCGGACATAGACGGTTAAAAGCGCCGTCGCAAGGCCCGCACCCAAAGTCCAAAGAATAATGGGAAGAAGGAAAGAAGGAAAAATCATGAAGGTCTATCCAGCCTTTTTTCATGCGCACAGTCGAGAGGCGGCGAACAAAGAATCAAAAACGTCAGCTTGCCTTTGATTCCATGACGCACGCCAGGGGGAATATAAACGAAATCATGGGCTGCGACAGAAATTGTTTGATCGTCCAGAAAAACCTCGCCCGCCCCGCTGAGGATAAAATAGGCCTTATCGCTTTGGTCGTTAACAAAGGTCCCGTGAAAACCCTCTAGCGTTCCGACAACCATGTCGAATCCGGCCCCTTTTTCGGCAAATAAGTCGGTAATCGTCAGCGCGCCGTCAACTTGTCGGCTGGGACTCTCGGCAAGGGTTCGTTTGCAGGGGCTGGGCATGCGTTAGTACCTCTCAAACCAACAGGCGGTTTTGGCGATCAGGGAATGGACCGTTTGGCCTTTCGAGAAAATATGGTCGGCGCCTTCGATATCGACCAGCTCTTTGGGGCAAAGAAGCGCGTCGTAAAGCGATGTACGCACCGGGTTTTCTGAACAGAGCCCCGCCAAAATGACTTGGCTTGGCGCTTGGATGCGCTGCGCTAATGCAAGGGAATCGGCCTCGGTCAAGTTCTTGGCTTCCTCGATCATCGCGGGATTGATCAGGTTATAGCTGCCCCAACCGATGATGTAATAGGGCGTGCCTTCCAGCTTTTTGGCTTCATTCTTCCAAAAGCCTTCATAAGGCGTAAAGGAAGCATCCCAAAAACTGATCGCCGTCGCCGCGGGGTTTGCAAAAAGAATAGTCAGGCCGCCATAAGAATGGCCAATCAAAAAAAGCTTTTCGTATTGCGGCCTCAACGTATCGCAAACGATGTTAAAATCGTCAGCTTGGGTTTGGACGGTTTCTTCGCACAGTTTACGGGCATCGTCGGCGCGACCATAAAAATTGGGGCGATAAACGTCATAGCCCAGTGCATTGAAATAGCGCATGGCCGACAAATGCTGATGTTCGTTTGCGTGACCTGTCAGGCCATGCGCGATAACAACCGCGCTTTTGGCCGGATGCGCGTTCGCCTGATTGGCAATGCCATAGATTTTTTTGCCGTCGGGGGTCGAAAGGATAAATTGGCTTTCCGCGCTCATGGGCTTTTCCTTATGTTTTATGGGACATCAAATCAGAGGTTTGTTTGGTTCAGATCGATCTTATCCTTTGGCCTTTCTTTGCGCGATAATCGCTTCGATGGCCTCGCGCAGGCGGGGCTGCCAGTCGGGTTGTGTGATGCCATAGACCTCGCGGATTTTGCTGCAATCCATGACAGAATAGGCAGGACGCGGGGCTAAATGGGCAAAGACATCGGATAGCACGGGCGTAATGCTGGGCCGCCGCGTTGCATGTGCGCTGTAAAGTGCCATGATGGCTTGGGTCAGATCATAGCGCGTGCAAGGCGGTGTGCCGCAATAATGAAAAGTGCCATAACCATTGACCTTGCCTTCCAAGATTTGGTCGGCAACAGCGATCAACGTGGTCGCGACATCGACGGCAGGTGTGGGCGCGCTGAGCTGATCGGTGACCATTTGCAGCGAGTCTTTGGTGTCGATCCAGTTCAGCGTGTTGGTCAGGATGTTTTGGTTGTAAGCGCTGAAAACGGAAGAAACGCGGATAATGACATGCCAAGCCAATTCGTGCCGGATGGCTTCTTCCCCCAGCAGTTTGCTCGCGCCGTAATGGTTGATTGGATTGAGCTTGTCCGTTTCGCGATAGGGCCGGTCCAACTGGCCGTCGAAAACGTAATCGGTCGATAAATGAATCAGCGGAATATCCAAGGCCGAGCATTGCGCGGCTAATTGCGCCACCGCTTGAAAGTTGGTAAGCCACGCGGCATCGGGGTCTTGCTGCGCCTGATCGACTTTGGTCAGCGCGGCGGCGTTGATGATCAGGTTCGGCGCCATATTTTGAACGGCGTTACGCAGCGCCGGGACGTTTGTTAGGTCCATTTGCGCACGCGTGGCGGGGATAAGCTCCCACGAGAGGGGCAGCGCACTGGCCTGAAGGGCTTGGCCAACTTGGCCGCCTGCGCCTAAAAGAAGAACGCGGTGGGAAAGGGGCATGTTTGTTCCTTTAAACGTGTCAATGGCCCGAACAAGGTCGGGGGCTTGAACGAAGAGCCGTGGCAGCTTATGGTCAAAGCCATCTTGGACGCGTCATTCCGCCAAAGAAGTTTAACCTTTAAGGAGCATGAGTCAATGTCGGCACCTGCCGCTGCGCCGCCGCCCGCCCCGCCATCCGGACAAACATCGGGCGCTTCGCTGACGTCCGTTATTTTGGTTAGCTACTTCACCGGTCCCGTGCTGGATCGCGCGATCGAGGCTGTTTTGCTGGCTGAATCGCCCGTTGAGCTTGTTTTGGTCAACAACGGCAACCCGCCGGAAGTCGAAGAAAAGCTGGCCGCTCTTGCTGCCAAAGACACGCGCGTGCAGTTGATCACAGGGCACGGCAATGTCGGCTTTGGCACGGCCTGTAACAAAGGCGCGCGCGCGGCCAAAGGCGCTTATTTATTGCTGTTAAACCCCGATTGTCTGTTGCCAACCGATGCGCTGCCCAAGCTTTTAAATTATGCAGCCGATTTAAAACGGCCTTTTATGATTGGCGCACGTTTGCGCGATGAAGACGGGCGCGATCAGCGCGGGTGCCGCCGGGCTCTTTTGACCCCGAAAACGGCGCTGATTGAGGCTTTGCACCTTTATCATTGGTTTCCCCATATTCGCTTGAATTACCATAACGAGCCGATTCCCGAGGCGATCACGCCAATCCCGGCCATTAGCGGCGCGTTTATGTTTCTGCCACGCGGCGATTTTGTGCTGATAAAGGGCTTTGATGAGCGCTATTTCCTGCATGTCGAGGATCTGGACCTGTGCTTGCGCTTCCGCCGGGGCGGGGGGCAGATCTATTTTGCGCCCGATATCTCGGTGACGCATGTGGGACATACCAGCGAGACGACCTCGGCCTTTCTTGAAAAACAAAAAGCCAAAGGCTTTGTGCATTATTTTCATGAGAATTTTGCCTCGGAATACCCTCAGCCGCTCTTGTGGGCCTTGGATCTGGCCATTTGGGGGCGTTTGGGGTTGAAGCTTCTGGTGCCGCGAGTCGCGGATTATTGGCTGGCGAAAGGTGCGCCCATGGCGCAGCGAGTTCAGGAAAAGACCCGGCGCTTTCAGAAAAAGCTCCATTGAGACGGTATTATAATACCATAATCAAAAAAACGGCGTGAAAGCTTCGTTTTCCGTTGACAGGGTGGGCTCACTTTTCATAGAAAGCCCCCCTGAGGCGCTGGACTCGAACGGTCGGGCGGGGCCTCTTCGATCAAAAATGTTAAGGTGTACAATGGCCGGAAAGATCAGATTGACCAAACGGAGCGTTCAGACGAAAAGCGTCGCGCTGAAGCCCGCCGATATCAAGAAGAATTGGGTAGTTTTTGACGCCGATGGAGTGATCTTGGGCCGCTTGGCCGCTGTGATCGCGCATCGCCTGCGTGGCAAGCATCGCGCTGACTATACGCCGTCTGTCGATTGCGGCGACAACGTGATCGTGATCAACGCCGACAAGGTGATGATGACGGGGCATAAAGCGACCGAAAAGAATTACTATTATCACACGGGCTATGCTGGCGGGATCAAGGCGCGTACGCGCGCGCAGATCTTGGCGGGCCGTTTCCCCGAACGCGTGATCGAAATCGCCGTGCAGCGCATGTTGCCGCGTGGCCCGTTGGGTCGCCAGCAATTGGGCAACCTGCGTGTCTATGCTGGGGCTGAACATCCTCACACCGCGCAAAATCCGGTTGCGATTGATTTCGCCGCCGCCAATCCGAAGAACAAAAGGGTGAAGTAACATGGTCGCAACGCGTAAAACACTTTCCGGTATCAAGGCCGCCGTGAAAGAAGCCAAAGGGGCCGAAAGCGCCGTCGCGACGACCGTTGTCGCCGCCGCCAAGGACGAAGCGCCGAAGCATGAACGTAAAGTCGATACGCTGGGCCGCGCCTATGCGACCGGCAAGCGTAAAGACGCCATTGCGCGCGTTTGGATCAAAGCGGGCAGCGGCAAAATCACGGTCAATGGCCGCGATGTCGCCGTTTACTTTGCGCGCCCTGTTCTGCAAATGATCGTGAACCAGCCTTTCGCGGTTGCCGATCGCGCGGGTCAGTTCGATGTCGAATGCTTGGTCGATGGCGGTGGTCTGTCTGGTCAGGCCGGTGCCGTGAAGCACGGTATCTCGAAAGCTTTGACATTCTTTGAACCTGAATTGCGTAAGCCCTTAAAGGTCGCCAAGTTCCTGACGCGCGATTCGCGCGTTGTCGAACGCAAAAAGTACGGCCACAAAAAGGCCCGCAAGCGCTTCCAGTTCAGCAAACGTTAAGCGAACGTTTGTTTACACAAGTGTGCGAAAGAAAAGGGGGCTCAAAAGGCCCTCTTTTTTTCGTCTGGACCCAGGCACGATTTCCGCTATACCTGATTTATGCAGCCTATCCTTCTTTCCTTCCGCGGCAAAAGCCCGCTTATTCATCCGTCGGCCTTTATCGCGCCGGGGGCGGTCGTTATTGGCGACGTTGAAATCGGGCCGGATAGCTCGGTTTGGTTCGGCTGCGTCGTGCGCGGCGATATGGGGGCGATCCGCATCGGCGCGCGCACCAATATTCAAGATGGCAGCGTTGTCCATGTGACAGAAGGCGGTCATGGCTGCTTTATCGGCGACGATGTCACCGTGGGGCACATGGCGCTGATCCACGATTGCCAGATTGACGCTTTCTCGTTCATCGGCATGCGCTCGACGATCATGGATGGCGCGCATGTCCAAAGCCATGCGATGTTGGCGGCGGCGGCTGTGTTGACAGAAGGCAAGGTTTTGCCTTCAGGCCAAATGTGGATGGGCGCCCCCGCCAAGTTCCATCGCGATATCCGCCCAGAAGAAAAAGAAGTTTTCGAATCGCGCGCCGCCGAATACGTCGCCAAGGCCAAGGACTATCGCTAAGGCCCCCCCTGCATACAAAAGTTAGCCGAATGTTAACGGATGGGTCTTTAGGCTCGTTCTAAAGGGTCTGATTTGTGACCTTTTCTTGTCGTGTCTTGCTTTTTTCGGTCTTCCCGATTTCTCATCTTTTGGAACCACACCCCATGTCCATTTCCTTCGCCTCCTCCATAAAAAACCTTTCCCTTGCTCTTTTGCTGACGTCAAGCCTTGTTTCGGCGGCGCAGGCGACAACAATTTCTTGGGATGGTGGGGCAGGTACAAGTAATTGGTTTGATATAAATAACTGGTCTAGTAATGTTGTTCCAACCAATTTGACAACAGTTGCTATTACAGGAACAACGGTAAACATCAATGGTACTGGTGCAATAGCGTATGGTGTCCAATTAGGATATAATTCATCAGCAGCATACCTTAATATTGGAAGTAATGGCTCTCTTGATGTGACAAGTTCTGACCTTGTAATAGGGACTGTGTCTTCAGGCAATGGTTCCCTTACAGTGAATGGGGGAGAGGTAACGGTAGATACATTGACCTCGACCATTCATATTGGAGCTTATGGTGTTGGATATCTTACAATTGAAAATGCCGGTGTCCTTACTGGGCCGATAATGCGGATTGCAACTTACAGCGGAAGTTCTGGAGTTGTTCTGGTTGATGGGGTTGGGTCTATACTCGACCTTACTTATCTTAATCTAGGAAGGCAAGGACAAGGAGTTCTGACCATTGCCAACTCTGGCTCTGTGGTGGTTTCTGGTAACCTCTCCATCGCCTCCGCTTCCGGCTCCACCGGCACGCTGAACATCGGCGCGGCGCATGGCAGCGCAGCGGCGGCGCCCGGCACGGTCTCGGCTTCGTCAGTCGTTTTCGGCGCAGGCACAGGCAAGATCGTCTTCAACCACACAAGCAGCAACTACATCTTCGACCTCGCGATCACAGGCGCAGGGACGATCCAGAACGACGCGGGGACGACGACGCTGACGGGGGATCTGTCGGGCT
>CAYMGM010000011.1:0-60847 GCA_964390005.1 uncultured Rhodospirillaceae bacterium | reverse complement strand
CCGTACAACTTCCTTTAGTCGCCCCAGCAGAGCTGGGGGTTTAGCGAGTTAATTAGGCGAGACAGACGCCCATTTTTTGTTTTTAAGTTTCTCGCCAAAAAGCATTTCGGCTTTTTTGATTGTGCCTGACATCCAAGCATAGCCGCTCCAATCCACGCGAATCTGGTAATCGTGAAAGGGCCCCCAAATAATGCTGTCGGCTTCCGCACCTGTAATAATAAAGGGGACTTTGTTTTTGTCTGACCAACCGCTAACGGCGAGAACGGCGCTTGATGAATCCGTGCTCATAAGAAAATCGACATGATCCCGCATGCGCAGTTCTTCGGCCAAGCGAACGGCCTCGCCGGGTTGCATCTTACTGTCGCGCCGCAAGAGTTCCAAGGGCCGCCCCAAAAGGCCACCCTTGGCGTTGATTTCGTTAATTGCCAGCATAGCGCCATTGTCATAGGGGCGCATAAAAAAGGCTTCGCTTTCGTATGGTCCGATAGACCCAATTTTGATCGGCTCTTTCGTTGTCTCGGCAGCCCAAGCAGGCAGGCTTAAAAGACAGACAGCACAGAGAATCTTAAAAAGATTTTTCATTGCCCGCCCCCTTTTCTTCGAATGCGTTTTAAGCTTATTGAACATGACGGGCCTCATGCTGCGCTTTCACCCACGCCGCGTCGGGCATGTATTTGTCGCCCGGCATATAAGCCCAATCCTTCAACGCAAACGCGCCCTTCTCGACCGCCGTCGTGCCGACCCAAAAACCTAACGTCGATTGGTGATCCTTGGCTTGGATCGTAAGCGGCCCGATGGGCGAGTCAAAAGATAAATCGGTAAAAGCATCCCGCAGCGAAGATGTTTTCATATCCTTGCTGCGTTCAAGCGCGGCGGCAATCGCCTTGATCGTCGTGTAAGCGATAAAAGACGCATGATTGGGCAACAGGCCATATTTGGCTTGAAAGGCTTTGACGAAAGAGACATGCGAAGGCAAATCAATGGCCTCGACCGGATAGCCCCCCGTGATCCAACCGACAGGCAAGTCCGCCGCAGGAATGCCTTCATGTTCTTCAGGCAAACCAAAGTTCGGCGAGACAACGGTCTGGAGCTTTTTGAACAAACCAAACATATTCCCGGCCCGGATAAATTTTTGCTGATCCGTGACAACCAAAAGATCTAGAAGAGCTTCTGGCTTATCGGCCTTGATTTTGTTGATCGCGCTTGGCGCATCAAGTTTAAAAATCGGTTGTTCTTGATAAGACACCCAGACGACATCGGGGCGCAACTGCGACAAACGTTTTTTGAATTGCTCGTAAACGGCGCGCGAATATTCGCTGACGAACCCAATATAGCCCCACCGCTTGGCAGGAATCTTCGCCGCCTTTTCGGCCAACATCAGGCCAAGGCTGGAACATAAGGGATGGATCTTAAACGTATTGGGGCTAGCGTCACGCAAAACCAGCTCGTCCGTGCAGGCAACATTGACCATAAAGATTTTATCATGCCGCCGCGCCCATTCGGAAAGCGCCAGCGACGTATGCGACGCCACGGTCCCCATAAACAGATCGACCCCGTCGCGCAGCGCCAATTCATCGGCAATGCGAACGGTCTCGCCCGCATCTTCTTTGTTATCGCGCTTGATGATTTGAAGCGGACGCCCATGAATGCCGCCAGCCTTATTGATTTCCTCAACGGCAAGATTTTGCCCGCGATCCAACGCCTCGCCCCATTTGGCGGCTTGCGTGTATTCGAAAACAGATCCCAGCTTGATGGGCTCTTTGGCCCCCTCGGCAGCCAAAGCGGGCACACCCCAAAGGCTGCAAATAAAAAGAAGGCTCAGAATTTTTTTCATACCGACATCCTTATTGACGAAGCCGTTTACCCCTCGCGTTTACTGGCCAGCTTTGCGCAAAGTTTCGCCGAAAAGATCTTCCGGCGTACGCCACTTGGCATCGACAAACTTGCCTTTACCGTTTTGATTGTCGGTATAGCCAAGCCACCATCCCGCAAAAATCTGCTTGTTCTTCATCGCGACAGGCCCCAGTGGGCCGTCGATCGAAACGGTCTCAAGCGCATCGCGGATAGCGTCAGGGCGCAAGCTTTTGGCATCACGCAGAGCTTGCGCAATAATCTGCACAATCTGATAGCCATAAAGAGCCATCAGATCGGGCCGCTTGCCATAGACCTTTTCAAAAGCCGTGACAAAAGCCTCGGCAGGATGGCCTTTAAGGTCTTCGGCAACGCCTTCCGTCAACCAACCTTTGGGATAGGCCGCGCCATATTCGCGAATAGCCATACCCGAGCCAATGTTCGTGCCGCTTATCGTAAACTTGTCCTTCAGAAAGCCGACTTTTTCGGCATAAACCAAATAAGACGCCAAATCGGGCCCAAAAATGCAGCTAAAAATAGCCTCTGGCTTAGCTTTGTCGAGTGCCCGCACCTCTGCCGCCGCATTGATTTTACCGGGCGCTGGATATTCCTCGGCCACAAAAGTCACATCTGGACGCAGCCTTTTCAGCTCCTTGATAAAGTTCGTCGCAAAAACGCGCCCATAAACATAATTCGGCGCAAGGGTCGCCCAACGTTTATAGGGCAGCTTCGCAGCCTCGCGCGCAAAGACTTTGACATAAGGCGTATAACAAGGCGTCGAGGAGAAATAATAGTTGTTCTCATGGCTCTCGACCTCGTCACAGCTTGACGACCACATCTTCAAAAAAGGGATTTTATTTTTGTTCGCATAGCTGGCAACGGCAAGCCCCACATTGTCAAAAGCCGATCCCATCAGCATCACGACTTTTTCATGAGAAACCAAATCTTCGGCAAGGCGAACGGCGGTGTTCGGGCTTGCTTGATCGTCACGTTCGACAACCTCAAGAGGCCGCCCTTTGACGCCACCCGCCGCATTGATTTCATCGATCGCCAGCTTCACCCCTTCGCGAAAGGGAATGGTGTACTGTGTCCCACCGGTGTAAGGCATGGTCTCGCCAATCTTGATTGGCTCTTTTAGCGCAGCGGCGGCAAAAACGGGGCCTGTCAGAAGACAAAGACAAAAAACAAAGCTTAAAAACGTTTTCACGAGCGCTGTTCCTTCCATCGTTCGATCCATCCGCCAATCGTGCCAACGACACCACGGGGAAAGAAAAGGATAAGAGCCAAAATGATAAGCCCAAGGCAAAGCCGCCACATTTCGGTCTCACGGCTAATCTCGCTCTCAAGCGTCGTGTAAAGCGCGCTGCCCGTTAAAGGCCCCGTGACCGAGCCAATGCCACCAAGGATCGTCATGACATAGGCGCGCATCGTCGTATTAAGATCAAGCGATGTCGGAAAAACGCTGCCTTTGCTATAGGCAAACAAAGCGCCCGCAAGGCCCGCAAAAGCCCCCGCCAGCGCAAGACCGAGATACTGCATCTTGCGACCGTTCAGGCCTATCGCCTCGGCCCGTTTGACATTGTCGCGCACGCCGCGCAGCGCATAGCCAAAAGGCGTAAAGACAAGATGACGCAACATGAAAAAGCCAGCGCCGGTTAACGCAAGCGTGACAAAATAAAAGGCCGTCTTACCACTGGCCCAAGCATCGGGCCAAACGCCAAGCAGGCCGTTATCGCCCCCTGTCACATCGTACCATTGAAAAGCGACGGCCCACACCATTTGGGCAAAAGCAAAAGTGAGCATGGCAAGATAAATGCCTTGGCTGCGCACGCAGAACCAGCCAAAAAGCAGCGATCCGGCCACCGCAACAAAGGGCGCAGCCAAAAGCGCAACCGGCATGGCAACGGCCAAATATTTAACGCCCAAGGCCGCCGTATAGGCTCCAAGGCCGAAATAAAGCGCATGGCCAAACACGCCAATGCCGCCCGGCCCCATGATAAAGTACAGGCTGGCCGAGAACAGAGCCATGATCAAAATTTCCGACGTCAGCGTCAGACCATAGCTGCCGATCCATAAAGGCAAAGAAAGCATAACAGCGCCTAAGGCGAGCCAAGCCCATTTGGCAAAGGGCAGCTCGCGCCGCATTGCGCCCGTTGCAACTTGAGCCTTTTCAATTTGCATCTCTTCTGCGGCCCCAAACAGACCATAGGGTTTAAAGCTCAGCACAACGGCCATAATCAAGAAAAGGATCACAAGCGTAATCTGCGGAAAGATCAAAATGCCAAAGGCCTGCGTCACGCCCACGATAACGGCAGCCCACGCCGCGCCGCGCAGACTGCCAAGCCCGCCGATCACGACGACGACGAACACCTCAAGGATCATCGACATATCCATGGAAAGGCTGACGCTTTCGCGCGGCAATTGCAACGCGCCGCCAAGTCCGGCCAAAGCGCTTCCCAGCGCAAAAACACCTGTAAACAGCCATTTTTGATTGACGCCCAGGCACCCGACCATCTCGCGGTCTTCTGTTGCCGCGCGGATCAAAATGCCCAGCTTTGTCTTGTTGAGAAAAAGCGAAAGCCCGCCGCAAACGACAGCGGCCATGCCAATCAAGAACAGATCATACGTTGGAAAAGGCTCGCCCAAAATCTGGATCGAGCCTTGCAGACCGGGCGCTTGCGGCCCCAACAAATCTTCAGGTCCCCATGTATGTAGCGCAACATCTTGAACAACAAGAACCAGCGCAAACGTCGCCAACAGTTGAAATAATTCAGGCACGCCATAAATGCGGCGCAGGACCAAAATTTCAATCCCCGCCCCAATAACGCCGACGGCAAGGGCGGACAACAAAAGGCTGCCCCAAAAACTAAAACCTTCACTGCCTAAATATTGCGTCAGTGTATAAGCGATGAAGGCGCCCAACATATAAAGGCTTCCATGCGCAAAGTTGAGAATGCGCGTGACGCCAAAAATCAGAGCCAAACCACTTGCCACCAAAAACAGAACAGCCGCCGAGGATAGGCCGGTCAAAAACTGGATAAAAAGAAAAGACATGCCATTATCCCATAGAAATTTTAAGACGCGCCGCTTTCGATAAGAATCGAAAAGATTAGCCCTGTAGGCGAAGCAGAAAAGATCTCAACAAGGCCTAGAACGGAATCTTTCGTGAGATTGGCTTCATTAGGCAGGAAAGCACTTGGCCAATCAACAAAAAAAGGCCAATAAAGTGGCAGTTTTTGGCAGGGGAACGTGGATTGTCAAAAAACGAGGTTGTTGAGCCTGTCGTTCTTTCCGACTGGCCGCACAGCCAATAAAAAAGCCCCTTTAGGGGCTGTTTGATTGGCTGGGGGACGTGGATTCGAACCACGGTAAACAGAGTCAGAATCTGTTGTCCTACCGCTAGACGATCCCCCAGCAGATTGACGGCGGTTTTCCTAACATACTGTTCGACATTTGGGTAGGCTTTGTTTTATTTTTTTGTCTCCATGGATCGCAAAGGCCAAAAAACATGAAGGGTAATAGTAAAAACAGGGGTATAGGCGGTATTTCGTCCCAGCGACGCCTTGCCGTGCGAGTCAAAACCGCGAAAAAGCGCTCGGTTTCCTCGGCGAATTGGTTAAAAAGGCAGCTCAACGACCCTTATGTCGCCGCGGCAAAGGAATCGGGCTATCGCTCGCGCGCGGCTTTTAAGCTGGTTCAGCTTGATAACCAGTTTCACCTGCTGCGCCCGGGCTTGCGCGTGGTCGATCTGGGGGCCGCCCCCGGCGGCTGGACGCAGGTCGCCGCCAAAATCATTGGCCGTCAAGGCACCTTGGTGGGGCTTGATATTCTTGAGATGGACCCGATCCCCGGCGCTGAGCTTATCTGCATGGATTTCTTGGCTCCCGACGCGCCCGATCAATTGAAAGAGGCCCTTCATGGCGAAGCCGATCTGGTCTTAAGCGACATGGCCCCTTCGACCACCGGTCACACGAACACCGATCACATCCGCATTATGGCGCTGGTCGAAGCTGCCGCTTTGTTTGCGATGGAGGTTTTGGCCCCTGGCGGCGCTTTTGTTTGCAAAGTCTTTCAAGGCGGAACGGAAAATGAATTGCTCGCAACGCTGAAAAAGCATTTCAAGCGCGTCAAGCATGCCAAACCGCCAGCCAGCCGCAAAGAATCTGCCGAGACCTATCTGGTCGCCGAAGGGTTCAGGCGTCCTAAAGCGGATCCGTAAGCCAAGAGATTTGCGTCGCATGCGTCTCGGTCTGAAGCGCTTCATGCAAATACGCATAAAGGGGCGCAAGTTTGGCTTCGATTTTCCACGGCGGGTTCATCAACAACAGCCCCGTCCCGTTTAAGCGGTCGGTGCGATTTTCTGGATAGAACATAAACTCGGCCAACAACAGGCCTGGGATTTCCAACCCACGCAGCGATTCATGAAACTGCCAAATCGCCGGGCGGTCTTTGATCGGATACCAAACGGCGATATGCCCGTCGCGCCAACGATGATGCAGCAAGGCCAACGCTTCGACCAAACGATCAAACTCATCTGTTTTCTCAAAAGGCGGGTCGATCAGGACAAGCCCGCGCCTTTCGGGCGGCGGCAACAGCGATTTCAGCGTAAGATAACCATCGCGATGATGAATCTGAACTTGTTTGTCGGCGTGAAATTGATAGCGCAAAAGTTTTGAATCGTCGGGATGTAACTCGCAAGCCATCAAGCGGTCGTGATCGCGCAACAATCCCCGGATCAACAAAGGCGATCCCGGATAAAAGCGCAAACCTTCCTGCCCTTCGTTTGCCGCGCGCACGCGATCAAGATAGGGCATAATTTCCGGCGGCGGCGTCAGCTTCGCGGCGACAAGGCGCTTGATGCCCGCATCGGCTTCGTGCGTTTGCAGCGCGCGCGGATCGGAAAGATCGTAAAGCCCGACCCCGGCATGCGTATCCAAAACGGCAAAGGGTTTGGGCTTGGCGCGCAGCGCGTCAATCAACAGGCAAAGACTGGCATGTTTGACGACATCGCACGGATTGCCCGCATGGAATATATGGCGATAATTCATCTTCCAACCTTAAAAAGGACGCCCGGCGGCGACAACGTCAAAGCCGCTTGCGACGACATCGTCTAAACGATCGACAACGACCTGCATCGCGGCAACGCTGGCATGAATAAGGCACAAATGATCGACCATAAGGCCGACATGCGCGGCCCCGTCGCTGTGCCGTTGTAAAAAGACCAGATCGCCGCGCCGCCAAATAACATCGCGCCAATGCATGGGCAGGTTTTGTCCCAAAAAGGACCGCTGCAAATCGGCAAAGCGCGGCACTTCATAGCCCGCCATATCCAGCGCGATCTGAACCAGCGCCCCACCATCAATACCCAAAGGCGAACGCCCGCCCGCCAAGTAAGGCGCGCCCAAAAAGCGCCCCGCCGTAAAAACATAATCGGGGCAAAGCGCTTCGCCTGAAGGCGCCATATGGCCCGCATAAACAAACCCGCCGCCCGCCAAGGCTTGAAACCGCTCGCCCCGGCCCCCGCGCGGCGAGACATAAGACCCCAGCGTCAAGCAATCCAAGACGGCGGAACGTTCATCGGGTTCTTGATAGACAAACGTCCGCAGCGCCGTCAGACGATAGGAAAGATCGGCGATTTCTTCGGATAAAATAGCCTTGCCGCGCAAATAGCCTACGACGCGGTCAAAGCGGTTTTGGACCCAGAAATAGCCGTCTTTGCGCTCTTCCAGAACGTCTAAAAACTCACCATAACGAATATCGCTGACCTTGCGCGCCCCTGTATTGGGGGCATCGACAAGCGAGACAAGCCCCCGCACACAATGCCGCAACGACGGATTGACATAACGCGCGGCCTTCACTGCGCTTTGCAGGGCGGTATCGGCCAGATCCGGGCGAAAAGCATTCACGCGCGGGTCGAGCCCGCGCGCGGCTTGTTCAGATAAGGAAAGATCGTTCGGCTGTGTCGTCATCAAACGACTTGTAACATATTACGCGGCCACATCAATCCATGATGTTTCGTCGGCCAGCGTTTCAGCCTCGGGGACGGCTTCTTGGGCGGCGGCGCAGGTCTCGGCCAACGCCAAAAAGGCCGGAACTTCACGCGGCGTCGCCTTGGCCAAGGCCTCTTCGGCGTCCACGATCAGCTTAGAGAAAGATTTCAAGAAAATCCCACCCTCTTCCGTTTTTTGAACCAAAACGTTGCGGCGGTCGAGCGCATCGCGCTCACGGCGGATATAGCCCAGCTCGCCCAAGCGGTCGAGCGCGCGGCTGACCGCCGGTTTCGAGATGTTCAAATCTTTGGCAAGACCGCGCACGGTGTGCGGACCGGCTCCCAAATAGACAGACAAAAGAAGCGCCATCTGGCGAGACGACAGATCCGGCGCGTCGCTACGAACACTAGCGGCCAGCGCGTGCCGCCACATTTCCAAAGCATGAAGTTCAGAGCCCACGATATTTTGCCCTTTTTTGATTGGATTGACGAGAGAATGGATGGGGAAAACGTTGAAGCGAGTTTGTGTCAGGAGCGCTTTGATTCGCAAGGCGAAGAATTGTCATTCGGCGCAATTTTTACCATAGACAAACGCGCCGTTTTTTGAAAGAGCCCGCCGCCGTCGGCAAGGCTCTTTCATACGCCCGTCAACGTTACTTGGCGAAAAGTTTTTCAATGGCCGTGTAAAGCGCGGTGACGCTCATGGCTTCGGCGCCTTCGGGCCGTCCGGGACGCGACGACATATTCCACGCCATGAAATCCAGATGGATCCAAGGAATATCGCGCGCGACAAAACGGTCGAGAAAATGTGCGGCAATCACGCCGAACCCGTTCGAGCTGCTGGGCGAATTGATCAAATCGGCCACCGCGCCGCCATCGACCATCTTGGCATAAGGCGGATAAAACGGCATGCGCCAAAGCATATCTTCTGTCGCGGGCGCGACATCAGCCAACAAAGCGGCCAGTTTGTCGTCATGGGTAAAAAACATCCCCATATAAGGCCCAAAGATGGCCGCCGCAGGCCCCAATGTCGAGAAATCGACCAACAAAGCGGGCTTGGGGGCTTTGCTGTCTTGCGCTTCGGTCAAAGCATCGGCCAAGACCATGCGACCTTCGGCATCGGTATTGCCGATTTGGACGCGCAGGCCGCACCGCATTTGAATAACATCCGACGGGCGAATGGCATTGCCGCCAATGGCGTTTTCAACAATGGGCACCAAAAGGCGCAAATAAACGGGCAATTTATTGGCCATCACCAAGCGCGCAACGGCCAGCGCGCAAGCCGCGCCGCCCATATCTTTGCGCATCAAGGTCATGCCGCTGCCTGTTTTAAGATTAAGGCCGCCCGTGTCAAAGCAAACGCCCTTCCCCGTCAAAACAACGCAAGGGTCTTTCGGTTTGCCCCACGTCAGCTCGACAAAGCGCGGCGGGCGGGCGGCAGCGCGGCCAATCGCATGAATGGCAGGAAATCCTTTTTTCAGCAAAGCGTCGCCAACGCATTGCGTGATCTTTGCGCCATAGGTTTTGGCGACATCGGTTATCGCGGCGGCAAGCTCGGCTGGGCCCAGTTCCTCGGCCGGTAAGTTGATCAGATCGCGCGCCATGATCATGGCTTCGGCCAAGGCCTCAAGGCGCTTCAGGGCTATGCGTTTGCGGTCAGCCGGATCCAGATAAAGCGCGGCGCTTTTCTTCGCGGGTTTTTGATCGGCGCGAACGCGATAACCGCCCATCAGCCAACCGAAAACAAGCTTTTCAAGATCCGCGTCTTGAAGCCCTTGGGCCTGTAACGCATAGGTCCCCACAGGCAAGCCCAGCGGCAGCGCCGCCAGATCCCATTTACTGATCGGATCGGAAAGCCCGACGACGACTTGGCTCAACCCGCCCTGGCTATCTGGCAACAGACAAAAACTGCCCGCCGTCGCTTTGTACTGCTGAAGATCAAGCCAGTTACGGACCGCTGCGTTTTGCTTTTTCAGCCAAGCCTCAAAGTCCCCGCCTGCCCGCAGAAGAACAAGGGGAACAGCATGACGCGGCGCGCGCGTCGGCAACGTATCGGACATATCCTAAAGACCTTTCAAAAAGCCGCCAGCTTACTTCACGCTGTTGGTGCAGTTCAGACTGCCTGACGACGACAAATAGCAATAGCTGATCTCGCCAGAGGTCGCATCCATACGGAAAACGCCAACGTTCGCGGTCGTATTGCTGTGATGCATCATAACATAGGGGCCCATAGCTGATGCGTTGGCGCGCGGCAGACCGCCATTCGCGATCAAGATGCTGCCCGCAATGATCAAGGCACCGGCAAGAATGGCTTTGGCTGACGACATGGCACAAGCTCCACAAAGCAAGGGGTTCAACAAAAAGGACGATTCGTCCTTCGGCAGTTTGCGCCGGAAAGGCTGAAAAGAAAAGCCATGCCGAAAAACCCTCTGGCGCAAACGGGCGCAAGGCGCTAAACAGGAAAGGCTCTTTCTTTTTATCCTAAGGTTTATAAGGAGATCTCTGATGCCTTACGTGGTAACGGACGCCTGTATCCGCTGCAAATATATGGATTGTGTTGAGTTTTGCCCGGTCGACTGTTTTTACGAAGGCGAAACAATGTTGGTCATCAACCCGGACGAATGCGTCAATTGCGGCGTGTGCGAGCCCGAATGCCCGGCCAATGCTATTGTTTCGGACACAGACCGCGCGTCTGAGCCCTGGCAAGAGCTAAACCGCAAATATTCACAGATTTGGCCGAACGCGACCCAGAAAAAGGATCCGCCCGCCGATGCCGACGAATGGAAGGGCAAGGAAGGCAAATATCCGACCTATTTCAGCGAAAAGCCCGGCGAATAAAGGCCGCTTTATCAAAGGCCGCCCTTCATCGGGCGGCCTTTTTTTTAAAGGATTTGAAGGACGGTCTTAAAGTTATCCCCGAACTTCACACCCACTTTATCCCCATATTTCAGGGGGCGTTGACGCCCCGCCTTTGATCGTCTCAAATGCCGCCTATGACCGCTTTGATGCCCTATGCCGCCGCCCTTCCCGCCCAACCTGACCTGGGCGATCTGAAGGTGCGCACGCCGCCCCAGAATATTGAGGCGGAACAGGCCGTTTTGGGCGCGATTTTGGTCAACAACACGACGTTTGAAAAAATCAGCGAGCTGCTGCGTCCCGATCATTTTTACAATCCCGTGCATCAACGGATCTATGCGGCGATCAGCACCTTGATTGGCCGCGGCCAAATTGCCGATCCCAACACGCTGCGCGGTTTTTTTGAAAACGACCCTGCTTTGGCCGAAGTCGGCGGCGCGCGTTATTTGATGGAACTGGCGGCGGGCGTCGTCACGGTTATCAATGCGAGCGACTATGCCCAGCTTTTGCACGATCTTTACCTGCGCCGCCAATTGATCACACTGGGCGAAGACGTCGTCAATACCGCCTATCTGCAAGACCTCGAAACACCCGCGCCGCGGCAGATTGAGGCCGCTGAAGCGCGCTTATTTGAACTTGCGCAAACGGGCGAAATGGACCGCGGCTTTGTCACGCTGGCCAAGTCGCTGGAAGCGTCGATCCGCATGGCCGACGAAGCCTATAAGCGCGACAGTCACGTCACGGGCGTCACGACGGGTTTGCGCGATATCGACCGCAAAATCGGCGGTCTGCAACGATCGGATTTGATTATCTTGGCCGGACGCCCTTCGATGGGGAAAACGGCTTTGGCGACCAATATCGCGTTTAACGCCGCACGCGCTACGGTCGAAAAAAATGCCAAAGAGGGCGCAGGCGTCGCTTTTTTCTCGCTGGAAATGTCCAGCGAACAGCTTGCCACCCGTCTTTTGGGCGATTTTGCGTCTGTGCCTTCCGACAAGATCCGCCGCGGCGAGATTAAGCACGAAGATTTTGGCAAGTTTATCGAAGCGTCGAAGTTCATGTCGCGCCTGCCGCTTTATATCGACGATACGCCGGGGCTCAGCGTCTCGGCTGTGCGGACGCGCTCGCGCCGTTTAAAACGCATGGTTCCCAATCTGGGGCTTATCGTTATCGACTATTTGCAGCTTTTGCGCGGCAGCAGCGGTCGCAGCGAAGAAAGCCGCGTACAAGAAGTCTCGGAAATCACCCGCAGCCTCAAAGGCATCGCCAAGGAACTGGACGTTCCGGTTCTGGCGCTGTCGCAGCTATCGCGCGCGGTTGAAGCCCGCGAAGATAAACGGCCTCAATTGGCGGATTTGCGTGAATCGGGATCCATCGAACAAGACGCCGATATGGTCATGTTCGTCTTCCGCGAAGAATATTATCATGCGCGCAGCGAACCGGCCCGCCGCCCGGAAGAAGGCGACGACAAGTTCAACAAACGCCATGCCGATTGGATGAAGCGCGGCGAGGAAATTCACAACGTCGCCGAAGTCATCGTGGCCAAACAGCGCCACGGCCCAATTGGCACAGTGGCGGTTCATTTCGACGGCCAGTTCACGCGCTTTTCGAACTTGGAAAAGCACTTTACGTCTGCCGCCGACGAATAAAGCTTATTTCAGCCTGATTTGCATAACGCCCATCAAAAAGGCCGCAAATCCCAATTGCAGCCCGCCGACAAGAGCCGTTAAAGCCAAAATCAACACGCGCATCGCATGCTGATAATCCAAAGCGCCAAACCCCACCGCGGACCATTGGTGAAACGCCCATATGACGGCGGCAAACCCGGCAATCATCAACCCGCCCGCCGTTATAAGCATTTTTTCAAGCGTGACGCGCGCCATCAAACCATCCAGCCACGTTTCGGCTTTTTCGGGGCTGCGCGGCAAAATACCGTGGCTGACGGCATAGCCACGCGACAAAAAGCCAAACGTCAGGCTTTGCACGCCGACCAGAAAACTCATCGCGCCGACCAGCAAGGTATGCACATCAAGCCCCACGCCGCCGCCCAAAGACACAGGCCCCGGCAGCAAAAGCGCAGCGACAAGGATCCCAAACACGATCATGGCAAGGCCGGGATACAGATAAAGCCAGCGCGGCGAATACAGCAAAAGAAAGCGCAAATGCCGCCACCCATCGCGCCACGGCGACAAATGCGGCGGCCTGCCGCGCCCATCGGGCCACAATATGACAGGAACCTCGGCCAGTTTCAGACCGTGCAGGGCGGCTTGAACGATCATCTCGCTGGCATATTCCATGCCGGTGGTCCGCAGACCAAGATTGATCATCGCCTCGCGCCGAAACCCGCGCAAACCGCAATGAAAATCGCCAAGCGGGATATGAAAAAACAGTTTGCCGATAAAGCTTAAGACCGGATTCCCAAGATATCGGTTTAAAAACGGCATTGCTTTCGGCTTTATTTCGCCTTGAAAACGATTTCCAACAACCAAATCATAGCCTTCGCGCAGTTTGTTCACAAAAGGCATGAGGGACGAAAAATCATAGCTGTCATCGGCATCGCCCATAATGACATAGCGCCCTTTGGCCGCCGCAAGGCCGCCCGCCAAGGCCGCGCCATAGCCGCGGACGGGCACTTCAACCACGCGCGCCCCGGCTTCAAGCGCCAGCGCGATCGAGCCGTCAGAGCTGCCATTATCGGCCACCACGACCTCGCCCCGGATGGCGTTTTCTTCAAGAAAAGCCAGCGCCTTTTGAACGCAGCGCCCCAGCGTGCGCACTTCATTCAAGCAAGGAATCACAACAGAAAGTTCAAGGAACGAATCGACCATGGCGCAAAGGTTCGCAAAATTATCATGCGCTGTCATCAGCCAAGCTGAGCCCCCCTTCCGCCCACGCCAGAATAATTCAATCGATTGATTGACTTTTAACCTTCAAAGGGTAGAATAGGGGGGTATCGGTTTTGAAAAGGGGGGCAGCCCCCTGCCTTGGCCGCGTCCAAAGGCCCAAGCCACCCCACCCGAAGAAAGGGACAAGCATGGCCAAACGCGCCGCCCCTCAAACGAAAACAGCGGATCAAACGCCCCCGGCTCGCCTGCGCCTTCTCGCCGCGGCTGAGAACCTTTTCGCACGCGATGGTTTTGAAGGCGCAACAACGCGGGCCATCACGGACGCCGCCCAGGTCAATATCTCGGCCATCCCCTATTACTTCGGCGATAAAAAAGGCCTTTACGCTGGCGTTTTGTGGGAGATTGCCGCGCTCGCCCGTCAGCAGATTGTCGATCGCAGCGGCTTTTTGCGCGAAGCCCTTGCCGACCCCGCGCCAACGCTTGAAAAAGACCGCGAAGCGCTGCATCGTTTTATCCATTTGCTGGCAGATTTTTTGATGGGAGGCCGCTTATCCGACGACAAAATCCGCCTTTTCCTGCGTGAGCAAATGGACCCGACCCCTGGCTTTTCGATTTTGTACAACGACCTTTTACGCCCCATGCATGAAGCGCTGACCCAGCTTGTCGCGCGCGCTGCCTGTCTTACCTTCCCCAGCGAACAAGCGACGCTAGCCACGCACGCGCTTTTAGGGCAGATTATCGGCTTCAAAACGCACCGCGAAGCCATTCTGCGGCGACTATCTTGGAAGAAAACCGGCCCGGCTGAAATCGACAAGATCGTCCAAACCGTCATACGCCACACAGATTTTATCCTGACCATGTACAGACAAGACTTCCCCCAAGCGACCAAAAGCCGGAGGCGCGGATGAAAGCCCCTCTTCTTCCCCTTCTTCTTCTCGCGCTGGCGGGCTGCCAGCCGGAAGGCGCGCCCTATCACGGCTATGTCGAAGGCGAATATCTGTATATCGCGCCGACCACGGCTGGCGTTTTAAAAACGCTGTCTGTCACCCGCGGCCAAGACGTCAAGCAAGGCGCGCCGTTGTTTGCCCTTGACGCGACAGAGCTGGAAGCCACGCTGGCCGCCGCCAAAGCCGCGGCCGCGCGCGCCAAGGCCAGTTGGCAAGACCTGACCAAAGGCAACCGCCCCGAAGAAATCGACGTGATCGCGCAAGAAGCCGAACAGGCCCGCGCCAATCTGGACAGCGCGGAAAAGGAGTTTAAACGCGCCCAAGGCTTGCTGGCGTCCGGCGCGTCAAGCAAAGCGGATTTCGATATCAAGAAAGCATCGTTTGAAGCGGCGACCGCGCGCGTGGCCGAAATGCAAGCCCGGCTGAAAACAGCGCAACTGGGGGGCCGCGATGACGCGCAAGAAGCCGCCCGCGCCGCCTATGACGAAGCGCTGCAAGCCATCGTTCAGGCCGAGCGTCATCTGATCGAAAGCGCGCCCAATGCCCCGGCGGCTGGCCGCATTGAAGACACCTATTACCATGCGGGCGAATATATCAAAGCGGGCGCGCCCGTTGTCAGCCTTTTGCCGCCCGAAAACGTCAAAGTGCTTTTTTACGCGCCGCAAAAAGATATTCCGCATCTTTCGCCCGGCACGCTTGTGACGCTGACTTGCGATGGTTGCGAGGCCCCCATCGCCGCCAAAATCACCTATATCGCCAGCCAAAGCGAATATACGCCGCCGGTCATTTACAGCGTTGAATCGCGCGACAAGCTGGTCTTTAGGGTCGAAGCTGTTCCGCTGACGCCTGTGCCAGCCCTTCGCCCCGGTCTGCCGCTTGATATCGCGCCAGCGTCCAAAGGCGATGCGCCATGACAGACGAAGCCCTTGCCATCGACGTTCATGGGCTGACGAAATCTTATGGCACGCGCACCATCGTCGATCATATCGATATCAAAGTGCCGCGCGGCAAGATCTATGGCTTTCTGGGCCCCAACGGCAGCGGCAAAACGACCAGCATCCGCATGATGTGCGGCCTGCTCACACCCGACGCCGGAACAGGCACCTGCCTTGGGTTTGATTTGCGCACGCAGTCTGATCAGATCAAGCGGCGTACGGGCTATATGACCCAGCGTTTTAGCTTTTGGGAAGATCTGACGATTGAAGAAAACCTGACCTTTGTCGCGGCGATGTTCGGCCTTGATAACCCCAAGCAGCGCGTCGCGAATGCCCTTGAAAACCTTAACCTGACCACGCGCGCGCGGCAATTGGCGGGGGCTCTTTCCGGCGGCTGGAAACAGCGCCTGGCCCTTGCCGCCTGTATTCTGCATGAGCCCGAACTTTTACTGTTGGATGAACCCACGGCAGGCGTTGACCCCAAAGCGCGGCGTGAGTTCTGGGACGAAATCCACCAATTGGCGGATCAAGGCCTGACCGTTCTTGTCAGCACGCATTACATGGATGAAGCCGAACGTTGCCACGCGATTATCTATATCGCCTATGGCCAACTGATCACCCAAGGCACCGTCGATGAAGTCATCGCCCACGCAGGCCTTTCGACCTATGTGGCGCGCGGGCCGGACCTGATGGAACTGATGAACAAATTGCGCCATAACCCCGCCATTGCGACACTCGCGCCTTTTGGCGAAAATCTGCACGTCAGCGGCACGGATCCCGCGCGTCTTGAAGCGGCGCTGGCCCCCTATCGCCAAGACGCGCGCTATAAGTGGGAAAAGGCCGATCCATCGCTGGAAGATGCCTTTATCCACTTTATGACCCAACAGCAGAAGGAGGGCTAAACCGCTATGCCGTTTCCCGCCCTTGTCCGCACCAGCGCCGTGATGATGAAAGAATTGGTTCAATTACGGCGCGACAAATCGACGCTTCTTATGATTGTCATGATCCCGATCATGCAATTGATGCTGTTTGGCTATGCCATCAATTCAGACCCCAAGCACATGCCGACCGCTCTTTTGATCGCCGACGACAGCTTTTTGGCGCGCAACATCGTGGCTGGCCTGCATAACACCGATTATTTTGCCATCACAGAAAGCGCGCCCAGCGAAGAAGCCGCCCACCGCCTGTTACAGCAAGGCAAAGTTCAGTTTGTCATTTCAATTCCAACCCATTTTACGCGCGATGCACTGCGCGGCGACAAACCATCCCTGCTGATCGAAACCGATGCGACGGATCCCACAGCCTCATCCGGCGCGATGGCAGCCCTTAACGGCGTTATCGCGCAAATCGTGCGCGAAGCCTTCAAAGGCCCCTTGGCCTTCTTGCGCGGAACAGACAATCCTTTTTCGATCACGGTCCACCGCCATTACAACCCCGAAGGGTTTTCGCGTTACAACATCGTCCCCGGTCTGATGGGCATTGTCTTGACCATGACGGGCGTCATGATGACGGCGATGGCGCTGACGCGCGAGCGTGAACGCGGCACGATGGAAAACCTTCTTTCCATGCCCGTTCGCCCGCTTGAAGTCATGGCCGGGAAAATTATGCCCTATCTTTTGATCGGCTATATCCAGGCCGCGATCATCATCGCGACGGCTCACTTCCTTTTCAATGTGCCCATTATTGGCAGTTTGTGGTTGTTGGCGGGCGCGCTGCTAATTTTTCTGATTTGCAATCTGGCGCTCGGTTTTGCTTTATCGGCAGGGGCCACCAACCAGATGCAAGCCATGCAAATGTCCTTTATGATTATGATGCCCTCGATCCTTCTCTCAGGCTTTATGTTTCCCTTTTGGGGGATGCCGCGCTGGGCGCAGGCGATTGGCAGCCTGTTGCCTGCCACCTATTTCATTCGCATCGTTCGATCGATTATGCTGAAAGGCGGAACGCTGATCGAGATTACCCCGCACCTGTGGCCGCTTTTCCTTTTCATGACCGTCATCACGGCCATCGCGATGAAACTGTACCGCCGCACCTTGGATTAGGGTCAGGAGCCCGCCGCCAAATGGATAATGAAATGACGCCGCTTTTACGCGATTCACTTTTTTTGTTGGGTGCCAAGCGCACGATGTTCCAAGACCACAAAGCATCCATCGACACACTTGTCATCGGCAGCTCGCACGGTGATTTTGGATTTGATCCGTCCTTCTTCCCCGGCGCGTTTAACATGTGCTGCCGGTCGCAAGATTTAAAGTACGCGTATCTTCTTTATGAACACCTGACAGCACAGGCTCCCAATATTCGGCAGGTCGCACTTTTTTATTCTGTGTTCTCTTCTGGCAACTGGATGGAAAAAGCATCAACCGAAAGCGAGATTTGCCCCGCGCTGAATGAACTATTCGGCCTTGGGCTTCACTATGAAGACCCTAAGCTCGGCCGTCTAGCGCAATTGATCGAAGGCAGACTGGACCAGCTGCGCCTTGATATCGAAGGAACGCGCGGTTTCATCCCCCAGCTTGGCAAAGGTTTTTCCCCCGCCAGTTACGGCGCGCAAAACCGCGCCAACGACCATATGAAACTGAACAAACAAACCGATGCCAACATCTGGCTGATCAAACTTCTGCAAAAAATCCGGCAAAAGGGACAAAAATTTTGCGTTGTACTCCCCCCCGTCCGATCCGATTACAAAGCCGCCACAGGGGGCAAGACCCAGACGCTTTTTGCACCATTACTTCAAATATTAAAGGATGAAGGCCTTAACGACAAAGAAAATATCATCAATGCTTTTGATGATGATGGTTTTAAAGACGATTACTTTGGTGATTATGATCATTTATTACCCCTTGGCGAAGGCACACACCGCCTGTCCTGCCTTCTCGCCCAACATTTCGGTGCCTCCGCCCCCTCTTCCCTTTCATCCCTGAACCCGCTATAAACGCCGACGCAGATCTTGCGGCATGGATGGGAATCCTAGGTAGTTTTAGGATCCGGTCTTGACGACCCCGCCCAGCGGGGACGCCGTGAACCGAAAGGTTCACGAAAACCGGCGCCGCGTCAGCGGTCTCTTCCCTTTCGCAAGAGGACCCGCTATAAGTTTTCGTGCAAGTCTTGCGGTATGGATGGGTGTCCGAGTGGTTTAAGGATCCGGTCTTGAAAACCGGCGTAGCAGTAATGTTACCGTGGGTTCGAATCCCACCCCATCCGCCAATTCGTCGTTTCAGAACGAACCAAACAATCCCATAAAAGCTTGAAAACATCATAAAACACGCGGTATTCTTGAACCAAGCCGTTCAAGAAGGTCCCACAGCTTCCCTGCAACAAGGGGGCACATATTGGGGCACATTTTTTAAGACGGCAAGAAGATGCCCCCCATGCCACTGACAGACACCACTTGCCGCAACCTTAAGCCCAAAGACAAGATTTATCGCAAGGCCGATAGCGGGGGCCTGTATCTTGAAATATCACCATCAGGCGGGCGCTATTGGCGTTTTAAATACCGTTTCATGGGCAAGGAAAACAGGCTGTCGCTTGGCGTTTACCCGTCCGTATCACTCGCCAAGGCACGCGAAAAAAGAGACGAAGCCAAAAAGCAACTCGCAACCGGACAGAACCCGTCACAAATAAAAAAGGACCAAAAGCGCCTTGCCATCCTTAATGCAGAAACAACGTTCGAATCTGTCGCAATTGAATGGCATGAAGCACGCCAAGAGAAATGGACCACAACCCACGCACAAAACATCATTCACCGTTTAAGAACGGATATCTTTTCGCAAATCGGCCACCGCCCCATTGCCGACATCTCTGCGCCGGAATTATTAGCCGCCATTCGCAAAATAGAGGCTCGCGGCGCTTTTGATATTGCGCACCGCGCTTTACAAAATTGCGGCCCAGTCTTTCGTTATGCCATTGCAACAGGCCGTTGCGAGAAGAACCCCGCCGCCGACTTAGTTGGTGCCCTCAAACAAACCAAACACGGACATTTTGCCGCAATAGACGCAGACGAATTGCCGACATTCTTAAAGGCGCTAGAGAATAACGACGCCAGATTGTACCCCCTGACCCGCTTTGCTATTCGGCTCATCATGCTGACCTTTGTGCGCACAAACGAATTGATCGGCGCAAAGTGGAGCGAGTTTAATTTTGACGCAAAAGAATGGCTTATCCCTGCCGACCGAATGAAGATGCGGCGCGCTCATTTAGTCCCGCTTTCCCAACAAGCCATCATCATTTTGCAAGAGTTGATGCGGTTTCGCGGTCCTTCCGCATGGGTTTTTCCAAACATTGCCCACCCGCAAAAACACATGAGTAACAACACAATCCTGCGCGCCATCGACAGATTGGGCTACAAAGGCCGCATGACGGGACACGGCTTTCGCTCGCTTGCCATGTCTGCACTTAAAGAAAAGCTTGGATATCGCCACGAAGTCGTTGACCGCCAGCTAGCCCACGCCCCACAGAACAAACTAGATGCCGCTTATGACCGCGCCCAATTCCTTCCAGTACGCCGCAAGATGATGCAGAACTGGGCGGATTATCTCGACAACTGCACCATAATGACCCACGACAACGTCATCGCTGCAAGCTTTGGAAAAGGCCAGAGCAGATAAACGCTCTGAGGGCATTAATAAACCAACGCCCTCAAATTAACGAGCAGAACAAGTATTAACTATCCATTTTTACTTAACATTACCCATTGACAAAACACTCAGACAGTTAAAAAACGTTACGTTTTCTTAACGGCTCTTTTCATCTTCTTTTGATTTGCGTCAAGTTGGTACCCCATATTTTGTGTTTTATTCACGCCATGAACAATATATATTGTTCAAACAGCCTCATGGCGGACCAAAAAGAGCGCCAAGGCTTCAGCCCCTGAAACAAAAGAAAGACCTTCTATGACTATTGAAACATTCCGAATACTTCGGATTAGCGAAGTAATTAAACTTGTTGGTTTGCAAAAATCATCCATTTACCGCGGCATGGCTGCGGGAACGTTTCCGCATTCACTTTGTCTTGGCACAAGGGCTCGCGGCTGGGATTCTGCTTCAATCGCCCAGTGGATTGAATCCAAAAAATGTGAGGCGAACAACAAAAGTGAGGTAAAATAATATGTTGGATAACGGCAATCAAGAAAAAGGGCCCATTTGCGCTGCAACGCAAATAGAGCCCATAACTAAAGCTTACTATCGAGAATCATATCCCGAAAGCCGACGAAGAACAACAAGAAGACGCGCAACATTATTGCGTTTTCAGATCCATTCAGACGGCAGGAAGGGTAATAGAGACAGCGAGGAAAGAACCGCCTCGCCGCGCGTTATCAATGGACAGGATGCCCAAACCCTATCAGCCTTTATTGAAAAAGGTTGCCGAGGCATCACGGCTTGGGATTTTGGCTGCGGTTTTAGACTTAGCAGTTGCATCCACAGGCTGCGCCACGAATACGGTCTCAACATAGAAACATGCTATGAACCACATGAGGGCGGCAGACACGCTCGCTACATGCTTCACAGCATCGTTGAAGTGTTTAAGAACGTATTCCCTGAATGACGTGTCAAAACTGGCAGGGGGTGCAAGCCCCCTGTCCTTTTCAAGCCCAAGCCATGCGCTATGCGGCGTTGGGGCTAAGGAAGGACCTCGCGTCAACATCCTTACCTACGGTTATTTTCACGCATCTCCCCCTAGACAATGGCAGCATGAAGGGGAATTTCTATTTTGATAAAGATTACCCCCATCATGCGGGCTATCCTGCAATTCAAGGAGAAAAAATTCGAGACGTTATCGAAAAAAGTGGCAACGTCATTTTATGTGTGAATGGCCATGCCCATTGGAATGCTTATCATTGTATAGACGGAACACATTATGTAACGATCCCGTCATTGACAGAGACCTTTCTAACATGGCCCAGCCCTGATGAGGCCTATGCAAGGCTTGACATAGGCGAGCAAATTGAGATCGAAATTTTTGGCCAAGCCCCGATTTTTTATAGGCTACCAATTAAAAAACTGGGGACGCATTGGGTCAGCTCATTCAAAGAATATTCACCTAAAAAGATTCTACCCGGCTAGAACGAAAAAGAAAGCAAAGCAAATGGCCTATTCATTGGGATCAAGGGAAGAAGAGCAACAACGGCTCCTTTGGCAGTCGCGCGCTTATGGCGATCTTGAGGCTCTCGCTTTCAAACCGGGTGAAACAGTCATTGAGGCCGGATGTGGCGTCGGTGCCAACATGTGGATTGTGCCCACGTTTTCCATTGGTTCCTACATAGGCTTTGACATCAGCGAAGAACAAATCTCAAAGGCGCGTCAGGTGGCCCAAGACCTTGGGATCGACAACGCCAAATTGTTTGTTGGTGATATCCTAAACGAAAACTTACTTGATAAAGGCATTGCAGATACTCTTTTTATCCGGTTGGTTCTCATCCATTTGAAAGAGCCCGAAAGAGCTTTAAAGAATCTCATGACTTTCTGCAAAACAGGTGCGCGCCTCATTGCTATTGAGCCGGATTCTTACGCCTATACCGTTGGCCCCAACATGCCGAACTTGCAACGTTGTTGGCAGAAAAGATGCGAGTTAGCCTATGGCCCCCAACAAGGGACCCTCGACGTTGCGGCCCGCCTAGATCAGATTTTCAACAGCGCTGGTATATCGCAGGTCAAAACAAGGCAACACCTTATTGAGGTTACCAGTGCCGATGAAGATCGTCTGCGCAAATTCTTAAATAGCTGGATCGTTATGATTAAGTCCGTGGCAGCCCAACTCATCGAAAAGAAACTCATCACTCAAGCCGAACTCGATGCTGCAGAGGCAGAAGTCGAGACACCGGATCAAAACACGGTTTTGTACCAATACCTGACCATTTGCGAAGGCGTTGTTGAAAACTGAGCCCCCCTTAATCAAGGCCCTTAACACGCAAGGAAACCTTGATGCTTTCTTTATCGCCTAGCCCGTATTGATCGGCGAGGCGCTGGTCTTCTATCTATCGCAGAAAAAACGTGCCGCCTCAGACGCCGTCTTGATGACGTAGCCGATCAAGCGTTCCGTGTATGACCTGAGGGTCGACATGAAAATGTCCCAGGGCATATGAGGAAAGCCCTATCCCAATCTCTCTTTCTCCCATAACGACCAAGCTGGCGCCTTGCTTTTCCATATAGCGCGCGTCGTTTTCTTCGTGAACGCGCACGATGACGCGCAAATCTGGATTCGTCTTGCGCGCCAAGGAAACGATGCGGCGCGCTTGATGGCTTTCGGGTACAGTCACAATCAACAAACTGGCCGCTTCAGGCTGCGCGGCGGCAAAAATCGTCTCGCGCGTACAGTCGCCATACAGCGTTGGCATGTCTTGTCGGCGCGCGGCCTCCATTCTTTTTCGATCGGCTTCGATGACCAAAGGAACAATTTTATGCGCCTGCAACGCCGCCGCGACAATTTTGCCGACGCGCCCAAACCCGACCAAAATAACATGCCCATCCAAAGGCGGCGTCAAGACTGGTGCGGCCCCATCGGCTTGAAACTGCTGTACCCATTTCGTATCGGCGATAAAAAGGCCCAGTCGCCTGAAAGCCGCCAGAGAAAGAGGGCTTAAAAGAATACTGACAATGGCGGTCGCCAAAAGAAGATCGCGCGTTCCTTCATTCAAGATTCCCGCATGGTGCCCCATTTGCGCTAAGACAAAGGTAAACTCGCCAATTTGAGAAAAAGCGCCGCCAACCGTCGCCGCAGCCAAGACCGGAAGACGCGCCGCAATCAAAGCCATCATCGTGATACCGCCCATGCCAAAGACAATCACGCTCCACAACACGGCGATCTCGATTGGTTTTTGAACAAGTGTGGCCGGGTTGAAAAGCATCCCAGCCGAGACAAAAAAGAAGATCGTAAAGATCTCTTGCAACGACAAAATCTCGGCAGCGGCATGGTGGTTTAAATCGCTTTCGCCAATCACGACGCCTGCAAAGAAAGCGCCCAAAGCCAGCGACACGCCGAAAACAACGGCAGAGCCGTAGGCAACGCCCAAAGCCGTAACGATAAGCCCCAACGTGAACAACTCGTGCGAGCCTGTGCGCGCCACATATCCCAAAAGACGCGGCACACAATAACGCGCGCCTAAAAAGATGGCGACAGCAAACCCAAGAAGCCGTATCACGGCATCGCTGATATCTTTGACAAAGGTTGCCAGGTCATGGCTCCCCTCCCCGATAAAAATGGGAAAAAGAACCATAGCGAAGATAACCGCTAAATCTTGAACGACCAGCCACCCCAAAGCCGCGCGTCCAGCGAAACGCGCCATTTGCCGGTTTTCTATCAACAAGCGGGTCGATATCGCTGTACTGGCAATCGAGACGCCCAGCCCCACCATGATGGCTTCGGCCCAAGCGACGTTGAGAAAAATCTTAGCAAACGCGGTTCCCAGCAAAAGTGTGGTGCCGATTTGCAGTAAAGCGCCCACACCAGCGATGCGGCGCACGGACATCAGATCCTTCAAGGAAAAATGAAGGCCGACATTGAACAACAGAAGCGTCACGCCGATATCGGCCAGATTGGCCGTTATATCTTGATCTGCCGTCAGGCCCGGCGTGAAAGGGCCAATCACAATCCCCGCAAACAAATAACCCAACAAGACAGGAAGTTTAACAAGGCGCGCGACCAGCCCCCCGGCAAAGGCCGCGATCAGACATAAAACAGCCGTAGCCAAAAGACTGTTGGTTGAATGATCCATTTTCTAAGCACTCCGTCTAACCGAACCGTGTTGAGTTAGGTTAGCGAAGAGCCATAAAACATGCGTTAACGGCTTATCATCTTGGCGTACAAGATGTTTTAGGTTGGCTTTTCCGCCAGAGCCATTCTTTTAAAGCCTCGGGGTACGTTTCGACCATGATTGGCACCGTGCACGTCCACGCAAAAAAACCGCGTTCTGGTTGAATGTCCAATTCTTGACAAAAAGCTAGCTCAGCCGAATGGCCTTGAATGGCTGCGCCGATTTCGCGTGGTCGCGACCGATAAGCGTAAATAGCCATGCCGTAGGCTTCTTCATCTGTCTTTTTGAAATGGCTATAAGGCCCGCGCTCAACGCGCCAAAAGGCCTGCAGAGAATCGAACAGATCGACATAGGAAGGGTTGACCCGCTCCGCTATTTCATCGCGCGTCAGAAAAACGTTTGGGCGGCCCTCTTTTTCTATAAAAAAGTAATTTTGCACGCCATGATGCGCTTCATGAAAAAGAACATTGACCAGTTGTCGCATGTCCCAGCACAACACATTACGATCGCCAATATAGCAATAAGGGCCCGTCGCGTCTTTTTCGACGCTTAGCTCGTGGATTTGTCTGCCATTCGGCAAGGTGGGTGCTGGATCGCTGGTATAGAGCCGGTCCGTTTCAACGCCTAAAAAGCGGACGCTTTTATAATCCTTTAGCCCAAGAATTTGCGTCGCCGCTTCGCTCATGGATTCAGAGATCGCATTTCCAAGCGACAAAACCTTATCAAGATCCAACCCAATTTCTTTGGCGCAAGACTGAGCAAAAGGCGTCATCTGTTCTTTATCATCAAGCCAAGCCGCACAGGCGCTTTTTCTTTCATTTGAATTATCTATCTGTTCGGCCTGAATGTAGGCTTGCGCCATCTGGCCCCATGCCTGAAAGAGGCCTTCGTCTTTTGCCGTTTTTTGACGAAACAGCCCATAAGCCTGCGCATGCCAATCGCGGATGAATTGATAATAGCCGAAAGGAATGACAAGGCCTTGGTAACTGTTGATCTGCATATGAAGACGCGATTTGACCGCGTTGGGATCTGCATGAAAAACGGCAGAGATGTCATCTGCGCATTGTCCAAAATCCATTAAGTGGCCGGGCACCCTTTTTGTGTTGGCAAAAAGATACTGATCAAGTTCATCATCAATTTGAAGGGCGCGGTTCACCCATTCGTTCATATAAGGAAGAGTCAAAGAAGCCATGTCATTTATGCCTTTTTAAAAAATCAGTCTTCGGAAACGCAACGTCTATGTTAAGTCAGTCCAAGACGATCGAAAGCATAAGCACATTGACGACGATCTGAAAAGGTTAAAAGACCTTGTCCGCCAATATTAAATAAAACGCGGCGCCCCAATTCGGTACGTGCAAGATCCCATAGTGTATCAGGATCGTCCTTCATTTTCTTTTTCCAACCGGCAATATCAGGCGTTAAATCCCCTGCCCGATCCCAATTGGGAAGAAGTGGCCATGACGGCCATCGCGTACGGAATCCATGGCCCAACCAAAAACTGCAAGCGACAGCAGAGAACATCGTCGTCTCTACGCTTTCATATCCCCACTCGGCGGCAAACAAAACCGCACGGCGCACGCGTTCTTTGCCATAACCGCGCTGATGATCCATCCCCGACGAGAATTCGGGATCCATTTGAATGTCGACGATCAGAAAGGTTTTATCGTCTCGAAATGCCCGACCATCGGCATGAAAGCGCCGCGTCCAAGAGGCAACATCCATCCGCCCCCATCTTTGCCCTTTGTCATCTGTAAAAAAGAATCGCAAGGCCCCAAAGGGAGACAAACGATGCGCTGCGTCCGGCCCTTGCTCTGACCGATCAAGATGATAAGGAGGCGACCGAAAGGAAAGGTAATCCGCGCATCCCAAATAATTCGACAAGGTCTGAATATAATGACAATCCATCTATGGCTCCAATATTTGAAGCTATTTTGGCGGATCTTTTTAAAAAAGTAAAAGGGGCCTCTTAACCATAAAAAATCCGGCATCCGAGAGAAGTTTCCCTCCCCCGAATGCCGGACCTGTCCTGCGAAGCCTTGGCGTAGCAGGACGCTGTATGCCGAATGCCTATAAAAGCTTATTCAGCAGGCTTGTCTTTCTTCGAGATCTCTTCGCCCGTGGCTTGATCGACCGCTTTCATCGACAATTTGATTTTGCCGCGGTCATCCATGCCCAGAACTTTGACTTTGACTTCGTCGCCAACGTTCAAAACGTCCGAGACTTTGCCAATGCGCTGCGTGCTGATTTCCGAGATATGAACCAGACCATCGCGCGAGCCCAGGAAGTTCACAAAGGCGCCGAAATCGACGACCTTCACGACCTTACCGTTATAGATCGCGCCGACTTCCGGTTCAGCCACAATGCCCTTGATCCAGGCAATGGCCGCTTCACCGGCTTTCTGATCCACGGCGGCGACTTTGATCGTGCCATCGTCTTCGATGTCGATCTTGGCACCCGTCGTTTCGCAGATTTCACGGATCACTTTACCGCCCGTGCCGATCACTTCGCGGATTTTGTCCTTGGGGATCGAGATCACGGTGATACGCGGCGCATTGTCGCTGACCGCTTCGCGCGAATGGTTCAGCGCCTTGGCCATTTCGCCAAGGATGTGCATACGGCCATCTTTCGCCTGACCCAGCGCGATCTGCATGATCTCGCGCGTGATCGAGGTGATCTTGATGTCCATTTGCAGCGCCGTAACGCCATGATCGGTACCGGCGACCTTAAAGTCCATGTCGCCCAGATGATCTTCGTCGCCCAGAATGTCGGTCAACACCGCAAAGCCACGATCTTCCTTGATCAGGCCCATGGCGATACCGGCAACAGGACGCGGCAACGGAACGCCCGCATCCATCAGCGACAAGGACGATCCGCAAACCGTCGCCATCGACGACGAGCCGTTGGATTCAGTGATTTCCGAAACCACGCGGATCGTGTACGGGAACTGCTCTTTGCCCGGCAACATCGCGTGAATCGCGCGCCACGCCAACTTGCCATGACCGATTTCGCGGCGACCGGGGCTGCCCATGCGGCCCGTTTCGCCAACCGAGTACGGAGGGAAGTTGTAATGCAGCATGAAGGGTTCACGATATTCGCCAGCCAACGCATCGACGATCTGTTCGTCCTGCGCCGTGCCCAGCGTGGCCACAACCAACGCCTGCGTTTCGCCGCGGGTGAACAAAGCCGAGCCATGAGCACGCGGAAGCGCGCCGACTTCGGCAACGATGGGGCGCACCGTCTTGGTATCGCGGCCGTCAATACGGCGGCCTGTATCAAGGATCATGGCACGAACCAGATCGTACTTCATCAGCTCGACCATATCGATGACATGCTCGGGCGCAAAGGCTTGCGCATCAACGCCAGACAAAGCCTTTTCCTTGGCCGCATCGAGCAGATTGTAACGCTCTTGCTTCGCCGTGTGGCTATAGGCTTCTTTCAGATCTGCGCCGATCAGGCTTTCCAGCTGCGTGCGGAGCGCCTTTTTGTCGTAAGCGGGCGGCGGCAGTTCGCGCGGCTCTTTCGCGGCGCTTTCAGCCAGGCTGATGATCATCTCGATCACCGGCTGAAGGTTCTTGTGGCCAAACATGACGGCTTCAAGCATCACGTCTTCCGACAATTCCTTGGCTTCCGATTCGACCATCAAGACGCCTTCTTGCGTCCCGGCGACGACCAGATCCAACTGCGTGTCGGCCCGTTGCGCCAAGGTCGGGTTCAAGATGAACGCGCCATCCTTATAGCCAACGCGCGCGCCGCCGATCGGCCCCAAGAAGGGAATGCCCGAGATCGTCAAAGCGGCCGAACAACCGATCAACGCGACCATATCGGGATCGTTTTCCAGATCGTGGCTCAAGACCGTCGCGATCACTTGCGTTTCGCACAGGAACCCTTCGGGGAACAGCGGGCGAATGGGGCGATCGATCAAACGGCTGACCAGCGTTTCATGCTCGGACGGGCGTCCTTCGCGGCGGAAAAAGCCGCCCGGGATCTTGCCTGCGGCAAACGCTTTTTCTTGATAATTAACGGTCAGCGGAAAGAAATCCTGACCGGGCTTGGCTTTTTTAGCTGCAACGACCGTGCAAAGCACCGTGGTGCCGCCCAAGGTCGCCATCACAGCGCCGTCGGCTTGGCGCGCGACTTTGCCTGTTTCAAGGACCAGCTTGCGCCCGCCCCAATCCATTTCTTTGCGATAAACTGTAAACATTGTTTTCCGTCTTCCTTTACTTGTTGTGACGTCCCGTTCATCCCCATTGACGAACGGCCTTTTCATGTTGCGATCTGCTTCATGAAACTTTTTCGCAGCTTCTCGCGCGGATCAGCTGCCGTGTTCTTTGGTTCGGCGACGACCAAGCCTTGTCAAAGAGATCCCACGCGATCTCCGAGGCTTCCGTCGCCGGAGGACCAGGATTATGAAGGCGTACGCCGCGCTCGCTATAACCGTAAACAAAAACGCTGTGCATCCCGACGCCAGGATTGGCCTGCAAAACATGCTGATTGATGTTGGCGATCATATACCAGCCAGCATCGATCGAATGGCGGATATCGTCAAGCGTCGGCATGCGTTCCGAATAGCGAGCCATCGCGCTTTGAGAATAGGCCTTTGCCGCCGCCATGACGGCATCCATGTCAGAATGACGAATAACGTCTGCGGCGCCTTCAGCACCATAAAAGGCAAGAAGATAATCTTCTTTTTCGGCCAAGAACCTTTTCAATGAAAAGTCCCAGATATTCTCAATCTCAAACCCTTCACGCGCCAATCGTTCAAGCATGGCGAATTCCCAAGAATAGTATCCTGGTTTTCTATTCTGGATAGCGTCAATTTCGTCAAAGCTGTAAACACGCCCGCCGTTTTTCGTGCGCATAAACATTTGAATGCAGGCCAAAAAACAACTGGTCTGATCCGGCGCATTTTCGACAAGGCCGGGGTTTTTCAGCAAACGTTCCATTTGCGCTCCCCTTCCTGCCCTGTTGCGACGATCTTCTTCATAAAACCTGTGCGCGTAAAGCCGTTGGGAAAATCGGGCTTTACGATAAAAGGGCTGTAACCAAGCTTGGGATAAAAGCTGAGCCCTTCGAAACTTTCGGTCCAAAGATAGGCATCGTGACAGCCGCGCTTTTGTGCTTCGACTTCGGCGGCAGCCATCAAGCGGCGTGCCAAGCCTTGCTGGCGATGCGCGGGATCGACCCACAAATTATCGACATACAGCCAGTTCCAAACGGTATAACCCGTCAGGCCGCCGATAATCTTTTGCGCGTCGTCGCGCTGTATCACGATCAAATCTTGGGGGATATAAGGCGGCGCATTGTTTGCCACGGCGTTCGCGGCCAGCCGTCCTTCGATAAACGCCAAATCTTGCGGATGGATTGTATCTGAGATTTCCAAACCCTGCATGTATCCTATCTTACCCGACCGACACCACTTTTCCCCATGAAAAGCGGCTGGGACGACCTGATTGGCCGCCCCGCCAACATTTCTTACTTACGCAGACCCAATTCAGCAATCAGCTTTTCGTAAGCTTTCACATCCGAGGCCTTCAAATAGTTCAAAAGGCTGCGACGGTTGCCAACCAGCTTCAGCAAACCACGACGCGAATGATGGTCTTTCTTATGCGTCGCGAAATGTTCGGTCAGGTGGTTGATGCGCTGTGTTAGCAAAGCGATTTGAACTTCGGGCGACCCCGTGTCGTTCTTGCTGCGGGCAAACTTGGTAATGGCTTCTTTCTTTTCAGCCTGCGAAATCGACATCGGTTTTCTCCTTTATTTTAGTCGTTAAAATGGAATCCACGCAAAACCCGGAAGCTTCCGCCTTTAGGCTCAAGCAGCGCGACGGGGGTTCCTTGATGCGCGGCGAAAATCACCGACGCGTCTAAAAGATCCCTGTGTTGCGGCCTGATCAAAAGGCTTTGGCCTGTGCGCAGGCTTTGCGCTTCACTGGCGGTCAAGGGCATGACCGGGATGTCGTCCAGTGCATCTCCGATCGCCAGCAATGCCGTTAAGGCGGCCTCCTTATGCGCTAAATCCTCTAACTTTTCCAGAGAAATCGCGTTTTCAATCGAAAAAGGCCCCACCCGGGTCCGGCGCAAGGCCGTGACATGCCCGACCGTGCCCAAAGCAATGGCCAAATCGCGCGCCAAGGCCCGCACATAGGTCCCTTTGCCGCACAAAACACGAAAAACAGCCGTGTCTTCGTCAATGATTTCAACAAGATCAAAGGCATAAATCATGACCTGCCGCGGCGGCAGATCGACATCGCCGCCTGATCGCGCAATATCGTAAGCGCGTTCGCCATTTTGCTTAATGGCCGAGAATTGCGGCGGTATCTGGCTGATCTCGCCCATAAAATCGGGAAGCGCAGCTAAAAGAGCCGCCCTGTCGGGCCGGACATCGCTTTCGGCACAAACAGGCCCTTCGGCATCGTCTGTCGTGCGCTGCTGCCCCCAGCGAACGGTAAAGACATATTCTTTGTCGCCATCCATGACATAGGGAACCATTTTGGTTGCCTCGCCAAAGGCCAGCGGCAAAATACCCGTTGCCAGCGGATCCAGCGTCCCGGCATGGCCGACCTTTTTACCGCCCATCAAGCGGCGCGCCTTGCCCAAAGCCTGCGTCGAGGTCAGGCCCAAAGGTTTATCCAAAACCAGCCAGCCATGGACGGGCTTGCGCACGGGTTTTTCGATTGTCACTTTTATCTCCGGCGCTTTATTGGAAATCGTCTTCGTCGTCATCGGCCTGCGGCGCAGGCTTGGCCAAATCTTTGGCGACGGCGGGATCGTGGAGGATGCGCTCGATATTCCCGGCATATTCAAGCGTATTGTCGGCGCGAAAAACAAGCGTCGGCACATAGCGCAACTTAACCGCCCCAGCCAGAGCATGCCGGAAGAATCGAACCGTATCGTTTAACTGCCGCACGACCTCTTTGGCGCTTTGCTCGCCCGACGTACCCATAGGCATAATATAGGCGGTCGCATTGCGCAGATCGGGGCTGACTTGCACTTCGGTCACGGTAATCATGGGCATCGGAGCCGAGGCAGGCCAAGGCACATCGCCGCGGGCCAACACATCGGCCAGCGCGTGACGGATCATTTCCCCTACCCGTAACTGCCGTTGACTACGCACGTTGCTCCTCCCCAAATGCCAAATGCCGAATGCCGCCTTACAGCTGACGTGCAATTTCTTCCATTTCAAAGCACTCGATCACATCGCCTTCTTTGATGTCGTCATAGTTTTCAAACGCCATGCCGCATTCAAAGCCTTCGCGCACTTCTTTGACTTCGTCTTTCAAGCGCTTCAGGGTTTTCAGCGTGCCTTCGTGGATCACGACGTTATCGCGCAGCAAGCGCACCTTGGCGCCGCGTTTGACGATACCTTCCGTAACCTTACAACCCGCGACCTTGCCGACGCGCGTGATGTTGAAGACCTGCTGGATTTGCGCGTTGCCAAGGAATTTCTCACGCAGATCAGGCGAGAGCATGCCGGTCAGCGCCGCTTTCACATCGTCGATGACGTTATAGATGATCGAGTAATAGCGGATCTCAACGCCGTCACGCTTGGCCATATCGCGCGCTTGCGAATTGGCGCGCACGTTAAAGCCGACGATCAGCGCCTTCGAAGCATTGGCAAGCGTCACGTCGGATTCCGTAATCGGGCCGACCGCCGCATCCAAGATGCGCACTTTGACTTCGACATTGTCCAGCGTCAGTTTCGTCAGCGATGTCTTCAAGGCTTCGACCGAGCCATGCACGTCGCCCTTGATGACAAGGGTCAATTCTTTGACTGTGCCGGTCTTGATGTCTTCCAACATCTGCTCAAGCGTGCCGCGCTTGTTGGCCGCAGCCTGAACCATACGACGGCGACGTTGGCGGAACTCACTGATTTCGCGCGCCTTGGCTTCGTTCGGCACCGCGGTCAGCTCATCGCCTGCGACAGGTGTGCTGTTCAAACCGACGACTTCGACCGGCATGGCAGGGCCCGCTTTGACCACGTTTTTGCCGTGATCGTCGATCAACGCTCGCACACGGCCCCATTCGCTGCCTGCGACGAAAATATCGCCGACATGCAACGTGCCGCGACGCATCAACACAGTCGCGACCGAGCCGCGTCCACGTTCCATCTTCGCTTCGATCACAGCGCCTTCTGCCGGACGATCGGGGTTCGCTTTCAGATCCATGATTTCGGCCTGAAGCAAAATGGTGTCCTTCAGCTTATCAAGGCCAATACGCTTCTTGGCCGAGATTTCGACAGACAACACATCGCCGCCCATTTCTTCGACCTGAACGTCATATTGCAGCAATTCCTGACGGACGCGCATCGGATTGGCCGTTGGCAAATCGCATTTATTGATCGCGACGACCATCGGCGCTTTCGCGGCTTGCGCATGGCGAATGGCTTCAATCGTTTGCGGCATGATGCCGTCATCGGCAGCCACGACCAACACGACGATATCGGTGATGTTCGCCCCGCGCGCACGCATTTCGGTAAAGGCGGCGTGGCCCGGCGTGTCAATAAAGGTAATGCGATCAAACCCGTGCGCCGGTTCCGGCAACACAACCTGATACGCGCCGATATGCTGCGTAATGCCGCCCGCTTCGCCCGCAACAACATTGGCTTCGCGCAAAGCGTCAAGAAGCGATGTCTTACCGTGGTCAACGTGGCCCATAACGGTCACGACGGGCGGACGCGCCTTCAAGCTTTCTTGCGTATCGTCTTCGGTCGCGATCACCGATTCGACATCGGCTTCCGTCACGCGCTTGACGCGATGCCCGAACTCGGTCGCAATCAATTCCGCGGTGTCGGCGTCGATATTCTGCGTAATCGTCGCCATAACGCCCATTTTCATCAAAGATTTGATAACGTCCGCGCCGCGTTCGGCCATACGATTGGCCAATTCCTGCACCGTGATGACTTCAGGAATGACGACATCACGCGTAATTTTGACCTGTTCTTGGTTCTGCATGGCCTGACGACGTTCGCGCTCTTGGCGGCGACGCATCGACGCCAATGAACGATGACGCCCACCGCCCTCCTCGTCGTCGGACAAGGCTTGCGTTACCGTCATTTTGCCGGTGCGGCGACGCTCGCCTGCCCCAGCGCCACCGCTGTTTTTACGCGGTGCGGGCGCGGCTGCGCCCCCACGGTTTGAACGGCCACGACGCGCGCCGCTGTCGTCTTCCTCTTCGCTTGTCGCGAAGCCATGACGCGCGGCCAAATCGCGCGCTTTGGTGGCTGGCGTTGCCGCGCCTTTATCGGCGGCGGGTTTTGCCCCAGCCTTATCACCATCGCGCTTTTGCGCCGACCAATTGCGCGCACGTTGCTCGTCTTCTTGACGGCGACGTTCGTTTTCGGTGCGTTCTTGATCTTGAATGCTGCGCAATTCTTCCAATTCGCGCAGACGCAGACGCTCACGCTCGCTCATCGGCGGCGCTGCGGGCTCGTTTGACGCTAATGTCTCTTGCGGCGTATCGGCAGCCTGAGACGGCGCGTCTTTTTTACGCTGTTCGTTTTCTAAAACGGCGCCACGCAGTGCGCGCATACGTGCATCGCGCTCGCCCTGCGTTAGCTGGCGAGCGCCGGGATCTTCCGTACGCGGCGCGGCAGCGCCGGATGCTTTCGATGAAGACGCTTCCACTTCTGTCGGACGAACGGTGCGTTTGCGCTTAACCTCGACAGCGACCGTGTTGGTGCGGCCATGAGAGAAGCTTTGCCGCACCGAGCCCGCTGCCCCTGCGCCATCCGTTTTGATAGGCTTTTTCAGCTCCAGCTTCGGTTTATCGCCAAGGCTTAAAACTTTTTTCGGTTTTTCTTCATTCATGGCTTTTCACAATCACCGTTAGTCGTCTTTAAAACAGAAACGCAGGAAGCTTCATCCCCCATCACGCCGAACAGGCGGGCTAACGACGTGCCCAAAGCCTCGACCAAAGGATGATCCCGCAAACCAATAGAAACCAGCGCTTCGCGCCCCAAAGCCGCGCCCAGCTCGTCCCGAGGGAAAGGCGTTTCGATCAACGCCGCGCGCGCCAGTTTTTTACGCACGTCGCCGCCCGCATCAGAGGCCAAAAGAATAGCGGCCAGGGCCTTTTTCTTCAGCGCCTCTTCGACCTGAGGCTGCCCCAAAACGACAATCCCCGCCGCTTTGGCAAGCCCCAAAAGATCAAGGACGCGGCGTATCAAAAGGCTTTCCAACGAAGAAACCAAGTCGCTAGGCACCGTGCAAGCTTGACGCATGGCACGGGTAAAAGGATTTTTACGGACAGCTTCGTCCAAGATTTTCCGGTCGGCCCGCACCCAAAGACCGCGGCCCGGTAGTTTTTCAGCGACGTCCGGCACAATCGCGCCAGAAGGCGACGCGACAAAACGGATCATCGCCGCCTTGACGCAAACATCGCCCGTTACCAAGCAACGCCGCGCCGAGCCACAGGTACACGGCTCTTCATGATCGTCGGCTTCGTCATCGTCGCACGCCGCGCCCGAACACGCGCAAGAACCGCCACACCCGCACGCGCCTTCAGGCGCGGGCGACAACGTCTCCACAGGCGAGGCGATCACGCCCCTCGCTTTGGTTTCGTTTTCCGGTATGGCGCAGTCCATGACCATAAGGTGGCGTTCTCCTCATCGCCCGATCAAGCTTGGCTATCGCCGTCAAACCAATGCGCGCGGGCGGCCATGATAATCTCATTCGCGCGCGATTCGGTCAGATCGTCGTTACCAAGGATTTCACGCAGTTCGTCGCCAGCCAAATCGGCCACGTCGTCCAGCGTCTTGATGTCTTTTTCGCCCAACTTGATCGCCATATCCAGCGACAGGCCCGGCAAATCCAAAACGGCATCTTCAATGCCCAACTCTTTGCGACGCGCTTCGTTCTTGGCCGCCGTTTCGGCAAGCCAGGCGCGGGCGCGCTGTTGCAATTCGTCGGCGACTTCCATATCGAAGCCTTCGATTTCGGCCAATTCGTCTTGCGGCGTATCGACAATCTGCTCAACGCGCGTAAAGCCTTCGGTGACCAAAAGATGCGCGATAACGTCATCGACCGCCAGCGCTTCGACAAACAAAGCGGTACGGATACGCAGCTCTTCCTGACGGCGTTCGGATTCTTCTTTTTCCGTCAGAATGTCGATATCCCAACCGGTCAACATCGACGCCAAGCGCACGTTTTGACCGCGACGCCCAATGGCCAATGACAATTGTTCGTCCGGCACCACGACATCCATACGATGGCTGTCTTCGTCCAAAACGACCTTTGACACTTCGGCAGGCGCCAAAGCGTTGACGACGAACGTCGCCGGATCCTGCGACCACGGAATGATATCGACTTTTTCACCCTGCAGTTCCGACACAACGGCCTGAACGCGGCTGCCGCGCATACCGACGCAAGCGCCAACCGGATCGATCGAGCTGTCGTTCGACACCACGGCGATTTTGGCGCGGCTTCCCGGATCGCGGGCGACCGATTTGATTTCGATGATGCCGTCGTAGATTTCAGGCACTTCCTGTTCGAACAATTTCGCCATGAACATGGGGTGCGTACGCGACATCAAAATCTGCGCGCGGCGCGGATCTTCGCGCACGTCGAAAATATAACCGCGAACGCGATCGCCATTTTTGAAATGTTCGCGCGGCAGGCTTTCATCGCGAGAAACCAAAGCTTCGGCGCGGCCCAGATCGACCGTCACGTTGCCATATTCGACACGCTTGACGACGCCGCTGATGATTTCGCCCACGCGATCTTTGTATTCCAAGAACTGGCGATGACGTTCGGCTTCGCGCACTTTTTGCACAATGACCTGCTTGGCCGTTTGCGCGGCGATGCGGCCCAAATCGATAGGCGGCAAATCGTCGATGATATATTCGCCAATGGTGGCGTCGGGGTTGGTTTTGCGCGCGGCCTTGACCGAGATTTGCGTAAACTCGTTTTCGATCGGATCGGCGACTTCTAAATAGCGGCGCAGATGAACTTCGCCCGTGCGACGATCAATCTCGGCGCGGATGTCGTGTTCATAGCCATATTTGGCGCGCCCGGCTTTTTGGATCGCCTGTTCCATCGCCTCCAGCACTTCGTCGCGATCGATGTTCTTTTCCCGCGCGACGGCATCAGCCACATGCAACAATTCCATATCTAACCCTCACTCAAGAGATCAGCGTGCGTCTATTTGTTCAACCAAGGACGGGACCCAAAGCAACAAAAAAGGCGGGTTCGAAGCCCACCTCCCATCATCCATCCCATCCATGTGGCCGGGATCATCGGCCATTCTTCCCCAAATTGCAAGCCCGAAAGCGGCCCCAAAGGCCATATTAACCATGTTCGGCCCCGAAAAAGAGGCGTTCGACCGAACCGAACGCCTCTTTTTTTTTGAGATATTGACCGCTGAGATCAAACAGGCGCGGCCGTTATATTCATAGCTTCGCGCAACCGACAAAGAGCTAAAGGCCGCCCGCTTTCATGGAAACAGGCCGTTTTGGCTTCGATCTTGGCGCGATAGGGCTCAACCCATTCGGGGTTCTTTTCCATGACTTCCATCAAAGCCCAAGACGCCGAAGCCTGCGTCTGCCGGTTATCAAGCCACCCCACAAGCCATGCGACATCTTTGGGGCCCTGTGGCTTTTGATGCCCCAAATAAAAGCGAAGCGTTGAAGTGCAAGCCGTCCGATCAATGGCTTTGCGCAAATCTTTTTCGATCTTGGCAAAAAAGCCTTTTTCCTTTTTCGCTTTGTCACCCAAAATCCAAAGAATTTCTTGGCGCGTCGAATTCATTTTCTGGTCAATTTCTTCGCCATTGGTCCGCTTACTGATCGTGCTGCCATAGCGCAAAAAACCGACCATATCAGGAATTGCCGGATCAATAGCTGTGATATCCGCAGCGGCAATGCATTCAAGCAAATGCGTTGCAACACCAGCATAATGGCCTGACCGCAAATGACGCGCGATCAAGCGAACATAAGGCTTCATCGCCTCGGCAGGCACATCGTCTATCATCGTTGCCGCATTATCTTGAATAAGTTCGCGCACAACATTGAAGGGTGTTTTCTTTTGACGCCAAGAAGCTTCGGCGTCTCCTCCCAAAAAGGCGCGCCCCGTGCCATAAGAACCTTCTTTGAGAAAGTCCCAAAAGGCAATGGAGGCAAAAAGACCAGAAACGGCGGGCTGCCCCGCACAAAGCGAAAGGGCAGAAAAAGAAAAAGCCGTCGCCATCAAGTTGATGTCAACCATCATATCCTCGCTTGGCGTCGCCAAGACCAGCGCCCCAAGCTTTAAACCGTCCATAATTTTCATCGTTTCACCTATAAGGTATAAAATAAATTGAATGCCTCCTCTTAGCACAAAAAGCCTCGCGCGACCGTGCGAAAAGCGTCCAATACTTTCAAAAACAGGCCTTAATCGGCCTTTTTCACGCGCGCTAAGGTTAAAACGGCGACAGAACGGACGCCCGCAGCCTTTAAGACTTTGGCGGCTTCCCCCACTGTCGCGCCTGTCGTCAAAACGTCGTCGATCAATAAAACGGCCTTTCCGGCGAGTTTTTCTTGTGCGCCCTTGGCCAGGGCAAAGGCCCCTTGGACGTTCTTCGCGCGGCTTTTCACGCCTAAATGCCCTTGCGGCGGCGTGGCGCGGACGCGGCGCAAACATAAAGGATCGACCGGCTTGCCCAAAAGCTTGCCCAAGGCTTGTGCCAGAAGGGCCGCTTGATTATAGCGCCGCGCCAAAAGCCGCCATCGGTGAAGCGGAATGGGAACGATGACATCGACGCGATCCCCCAAGGCCGCACCGCCAGCGCGATACATCCACAAAGCAAGCCCCGTCGCCACATGCGTGCGATCCGCATGCTTAAAGCGCAGGATCAACGCGCGGCTGGCGTCATCATAGACAAGAGCGCTGCGCGCCCAATCAAAGACAGGCGGCGCGGCCAAACAAGCGCCGCATAACGTCCCTTCATCGACCGGCAAATCAAAGGGCATCCCGCACCGCGCGCAACAAGGCGGCACGATAAAGGTCATTTTTTTCCAGCAAGCGGGACATAAGGCGTCTTGCGAGGCAACAGCCTCGTCGCACAACAGGCAGCGCGGCGGAAGTAACACATCAAGAAAATGCTGCATCATATTGGAGAAAAAGCCAAAAAGCTGATACAGCGCTGTCATCGCCAAAACCTGCAAAGAATGATAGAAAAACCCATTCCTTGTCCGTTTTATCGATACCGCGCCGCCATGTCCACTCCATCCCCCTTGTTGTTCGGGCCGCGCCCGCGGCTTAAGCCCTTCAAAGCGGGTTCGGCGCGTCTTCATCCCCTTTATGAAGAAGCGCTGCGCGGGCTACTTGACAGGCTTTCTGACCTCAAAAAACAGCCTCAGAACATCCTTTTTCAGGAAATAGGGGCTGAAAAGGCCTGTTTTCTACCTGCCGAACAGGCCTTTACCCCTCTTTTAACACCTGATAGCGCCGATTCGTCCTTTGACCTAGCCCCTTTTTTACCTTGTCCCCTTGCGAATCAGACGCCGGACGGCTTCACGCTTTACGTGAACTTTATGGATCTGCATCGCTGCAACGCGCTTGAGGCGCATTTGCACGCCACATGGGCTCAGATGAAGGCCGGAGATCTTTTTTTAGCGGTTTTTCCAGGCGGCGAGACGCTATGCGAGCTGCGCACCAGCCTATGGGAAGCGGAAAACGCGCTGTTTCATCGCGTCAGCCCCCGTCTTCACCCCACCTTGACGCTTCAAACGGCGCAGCAGCTTTTACAACAGGCTGGCTTTGCAGCCCCCGTTGCGGATCGGCTTCAAACGACGGCTCTTTATCAAGATCTTTTTGCCCTGATCCGCGATTTACGCGCAATGGGAGAGACGAACAGCCTTGCCGCCCGCCCGCGCGGCCTGACAGCCCCCGGCCTTTTTCGCAAAGCCGATGAGATTTATAAGAATCTTTTCAATAAGAAAAACGCGGGTCTTCAAGCGACTTATGAACTTATTTTTCTGCATGGCCTGAAAAATTAGTCTGCCGCCTGGCCTAATAAGGCAAACCAACGCGCGGCGGCATCGATTTCGGCACGAACGGAATCCAAACGCGCCTCTGTCACAGGATCAAGCCCCCAACTGTCGCGCTGAAAAAGAACGTCAAGCTCGGCGGCATGAAAAACCTCGGCAGCGTCGCGCGCGCCATGTACCAAGGCAAGTCCCAGCACCAACGACCCCGTCGTATCGACCGCGCTTTGCAGCCCCACAAGCCGGAAAGGATCCAAAACCGCCACAGCCTTGTCCAACGCTGCGATGGCTTCAGGCGATTGCTGGATCGGCATGATCCCACTGCCCGCTTGTAGCAGCGCGCCAAAAGTCAGCGCACACCAATCAAGCAAAGGCTGCCAAACCGTTTGCTGCCGTGCGGCCAGTTCTTGCGGCCCATCGGCGCGATGGCAAAGCAGATCCGTCGAAGCATAAACGACCAAGGCCTCTGCCGTTTTCTGAGGATGTTCAGCAACGATATCGATCGCCGTCGCGGCAAGACACGTAAACGGCATCTGCGCGGTGTCAATTTTATCGTCGGCTTGGGCGCGCCATTCGGCGGCAACCGCCTCGGCCAAAGCCGCCGTCGGCAGCGTATAGGCACGCCCCTTTGGCGTCATCAAAGGTTTGTCGTTACAAAAAACCGTGTGCCCGTCAGGATCTAAAGAAACACGAAACGTCCGCGGAACTTTGACTTTACCTCGCCCCGCGGCAACTTTTTTTTCTTCTGACATCAATGCGTCCTTCAATCCTTATTAAAAGCCCTTCAACAGCCCATTGCCGAGATTTTTCATCAGTTGGTTGCCAACGCCTTCGATCTTGCTACCGGCGCTGCCCGAGCCGCTTAAGACATCGCCTAGCCCTTGTGTCAAGGTTCCTGTTGTCGAGGTCGGTGTGGCTTTCTTGTCGACATAAGCGGCGCAAGCATTGGTTTCGGTCGAGGTTTGCGCGTTTTGCTGTTTAAAGACGTTTAAGCCTTGCGACAAAAGCCCGGCGACTTTCGACACGCTGGCCCCCGTATCGATGCCATAGCTTGGCGCGGCCAAGGTCCCCGTCACATGAACAGGCGGCGTCAAATCGCCAAGGCCTTTGCCTTTTCCTTGAGGCTCAAAACGCATATCGATGCGCTCGTCACGAAAATCGATCCCGCCGGTTCCACCGATTGTGACAAGATCCGAATCCAGTACCACGCCGTCGCTGCGCATCAGGCCGTTTTGAAAAACATAACGCGCCGCCATGCAATTCAAGGCCGGATTATTCCCGGACCCGCCGATAAGCTGGGTCAAAGCGCCGCCAATTGCCTCCATTGTTTTGCCGTACAACGTCCCCGTCGCGACCAACAGATTGACTTGCCCGCTGAGCGAGCTGGCCATCGCATGCGGCGAATTGCCTGTGGCGTTCAAATCGACATTAATCGTTCCCTTCCCGCTCATGACCGATTCGACACCCCCCAATTGCGCCAGTGTCGGCAAATCGACTTTGTTGGCCTTAAAAAGAATCTCAAGCGCCGCAGGCACGCGCCCAGCGTTAAGCGCCAAATGCCCCTCGGCCAACGAACCCCCGATTTTCATTTGAAGCGGCGAGACCGTCAGCGCTCCGTTTTTCAGCGTGATTTGAGACTTCAGATCTTGAATCTGCGCATTTCCCAAATCGACCAGGCCAATGGTCACCGAAAAAACGGCATCGACCGCGCGCAAGCCGTCAAGCGGCAACACTTCCGATGAAAAAACGCGCGTCGCGTCCGCAGGTGACGTTGCTGGTTTCACATCGGTCACGGGTGCCGCCGCCGTTTCGCGCTTTTGCGGTTTCAGATCGCTTGGCGCGAACTTATCGCCCGCAAGCGTACCCGAAACAGACGGTTTCACCCCGCGTAAATCGATCAGCATTTTGCCGCCGACCCGCGTTTGCCCGCCAGCCAATTGATAGGAATCCAAAACGATTTCCTTCCCGCCATCACGAACCGACCCGCTGGCGACCACGGTCAGGCCGCCGACATCGATAGCGGCCTTCACCGGCCAATTCGATGTCATGACTTTTTCAAGCGCGCCGGTCGTGGCGTCCATCTTCACGACATAATCGGCAAGCGTACCGACAAAGTGGATATCGGTTTCGTCGGAACCCTTGGGGAAAATCGACAATTTCTCGGCTTGGAAACGGCTGACGCTTCCATCTGCGCTACGTATGCCGATCTCACTGTTGACGATGGCAATGCCGTCAGCCCGCAAACGCACTGTAAACGGTCTCCCGGCTTCTTGCGTTTTCACGGCCGTTTCCGTCTTTTCAGGTTGAGCGGCAGGCGTTTCTTTCTTAACCGACGAAAAGTCCCAATTGGTTTGCCCCGTGCGCGACGTCTCGAGCAAAACATCTGCGCCGTCTAGCGCAAAACCTCTGATTTCGATGACATGATCAAACAGCGGCGCCAAACCGACCCCCAAAGCCAACCGATCGACTTTGGCCAAAACAGGGCGACTTGCCCACGAAGGGTTACCAATCGAAACTTGCTTAACCGATAGGCTTATTCCGTCGCGCCATGAAAGCGCCAGCCCCATATCGCCGTCGATCTGAACCTTACGCCCCAGAGTCTTAGACAACGAGGCCATGATGTCGTCACGGTGAGCCTTTAATACCTGCGGCGCGACGATAAAAAGCGCGCTGCCGCCGACCAGCAACAAGGCCAAAAGAAGCATGCCTATATAAAAGAAGAACCCGTGGCGATGGGACGGTTTCATTTTCTTGCGAGAGCCGGGCATGGGAAACCTCCTTGTCAGATCCAAGAACACCAAGGCTTATGCTAACAGAAGCCGTCAAAGGATCCCAAACAAAAAGAGATTCTTTAGAGGGGTAAGCGTTTGCGCCGCCCCGGCAAAGCATCGGCAAACGAAATGTCGGCCGTAGAATCGAATCCGCTCCATTCCCAAGTTTTTTGCATCGTAGGGCTCAGCGGCGCGGTCACATCAATCACCCCGCGCCGCGGATGCGGAATGATAAGACGCCGCGCGTGCAGATGAAGCCCTTGGCCTATTTCGCCTGTAGCAAGTTCGGCAGGCGCTTGGCCGCCATACAAACGGTCGCCTAAAATGGGCGTTCCCAGACTGGCCAAATGAACGCGCAATTGATGCGTGCGCCCCGTCAGCGGCGCCAGCGCAACAAAAGCCAGCTTGTTTTTCACTTTTTCGACCGTCTGATAAAGTGTCACAGCTTTTTTAGCATCGTGGTCGGCGGGTGTTGCCACACGCATGATTTCACCGTTTTTAACCAACGGCGCATCAATTTCGCCTGTAGGCGGTTTGGGAATCCCCAGCGTCACGGCCCAGTAAATCTTTTGCGTTGTCCGCAGGCGAAAAGCTTCGGCCAGATGGGCTGCCGCAAAAGCTGTCCGCGCAATCAGCAAAACCCCACTGGTTTCCCGGTCCAGCCGATGCACCAGCTTGGGACGGTCGTGCCCATCAAGGCTAAAAGCCATCAAAAGATCGTCTAGACTTTCTTTGATGCCGGTCCCTCCCTGCACGGCCAACCCGGCGGGCTTATTCAGAACCAACACATCATCGTCTTCAAACAAAACCATCGCCTGCAGCCGGGCTCGTTTGGCGGACGAAAGAAAAGGCGCGTCTTTGGCTTGATGCTTTGAAGCTTGGCGTTCGGCTTCCAAATGAGGCGGGATGCGAATCACCTGCCCCGTATCCAAGCGATCCGCCGCTTCGGCCCGCTTGCCATCCACGCGAATCTGCCCTGTCCGCAGCAGTTTTTGAACGTGTCCTTGGGTCAAAAAAGGAAAGTGCCGCCGGAGCCAGCGATCCAGGCGCATTTCGGTTTCGTCAGCCGTGACAAAACGCTGTTTTATGCTTTGTTTTCCCTTTAATTCCTCTTTTGCCTTGCCGTTGGCTTGTTCAGGGGGCTTTTGCGGCATGTCGATGTCCTTTGTTCATGACTTTTGGGCGGCACAGTCTCCCAGGCTTTGGACGGCAAGACCTCCCGGGCACCCCGGGCAGACGTGTGGAAAGGCCTCTTTCAGCCGCCCTTACCCCCCAACTTTGACGTTTGTGCCCCAACTGTGGCCCAAAGGCAACAAAAGAGGCCAAGCATGTGCTTGTTATTAAGCTGTTAAACAATTACTCTCTAGATGATTCATGATCTGAATCGCTTGGAATTTTTCACGATAACCTCTAAACATGATGTGTTTCCGATCGCAGCCGCCAAGAGCCTCTCTTGGACCCCGCCTGCGAAGGATCTATGAAACGGGATGCAAACGAAGGGATTTGCAATGATGCGCAGAATAATGCTGGCCGCCCTTTTGGCCATTGTACTTTCGACGAGCGCGCCAGCATGGGCTGCGAGCAAAGCAAGCCGGTCGAATATCAACACCGAATCCGTGCCTCAAGCGACGGATGCCTCTGTGATTGGCGATGACGGCGCGAACGCGCCGCCCGTCGGCGATCTAGCGGCTCAGCCCGCTTTGGACTTGCCGGGCGCTTTAAGCGGCGGCAGCGATCCGCTGGCCAGCTTTGGGCCTTCCAGCGGTACCGTGGTCGGCAACCGCGCCATCGAACTGCGTGACGAGGTTTTACGTCTGCGCGCTTCGGTCAACATGAACGCGAACGAGTTTTCGATCCTGCGCGCCAATGGCGCAGCGGGCGCTGTTCAATATCACAGCACGGTCGCCGCTATCACGGCCCGTCTGCAAAACGGCACCACGCGCGGCAACCCGATCTTGCTGCGTCAGTGGGACGAAGCGGATGCCAGCCTCAACGAAGTGACAAACTCGATGAACCGCCTGAACGCCCTTCAGACGGCGGTCGCGGCGGATGCTTCATTGGCTTCGTATCTTCTCGAATCGGTTCAGGCAGCCTTCCAGCTGTCCGGTGCCGTTGACGAAGACCACGATCAGTTAAAGCTGCTGCGTGACGAAGTCAGTCGTCAGATCGTCCAATTGGACTATGTGCGCAATCAGGTTGCCGACGACATTCAACGTCAAACGGCTTATCTGACGACCGAACGCGCCAATCTGCAGGCTTTGGCCTATGCCATCACCCGCGGCGAAATCATGGGCAACAGCTTGGCGAACCGTCCGGTGATCGTCAATCCGTCGCCGGTCATGATGATGCCGGGGGCGCAAAGCTCGGCCATCGGTGGTCGTCCAACGATGGCCCCAACGCCGACAGCTGCCCCCATGCCGCCCGTCACGTCAGGACGCTTGGGGCCGCCGTTGTCGGATAATGCGTCGCCGCAAGATATTATGCGCGTCACGGGGCTCAATACTGAGCCCCCTGTGATGCCCACAGGCGATATCGGCGTTGCCCCCACCGTGGGGCATTTGCTTGTTCTGATCCGTTTCAATCAACCGAACGTCGATTATGAGCAGCAGTTGTCGCAAGCCGTCAATCTGGCCCTTCAGCACAAAAACAGCGCCGAGTTTTCGGTCGTTGGCGTGACGCCCGCTCATGGCGATCCGTCTGAACTGGCCGCTTACCGCGAAACCATCAATCGCAATGCCGAGGGCGTGCGTCGCGCCTTGGTTCAGTTGGGTATGCCTCCGTCACGGATCACGCTGGGCGGCACGGAAGCCAAAGACGTTCAATCGCCGGAGGTCCGCGTTTACGTTCGCTAAGATCTGTTGCGCATCAAGGGGGCTGGCGCGTTGTCTCGCCAGCTTTTTTTATGCCTAAAATCCGGCACTGGCGTAAGATACGCGCGAAAGGAGAAGGCCTCGATGACAACAACAGCTTCAGCCCCCCTCCCGCGCGTTGGGATCGGCGTCATGATTTTTCGCGACGGTAAGGTCCTTTTGGCGCGGCGCAAGGGATCGCACGGCGCGGGAGCCTATGCTTTCCCTGGCGGTCATTTAGAATATGGTGAATCTTTCGAAGCCTGCGCCCGCCGTGAAGTCAGAGAAGAATGCGGTATCGACATCCAAAATATTCAGTTTTTGTTTGTCGCCAACATTTTGGACTTTATGCCCAAACATTATGTGCATCTGACGCTCACCGCCGATTGGGCCGCAGGTGAGCCCCAATGCCTTGAGCCGGAAAAGTCAGAAAGCTGGGGCTGGTATGGGCTGACCAATCTGCCTGCGCCCCTGTTTAAACCTTGTCAGATGTCGGTTGAAAGTTATCTGAAGGGTGGGGTTTATGACGATTCCGTGCCCTGAGGCTGTCCAGACGACCCCTCTTTAATTTTCGGGATCGGGGTTATCTAGCGACGTAATGATAAACAGCAAACGCCCATCAAGCGTCAAAACGGTCGCCAGGAAAAGATAAAGCAGACAAGCGCCTAATTCGTTTTGAAAGCCCAGACCAAAGTTATCGGGCCCTTTCGCGCCAAAAGCCTGCGCCGCGACAAGCGCTGCCGCGACGGCAAAAGGAAAAAAGAACAAATAGGACAGAATGAACCACCAAACAGGCCGGTTATCAAAGCGGCGCGGCGCGAGGCTAACAACCAGAAAACCAAAAACCAGACTTCCAAGGACTAAGACAGCCTGAAGGATCGGCGACAACGTCAGCGACCGAAACGGCCCCCAAAGCAAAGCGCAAAGGCTTGCGAAGAACAAAAGAATAAGAAGCTTAGCGACAACAATCCGCATCAAGAACACATATCTTTCTTTTGCGCGACAAGTATGGCCTCTTTTTGAGCCATCCGCCGCTTGATCCAGCGGCCAATCAGCGCCCGCCCGCCCAAAATCAAAACGGCCAGCCCCAAAACAGCCAACGTCGCTTCATGTACGCCAAAGCGCACATCCTCTTCGCGCGCCGAGATCTTGGCGATCACGTCGCCAAATAAATACCCGGCCCCGCTAAACACGCCCGCCCAGACAAAAGCCGCCGTCAGGTTCAAAACCAAAAAGCGCCGCCAAGGCAAATGGCTCATCCCGATGGCGATACCGCTGACATTGCGAACGCCATACATAAAACGATAAGACAAGATAAAGACGGTCGCGTATTTCTCAAGCGCGCTGAAAACGACGTCGAGTTTGGGTTTAAGATTGGGGTAGCGATCCAAAATATGCGACGCATAGCGGCGTCCCAAAAAGAAAAAGAACTGATCGCCCGCAAAGCTTCCAAGCCAAGCGGCGAAAAACAGAAACCAAATATTCAAAAGGCCTTTTTGCGCGGCAAGCCCGGCAAAGATCACAAAGGTCTCGCCTTCCAGCGCTGTCCAGACAAACGTCAGCAGATAAAACAAATCGCCGTTTTGACGGATCAGCTCAAGAATATGTTCCATGGACGATATCCCAAAAGGAATGATAAAAACGCCCGGCGGCAGGCTGCCTTCCTAGCGGCCTGCCTCCTTATAATGGCTTTTAAGTCAAAGATCACCTTGTTTCGATATTTCTTTTATTGCCAAGGTGATCTTTAGGTTTTCTGCAATTTTGGGAGCTTCTTAGATAAAGGCAACGCCTTCGATCTCATAGGATTTAGTCCCCTTCGGCGTTTTCACTTCCACCGAATTGCCGACCTTTTTCCCCATCAACGCGCGCGCCAGCGGGGCCGTGTTCGACAGGCGACCGCTTTTGATATCGGCTTCGTCTTCGCCGACGATCTGATAGACGACCTTTTCTTCGGTCTCCTCGTCGATCAATGTCACCGTTGTCGCAAACATGACGGTATCGCCAGACATTTTGGTGGGATCGATCACTTCGGCCCGGCTCACCTTGTCTTCCAGTTCCAGAATGCGGCCTTCAATAAAACTTTGTTTTTCACGCGCGGCGGTGTACTCGGCATTTTCAGAAAGATCCCCATGCTCACGCGCTTCAGCAATCGCTTTGATCACAGCCGGCCGCTCAACGCTGCGCAAATTGCGGAGTTCGTCTTCGAGTTTCTGGTAACCGGACAAGGTCATCGGAACTTTTTCAGGCATCGCCATTAGGACCACCCTTTACTTTTAAAAAAAACGGAACAAAACGCTAAACAGAAAAAGAAAGCCGCCCGGAAGATTAAAAACCGTTCCGGCCGTCTTTCAGCGATCTGATTGAACGCTCCCTCAATCAGGCAAGCAACCTTGACGGTCACAAGCTTGCCTTAAGCCTTAAGATACGATTGCAGCGGCGCGACTTCAAGCGTTCCGGCCTTTAAAGCCGCGATTGCATCAATAGCGGCCCGAGCCCCCGCCACCGTCGTATAGCGTGGAATATTGCGCATAAGGGCCGTCCGACGCAAGCTAAAGCTATCAGATAGGGTCTGAGCGCCTTCAGCCGTTGTGTTAATAAGAAGATCGATCTCTCCGTTAATCATAGCATCGACGGCATGGGGCTGGCCTTCATAAACCTTATTGATTCGGGTGACGGGAATACCCGCGACCATAATGGCCTGACAGGTCCCGCCCGTCGCAATCAATTTAAAGCCCAGTTCATGCAGGCGGCGCGCCATAGCAATGGCGGCGGGTTTATCGCGATCCTTGACCGAGATAAAGCAAGCGCCTTCGGTCGGCAGTTTAAGCCCGGCCCCCAATTGAGCCTTGGCAAAGGCATGCGGAAAATCGTGATCAAGGCCCATAACCTCGCCCGTCGATTTCATTTCCGGCCCCAGCACAATGTCCACATTCGGGAAGCGCGCAAAGGGGAAAACAGGCGTCTTGACCGCAATGCGATGCTCAGGCACGGCGCGCGCGCCCTTAGGAACGACATCGGACAAACGCTCGCCCGCCATCACGCGCGCGGCGATTTTCGCAATCGGCGTGCCAATGGCTTTGGCGACAAAGGGCACCGTACGGCTGGCGCGCGGATTGACCTCAAGGATATACACATCGCCGTCTTTGACCGCGAACTGAACATTCATCAAACCGACAACGCCGATGGCCTTGGCCAACAGCTCGGCCTGACGATGAACTTCGTTCACAATCGGCGCTGGCAAAGAATAAGGCGGAAGCGCGCACGAGCTATCGCCCGAATGGATCCCCGCTTCTTCGATATGCTCCATAATCCCGGCGACAAAGGCGTCGTTATTGTCGGCGACGACATCGACATCCATTTCAATGGCATCTTGCAGATAATGATCGATCAAAACCGGATTACTGCCCGACACATGCACGGCTTGGCCGATATAGCGGCGCAGACCTTCGGGGCCATAGACGATTTCCATCGCGCGCCCGCCCAGAACATAAGACGGACGGATCACGACCGGATAACCGACTTTTTCGGCAACGGCTTCGGCTTCCTCGGCGCTGTGCGCAAGCCCATTGGCCGGTTGACGCAGCTTGAGATCATGCAGCAAAACTTGGAAACGCTCACGATCCTCGGCCAAGTCGATGGCATCGGGCGTCGTGCCCAAAATCGGCACGCCCGCGTCTTGCAACGCGCCCGCCAAGCGTAGCGGCGTCTGTCCGCCAAATTGAACCATGACGCCCAAAAGCGTACCACGGCTTTGCTCGACCCGCACGATTTCCAAAACGTCTTCGCCCGTTAAAGGCTCGAAATACAAACGATCCGAGGTGTCATAATCGGTCGAAACGGTCTCAGGGTTGCAGTTGACCATGATCGCTTCGATCCCCTGCGCGCGCAGCGCCATGACGGCATGCACGCAGCAATAATCAAACTCGATCCCCTGACCGATGCGGTTGGGACCGCCGCCAAGGATGATGACTTTTTTCTTATCCGAAGGCGCCGCCTCGCACGTCACGGGGTTCAGGCCATTGCCTTCATAAGACGAATACAGATAAGGCGTCAGCGAAGCGAACTCGGCCGCGCAGGTATCGATGCGTTTAAAGACAGGCACAATGCCCGCGGCGCGGCGCGCGGCGGCCACGTCTGCTTCAGACGTCCCCGCCAAGAAAGCCAGCCGCTTATCGCTAAAGCCCATCGACTTCAAACGCTGCCAAGCCACAGGCGTTTGCGGCAAGCCTTTTTCCTTCACCGCCGCCTCGGCTTCGACAAGGCCTTCGATTTGGCGCACAAACCAAGGATCGTACTTGCTGATGGCGCAAATGCTATCGACCGCAAGGCCTTGCCGCAGCGCTTCGGCAATCACCAAAATGCGATCAAGCGTGGGCCGGGCCAGTGCCGCATGCAGCGCCTGCGCGCCGTCGCCCGATCCTTCAACCTTGATTTCATCCAAGCCCGCCAAACCGATTTCCAACCCGCGCAAAGCTTTTTGCAAGGATTCTTGGAACGTCCGGCCAATGGCCATCACTTCGCCCACCGATTTCATCGACGTGGTCAGCGAGGCATCGGTGCCGGGGAATTTTTCAAACGCAAAGCGCGGGATTTTTGTGACGACATAGTCAATCGTCGGCTCGAACGCCGCGGGCGTGACGCCCGTAATATCGTTTGTCAGTTCATCCAACGTATAGCCAACGGCCAGACGCGCCGCGACCTTGGCAATGGGGAAGCCCGTCGCCTTACTCGCGAGAGCCGACGACCGGCTTACGCGCGGATTCATCTCGATCACGACCATGCGGCCATCTTTGGGATTCACGGCAAATTGAACGTTCGATCCGCCCGTATCCACGCCGATTTCGCGTAAGACGGCGATCGAAGCGTTACGCATGATCTGATATTCTTTGTCGGTCAGCGTCAGCGCAGGCGCGACCGTGATGCTGTCGCCCGTGTGAATGCCCATCGGATCGACGTTTTCGATCGAGCAGATGATGATGCAGTTGTCCTTGCGATCACGCACCACCTCCATCTCGTATTCTTTCCAGCCGAGAACGGATTCTTCGACCAAAACTTCCGTCACGGGGCTGGCTGCCAGACCGCTCGCGACAATTTCAGCGTATTCGGCGCGGTTATAGGCAATGCCGCCGCCCGTCCCTGCTAACGTAAAGCTGGGTCGAATGATCGCGGGCAAACCGATCTCAGCCAGCGCCGCATCACCTTCGGCCATCGTATGCACAATCGCGCTTTTGGGGCTTTCAAGACCGATGCGGTCCATCGCCTTGCGGAACAGCTCGCGATCTTCGGCTTTTTCGATGGCTTCTTTGTTCGCGCCGATGAGCTGAATGCCCAGTCGTTCCAAGGTGCCGTCGTTCGCCAGCGCCATCGCCGTGTTCAGCGCCGTTTGCCCCCCCATGGTAGGCAGCAAAGCGTCAGGCTTTTCGCGCTCAAGCACCTTGGCCACCATCTGCGGCGTGATCGGCTCGATATAGGTCGCATCAGCCACTTCAGGATCGGTCATGATCGTGGCGGGGTTCGAATTGACCAGAATGATCCGGTACCCTTCGGCGCGCAGCGCCTTACAGGCTTGAACGCCTGAATAATCGAACTCACACGCTTGACCGATAACGATCGGCCCCGCACCAATGATGCAGATGGATTTAATGTCTGTACGTTTGGGCATAGTTTAGTCCTTACTAGGGGTCGGCATTCAGCATTCGGCATTTGGGGGAGAAGAAGGGGTCAGCTTCTCTTCCAGTCCTTTGATCAAACCGTTCAGCATACGGGAAACGGCACCTGTTTGATCATAAAGAGGTTTTAATTCTGCCTCTGTCGCATATCCAAGATTCGCGCTTATTTGCAGTTGCGTCTCAACTTCGGCCAACGAGCCATAAGCAATAGAAGCATAACGCATAAAATCCCGCGTACGACGCCGCGACCGTCCCTCGGCTATATTCGACGGAACAGAGATGGCCGCGCGACGTAATTGGTTTGTCAACGCATACAATTCGTCTTTCGGAAAAGCTTTGGTCAAAGCATAAACATCCGTCACTAGTTGCATCGCCTTTTGCCAAACCTCCAGATCCCGATAGCCTCGAACCGTCATTTGCCTTTCCCTGAATGCCAAATGCCGGATGCCGGATGCTCTTTGATCATTTGAACAAAACGGTCGAATAAATAATGGCTGTCATGCGGCCCCGGCGACGCTTCGGGGTGGTATTGCACCGAAAAGGCCGGTTTGTTTTTCAAGCGCAACCCTTCGTTGCTGCCGTCAAACAGGCTGACATGCGTGACCTCGGCCTCAGGCGGCAGGGTCTCGGGCATCACCATAAAGCCGTGGTTTTGGCTGGTGATCTCAACCTTGCCTGTCTGCAGATCTTTCACCGGATGGTTCGCACCGCGATGACCCCGCGGCATTTTCGTCGTGCGTCCGCCCAGCGCCAGCCCCAGCATTTGATGGCCAAGGCAAATACCGAAGAGCGGAATGCCTTTGTCCAAAATCGCGCGGATCACAGGCACCGCATAAACGCCGGTCGCCGCCGGATCGCCAGGACCGTTCGATAAAAACACGCCATCGGGTTTCAGGGCAAAAATCTCATCCGCCGTGGTTTGGGCGGGCACCACCGTGACGCGGCACCCGGCGCTCACCAAACAGCGCAGAATGTTGCGCTTAGCCCCAAAATCCATGGCAACGACATGAAGCGGCTTTTCTCCTGCCCCTTTTCCATAGGCCGAGGCCGCGCCATCCCAGCGCCAAGCCCCTTCGTCCCATTCATAAGATTTGGCGCAGGTGACATCCAGCGCCAAATCCATGCCATCTAGCCCCGGCCAAGCCTTGGCGGCGGCGGTCAGCGCGTCGATATCGAAAACGCCGTCGGGCGCGTGGCAAATCACGCCATTCGGCGCGCCATGATCGCGGATATGAGCGGTCAAAGCCCGCGTATCCAGCCCCGCGATGCCGATCAGATTCTTTTCCTTCAGCCAAGGCTCAAGGTTCTGGGCCGCGCGCCAGTTCGAAGGCTCGGTAATATCGGCGCGTAAAACAAGACCCCGAGCGGCGGGGTCTAACGTCTCGATATCTTGGGGATTTGTCCCCACATTGCCGATATGCGGAAAGGTAAAGGTAATAATCTGCCCCGCATAGCTGGGATCGGTTAAAATCTCCTGATAGCCGGTCATCGAGGTGTTAAAACACACCTCGCCCACGGCTTGGCCCGTCGCGCCAAGGCCTTGGCCTCGAAAGACGGTTCCATCGGAAAGAATAAGGACAGCCGTGGCCCGAAGGGTCTCTTCCGAGGCCGCGTGCGTGCTAGGCGGTTGCAAGGGCGCTTGCTTTGATGTCATATGCTCTAACTGTTTCGGTGAAGTTCAGGTCAAACGGCCAGAAATAAGCAGAAACACCCCCCTCTTGGCAAGAGGAAAGAAAAAGAAAAAGCCAACTATCCACAAGAACGACAAAAAAGAGAGTTTTCCATGTTAAGAGATCAGCTGAAAGAAGCGCTAAAAACCGCGATGATCGCGAAAGAAACCCAAGATGTTGCGGCCATTCGCCTGATCATGGCGAAGTTGAAGGATCAAGACATTGCGGCCCGCAGCAAGGGCAACATGGACGGCATCAAAGACGACGAAATCTGCGCCATGATGCAGGGCATGATCAAGCAGCGGCGCGAATCGGTCGCGATGTACGAAAAAGGCGGACGGCAGGACCTGGTCGATCAGGAACAGGGCGAAATCGCGGTGATTGAGCGTTTTCTGCCCCAACAAATGACCGACGATGAAATCAAGGCCGCCATCGCCAAAATCGTGGCCGAGACCGGCGCCGCGTCTATTAAGGATATGGGCAAAGTCATGGGCGCGTTAAAAGCCGCCTATGCAGGCCAGATGGATTTCAGCAAAGCGGGCGGTCTGGTCAAAAGCCAGCTTGGCGGTTAAAGTCAGCCAAAGGGCGGCGCGCCTTTTTTTTAAGCGTCGCCCTTCTTTTTTTAGAACGAAGATATAGGAGATATAAATGAGCCTCTTCCCCCCTCTTCCCCTCCGTCCCCACGACAAGCTTCCGCAGCTGGCCTATCAGGTACGTAAGGGCCGCGCCACCGAACCTAATGGCGACAGCAAAATCAACGGAGACAGCCCGTTTGCTGCCGAACATGCCGCGCATGCAGCGCATTGGGATCAAGAAGTTGATCGGATCAGCCTTTATCCACGATTTCAGGGGTTACAGGATTATCTGGCCGTCTTATCCGCATCGATTGTCACGGCTTTTGTCACCACACCCGCCAAACCCGTTGTCTGCGACGGCTTTATCGAGGCCCCCACAGAAACCAAACTTCAAATTGGCCTGAGCCTTTGTGCTCCGGAAACCATTGCCTCCATCGCTTTCGATATTTGGAAGGTGAACCGCAGATCTTTTCAACGCCTGCTTAAGCTTGAGGATCTGTCCTCTCCGCCGCCGTGGGTTCAATCAATCCCTTGCACACCGGACCGAGAAGCGCAAAAAAGCGCCTGTTTTGTCATTGAAGACAAAGACCTTTTGAACCCAAACTTTCTTTGGATCAGCCCGGCGCGCCTTACGGGTACCTATTTGGATGGCAGCGAATTCAGCTACAATTTCGTCACGTCCATGGCCGAAAGCGCCAAAGAAAACAGGATCGAAATCCCCCGCAACCGCCTTTTCACCCCACGCCGCGCGGCACCGATGTAAAGTTCAAAAAAAGGCGCCACAAACAGGCGCCTTTTTCTTTCTTGGATTCATTCAAAATAATTTTAGAATGATTCCATTTTATTATGGAACGATTCCATTTTCAGCTCCATAGGCCATCGCACGCGCGATGCGTCCCGGCGGAGCGGGCAATTCACGGATAACGCGCGAAACAGCATCGCTCGTCGCCATGAACAAGTCGCCGACCAATGGCTGCTGCCCTGCCATAAGGGCAGCCTGCTGTTCATGCGAAAGCTTAAACCGCGCGATCGTCATTAGACGCACAAACCCCGTCCCAGCTTTATCCCAAACCCCGGAGTCAATGTGAACGACCTGCGCGGCCTTTCTCTCTTCTTCGGAGAGATGCCACGAGCCCACATCAGCCGTCCACAAAAAGCAACAACGATCCCAGCGCCCCTTTTCATCGACAAAGTTCAGCGCACGGCTTCCAAGAAGGTATTTTGAAATACCGACTTGATAATGGCTCTTCGCACCGCCGTAAAGCGTATCGATTCCCTGTGACAGATTTTCCATAACGTTATTGACATAGGTGATCAAATATTCGGACGGCTTAGCCTCTTTCGCTTGATCTTGCGCCTGCCGCACGAGCGTTTCGACGGCATGGTGAACCTTTTGCAAAGTTTGTTTAGCTTCTTCCATCATGTTTTTTTCCTTTTCACTTCAATCATAAATATTTCAGTCCATGGTCACCCGTTGGCTTTGGTATTAGAGACGCAGGTAATGACTTGCCTTCCGGAACGCGCGGCAATCGCGCCGCAACATAGGAAAGGAGGGCGCCAACTTCGTCGGCTGCCGACACTTGCATCCCCGACTTCACGCGAAGTCCCATGATCTTGTCGTCAGAGAGCCGAAAGAACGCGACGGTTTCCTTCGGAAGCAGGCGATCACTGGCTAAAATCTCATAGGTTGAAATCATCAAACTACGCCCTGCATCAAGCGAAGCCAAAACAAGGTCAAGAACAGGCTCTTTTTCTTTCCCCTTTGAAAAGATCTGCAAGGCTTCGGCATCGGCCCGCAAAGGCTTCCGGCGCATAACAAGCACGTCGCCATACATATGGCCAATGACAGTTCCTAACTGGGCATAAACGTCATCAAAAAAAGTCATAACGCCTTTTTTATCACCAGCGGCCCCATTACATTTACTCAGGGCCCGCTTGGCGACTTCGCCTTTCGCCGCGATCAAAGCTTCTTGAAAAATCGTCCCCATCGTCATTGTTTTTCTCCTCCCTCTTTTTTTATGTTCGCGAACAGGTTGCTAACTTGCCGCGTGTGTAAGCCAGGATTTTGCCAATCCCTTCTTGAAGTTTCTCGCTGGGATCTGTTGGGTGTTCGCTTAACAGACAAATCAAAACCTCCTTGCCTGATAAATCGAAACGGACCACCAAATCCGCTTTTTGCGTCCGCCCTTTTTGAGGCGTCACATCGGCGACAAGACATGTTTGACGGTCGCGCCGACGATCGGGCATCGCCCCCCATAACAAAGTCAAACTTGGCACATCCCCGGGTGCCCTTAAAAAAGATAACGCGTGAAAATGCCCAACACGATTTTCAATCACACGGGTTCCGCAAGCTTCGCGGACGCACATCCGCCGCGCAATACCGCCGATGGCTGTCGTTACATAACGCCCCACATAGGTCAAAGGATCGCCCTGCAGCGCTTTTAGATGCGCAAAACGCGCAAAATAGGGCGTAATATCCATAACCTCTCAAAACCTGATCTCACGGCAACACGGTTTTTCCGTCTCGACCCTATCGGCACGAAGCAAGTTCCGCAAAACTTTCAACCATAAAAAAACGGGCATAAAAAAAGCGGGTATGGTTAACCCGCTTTTATTGTAGGGTTCGCCAAAACTTAACAAGCAAGCTTCAATGCTTCGCGCCGAGCAAGGACCCCTTCTAAAAACTGTCTTTTTGCTCCCCGTCCGGGCAACGCAGGCGCAATATAATTAACAATCCGCCGCACCTGCTCATCCACATCGGTCGGCTCATCGGGCGTATGCCCGTTATTGGCATACAGCATGTGATCTTTGTGGCCGAAGCGCGCAATGACCTCGCCTTGCGTGGGGATCTCTTTCGGCGGCGTCAGCGCCTTGGCTACAATCATCTCGTTCGTCATCTTGTCTAGACGCAACATCACGCTGACATAGTCTGTGTACGTTTTGGGAGACTCAAAGCGATACAAACTAAACCCATAGCTACCAAAGCCATGCTCATAGGCCTGCACGTCGTCTGGAAAAGCAAACCGCGCCTGCCAGCCGATGCGTCTCAAAACATCACCTACAAAAAAGCCGGGGAAAAGTTCGTCTTCGTGCCCGACAAATCTTTGTTTTGATGCAAGGTAGCGCTGCGTATCAACATAGGCATGATCGACCAACGCTTTTGCCACCATCAGCTCAAGCTCTTTGACAGAGTTTTTTTTCATCCTGCCTTCTTGAAGCATTTCATCAATAGCAGCATCGTGCTGAGCCTTTTCTTTAAAATAAGCATAGGCTTGGCGCGAATTTTTCGTATCAGGCAACATCCCTATCCCTTTCATGAACGAACTATTTAAAGACAGAAAATCTCTTTCTTCTTTCTTCCACCATCGGGGTTTCTTTGTAAAGCCTGCTTGTCTATAATGCGTTTTTTCACAACACCTTGGTTAACGGACATTCTTTCGGCGGATGAGCTTTCCCCCAGCCTTTCTTGATGAGTTGCGCGCGCGCCTGCCGCTGTCCGATCTGATCGGACGGCGTCTGAAGATCGTGCGTGCGGGGCGCGAGTTCAAAGCCTGCTGCCCGTTTCACCATGAAAAGACGCCCAGCTTTTACATCAACGACGATAAAGGCTTTTTCCACTGCTTTGGCTGCGGCGCGCATGGCGATATCATCGGCTTTACGATGCGCCACGATAACCTAAGCTTCCCCGAGGCGATTGAGGCTCTTGCCGCCCAAGCGGGCCTCGAGGTTCCCAAAGAAACGCCCGCGATGCGGGAGAAATACGACCAAGAAAAGCAGCTTTACCATTTATTAGAACGCGCAACGGTCTGGTTTGAATCCCAGCTACGCAGCCCCAGCGGGCGCGGCGCGCTTGAATATCTGGCGCACCGGGGCCTGTCGGGCGAGACGCTGACGCGCCACCGCTTAGGCTATGCCCCCAACGACGCCAAAGCGCTGATCAAAGCGATGCAAGCCGAAGGCTTTTCGCTCGAAGAAATGGAAAAAGTGGGGCTTGCCAAAAAAGCGGCCGATCGCCCCGATTATTTCGGTTTTTTCCGCCACCGCGTCATCTTCCCGGTTGGCGACGCGCGTGGGCGCACGGTTGCTTTTGGCGGGCGCGTCATGGATGGGGGCGAGCCGAAATATTTAAACTCGCCCGATCATCCGCTGTTCCATAAAGGCAGGCTTTTGTACGGCCTGTCGCGCGCGCGCGGCGCGGTCGGCACGGGTCAGCCCTTGATCGTCGTCGAAGGCTATATGGATGTCATCGCGCTTTGCGAAGCGGGCTTTACGGGCGCAGTCGCGCCTTTGGGCACAGCGATGACAGCGGATCATCTGGCGCTTTTATGGCGCTTGCTGCCGCCCGTCGCCACGCGCGACCCCACGCGCGATTACAGCCCCATCTTGTGCTTTGACGGCGACGGCGCAGGCCTGCGTGCCGCGGCACGCGCGGTTGAACGCGCCCTGCCCCTGATTACGGCGGCCCATACGGTGCGTATTGCGACCCTGCCGCCGCCCGAAGACCCCGATAGCCTGATCAAAGCCAAAGGCATTGGCGCCATGCAGGCCGTTTTAGACGAAGCGCGCCCGCTGATCGACATGATCTGGGATCAATGCCTGCAAGGCCGCCGTTTGCAAACGCCCGAAGACCAAGCGGCGCTGATTGCGGCGCTTAATGAAAAAATCGCCCCTATCGGCGATACGGCCCTCCGCGCCCTTTACAAAGACGCTTTGCAAAAAAGATTGGCGCAAACCTTCGGCTGGCAGGGTGATTCGCCCCAGCAGCCCCTCGGCCCGCCCCCACCCCGCCGGGGCGGCTTTAAAACGCCTTTTAAGGGCAAAGGCGGCACCGGGTGGCAGCGCGGCGTGTTTCCGCCTGAAAAAGCCCCCCAAAAGCCGCGTGGGGCGAAAGAGCTTATGGAAAAAGTCCTTATGGCTCTGATAGTTAACAACCCTGCGCTTTTCCCTGAGGTCGGGGAAGATCTGGTTTCGATCACGTTTACCAACCCGTCATTGGAGGCATTAAGGCAACAAGTCATCACAATTATGATGGCTGATTCGCATGAAAGCCTTGACGCCGCGGAACTTTATCGCCATTTGTCCCAAGGGGATGGCGCAAAAGCCTGCCAAAAAGGGCTGGCCGAAGCACTTTGCGCAGAGACGTATATGCATGCTCGTTTCGCTCGTCCGGGCGCTACGCTGGACGAGGCCCGAAAAGGGTGGCAGTTTTTTTGGAAGACACATTTGCGCGAAACAGTCGAAGCCGAATTGGAAGAAGCCAAGCGCCGCTGGGAGGCTGACCCTTCGACGGAGAATTGGGCGCGTGTCCTTTCTCTTCGCGAAGAGATAACGGCTTTGTCTGAAAATGCAGCCCAAAGCGCGGGTGGCGGTCAGGATATTGTGGTTTCTTGATCGAAGCGCCTTTTTCCCCCAGTGAAGTCTTTACGGTTTGATTGAAGTAACGACCCTTTTTAGAACCTTGATCCGAACGAAAGTTGAGCGTCATGGCCAGCAAAAAAACGCAAGCGTCCGATAAAAAAACGACCAAAGCGACAAGCAAGAAAACCCCAGCGAAAAGTTCGGAAACGAAAGTGACATCCAAAGCGGCCAGCAAAGCCCCCGCCAAGGCCGCCGCAAAGACCAAAGCCGCCAAACCTGCGGCCAAAGCGCCTGCGAAAAAACCCGTCAGCCCCAAAGCGCCCAAGGCAGCCCCTAAAGCAGCTGCAAAGCCCACCGCCAAAGCGCCCGCGAAAACGGCGACCAAAGCCAGCGCCCCCCAAGCCAAAGCCGCTAAACCCGCGCCGAAAACAGCGGTCAAAGCGACCAAAGCCGCGCCTCCCAAAGAAACGGCCAAAAAAGCGCCCGCCGCCAAACCCAGCGCCCCCGTCAAGGCCGCCAAAGAAAAAGCCGCAGCGCCGCAAACCGCGGCATCTGCGCCTGAAAAAGCCCCCGCCCCGCGCCCCGAAGCCGCGCGCGCGGCAACGCCCGAATCCAAAACGGCGCAGGCAGAAGACGATAAAGGCGATGACGCGCTTTCGGATGCGTCGGTCGATGCCATCAAAAAGATGATCAAGCGCGGCAAGGAACGCGGCTATGTCACGATTGACGAAATCAACGCCGCCCTGCCGCAAGACAAAATCAATTCAGACTTGATCGAAGATACGATGGCGGCCCTGTCCGAAATGGGCATCACCGTCACCGAAGAAGAAGGCGAAGAAGACGACGAAAACCGTGCCAAGTCCGGCGAAGAAGGCGAAAGCGAAGAAGAAGACAAAGGCAATATCGACGAAGCCGATATTGGCCGTACCGACGATCCCGTTCGCCTGTACCTGCGCGAAATGGGCTCAGTCGAGCTGTTAAGCCGCGAAGGCGAAATCGCCATTGCCAAACGCATCGAAGCCGGTCGCGAGATGATGATCGGCGGCATTTGTGAATCGCCGCTGACCATTCAAGCCATCTTGGCTTGGCACGATGCGTTGAAAGACAACAAGATCCTTTTGCGCGACATCATCGATTTAGAAGCCACGTATGGCGGCAGCCCGTCCGACGAAGGCGAGATGATGGGCGAAGAAGCCGAAAGCACGGAAACGGAAAACGAATCCGACGGCGAAGAGATGCCGGAAGGCGAAGATTCCTTTGAAGGCGACGGCGAAGACGAAAACCTGTCGCTTTCGGTCTTGGAAGAAAAGCTCAAGCCGCAAGTCATCGAAACGTTTGAAAAGATCTCGGCGACCTATGGCCGCCTGTTCCGCCTGCAAACGCAGCGCCACGCCGCCATTCAAAAAGGCGAAGAAATCTCGCCGCAGGCCACGAAAAAGTTCGATCAAGTCAAAGACGAATTGGTCGATTTGGTTCGCACGGTCCGCCTGAACAACAACCGTCTTGAGCAATTGGTCCAGCAGCTTTACACGCTGAACCGCCGCTTGCTTGGCATCGAAGGCCGCATTATGCGCTATGCCATCGACGCCAGCGTCAGCCGTGACGACTTTTTAAAGCGCTATGCCGGGCACGAACTTGACCGCAACTGGCTGGAAGATGTTTTTGCGCCAAAGGGCGCAGCCCCCAAAGCCGCCGAAGTCAAAGGTTGGACGCGCTTTTTAGAAAAGCACGAAGGCGACGTTGATCGTCTGCGCGCTGAAATTGCGGCGATCTGCGATGAAGCGGGCCTCCCCATCGACGATTTCAAACGCATTGTCACGACCGTCCAAAAGGGCGAGCGTGAATCCAATCGCGCGAAAAAAGAAATGGTCGAAGCCAACTTGCGTCTCGTCATCTCCATCGCCAAAAAGTACACGAACCGCGGCCTTCAGTTCCTCGATCTTATTCAAGAGGGCAACATCGGCCTGATGAAAGCGGTCGAAAAGTTTGAATACCGGCGCGGCTATAAGTTTTCGACCTATGCCACATGGTGGATTCGCCAGGCGATCACGCGCTCGATCGCCGATCAGGCGCGGACAATCCGCATTCCGGTGCATATGATTGAAACGATCAACAAGCTGGTCCGCACCAGCCGCCAGATGCTGCACGAAATCGGCCGCGAGCCGACGCCGGAAGAACTGGCTGAAAAGTTGCATATGCCTCTCGAAAAGGTCCGCAAGGTTCTGAAGATCGCGAAAGAGCCAATCAGCCTTGAAACCCCGATTGGTGACGAAGAGGATTCGCATCTTGGCGATTTCATCGAAGACAAGAATGCGGTTCAGCCTTTGGATGCGGCGATTTTGGGCAATTTGCGCGAAACGACGACCCGCGTTCTGTCCACGCTAACCGCCCGCGAAGAGCGTGTTTTGCGCATGCGTTTTGGGATTGGGATGAACACGGATCACACGTTGGAAGAAGTGGGCCAGCAATTCAATGTGACGCGCGAACGTATTCGTCAGATTGAAGCGAAGGCGCTGCGCAAACTCAAGCACCCCTCCCGCTCCCGCAAACTCCGCAGCTTCCTCGACACCTAGCCCGGGCTGGGCCCGGAGCCGTTTTTTGGGGGAGAACACGTCTGTATAGGGGTATGCCACCTAGAACGGCAGATCCTCGCCTGACATCGACCCTTTGGCATCGTCCCCTCTCATTCGTCATCCCCGCGGAGGCGGGGATCCAGGGGGCTTGGCCGTCAGAGAAGACGCTTCCTTTTTATCCCCCCGTGCAAACCGAAAGGCCCTCTGGATCCCCGCCTCCGCGGGGATGACACAAAAGGAAAAGACGGCACAGA
>CAYMGM010000010.1:0-62452 GCA_964390005.1 uncultured Rhodospirillaceae bacterium | reverse complement strand
CGTACAACTTCCTTTAGTCGCCCCAGCAGAGCTGGGGGTTTAGCGAGTTAATTATCCCTTTCAAGAAGAGACGGATTTACAAATACAAGCTTGCTTTTCCCGTGAGACACAACTTTTAGTCGGGCCATGCTTTCTAGCATTACTAGTGCCTGAGTGAGCCTTCGCCCATCTTTGCGCAATCGCGTCGGGACCACATTTCGCTGAATATCCCGTCGCTTCAAGTAATTGCTCTTATCGGCCTTACACCGCAAGCTGAGCCAGTTATCCAGTTGAACTGCATCTGCAAGCTCTTGAGGAACAGCAAGCTCTTCCAAAAAGCGTTTAGCTTCCCAAAGATACCATTCGGCAATTTGGGATGCTTTATTGAAACTATCGGCCCTAATATCCTCAAATTCACTGCTTTCGAGCATGTGAAAGAGCGCCGAAAGACGTGCCGCGTTATCTGCGGTTTTGGAGGCAACATCACGAAGAGAGTCAAGATCCCCGCCGGGGATTAATTTAGCCTCGATCTTATTATGAAATTGCACCCAAAGTTCTTCGCATTCAGTTGACATGGACAGCAATTGAGGGGTGAGCCTCCCTTCTTCAGTTAAAGGTTGTTCCTTTTGCAACAACCCATAAATGGCCTTATTATATCTTGTAACTGAAGGCCAGCTAGGCGGAGCTTTTTTGAAAAAACGAGTCCCTTGGGTTGTTTGGGGTCTGCAGATCAAAAAACGCGCAAGAAATCCGGAGCCTCTGGGGAGGTCTTTAGACCTATCGATAAAGCTTCTAAATGTTGCCTCCTGGACCTGAAGCGCAACAGTGAGCCTTGCTCCATAAACAGAATAGGATTCTGTTGTTCTCCTCCCAACAGAAGAGGACCCACCATCCCATAACGTGTTTTGTAGAGACAGGGTTCTCATGACGCTGTCGTCCCCCATCGAATGTGAGCCAAAAACTGCACCCCCTTCATTTGAGATTATTCCTGTTGAGGGCCAATCATTTGCCAGCCCCCATCCCAAGCTTTCTTGCGTTTCGTCACATCGAACCAATTTGGGATATCTTGGCGAAACTGGTTCGTTTTGCTCAAGTTTGAATAACTCCTCCTGTAACGCCTCAATTGATCCGATATCTTCTCCCGAAGCAGCTTTACGGATTTTTGCATTTATACCTGCCTTCTTTGCTTCCCATGTTGCGTGTTCGGCCTTGTACCTCGCAATCGCTTCTTTTTGTTCATGCCTTTTTTCTTCTTCGAACTGCACAACGGGGGCCGTAAAAAACTTGTCGCAGGACGACTTCCTTTCCCCACTGTCTGCAATTGTCAGGAGAAACAAGCTTGTTGGACCCGTTAGCCGTTCCGCACGCTTTACATCAACTAATGATTGTACAGCTAGGGAGAGAGCAGAGAGGGCCGAAGCGGCAACAAGAGGCATAGGCGCTTGGGTAAAACCTTGGACCTCGACCACTGCTTTCTTTAATATTGTGGGTAAAGCGCTTACTGGGAAGTCCATTTCAGGGTATGACTGGATTATTTCTTGCGGTTCCTCCCAGCCGTTAACGGAAGGGATGCCATCGGGCGAAATGGTTGCTTCTTCACAGGCGATATCGTCATCAAAGGCATTTACAAGATTTTCTCTCTCTTCAAGCGCCTGTCGTTGATAATTCACGTCTTCTTCTGCGTACCGCAGCATCGCATTGTAAGATGGGAGATGGGTTACAAACACGTCAGAGTCGTATGCATCGTCTAAATGTCCGAATTTGTGAATGCGTGTCAGGTCAAACGAATTCACAAGTTGATGATTGCATGGATCTGTACCGTGGTAAGAATAGAGATGCCCCCCGTTGTTGTAAACTACCGCCCCAGCAGAAGAGGACCCAGCAGCATAGGTATATCGTGGGGTTTTTGAGGAAATGTCTTCGGGCACATACACCCCCCCTATATGCTCCTGCATCACTGTTTCAATATCGTTGGCCCGACACCATATGCCAACTGGGCCGCGTTTTTGTCTTGGATCAGCCGCTTTCTTATACTCATGAGGTTGAGCTTCCCCCTCGAAAAGGGGTAAGTTTGACGGATCTTTCCAATCCCCGAATTCCTCTTTGTATCGTTCCAAAAGCGCATCAGGATCAAGCCGCGCTCCCTCATTGCGATGAGTTCGAAATTCGCCATCTTTCGAAATGGATGGAAAGAACATCATCTGCGCGACATTTGATGAAGCTTTATCTACCAGCGGTATTGGGCTTTTCTTTCCGCTAAAATAGAAGCACAAAATGCGTACAACGGTTCCATACTCATCTGGTGTTACCCGTCTCGAGCAAAGAATAACGATTCTTATACGAGGGGCATCCGATCTGTGTTTCCGCGTCGTGTGAAGAAAAAACTCATATTGATTCAGATCGGCCTTTCCTTCGATAAGGTCAGCGAAGATGTCTGGTGTAGCTCGATCAATATCCAGCGTTATTGTCCGGCGGGGTCGAACATTCTCGCGAGATCTCCTCTTGTTTTTGCAAGGTCCGCCTAAGAACCACCCTGGCAGGGCCTTTAGTTTTGTTTGCTGTGATGGAGGCAGCGCATCAAAGTTCCCTCGTGTCTCTTTTGTAACTTTCGGGGTGGACAACTTTCTAATAAATTCTCCCCAAGTTAGAACTTTGTTTGTTGCAGTAGCGAGGTCATGGCTGGTGCCCTCGGCATACATTATGGGCACATCATCATTGTTCCGTGTCCTAACTTCGTCTTGAGCGATTGTCTTTAATGGTGTATGGTGTGTATTGGACATGTTGTGCTCCATTGGTTTTAGACAGAAACGCCCCTTCGCCGCAAAACGTAGGGCGTTTTTTGTCGGTCATTAGTTACTGGTTGAGTTGTCGCGCTCTGCGATGCGGGCTTTTTTCCACGCTTCAAGTTCATCGCGTATGAAAGCTACCGCACGTGCGCCAATCCTGACAGGCTGGGGCATTAAGCCCTTCGCGATCAGCTCGTTCATGGTCCCCAAGGGCATGTTGAGCTCTTTACACGCGATGGGTTTCCGAATAAAAGTTATGGGCCTGTCGTGGTATTCCCCTAGTTTTTCTGACATTTCCAGTCCTCCTCATATAAGTTGTTGAAGAGGGCATCCTGTCTTTTGAGGGAGCAGAAGTGGACTGCACTGTGTGAGAAATATAAAGTTAATTCACTTTAGTCTGCTTGTGAGCGCCGTCGAAGTTCTTGAGGTGTGATCTTTAGGCGGTGGGCTTCCTCTCCTTGTCTTCGGGCAATATGTCCTTGATCAAAAACTTCCTTCTTGTTCGCAATAGGGGAAAGGGTCAGCGTTAATCCGAGCGTTTCATAGACGGAACAAATCAGAGACAGTAAAGCAGCTTTATTAGCCTCCTTTGGATCGTGGCTGTTCCAGGAAGAAAGGGTTTCTTCGCTTACGCAGGAAAAGGTGCTTACGTCTTTATTGCTTAGGCGTTGAATCTCCATTTCATCAAAAAGGAATTCCACAATCTCTGCAAAATTTGTTAGGCCTGGGTCAGAGGTATCAGTAAGTTGTGAGATTCTACTTTTAATAAAGTTTCTTTCACCATTGCCTGCGCTTTTTGTCCTACCTTGTTTTCTGGGTCGTTCTCTCCCCATCTTTAGTTGTGCTATTTTTTTAGCGCGATAAGAAAGGAGCTTCTTGTCATCAAAACGAAAAAAGTCGGGAACAACGTACATATTTAACGCTGTGGCAGCGGAACAAAACTCTGTTAACTTTGGGATATTATCCCCGCGTCTCCACCGCTCAATCGTACTAAAGCCAATTTTTTTGGTTTTACAGTATTCCTTTTTTTCTTCTATGCCCATGTCGAGGGTTTCTTTGTCGAAAACGGTAACCAATGAGGACATAAGCGCATTTGTAGTTGCGCTCCCTATTTCATAATAGTCAAGGTTAGTTTCAGCAATTTCTACGAGCTTGCGTAGGGTTCGATTGTATAGTTTTTTGTCATCTTTTAGAGCAGCAGGCAAAGAGTCTGCTGATGAGTTCAAAAGATGTGACCAGGCGCTCCTAATTTCGAACGTTGATTGAAGTTTAGAGCAAAGCTTTTGGATGACATTTTCGCCCCCTATCGCCTCTTGCTCCTTCATTAAAATACGCAACCAGTCCTTAAAGGGGGTTAATCTGGGCTGGGCTTTAACCTTCTTCATGCCACCTCTCCCTTAAACGGAATGACGTTGCCACCTTTTTCGGCTTGGTCGAGATAATGGGACCACCACTCCATCATTTCACGGCGTTGGGGAAGCCATTCGGCGGAATTGTAGGCGGCGCGAACGTCGTTGCGTTCGGCATGGGCGAGCTGACGTTCAATCCAATCGCGGTTGAATCCGTTTTCATTTAAGACGGTGCTTGCCGTGCCGCGAAAGCCGTGAACCGTAGCGCGGGAGTGATACCCCATGCGATACAGCGCATAGATCAGGGTATTTTGCGAGATCACGCCTTCTTTCGTCGCGGCGGGGAGCATGAACTCACTGCCCCCTGAAAACTTCTTGAGCGCCTTGAGCAAGGCGACGGATTGCTTTGTCAGGGGCACAAGATGTTCGGTGTGGGCCTTCATCCGTTCGGCTGGGATGCGCCAGAGGGGGGTCTTGCCATCCAGATTTTCAATTTCAGCCCATCGGCCTTGGCGGACTTCGCTTGTCCGTAAAAACGTGTGCATGATGAGCTTGAGGGCAAGAATGGTTTCTTCGTCGCCATCATAATCTTTGAGCGACATGAAGAACTCGGGAAGCTCCGTTCCTTTCAGCGCAGCTCTGTGTTTAACGCGCTCAGGCGCTTTCAGGGCCCCCCGCAAATCCGAGGAGGGGTCACGCTGGGCCCGGCCTGTGGCGACGGCATAGCGAATGACTTGACCGCAAATCTGCAAAACCTTACGCGCAAGGACTAACGCCCCGCGCTTTTCGATCTGTCGGATGCAGTTGAGTAGGATCGGTGCGTCAATTTCTTTGATGGGAAAAGAGCCGATCTGGGGGATGACATCCTGCTCAAGCCGGTTGAGCACCTTGAATGAATGAGATGGGGCCCATGCGGACTTTTTGATCTCGTACCATTCCCGAGCGATAGCTTCTAATGTGTTCGCCGCCTCGAACTGGGATAGGGCCTTAGTCTTTTTCTTGTGTTTGCTGGGGTCAATGTCGTGAGCCAGCTGCTCCTTGGCCCTGTCGCGCAGGGTCCGGGCCTCTTTAAGCGAGATTTCTGGATAGGATCCGAGCGCAAGGGTTTTTTGTTTGCCCTGGAATCGGTAATTCATGCGCCAAAGCTTGCCGCCGGTCGAGGGAATGAAGAGATACAGCCCGCCGCCATCGCTGAGTTTTTGGGCCTTTTCTGTGGGCTTTGTGTTGCGGCAAAGGGTGTCGGTTATGGGCATTGTTGGTATTTCTCTGACTATGTGTTGGTATAATGCCCAAAATATACCAACAAAAATCCCGGCTGTCACCGGTGCTCCTCGGTCCTTTTAGTTTCATAAAAGGCCGTTAACATGCTGTGTTTGATTGAGTTTTCGATGCTCTCCGGTGCTCACCGGGCCTTGCCGGATATTGCACTTGGTGCCCCAGGAGGGACTCGAACCCCCACTCCCTTGCAGAAAACAGATTTTGAGTCTGTCGCGTCTACCAATTCCGCCACTGAGGCTTTGCTCATCCCCCTTTAGAGGGGTGTCAAAGAAGGCTGGATCATACCCGGAACTTTCGCTCCGTCAAGCCCGTTTCAACCAATCGACCTCTTTTTTATTCAAAAAAGGTCGTTAACCCTTTCTTCCCGCCCTAAGGCGCTTCCGATTTCGCGCTTGGCGGCTCGGTCTGGGTCGCGCGCGCCGCGCTCAATGTGCTTTGAGCCGCCGCTTCTAGCGCATGAAGCGCGTCTTTTTGTTTTTCGCCCGCCGGACCAAAAGCCCCCGACAAAAGGTCGCTTTGCGCCCCTTTCATCTGCACAAGCGCTAAGGCCAAAGCACGCGCTGCCGCTGGGTCTAAAACCCCCAAACCGCGCAGGCGGCTCACAAGCTGCCCCTGCGAGTCCGCCCATTTTTGACGCAACGCTACCGAAGCCTTGCCACGCAAAGGACTGCGCAAAAACGCCTGCGCTTGATCCTGTAAACGTCGCTGCCCCTGCATCAAATCGCGCAAAACAGCGGCCTGTTGCAATAACTGACGCTGCGCTTGCGACAGGTCGGGCGAGGCCGGTTGAAGATTTTCCAGCGTATTTTCAAGCGATTCAAGCGCCGCTCGCGCCTTGTCGGTTTCGTTGTTTAAAACCGCCGCGCGAACAGACAACAACATATTTTGCAGATCTTCGCGCGTTAAATAATCTTTTTCAGACTGCAAAACAAAGGCGCGATCCGAGACTGGTGGCGGATCAGGCGCATGCGCCGACAATAGTTCATTCAATAAAACAACCAGCCCGTTTTGAAGGCGCGCAACAAACCGCATCAGATCGTCTGTGCTGGCCCCTCGATCCAGCGCATCGAACAAGTCGCGCTCGACCTCGCGCAGCGATGACTGCGCCTGCCCCAAGGGGCCCGTTTCAATCCGTACGGCCGTTTGCCACATCAATTCGCCAACTTGCTGAGCCGACGCGGGCGATGGATCTAAAATCAAGCGCACGGCCCCCGCGCGCAACGTCATGAGAACGGCTAGATCGTTGCCATAACCCTGGCCTTGCCGCGCCATGCCGACCATGACGCCGATAGCTTCGTTACGCGTCTGTTCATCTGTTTCTGCGCCAAGAAGTTTTTGACGCTCTTCAATCAAGGCTCGCGCCATCGGATGACGAAAATCTCGACGTGGCAAGGTCACAAGCATGGGTTTGGTTTCAGCCTGCTGGCCTTTATCGTCCGTCGCCACCAATGAAAGCTGAACGCGACCGCCCGACAGTTTCATCCCCGTCAGATCTTCGTAAGAGACGCGCCCCACCTTTAACAGCCCCGGCCTTGCAATCACAAGATCTTCGGCCTGTCCCCCATCCGTCGGACGCAAACGAACCGCGATCGAGCGAAGGCCGTAATCATCCGCCGCTTCATATTGAAGGCGAACAGTCTTCTGCTTCATAACTTCGGGCGCGGCCGTCATATCAATGCGCGGCGGGTCGTCCGTGATCGTTTTAATTTGCCACGAAGCCCGCCACGGCCAATCCTGACCAACGCGAAGCGCAACGACTCGCGCCGTGCTGGGCAAAGTCACCAAAAGCGTATAGGTATGCGCCGTCGTCGCTTCAAAGTTTTGAACGGCCCCGTCCAACACAATGGCAGGCGGGTGCGCTCCCTCATAATGCGCCGAGACGACGCTGCCACCAGGCACATCTAAAAATCCGCCCGACCGATTTTTATCGCCGCCTAATAACACAAGCGAAGGACGATGCGTATAATCCGGCGGCTCGATCGATAAAGACAAGGCCGTGTCTTTTTCTGCGGCCACGCGCCCGTGATAAGCATAAAAGCTTCCAAAAATTCCCAGAAGCAAAACGGCCCCGATGGCCCAAATGCTTGGGGGTTTGCAGAAAAAAAACCTAGCGGCTCCACGGCCCTTTTTCATCGGACGCGCCCCAAGCGTTCCTTGAAGGCAAGGAGAAGACGGCGGCGCTTTTGCTTCCTTAGCCAAAGGCGAAAAAAGCTGCCAGCCCGCTTCGGCCAAGGGCCCTTTTCGCTTTGGTCCTTTCGGCGCGTCTAACATCAGGCCGCATCTCCAATCCATGAGGGAACCGTTTCCCATGACATTTGCTCGGCAACCGAGACGCGACGGCGCACCGTGGCATAGCGCGCCCCGCTGACCATGATTTCAGGGGCAAGCGCACGCGCGTTGTAAAGGCTGGACATCGCACTGCCATAAGCGCCCGCCTGCAACACAGCCAGCAAGTCCCCTGCCGCAATCGACGCAGGCAACGCATAATCGGCGCCAAAGGTATCGCTGGATTCGCAAACAGGCCCCACAATGGTCGCAGCCTTCAGGCTTTCACCGGTCGCCACGGCGCGGACAGGCACGATGCTGTGCCGCGCTTCATACATCGCAGGGCGCACCAAATCGTTCATCCCCGCATCGACAATCACAAAACGACCGGCAGGCGTATCCTTTACATACTGAACACGACAAACCAGAATTCCAGCCTCGGCAACCAGAAAACGACCGGGCTCGAAAATAACGTGGCACCCAAGGGGCGCGATCACCTCTTTGACAATGTCGACATAGGAAGCAAAAGACGGCGCTTCTTCGCCATCGTAAGAGATGCTAACGCCCCCGCCAACATCGATTGTCTGCACGTCAATGCCCTGGCTGCGGACAAGACTGACCACGGAAGCCAGACGTTCGAACCCATCGCGGAAAGACTTATAGCCTTCAAGATGTGAGCCAATATGAACCGAAAAGCCTTTAAACGACAACCCCGGAAGCGTCGCCGCCATTTGAACCGCTTCGGCTGTTTGCTCAAGCAAAACGCCAAACTTCGCGCCTTTATGGCCCGTTGCGATTTTGGCAATGGTGGCCACGTCCACCTCAGGATTCAGGCGGATGGCAAGCGGAGCCGGTTTGTCAATCATCGTCGCGACTTCGCTGATGCGCGCGATCTCAGGCAACGATTCCGCATTAATCTGCGCAATACCGGCCAGCAGCGCGGCCATGATTTCATCGCGTGTTTTGCCGACGCCTGAAAAAACAATTTTCTTAGGCGGAACCCCCGCTTCCAAAGCGCGTTCAAGCTCGCCCACGCTGGTCACATCGGCGCCTGCCCCCGCCTGTGCCAATGTTTTGATCACCGCACGATTAGGGCAAGCCTTGACAGCAAAATGAATGCCCGCATCCATCTCGGCAAAGGGCGCGGCGAACGTTTGATAATTCTTGTTCAACTGTTCGGTTGCATAAAGATAAAATGGCGTATCAACTTCAGCGGCAATCTCGGCCACGGGCATGGCTTCGGCGCAAAGCGTTCCATTACGGTAAGAAAAAGAAGACGAAAGAAGCGACGTAGGGATCATGGGGCGGGGTCCGTTGATGGGTCGGGGTAGACACGAGGGAAAGGCGCGCGCTCGGCGCTATCCGATGGCGGTGGATCAATGCTTCCGGGACGTTTGCCGCAAGCGCTTACCGTCATTGACAAGACCAAAAGAAACATTAACGCAAGCGCGCGCGTGCGTTTTTGTGCTTGATCCCGTTTCAGGAAACGGCTTTTTTGAACAAAGGTAAAGCGTAGCATGGGCGGTCGAATCTTCTGCAACAAGGGAACGAAAACGTGATCCGTCTTAAAAAATTTTCTGTCTGGCGCCGCAGAGATCCGCAGCGCCGCGTGGCAAGCGACTTTAAGGCATCTCAAACCCATCGCGCAATGGCTGTTTCGGCCTTTTTTTGCCTTATCAGCTATGCTTTCGTCGCGCCGTTCGATGATGCCATGGCGCAGGCCGATTCGCCTTCTTTTTTCTTGACTTCCGCCCCTTCGGCCGCCACCGATAGGGCTTCTTTTCCTATGCGCTTGCCCCAACTTCTCATTCAAACGCCAACAGGGCCGCAGCCTCTTCGACAGCTCTTGGCCGAAAAAACGCCTCTTAAACCCGCTTTCGTTCTTTTTTGGGCCCCTTCCTGTAAAATTTGCGTCGACGAATTGTCCGAAATGGCAGCCCAAGCCAGCGTTCCCGATGCGCCGTTTTTCCTCATCCCCATCGCCGTCCAAGCGCAAGGCGAAACACTTTTGCAACTTTTTCTCAGACGACACAAAGCAGACCTCCCCCTTTTTTGGGTCGAGGCTATCGAAGATTTGCACGCTTTACCGCTGCGCGGTTTACCCACAGGATTCTGGATCGGCAGAGAAGGCCTGATCTTAGGTCGAAGCGAAGGCGCCTTCTCATGGCAAAAGCCGCCTGCTCGCCCTTTCCCTTAGGTTGAAGACGTTGAAGACGACGAAGACGATGAGCTTGTGCTTGCGGTTGAAGAAGAGGAGCTGCCAGTGTTGGTGTAATAAACAGCCTTGATCTTCGACGCGGCAATGCTTGTATCGCCCATTGAAAGCGTTGTCGTTCCGTCCGAGTCCGTTTGAATCGATGTCACAACGCCGATCATGTTTATATCACTGACAGTAATCTCTTTGCCGTTGCTGTCTTTGGCTGTCACAGCCACGCTATAGGTCCCGTCGTCTAGCGCATTTCCGCTGGAATCGGCGGCCTGCCAGGCAATTTTGTGCGATCCCTTTGTTGTCAGGCCCGATGCCGTGGCCACTGTTTTCCCCGCGCTATTCTTGATCGTCAGCGACACCGTTTGCGCCGCCGAACCCAACGTATAGGAAAACTCGCCATAGCCGCCTTGCACTTCAAACTTGCCATCGGCGTCGGCTTCAACCGTTTTGCCAACATAATTCAAAAGCGGCGTGACACCGTTCGGGCTTTGAATCGTAATCAGATCGTCCAATTTGTCGTTCGTCTGGATCTGCTGCTCGACTTGCGCAAACTGCACCAGTTCTTGTGTAAACTGGTCGGTGTTCGTCGCTTCCGTCGGATCTTGATTCTGCAACTGCGTCGTCAAAATCTTTAAAAACGTATTCATGTTCGCGGACAGCATGCCGCTGGCGCTGGTAGATGAAGAGGATGAAGAAGACGAAGAGGACGATGTGCTGCTCGTCGATGTCTGATGCGTATTGATATAGTTTTGGATAAGTGAAGATGAGCTGGTGCCGCTTGTCGTCGTCATAATCGATCTCCTTCTCGCCTAAACGCGCAAATTGACGCGCCCGGTCGCAAGATTATAGGTTTCTTCCATCTCGCCTTCGCTGTCAGTCTCGCCGGAGACAACCCCGACATTCCAGCTTTTCGATCCTGACCCGTCTTGGCCGGAAGGACGGCCAAAGGCGTTTTGAGCGAAAGATCCCGAACCATCACCACGCAAACTGAACTGCAAACAGCCTTGATCTGCGCGCAACCCCGCATCTTGCAAGGCTTGTTGAAGACTCGACTGATCCTTTTGCAGCGCTTCTAACGTTACTTTGTTATCGGCAATAACCGTGCCCTGCACGGTTTTATCATCGCCGAACGTCAATTTGATTTCGATCTTCCCCATTTCGTCAGGCGACAGATGAATAGTCATTTGATCGTCGCCAGACTTGGCCATTTTCTGTAACTGGATTTTAACTTGCTCAACGATGTTCGACTGGCTTGATGCCGTCGTCTGTTCGTTTTTCAACGCAACCATCGTGCCAATCGAGCCGGTCGTCCCCGACGCGCTTGTAACGCCCGTCAGCAAGTTTGTACCCGCGTGGCTGTTTGCTGCGGTGTTGCCCACCGAAGCCGATGAGACGCCTGTCGTCACCGCCGCGCTGGCGGCATTTGCGGCCAGCGCAGCGGCAGCCGCGTGCGTTGTCATTGTCGAAGCCGTTGTCTGCTGTGACAGACCTGAAGATCCAACAAGCCCCTGAAAGGAAGCCGTCATAGCCGCGCGCGATGTCGAAGCCCCCGACTCCCGGGACGTTGAAGGGGCCGTACCCGTCTGCGTTTGCCCCTGAACCAGAGAGTCTTGAGACGTTTCCGCGCCCGTTTGAGCCGCCGCTTTCGATGAAACGTCAATCGATCGCGAACGTCCCGCATCGGTCAAAACGTCCGCAAGATTGTTTTGATTGGCCGCGTTTTGATCGTCACTGGCCGCGTCGGCTTCTTGCTCTTTTTGCGCGCTTGCCTTCATCGCTTCGCGATTTTCTTGCGCCGCGCGAAGCGCAATCATTTGACTAAGAAGCGCCGCGGCAGCTTCTTCGGCGCCGTCGTCAGGTGTAAGAGACGCGCCACTGTCCGTATTTTCCGCCGTATTTGCCGCCGTTTCCTGCGAGGTCGCGACAAGCTTCGTCGTGGTTTGTTGCGCGTCTGTGCTTTTTTCCGTATCCGTTGAAGACGTGTCGATGGTTTTGCCTTGGGTTAAGGCATCTGTTGTGGCCGAATGATTTTCTGTCTTTTGCCCGGTCTTCACTTGCGTTTGACCGGCAACGACAGCCGTGGCCGCAGCAACGGCGGCAGGCGTCGCCGCAAAAGCCACGGCGTCATCATTCACGACGCTTTCATCGGACACGACAACCTCTTTTTCTTTTGGGGTCGCCGATATGACCTGTTTTTCTGTTGTTTCCTTTGTTACAGGACGATCATCCTGCGCCCCATTGGTTTGGTCTTTCGTTGTCGTCTGCGCCTGATTAGACGTTTGGACGCTTGTATCGCGCTGCACACGCGGCGCAGACGACGGGAGTGACGACGACGTATCGTCTTTGTCCGCCCCGCTGCTCCGGCTTGAGGCTTGGTCGGCATAGGTCGCCGCTTGATCCAACGACGTTGTTACGGCCTGATCCAACACATCGGCAAATCCGCTTGCGTCAAAACCTCCTTTGCCGCCGCCACGAACCAGTGCCAAAAACCGCGCGCTCGCGCTGTTTGACGTTGTCGATGATTTGCCTACCGTTTGAGCCGTTTCAGTCATGGAAACCTCTGTCGTTCAAGAATCGCGGATATATCCTCAAGTTAACTACACCGACTTTTTGACCCGCGTGGCCGGGCACAATTTTTCGCTGGAGGGTCCCGAAAAAACGGCCCCACGCCCCAGACGGGCATAGCCCGCTTCGGGAAAAACTTGCGCGCGGATCGCTTTGATAATGTTTTCGACCAAGCTACGCGTGCCTGTAATCGCGGCTTCTAAGGCTGTCGCATTGCGTTTCGTCGCCGCTTCCATTTTCAAGCCCATCGCTTTAAGCGCTTCCCTTTTTTCGGGATCGCACGCTTTAAACTTTTCGGGATGCGCCTTAATCGCTTCGACATTCGCCTGATAGGCCTCGATCAACGCATTTTTACGCTTCAGCTTGCCTTGAATCCCAGCGACATCGGCTTTCCTGACTAAGTTCATCTCGTCTTCCATGATGACGGTCAGTTCTTGGATAATGTCCGCCGTGGCCGCCAACAAAGCTTCGGGATCGGCGACAATTTTTTCGCCCTGCGACGGCGCTTGCGACGTCCCGACCACTTTGGACGCCTGGCGCTGTTGCAACTGTGAGGTTGGAACCCGAAGGCCTTGATTGATCTGTGCCATAACGTTCTCTCCCTTTGTTCTTTTTACGAGGCCGCTTGTGCCGTCTCGCCGCCTTGCATGCGGATCATCTCGGCCTTAACGGCATCGGTAAGGCCCGTATTGTCGACCTTGGCCATTTCTTTGCCCATTTCCTGAAGCATGATTCCACGCATCATTTCTTCGCCATGCCCCCCGCCAAACGTATCGTCGGTTTGAATGCCTTCGAACATCGGCGACAACATTTGCGACATAAAGACGCTGGTAAAATCCGTCGCGGCCTTATCGACCGCCGCGCTCGATAAACCTTGTTGGCTTTTTATCTTTTTTTGCGCCATCGCCACGCGCGCACCTTGCATTTGCGCCGCCGCGTTATCGTTTATTCCGCTCATCATGCTGGCAAAGCCCGTCATCACATCACCTCGAGATCGGCTTGCAAGGCGCCCGCGGCCTTGATCGACTGTAAAATCGTAATCATGTCGCGTGGCCCAATCCCCAGTGCATTCAGGCTTTGCACAACTTCCTGAAGACTGACGCCACGGCGCAGCAGCGCCATTTTCTTGCCTTCGTCTTCGTTCACGTTGATTTCTGTCCGCGGCACCACAGTTGTCTGCCCACCTTGCGATAGCGGTGCGGGTTGCGAGACTTGCGGCGTTTCATTGATTTTAATCGTCAGATTGCCCTGCGCGATGGCAACCGTATTGATCCGCACATTTTCGCCCATCACAATCACGCCCGATTGTTCGTCAATCACAACGCGCGCTGGCTGATCCGGCTCGATCGGCAATTGCTCGATATCCGTTAAAAGAGCCACGACATCGTGACGCCGTGCGTCCGGTACCAGCAAGCGTACCGTTGCCGGGTCAATCGCCTCGGCAGCCTGAGTATGCAAATATTTGTTCACGCCTTCGGCAACCCGGCGCGCCGTCGTAAAATCAGGGTTTTTCAACGCAAGCCGCAAAGACGTCAAATCCGTCAGGCGAAAATTGATTTCGCGCTCAACGATCGCGCCATTGGCAATACGCCCCGCCGTCGGCACGCCCTTGGTAATCGAAGCGCCCTGACCTTGCGCACTAAAGCCGCCCACGGCCAGCGACCCCTGCGCCACCGCGTACACCTCACCATCGGCGCCAATCAGCGGCGTCACCAAAAGCGTCCCACCAACCAAGCTTTTCGCATCGCCAAGGGTCGAAACAGCCACATCGACACGCGCTCCTTGGGCTGAAAACGGTGGCAAGGTCGCCGTCACCATCACGGCGGCCACATTCTTTGTTTTCATCGTGCTGCCGCGCGTGTTGACGCCAAGGCGTTCCAACATACCGATCAAGCTGGCTTCGGTAAAAGGCGAGTTCGTCAAGCTGTCGCCGCTGCCATTCAGGCCCACGACAAGCCCATAGCCAATCAGCATATTGTCGCGAACGCCTTCAAAATCGACAATATCTTTCAGGCGCGAAGCCGCCTGGGCCGGGGCCGACATAGAAAGGGGGAGGATCAGAAAAGCAAGCCCGAGCGCCGCGCAACACAAAACCTTGCGGACGCGAAGCCAAGCTTCCGCAAAGCGGGGGGGGGTGGAGAAGAGATCGTTAAATACGAAAGCGGACATGCAAACTCCTGATCCTCTGCCAGAGATCAAAGCAAGCCGCGTGCCAACAGCTTCAAACAAAAACAAAATGATTGAGTTTGAAGGGGATAAAACGAACGATGATTGTCTTTTATTGAAAAGTCAGGCATATAAAAACAAGAAAAGAGCCTCGAACAGAAACGCTCGATCGCCTAGACGATCAGCCGTGCGGCAAACGCGGCAAAGACGCAACGACGGCGATCCCGCAGAAAGAGGCCAGATTCAAACGAAAAGCCCTGTCGCCTTACCGCAAAAAAGCGAAAAAGTGCGCAAGGCAGAAATTGCCGCCTTTCTTTTTAGCTCTCAACCCAAGAGGTTGCTTGTTTTACCTTGTAATCCGAAGCCTCTTCCCCGAAAATGGCGGCTGTGGTATCTGCTCTGCGGCTGCCGTTAACCTTGAGGATAATTCCGAGCGCATGACCCGAATAGAAGGAACAGGCCCCCTTTTACCGCCAACAACCTTACGCCGCGCTTCAAAAACAAGCAGCGCCGGGGGAACCGACTTTGCCAAGCACCTGGATGGCGCAGACGAATCAGAAGGCGCGGCGGCGGCGCAAGAAACGGCGGCTTTAAATACGGTTGCAGGCGTCTTGGGCATTCAAGAAGTCGATGACGCCCTGTCGCGCGCAGCCCGTGGAAAGGCCCGCGCCGAGGATATTTTAGACAAATTAGAGGATCTGCGGGACGCGCTTTTGCTGGGCGTTTTATCGAAAGACAGGCTTATCGCCTTGGCACGGACCGTCGCCAGCCGAAAAATGACCGTCTCGGACCCACGCCTTGCTGAAATTCTTGACGAAATTGACTTGCGCGCGCAAGTCGAATTAGCCAAATTCGATCGCCTTTGATATAATGAGACTTAACCCAAGCCAGACTTAACGGGAGAAACGCAAGCCATGGCAACCATGCCGAAAAATTATGAGCCTTCGGAAAAAGAGCCCTATATGAATCCGGTTATGCTGGAATATTTCCGGCAGCAACTGATGGATTGGAAAGCTTCGATCCTGCGCGACACAGATAACACGTTGCAAGATCTTCAGGACGAAGGTGGCCTTCAAGAACCAGATGTTAACGACCGCGCTTCGGTCGAAACCGAAGTCGCGCTTGAGCTGCGCGCGCGCGACCGGCAACGCAAGCTGATCGGGAAAATCGACGAAGCTTTACTGCGTATTAAAAACGGCGAATACGGCTATTGCGAAGAAACCGGCGATCCCATCGGCATCAAGCGTTTGAAAGCGCGCCCGATTGCAACGCTGACCATCGAAGCGCAGGAAAGGCATGAACGCCGCGAGCGAACCCAGCGCGACGAACGCGAATAGCCCAACGTTTTCTAAATCTCTATGAGGCTTCCCAATGTTTGTGAAAAAGATCCCCTATCGATCCGCGGCACGAGCGGCAAGAAGCCTCTTTTTCGTTCTCACCTGTGTATTAGCGACACCGGCCTTTGCCGCCAGTAACGGAACGGCTGGGATGGTTGGTGCCGCTCCCGCCATGTCGGGCGTCGGGGAAATGCTGATACAAGCGCCACGTCTAGGCGGCACCAGTTCAACAGCCAACACCAGCGCTTGCGCCGTCGGGCGCGGCGAAGTTGAAGCATCCCTTTATAAGATCCTGAAAAATTACGGTTTGCCTGTCGTTCAGGCGATGAAAGCGATGCCGCAGCGCCTAGACGTCGCGCGCGTCAACGTTCTTCCTGAAATTGTGACGGCGGCCTCGCAAGACACCAGCGAATGTTCGGCTTGGGTTTCGCTGACCATCCAGACAGATAGCACGGTCACGGTCCCTCCGATCACGACACCGCGCAATGTCATCGTTACTTATTGGCGTGGCGGGCTTTTGGTGTCGGGCAGCGCCACCGCGAACAGCCGCGCTGTCGTCGACGCACTTGATAAGCTGGCACGTCAGTTGGTTCAGCAATATAAGCTTGACCAACCTCCCAAACTTCCTGATAGCGAATAAGATTAAAAAAAAGGGGGAAGGCCAAACCTTCCCCCTTTTTATTGTCTGTTCGCTTTCCTTAGGCGCAGAACGGCGGACGCGCGTCAAACCCGGTCGCGGCTTCCAGCGCCGCGCCAAGCGTAAACAACGTCGTCTCTTCAAACGGCTTGCCGATCAGCTGAATCCCCATGGGCAATCCATTGTCTGCCAGCGTCACAGGCACGGCAAGCCCCGGCAAGCCCGCGAGATTGAGCGTCACCGTAAAGACGTCTTCCAAGTACATTTGAATAGGATCGTCCGTTTTTTCGCCAAGCGCAAAAGCGGTTCCCGGCGCGGTCGGCGTCAAGATCGCATCGCACGTTTCAAAAGCTTTCATGAAGTCGTTGCGAATGCAACGACGCACCTTTTGCGCTTTCAAATAATAGGCATCATAGTAACCAGCCGAAAGCACATACGTGCCCATAAAGATTCGGCGGCGAACTTCCGCACCAAACCCCGCACCACGGCTGTTTTCGTACATATCGATCAAGTTCTCGCCGTCTTCGCGCAAACCAAACCGCACGCCGTCATACCGCGCCAGATTCGACGAAGCTTCGGCAGGCGCGATGATATAATAAGTTGGCAACGCATATTTTGTATGCGGCAAGCTGACGTCGATAATCTCGGCCCCTGCGTCGCGCAAAATCGCGGCGGCCTTATCCCAAATCGCGTTGGTTTCTTCGGGCACGCCATCAATCCGATACTCGCGCGGAATACCGATTTTCATGCCTTTGACCGAACCACCGACAGCCTTTGTATAATCAGGAACTGGCGTATCGACGGATGTTGAATCTTTCGGATCGAACCCGGCCATTTCGCGCAGCATCAACGCCGCATCGGCAACCGAGCGCGTCATCGGCCCCGCCTGATCCAACGACGAAGCAAAAGCAATAATACCAAAACGTGAGCAACGGCCATAGGTCGGCTTGATCCCAACGATCCCGGTCACACCGGCAGGCTGACGGATTGAGCCGCCCGTATCGGTTCCGGTCGCCGCCATGACGATGCGGGCCGAAACAGCGGCAGCCGAGCCGCCCGACGAGCCGCCCGGCACCAATTTACGCGGCGCCGAAGCCGGATCTTCGCCGGTCCACGGGCTAATCGTCGGCGCAAAAGCCGATGTTCCCGTGCTGGATCCCATCGCAAACTCATCCAAATTGGCTTTGCCGAGCGTGATGGTCCCGGCCTTAAGCAAATTTCCAGACACCGTCGATTCATAGGGCGGTACGAAATTATGCAGGATTTTGCTGGCCGCCGTCGTGCGCACGCCCGTTGTGCAATAAAGATCTTTCATCGCGATGGGAAGCCCTTCCATCGCGCGCGGCGCACCTGCGGCCCAGCGCGCATCCGATTCCTTGGCGGCCTGCGTCGCTTGGTCGAACGTTTCTGTGATAAAAGCGTTCAACACACGCGCCTTTTCGGCACCGGCAATGTGAGCGGCCACAAGTTCAGACGCCGTAAACTCTTTCGCGGCCAGACCCTTTAGCGCCGCAGTCATTGTCAGATCAGTCAATTTGCTCATCGGGAACCCTTTATCTTTTTTTTCGCAAGGCGGATTATTCAACAACCTTTGGCACGGTAAAGAAATCGGCCGTCCTTTCAGGCGCATTGGCCAGAATTTCTTGTGCCTTTGCGCCATCGGTGATGATGTCGTCGCGCAGGCGCAGCGACAAGTCGTTGACAGACGTCAACGGCTCGATCCCCGTAACATCCACTTCATCCAATTGCTCGACCCAAGCCAAGATTTTGTTCAAATCTCCCGCCACCCGGTCGATTTGATCTTCCGGCACGCGCAGCCGCGCGAGATGGGCAATATGCTTTACGGTTTTTGCGTCAACAGCCATTGTGTTTCTCGTTCTCTATCCCGTTTAACCTTTGCGTGAAGGTGGGGTTTAGCCCCTTCCTTGCCGAATCTAAAGGGCCGCCAAGCTTTTCGCCGCGCCCCCCTTTCATCTGAAGCGTCTGCAAGCTATCATCCGGCATGGCTATCTGCAACATCTCATCCCTTTCGGCCTTTTTGGCGCCACGGACCTGTCTTTTAGGGATCGATCCCGGCCGCGTCGTTGTGGGGCTGGCAATTTCCGATCCGGCGCGGCGCGTCGCGTCGCCCCTTCAAGGCTTGGTTCGCACCAAAATGGCCAAAGACGCGGCAGTCCTTGGCACGATCGTACGCGAACGGGCTGTTGGCGGCTTTATCGTCGGTTTGCCGCTGAACATGGATGGTACAGCAGGCCCCGCCACACAGGCCGCGCGTACCTTTATCTCGAACCTTCTTCGCAGCGGCGCTTTGCCCGACCCGGACTTACCCATCGTCTTTTGGGACGAGCGCTTTTCGTCAGCAGCCGTCAGCCGCTTTATGATTGCCGATGACATGTCACGCAAAAGGCGCGATGAAACCATCGACAAGGCCGCCGCCGCCTATATTCTGCAAGGGGCGTTAGACGCCCTTCACAACGCGCCAAACGCTTCCGTTTCGAAGGAATAAAGACATGAACGAAACGTCGTTTCCTCTTTTTTATGCCTCGCACGATGGTCATACACGCAAAATCGCAGAAACATTGGCCGCCCAATTACAAGCCCGTGGCATCTCCACCACCTTATGGGATCTGGCCGTCCGCCTGCCCGAGGCCGCCGATCTTCCAGCGCCTGAAAGGCCTATCTTTTTAATGGCCGCCATTCGGTACGGCTTTCATTTGCCACCCGCCCGCGCCTTTATCAAAAAGCACTATAATCGTCTTAAATCTGCGCCCCTGATCCTTGTTTCGGTCAATTTGACGGCGCGAAAGCCCCAGAAACGAACAGCACAAACAAACCTTTATCTGCGAAACTGGATCCGACGTTCGCGCCTTACGCCCGTGATCACGGCAGCGCTGGGCGGCTATCTGAACTATCCACGCTATCGCCTGTTTGACCGCTTGATGATCCAACTGATTATGACCCTCACAGGCGGGCCAACGGATCCAACAGCTCAAGTCGATTACACGCCTTGGGACGAGGTCGAAGTCTTGGCCACAAAAATAGCAGATTTATACGATTTACAAAGAGGCCAGACCCCGGCACAATTAACCAAAGCTTCTTAAGGTCTCTGTCGCATGTCTTCTCCCCTGCACATTACCGTTTTCGGCGGCACCGGTTTTTTAGGTCGAGCCCTTATTCAAAGGCTTGCCGAACAAGGGTATTCTGTGCGCGTCCCTTCACGGCGCCCCCAAGCCCAAATGCCATGGTCGATGATGGGGCTTCCAGACCAAATAAGTCCTGTTTTATGCAACCCAAGACAAGATCAAAGCGTCGCAGAGGCCATCCAAGGATCTGATATCGTTATAAATCTAATCGGCATTTTGGCTGAAAAGGGTTCTTATACTTTTCAAAACACACATGTTGAAACAGCTGCACGCCTTGCCCGTTTAGCCCGTGAAGCCGGGGTCAAAAAATTTATCCATATCTCAGCTCTTGGCGCTTCGCTTCAATCAAAATCGCGGTATGCCCGCAGCAAGGCCATCGGCGAAGAAGCCATTCGGGCTTTTTTTCCCGAAGCTATTATCTTGCGTCCCAGCCTGATTTACGGCGCGGACGATCGCTTTTTTAACCGCTTTGCCCAGATGGCGCGGTTTATACCGATCTTACCTTTAATTGGCGGCGGAAAAACGCGTTTTCAGCCCCTGTACGTTGGCGATTTGGCCGAAGCCGTCAGCCGTCTTCTTCTTGACCGGCATGCCTGTGGACGCATCTATCTGTTGGGCGGCCCACGGCTTTATTCGTTTCGTACTCTTTTAACGCTGATGTTGCGTGCGATGAACCACACGTCGCATTTTATTCATCTGCCTTGGGATTTGGCGTTCCTTTGCGGCTGGCTTGGCGAAAAATGCGCTTCGCGCCCCTTGACCCGTGATCAAGTCAAATTGCTGCAGCAGGATTCCATTATCGAAGACGCACAAAACGACCCTATCGGCACCCATGATCGGGGTGGGCACTGGACCATCGAAGATCTTGGCATCACCCCTCGTGCGCTTGAACCCATCCTTCCTGATCTGGTTGGCGCCTTTCGCGCGGCAACGACCACACAAAAAGGCTAAAAAAGAGCTTTCCATGCCCAAGCTTTCGCTTCTCTCTTTTTATCTGCTCCTTTTTGCAATGACCTTCATTTTGGGGGTCGGCCTCCATCAGCTTGTGCGCACCATGCCCTAAAAAACGACGGTCTTAAATTACCTGCAGCAGTATGCGCGGCACGGGCTATGTTTTTCTTGGCGTTTTGCAAAAAGATCTTACATGGTTAACGAAATTAAGGTAAATAAGAACGTCCTTTCCCGAGATGCGCCGCGCGCGCCCTCTTTTCACAACATGGAGTTTTTACACTATGGCCGATCAATGGTACGAAAACCGCGTTTTCGACGAATTGAAGGTTGGCGACACGGCGAATATTGTTCGTCGTATCACCAAGCGCGATATCGATTTGTTTGCCGTCGTTTCCGGCGACATGAACCCGACGCATTTTGAAACGGGCTTTTTAGACGCGCCCGATGAAATCGTCGCGCATCGTCTTTTGGGCGGCGCTTTGATCTCGGCCGTTTTGGGCACCAAGCTTCCGGGGCCAGGAACCGTTTACAAGCATCAAGATTTGACTTTTTCGGGCTCACTGCATGTCGACGATATGGTCGATACGCGCCTGACCGTTTGTGGCAAAGACGAAGCCGATAAAGTCGTCTTCCTTGACTGCGTCGTGACCAATCAACGCGGCGAGGAAATCGTCAAAGGCGTTGCGCAAGTTTATGCGCCGCCCCGTAAAATGCGCCATCACGCGACCAACAACCCCGAAGCCGAAGTTGTGCATCACAACCGCCTGCGCACGTTGATTGATCGCGCCAAATCCTTTGGCAACCCCATGCCGACGGCGGTGGTTCATCCTGTCGATCAGGTTTCATTACAAGGCGCCATCGACGCCGCGGCAGAAAGCTTGATCGTCCCGATTTTCGTCGGCCCCGAAGCCAAAATCCGCGCCGCCGCCGAAGCCAGCGGTCTGGATATCAGCCAATATGAGATTGTCGATACGCCGCACAGCCATGCTGCCGCCATCGCCGCTGTTTCCTTGGCCCGCGACGGCAAAGTGAGCGCCTTGATGAAGGGAAGCCTTCATTCCGACGAATATCTGCGCGCCGTCGTACATAAAGAAAAAGGCCTGCGGACCGAGCGCCGCATGAGCCATGTTTTCGCGATGGACGTTCCTTCCTATAAGTTCCCGTTGTTGATCACGGACGCCGCGCTGAACATCGCGCCCGAGCTTCCCGTCAAAGCCGATATCATCCAAAACGCGATCTATCTGGCCCATGACATGGGATTAGAAAACCCCAAAGTCGCCGTTCTGGCGGCGACCGAGACGGTTGGCTTTGGCATGCCCGCCACCATGGATGCGGCGATCTTGTGTAAAATGGCCGACCGCGGTCAGATCGTTGGTGGCACATTGGATGGCCCCTTGGCCTTTGACAACGCGATCAGCGCCGAAGCCGCACGGATCAAGCACATTGCCTCAGCCGTGGCTGGCGATGCCGACATCTTGGCCGTGCCAAACATTGAAGCTGGCAACATGCTGGTCAAACAGCTGGCCTATCTTGCGGCAGCCATCGCCCCCGGCATTGTCTTGGGCGCGCGCGTGCCCGTTATGCTAACAAGCCGTGCCGACCCGCCCGCCGCCCGCATGGCTTCTGCCGCCTTGGCCGTCTTGTCGTCGCAAGGCGATAAAGTCCGCTCTTCCGCGAAAGGTTAAACCGTATGGAAACGACGAATTATATTTTGGTCATGAATGGCGGCTCATCGAGCCTGAAATTCTCGATCTTCGACTATAACGACATGATCAGCATCGGACGTGGCGCGATCACAGGGATTGGCACCTCGCCCATCATGTCGGTCAAAGGCCCGATCTTTGAAGGCCACACCAACGTTCCCGACCTGTCCGAAAAAGTGCGCACGCCGGGCGATGCCGCCCGCGAGCTGCTTTTGTTCTTGGAAAGCTTCATCCCCAAGGAAGGCTTGATGGCCGTCGGCCATCGCGTTTTGCATGGGCGCGATTTGATGAAGCCGACCATCGTCCGGCCTTATCTGCTCGCGTACCTGAAAACGCTGATCCCGATGGCCCCGCTGCATCAGCCGTTCAACCTTCAGGTCATGGAAATGGTCATGTCCATGTACCCGCAGGTTCCGCAAATCGCGTGCTTCGACACGGCCTTTCATGCCACGATCCCGTCGCTGCACACGCGCTTTGCCTTGCCGCGCGTTTGGCACGACAAGGGTTTGCGTCGTTATGGCTTCCATGGCTTGTCGTATGAATATATCTCAAGCCGCCTGCCCGGCATCTCGCCGCGCGGGGTCACAGGCAAAACCATCGTGGCTCACCTTGGCAGCGGCGCAAGCCTTTGCGCCATGGACGCCGGGAAAAGCTTTTCGACAACGATGGGCTTTACCGTTTTAGACGGGCTTGTCATGGGCACGCGCCCCGGATCGCTTGATCCCGGCGTGATCCTTTACTTCCTGCGCGAAGCCAAACTGAACGAACAATCCATCGAGCGCATGTTGTATCACGATTCCGGTTTGCGCGGCGTCTCGGGCATTAGCAACGACATGGCCGTTCTGCTGGCCAGCCCCGAGCCGTCGGCCCGCGAAGCCATCGATCTGTTCTGCTTGCGTATCACGCGCGAGCTTGGCGGCCTGACCAGCATCTTGGGCGGGCTTGATACGCTGGTCTTTACGGGCGGCGTCGGCGAAAACGCCGCGACGATCCGCGCGCAAATCAGCGATTCGATGCACTGGATGGGCCTTAAGATCAATCACGACACCAACAGCAACCTGCCCAAAGGCGACGTGATGATTTCGACCCCCGACAGCAAAGTCGATGTCTGCGTGATCCCGACGGATGAGGAATCCGTCATCGCGCGTCACACGAAAAATGCTGTTGAAGAAGAAGCCGCACCGCATGCGGTGGCGGTCGTCGAACGCTAATTCTGCTTTCTTTGCTAAAAAGCCTGCCGTTTGACGGCAGGCTTTTTTATTGGGCCTTCGCGTCAGCAACAGAGGACATGCTTAAGATACTGTTTATTAAAGTAAAACGGAGACGCCGTTCAAGCACGCAACGAAAGGGCATGAAAGTTTTGTATCTTTGACCGTTTTTTATATGGTGAGAAACAGAGTTTCTTTATTTCAAGGATAGATAGATGGCCGTTTCAGCCCCCAACAATCTGAACACCGAAGCCGAGGAAAAGGCCTGGCACCAAAAGATGTCAGACCTTCCCCCCCAGCAATTGGAGCAAACAACCGAACAACACCGGCAGGATATTCAAAGGCTCACAGCTGATTTTGACCAAAGGGAAACGGGGTATAGAGCCAGCCGCGATATGGCGAGAAATACAAATTTCTTTTGTGGTGTATTGGGAGGGATGTCTCTTTGTGCGCTCTTCGAGACGATCCCGGGATTTATTGGTAGTGTGTTGTTGGGGGGGATCTCTTCTTTTGCGCTCCCCACAACGGCCACGGCATTTATTTTCGGCCCCTACCCCCTTCTGATCAACCTTCTTGTGATTGGCGGCTGCAAGATCGGGTTTAATCTATCAGAATCATTCCTAGACAGCTCTAAGCAGAACCGTCAAAAAGAGAGCGAGAGCATCGCTTTAAAAAGAACAAGACTAGCCTTTCTGACAACCCTTTGTTCCCGGCTTGCCCCTTCTGTTTCTCAACAGAGAGGCAAAGACATGCCTTATCCAACGACGGGTGCATTGTGCTTAGACCAAGGAGCAGGCCATAAAAATGATGCATCGCCTGCACAGACGCAGACGATGGAGCCCCCTCCCCCGCAGCACGCAGCCAACAACCGTTTCAGGGTCACGCGCAGACGTCCCTATGGAAGAAGGGGAAAACCAGCTGCCGCCACGCCGTGACAATCAGCTTCAGCGTGATAAATGACCGCAAGATCTGTAGATGCAGGAAAATGTTGGTTAAAAACAAGCGACGTTAGAACTGCGCCCAGGTCGATTCGTAATCAATGCCCATGGCGGCTTTGACTTCACGCACGGTTTGCGCGACGACTTCGGCTGCTTTGGCGGTGCCTTGGCGGATGACGTCTGTCACATATTTCGGATCTTTTTCCAACGCTTCGCGCTTGGTGCGGATTGGCGCGATAAAGTCCTGCAAGATGCCGTTCAGGCGCTTTTTCACGACACCATCGCCCAAGCCGCCGCGCTGATAATGCGCTTTCAGCTCGGCCAAACCCGCTTGATCGGGATCGAAAACGTCCAAGTAAGTAAAAACGACGTTCCCTTCGATCTTGCCCGGATCTTCGACGCGCAAATGCCCCGGATCGGTGTACATCATCTTGACCGCTTGCTCGATCTCTTTGGCGGTCGCTTTCAGATTCAGCGCATTGCCAAGGCTTTTGCTCATCTTCGCTTTGCCGTCGATGCCGACCAGACGCGCGCCCGCCTTGGGCAGCAAGGCTTCGCATTCCTTCAGCACCTCGCAATTATAGACGCGGTTGAAACGGCGCACGATTTCGTTGGCGATCTCGATCATCGGCAATTGATCATGTCCAACCGGCACACACACCGCTTTGAACGCCGTGATATCGGCCGCCTGGCTGACGGGATAGGAAAAGAACCCCAGCGGGATTTCGCGATCGATGTTCTTTTGGCGCACCTCTTCTTTAACGGTCGGATTACGTTCAACCCGCGCCACGGAAACAAGGTTCGAATAAATCATGCTCAGCCAAGCAATATCCGACAAGGCCGATTGCAAGACGATCTTGGTTTTGGTCGGGTCAATGCCCACGGCCAAATAGTCCATGACGACTTCAAGGACGTTTTTGCTAACTTTTTCAGGATTCTCGGCATTATCGGTCAACGCCTGCATGTCCGCGATCAAAACATATTGATCATACTCATCCTGCAACTTAACGCGGTTCTGCAGCGAGCCCACATAGTGCCCCAGATGCAAAGCGCCCGTCGGGCGGTCGCCAGTTAAAATAACGGGTTTTGACATAGATAATCCTTTAGTTTCGCTTCCCAAACCTGCTTTTGAAGAAACGCCAAGACGGGCCAAGTGTAAAGCTTTTTATTGATGAAAATCAGCCAAATGCCCTGAAAAGGCCTTGATAGGGCTCTGGATTCCCTTGGCAACCTCTTTTATACTTAGGAAGACGCGCCCTTTAAAAGGAAAACACCCCTTGCCCAAGCGAGCCAGCCTTTTCACCTTGACGGTCGATGCCGAGACAGGCCGCTTTTGTCTGGCCGGTAAGCTGACGCTCGACAGCTATGCCGAGGCCGACAAAGCCCTGCACCGGCAAGCGCCGCCACAAGGCGCGCCGCTTGTGCTTGATGGCAGCCAGATCACCGAGATGGATACAGCGGGCGCTCTTTTGCTGCATCATTTTCGCGAATCTGTTCGCCCAGCGCCCGTGCAATTTGTCCAATTTAGCCCCGCCGCGCAAACGCTGATCACGCTGATCGACGAAGCACATCTGGCCCCGCCATCGCGTGAAGCGCCGCCAAATGCTTTTATCCGCCTTTTAGAGCGCATGGGCAAAAGCGCGCTCTCAGCCGCGCAAACAGGCGAGCATCTGTTGGCCTTTCTGGGGCAAATGACGTTGACGGGGATGAAGATCTTGCGCCGCCCGGCACGCCTGCGTTTGGATAGTATTTGCCGTCATATCGATGAAACGGGTCTGGCTGCCTTGCCCATCGTCGGCCTTGTCGCGTTTTTGATTGCCGTCGTTCTGGCCTATCAAGGCGCGTTTCAGCTCAAACCGCTGGGGGCCGAGGCTTTTACCGTCAATCTGGTTGGCGTTTCCGTTTTGCGCGAGATGGCCGTTTTACTGACATCGATCATGGTCGCGGGGCGATCTGGCAGCGCCTTTACCGCCGAGATCGGCATGATGAAGGTCAATCAGGAAATCGATGCGTTGGCCGTCATTGGCATTGGCGCTTTTGACAGCTTGGTTATCCCGCGCCTTCTTGCCTTGATGATCACCTTGCCGCTGTTGACCTTTGCCGCCGATATGCTGGGGCTTTTGGGCGGCGGCGTCATTTGCTCGAATCTTTTGAACATCCCGTGGGTACAATATGCGGATTCGCTGCGCCATGCCGTCAAGTTTACCGATTTTCTGGTGGGGCTTATCAAAGCGCCCGTCTTTGCCTTGATCATCGCCCATGTCGCCTGTCTGCACGGGCTTGAAGTTTCAGGATCGGCAGAAAGCGTCGGACGCCGCACCACGGCTTCTGTCGTTCATTCGATCTTTCTGGTTTTGGTCGCCGATGCGCTTTTCTCGATCCTCTTCGTTCAGATAGGCATCTAATGACGCAACGCCCCGCCCCTTCGGATCCGATTGTCGTCGTGCAAGACGTGGTGAACGCCTTTGGCCCTCAGATTGTCCATGATCATCTTAACCTCACCATTCAGCGCGGCGAGATTATGGGGATCGTTGGCGGATCGGGCACCGGTAAAACGGTTTTACTGCGCACGATGCTGGGCCTGCGTCGCCCGCAAAGCGGCAAAATAACCATCGAAGGCCGCGACGTGCGGCACCTGCGGGCCCGCGACCGCGCGCGTTTGATCGGCGTTTTGTTTCAGCAAGGCGCGCTTTTGTCGTCGCTGACGGTTGAGCAGAACACGCTGTTGCCGCTGACCGAGCATGAAAAAAGGATCGCGCCGTCCATTCTTAGCGACATCGCGCGCCTTAAAATCGCGCTGTCCGGCCTGCCGCCCGAAGCGGGCGCAAAATACCCATCTGAGCTTTCCGGCGGGATGATCAAACGCGCCGCTCTTGCGCGCGCGCTGGCGTTAGACCCCCATGTCTTGTTTTTAGATGAACCCACCGCGGGCCTTGACCCGATTGGCGCGGCGGATTTCGATACTTTGATCCGCGACCTGCGCGCCTCGCTGGGCGTCACGGTCGTGATCGTCACCCACGATTTGGATACGCTTTTTTCCATTTGCGATCGCGTCGCCGTTTTGGTCGATAAAAAAATCGTCGTCGATACGCTGCCCAATCTTTTGACAAACCCTCATCCGTGGATTCAGCGCTATTTCCACGGCCCCCGCGCCCGCGCGGCGGCAAAAGCCGCGCAAGGAGATCCTCATGGAGCCGAATAAAAATTACGTCCTTGTCGGCGTTTATGTCTTGATCAGCTTGATCGCTCTGGCGCTGTTCACCATTTGGCTGACCAACCAAGGCAAAAAAGAAGATTACAGGATTTATCAAATCCACTTCACGGAATCGGTCAACGGCTTGGCTGTCGGCGGCGCGGTTAAATATCGCGGCGTCGAAGTCGGCAACGTTAAAAACATCCGCATCGATCGCGACGACGCGCAAAAGGTGCGCGTCTATATCCGCGTTCTGGCCGATACGCCGATCAAAAGCGACACTATCGCCACGATGAAGATTCAAGGCATCACGGGCGCTTCTTATATCAATCTCGAAGGCGGGACACCGTCTTTTCCCAATCTGCCCGAAGGCCCTGATGGCGCGCCGCCTGAAATCAAAGCCAAAGTCTCGGAACTGGGCGCGCTGATGAACCAAGCGCCGGAACTGATGGATCAAACGCTGATCTTGACGCAACGCGCCCAACAACTTCTCAGCGAAAAGAACATCGAGACGGTCGGAACCATTTTACAGCGATGGGAACATATTTCGGCATCGTTTGAAAAAGCCGCCACCCGCCTTGACGCCATCGCGACAAGCACCGAGCGTCTGACCGCGCACATGGACCAAGCCACAGCGCAAATCGACGGTAACGACGTGCGCGATATCATGCAAAACCTACGCGCAACGTCGGCCAACCTGAAAGGTCTTTCCGGCGAAGCGGAAGGCGGTTTTGACGACACCCAAGACCTTGTTGGCGATCTGCGCCGCACGGCGCGGCAAGTCCGCGATCTGTCGCAAAGCCTGCAAGACAATCCATCGCGCCTTCTCTATCCATCCACCAGCCAAGGGGTCAAACTGCCATGATCAACCACTCTTTCGCGCGCGCTTTAGGCGCGTCTGTTCTTGCGGTGGCGCTTCTTGGCGGCTGCGCTTTGATGCAGGATCCGCCAGCGGTCGCTCAGCTTTATGTTTTACCCGACACGCTGGGCGGCGGCGGGGGACAGGCGATCCAAGCCACCGTCAAAATCGCGCCGATCCATGTGGCATCGGGTTTGGATACGGCGCGCATCGCCGTCAAAAACAAAGGATCCAAGCTTGACTATTTTGCCGACGCCGCCTGGCCGACGGCCCTGCCCGATATGCTTCAAGACCGCTTTGTCAAAGACCTTGGCTTGAGCAGCATTGTGCGTGGCGTTGTCGGCAGCGATTCAAATGTGCAAGCCGATTACATCTTGAAAATCGACGTTCAAAACTTTGAAGCCATTCAGCCCGCCGATGAATCCGCGCCGATGAGCGTCACGATCAACTATCGCGCAACCCTGGCCGAGGCGCGTTCACGCAAGCTTATCGCCACCCTTTTAGGGCAAAGCACGGTCGAGGCCAAAGACCGCACCATGGAAGCAACCATCGCGGCGTTCGGCGCGGCGCAAGCTGAGGCCAGCAGCCGCCTTTTCGATCAGCTATGGGGATCGCTCACGAAAGAGAAAAGCGGCCCCTAACGAAACGGGGCCCATCAAAAAAGCCACGCTCTTACAAGAAGCGTGGCTTTTTTGTTTTCGCTATTCTTTACCCCTTCAACGCCTTCATGACGATTTCGTGCGTGTTGGGGGAAAGGCCTTTGACGGCTTTAAGTTTGAGCAAGGCCGCTTTCATCAAACGCTGGCGCTTTTTGTCAAAATCGCGATAGCGCAAAAACGGCTTCACATAGCGCGGCGCGGCGATTGGATTGATCTTGTCCAATTTCACAACCAAATCGGCGACAAAAGCGTAGCCGCTGCCGTCGATCGCGTGGAACCCAACCGGATTTCCCATAAAGCTACCGATCAAAGCCGAGATACGGTTCGGATTTTTGATGTTAAAGTCTTTATGTTTCATCAGACGTTTGATGTCTTTCAGAATATCCTTTTTGTCCGCGATCGCTTGCACCGCGAGCCAATGATCCATGACGTTGGGCTGGCCCGTAAAGCTGTCTTCAAACAGCTCGAACATCGGCTGACGCAACAGGCCCGTGCTGTCTGTCAAAATACCAAGCCCGGCGATTTTGTCGGTCATGTTTTGTGACAGCGTGACCATTTCCGCCGCCAAGGCATCGGCCTCTTCACGGCAGGGGCGCGACAGATACGCCATGCAAAGATTCTTCAACCGCCGCTGGCCGCGCGTGACGCCATCGGAAGCTTTTTCCTTCACAAGGCTTTCCATCTCTTCCAGCGTGTCCCATAGCGCTTCTTGCAAAGCCGTCGCCATGGCGGCAAGAACGGCTTCACGCGATTCATGAAGCGCCAGCGGATCGATCAAAAGACCGGCCGCGCGACGCATCAAGCCCAGCTCGGATTCCGTCGGCAAGGTCAGCATCATCGCTTTGCTGGCCGCATCGATCTTTTTATCGCGCAGCGTGTTGGCAAGCGCCTGGACAAAAGCGTCCGACAATTGAACCTTGCGACGCGCCGCCGGTTTGGCTTCGATCAGATCCAGCACATATTTGGCAAAGAGTTTCTGCCCAGCTTCCCAACGGCAAAACGGATCGCTGTCATGCGCGAACAAAAACAGCAAATCGTCGTCGCTATAGGCAAAGTTCAACCGCACAGGGGCCGAGAACTGGCGCAAAAGCGACGGTACGGGTTTGCTTTTGACGCCCGGAATGACAAAGCTTTCTTCGGCGCTGTGCAGTTCAAGCACGCGCGTGCCGATCATGTCTTTGCCCTTTTCGTTCAACAGCCCAATGGCCAATGGCATGTGCATCGGCTTTTTCTTTGGCTGTCCCGGCGTCGGCGGAACGGTTTGCTTGACCGTCAGCGTATAGGTTTGCGCCGCGGCGTCATATTTGCCCGCCACGTCCAGCGTGGGCGTGCCCGCTTGGCTGTACCACAGCATAAATTGCGCCAAGTCGATCTTGTTCGCTTCGGCCATCGCCGCCACGAAGTCATCGCAGGTCGCCGCTTGGCCGTCATGGCGTTTCAAATACAGATTAAGGCCTTTGCGGAATCCTTTTTTGCCGACCAAGGTTTGAATCATGCGGCAGACTTCCGCGCCCTTGGAATAGACGGTCGAGGTATAAAAGTTTTCGATCGCCTGATAGCTGGCCGGGCGAATAGGATGCGCCATCGCGCCCGCATCTTCCGGGAATTGGAACGCGCGCAGCTTTTGCACATTGCCAAGACGTTCCAAGGCAGGCGCGTTCATGTCGCCGCAGAATTCCTGCTCACGGAACACGGTCAGGCCTTCCTTAAGGCTCAACTGGAACCAATCGCGGCATGTCACGCGATCGCCCGTATAGTTGTGGAAATATTCATGCCCGACAACACGTTCAAAGAAAGCAATGCTGGGGTCCGTCGCCGTATCGGCGCGGCCCAAGATGCAGGTGTCGTTGAAAATGTTCAGGCCCTTGTTTTCCATCGCGCCAAAATTGAAATAGCTGACGGCGACGATCATGAAACGATCCAGATCGTATTCCAGCCCATAGGTCTTTTCATCCCACGCCATCGCGTTTTTGATCGCCGTGCGGGCAAAAGCCGTTTCGCTTTTGTGGCCGGGCTCGACATAAATCTCGATCAAAACCTTCCGGCCCGATTTGGTCGTAAAGTGATCGGTCGTGTGTTCCAGATCGCCCGCCACCAAGGCAAACAAATAGCAAGGCTTGCGGAACGGATCTTCCCAAATGGCGTAATGACGCCCGCCTTTTTCGCTGCCGCTTTTGATTTTATTGCCGTTCGCCAGCAAAACGGGGAAGCGCTTTTTATCGGCGTGAATGGTCACGCGGAACGCGGCCAGCACATCGGGGCGATCCGGGTAATAGGTGATCCGGCGGAAGCCTTGCGATTCACACTGCGTGCACAGCATCGGCCCCGCCGCGTACAAGCCTGACAGCGCCGTGTTCTTGGCGGGCTCGTTCGTGCTTTTGACGATGATTTCGGCTTTGTCCGGCACGCCCGAAAGGGTCAGCGTGTGCGCGGTCAGCGTATAATCTTTGGCCGATAACTTCTTGCCGTCTACATAAACGGCCACAAGCTTTTGCTCTTCGCCATTAAGAACCAGCGGCGCATTTTTGTCAGGCGATGCAGGATTGCGACGCACCTGCATGCAGGTTTCGACAAGCGTCGTTTTATCGCCAATATCGACATCCATCGCGACAGTATCCACCAGATAGACAGGCGGTTTATAGTCGGCCAAACGTGTTTCGTGAGGCGTTTGGATCTTGTTGGCTGCTTTTGTCATAGGCTTCCTTTTTCGCTTGAAGATTAGTTGAGATCGCTTGTCTGAGGAGACTTGAACCAGAGTTTCTCATCCTCTGTTATCAGGTTCTTCAGAGAGAGAGACGAAACGGGTCGTTCCAGATCGAGAAAAGACTGCACCGCGGTAATTTGATTTTCATGGCTGAGCGACGGCGCATGACCGGCGCGCTCAACCGTCTCAACACGCATACCGGGCTGAAGCCGCTGCATTTCCTTGATGAGGTCGGGCGTCAAGATCATCGAGCGCGCGCCGTGAACGACAAAAATATCGGCCTTAATTTTCTTGAAGCTATCCCACAGATCGATAGCACGCCCCGTGTCAACAAGCCCTGTGGCCAGTTTGGGGTCGAACTTGACAACCCATTTGCCATCGCCGCGCTCTTTAATGCTGTCTTGGGCGAGTTGCGTCCATTCGTCTTCATCCATCTCGCCGCGGCCTTTATGCGCTTCTTTCATGTGCGCGGTCGCCTCAGCGAGATCGTCAAAAACAGGCTGGCTTTCAATATAGGCCTTCACCGTGCGCGAAAAATCGGCAGGCACAAAAGGCCCCACATCGTTCAAAACCAACCGCCGTATCGGTGAGCCCGGCAACGCGGCCAAGGATATCCCTAAAAGCCCCCCCATGGACGAGCCGATAAAATCGACCTGATCGGTGCCCATACGCGCGATCATCATCATCAGATCGTTTTGATAGGTCTTAAAATTATAACGCGCGCCATCGTCCAAATGCGCGCTGTCGCCGTGCCCCGGCATATCGGGACAATAAACAGACGTAAAGTGCCGCAAGACGCGCGCCAAAGGATCAAAATCATGGCGATTACGCACCAAGCCGTGGACACAAAGAATGGGCGGACATCCCATCACTTTGTCTGCGCCTTCGCCCCAGTGGCTATAGGTTATCGCGCGATAACCGGCCGGGTCATAGCTTTGCAGTCGTTTTGTTTTTAAGCCAACTTCATAAACCACGCGGCCTTGCTCCTTTTAAAATCGCTTTTGGTCTTAACATCTTTTTCTTTATGAGAGCTAAACATCAAATCATATTTAATTGCAAACGCGCTTCTTCGCTCATACGGCTGGGGTCCCATGGCGGGTCCCAGACCAGATTGACGGTCGTCGAAGCCAATTCTTGTAGGTCGCGCAGAACATCGCGAACCATCTGCGGCATTTCTTCGGCCATGGGGCACGCGGGCGCCGTCAAGGTCATATCGATTTCGGCGGCATAGCGCCCGTCCGCCGCGACCAGCAAGGCGATCCGGTAAATCAATCCAAGATCATACAAGTTAACAGGAATTTCGGGGTCATAAACCGAGCAAAGGCGCGTGATAATTTTATCCTTCAACGCTTCTTCCTGCGCTGAGGGCGGCGTGGTCGGTTGCAGTTCATTCATCGGTTGAGACACAGAATCCGTCACGTGCTTGGCTATCCTTTGCTCTTCTCGAAAGGGGAACAAGGATTTTCGCCCAGCCCTCCCATAATTTCAAGAAAATTGAGCCTAATTCAGGCCCCTTCTTACGACAAAAAAAGGGCCGCGCTAGGCGCGGCCCCCTTTTTCTTGTCCAATCGGCAGATTACTGCGCGACGACCGTCACAGCGCGACGGTTCTGGGCCCAAGCAGCTTCGTTGCTGCCGAGGACGGCGGGACGTTCTTTGCCGTAGCTGACGGTCTTGACGCGAGCGGCGTCAACACCAGCGGCGACGATGTAGTTCTTCGCGGCTGTGGCGCGGCGTTCGCCGAGCGCCAAGTTGTATTCGCGCGTGCCACGTTCGTCGCAGTGACCTTCGACCGTGACGCTGACGCTCGGATACTTCTTCAACCAAGAAACCTGGCGATCAAGCGTCGCGCGGGCTTCAGCCGACAGATCCGACTTATCAAAGCCGAAGAAAACGCGATCGCCGACGTTGACGACCAAGTCTTCCTGGCTGCCAGGACGAGCAACGCTGGACTTGCCAGCGCCGGCGCCGTTCGCGCCATTCGCGTTGTTCAGACCATCGCTGTCGCTGGTCGTGTCGCAAGCCGCGACGAGAACGAGCGCCGCCATCAGACACATAAACTTCTTGAACATAGTTACCCCCTTTGTGAACCTCTGGCGGATCCAGCCGGACCAGTCTATCTGTCCCCAGCCTTAGCCAAGACGTTGGATTGCATTTCTAACTTTTTCTGCTTCCGCAGCCCTTGCCGACCACCGGTAAGGACGAAAACAGAACCGCACTAGAATGCTGCTTCGCTTACGCTTCAGAGTCAAGCCTACGTACGTTTGGCGCGGCACCGTTTGTCACGGTCAGAGCACCGAAGACATCCTGTCTTTAACGCTTAAGCAGACCTCACCGCTCAGACGCAAGCGAAAGAGCAAATCTGAGAGGAAAAATAGGCTGCACCCCGGGGTGAATCAAGCCAAGAAACCCCTTTTTCTCTTTTCTTGTGAATCAGATGGCAAGGCGTGTCCTCTACGCAACAGATACCCCTCTTTTCTGCCCTATTTTGGCCATCTTCGACATGATTTCGCCGCAAAGCACACAAAACACAAAAGAAAGAGCGGCATCGTATGCACGATGCCGCTCTTTCTTACTCAAAAACAGATTGGATTCTTTAGGGGATCAGCGGCGACCAAGCCGGATCCGAAGCATCCATCGGCGTTTGAACTTCGCGTTCGTTATAGCCGGTTAAATCGATCGTATAAAGATGCGACGAGCGTTGACGTCCGCCCACACCCGAAGGCAGGTCTTTGAAATACATCAAAACGCGGCCGTTCGGCGCCCAGGTCGGACCTTCGACGTGATAGGCTTCCGACAACAGACGCTCGCCCGATCCATCGGGACGCATCACACCGATATAGAACCGGCCCTGATGCTGCTTGGTAAAGGCAATTAAGTCACCGCGCGGCGACCAAACGGGCGTCGCATAGCGGCCTTGGCCAAAGCTGATGCGCTGCACGCCGGATCCATCGGCGTTCATGACATAGATTTGCTGACTGCCCCCACGATCGGATTCAAAGACCAACCGGCGACCATCGGGCGCAAAACACGGGCCCGTGCTAATCGCGCCGCCCTGCGTCAATTGCGTTGTCCGGCGCGACCGCAGATCCATCGTAAAGATGTTAGATCCGCCGCCATTGGACAAGCTGAAGATCACGCGATTGCCATCCGGCGAGAAGCGCGGCGCAAAGGTCATGTTCTCGAAATCGCCCAAGACTTCTTGCCGTCCGGTATCGATATTGAACAGATAAACGCGCGGACGGTTGTTGTAATAGGCCATATAGGTGATTTCTTGCAGCGTCGGCGAGAAGCGCGGCGTCAAGACCAACGCCCGGCCATCGCTGAGAATGCGATGATTTTCGCCGTCTTGATCCATGATGGCCAAGCGCTTGACACGTGCCGTCGCCGGGCCGCTTTCAGCGACATAGACGATACGGGTATCGAAATAGCCGTCTTCGCCGGTGATTCGTTTATAGATCGCGTCGGCAATGATGTGCGCCACGCGCCGCCAGTTGTTCGGGACCGTAAAATAAGCCAGCCCCGTCATTTGCTGTTCGCCAAAGACGTCCCACAAACGGAACTCGACCTTCAAACGCCCGTCGGCCTGCGCTTCGATACGCCCGACGACCAAAGCTTGGGCATTTAAAACGCGCCAATCGGCGAATCGCGGCGACACCAAAAGCGATTCCATGTCTTGAATAAAGGACTTGGGATCGACAGCCGAGAACAGCCCCGACCGGACCAAATCGCGCTGAACGACGCCCGCAATATCGCGCCCAAACTGGGCTTCATTGCCGCCCGCGCCATAAAAGGCCGGAATGGCAATCGGAATAGGCTCGGAAACACCGCGGGTGATATCGACTTTGACCTCGGCATGGGCGGAAGGCGCAAGGCCGAAAGCCATCAAAGCCGCCAAAACGGCCAGACGCAAAGCTTTGGAAAAACGTGTCAGAGCATGGGTCATAGGACATCCCTCGGGTCAAAGGTAAAGCGTATGGTTTTCCATTGTTCGTATTGATCGGGCGGTAGCTCAAGCGGCGAACATTTGGGATTTCTTAAAGCGCGCATGGCCGATTCGGCTGCCGCACGGAAGAAGGAATCCGTTGACAGGCGCATCTGATCGACGACTTGCGCTTCCTTCACAGTACGATCTGGGTTCACTTCGATCAAGACTTCGACAACCAGATCTTCGGCGTTGCGCGCGCCTGACGGAATATTCCAGCATTGCGCAATCTGGCGACGCAAAGCGTCTTCTTGACTGATCGTCAAACGATCCGACAGCGACGTGCCATATCCACCGCCCGACGTCCCGTTCGATTGCGACACGCCATTTGACTTGCCACCATCGTTGCGCGCGCCGCTTTCATGCGCGGGCTTGGCGTCATTGGCCTTTGTATCATTGTTCTGAGACGTCAAATTCTTGTTTTGCGTCAGGTTTTTCAAAATGCTGGCCAGCTGATCCTTGCGCGGTTGCGGCGGCTGAGGCTTGGCCTGCGGCGGCGGGGTTGGCTTGGATTGAGGCTTGGGCAGCGCCGCATCGTCGATTTCTTCTTGCTTGGCTTCTTTCTGCGGCGGCTCGGGCTTGGTCTCGGGCTTGGGCGCAGGCTCGGGCGGCTTGGGCTCGGGCGCTGGCGCGGGCTTCGGCGCGGCAGGCTTTTCATCCGGCGTTGGCGCGGCTTCTTTGGCCGTCGCCATTTGCGCGCCGGGCTTGATATCGCCTTCGACTGAATTGGGCAGACGCGTATTGGTCAATTCCCCAATATCGACAATATCAAAGGGGATCGAGCGCATCGGCGGTGGTGGCAAAGGCTTGAAAATAGACGGCAAGCCAAAAATAAAGACAAGCGCCACCGCGACATGCATGCATGCCGAAATAACAAAACAGTTGCGCAAATTGTCGTCGTCGAACATGGCCGTCCGTTTTTCCGCTTAACGCTTGCGCGCGCGGCCCCCCTGATCGGGTTTCGGCAATTCGGCAACCAGAGCGACCTTGTTATAACCGGCAGCGCTGATCGTGCCCATGACCTCGACAATGCGGCCATAAGCGACCCCCTGATCGCCGCGCACATAAATGCGCGCGTCAGGATTGACGCCCGTAATGGCCTTTAACTTCGGCACCAGCATATCCATTTCGGTCTGCGTATTTTGCAGATAAGTCACGCCCCGCGCATCGACGGTGATGACCAAAGGCTCTTTTTGCTGGCTGTTATTGCTGGCGGCTTTGCCGTTGGCTTTCGGCAAATCGACCGGAACGGAAACGGACATCATAGGCGCCGTCACCATAAAGACGATCAAAAGCACCATCATGACGTCCACCAAAGGCGTCACGTTGATGTCTGCCATCGGCCTGCCCGCTGCGCGCCGACCCCGCCGCGCCGCGCCGCCGCCACTCATTGTCGGAGCGCTCATCTCAATGTTCTTCCATGTTTCGGGAAAGCGTCGCGATAAAATCGTTCGCGAAATTGTCAAGCCGCGCGCCATAGCGCCCGATCTCGGTCGAAAACTTGTTATAAGCCGCCGTCGCCGGAATAGCGGCAACAAGCCCAACCGCCGTCGTCATCAACGCTTCGGCGATACCCGGCGCGACAACGGCCAAGCTGGTGTTCTGGGCGGCAGCAATGCCGATAAAGGCGCGCATAATGCCCCAAACGGTGCCGAACAGGCCGATAAACGGCGCGACCGAGCTAACAGAGGCCAAAAAGGTCATCCATGTTTCAATCAGCGCCATTTCGCGGCCAATCGTCACTTGAAGCACGCGATCAATGCGCGATTGAATGGCCGAGCGGCCTTGCGGCGTCGCCATCAAGCCTTTTTCGGAAGCGCTGCGCCATTCTTTCATGCCCGCGACAAACACCGCCTGCATGGGATCGACGGGACGTTTGATCTTGTCGTACAGCAGATCCAAAGACCCGCTGGACCAAAAACGCTCTTCAAAAAACGAAGCGCGGTCTTTTAAGCGCGAAATCTTTGAAATCTTGTCAAAAATCAACGCCCACGTGAAAACGGAAATCATCAAAAGACCGATCATCACGACCTTGCCAATGGCATCGGCGTGATTGAACAGGCCCATGATCGACATATCGACGGCGGACGAAGCGGTCGATCCGGCCAATTGCACTTGATCGACGGCTGAAACGGTTGCGGGTTCCATGATTGACGTCCCTACTCCTTGACTGATTCGCGAAAACTTTGTTGGTTGTGCCGCACCATCGCGGCACTTTTATGACTGTCCTTTTTGATCTTTTCTTCCAACCGCTTGCTGCGCGGCTTCGCGCAAAACAGGCGGCATACGTACAACTTTTCCATCCGGCGCGAGTGTGACCAACGTCACGGCAACCTCGGCCAAAAGCTGGCCCGGCGCACCGCCTTTGCTGCGCGACGCACCCATGGCTTCCGGGTTTTGGTCTTGCCGGATATATTGGCGCATGTCCAGCTTTGAAGCGCCGACATGCACGATTTCCGTTTCGATGGCGAGAAGATCATCCAAACGCGCCGAGGCCACATAATCGACCGCGGCGTGCCGAACGACAAAAAACATCGCGTGCTGCGCCAACAGCGTTTCATGCGTCCAGCCCATCGACCGCAACCATTCGGTACGCGCCCGTTCGGCGAAACGCAGATAATTCGCATAATAGACAACCCCGCCCGCATCCGTGTCTTCGTAATAGACTCGGACAGAAAAGCGGCTGAGGCTGTTGGCTGTTTCGTTTTGTGCCGGATTGCTACGCGTCATCCTCGGTATCCGCTTGCTCCCATGCCGCTAGAAAATCGTCTTGTCGCCCTGCAGGCGCGGCAAGGCCGATGTGACCAAACCCTTTTGCCGTCAAAACCCGGCCACGCGGCGTTCGTTGCAATAAGCCTTGCTGTATCAGATAAGGCTCGATCACTTCTTCCAAAACATCGCGCGCTTCAGACAAAGCAGCCGCAACGGTTTCGACGCCCACGGGACCGCCGCCATAATTCTGCGCAATCATGGCAAGATAACGGCGGTCCATCGCATCAAAGCCGCCTTTATCAACTTCCAGCCTTTCCAAAGCTTTATCGGCAATAACGCCGTCAATGGCGGCGACCTTGGCCACCAAAGCAAAATCCAAAACCCGGCGCAAAAGCCGCCCCGCCACACGCGGCGTGCCGCGGGCACGACGCGCAATTTCCATCGCGCCGTCGTCGGTCACGGGCGCGCTCATTTTACGCGCCCCGCGCATGACGATCTTTTGAAGCTGATCGGGTTCATAAAACTGCAAGCGCAGCGGAATGCCAAAACGCTCACGCAAAGGCCGCGTAATAAGCCCGCTGCGCGTCGTCGCCCCCACCAGCGTAAAAGGCGGCAAATCAATTTTGACCGACCGCGCGGCAGGTCCCTCGCCGATCACAAGATCCAACTGAAAATCTTCCATCGCGGGGTACAGAACTTCTTCGACCGCAGGATTCAGGCGGTGGATTTCGTCGATAAACAAAACGTCATGCGGCTGAAGATTTGTCAAAAGCGCCGCCAAATCGCCCGCCCGCGCAATCACAGGCCCCGACGTCCCGCGAAACCCAACCCCCATCTCGCGCGCGACAATCTGGGCCAGCGTCGTCTTGCCAAGCCCCGGCGGGCCAAAGAAAAGCACATGATCCAGCGCTTTGCCCCGCTGCCGCGCGGCTTCGATAAAAATCTTCAGATTGGCGCAAAGAGCATCCTGCCCGACAAAATCGGTCAACAATTGCGGGCGCAGCGAGACATCGGGCGCATCGGCGGCGGTTTCGTTTTTCGAGACCAAACGTTCATCCATCATCAGGCCGGATCCTTCCGCATCAATTCAGCCAGCGCGGCGCGGATCAGGTTTTCAAGCCCAGCTTCGCCCCCTTCCTTGCCCATGGCAGCCGAAAGCGCCGCATAAGCCTCCATCCGGCGATAGCCCAAATTGACAAGCGCCGACAAAGCATCATCCACCACGCCGCCGCCCATAACGGCAGGCGATCCCGCCGCCACGCTGCCCGCGCCATGCGGCGGCAAGGTCAAAGCGCCCGCGCCAATCAAGGGGGCTTTATCTTTCAATTCGGTCACAATGCGCAGCGCCAGTTTCGGCCCCACGCCATCGGCTTTGGCCAGCGCCGCTTTATCGGCCGCGGCAATGGCTTGCGCCAGACGATCAGGCGGTAAAATGCCCAAAATAGACAAGGCCGATTTCGCCCCAACGCCTTGAACGGCAATCAAAAAGCGAAAAGCATCGCGTTCAGCCGCATCGGCAAAACCAAAAAGAAGAATAGCGTCTTCGCGCACATGCGTCTCGATCAACAGCGAGGCCGCATTCCCCGCGCCGCCCAAGCGGCCCAAGGTTTGGTTTGAGACGCTGACCAAATAGCCGACGCCGCCGACATCTAAAATAATCTGATTGCCTTGAACCGAATCAATCCGGCCAGAGAGTTTTCCAATCATAGACAGCGCACCTCGTTTGTCAGAGCGGCCACCAGCGAATCTTGCGCATGATGGGCATGGCAGATGGCGACAGCCAAAGCATCGGCAGCGTCGGCGGCCAGCTTACCCGACCCCGGCAGCAAAACGCCGATCATGCGCGCGACTTGCGTTTTATCGGCATGGCCATAGCCTGTGACACATTGTTTAATATGGTTGGCCCCATATTCGGCGATGGCAAGCCCCGTTTGCGCCACGGCCAGCATCGCGGCCCCGCGCGCCTGCCCCAGTTTTAAGGCCGAGGCCGGGTTGCGATTGACAAAAGTCTCTTCAATGGCGGCTTCGTCGGGCTTGTGTACGGCGACAACGCCCGCAATACCTTCGGCCAGCGCCCGCAAACGCTCGGCCATCGGCAGGGAAGGATCGGGGTTGAACCGCCCCGCCGCGACAAAGCTTAAGCGATTGTCACGTTGAAGCACGACGCCCCACCCTGTGTGGCGCAGCCCCGGATCCAGCCCCAAAATGCAACGAATCAGTCCCATGCCCCCACGGTAACGTGAGCGGCCTCAGCGTCAAGCGCCGCGGACAGAAAAAGTGAAAAAAATCAGATTAAGCGCCCGGCCCGCCATCCAGCGCGCAACGCGCTGTGCGCAAACCAAACACAACCCCGTCCCGCCCCATCTTCATCGGCAGCGGCAAAGCGGCATCCAAGCGGGCCCCTGTGCGGCTAATTTCGGTCAAATGATCGCCGATCACGGCAACCCCTTGCCGGACCACATCGGGAAAAAAGGCGGCCTCGGGCCCGCGCCGCAAAGGCTTGATCCGCTCGTTGTTGATTTCGGCCACGGCATGACAGGCGCCATAAAAATCCATCAGTGTATCCGCAAAAGGATGGATTGAAAAAAGCCGCGGGCTTTGATGCCGACTGAAATATTCAGAGCCATAGGGCTCAAGAATCTTTTCTTGCGCCGCCACCGTATCGGCTAACGCGACAATATGACGATTGATTTTCTCACGCCCACGCTTAGGCCCTTCGGTATTCTTTTCATCCATGACCACGCAGCAATGCCAAACGCGCCCCATAAGATAACGCGCCTCTAGCAAATAGGGCTTTAAGGCAAACAAGACTTCATGCGCCGCCTGGCCCGCCAAGGCCTGCATTTGCGTCATTTCTTGTTGATCTTGAGCCCACGATGCGGATGTAAGCGGGGCTCCCTGAAGGGTATAATACAATGAATTCATGGCGTTATCGTTCTTTTTTGTTTCAAATCGCTTGACCAAAGATCAAAATCTTTGCCTTGGACTGGCTTTGTATCAAAAAAGTGTCTTTTGACCTAGGAAAAGCGAAGCTTCTTTACTTTCAAAGCTTTCGCCCCATAAATCCCCTGATGAAACCAAAGAAAAACGGCGCCAAGGATTGAATCTCAGCCGCCAGAGGATTAGGAAAAGGGGCGAAAGAACATCGTTCCCCAACAGACAGGACATCCGGCCATGACCGATACGCAAAAAATCGCGCGCGCTCTTCTTTCCGTTTCCGATAAAACAGGGCTTGTCGAGCTTGCCAAAGACCTGGCGGCCCGCGGGGTCGAGATTTTATCGACGGGAGGCTCGGCCTCGAAGCTGCGCGAAGCCGGTATCCCGGTCATGGATGTCAGCGATTACACGGGCTTTCCCGAAATGATGGAAGGCCGCGTGAAGACCCTTCATCCCAAGGTTCACGGCGGTCTTTTACAGCGCCGCGACAGCGAAGATCATCAAAAAGCGGCCAAAGAACACAATATTCCGCCGATTGATCTTTTGATCGTCAATCTTTACCCGTTCCGCGAAACGGTTGCCAAGGGGGCCGATTACGACACCTGCGTTGAAAATATCGACATCGGCGGCCCGGCCATGATCCGCGCGGCAGCCAAAAACCATGCTTTTGTCTCGGTTGTCACCGCGCCTGCCCAATATGACCGTCTGCGGCAGGAATTGGCCGACAATAACGGGGCCACGACCTTGGCGTTCCGCAAAGAACTGGCCGCCGCCGCTTATGCCCACACGGGCAGCTATGACGCGGCCATCAGCACCTGGTTTGCGGGTCAAGTGGGACAAGAATATCCTGAAACCTTCAATCTTTCGGCCCAACTGCGCCAGCCGCTACGTTATGGCGAAAACCCCCATCAGACGGCGGCTTTTTATGTCGATGCCAAGCCCGTCCCCGGCGTTGCCACCGCGCTTCAGGTTCAAGGCAAGGAGCTGAGCTATAACAACATCTCGGACACGGATGCGGCCTTTAATTTGGTCAGTGCGTTTACCGAAAGCCCCGCGATCGCGATCATCAAGCACGCCAACCCCTGCGGCGTGGCACAAGGCCCCGATCTGCTGACGGCCTATCAGCGCGCCTTGCGCTGCGACAGCGTCAGCGCCTTTGGCGGCATTATCGCCTGCAACCGCCCGCTGGATGCCGCCACGGCTGAAGCGATCACACAGGTCTTTTCCGAAGTCATCATCGCGCCCGACGCCGACGAAGCGGCCCGCGCCGTTATCGCCAAAAAGAAAAACCTGCGTCTTTTGCTGACGCGCACCATGCCCGATCCGAATACCCCCGCCCATTTGGTCAAAAGCGTCTCGGGCGGGCTTTTGGTTCAGTCGCGCGACAACATGATTTTGGATCGCGCCGCGCTGAAATGCGTGACCAAGCGCCAGCCGACGCCGCAAGAAATGGAAGACATGATCTTTGCGTTTACCGTCGCCAAGTTTGTCAAATCCAACACCATCGTCTATGCCAAAGACGGCGCGACCGTTGGCATTGGCGCAGGCCAGATGAGCCGCGTTGACAGCGCGCGCATCGCCGCCCTGAAGGCGGAAGACGCCGCCCAAGCCGCGGGCCTGGCCGAGCCGCTGACACGCGGCTGCGCAGCCGCCTCTGACGCCTTCTTCCCTTTTGCCGATGGCCTTTTGGCCGCGACAAAAGCGGGCGCCACGGCGATGATCCAGCCAGGCGGATCGATCCGCGACAATGAAGTGATTGCCGCCGCCGACGAAGCGGGGATCACCATGGTCCTGACGGGCATTCGTCACTTCTACCATTAAGGAGTACGGCGCGGCCCAAAGCCGCGCCCGTTTAAAGACACAGCATGAAACCGGTTACAGAACTTAAAAGCGACGGGCGGGAAAACGCCGCCCGCCTTTCTGGCCCGCAGCGAAAGCGGGCCCGCAGCCTTGACGATTTGATCGCGGCTGACGTTCTGACGCACGCCACGCAAAAGCAACGCGCGGCGGCGGCTTGGTATCCCGTCTCGGTCCCCACGGCGATGCAAGAGCTGATCGACCCCGCCGATCCGGCAGACCCCATTGCCGCGCAATTCATCCCCCAAGAAGAAGAATTACGCAGCGAAGATGCCGAACGGGACGATCCCATTGGCGATTTGTCGCATATGCCGGTGAAAGGCATTGTCCACCGTTACCCCGACCGGGTTTTGTTGAACTTATTGCAAGCCTGCCCCGCTTATTGCCGTTTTTGTTTCCGGCGCGGGCGCGTCGGGCCGCGTGGCGGGCTTTTAAGCTGCGCCGAACGCGACGCCGCTTTGGCTTATATCGCCGATCACAAAGAATTATGGGAAGTTATCTTATCGGGCGGCGATCCGTTGATGCTGTCCGACCGTCGCCTGCGCGATATCATGGATCGTTTGGGCGCGATTAAACACGTCAAGATTTTGCGCATTCACTCGCGCGTGCCTGTCGTCGATCCTGAACGCATCACCGACCGCATGATCCAATCGCTTCGGGCGGCGGGTCGTCCCGTTTATCTGATGGTTCATTGCAACCACCCGCGCGAATTAACGCCTTTGGCGCGGGCCGCTTTGGCGCGCTTGGCCGATGCGGGCATTATTCTTTTATCGCAAAGCGTTTTGCTGCGCGGCATCAACGACAATGTCGAAACGCTGACGGCGCTGATGCGCGCCTTTGTCGAGGCCCGCGTCAAACCGCACTATCTGCATCATCCCGATCTCGCGCGCGGCACAGCGCATTTTCGCGTATCTTTGGAACGCGGCCAAGCATTGGTCGGCGCTTTGCGTGGCACGCTTTCGGGGCTTTGCCAGCCAACCTATATTCTGGACATCCCCGGCGGTGCAGGCAAAATCCCACTAACCCCGCCGTTGCTTGAAAAAGCCGCGGGCGGCTGGTACGCAACGGATTTTCACGGCCAGCAGCATCTTTATAAGGAAAGTGCGCCGTTCGATACCCTCCCAGAAGATTAACCACCCCCTACCAAGGCATGCTCTTCTTTGGCGAAAGACTTCCTTTTCCCCGCCGAGGGGCGTATAATGATAGGTACGGAAGGTTTCTGCGCGGTTCGAGGACAACTAAATCCCCGGGGCCGATATCGAAAACTCCAGGGAGCCGTCCCTGACCGGAACCGTGGTTTCGGGCATATGGCGCCCACCTGTATCTTTACAGGTCGCGGAGGATCGTCAAGTCAACGGCCGAAGTGGTGCCTTCCGCCTCTTTCTCCCCCTTAATCACCGCTTTTTTGAGCGCCGACGACCATCGGACGCTCGAGCCAGGCCAAAATCTTGGCCACCGCCGAAGCTTCAAAGGCCGACAGCACAATGAAAGGAAGCGAAACGCTTTCGATGACAACCGTTTGTTCATCCGGCAGGCGCGCCGCCACGTCGCCCAGCTCAACGACATGAGATAAAAGAGCTTTTTCAACAAAAGGAAAGCGCAAAACCCCGACGCCGCGCACTTCTAAAAGACCAGCGCCTTGCGCAAGCGGCGCGGCCCATAAGCGCGGCCCGTCCGCTTCAACCTGAACAAGATCATCGGCAACCAGTTCCGCCCCGCGATCAATCAAACGCAGCGCCAAATCCGATTTGCCCGCGCCCGAAGCGCCGCGCAACAAAAGCCCATGGCCGCGCCAAACGACGCAGCTCGCATGAAGCAAAAGAGGTGATTTTATTGACGGCGATGGCATCGCCTCTTACATGCCGGAAAGCATGCGGTCGATTTCATCTTGATCGATAGCGTTTTGCGGCAATTGCGGGCCATTCAGCAACGAATCTTCGGTAATGACCACGCCACCCGCGCCTTCGCCGCTGTGAATTTCTTCGCCAAGAGCCTGCAACAAGGCCCCCACTTTGCCATCGATATATTTCAGCGTTTGAACGACCTTGGTAATGCGCTGCCCCGTAATATCTTGGAAGTTACAAGCTTCGAAAATACGGGTTGTGCAACCGATCAATTGCTCGCTGATGTCTTGCGAACAATTGGTCGCGATCGCGCCGATCGTATCGCAAACGTCCATGATCTTGTTGGTCGCTTCTTCCGTCGCGCCCACAACGGCATCCAGCTCGTCGGTCGCGTTGGGAATGTGGCTCACCGTGATATCTTTGGGCTTGATCGCCGCGATTTCTTGTTTAGCGCGGCTGATATAATTCGCAAGCTCTTGAAGTTCGCTGTAAAATTTCAGATCGCTGGCTGTCACATCGCCCGACAACGATGTCACAACGTCATGAACGACCCGCGTGATTTCATCGGCAGACCAAGGCGCGCGCGTTTCGGCATTGGCGCTTTTCAACCGATCATGCAAATGGGTTTGCAAATCGGCCAGACGTTGATTCATCCCTTCTTCTGTCATGGTCTTCGGTTCCTTTTTCGTCTTTTACCCGATAAGTGTTGATGCCGTTATCAGAAGGGGCCCATCACTGCCGCGATCTTGCTTTTCAAGGTTTCGGCGTTGAACGGCTTGACGATATAGTTGTTCACGCCCGCTTCTTTGGCGGCGGCGACGTTTTCGACCTTACTTTCAGCGGTCACCATGATGAAAGGAATCCCTTTCAACTTATTGTCCGCGCGAACCTCTTTGAGCAATTGCAGGCCCGTCATCGGCTCCATATTCCAGTCGGAAATGATCAGACCGAAGGAGGCTTCGCGAAGCATGCGCAGCGCCATCGAGCCATCAGTCGCCTGATGGATGTTCTTAAACCCAAGCTGTTTCAATAGGTTTTCAATGATACGGAGCATCGTCTTGTAGTCATCGACGATCAGAATATGCATGTTCATATCAACGGACATGGACGGATTCCTCTTTCATTCGAGCCGCAGCGTTTCTTACCCTTTGACACAGGGCAACGCTCGACAGCGCGACAACATGGTTATTAACCACAACCTAGCGCCAAGATGCTAAAGAAATGGTTACTGCACACCCGAAAAGGCAGAAAAGCTGCCTGTGCAGGCTTTTATTTGAGCTGAGGCAATTGATCCTGCTTGGTCAAGGCGACCGTGATATCTTTAGCCTTTTGAGGATTCATTTCGGACAAGACGGCGGCAGTCCGTGCAGGCTTCATTTTTTGAACCACCCCTAAAAGAATGGGCAAATCCATTGTTTCAAAAATACGCGCGGCTTCCTTCGGCTTCATGGTTTCGTAAATCTTGACCAGATTATCCAGCTGCGCTTGCTGCGCCGCATTGGCCTGCCCCAAAAGGGCCTGAACCTGCGCGCGCAACGTTTCCATTTCTTTAATCTTTTCTTCGACCCGCTTTTCAGCGACAGAAACCAAAGCTTCGCGCGTATCTAAATCTTTGCTACGCGACGCCAAGTCCGCGCGGCGCTTTGACAATTCGCGCATCAACGCAATCTCGGTCCCTGATTTGTCAAGTGTCGTCAAATCATCGTCTGGCGCTTTTGGCTCGTCTTGCGCTTGATCGGATGTGGCCGCCGATGGTGCGGTATCTTTTTTTACGTCTGCCGTGCCAGCAGGCGCCGCCGCTGGCGATGCATCGGAAGCAACGGCTTGAGGAACGGATGAAACATGAAAAGCCTTCCCCGATTGAACTGCGTCGACAACTTGCCCGACGCGCAGCCCTAATGTCATCAAGCACAAAAGGACCATAAACGGTAAATAGATGCGGGGGCGAAAAGGGCTGCGTCCTGGCTTCATGCGATCCTCGTTCCTGTCGCTTGCTTCTTACTTTAAATTCTGAAGCGCGCGTAAAAGTTCACGTTCTGCCGCCGAAGACGGCGTCACAGTCTCGGGCTCGACCCGCTGGGCTGCCGCCGGAGCCGCCGATCTTGCCCCGGCCGCCGCTTGGGTGCGGAGCCTTTCGGCTCTTGACGGAATATCGGCGGGTTCGCTTTCTTGTTCTTTTTCGGCGGCGGCCAAAACTTGCCGAACAATCTGCATAGCGCGAGGCTCAGCAGAGGTTTGTTCATCGCTTGGGGGGCGGGGCGCGCGCGTCCCTGAAGCCGCCGTCGCAGTCGCCGCCAACGATTCCGAGGCCGTCTGAGCTGAAAGCGGCGACAAGTTTGTCTCGCTGCCGCTTTGTTTCATGCGCGTCGCGTTTTCGGTCAAACGGCTAGCGACTTGATCGGCGCTATCGATCAAATACTGCAATTCGTCGCGCAAGTTCGTTGCCCGTTCAATCAAAGGCTCTAAATCGTCGCCCGCGCTACGCGCCGCCTGTTTTAAGCCCTTAATCCCGCTTTCGGCGCGGCTGACGCTGGCATTAAACGAAACGATAATGCGCTCCATATCGGCCTGATTCGCGCGCAAAACGCCAAGCTCGCGCATCAAGCGCAAGCCCGTCGCAACACCGACCCCTAAAAACAGGATCATGACTAAATCAACAATCAGTGAGACGACTCCAGGCATTCACGACCTTCTTTAAAAGTTTTTAAAACAGGCCTCACTCAAGAGGATTTTTTTGTTCGTGCAGTGTTTCTTCTTCGATACGGACGGCAATATGGTCATTAACCGACCCCATTTTGCCTCGGAACAAACACACTTCGCCCGCCCGCAACGAAATCAAGTCGTCAGGGCGCACATTGAGCATAATGCGCGAGCCGACTTTCCAGTTGATAATCTCGCCTAAAGGTAGCGTCACTTCGCCCAAAACCGCATCCATATGCATATCGGTCTGTAAAAGCTCGTTACCCAAGTGGGTTTCCCAGATTGTATCACGCCCGAACTTTTCACCCATGAACATTTGCAGCAAAAGTTCACGGATCGGCTCAAGCGTCGCATAGGGAATAAGGATTTCGATGCGTCCGCCGCGATCTTCCATATCGATGCGCAGCTTGGCCAAAACGGCGGCATTGGCGGGGCGCGCGATGGTCGCGAAGCGCGGATTCGTCTCAAGCCGATCAAAACGGAAGCTGACGGGCGACAACGGATCGAACGCGCCGCTAAGATCCGCCAGCACCACGCGCACCAAACGCTCGACCAGATTGCGTTCAATCGTCGTATAGGGACGCCCTTCAATGCGCATGGCCGCCGTGCCGCGACGCCCGCCCAGCAAAACATCGACGATCGAATAAATCATCGCGCTGTCGATCGTCATCAGGGCCGAATTGTCCCACTCTTCCGCCTTGAAAACGGCCAGCATGGCTGGCAGCGGGATCGAGTTTAGATAATCGCCAAAACGGACCGAGGTGATTTGATCCAAGCTGACTTCGACATTGTCCGACGTAAAATTGCGCATGCTGGTGGACATCATGCGCACCAAGCGGTCGAAAACGACCTCGAGCATCGGCAGGCGCTCATAATTGACGAGCGCACTGTTGATGATCGCCATGATGCCTGAATTATCTTGTTTGGCTTCACCGTCGCCAAAACCAAGCAAGCTATCGATTTCGTTCTGACTTAAAACGCGGGCCGAGCTGTCGCCTTCGCCTTCCGCCATTGCCGCCCATTCGGCGGCTTGGCGTTCTTCTTCGCTCATTTCGGCGTTCGGAGCAGAGGCGTTGGTTTCGTCGGTCATAGATCGAAAAAGCGTAAATGGGGGCAAAAACGAAACAAGGTCTGATCCAAAGCGCGGCCTTTCCGTTTGTTAAATCAGAAAAAGCGCCATCAGACCTTGAATCTCTTAAGACAAAACGATCCGTTTGTCACCAGATCATTACAATCAAGTTCGCGCGTCAACGTTTACTGGACCAAAACCTCTTGGAACAAAACGTCCCGAATGCGAACGGGCTTGACCGTTTCGCTGATCCGCAGCAACAATTCCTCGCGCAATCGGTAAAGCCCTGCTGAACCGCGCAAATCTTCGACGCGCAATTCGCGCAAATAAACTTGGAAATCGTCGATAATGCGCGGTTTCAAGGCATCAATGGCGGCTTTATCCTTTTCGTCGGCCAGCTCGAGATTGATCGTGACCTTTAAAAAGTTGGGATGTTTCGGATCGCCCGCCAAGTTCACAAGAATATCGCCAAGCGGATAAAAAGTTGGCTTGGCGGCCTCGCCATCTTTTTCTTTTGTTTCTTTTTTCGCTTCTTTGGCGTCGCCGTGCTCGCCTTCTGCCTTACCGGCCTCACCCGAAGACGCTGCGCCTTCCGCCGCCGGAGGCTTACTGCCCCCCAAGACACCCGAAAAATAAAGCCCAGCACCGCCGCCAATCAACAACAAAGCCGCAACGCCGCCCATCAAAATCATTTTCTTCTTCTTTTTGGCAGCCGAGCCGTCATCGCCTAAACCGTCGTCGCCGCCTTCATCGCCGCCAGCGCCTTTTTCTTTTTTTTCTTCATCGTCTTTGGCTGCGTCTTTGTCTTCCATGGCTTGCATCTCCTTTTCATGAGGCTTGTTTGACGCCTCAACCACGGCACCGCCCCAAAGCGGCGCCAACCCTTTTCTTCCTCTGCTTGCCACAGGCTGGTTAATTATTTGTTAGGCTTTACGGAAACAGGCAAGTTCTGCCTGCCCCAACAAGCGCGGTAAGAATAACCTTCTCTTGCGCCACACCGCTCAAATATCCAATCAACTTATTGAAATTGATATCAAAACATATTGGCACGTTCTTTGCTTATTTTCAAAGGACGACAGATTTCTCTCGCACACGAGAGGATGAGGAAGGAAAGGTTCGCGATGCAAATCCCCGGTCTTGTTTTGACGGCTCATCAAGATGCGATGGCGCGGGCAATGGACGTTGTCGCGAACAACGTCGCGAACATTTCGACGACCGGCTTCAAGCGGGAAGAGGTCCTGTTTGACACCTATATCAGCCGCCCGACAACTGACGAAAAAATCCAGTTTGGTATTGATCGCGGCACGTTCCGCGATACAGCCCAAGGCCCAATGCAGATGACCGGCAACACCTTTGACCTTGCCATCCAGGGGATTGGCTATTTTCCCATTCAAACGCGCGCAGGCACGCGCTATACGCGCGGCGGCTCGTTTCAGCTGAACAATGACGGCGATATTGTCACGGCCAGCGGCGATAAATTGCTCGGCGACGGCGATCAACCCGTCACCGTGCCCAACGATGCAACAGATATCACCATCTCAAGCGATGGCGTGATCACAGCCATGCAGGGCGCATCGAAATTAGAGCTTGGCAAACTTAAGCTTGTGTCTTTTACGCGCGAGCAGGACCTTAAGCCCGAAGGCGGCGGCCTGTACACCACCAGCGAGCAAGGGACGCCTGACACGGAAAGTAGCGTTGTTCAAGGCATGATTGAACAATCAAACGTTCAAGCTGTGACAGAAATTTCGCATATGATCGCGATTTCTCGTTATTTTCAGATTTCGGCCCATTTGCTGGACCTTGAAAATCAGCGTCAATTGAATGCGATTTCCAAATTATCAAAGACAACGGCTTAACGCAGGATCGAGGTTATTATGCGCGCGCTGAACATTGGCATTTCGGGCATGCAGGCCCAACAGCTGAACATTGAAGTGATATCGAACAATATCGCGAACATGTCCACGACAGGCTTCAAGCGCTCACGCGCCGAGTTTCAGGACATGCTTTACGAAAATCTGCGTCGTGTCGGATCGACGGCCAACGATTCAGGCAATCTGTTGCCTTCGGGCCTACAGTTAGGCCTTGGCGTCAAGGCCGTTTCAACGTACCGCATCAACGAACAAGGCGCGTTACAGCAAACGTCGAACACCTATGATTTGGGCATCAACGGGCGCGGCTATTTCCAGGTTGAAATGGCCGACGGCACAACAGCCTATACCCGCGCAGGCTCGTTCCAGCTCAACGAAAACGGCCAGTTGGTGACGGCTGACGGTCTGCTGGTCACGCCGTCGATCACCGTCCCATCCAACGCGACTGAAGTCACGGTCAATTCCAGCGGACAGGTTTTCGCCACCATCGATGGCCAAGTCGCGCTGCAAAATCTGGGGCAGCTTCAGCTGGCGACGTTTACGAACGACGCAGGCTTGCAAGCCATCGGCAACAACTTGCTGAAAGAAACCGAAGCCTCAGGCTCGCCCACTGTCGGCAATCCGGGATCGACAGGCGTTGGTACCGTCTTGCAACAATATCTCGAAAGCTCAAACGTCGATGCCGTGACCGAAATCACGGGCCTTATTACCGCGCAACGCGCTTATGAAATGAACTCGCGCACCATCAAGGCTGCCGACGATATGTTGTCAACCATTACGCAATTGAAGTGATCGCCATGATGACTCGTTCTGTCTTCCGTCTTTTTGCTCTTCTCGTCGGCCTTTGCGCCGGAGCTGACGCCGCGCAAGCCGAACAGATCATCACCCTGCGCCCCAGCACCTCAATCAATGGAAGCATGATCCGTCTTAGCGATGTTTTCTCGGGCGTACCCGAAGCGATCGACCGCGACATTGCCCGTGCGCCGCAGCCCGGAAAAAGCGTTACGTATGACGTGCGTATTCTTAGCAATCTGTCGGATCAATACAGGTTAGATTGGCACCCCGAAAGCTTTGCCGACAAAGCCGTCTTAACCCGCGCCTCGGTCGAGATCTCCAGCGACATGATTCGCGACGCTATTGTTGCCAAACTAACCGCGCCCGGCGCTGAAAACCGCTTGGATGGCCGCGTTGAAATCGCCTTTGACGGCCAACCGCCCGAATTGAACCTGCCAGCCGATCGCGGGCCCGACTTTGCGTTAAAAAACTTTTCGTTCGATCCGTTACAAAAACGGTTTCGCTCGGACGTGGTCGCGCAAACGGGGCGAGCCCCTTTGATGATCGTTGTCTCGGGCCGCGCAACCGTTTGGCGCGAAATCCCTGTCTTGGCCAAACATATCGATGCCGGCGTCTCGATTGGCAAAAACGACATCGATTATCTCTCCCTGCCCGACACGCGCTTGCAAGCGGATACCGTCACCGATGCTTCGGCGCTTATCGGCCAATCGCTGCGCCATGAAACGCAGCCGGGTCAGCCGCTGCGTAACCGCGACATAACCCCGCCACGTCTTGTGACACGCGGCGACCTTGTCACCTTAAAAGTCGAAACGCCGCTGATGCTTGTCACCGCGCAAGGACGCGCGCTTATCGATGGCGTCAAAGGCGAGACGATCCGCGTTATCAACACGCAAAGCAACCGTATGATCGAAGGCGTTGTCGAAGCGCCTGGCATCATTCGTATTCAAACGAACGCGCAGCGCCTGACCCAAGCTGACGCGACCCGCAGCAAAGAAGGAGCAACACCATGACGGCTGCGATAAAAAACCAAGCCGCGCCGACGTCTTGGCCGCGTTTTTTTCTGCTAGCAACGACGCTTTTGGCCCTTAGTGGCTGCAACGCGCTGGACCGTCTGAACGAGATTGGCGAACAACCCAAACTGGCTTCGGTTCAAGACCCGACCAAAATTGCCAGCACAACGCCTGTCAGCATGCCGATGCCGCCGCCGAATCTGGCCGAAAAACAAGCTAACTCGCTTTGGCTGACAGGTTCGCGCACCTTTTTCCGCGACCAGCGCGCAAGTCGCGTGGGCGATATTTTAACGGTTATCATCAGCATCAACGAACAAGCCCAACTTTCGAATGAAACCAAACGGTCGCGCGCCAACAGCGAATCGGCCAATGGCACGAACATGCTGGGCTTCGAATCGCAATTGTCTAAAGTTCTTCCCGAATCGGTCAATCCAAAGAGCCTGCTATCGATGGGCAGCGATATGAGCAACGACGGCAAAGGATCGGTCAACCGTTCTGAAAAAATCAGCTTGCGCGTCGCGGCCACCATTACGCAGGTTCTGCCGAACGGCAACCTTGTCTTAGCGGGCAAGCAGCAAGTCGTCGTTAATTACGACCTGCGTGAACTGAAAGTTTCGGGCGTTATCCGGCCCGAGGATATCAGCTCGGACAATACGGTGACTTATGATCAAATCGCCGAGGCACGCATTTCGTACGGCGGCCATGGCAGCATCCAAGACGTTCAACAGCCGCGCTATGGCAGCCAGATCCTGGATGTCGTGATGCCGTTCTAAGGTCGCGACTAGACAGCTCTATAACCATAAGTGTATAATCAAGGACTTTTTTTGTCCTTATAAACATGGTGGGCCCAGATGAAAACCATCCTTTTTCTTGCAGGTCTGCTTTTGGCTTCGCCGTGCTATGCCTTTGAATGCCCGACCATTCAATCGACAACGCCGAACGTCAATTTTACGACGACCGACCATTTCAAAAAATTGGCCGAGACGATGGATGTTTCTTGTCTGGCTTCCTACAATGAAATCTCACCTCTCTCGACCCGATTTGACTTTGTCGCCCCTGGCGATACAGCACAAAGCTGGTCTCATATGCTAACCGTAACGCTGATCGATACCGAGAAGGCAGATGCCGGTAACGCTTTGAAAGCGCTTTCAGATAAGTTCATCGACCGCATCAAAGAACTCAAAGGGAAAACCCAAATTTTAGCCATGACGGACACCCAAAACAGCTCGCCCACCCAGCGCGGCATTTGGTACACAATTGGTTACGCCTTGGGCGAAGGGGACACTTTTGAAAACAGTGTTCTGATTTTACGCTCGGTCGGGCCCAGGCGCATTGCGATGTTGCAATACCAGCAGCGCGGGGAGGAAACACTGGCAACAGAAACCATCAAACGCTTTATGGCCGCTAACGGCCTGTCCCTTCAGCCATGATTTTGGTCAGCGCTTGCCTCGCGGGTTGCCCGTGCCGCTACAACGGCGGGGCCTGCACAGATCCGCGTATTGTGGACCTGGTCAACAAAGGCGAAGCGCTGCCGCTTTGTCCTGAACAGCTTGGCGGCCGCCCAACACCCCGCCCGTCCAGTGAGATTGTCTCCAAACCGGATGGCTCCTGTACTGTTTTGAATAACGACGGCACGGATCAAACCGAGGCGTTTCAGCTTGGCGCTGAACGCACCTTGGCCGTCTGCAAAGCCTTGGGCATCACGCAAGCGATCCTCAAAGCGAACAGCCCTTCATGCGGCAGCGGCGTGATTTATGACGGCACCTTTTCAGGCAACCGCACAAAAGGCGATGGCATAACGGCGCGCTTGCTCAAAGAAAACGGCATCAGCGTCCAAACGGAAGAATTGATAGAGCCCAGCCCCATTCAAGGGACATGATCTTCGGGACAAACCGTTTTTTCGGCCCAAGAAACGCCAAGACCGCCTTGATGAACCCCCAGACAGACAACCGAGCCAGGAGGAAGAAGCGCCGCCTGACATTCCGGCACACCAAGACGAACCGTTTCGTTTTCAACATCGCGCCATGACGCTACGCGCAGAAGTCCCGTAAATCGGTTATTTTTCTCATAGCGATTTTTGACAACCAACCGATAAACGGTTGGCGGAACACGATCCCAGCTTTTGTTCACAAGAAAACTGGCGCCGAGACCGTATAAAAACAGGAAAAAGCAAACCAAAACGATCTTGCCCGGCGGACAAGCCAGAAACCGCCGAAAAGCCTGCCGATCAAGAAGAGAACAGTACAGCGCGAAAAACAGCGTGCCCGCCAGCGCCATTGAAAGCCACGTCCAACCGACATAAACCGTGTTCTCCGGATCGCTTGCAACCCCCAGGGCAACCCCGCTTATCCCATACAAAAGATAAAGGGGGGCCTCAAAACGGCCTCGCGGCGAGGGAAGCGGAACAAACGCGCGCGGCACCAGCAAACAAAGAGCGGCAACAGCAAAAGGAAAAAGACCCCATAGGCTGTCAACGACAGGCATCCGTGGAAGCGCGAGCAAAGCAAATTGAAGGATTGAAAGAGCCCCAACAAACCACAGCCCTTTGCGCACCCGTCGAAAGGCGCGCACACATTCCCGCGCCTTTTGATGCGGATAAAGCCAGCGCAGATAGCGAATGAACGCACCACGACGCGGTTCTTGCTCTTCAGGTATTGTTTCCAACCAATCTTTAAAAAAGACATCATATTGGAACTCGTTACTGTTCAAGGACAAAGGCGGTTCATCGTCATTTTTCGAGATAAGTAAAAGAAACGAGACGCCCTTGGAGGAATAACCTCTTTGTCTGCAGGCAACATCTGAACGCCGCATAGAGCGCCGCCCCAGTAACGAAAAAACAGAAATCGTGCTGTCATCTAAAACGACACAGCTCTTTTGTGCGACGACAATAATCCCCGCACCGAAAACAAGGCAGAAACAAGCAAAGCCCGCAAGATCATCCAAGAAAAGCGGCACAGAAAAGCCCATAAAAGCAAGCCCCATGCCCCATGCAAGAATCCGAATAAAACGATAATAGCGATAAACATGGGCCGAAGGCGCGACGACGGGGCGGGAAAAGAATGACATGAGCCTTGTCCATTGGACTGTTTTCTTTGAAGATAAAAGCACCCTAGACGGAATTTTCTTAAGATTCATGAAGCCCCTTGAATCCAAGATATTGAAAGAGAGGCCCCTCGTCGGGTAAAGTGGGGTATGACACAGAATCAAGCCCCTCTTCCGCCCGAAATCGCCAAGCTCTCTTTTGAAGAGGCTTTGAGCGAATTAGAAAGCCTTGTCAAACGCTTAGAAGATGGCAAAGCCAAACTCGACGACGCGATTGCCGCCTATGAACGCGGCGTTTTCCTCAAGCGTCACTGCGAGGCCAAGCTGCGCGAAGCGGAAATGCGCATCCAACAAATCGCGATCAACCCGGCAGGTGAGGCCTCGGCCACGCCTTTTGACGCTTGATCTTTCGATCCCTTTAACCCTTTAACGCCCTTTTGTGAAATCCATGCCCTCTGTTAGCCCTGCTTTGGCCTCGGCCATGATGAAAACCGCCTCTGACGTCACCGACGCGATGGACCGCCTGCTCCCCAAAACCGAGTTCGCGGAGAAAAAACTTTTCGACGCCATGCGCTATAGCGTGCTGGGCGGCGGTAAACGCTTACGTCCCTTTTTGGTTGTGACCAGCGCCGCGCTGTTTGGCGTCGGCGGCGAATGCGCGCTGCGCGTCGCGGCAGCCATTGAATGCGTTCACTGCTATTCGCTGATTCATGATGATTTGCCCGCGATGGACAATTCGGATCTGCGCCGCGGCAAACCGACCCTGCACAAGCAATATGACGAAGCCACCGCTATTTTAGCGGGCGATGCGCTTCTGACATTGGCCTTTGAAATCCTGGCCGATTCGCGCACACATGAAGATCCCAAGGTTCGCTGCAATCTGATCACGGCGCTGTCCAAATCGGCTGGCGGCGGCGGGATGGTCGGCGGACAAATGCTGGATCTGATCGCCGAAACCACCCAATTGGATATCGGTGCCATCACGCGCTTGCAACGTATGAAAACGGGCGAACTTATCGCTTTTTCCGCCGAAGCAGGCGGTCTTTTGGGCAAAGCCTCGCCCCAGCATTTGGCGGCTTTACGGGCTTATGCGCATGATCTGGGCCTTGCCTTCCAAATCATTGACGATTTGCTGGATGCCGAAGGCACCGAAGAAGAAACGGGCAAACCCGTGGGGCGTGACGCCGAGGCCGGGAAAGCGACGTTCGTCACCATTTTGGGGCTGGATCGGGCACGCCAACAGGCTCATTTATTGTCGGAACAGGCCATTCAGCACCTCAGTGTTTTTGAAGGCCGCGCCGGTCTTTTAGAAGATGTCGCACGTTTTGTCGTCGACAGAAGTAACTAACAAACTGATTTTAATAACAAAAGCCGCGGAGAGGCCCCCAAAGGCCTTTTTCCGCGGTTTTTGTCTCAAATCCACCGCAACTATTCTTTATTTACAAAGCGCTGACAATTATGTGTTACGATGACAGCGTAGGAATTTGATTATTTTTTTGCTGAAGATGGGATTATTGCTATGCCAAACATTCCAGAAGCCCCCCAAGCAACCACGCGCCCGAACCGTAGCGCTTTAAAACGAATGGGCGCGGGTTTAGCGTCGCTTGCTGTCGCTGGTTCGTTGGCAATGAGCCCAATGATCGATGCGTTCAAAAACGCGGCAAGCGAAGTTGGCAACACCCTTCGCGATACGGCAGGCATGGTTGCCCAAAAAGCCGCCGTTGGCTTGGGCAATGTCCTGACAGCAGGCGATAAAACCGCCGCGGCGGGGGAATTGGCTATCAGCGGCACGGCTATTTCGAATTTCTTTAAGTCTGGCGTAAACGCTGGTGTTGATGCGGCTTTTGGCATCAAAAAACCCGGCACGCCTCCCGAACTTATGAAGGCCTATCAGGCAAGCATTGGCAATCAACAAAAAATCTTGGGCGTTACCCCCGATCCAAAAACAAACAGCGTCAAATTAGCGTTCGACGAAAAAATGGGGCCGATGCAAATCCGCACTGAAATGGAACGCGGCGGAAAGAACAGTATAAGATTAACGCAACCCAATTATGATGGGGGAACTTTTGGTCTGACAAAGCTTGAAATTGACGCTCAATTAGATCCTGCTAGCGGAGCTGTCATTCCTGCATCAGTCAAGGCCGCTGGCGTCGACCCTCAAAAACAACCGGATCGCCAAGCCAAAGCCGTGGCTTTGGCTCAAAGGCAAGCGGCAACGGGTAACAAGATGCTTGGAACCATGGAGACGGTTGCCAATAATTACAGCCAACAAATGCAGCAAAAAGCGGCCGCGCAACAGGCTTCAAAAACGCCGCAAAACATGCCTGCCACACGTGGCGCCATGAACTACTGCCGCGACGGGTGGGGGGGCGGTTGCCCTAAACCATAAGGGAAGAAAATAAGATACGCCTCTTCAAAAAATCGTGGGGACTATCTTTTAATAAGTTGAAAAAAAATTGCGCCGAGAACGGCGACAGAAACGAGAGAAAACAAAATGGCGAAAGAACCAGAGACACCCAAAACCGCGGCCCATCCCAACCGCCATCTTCTCCAAACTCTTGGGGCGACCGTAATGGCCCCCTTGGCTCTTTCGGTGGCCCTCGCCTCGCCCATGGGGCAGAATTTTATCACAGCCGCGCAGGAAGTCGGCCATACGATGGCTCAAAAAGCTGGGGCCGCGCTCGGCCATGTCTTGACCTATGGCGATCAGACAGCAAACGCAGCGGGAAGTTTATTCCCCGCCAACGCAGACACAATGCCGCAAACGCCTGAGGGTAAAAAGTTTCAAAACGCCGTGGACCCTCATCAAACGATGATTGACGTCAAACTGAACTCAACAACCAAAAAAGCTGATGGTTTTATCTTTGACCAAGGCAATTTGGGCCAAGGCGGTCGTATTACCCTGCGGACAATCTACGAAAATGGACGGGTCCGCGTTGTCTCGAACCAACCCAAACTAAACTTTTCGGCAGAAATAGGTCCTGACGGAAACATCGCGCCTGGATCGCTCAAGCCTCAGAATCCCCAAAATGCAGCAGATAGAACTCTCTTGGAAGATTTAGGTAAGACACGGGCCGTATTCATCAAAAACTACAAGACGGCCATCAACAGTGCCACCACAGCACCCGCACCGGCGCAGCGCGTGCAGCCGTCGGACGAGGCGCAGAAATACCAAGGTCTCGCAGGCTCCAATCAAACCATTGAACGCTACGAAGTTGAGCCTAAGACGGGAATCGTACATATGACTTTCGCAGAAAGTCATATGGGTGCAAAACATAATGCAACCGTCCTTACGACAATTATTCGACAAGGCGATGATATGGCCGTAGGCATCACGCAACCTAGCATTAAAAGCGACAATTCACTCAATTTCAAGGGTGAATTCAAAAGCGGAAACCTTGTTCCCGGCTCAGTCCAATCGCCCAACACGCCTGCGGGAAGCGAGCGTTTCGAATTAGGGACGGCCCTCCTTATCGACCGCGCAGCCGCAGGCCAACGCTTAATAGACAAGATGGCCAAAGACGGCCCCAAAGCCGCAGCTGCCACCGACCCAACGACTACAGCAAAAGCAGCCAAGCCTCAGAATATGCCCGCCACACGCGGCGCCATGAACTTCTGCCGCGATGGCGTAGGGGGCGGTTGCCCTAAATTCTGAGTCACATCTTTTCCTGACAAAAAAGGCGCTTTATCGCGCCTTTTTTTATGAAATCTTCCAAGATGTTAGGCGGTATTTCCGGCATTGCATCCGCTGCCCCCGCGTGCTAGAAAAAAAGGCCTCAAACACCGTATCAAAACAGGTCTTTTTTTCATGTCAGATTCTCAGCTTGACGCTGCCGTTGGCGCGGAAGATTACGGCGCCGATTCCATTACCATTTTGCGCGGCCTCGACGCGGTTCGTAAACGCCCCGGCATGTATATCGGCGATACCGATGACGGATCGGGCCTGCATCACATGGTCTATGAAGCCGTCGATAACGCTGTCGATGAAGCGCTGGCGGGCTATTGCTCGCGCATTGACGTGATCTTGAATGCCGATGGATCTGTGACCGTCCGCGACAACGGGCGCGGCATCCCGGTCGATATCCACCCCGAAGAAGGCGTCAGCGCGGCTGAAGTCGTGATGACCCAACTTCACGCAGGCGGTAAGTTCAACCAAAACTCGTACAAAGTCTCGGGCGGATTGCATGGCGTCGGCGTTTCCGTCGTCAATGCGCTGTCTTCGTGGATGGAGCTGCGCATCTGGCGTCAGGGCTCGGAATGGGCCATGCGGTTCGAAAACGGCGTGGCCGTCGCGCCGCTGAAACCTGTCGCCGATTCCGATCAAAACGGAACCGAGATCACCTTCCTGCCCTCGCATGAGATTTTTACGCAGACCGAGTTCTCGTTTGCCACCTTGGAACACCGGTTGCGCGAACTGGCCTTTTTAAACTCGGGCGTCAATTTGAACCTCACCGACAATCGCGGGGCCGAGCCCAAATCCGTCAAGCTTCATTACGAAGGCGGCTTGGCCGCTTTTGTCGGCTTTTTGGACAAATCAAAAACGCCGCTGCATGAAACCAGCCTTTACACGCGCAAAGATAGCGGCGACATGACCGTCGAATGCGCGCTGCAATGGAACGACAGCTATTTTGAAAACATGCTGTGCTTCACCAACAACATCCCTCAGAAAGACGGCGGCACGCATTTGGCGGGCTTCCGCGCTGCGCTGACGCGCGCGATCAACCAATACGCCGAAGAAAGCGGGATCGCGAAAAAAGAAAAGGTTTCGCTTTCCGGCGAAGATTCGCGCGAAGGCTTGACCTGCGTTCTGTCCGTCAAAGTGCCGGATCCCAAATTCTCGTCGCAAACCAAGGAAAAACTGGTTTCGTCCGAAGTTAAGCCCGTTGTCGAGCAAATCGTGGGCGAGATGCTGTCAACTTGGTTTGAAGAACACCCAGCCGATGCCAAGCGCATTGTCAGCAAAGCGGCAGAAGCCGCCGCCGCCCGCGAAGCCGCGCGTAAAGCGCGTGAACTGACGCGCCGCAAAAGCGCCCTTGACCCCACGACGTTGCCGGGCAAATTGGCGGATTGTCAGGAACGCGATCCGTCGAAGGCCGAGCTTTTCATCGTCGAGGGCGATTCGGCAGGTGGCTCAGCCAAACAAGGCCGTTCGCGCAAAACCCAAGCCATTCTGCCGCTGCGCGGCAAGATCCTGAATGTCGAACGCGCGCGTTTTGACAAAATGCTATCGTCCGCCGAAATCGGCACGCTGATCACGGCCATCGGCTGCGGCATTGGGCGCGAGGAATTCAACGCCGACAAAGCGCGTTATCATAAAATCATCATCATGACCGACGCCGATGTGGATGGAAGCCACATTCGCACGCTTTTGCTGACGTTTTTCTATCGCCAGATGCCCGAGCTGGTCCAACGCGGTTATATCTATATCGCGCAACCGCCTTTGTTCCGTATCAAGCGCGGTAGCGGCAAAGAGCGTTATTTGAAGAACGAGCGGGCGCTTGAAGATTACCTGTTGGATTCGGGCCTTGAAGAAGCTCAACTAACGCTACACGACGGCACCGTTTTGCAAGGCGCAGAACTACGCGCTTTGGCCGAACAATATCGCAGCGTGCGCGCCGCCGTTGACACGCTGTCGGTTCGCGTCAGCCCTCGTGCGCTGATCGAGCAAGCAGCCATTGCGGGCGCTTTTGGCATGGGACAAACCTATGACGACGCGCGCGCCGCCGAGGTTGCCGCCTATGTCGCGACGCGCTTGGATACAGTTTTGCCGGAATCCGAACGCGGCTGGCGCGGTGAAGCCACGCCGGGCAAAGGCCTTCTTTTCACGCGGACGCGCCAAGGCGTAACGCATCGCGTTCACATGGATGCCGACATTCTGCGCAGCGCCGAGGCTCGCAAATTGGATTCGATGGCGGCCATGATGCAGCAGCATTTCCAAAAGCCCGCGCAGTTAATGGTTCGCGCGGTTGGCGAAGCACGGTCCATTGCAGGCCCGGCCAGTCTTTTAGACGCCGCGACCGAACATGGCCGCCGCAACCTGACCATCCAGCGGTACAAAGGTCTTGGGGAAATGAACCCCGACCAATTGTGGGAAACGACGTTGAACCCGGACATTCGCTCACTGTTGCAAATCAAAGTCCACCAAGCCGATACAGCCGAAGAAGTGTTTTCGACATTAATGGGCGATGTTGTTGAACCGCGTCGCGATTTCATCGTCGAAAACGCCCTCTCCGCCACCAACATCGACACTTAGCGGCGTGGCGCCGCTGCCGTTTTTGGGGGGAGAACACTTCTGTATAGGGGTATGCCACCTAGAATGGCTGATCCCCGCACCTGACATCAACATTTGGCGTCACCCCTCTTCCTTATTCGTCATCCCCGCGCAGGCGGGGATCCAGGCGACCTTTCAGTTGGCACAGACGGGGACAAAAACGGAAGCGTCTTCTCTGACGGCCAAGCCCTCTGGGTCCCCGCCTCCGCGGGGATGACACAAAAGGAAAGGGCGGTGCAGAATAAAACCGCATACCTTAATGAAGTAGATGGGCTTAAACAGATGCCCCCGGCGGCACGCCGGTTTGCGAAGAACACTTCAGTATTGGGATTTGCCACCTAGAACGGCGAGCCTATGCACCTGACATCGACTTTTGGTATCGCCCCCCTTCATTCGTCATCCCCGCGAAGGCGGGGATCCAGGCGACCTTTCAG
>CAYMGM010000009.1:0-75684 GCA_964390005.1 uncultured Rhodospirillaceae bacterium | reverse complement strand
CCGAGGCTGTCTGTTTGGGCTCATCGGCTTCATAGAGGTATGCGGATTTATTCTGCGCCGTTTTTTCCTTTTGCGTCATCCCCGCGAAGGCGGGGATCCAAAGGATTTGGCCGCCAGAGAAGGCGTTTCCTTTTTATCCCCGTCCGCGCCAGCCGAGAGGTCCCCTGGATCCCCGCCTCCGCGGGGATGACGAATGAATGGTGGGCGACGATGCTAATATCGATGTCAGGTGCGTCGTTTGCCGTTCTAGGTGGCATACCCCAATACAGAAGTGTTCTCCCCCCAAAATGCCCCCGGCGGCACGCCGGTTAGGCGCGGCCGATTTCTTGGGAGAGTTGGGCGACGCGGTCCTTTAAATGCTCGACCGCTGCGACAAATAAGTCTTCGTCAGCGCGACGTTGATCGGAAGATTTTCTTTTGATTTCAATAAGCTCATCGGCGAGCATCAGACAGGTCAGCATGAAAAGACGCGTTTCCGAAACGCTGCCGTTTTGGGTCGCGACGTCTTCGAGGCGCGATTCAACAAACGCGACGATTTCTTCTAAACGATCCGTCTCTTCGGCCCCGCACGTTACCAAATATTCGCGGCCATGCAGGGAAACAGCAACCTTTGTTGCGCTAGCATAAGGGTCTGCCGTGACAGAGGCTTTTGGCGCAAAGGATTCATTTGGCATCGGGTGAGGGCTCCTTTGGCTTAAAATTACTGGAGAATACGCGAGACGTGCTCGATTGTGTCGTCAAGGCGCTTGGCAACCTTTTGCGAGGCGGCGATAGCGCTGGCTTCGCGGGCGCGGGCCATTTTGATTTGTTCGTTTTGTTTTTTCTGGGCTTCAGCCATTTCGGCTGCCGCGCGGGCGGCGCGCGTTTTCTGGGCATACAACCGATCTTCAAGACCCGAAATCAAGTCGTCCAGATCTTCTAAAGCGCGGCGTAGGCGGTTCATGGCGGCTACTCTTTGTAAGTTTCGCGAATCACTTGAGAAAATGTAGGCATCTCGGGGACTCGCGTCAATCTTTTGCGTGCGCGAACGGCCTGAAAAAGGGGTCTGTCTATAAAGCTTGTGGATTTTTAAGTCGGGCCCCTTGCTCTGGCCGCCCGTTTGCGGCATTTTGGCCTGCGCGCGGAAGGGGTGATCTTCCGCTATTCCTTTTTCATAACGAACAAATCGAGAAAAACATGTCTTTCGATCCTGCCGCTGCTGCCGATACTCTTCACAACGATATGGCGAACGCGATCCGCGCCTTGGCGATGGATGCGGTCGAAAAGGCCAAGTCCGGCCATCCTGGTATGCCGATGGGCATGGCCGATGTCGCGACTGTTTTGTGGCGTCATTTCCTGCGCTTTGATCCGGCGCGCCCCACATGGGCCGATCGCGATCGGTTCATTTTGTCGGGCGGGCATGGCTCGATGCTGCTTTATGCTTTGGCCTATCTGTCTGGCTACAAGGCCATGACGATGGACGAGATCAAGAACTTCCGCCAGTTGCACAGCCGCACGCCGGGGCACCCTGAGCGCGATTTGGAAATCGGCGCCGAAATGACAACGGGGCCGTTGGGGCAGGGGATCGCGTCGAGCGTCGGTTTCGCGATGGCCGAGCGCATGTTGAATGCGCGTTTTGGCGATGCGCTGGTTGGGCACAGAACGTTTGTCTTTGCGGGCGACGGCGATTTGATGGAAGGCATCAGCCACGAAGCCGCGTCGCTGGCAGGCCATATGAAGCTTGGCCGCTTGGTCGTTTTCTATGACGACAACAAGATTTCGATTGATGGGCCGACGACGCTTTCCTTTACGGAAGATGTGCCTGCGCGTTTTGCCGCTTATGGCTGGCACGTGCAAAGCATCGATGGCCATGATCCGGCAGCGATTGCCAAGGCGACACAGGCGGCGCTGGATGTGACGGATAAGCCGTCGTTGATCGCTTGCCGTACGACGATTGGTTTTGGCGCACCGAACAAGGGGGGCACATCGGGATGTCACGGGTCGCCGTTGGGGCCTGATGAAATTGCCGCGACGCGCGAAAAGCTGGGTTGGCCGCACGCGCCGTTTGTCATCCCGGATGAGATTTTGGCGGCGTGGCGCAAGGTGGGGACGCCGGACGATTGCACGGCTTGGGAAGGGCGTTTGCAGCAAGATGCGCAGCGGACCGAGTTTGAGCGCGTGATGCGTGGCGATTTGCCGCCGTTGTTTGAGCAAGCGATTGTCAAATTGAAACAGAGCTTGGCGGCGGAAAAACCCAAAGCGGCAACGCGCCAATCGTCGGGCTCGGTTTTGGAAGCGCTGTTGCCGGTGATGCCCGAATTGATTGGGGGCTCGGCAGATTTGACGCCGTCGAATAATACGGCGGTTAAAGGGTTTGGGGCGATTTTGCCGCCGACCTATGCGGGGCGTTATGTGCATTATGGCGTGCGCGAGCATGGCATGGCCGCCGCGATGAACGGCATGGCGCTGCATGGCGGTATTGCGCCTTATGGCGGAACCTTTATGCAGTTTGCCGATTATATGCGCCCGTCGATCCGTTTGGCGGCATTGATGAAGCAGCGCGTTGTTTTTGTGATGACGCATGACAGCATTGGGCTTGGCGAAGACGGGCCGACGCATCAACCCATCGAACATTTGGCCGCGTTGCGCGCGATCCCGAACTTGCATGTTTTCCGTCCGGCGGATGGCATTGAAACGGCGGAATGCTGGCAGTTGTCTTTGCAAAACCGCGAAGGCCCCAGCCTGCTCGCGCTGTCGCGTCAGGGCTTGCCGACGCTGCGTGCCGCGAATGCCGAGGCTGAAAATCTGTCGGCCAAGGGCGCGTATATTTTGGCCGAAGCTGAAGGCGCACGCGCCGTGACGCTGATGGCGACGGGCTCGGAAGTGTCTTTGGCGATTGAGGCGCGCGCTTTGTTGAAAGCCAAGGGCATTCACGCTGCCGTTGTTTCGGTGCCGTGCCGCGAATTGTTCTTGCAGCAGGACGAAGCCTATCGTCAAAAGGTTTTGGGATCGGCCCCGCGTCTGGCGGTTGAAGCGGGGATCTCGATGGGATGGGACGCTTTGATCGGTTGCAAAGGCGGCTTTGTCGGCTTGTCCGATTTTGGCGCTTCGGCCCCGGCCCCTGTTTTGTATAAACATTTTGGTCTGACCAGCGAGGCGATTGCGGACAAGGCTGCGGCTTTGATCGGTTAAGCCGTCTGGGAAGAAAGGAGCCTTCATGGCGCGTCATTTATTCGGCACCGATGGCATTCGTGGCCGCGCCAATACGGACCCCATGACAGCGCCGATTGCGATGTCAACGGCGATGGCGGCGGCGCGTTTGTTTCGGCGCGGGGCACATCGGCACCGCGTTGTGATTGGCAAAGATACGCGCCTGTCCGGTTATATGATCGAGCCCGCTTTGACGGCGGGCTTTATCGCCCAGGGGATGGATGTGATCTTGCTGGGGCCTTTGCCGACGCCAGCCGTTGCCATGCTGACAAAAAGTTTGCGCGCCGATTTGGGCGTGATGATTTCGGCGTCGCATAATCCTTTCGAAGATAACGGGATCAAAATCTTTGGGCCGGATGGCTATAAATTATCCGACGATATTGAAACGCAAATCGAAGCCTTGATGGATGAAGGCATGGGCGCGGATTTGGCGGCCTCTGCCGATTTGGGGCGCGCGAGCCGTTTAGATGGCGCTGTCGGGCGGTATGTCGAGTTCATTAAAAGCACGTCGTCAGGCAAGTTGCGGTTGGACGGTTTAAAGATCGTCGTCGATTGCGCCAATGGCGCAGCCTATAAAGCCGCGCCGCAAGTGTTGTGGGAATTGGGCGCGGATGTCATTCCCGTTGCTGTGGCGCCGGATGGCCGGAATATCAATTTGAATTGCGGGGCGACGCACACGCAGTTGATGCGCGAAGCCGTTTTGATGCATGGGGCCGATATTGGCCTTGCCTTGGACGGCGATGCCGATCGTTTGATTATGGCCGATGAAAAGGGCCAGATCATCGACGGCGATCAGTTGATGGCGATGATCGCTTCGACATGGGCCAAGGCGGGGACGCTGCGTGGCGGCAAGGTCGTTGCGACGGTTATGTCCAATCTGGGTTTTGAGCGGTTTTTGGCGGCGCAAGGCGTCAGCGTTCTTCGCACACCTGTGGGCGACCGCTATGTTGTCGAAGCCATGCGGGCGCACGATTGCAATGTGGGCGGCGAGCAATCCGGTCATATGGTCCTAAGCGATTTTAGCACGACGGGCGACGGGCTTTTGGCAGCGCTTCAGATTCTGACGGTTTTGCGCGGGCAAGATCGCCCCGCCAGCGAAGCGTGCCAGATGTTTCAGCCGCTGCCGCAGATTTTGAAAAACGTGCGCGCGCCGGGCTGTGTTTTAGAAAACGAAGCCGTTCAAAAAGCCTTGGCTGCGACAGAAGAAACGCTGAAGGGGAAAGGGCGCTTACTGGTCCGCAAATCGGGGACCGAGCCTTTGATCCGCGTGATGGCGGAAGGCGAAGACGCCCAAGAAATCGAAGGGCTGGTCGATGGTCTGATCGAACTCATCGCCGCTCAAGGCGCGTCGGATTTGTCTTAAAGCTTTTAGCCGACGCCTTTTGTATAGGCCTCAACTTTGACTTGGCCTGGATTTCTGTTGAGCGCGTCAATACGCTCGAGGCCCGAAAGTGTTTCGCGCCCTTCGACAGGCGGTTGCCCGATATTCAAGCGCGATGAATGAATACCGACCAGCCCGCCATGGGGGCCTCGGGTCGTCACTTCTGTTGGAAATCCCATGCGCGCCCCCCATTCCTGTGCGGTCGCTAGACCTGTTTTTTCTTGAAGTCGCGGCTGAACCGAGCGGCCTTGGAATTCCTGTTGTTCATGCCTTTCCTCGGCAAGTGATTTAACTTGTCGCTGGGCCGGTTTAAGCGCGGGGGCCTGCCCGCGGACTTTTTCTAAAAGAACGCCTTTTTCTCGGATAGAAACCCCATGTTTGGCGGCGAGAGCAACGATAGACAATGCGATATCGTCTCGGTGCGCATAGGTTGCAACAGCATGCATGCCGCTCATCAGCGTTTCTTTGGCATCGCGTTGGGCTTCGGTGCCGACACCGGGTTGGAAAGCCGGATGGTGCATCACAAGAAGCTGCCCGAGGTTTGTCACAGGCTGAATGGGAGCTTTTTTGTCGCGCATAAGCTCGAAAAAGGCAGCCGATAGGTTAAACCGATCCCAAAAACCGGCCATTGAGTTTTGCCAATCTTGCGAAGCTTTGGTGTTGTCAACGCGGCGTGCGGCAATAACGGCTATTTTTCCAAAGTCCGAAAGCTCGCCAAGAGCCGGCCCCCATTGCCGAAGAAAAGCTAAATAAGGGTTTTGTCCCGCTTCGAAAGCCGCTAGGCCAAAGGCGTCGGATGGACTCATGGCACACCTCGGAAAAACAATGTTTTGATCAAAAAAACTTATCCATATCTTTTGCACTGTAAGCGAAAAAGCTGAAGGTCTGGTAAAGCTTTGATAGATTTTTAAAGAAATGCCGTCCATTTTGGGGTAAAACAAGCCGGAAAGAAGCCGCTTTCTTTTCTTCGGCGGTCTTTTTTCAAGAACACAACCGTACGCCCTTCCTTTGACAAATCTTAAGCCTTGATCCCCATGGTTAACGATATGTCTGACCTTGATTCTTTCTCTCAGCGTAGCGCAACAACTTCTTCCTCGGTTTGGGGCGGGTGCTTGTTGTCGGCGGCGGCTCCGGCAGCGCTTTTGGCGTTTGGTTTCGATGCGCCTATGGCTGGGGCGGGGGCCCTTGCCTTTGGCGGGCTTGTCGCCATGCTGGTGCAGCAGCGGTTGAAAACAACCGGGGCGGCAGAGCCCTCTGCCGTGCAAACGGACATCAAGCCGACAACAGTTGAGCCCTCCAAGTTTTTTAAGCCGTTGGCTCTTTTGAAAGACCATGCGGGGCGGCTGGTTAAGCTGACCGATGATCATCAGCAGCGTGCCGCCGATACGACAACGGCCGCCGCGCGCGCGACGGAAAGTGCGACAAGCATTGCCAGCGCGGTTGAGGAGATGAACTCGGCCATTCATGAAATTGGGCGCCAAGCGGACGAAGCCGCGGGCATTGCCGAGACGGCGGTCAGAAAAGTTGGCTCTGCCGATGAAGCGGTGACGACCTTGACCAACCACGCCGATAAAATTTTGTCGATGGTTGAGTTGATCCGCTCAATTGCGAATAAAACAAATCTTTTGGCTTTGAACGCGACGATCGAAGCGGCGCGCGCCGGTCAGCATGGCAAAGGCTTTGCCGTCGTTGCGGGCGAGGTCAAGGATTTGGCCAAGCAAACGGCAGAGGCGACTAAAAAAATTGAATCTCAAATGGGGGATGTCCGGGATTCGTCACAAGGCGCGCGCGATCATATGACGGATATTCGCGATGTTATTCGTCAGATCAACAGCATTACCGTTGCGATCAAAGGCGCGCTTGAGCAGGAAACGGCGGCAACGCAAGAAATTGCGACCAGCGCCGTGATGACCAGCACAGCGACCAATCAAGTGACAGAAGGCATTTCGCATCTTCTGGTGACGACAGAGCAAATCCGCGGCGTCTGTGCGGAGCTGAGCGAAGAGATAGCGAAAGACTGTCAAAAAGTCTAAAACAAGCAAAATCTATTATAATACCCCACCAAGCCGATGGTCGCCTTCGTTAGGGCTCTTTTCCGACCCTGGCCGCTAAAAAGGGGAAGGGAAAATGTTACGTTGTCACGGACGGCGGCCATTCTAGGTGGCATACCCCTGATGCAGACGTGTTCTCCCCCCAAAAATGGCCCCGGGCCCAGCCCGGGGGGTTGCGGAGGGGGCGGGAGGTCGCTATAAGGCAGGCAGTTTTCACAATCAACGATAAGGAGCCTTTTTCATGGCTATGGAACGTACCTTTTCTATTTTGAAGCCCGATGCCACGCGCCGCAATCTGACCGGCAAGATTAACGCCGTTATCGAAGAAAAAGGCCTGCGTATCGTCGCGCAAAAGCGTTTGCAGCTGACCCGCGCTCAGGCTGAAGGCTTTTATGCCGTTCACAAAGAACGCCCCTTCTTTAACGATCTTTGCACCTTTATGACCTCGGGCCCTGTCGTGGTTCAAGTTCTGGAAGGCGATAATGCCGTGGCTTTCTATCGCGACATCATGGGCGCGACGAACCCCGCGAATGCAGCCGAAGGCACGATCCGCAAGCTGTATGCCGAAAGCATCGAAGCGAACTCGGTCCACGGCTCGGACAGCGCTGAAAATGCCGCGATCGAAATCGCCTATTTCTTCAGCCAGGTCGAATTGGTTGGCTAAGAAACGCTGAATAAAGAAAAAGGGGCCGATAGAGGCCCCTTTTTTAGTTGCTTGTTTTTATTTGCTGAGGCGGGCGCGGATGTCTTGTTTGGCTTTGCCGATCAAGCCGCCGCTTTGCAGCGTGTCGATATCGGTTTGCGACATATCGAACGTGAAGATTTTGCCTGTTGTGACGTTGGTCAATGTTTTGGCGGCAAGGTCAAGGTCCAGTTCATCGCCTGCGCGCAGACCGTCAAGGCTATCGAGCGTGATTAACGGTAAATCATTATTGACGGCGTTGCGATAAAAGATATCAGGGTACGCGACGCCCGTTTGCGGGTCTTTTTGCGCGACGACAAAGGCGACGTTGTTATAGCGGATGGCATAGACAGCCTGCTCACGCGACGAACCTGATCCGAAATTGCTGCCTGCGATAATGACGTTGGCCGAATGTCCGGCGCAGCGCGTGCGAAAGTCGGGATCAAACTTGTCGAAGGCATAGGTGGCAAAGCCGGGCTTTTCCCATTCTTCTTGCAGAATGTCGGCGCGGATGATGTCGTCGGTATTGATGTCGGGGCCATAGACCGTTGAAATGATCGCTTTCATGTTGGGTGTCTCCCTTATTCTTCGGTGGGCGCGGTGATGCGGCCAGCCAGCGCCGATGTCGCGACGGTCGCGGGGCTGGCTAAAAAGATTTGCGCGTCTTTCGATCCCATGCGGCCCTGATAATTGCGGTTGCTGGTGCTGATCATACGGCCTTTGCCAGACAAGACCCCCATATGTTTGCCAAAGCAGGTGCCGCAGTTCGACGCCATGATGTTGGCCCCGGCCTCGACGAAAATGGAAAGGATGCCCGTCTCAAGCGCCCATTGATAAACTTTGCGGCTGCCGGGGATCAGGATCAGCGTCACGTCGGGGTGAATCTTTTTGCCTTTTAAGATAGCGGCGGCAGCGGCCAGATCGTTGGGGCGGCCATTGGTGCATGAGCCGATAAAGGCAAAGTTGATTTTGTCGCTTTCGACGCGGGCCAGCGTGGCGTCGTTTGCTTGACGTGTTTTGGCGGCCATTGCTTCGAACTGAGCGACAGGAACGGCGTGCGCGGGCAAGTGCGGAAACGATACCATCGGCTCGATGGCGGCCAGATCGATGTCGATGATCTTTTCGTAAGGCGCGGCTTCGTCGATGGTTGTTTTGAAAGGCTCCCACGAAGGCTTGGATTCAGCGAGGTATGCGTTTGTCGCTTCGTCCGTGGGGAACAAGCCTGTGCGTGCACTCATTTCGACGCACATATTGGCCATCGTAAAGCGGTCGTCCATCGACAGGTTGGCAAGGCCTTCGCCGCCGAACTCGGCGACTTTTTTGGCGCAGCCACCAGCGCCCATTTGGCCGATGATCGACAAGATAACGTCTTTGCCGCTGACGTTCTTTTTCATCTTGCCGTGCAGGCGGAAAAGGATCGAAGGCGGGACCACAAAATTATAAAGAAAGCCCGTGGCCATAGCTAACTGCGCGTCCGTTGTGCCGACGCCAAAGGCCAGACAGTTCAGCGCGCCGTTTGTATCGGTGTGCGAATCCGTGCCGATCATGATGTCGCCGGGGACGATCGCGCCGCTTTCAGGAAGCAGGACATGCTCGATCCCGTCGCATTCCTTGAACATCTTGATGCCGGTTTCTTTGGCGAACTCTTTCATGATGTCGATGCCTTGGCTGACCTTGGTCGAGCAAGAAGGCACCGTATGATCGGGAATGAAAAAAACGCGCGTGGGATCGAAAACGGATTCAGGCTGGCCCAGTTCTTTAAACAGCGGGCCAAAATCATTGCGAAAATAGTTGATCGCAGGCGGGGCCAAAACTTCGTTCATGAACATCTTGGTGATCGGCAGCTTGTCGATAACCGCGCCGATGGAAACGTCGCGTTTCATCTGATGCGAAATGATTTGCTGAGCCAAAGTCTGGGGCATGAGACGGTTCCTTTTTTAAGCGACCGGATTGCTAATGCTTTCCGGGAGAGGCGCGTCGGCGATAAATGTTTTTTCATCGTGGACGTTGACGCGCCCTTCGGCGATCAAGGCCAGCGCGCGCGGATAGATTTTGTGTTCCATCGTCAGAATGCGCGCGCCCAGCGTATCGGCATCGTCGTCTTGGCAAACGGGGACGGCGGCCTGAATGATAATGGGCCCGTGATCCATTTCGGCGCGGACAAAGTGGACCGTGCAGCCCGAGAATTTCGCGCCGTAATCCAGCGCTTGTTGTTGGACGTGCAGACCCGGAAACGCGGGCAAAAGCGACGGGTGGATGTTGACAAGCCTGTCCAGCCAGCGCGTGACGAACCAAGGCGTCAGCAAGCGCATAAAGCCCGCCAGCAAAACAAGCTGGCATCCAAAGCTGTTTATTTTTTGATCCAGCGCTTCTTCAAAGGCTTCGCGGTTTTTGCCAAAGGGGCGGTGATTGACGACCGCCGTCGGAATGCCGCGCGCGGCAGCCCAAGCTAAACCCGCGGCGTCGGGATTGTTCGAAATGACGCAGGCAATTTCAGCCGGAAAACCGGGGGCTGCTGCCGCTTCGACCAAGGACTGCATGTTGCTGCCGCGGCCCGAGATCAGGATACAGACTTTTAGCATGGCCAAACGCCGCTCAGACCTTCGATCGTGACGGGCTTGCCGGATTTGTTGGGCTCAACCTCGCCAATGCGGAAGACTTTTTCGCCCGCTTCTTGCAAAACGCGCGTGACGTCGTCGGCGCCGTCTTTCGAAACGACAAGGATCATGCCAAGGCCACAATTAAACGTGCGCGCCATTTCATGACCGTTAATTTTGCTGGCCTGTGCCAGCCATTTAAAGACAGGCGGCACATCCCAGCTTTTGGCGCTGAGCCACACGCCCATGTCTTTGGGCAGCACGCGCGGGATGTTTTCCCACAAGCCGCCGCCGGTAATATGCGCCAGCGCTTTGACGTGGCCGGTACGAATAGCGGCCAAGGCGGCCTTGACGTAAATACGGGTCGGCGTCAAAAGCGCTTGGCCCAAGGTTTGTTCAGGCGCAAAGGGGGCGGGGCTGTCCCATGACAGGTTTTCGTCGCTGACAATCTTGCGGACCAGCGAAAAGCCGTTGGAATGGACGCCGGATGACGCCAAGCCCAAAACAATATCACCTTCTTGCAGATCGCCGCGCGGCAAGACTTGGTCGCGTTCGACCGCGCCCACGGCAAAGCCCGCCAAATCGTAATCACTGCCTTCGTACATGCCCGGCATTTCAGCCGTTTCGCCGCCGACCAAGGCGCAGCCTGCCTGATGACAGCCTTCGGCAATCCCGGCGACAACGGCACGGGCGGCCTCAATATGCAATTTGCTGGTTGCGTAATAGTCTAAAAAGAATAAAGGCTCGGCCCCTTGAACGACCAAGTCGTTGACGCACATCGCGACCAGATCGATCCCCACCGTGTCGTGAAGGCCTGTGTCGATCGCGATACGTAATTTTGTGCCAACGCCATCGGTTGCGCTGACTAAAAGCGGGTCTTTAAAGCCTGCGGCCTTCAGATCAAACAGCGCGCCAAAGCCGCCCAAAGCCCCGTCTGCGCCAGTGCGCGCCGTGGCCTTGGTCAGCGGTTTGATCGCATCGACCAGCGCGTTGCCCGCGTCGATATCAACACCCGCGGCGGCATAAGCGCCTTTATCGCCCGAAAGGTCAGAATTGCTAAGAATGGGAGCCTCCCTTATGATGCGTCTTAAAGTCGCCTCAACATAACGGAAAGTAGCGGGTTTGCAATGCAAGGGAAGAAACTTTTTTGGGCTCTCGGGCTGTTTGTCGCGGCTTTGGGGTGCTTGTCGCCTTCTCATGGCCGGGCGCAAGAAAATGATGAAGCCCTTTACCGCGTGACCGATGTCGCTGTCGATGTGACGGCAGATAATGCGGCGGCTGCGCGCGATAAGGGCTTGATGGAAGCCGAAGGCCTTGCGTTCGATCAACTGGCCGCCCGTCTTTCGATGGGGGAAGCCGCGCACCGGCCCGATAATGCGACCTTGGCCTCCTTGGTCCAGTCCTTTGATATTCAAAACGAAAATCCGCGCGCCGGGCGGTATATTGGGACTCTTTCAGTCCAGTTTAAGCCGGGGCCGACGCGGGCTTATTTACAGAAAAAGGGTCGCGCTTTTTCCGAGGCGCGGAGCCAGCCACTGGTCCTTTTGCCAATTCTGCATCAGGGGGGGCGGAAGATTCTTTGGGAAGAAACAACGCCTTGGCGCGCCGCTTGGGAAAAAGTCTCAACACGTACTGGTTTGGTCCCTTTAATTCTTCCGGTTGGCGATGCCGCAGATGCGGCGCTTCTTGATGCGAATGGGGCCGAAGAAGGTCGGGGGGAGGCTTTAGCGGCTTTGGCGCAGAAATACCAAGCAGGTGGGGTGGTTGTCGCCGTGATTGACGCCGTGCCTCAGACGCCATGGAGTCTGACGATCAAGCGCTTTGATGCGCACGGCGCGGCGCAAGAGGCGCTGCAACCGATAAGCCTTGAAGCATCAAGCGCCAAGGATCAAACGGCCGTTTGGGCCAAAGCAGTCGGAGATGTTCAGCAAGGCCTTGAAAAGAAATGGAAACAAGAAAATCAAGCGACGGCCAAAGCCATGGAAGGGCCTGTTTCGACCTTGCGCGTCCGGGCGGGGGTCTCAAGCCTTGCCGCTTGGAACGATCTGCGCGACCGGATGAGCCATGTACCGGGCGTTGCGCGCGTAACGGTGACAAGAATGTCGCGTGGGGCCATTGATGCGGACGTTCTGTTTCATGGAGATTTGGCATCCTTGCCCGAAACAATGGCGGCGGCGGGCGTTGTTTTAAAGCAAACACCGCAAGGCTGGCTTGTCGAGAATCCCTAACGTAAGGAGCGAGAGCGCATGTTTTTATCGTCGAGAAAAACGTCAGCCGCGCGGTTCTGGCTGATTGCTTTTGGCGCGTTTGCGCTGGCTCTTTGGGCGCTGCGCCCCATTCTTCTTCCCTTTGTCGCGGGGATGGCGCTGGCCTATTTTCTAAACCCGCCCGTGACGGCGCTGGTTCATCGTCACCTGCCGCGCTGGGTTGGCACACTGATTGTCTTGGCGGCGTTTGTCGTTGGGTTGGGAGCGCTGGTTTTGCTGATCGCGCCGTTGCTGCAAAGCCAAATCACGGCGCTTATTGACGCCTTGCCTGATACCTTGTCGGCCGCGCGCGATCGGATCTTGCCGTGGGCCGAGCGTTGGATGGCTTCGCTGTCGCACAATGATGTTGCCAAATTGCGCGAAGCGGCGGGATCGTATGCGGGCACGGCCGTTGGTTGGGCGGGACATTTGCTGCAAGGCGTTCTCAGCGAAGGCGCGGCTTTGTTTAATGTGCTGGCGCTGGTTGTGATTACGCCGGTCGTCGCTTTTTATTTGCTGCGCGATTGGCCGCGGATCGTTCAAGTCGTCGATGGTCTTTTGCCGCGTCATCATGCCGATGAAATTCGCGCGCAGTTCAAGTTGATTGATCGCGCTTTGTCCGGCTTTTTGCGCGGGCAAGCGTTGGTTTGTTTGTCGCTGGCTTTGATTTATGGGCTGGGTTTGACGTTGGCTGGGCTCAAGTACGGCGCAACGGTCGGTTTGATTGCCGGGGCTTTGTCGTTTGTGCCTTACGTCGGATCGACCTTTGGGTGTGTGGCGTCGCTTTTGCTGGCCTTTGTGCAGTTTGACGACCCGCTGCGCATCGGGGCCGTGTTTGGCGTGTTTCTGTTCGGTCAAGCCATGGAAGGCTATGTGTTGACGCCGAAACTTGTTGGCGATCGCGTGGGGCTTCATCCCGTTTGGATTCTGTTCGCGTTGTTTGCTGGTGGCTCGTTGCTTGGTTTCGTTGGCGTTTTGATCGCGGTGCCGACAGCGGCCGTTCTCGGGGTCTTGACGCGTTATGCTTTGTCACGCTATCGCCAAAGCCGCTTTTATTTCCGCGGCGAGCTTTCATGACCCTGCAATACCATCTGCCTTTGCCTTCCAAAGAAACGTGGGAGGCTGAAGATTTTTTTATTTCAGACGCGAACCGTGCGGCGGCGCGCTGGGCGTTTGAGACGGCTTTAACGGACTGGCCGTCGCCCGCGCTTATTCTTTTTGGCGCCGAAGGCGTTGGCAAAACGCATTTGCTGAAATGTTGGGCCGCGCGCGTGGGGGCGCGCCAAATCTCGCTGGGCGATCAAAGCGTCGAAGCGATTGTCGCGGGCACGCTGGCGCAGCCTTTGGCCTTGGATGACGCCGACGGGGCCGCGGGCGATCCTGCCGCCGAAGAAGGTCTTCAGCATTTGTATAACGCGGCGGCGGCGGCGCATTGCCCGCTTTTGATGACGGCGCGCCAGCCGCCAAAGAACTGGGGGCTTGGGCTTGCCGATATTTTATCGCGCCTTTCCAGTTGTGCCGCGGTAGCGCTTGACGATCCAGACGATGCCTTGTTGCGGGCAATGTTGGTCAAGCAATTCAGCGACCGCCAATTGTTTGTCGAAGATGGGGTGATCGAATATTTAGCGCGTCGTTTGGATCGCACGGGGGCCGCCATTCGCTACGCTGTCGAAGCCTTGGATAGTGCGGCGCTTGAGCAGCGGCGTAAAATCAGCACCGTTTTGGCCCAGAAACTGTTCGGGGCGACAGAAGGCGAGCCTTGTTAGGGGCGCAAGTCTTGGGGCGGCGCATAGCATTCGCCTGAAATCAGCGCACGGCTGACGAAAACTTCACGTTCATGCGGCGGGAAAGGAACGCCAAGCGGCGAGGTATAGGTTTCGGCATCGCCTTGGGCGCGGTGGCAAAGAATACGCCCCCCGGCACGGGCGCGTTCAAAAACGTCGGCGGCCAATTGGGCGCGGTTCGCTTGGATTTGCAGACCCTGAATTTCTTTTTGATGTGTTTCTTTTGCGTGTGTTTGGCCGATAAAAATCCCCGCGCTCAGGGAAAGAACGGGGACGGCGACCCAGACAATAATGGTTTTAATCGCCTGACGCCCTGATGCGGGCTGTGCAAGCCATTGCTGAAAAGACATAAAGCCTCCTTTAAAAAGAATAAATGAAACGGAAAGCAGGATAAAAGCGTGGCGGGCGCGTGTAAAGCCCTGAGAGATGTTCGCCTTTACAAGAGGGCCGGTCTCGGTCAAAACAGAAAGGGTCCTTCAGCTTAACCCCAACGGGATTTTCTTATGACAGAGACAACGCTTACGATCCGCCGCCCTGACGATTTTCATGTGCATTTGCGCGACGGCGACATGCTGAAGGCGGTTGTGCCCTATACGGCGCGTTCGTTTGGGCGGGCGCTGGTGATGCCAAATACGAAACCGCCTGTGACGACAACAGCGATGGCGCGGGCCTATCGCGACGCCGTTTTAGATGCCGTGCCGCCGGGAAGTGATTTTAACCCGTTGATGGCGCTTTACTTGACCGATGCGACGGACCCCGACGATTTAGAGGCCGGGTTTAAAGACGGCGTGCTGACGGCGGCCAAGCTTTACCCTGCAGGGGCAACGACCAACAGCGATCAAGGCGTGACCGATTTGCAAAGCCTCGTCCCTGTGCTGGAAAGGCTTCAACGTTTGGGGATGGTCTTGTCCATTCATGGCGAAGTTGCCGACGAGGATGTCGATATTTTCGACCGCGAAGCCGTTTTTATCGACCGTGTTCTTATCCCGCTGCGGCGCAATTTTCCCGGCTTGAAAATTGTTTTAGAGCATCTGACAACGGCGCGCGCGGTCGATTATGTGTTGGCAGAAAGCCAGCACGGCACCATTGCGGGGACGTTGACGGCGCACCATTTGTGGATCAATCGCAATGCCATGTTTTTGGGCGGCCTGCGCCCGCATGCCTATTGTTTGCCGGTCGCCAAGCGGGAAAAAGACAGGCTGGCGCTTGTCGCGGCGGCGACATCTGGCGTGCGCATGTTCTTTTTGGGCACCGACAGCGCGCCGCACCCACGCACAGCCAAAGAAACCGATGGCGGCAAGGGCGGGATCTTTACAGCCCACTCGGCGTTGGCTCTTTATGCACAACTCTTTGATGAACAAGGCGCTTTGGATAGGTTTGAAGCCTTTGCCGCGGAAAACGGGGCGGCTTTTTATGGTCTGACGCCGAATAAGGGAACGGTGCGCCTTGAAAAACAGGCGGCAGAGGTCGAAGACGACTTTAAGCCGATTTTAACGGCCTCGGGCGCAGAGATAATACCGTTTTTCTGTCCGGCGCCACTTCTTTGGCGTCAAAGCGCGGATCTATAAAGGCCTTTGGGTCGCCGCGCCTTATGAAAGGGAGCGTGCGATGGCATCCGGTCTGACTGATTTGGCTTTTTCCGAGATTTTCGTCCGCCTTGATGCCGATGAACCGGCTCAGTACCGCGCGCGCGACAAAGCGCAAAACTTGCTCAGCCAGTTTATTCCTGAAGCTTACGTTGGCGCTGTGGCGGCTTTGACGGCAACGCTGCGCGGGCAAGGGGCCGACGCGCCGCAGGATCAAATCCTGATGGTCGAGCCGGGCTTGCGGTGTCGTATCGTGCGGCAAGCCATGGCCGATGGCGCGCTTTGGGCTTATATCAAACGGATCAGCAGCGATGTGCCTGATTTAAGCAAGCTGGGGTTTGCGCCTCATATCTTCAACCATTTGCATCAATTGGGAACGCGCGAAGGCTTGATCGTGATTTCAGGCGGCGCGGGGCAAGGCAAAACGACGACAGCGGCGGCGTTGATTGTCGATTTTATGAAAACCTATGGCGGACTTGCCTTTACGGTGGAAGCGCCGATCGAATATCCTTTGAAAGGGCGTCACGGCGACTATGGGCAATGCTTTCAATTGCAAGCCAAGGACGACGACAATTGGGAAGCTTGTTTGAAACAAGCCTTAAGCTGGAATCCGCGCTATCTTTTTGTTGGCGATGTGCGCACGCCCAAGGCGGCTGAGCTTGTGATGCGGGCCGCCTCGACCGGGCGCACGGTGATTACAACCGTTCTGGCGGCCTCGCCTGAAGAAACGCTGACCTATTTGTTGTCCTTGGGTGAACAAGCCGTTGGATCGAATGCGCAGCCGATGTTAGCTGGATGTATGACGGCGGTCGCGCATCAGACGATGAAAGATTTTGGGCCGTTCCTGAAATACCTGTTTACGGAAGAAAACGCGCCGAGCGATCCGATACGGTCCTTGATCCGTGAAGGAAAAATGGGCATGCTCTCGACCTATATTGATCGCATTTCGGCGCGGCTTGGGGGACAACAAGCTACCCCGGCTGCGGGCGGGCCCATGTTTCCGCCTGTGACCGGTTTGCCGCCGCTGAAAAAATAGCGATCGTCCTGCCAGTGAACGGTTGATCCATGTCTTTTACGCCGACCCAACAACAAACGCCTTCTTCGCCGTCGCCGCTAAAACTGCGCGATCTATCCTTTATGGATCTTTATGTGCGGATTGATCAGGCGGGGCCCGCGCGGTTTCGTTCGCCCGCGCGCGATTACACCAATAACTGGATTCGCGCGGTGCCGGAAAGTTTGCGGCCTGAGATCGAAACGATTGCGGGTGAGCTGCGCGGCATGATCGACAACCCGGATTCGTCTTATACCTATGACGGAATTCGCTTTCGTTTGTCGTATCAACGCTTGGCCAACGGGCAAGAATGGGTTGTGCTGCGCCGCATCAGTGCGCGCGTGCCCAAGCTGGAAGAATTGTCCTTTGCGCCGCATATCTGCTCGCATTTGCGCCGGTTGGGGCAACGCGACGGGCTGATTATCATTTCGGGCGCGACGGGCCACGGCAAAACGACAACGGCTTTTGGCGTGTTGGCCGATTATTTGAACAGCCTTGGCGGCGTGGCCATTACGATTGAAGATCCGGTTGAATATGATTTAGATGGCGCTGTCGGCGAATATGGCTATTGCTATCAGGTTCAGGTCAGCAAAGAAGAAGATTGGTCCACCCCGCTGAAGCGTGCGCTGCGCTGGACGCCGCGCTTTTTGCTGGTGGGCGAAGTGCGCAGCCCGCGGGCGGCTGAACAGATTTTGCGCGCCTCAACCACGGGGCATTTGGTGATTACGACCATTCATGCGGGCTCGATCGAAGAAAGCCTGATGGGGCTGATGCATCTGGCCGAGCAAAGCATGGGGGCGTCCGCCAATTATCTGCTGGCCCAAGGGTTAACGGCGGCGCTGCATCAAACGCTCAGCCAAACGGGGCCCTATTTGCGCTATATCGTGACCGAGGAAGGCAATAACGGCGATCCCGTCCGCTCGATCATCCGCGAAAACCGCGTGGGCATGATAAACTCTTATATCGACAAGCAAATTGCCCGTATGAACACCCTGCATGGGATGGAGCCCGTCGCCCCTGGCGGCCTGCCACGGCGGCAATAAGCGCTTAAAATAAAGCTCGTTTTGACCCTGAAACCTTTTAGGTGGCTTGTGGGGGTGCGACGGTCTTTCTATAATCGGCTGGATTTCAAACACCGGTTTTCAGAAAGTCGTGACAATGGGCTATTATTTTAACGAAACCTATCCTTTTGCGCGCCGCCTTTTTTCCCGGCCTTTTTCCTATAAGGTTTGGGGGGTCGAGGATATCTCGGCGCTTGCGCAAACGATGCGGTTGAAAAACGCGCTTTTTGAGATGGGTAAAAGCTTTGTCGATGATTTCGGCGACCCTGTCTTGATTGATGAAACCCTGCGTCGGCCCGGCTATTACAGCCCTTGTTTTTGGCATGATCGGACGGTTGCGGAAGCCAGCCAGACATCGATCTTGACGGCCTATCGCGAGACGCTGTCCGAAGCCGGGCAAAAGGGGCTCGACGTTTTGGTGGCCGATGCGATGCTGGCCGATGCGGCGATGAAGGATCCCTCAACTGAACGCCAAGCGCGGAATGAAGCGGCTTTATTGCCTGCTTTTCAGGCGTTGTGGCAGGCCGATCCGTTTTTAGATCCGCGGTTGGCGATTGCCGAAATCTTGTTTGAAAAACTCGCCGAGAAGGCTGATCGTTCGTCCTATTTTAAGGACCTTCATTTTGAAGGCGATCGCCTGAAAGCGTCGATGGAAAAGCTACAAGAGCCACGTTTTGCCCAGCTTGTCGCGCAGATGTTCGTCTATTCGCGCTTGGCGCAGCATTTGGGTGAGCACAACCCGCGCAGTTTTGATGCGGCGCTAAAGGTGGCGTTTGCCATGAATCATGGGGGCGGCCTTCACGCGATTGAACAGCTGGTCCGCGCATATGATGCGCCGCCTGTGCTTCAGGGGGCCGCGCAAAATGTTTGCACCCGCCTGCTGTCGCATTTTAGCAGCGGCCCCGCGCCGGTCCGGCAAGAGCCGTTAAAACACGGCTGGGCGCTTCTTAAATCCGCACCCAAAATCGTCGAAGATTATTTACGGATCAGCGATGGATCTTGGGCCAAAGGCGTTTGGATGGCGCTGGACAAGAAAATGAGGCCCCAGCCCCAGCCGTCTGCAGACGTGCCGACTGCGTTGCGAAACGACCAATAAGGCGAGAACAGGCGGCAGGCGCTTTTTTGATTGTCAAACGCGAAAAGAACGATATTCTTTTCGTATCGAAATGATTTGTTTTTGATCATTGGAGCGCGCATGTATTTGTCTTATTTCAACGAAGCCTATCCTTTCAGCAGCAGCCCCACGGCACGCCCCTTTGATTTGAAGATCGGCACGCCTGAAGGCGATCCCTTAGAAAAAAACGTTCAAGCTTTACGCCGTGCTCTGCATCATTTGGGCGTTTCTTATATTGGCGGCGATCCGCGTTTTCTTTGTCTGGATCTTGATGCTTGTCCCCCTACTTTTTTCGACGGCAACGCGCCAGTCGTTGACGCCTTAGCGCAGTTGCGAACAACGCCTGCGGCAGAAAGCTATCGTCTCTCGCTGCATGGCGCGACGCCGGGGTGCGCGCTAACGTATCTTTTGGATCAAACCGATCTGTTGTCTCGGAAAAAGAATTCGGCCTCCTTCGATATGGAGGCTATAACCGCAGCTTTTAAAAAAGTTTGGAACGCCGATGATTTTATCGATCCGCGCTTGAGTGCGGGCGAGATGATGTTTCGCGATACGGCGCAGGATCCCGCGCAAAGCATAATCCTTGATGCCGTGCCGGAAGAAAACCCGCTTCTTCAAGCGTCGCTGGGCTATCTGCGTCAGCCAACTGTGGCAAACCGGCTTTCTTGGATGTTCCTTTATTCACGTTTGGCCCAGCACATTGTGGCCGCGGAAGGTGATTTGGTCGGCCTGACCAACACGGCGGCTTATGGTCTGAGCCATGGCAAACAGGCGCAAGCCATCGAAATTTTGGCGAAGGCCTCTGCGTCGCCCTTGCGTCAAGTTGCCTTTACGCTTTGTGATCAATGGCCCCAAGTCTCGCCTTTGGTTGATCTGTTCATGAACCGTGATATGCGGGTGCGTCATGCAAAGGCTTTGTTGGCGTCTCTGCCGACGATGGCCAAGGATTACATGCGAATCCGTAATGGCTCTTGGGTCGCCTCGGTTTCAAAGACCGTGGACGAAAAGATCGAAGCGCATAAGGTCGGGGCGCAGGTTCCTGCTGATAAGCCTGCGGTTCTTGTCCCGGCTACTTGATTGGCGGGGCGGCCGGACGGCGGCTTAAAAGGCGCCGAAGCTTGGAAGGGCGCTGACCGGCCTGAAAGCTGGAAAGGGGGCGTCCGACGATTTGTTGCGCTGCGCTTTTTGTTGTTGGGAGCAAAAAGGCGCTGAAAATAAGATTGGAAACGGCGGTTGCAACGGCACCGGCGACGACATTCATTTTAAGAGCCACAATATCCAAAACGAAAAGACCGACGGCAAGCGCCAGTTTCTGCGGCGTACGATTGGACCGCGTGGGCTGTGTTCGGTAAGGTTGTGGGGACATCATTGCGATCCATTCCTCTTTTTTCTTATTTAAAGATACCAAGGAAGCAAAAGGCAAGTCAATCCTTTCAAGGCAATACTTCGTTATAGTTAAACGGTAAATAAATATTAACCAATATATCTTCGATGTATTTCATATTTACTTCACATTTTATTTATTTTTGTGTGAAATAATGGAGATATTCGAGACAAGAACGCGACGAATATCGCGAAAAAACGTGACAAAGGTCCGACAACAACAAAAAGAATGAGGTCCGCTATGTCTCTCTCTAAATCAGCCGCCCGCACCTTGATGGATCTGGTGGAAAATAAACTAGCCTCTTTGCAGATTGGCGGCAGGGAAGATTTACGTGAAATGGTGACGCTCCAACGTTGCCTTTCCGAGCTGAAAGCGCTGGATGAAGCCACCTTGGCCATGGACAAAGACGATGCCGATATTCCGCGTCGTGGACGCCATCGCAAGATGGAAAGCCTGATGCATGATCTGGCCGTCGAAAAAGACCGTCAGCGCGCCTAGCTCAATGATAGGATAAATAGCAGCTGCTGCAATTTGCCTGGTAACAGCTGCCATCGTCTCGACGCGAGGCGCAGGAAACATTGCCTGCCGTGTCCGTCGAGACATAGACGTTGCGACCGCCATCGCCACTTGTGTAACGAACCCACCCCGTGTTGCAATTCGTAAAATAAGCGCAATAGACGGAAGGCGTCGCGGTAAATCCTGTCTGATCTGCCGAGACGTAAACCGTCTTGCATCCGCTGGGGGTATTAAGCTGGCCTGTGGTCGCGCAACCCCCTCCCATAGGGCCCCAGCTCGAGCCATTGCACGCCTGAAAGGCAGAACCCGTCCATTGAAGAGCCCCGGCATGACTCGCATCGCAGCCATCGGATGACGATCCCAGCATAAGGGCTGCGCGTTTCCATGTGCCACCGATACATTGAAAAAGGGCATCCCAATCGAGGCGGCTCCACCCTGTTGTGCAGGCGCCGCCGACGATCGTGCTTTCTGCGGCTTGTGCTGCGGAAAGCGGGCCCATCAAGAGAAAGACAAAAGAGACGGCTAACGCAAAGCGGCCGATGAGGTAAAGCCCGGTGGTCAGAAGATAAAAAAGAAACATAAGGCAAATAAAATCACGTTGCCGAAAAAATGACAAGACAAAGAAAAAATGTGTGTGAGGGAAACGTTCTATTCGTCCAATGATTGGTAGGACACGAAAGTTGCGCGGACGGCACCGCCATGAGCCGCGTGCGGGCGGCGGCGCGGCGGCGCTAAGTCGTCTTCATCGTTTAAGTTCAAAGGAGCATCCGCAAAAGAAGGATTCGTGCGCAACGACTGACGCAAATTAGCGCGAAGCGCCGCAAACGCGCGTTTTTCGACACGGCGTTGGATTATCCTACAAAGGTCCATGACATTATCATCGGGATAGACCTTTTGGCGAAAGCCGTCGCCTTTGACGATCACAGGAGCGATCCCTGTTTGCGAGAGCTTAAGAGCTTGCAGGAGAAGCTCATGGGTGAAGCCGGGCTGTTGGCAACAAAGAACAAGGCGCTTATGTCGGTCGCGAGTCACAATGGAAAAGGCCGTACAGTCAAAAGGAGAGTAGGGAGGCTCTTTGCTCTTTGCCATGATGGATCTATTTCCTAAATACCGTTTCATCAAAATCTTGCGAATAAGGGATAGGCTATCAAGAAAAAGAGGGAGGGAAAAGAGGGGGGATTCGGTTAATGCTTTCCTTTTTGGGCCAGCGATTTATAAAGGCTGCCAAGAAATGAAAGAGAGCCATACCATGACAGAAACCCCTTTTTTGATTGCCGTCGATGGCCCCTCGGCCAGTGGAAAGGGCACCATTGCACGCCGTTTGGCGCAGCATTACGACTTTGCTTATCTGGATACGGGACTGCTTTATCGGGCGGTTGGGCTTGGCGTTCTGCGGGCGGGCGGGGATCCTGCGGATGCGGCGACGGCCTTAAAATATGCGCAATCGCTTGATTTATCAACATTTTCTGAGATCAGCCAAGACCCAGCCTTGCGTGACGAGGCGTCAGGGCGGGCGGCATCTTTGGTGGGCGCGGTTCAAGCCGTTCGTGATGAACTCCTTGATTTTCAACGACGTTTTTGCTCGACCCCGCCGGGCGGGAAGGCCGGGGCCGTTTTGGATGGTCGCGACATCGGCACGGTGATCGCGCCTGCGGCGCCAGCCAAGCTTTTTATCACGGCAAGCCCGGAAATCCGGGCCGCGCGGCGCTGGAAAGAGTTGCACGCACGCGGCGAAAATGTTAATGAAGCCGCCGTTCTGGAAGATTTAAAAGCGCGTGATGCGCGCGATGCCCAGCGTACGGCAGCCCCCACCCGTCAGGCGGCGGATGCCGTTCTTCTTGATACCTCGGCCATGACCGTGGACGAGGTTTTTGCCGCAGCTTTGGCGCTTGTCGAAGCGGCGCGTCAAAAAGAAAAGGGCATGTGATATTCTAGGATCGCCGATCAGGTGATCGGCAACAGGTGTCAAAGGCCATCACGGGCCCAGCTTTCCGCCCGGTGTTGTTTCTGAAGCGCTTTGTTTGACTTAACCGGGATGTTTTGCATCCCCCCTACGAAAGCAGCCAAGCCATGCTTGGCATCGGCCAGAGCCCGCCCTGCGGGACTGAGCCCCCTGAAAGGAAATCTCATCTATGTCTAAAGCCAACAAAAAGCGTCTTCTGAAAGAAGACCTCGATATCGCTGCCGGTGCGCCAAAGGGCGGGTTTGCCTCGCTTTTGGAAAGCACGCTGGGTAAAAGCGGCTCGATCGAAAACACCGTGATCAAAGGCCGCGTCGTGGCCCGCGAAAATGGCATGGTTATCATTGATGTCGGTCTGAAAAGCGAAGGCCGTGTCCCTGAAAAAGAATTCTCAGTCGCCGGTGCGCCCGCCGAAGTCGCCGTTGGCGATACGGTTGAAGTCTTCTTGGAACGTATGGAAGACCGCAATGGCGAAGCCGCGCTGTCGCGTGAAAAAGCCAAGCGTGAAGAAAGCTGGGCCGTTCTCGAACAGTCGTTTGGTAAGTCTGAGCGCGTGACGGGCACGATCTTTGGCCGCGTCAAAGGCGGCTTCACGGTCGATCTGGACGGCGCGATCGCCTTCCTTCCCGGCAGCCAAGTCGATATCCGCCCCGTGCGCGATATCACCCCGCTGATGGGCACGCCGCAACCCTTCCAGATTTTGAAAATGGACCGCGCGCGCGGCAATATCGTCGTTTCGCGCCGCGCCGTTTTGGAAGAAAGCCGCGCCGAGGCTCGTTCGGAACTGGTTGCCAACCTCAAGGAAGGCCAAGTTCTGCAGGGCGTCGTCAAGAACATCACCGATTACGGCGCTTTCGTCGATTTGGGCGGTGTGGACGGCTTGTTGCACGTGACCGACATCGCTTGGAAGCGCGTCAATCATCCTTCGGAAGTTCTGCAAATTGGCCAACAGGTCACTGTGCAGGTCATTCGTTTCAACGCCGATACGCAACGTATCAGCCTTGGCATGAAGCAGCTTGAAGCCGATCCGTGGGAAGGCGTTGAAAACCGTTATCCGGTTGCCAGCCGCGTGAAGGGCCGCGTGACGAACATCACCGACTACGGCGCTTTCGTCGAATTGGAACCCGGCATCGAAGGCTTGGTCCACGTTTCGGAAATGTCTTGGACGAAGAAGAACGTTCACCCCGGCAAGATCGTTGCGACCAGCCAGGAAGTGGAAGTTGCCGTTCTGGACGTCGATCTGACCAAGCGCCGCATCAGCTTGGGCTTGAAGCAGTGCGTCGAAAATCCGTGGGAGCAGTTCCGCACGTCGCACAGCGTCGGCTCGACGCTTTCGGGCGAAATCCGCAACATCACCGAGTTCGGTTTGTTTGTGGGTCTGCCCGGCGATATCGACGGGATGGTTCATATGTCGGATCTCGCGTGGGATAAGCCCGGCGAAGAAGCCATTCAAGACTTCCAGAAAGGTCAGACCGTCGAGGTCAAGATTCTGGACATCGATGTCGAGAAAGAACGTGTCAGCTTGGGTATCAAGCAATTGACGAACGATCCGTTCGAAAACGTCGTTGTCAACTTCAAGAAGGGCGATGTCGTGACCTGCACGGTCAGCGCCGTGACGGAAGGCGGCATCGAAGTGACGCTTGGCGATCAAGCGGCGGGCTTCTCGGGCTTCATCAAGCGTGGCGATTTGGCCCGCGATCGTTCGGAACAGCGTCCGGACCGTTTCGCCGTCGGCGAAAAGGTGGATGCCAAGATCACGAGCATCGACAAGGCTTCGCACAAGATTTCGCTCTCCATCAAGGCGCGCGAAGTTGAAGAAGAAAAGCAAGCGATGGCTGAATACGGCTCGTCCGATTCAGGCGCTTCGCTGGGCGACATTTTGGGTGCCGCGATCAAACGCGCCCAGAAAAAGTCCGAAGAGTAAGCGGCGGGCCGCCGCGGGCGTCTGTTGGGGCTCATCTGCTTCATCGAGGTATGCGGATAAGTTCTGAAACAGGTGTCTTGCTGAAAGGCAAAAAGTCAAAAACCGTGGAAGGGGAAACCTTTCCACGGTTTTTTTGTGGGCTGGGCCCACGGCCTTCTGTTGGGGCTCATCTGCAACCCTTTGGGTATGCGGATAAGGGTTGCGAGGAGGGGGTTACTGAAGGGAAGAGTTTAACGCTTTGTTTTTCAACGAAAACACAAAAAATTCGCATGATAGTATTTCTCGCAGGAGAAACCGTGATATATTTATTGCAACGAATAACATACTTATTTTATGTGTTGCGGGGTCGGAAGAGCGTGTTCAAGGCATTTTTAAAAAGAGCGCAAGCCATAGCAAAAAAAGACACGAAGGCCGCTGTTCATTTCGTTCGCTATCATGGCCTGTACATTGCCTCAGCCTTGGAGGTCGTTTCTTGTGGCAGCGTCGGGGAGGTCACGTATCCCTCGATAAAGCGGCTTGTACAAGGCCAAGCTTCGATGACCGACGTTGGCTTTTCGGCTGTTTCCGCCGCTTTAGCCCTGTGGTTGGTCGTTGGCGTGGGGGGGATGATCCCAATCGCCGCCGTAAATAAAACAACAAACAAGGCGCTTTCCCTTCAGGAAAAAAACCGTTTGAACCAACAGATCAAACGGCGAAATGCCCTGATTTTCAACATTTCTGCGATCGATATGATGGCGTCGGCAATGTATGCCGTGGCCGGGGTCCTTCTTGACAAGAAATCTCTTATTATATCAGGGGCCTCGTTTTTTTTCTCGGCGTTTGTCCGCTGCGGTTTTAGGCAGGGAGAAAGAGAGCTGACGCGCCCCGCTGTGCCAAAGGGGGCGCCCTTGTTCGCGCGCGCCAAAGCCCATGCGAAATATGTGAAAGATTTATCTGTTAACAACCCAAACCTTCCTGCCGAAATCTTGTGTTTACCCGGCATCTATTTTTCCTGCTGCGGTCTTTTGGAAATGCTTCCCAAGGAAGTCGCTTGGCTTGCCGTGGGCGGATATGGGCTGGCGACCCTTGTTCGAACCTTTTCCATCGCGCGACAAAAGGAATTAACCGAAGACACAGGCAGCCCAAAAAGGAAAAACAACAGTAGGCCCGTGGCATCGGCTCAAGAAACAGCGCCTTGCAGTAGCAGATTGGGCTAGCGCAAAGAACGTTGGCCTTATACAAATTATTAAAGATCTACAAGGCATACTAAATTTAATTGATGATATACTTATTTTTAAATTAATGTCAGGGTGAAGGATCGTGGTGGGGTCTCTATTTAAAAGGGCGCAAGCGAAAGCAAAACAGATTGCACGTGGCGCTATTCAATTCGTTCGCTATCACGGCTTATACATTGGCTCAGCTTTCGAGGTTGTCACCTGCGGCAGTGTCGGAGACATTGTATCGCCTTCCATCCTCAATCTTCTTCAAGGCAAAGCCTCGGCCACCGATGTTGCCTATGCGGCCATTTCCGCGGCTTTAGGCCTTTGGTTCGTTGTTGGCATTGGTGGGATGGTGCCCATTCCTGCTGTTAAACCGCCTGACAGCGCGCTTTCTGTTCAGGAAAGAAAGCGCTTGAACCGGCAGATCAAACGGAGAAATGCCCTTATCTTCAATATCTCTGTTATCGATGTGACGGCATCTCTGATGTATGTTTTGGCGGGCTCGCTTCTTGGCAACAGGGCGATTATTATCTCGGGCCTTGCTTTCTGTGCGGCAGCGCTTGTTCGTTGCGTCTTGAAGCAAGGAGAAAAAGAACTGGCCTTTCCCTCTCTTCCGAAAGGATTGTCTTGGCAGGCTTATGCAAAAGCTTATGGGAAACACGTCAAAGAGCTCTCTCTGAATAATCCAAACCTTTTGGCCGAATTCTTGTGCATGCCGGGCGTTCTTTTTTCTTGTATCGGCCTTGTGCAAGTTCTTCCCTTAACAGCGGCTTTGATCGCTGTCGGGGGCGACGGGCTCGCGATCCTTGTTCGCGCACTCTCAATCGCGCGGCAAAAGGAAATTGTTGGCAACCTTGAGACAACGAAAAAGGGCTCTCTTGTGCGGCAACTGGCGCGGCAGCAGGTCCTTGTTGTGAGGAAAGACACGGCTTTGCAACAAAAAGACTGGGCCGATGCCTACCCGGAGGCCGCCTCTCAAGTGAGATTTCAAAACAGAAGGATTCCTTTGTTTCGCTATACCTATAGCGCACGCATGGAATGAAACTTGTGATCCTAATAAACAATCGTACAGCCTGAATCGACGTTGCCCGCATCAGAGGCGTTGCATCGCGTATAGGGGGGCGTGGTCATCAGCAAGCCGGAAGGATTCGGCGGTGAAAGCGTTCCCGGGCACACAGCAACATGGACATAGGCGTTGCTCGAGGTGTTTGTCGTATAAGAACCGGATGAGCCCGGACTTTGGCTGTCGACGATGCTGATGGACCCGGCATACGTCGTGACCGCCGCCGCCATGGTGCAGCCTACGATGCCGTTTCCGTCACAGTTATAATAACACCAACCGCTGGAACAGCTTTGCCCCACCCGGCACCATCGCGAAAAAATGTTATATCCATTATATGAATTTCCGCCTTGGGCCCATGTTGAGGGGGCGGTTGTAATGGTCCACGGGTCAACCTTTGTTCCCGTTGTCAGGTTAACGGAAAGCGTAGCATTATCCGCCATGGGGGCGGTGATTTGCAATTGCAGCGATTGTCCCGTGCTGATGGTTCCAGATGAGGTCCACGCACCGCCATTGATGCTGATTTGGGCGGGCGACGTTATGCTGACCGTTGACGAGCCCTTGGCCGTATATTGAAGCGTGCTTGATTTGACCGTTTTGCCATAAGGGACCATCGTGAGGTTTTGAAGACCGTAATAGTTTGCGTCGCCGCCCCCTAAATCCTTCCATGAACCGCTGCCGTCGCATTTTTGAAAAGCAGTCCCCGTCCATTGGATTTGTCCAGCATGGCTTGAATCGCAAGCATCAGACGAAGCGCCAAGCCAAATGGCCGCGCGTTTCCAAACGCTGCCGACACATTGAAATAGAGCATCCCAATCGGCGCGATGCAGGCCTGTCGTGCATGGACCACCGACGGTTGTCGCCTCTCCGGCGAAAGAGTGGCACGGCGGAAGAAGAAAAACGAAAAGCAGAACGCACGAAAGAGACAGCCGTTTCATATAGACCCCACCAATTTTCTGATATTTAAGCATATTGTGGGGGGGGCAGCAATAAGGCCAAGACATGAAATCCTGCAAAATATGCATTTAGCACATAAGTCTATGGTGGAAAGGTCAATTTGAATATATCCAAGTCGAACGGCTTTTTTACCCAGGCCGCATCGTTGACGTTGTCATTGGACCCCGATAGAGGAATAGGCCGGTGGGGAGAGAGAGGTTCCGCTATAAGAAGAGCCGCCGCAACCGTTATAGGCCCCCGACGTAATGGCGGTCGAGTTGGCATAGGTTTGGATGGTTGACCGAATCCAGCTGCCGCACCAACCCGTGTCGTCTGTGCTTAAGGTGTTTGTTAAGGAACAAGAAACGCCGACTTGGCACGGCCCGGAAGGAACAGAGCCATGCCCCGAGTTATAAACGCCCCACACAAGCGTTTTGTTGGCTGTCGTCGCCTTCCATGTATCGGTTTGCGTTCCGGTGACAAGGGTTGTCGTATAAGTGGTTCCATTGGCCATTAAGGGGCCGTTTTGCAATTGGATGGTTTGTCCGGGTGAGATCGTGCCCGATGTGACCCACGATCCGCCGTTGATTCTTAGCTGAGGCGAACCATCGCCAGAGACAGATACCGCCTGCGCTGTTGTGCCGTTAAAAGCTAAAATAGAAGAGGTTGGCGTTGCGCCATAAACGAGACTGGTTGGGTTTTGAAACCCATAATAAGCCGTAGCTGTACCGCTGGATCCACAGGTTGTATAGGCGGTTGTCGGCGGGGTAAAATTGCTTGTCCAGCGCGCAAGGGTTGAGAACCGATATTCGTCAATATAGCCTTTGTAATACTGGCCATAACTGCCCCAGTATCCAAGAACGGGGTTCGAGGTCGACGTACAATAAGGATCGCTCGACATGGTTGCCGTGCTTTCCAGCGTTCCGTTGATATAAAGGCTAAGGGTTGTTCCGCTTCGGACAACAGCGACATGGTACCATGTATTGGCGGCTAGGGTTGTTGTCGATGTTACGGATGTCATGACACCCGCCGTTCGTCCGGAATAGCTTAATTTATTGGCTGCTCCATAGCTGATCGCCCACCAGTTGTTGTTAAAGTCTCCCATGACGCCGACAAGGACAGAATTGACGCCAATGACGACGGGATACATCCAAAAATCAATGGTAAAATCGTTGTGAGGACAGTTAAGCCGATAGTCGGTTGTCAAATAACTGCTGCCGTTAAAATAACCACTCGCGCCGCCAAACTTTGACACGCCTGTATCTATCGTCACGCCACTGTTTGTTAGGGTCGCATTGTAATATTGAATCTGACTGTAAATAGAGCTGTTGGTGATGGTTGAGCTTCCTTGCGCCCCGTCCATATGCAAGAGAAGGGACGTTCCCATATCACAGGCGCCGCTGTTGCTTCCACCCCCCATATCTTGCCACGCGCCACCGCCATCGCATTTTTTAAAGGCCGATCCCGTCCATTGAAGCTGTCCGGCGTGGCCAGCATCACAGCCGTCTGATGTCGTGCCGAGCCGGTAAGCTGCACGTTTCCATTTGCCGTCGACACATTGAAAAAGGCTGTCCCAGTCCGCGCGGCTTGTTCCAGTCGTACAGGCGCCGTCAACTGTTGTTGCCTCGGTGGCATAACCCGCAGAAGAGACCGCGCAGAAGGAAAGAATGGCGAAAGAGAAAAGGGAAAGAAGGATTTTATTCCGCATGGAAGACGGTCTGCTCCACTTGTGTTAAAACGCGACCCAGTTCGAGCCATCGCAGCCTTGAAAGGCCGTGCCTGTCCATTGAATAATTCCTGCATGATTGGCGTCGCAAGTATCTGTCGCGGCCCCAAGCCAAAGAGGGGCGCGTTGCCACGCGGTGCCAATGCATTGGAAAAGGCTGTCCCAGTCCGCGCGGCTTTGTCCTGCAACGCAAACGCTGCCAACGCCTGTGATTTCAGCCGCAAAGACGGCGACGGTAAACAAGCAGGCGAACGCGAGGCTGAAGAAAAGGACACGACGTAGAATTTTGTGTTTGGGAAGAAAATGAAGCTTCATGGAACCTTCCAATTCAAAGGAGCTTATAACCTAAACGCAAACCCATCTTCCGACAATTGCGCGAAGGTTTATTCTATGGATAAGAGAAAAAGGTTGCAAAAAGTTTATCGCGGATCATGTTTTTAATTATTTGGCCCCTTAAATCAAGGTGTCAGATGACGGATTTTGCGCCGGGGCGATGGTATCCAGTGCTTTTTGAAGACTTTGAGCCGCCAAACGCAATTGATCCTTCCAGGACTTTGCCGCGCCATTATCAGCCCCATCGGTGATGTATTTAAAACAGGCAAAGGGGATGTTGAAAAAAAGACAAACCTTTGCAAGGGCATAAGCCTCCATGTCGACTACGGTCCATGCGCTCTTTTGTTCATTTGTTACAAAGGTATCGCCCGTGCCGCAAATTCCCTCGGGGAAAGAGGAAAAACGCAACCCGTTTTTCAGGATATGGGGTGTATCATCAAAGGGGGTGGCATAGCCCGCGCACCCAAGCGAGGTAGCGTCCATATCGCGTTGGACAAACTGTGTACAATTGACAAGCTGTCCCGGTGCAAAAACGGCAGATCCCGCGCTTCCCAAGTTGAGAACGCTTGTCGGTGGGGCCCCTTTTTCCGCGATCCAGCGTGTGAGTGCCGACGTTAAATGGTAGGTCGCATTGACTTTGCCGACACCGCAAAACAAGGTGGGATAGGCTGTAAAGTAATCTTGAGCCTCGGCTTCAAGAGCGAAAACGAGAAGTGAAGTCGAAGGCGCGAAAAGCATATCTGTCTATTCCATCAAAAGGTTTTGACAGTGATTACAGGTTCAGGGGCTTGTGTCGAGGCGGAAAAAATTGCCGGTGGGCAATAGAGTGTTGTTCCGCTCAAAGCCGGATCGGCAAATATTGCCTGGTCAGCAGCTGGGCAAGGCAAAAAAGAGAAAGGAAAAACAAAGCGCGTTGAAGAAAATTGACTCAAGTCAAGTTTTGGCATGTTGCTTGCATGTCTAAAAGGTGCCGTTAAGCCTATGTTCATGAATGAACGGTAACTTAAGGGCTATCCACAACCGGCGGAAGGAGTCCGCTTTATCTTGAAAGGAGTTCTACCATGTCAGTAGGTGATATTTCGCTAAGTTCTTCGGCTCGAACGAACTTATCGGCTTTGAAGAACACGTCAAAACTGTTGTCCCAAACGCAGGCCCGCCTTTCTTCTGGTAAGAAGGTGAACTCGGCGCTTGACAACGCGACGTCGTACTTCGCTTCGCAAGGCTTCTTGAACAGTGCAAACGACTTGTCAGGCCTGAAGGACAGCATGTCCACAGCGCTTCAAACAATCTCGGCTGCGACCACGGCTATTTCGAACATCGAATCGGTTGTTGCGCAGATGCAAGGTATCACGAACTCGGCGTTGCAGACGACGGATGCGACGGCGCGTTCGAACTATGCCACGCAGTATAACAACTTGCGTACGCAGCTCGACTACCTGGTGACCGACTCGGTCTTCAACGGTACCAACCTGTTGAACGCATCGGCAAACTTGACCGTGTATTTCGATGCGACAAACACAACGTCGCTCACGATCACGGGCATTAACATGACGTCGGCTGGTCTGCTTATCGCCACGGCAGCGAACGCGTTCGCGGCGGTGACGGATATTCAGGCGGCCCAATCGCTTCTGCAAACGGCCTTGACCACCCTCCGTACGAACGCTTCACAGTTTGGTAACAACAACACCGTTGTCCAAACACGTTCGACCTTTACGGACTCGATGATCAGCACGTTGCAGACGGCGTCAGATAACTTGGTTCTGGCCGACACGAACGAAGAAGGCGCAAACCTGCAAGCCCTGCAAGCGCAGAGCTCGCTCGGTGTTGTGGCCCTCGGTATTTCGGGTCAGCAGGCTCAGGCTATTCTGCGTCTGTTCTAAATCTGAAGGCAACGGAGGCGTGGTTTCCGCCGCGCCTCCCGCGCTTCTGGTTTTTGTGTTTTGTTCCGATCGCGTGCGGAACGCTGGTTAAAAAATCGCGCGTTACCTCGAAGGAGTCGAGACATGCCGCTTAAAATTCGCGTCAAGCCAGAAGGCAAAATCTTTGCCGGAGGCGCCGTTCTTAAAAATGTCGGCAGGCGTCCCGCCGAGCTTCTGATTTTATCGGACAGTCCCGTTTTGCGCGAAGACTATATGATGAATATCGAGAAAAAAGACGAATCCGACGTCAGCAACGTCTATTTCCTTTTGCAAGTCATTTATCTGTTTAAAGGCAAAGGCAAGCCAATGGATGGGCTTGTCGTCAATACGCTCAAAAATTTCAGCAAGCTGTATCCAAAGCTTCAAGACGAAGTGGATGAGATTGTCCGCTTCCTTGAAGAAGGCGATCTTTTCAAAGCGCTCAAAATCGGCCACCGCCTATTAGCCGCCGAACAAAAAGCGCAAAGCGAGCCATCGAATGGCGCGCCTTTTGCTTCAACCGAGGCTGTCGCCGAACCCGTTCCTTCGCTTGCATCCTGACAGGAGGTCATCATGAGCACGCCACACAATCAAATCCACAATGTTTACACAGGGCACCAGCGCGCCGATGAAACCGTGCGCGAAACGGAAGCCCGCGCCCTTTTAAGCTGCGCCAATCGCTTGGAATCAGCCCGTCGTGCCGAAAGCGCAATGGACGATTATATTGATGCGATTAAACACAACCAGCAGCTTTGGACGATTTTTCAAGTCAGTTTGTGCGAACCATCAAATCCGCTGCCGCGCGATTTAAAAGTTTTGCTTTTGAATATCAGCCGCTATATCGACAAGGTCAGCTTTCGGGCGCTGTCCGAGTATAATCCCGATTTGCTGCGCAGCTTGGTCGATATTGATCGCATTATTGCCGCGGGGTTAAGCGCAAAACCAAAGGAATCTGGGACGACATCAAGCGTTTCGGATGCCGTCGCGCAAACCGTCGCTGCTGGTTCCTTGGCGACGATGGCGTGAGCTTGATTTCGATCTTGGGGCGGTAGGCAAGATTTTTCGTGAATCCGCCGGGCAAGGCTTGTACAACTTTCCTTGGATGAAGGGCGTTGCCCGTTTCTGTCTTAGGAAAGGATGTATCATGAACTTGCGTTTGAAAACCTGGGGGCTTGTTTCTTTTCTTTGCTTGGCATTGGCCGGAGCTGTTGTCGCTCAAGCCGAGCCCCTATCGCCCAAGGGCGGCGAAGTCAATCCGGCCGCGTTGGCCGACGCGCTGAAAACAAAAAACCCGCCCTTTTTGGTCGATGTTAGAGAGCCCGATGAGTACGCAAGCGGGCATATAGCGGGCGCCCTTTCCATTCCATTAAAGGCCTTACCTAATCGGTTAAACGAGGTACCGAAAGATCGGCCTGTTGTCGTCTATTGCCGCTCGGGCCATCGCAGCGCGATGGCGCAGACGTTTCTCGCGCAGCAAGGTTATACCAATGTGACCAGCATGACGGGCGGTCTTTTAAGCTGGCATGCCGATCTGCTGAAAGGCAGCTGCGCCACTTCGTCTCATTGCTGAGGCTGCGCCGCCTTTTCATTCTGCGGTTTGGCGATCAGCGCCTTTTCGATCGGGGGAGTGTCGCCGTTCTTTTCCGACAGGTTCAGATTAAGCTGGTGCTGTGGCGATTGAGGTGCCTGTAACGCTTCTTGCGCGCGGAGCCAGCCAATGACATTTGTTGCAAAGGGGCGACCCAAGATGTCGTAATGGCTGGCATCGGGAGCAATAACCAGCGATTTCGGATCGTTGGCCCTTTTGAAAAGAACATCCGCATCCTGGGGCGGAACAAGCGTATCGCGACTGCCTGCTAGAATCAAAAGAGGCGTATGGATTTTGTCTATTTTTGCGAGATTGTGATAGCCGTTCTTGAAAAGAGGGATAAAGCGCGGCAGCGCCGTATTATGGCGGATATAGCTTATGGCATTGATAAAAGGCGAGACAAGAACAAGGCCCGCGGCTTGATGGCGTCGTGCCATCTCGATCGCGACAGCTGCGCCTAAGCCTTGGCCCGTTAGCACCATTTGCTTGTCGTTGACATTCACTTGGTGCAGAAAGTCGAAAAAGTTTTCTGTATCCGCATAGATGTCGTTTTCTTCGGGCGAGCCGCTAACTTCGCCGTAGCCCCGGTACTCGATCATCAAGACGCCATAACCTTCAAGAACAAACGGGGTCATAAAGGCCTGTGTCGTGTTGATGGTGTCGCCGCCGTCATGGAAGAAAACAAGCGTCTGCTTTTTGGTCGTACTGGGAGCGTACCACCCATAATGAAAGACTTCGCGCACATTCGGCACGGCAATTTCTTCGAAACCCACCGCGGCGTTCGCGGTTCCGGGTGGGGTGTAGGACGATTGCGGGCGGTATAAAATATCATTTTCAGTGTAATAGAGCGCCGCAGTCAAACACAGAAAAAGCCCCAGTCCGATAAATAACAGGCGTAAAGCAAAGGAAAACAACGAACAGTTCGAAAAGCGATAGGGGATCGACATGAAGCAGCCTCGGATCCGGGAAGAAAGATGAAAAAGGCATATCGCAATTTCGCACCAAAAACCATCTTTTCAGAAACGTTTTTCCATGCTTGATCTCGCTTCCTTCGTTCGTTAAGCCAAGAACGAGGCTTTTTGTTTTGACATAATGAAAGCGATCCAATGCGTGCGTTCTCTTTTTTCAATTCTTCAGGCCTGAACGTATGGTGGCAGCAGAAGGGATTGCCCGCCACGCTCCATCTTATGCTGTTTGGGGCTATGGGCGTTGGTGTTGTTCGTGGCGGTTTTGTCGCCGTTGTCGGGCTTGGTGGGGCTTGGCTTTTGGGGCTGGCTCAAGGGGCGGGGGCGGAAAAGCCTTGGTCTTTGCGTGATCGTGAGCGCGGCGCTTTGGGGGCCGTGGTCGGCTTTTTGATCTTGGCAGCTTGCCTCTGTGCGTTGTCTCCTTTTCAGGATCGCACGTGGCATGCTTGGCTCAAAGTCGCTAGCATCCTCATTTCCCTTACTTTTTTGTTTGATAAAGGACTGGTTCGGTCCGCGATGCAGGCCGCGCCTCGGTTTTGGAGTCTGGCGCCGTGGGTTCTTATGGGGGGGCTCCTTGCTTTAGATATGTCCTTTCTGGCGCTCTATGAGCATCCGCCCGTCGACGAAGGGGCGCTGACAAAATTGAACCGCGGCGCGACTTATGGGCTGATGTTCCTTTGGCCGGTTTGGGCGGCCCTGGGGCAGCAAAAACTACATAAAAGACAAATTTGGTCTCTTATAGCGATTTTTGGGCTTTTGGTTCTTCCTGCGCTTGTCATGACCCACTCGCGCGCGGGGCAAGTCGGGTTTATCGCTGCTATTCTTTTGTTTCCTATAGCTTATTTTTCGCCACGCCTTTTGGGATGGGGACTGCGTTGTGCGATTGTCGCAAGTGCGGGTTGGCCTTTTGCGGCGCGGGCTTTGTGGGACCATGCTTTTTCTGTGGTCCAAAAGCTGCCTGATTCATGGCGCGCAAGGGTCGAGATTTGGGATTATTTGTCGTATCATTTGGCGGCACGACCGTTGACGGGTTGGGGGTTGGGGGCTGTGCCGCAACTCTCGCCTGCCGCGCCCCATGGGGCGCTCTATTTGTTTACCAAAGGCCCCCCCGCGCATGCCCATAATTATATAACATCCCTTGGGATAGACCTTGGGGTGGCGGGGATCCTTGTTGGCGTTGCTTTAGCTTTGGCTTTGTTGCGTGCGGCCTTGTCTTTGGAACGGCGCTTACAGCCTTTCGCCTTATCTGCTTTTATCGTTGGGTGGGGGCTTGCCTTGGTGGCGTATGATTTTTGGACGGATTCTCTCCTGGCAGCCTTTGTTTTGTGCGGTTTTTGGTTCGCGTGGCTCAATCAAAAGGAGAAACGGCGCGATTAAAATTAAGGGTTCCTTAAAGCCACACGCGCAGGATAGAGAAGAAGGGGCTATTGCTTTCAAAAAGCTATGGCAAAATCATGGCAAGGACGGTAAAACAAAGCGCTCTTTTGTCTATGGTTGGCCGTGACTAGGGGCTTTGGGACCCTTGCGATGAAGCAAAAGGATTCGACGGTGAGCGTATTTTTGCGTTTTTGCATGCTTTTCGGGTTGTGCGGCTTTTTGGCGTTTTCGCCGGTCGTTGTTGCCGCGCAGCCGTTAGCCGCGAACGAAAAAGCGCGTGATGCGGCCGGTTTGGCGCTCGAGCCGCTGAAAAACTGGGCCGATAAATATCCTTTCGATAAGATCAAGGGCAAAGATTTCTGGGAGCAAGAAAGCCTTCAGAAAAGCCTGCAAATTGTTTTGGGGCCTACGCGCTATGATACGTTTTTGCGCAAATGGGCCGATGGCGTTTCGGAACCCGTTGCGGTCAAGGCCGATCTTCTGCATGCATGGCTTTGCAAAGCGCATGCTTGTAATACCGATTATATGCATCTTTTCATCAACTTTCGGACAAGCGAAATTGCCGTTTGTTGGTCGGAATCCGACGATCAGGGGCGAAACAAGGCCGATATGTGGTTGTCGTCCCGGCAAAAAGGGATCTCTATCGCTGTCGATGGCTGCGATAAATACCAAGGCTTTGATCTTTATTACAAATATGGGGCGATGCCATGAAAGATCGCGCGATGAAAGCCATCGCTGCGATAAAGGCTAAAAGTCAGGATCTTTGGAGCCGGCTTTGGCAAGGAGATCGTCGTCTTATTTTGGGTGTTTTCTTGGCTCTGACGCTTCTTACCGGCGTTGTGACCGCCGGTGCTTATATTCAAGAGATTTCGATGATCGTGGTTGAGCAGCGCGGAAGGGTGACGCTGGCCAGCGGGCAAGAGGTTGAACAATGGATGGTTTCCATTGCCAAAAGCTATGCAAATCCAGGCCTGGCGGCGATGAAAACCAAGAAAGATCGCAATGGCGTAACGTTGTGGGACGCTATTCATGAATTGGCGTCGGGTGATTTAGCCGATACGATGGTTGCCGTTGCAATTCACGAAGGTGGTGGTGTGATCGGAGCGACAGAAAGTGGCGGTGGCGGTGGTCGTTGCGCTTTCCAAATTACAGGGGATGCAACGTTTAGAACGGCGGCAAGCCGGATGGGGGTTTCTGTCGGCGAGCTTAAAGCTCACATTATGAGCGATGCGAGGATGTGTGCCGCCGCGGGGCTTGCCGTTCTGGAGAGCCATGCGCATACAGCAGCGGCAAAAGGATATCCGGGCGGAGGCAGTTTGTCTGGGCCGGGCGCCTTGTGTCTTTATGCTGGCCAAATCAAGACAGATAAGGGAGAAATCATCCGTTATTATAAAGGCGAAGGGGCCGGACAAACCTTTTTTACGTGGAACAAGTGCCCCTCTTACGTTGAAGTCTATGCTATTATTTCTGCAATAAATGGCCATATTATAACAGGTAAAGCAGAAGGCGATTTAACCAAATCAACTTATTCGTACCTGTATATGAAGGATTCAAATGGAAATGAAATCGGTATTGAGTTGACGTGTGTTGACTATTCGGAAACATTAGCCATCGCGCTGGCTAAATCGTCAAAGTCGTTCCGCGGTTCGGCAATGACGACTTATAAACAGCAGTTTTCAGACTCGATTGTGAACGACAACCAAAACAATAATGAGAATCAACGCGGCTCGAACAAAGATAAAAAATGTTTGAAGAAAATTACGTCGGATTATTTCAAAAACATCATCCAAAAGCTTCATGATCTGGATTCAACCTCGTTGGCAAGTCTTTTGAAGTCTTTTTTGGATAAATTGATCGATGACCTAACCGGGCTTGTTTGCAACTGGGCGGCGACGACCATCAATAACCTGTTGACGTATGTTTGTTTGCCTTTATCAGACATCAATTTCGGTTTTTCGCTTTCTGCGCCGGGGTCATCAAGCTGTAATGGTGTCTCACTTGCCGATTTGTTCAAGATATCTTCGGATTATGGTAATACTGGTGTAACGGTTTCTTCCTCGTCACTGCTATCTGTACATCCTTTAGGACTGACGGGGTGGATGCCGCCGGAAATGAACATGCCAATGTCGCGCGGAATGATGACGACAACGACCGGAACCGGGGATCAAACAAAAACAACCTCAACGCCGATCTATTAGCGGGAGAGTGACGATGGAAAAGAGATTCCAAAAACAACGAGCGAACGAGATGGCTTTGAAGAGAGTCTCATCCTGGCGCCTTTTGGCGCTGATGGTTGTTTTTGCCGTTACGATGCTTGGGGCTGCCCCGAGTGCGCGGGCCGACATCGATACGGATTGCGCCGCAGGGTCAACGGACACAAATACGACACAAGGCGCTTTGAACGGCGGCTCTCTTGGGTTTATCACAACGGCTCTTGCGAATGCGAATAAGACCTATTCGGACAGCATCGATGCTGATAACCAAAACAACAATGAGAATCAACGTGGCTCGAACAAAGATAAAAAATGTTTGAAGAAAATTACGTCGGATTATTTCAAAAGTATTATCCAGAAGCTTCATGATTTGGATACGACTTCGCTGGCAAGTCTTTTGAAATCTTTTCTGGATAAATTGATCGATGATTTAACCGGGCTCGTTTGCAATTGGGTGGCGACGACCATTAACAATTTATTGTCGACAATTTGTCTCCCTCTGCCAAATTTGGGGAGTTTGTCCCTTAGCTTGCCAACGATATCGGCAAGCTCTTGTAACGGCATATCGCTTCGAGACCTTGTTTCTGTCTCAACAGATTATTCGCAATCTAGCGTTTCGCTTGATTTGTCTATTCCCAATGCCATTCGTTATTATGGAAACATGTCGCGCGGGGTCGATCCTAAAACCGGCACGCCGATGTACTAAGCCCGAAGAGGTGCAATATGGTGACGTTTCTATCCAAATCAAAGCGGTTCATCGGTCTTGTTTTATTGACGATGTCCTTGACTCTGTTTGGGGCTGTTAACCCGGCTCCTGTTCGTGCCGATGCTATTGGTGTCGCAGATTCAGCCGTTTTAGAAGCCGTTAAAGCTGTCGGAAGCGGCTTATCCAAGATCCTCGACTTTGTTCAAAAGACTTTGGATGTTATTAACGACCTCAAAGATCTTTTGGGCGACGAGTTTGATGAGCTGGAATCCGATGTTTTATCGGCTGGCGAAGCCGACGTTGCCGCCACGCAAACACAAACAGAAGCGCTGCTTCGTGCGATGGACGTTAGCGATAACAATGCGGTCTTAAACGCGAAAGATCAGGTTTTTGCGCAAATTGCCGCTGACCACACGCCACCGGCCAATGAAAACTATTTGTGCTTAAAATTGAAAATCAAACAAGCTCTTCTTGTTCTAGAGCAATTCTCGGACGTTGTGGCTATGGGGCTGATGTCTGCAGCCAAACAAGGCATGGGGCCGGGAAAAAATGCCTATGGTTCGGCTGGCGCAACGGAAAACATGTACGCCCTTTGTGGGCGGATTGATGGCGTCAAAAAAATGAGTCCTTTGACGGGGCCGCCAGAATGTCAGGCTACAGATGCAACCGTTGCCGATGGTTTCATCATGCAAGGGATTGGACTGACCTATACGATGCGCTTTCCTGAGATTTCGCAAGAAGGCGACATGACGGTGCTTAAACCAGACACAAGCGACCCCGCTCAAATGCGGTGGGCCGCTGTACGCGATGGTTTTTATTTGGTTATGCAGCACCCAAGCGGGCCTTATGGAAAAATTCTGACGACCAATACAGGTCAAACGGCGTTGATGGAATATATGACCCAGCTTTCGCTTCAAAGCAACATGGGGGCGCCGCTTGCGTACAAGATTGGCTATAATACCATGATGAATTGCAAGAACGCGACAGGTACCATGTCGGCTTCCTGCAAAACCGTAGAAGATGGTTGTAAGGCGATTGAAAAGATTGGCGTTAAAATGCCAGAAGACGTGAGTTGTTCAAAGGGGATCTCCTTTAACTTGATGCGTTTTTATTCAGCAGCTGCCGATGCCAGCAATGCCGAGCCAATTTTTCAGGCAAAGTCCGGGATGCGACATGGGGAAATCGCGATGTCCAATAACATCGTGGGGCTTGAAATCCTTCAAGGCGTTACTTTTTCGACCAGTATGAACACAGCGGCGGCCATTGGCTCTATCGGACTGGCAGGCATCAACTTCTCTCAATCTGAAAACTTGAAGGCTGTTGCGGAAGCTGAGCTAAAGGAAAAAGAACGAGCCTACGGACAAAATCATAAAGAAATGCCCGAGGATCCTTCTGCCGGGAAGCAAAAAGTTCGTGTCGAAGCGCCCAACACACATAAAGAGTCAAAGGGTGACGTCATGCCAATCAATGATCCCTATTCATCGGGGGCAGCGCTTTATCCGGCCCCAGCTGTTCTAAGTCGTTAATGGGGGCTGCAAAATGTCTGTCGAAAACCCAATAGGAAGCGGGGGCGGGGCCTTGGCGACGCGTGGGTTTTTTGAGCGCTGGCGGCGGTTCGCAGCGGTTCTTTCCGTTGTCATGATGCTTGTGACTTTTTCGGGAACGTTGGTTCAACCAAAGCCTGCTGAAGGGGTGATTTTTGTGACGGTCGCGGCTTTTGTCGCGGCGCTAGCCCTTGTGGGAAGCCACGTTGCCGATGCGGAGGTCTTGAAAGAATGGCAAGACAACATTCAGTCGGTCATGGATTGGATAGATAAATACACAAAGATTTTTACGCTATGGAAAGAGATCAAAAAGCTTTTCGGCGACGAACTGGATGAAACGGAAAGCGACGTCCTTGCTGCGGGAGAGTCAAAAGTAGCCGCAAAGCAAACGCAAACCGAAGCGCTTTTGCGCGCAAAAGACGTTAGTGACAATAATGCCGTGCTGAATGCGCAAGACCAAGGTTTGGCGCGTATCGCTGGCAAATACAGCACCCCCGAAGCCTCCAATCAGCTTATCTGCAATATGATCATTGTGCGCCAACTCGGCGTGACGCTTGAACCCTTTAAAGACCTGATCAAGAACTTTATCAAACACACGCTCTCAATGGCGTGGATGGGGCCTCATGCGCCGGGACGGGGGCCTGCCTTTACCAAGCAAATGTGGGATATGACTTGTGGCAATTGGCAGGGCGGCAAAGATACGGCGACAGGGATGTCTTTGCTGCAAATGCCAGCCGACTGTGTTCCCTCGGGAAGTGAAAAGGATACCCTTGGTGGTTACACTTTTGAAGGCGCGACGGCACGAAATCTTTCGCTGGATACGCCCTTGACGTTACCCGAGCTTGCGCCATCAAACGCAGCCGTGGGGACAAACGGAAATTTGCAAACGATGAACGTGATCTTGGACCCCGATGCTCCGGATCTTTATGCGCAAAAAAAATGGTTGAATGCCATCTATACTTGCTTACGTGAAATGGGGGGGCGTCCCATTTATCCTTCCCCCGAGCTTATGGAAACAAATCCTGGGATTAACGCTGCAAACCAATATGCAACATGCGCGCGAAAGCAAAGCGATTATGCCGACACCTGTGCCGAGCGGATTGCTTTTTTAACGCGCCCAAATTGCAAAAGCGATGATACGTCCGGTTTCTGTTACATGGGGCGTTTTGCTTGTGGCGCTTTTATCGCCTCGGGGGTTTTGCCGCCGACATCTTTTGATAATTGCCGGTATGGGTTGAGTTTTTTAGAAGCGCTGACGATGCTCGACAAAGTGTGTCTGAGTTCACAGTACGCCATTGATGTCCTCAATGCGGGCAAGAATCATGGCAAAGCATCGGAGGATGTCAGCCTTTGCTCGACCATCCACACCACACTTGTGACGCTGAAAAACAGTTTGGAGGCGCAGCGCACGGCTGGAACGAAAATCGCTGAGACGATTGATAGCTGTTGGGTCGAGTATGATGTGCAAAAGAAAATAGCCGAAGCCGAATTGCAAAAGAAATATTTGGCGCAAAAGGAAAAGCAAAATAAAAAAGATGCCTCGGCACAATCGTACCGACGCCCCGTTTCGCTTCATGCGCCGAAAAAGATTGACCCAACCCTTGAAAAAAGAAGCGAGAATCCAGCCCCGGCTTCGGTTCAGCCTTAATATATTTTTCTTTTATATCAATGGGATGTTGCCTGATTTCGATGGTTAACGATTGAGAAACCCGCACGTGTCATGAATAGGGCTTGTGAAAGGAATTAAGGCGAGAAGGTTTTGGCTCTTGCCGCGCTTTATGCTAGCAATAATCCTTATGCCGAAAGATCGTGGCACACGTCAAAGAACGATGGGACAAGAAGATTTCGGCTTTGTTTCCCGCTGGGCCGCACAGAACAACGAAGTTGATTTGACAGGATGTTTACAAGATGAGCGACGCAACAAACGATAGCGACGAAAAGCAAACGGAACAAACCGCTAATATCCAAACTCTTTTGGTGGCCTTCCGTCAGGTCGGCGCACCGTTGATGCAAGCCTTGGCCGAAGCGCCCGCAGGGGCAAAATCGGATGTTCCCGGTCAAATCGATACGGCGCCTTTTGTTCAACTCGTCGACAGCACGGTCGAATTGAATAAGGCTTTAGCCAGCGTTTTGGGCGGCCAGGAAGAACAATTGGATCCGGCTGTGCGCTGGTCTTTGGTGGGGGCTGCGAGCCAGGTTGTGGCCGCGAGCTTCCGCTCGTCGGGGCATGCGCCGAGCGCGCAGGAAATCAGCGATTTAGCCGGTATCGCGGTGACGCTGCAGGAAAAGTTTAAGACACAAATTCCTGCCGGAGGCGAGGCGCTTCCCAACACGGTTGCAACTTTTCGGGCGCAGATGATGGAAGCGCTGGTGCCTGTGATCGGCGCGATCGCTCAGTATGCCTTCGGTCGTTCGGAACACGAATTGTTGGCCGACGTCGCCGAACGATTGGTGCGTATTGCCGACCAAGTTACGCGCGCGTTGGCCGAGCCTTCGGCAACGCCGGATCAATGGCGTCTTTTGTGCTGGAGCATTTTACGCGCTGCTGGTCAAATCTACACCGAATGCCACTATGCCGAAGCGGATCGTCTTTTGTACATGAGCGCAGAAGATCGTGCCGCCTATTTTGCGCAACACGGCAACACGGTGCCGATGGTTCAGGTCTGGCAAGCGTTTAATCAACGTATGGCCATGCTGGCGACGCTGGCAACCTATCTTGATGTGCCCGAGACGGCGCAACTTGAAAAACAGGCTTGGCCATGATGACGGCTCAAGCCCTTGCCGCTTGTCTTTTGCTGGCATCGCAGACCTATCAGGTGCCGCCAGCCGTTATGATCGGCATTATGCATGTCGAAGGTGGGCGGATCGGCCAAGAGGTCGGGCCTAATGTCAACGGAACCTATGATTTAGGTCCTATGCAGGTCAATACGCAGTGGTTGCCTCAATTGGCCCGCGTTTGGGGCGTCGATTCACGGCGCGCCCGCACCTTGGTCCGCGATGACGGTTGTTTGAACGTTCGTGTCGCTGCTTGGATTCTTCATCAGAAAATCGCCGAAACCGGGTCTCTTTACGCTGGGATTGCCCGTTACCACTCCGCGACGCCTTGGATCGGTTATCCCTATGCGCGCAAAGTCATTGCCGTGATGGATCGAAAAGGCTTGATCCGTTATGACAACACGTCAACCGCGCGGACTTATTATGCTCAGCGATAGGGTCTTTTGGGGGCCTTCACGAAAAGCGTTTTTTGCGTGTGGGAATGTGTAGTATAAGCGAAGAATCGTTTGGGGTGAGCCTTTACGCAAAGTCAAAAGCGGTCTTTTTCTGGCTTGTCATGTTCCGGCCTTACTATTCTTGAATGAGGTTCTTATGCGCGGGAAAAAAAGGGCGTGGTTTCAGCGTCGTTTGGGTGTTTTAAGCTTGAGCGCCCTGCTGGTGGCTCTGCCCTTGGCGGCCCAGTCGGTACACGCGGCGACAGGCCAGTCTGTGGGGCTCTATAATCAAGGAACCCAGCCTTATAATCCTGCCATTGTTCCTTTAATGGCCGAGATCATCCGGGGCGGCGGCTCGATCTATTATATGGGCGAGCGTTCGGGGCTGACGGGGTGGCTGGTTGTCAAGGGGGGGCAGATTCAGATGATTTATGTCGCGCCGGATCGTCATACGCTTTTTATCGGTGTCATGCTGACAGATTCAGGGGATCCTATTACTTCTATTCAAGTCGCGCAGTTAGCCGATACCAACAAAGATGTTGCCGCGATTTTGCGCCCGGCGGCTGTGCAACAGTCTAACGCGATGGTTGCGGGCGCCGTGGCTGGGGGGACGGCGTCGTTGCCTGCCGATTATGAGAAGACACAAACACTGGGAAATATTCTGCCCGCCATCACCTTGTCGCCCGGCGAGCGATTGATTATGGATTTACGCGCGGCGGCTGGCGTCGCCAATGGCCCTTCGGGCAAGCCCGAGCTTTATATGTTGGTCGATACCAAATGCACAGGGTGCAGCGATATTTGGAAAGATCTGAAAGACCCCGTCCAGGAAGGAAAGATCCAAGTCCATTTAATTCCCGCGACGGTTGGGGTGGCGTCGAAAGAGGATGTCCGCGTTATGGCGATGCTGCTGCAGGTTAAAAATCCCTTTGACGTTTGGGAAAAATATATCGGTGGCGATGCCGCGGCTTTAGGGGGAACGCCCGATGGCGTGCATGTTCGCGCCGTTGGGGCCAACCGGGCCATGATGGATCGTTGGCAAATCCAAGCCGTGCCCTATCTGGTTTATCGTGCGGCCAAGGATCATGAAATCAAGATCGTTCAGGGGAAACCCAATCGTATGGCCTCTATCTTGGCGGGGCTGCTTGGGCAATAGCCTTTGATGGCGGCCTGCCGCAGAAGGGAAGTCGACCTATGCTGGATTGGTTGGAAAAAAAACTACTGCCGCCGAACCAGTCTAGGCGTCGCCCCCTTGTGCCGCGAGGACAGCCTTACCCGCCTAAAAATAAACTGCCGGCCTTAATTGATCCCGAAAAGATAGATCGGATGACGGCGTTTTTAAGCCCTTTGATTCCGTCGGCTGGGCAAATGCCTGCCGAACTGCCCAACGCAACCATCATTTATGCCGTTGGAGCGGCGGCCTTGTTTACGGTCGCCTTGTTCCACCTGTTTACCGGCGATTGGGTCGTTGGCCTCCTTTTGTTCTTGCCTGCCGGGGTCCTTATGGGGTTTGCGCTGCATTATCTGCGGTATCATGATTAGACGCCTGTGGCCTTGCGCCGACAGCGCGCAAAAAAGGCAAGAAGAAGGCAAGGAAAGCGTTGTGCCGGCGGTTTAGAACGTTTATATATCAACCCCAAAGGGCTTGCTTGCGAAGGCAGGTCTTTATGAGGGATCAAGGTTTTGGGGCATAAAAGCGGGCCATTATCGACCGTTTGTCACTGTCGCCAAGCTCAAGGACTGATAGCAATTTACAGGCAACTTACAGACTGTGTGCGGACATGAAAAAACTTTCTCTTCACGTATCGTTGGTCGTTCTGTCTCTGGCTTTGATGGGATGCGAAAAAACCGTCGTTCCCGTCGCCGCTGAACCCGATGTGGTTAGCACGCGTTTGGCGGCTGCGGCAGAAAAGGCCGCTGGGGCTTTGGATACGATTTCGGGCATTGAGCAGCAAAAAACGCAGATTGTACCGCCTCAAGATGATTTTTCGAACGCGCCCCCCGCTTTGTTAGAAGCCGTTTCGGTGCGTTGGAGTGGCCCTATCGAACAGATTACGCGTACGTTGGCGCAGCGTGGCGGCATGCAGTTTCATGTCTTAGGGTCGCGTCCGCCGGTTCCTTTGACGGTCGCTGTCGATGCCTATCAAAAACCCATGGTCGAGATTTTACGCGATATTGGCTTGCAGGCTGGGCGTCGCGCCGATTTGCGGCTTGATGGCGCGACAGGCGTGATTGAACTGCGTTATGCGCCAGCCGATCGGCTGTAAGGGCTAAAAGAGGGTGCAATGTCGATAAAAACCCGTTTCTTTTTTGTTTTGTCTTGTGCCAGCCTGCTTGTTCTGGTGAGCGTGGGGCAGGGAATCGCGGGCGAGACTACGCCCGAAGCTTCGCCGCCGCCGCCCGTTTTGACGGAACTGCAAGAGCAAGCAAGCGGAACAGACGTCAAGCCGGACAATGTCGGTTTGCAGATTCGAACCGATGCCCTTCGCGAGGCGGCCTTGTCTTATGGTGCACGCGGTGGTTTGGCTTATCGGACTTTTGAGATCCAACGCCGCTTGGCTGAGTATGACGCGAGCATGACGAAAACGTTTGATTTTTCGCGCTTGCTGCTTCCGGCTTCGTCGGGGCTATTGATTGAGCCGCCGGTCGTCTCTGAAGCGCAACGTGCCGTTATCGTCAACGGCGCCGGACAAGAAGCCGCTGTCGCCGATCGTGTCTTTCGTATTAATCGCGCGGCGCGCATTGTGACGGCGGCGCGTAATTGGCGCTTGTATTTAGAACGGGATTGGGGGCGCGTCGACCCGCCGCCTGCCCTGCTGTTGCCCAAAGACGAAGATGAGCGTAAGCTCTGGCGCGCTAACGTTCAAGAAGGCTGGAACGCTGGCGTCCAGCAGGCTGAAGAAACCTTTGAAGCCGATCTGGACCGTTTGACCAATGACTATGTCGGCATGGTTCGTTATCGTGAGCTTTTGGCCCAAGGCATGATTTCGGCGCCCTACGCGCTGCATGAAGATCATGGCGTCACGGGCGGCGGTTCGGAAATGCGTGTTGGCGATCGTGGGTTGACGATCACTGGCCCGTCTAAGCTGATCCCGCGGAGTGACAAGTGGACAACGGCACCTCGGTAGATATGTTTGCAGCGGCACAGACCGATATCGGTCTGTGGCCGGAAGAGCCCATGCGTTTGCAAGAGACGGATATCGATCCGTTTCTTCTGTGGGCCGTGCAGCGCCGCACCTCTGACGTAACTTTTCAAACAGACCGCCCGGTCACCATCGAAGTCGACGGGATTTTATATCCTGTGACGCGCCGCGCGATGGATTCGGCCGATATGGCCAACGTGTTGAACCGTATTTACGGTCCCGATGCTTTGGCTAAGCTGGCTTCAGGACGCGATTTGGATCTTTCGTACGAAGTCCGGCCTGATCGAAACACACGCTATCGTTTTCGTACCAATATCACGGCTATTCTTAGTCATGGACGCGATTCCGTTCAGGTGACATTGCGCAGTTTGCCCAACCTTCCGCCATCGATGAAGGATTTGGGCGTCGAGGATATGATCATCAATAACTGGGCGCCGCGCCAAGGCATGATTTTGGTTACAGGCCCTACGGGAAGCGGGAAAACGACCCTTTTGGCGTCAGGGTGCCGCATGTTGATCGAACGTGAACAGGGCTCGGGTAAATTGCTGACCTATGAAGCGCCCATCGAATATGTTTATGACACCATTACGGGGCCGCGTTCGCTGGTGGCGCAATCCGAGATTCCGCGCCATTTGCCAAATTTTGCGGCGGGGGTCCGCAACGCGTTGCGTCGCAAGCCCAATATTATTTTAGTTGGCGAAGCGCGTGACCGCGAAACCATGTCGGCCGCGATCGAAGCGGGACAGACGGGGCATTTGGTTTATTCGACGCTGCACACGATTGGCGTGGCGGCTTCTGTTCGCCGTATGGTGAGTGTGTTCGAGCCGACAGAACGAACAGAACGTGCTTATGCGCTGATGGAAACCTTGCGCATGGTTGTCACGCAGGCGCTTGTGCCGCGCGTGGGCGGTGGGCGTATCGGTTTGCGCGAGTTTTTGGTGTTTGATGAAAACGTCCGCGAGCAACTTTTAGATATGCCTGTTGAGCGTTGGACAACGGAGACGCAACGCTTTTTGGTCCGTTATGGCAAAACAATGGAGCAATCGGCCAATGCCGCCTTTAAGGATGGGCTTATTGATCGACGGACCTATCTGTTGCTCGTCAAAGGCTTTTCAGGCGATGATGGCTTTGATCGCGCTGAAGAGTCATCGTCGTCAGGGCCTTCCGTTGATTCACTGATGGCGGAAATGAACTTTGACGAGGATGATATCCCGTTAATCTGATTTTGGTTTTTTGCGCGTAGGTTGAGAAGGCTTATTCCTTAGGCCTACGACGGGCAAAAGAGGTTGGTTTCGTGGACATCCATTGGCGAAATACGCAAAAACCGGCTCGGTTTTTTATCTTTGATGCCCGCGCCTTTTTGGCGGTGATGCTTTTTCTCGTTCATATGCGTCTATGGACCTTTATTCTTGTTATTCTTCTTATGTTTGTTTTTTTGGGTCTTGAACGCTTTGGACTGACTTTTGATTCGGCTTTGCGTGCCCTTCGATGCTGGTTTTTGGGCATCAGGCGGCCCGCAACCGGACGGACAGGGCAGCGTTATTGGACCGATTATTGTGGCGAATAACGTTTGAAGCTTTCATCAGGTTTTATTTCGAGAAAGCGACAAAGAAGATCTTTCCACCTATTTTAGGGCCACCACGCCGAAGTCTCAGACGCATAAGAGCTTTTTCTGTTGCTTAAAAAGCACATATTCATTATGCAGAACAGAAGCGACTCGTCTGTCGTTGTCGGATTCTTCTCTCTCCTTTAGGATGTCCAAGGAAAACGAATCAGCCTTTGCAAAGGGCCCTGTCATGCGGAAAAATCATCTTTCTCTATCTACGTCTATGCTTTGCTTCTCTTTGGTCTTGGGTGTGAGCCTTTTGCCAACGAGGGCGCAGGCGGGATTCGAGTGGGTTCCTCCCGGAACGACCGTGATCGATCAGGCGCCCCAGGCTCCCGCGGCGTCAAAGGCTCAGGTCCCTTCGGGTTCATTAGACAGTGTCGCGCCTGTGACAATCGAAGGAACGGCCCCCCTTCCGCTCGCGCCGAATGTGCCTGCGCTTGCCCCCGTTGGGGCAAAAAGCGCGCCCGCGCGTGCGCCTGAACATGTTTTGGTTCCTCCTGCCAGTGCTCAGAAGGACATGGCGGCTCAAGGAAAGGAACTTGATGCAAAGCCCGTTAAAGGCTTTGCAAACGATATTCCCTTGACGGTTGCCTTGCGTCAGATTTTGCCGTCGGATTATGGATTCTCAATGGCGCAAGATGTCGATGCGGGTGCGCTTGTTTCTTGGCGCGGCGGTGCGCCGTGGCGGCAGACGTTGTCGGATATGCTGCATGTTGCCGGCCTTGGCATGCAAGAAGATGGGCAGATGATTCGCATTGTTCGGCAAGGCAGTCAGCCTTTAAAGAAATCAGGCGGTCTTGACTCCTCTGCGGCGTTGCCGCCTGCGACCGACGAGGGGCGGCCTGTGCCTTTGGCCCCGTCCTCAATGGGCGTTCCTTTGGATCAACAATATGCCTCCCAACATGGGAGCGTGCCAGCAACTGTTGCGTCGCATACGGCGGCGGCTCTTCCGCTTGACATGAGCGGCGGCGTCAGCGATGGCGCAGCGGGGCAGGGAATGATCGACACATGGTCGGCTGAACGCGGCGATACGTTGCGCAAAACGTTAGAGGCTTGGTCGCGTCGCGCCAATGTCGAGTTGGTTTGGCAAGCTGAATATGATTTTCCTCTTCAAGCGTCTGTGGTCCTTTCCGGATCCTTTGAAGAGGCCGTACGTCATCTTCTCACCGGTTTTCAGGAAGCGCGTCCGCAACCTGTTGGCGCTTTGCACAACGGGGCCGCGGGCGGGCAATCTGTCCTTGTTATTCAAACGCTTGGAAACAACTATAGTGGCTGATCTTTCCGATCGGTCAATCTAAGGAGTGTGTCATGAACTTTCGCCATCTTGCGTGGGTACTGGTTTTGTGCGCCTTGGCAGCATGTAATAACGAAAAACCGCGCAAGCTGATTGACGAAAGGGCTGAAGAAGCTTCGGCCACTATTCGCAAAGCGCGCGAAAATCCTGCCGAGCCAAGAAGCTATAATCCTTTGCGTGTTACGGACAAGATTTGGGCCGGCAGCGTTTCGATGCGCATGCGTCATGGGTTGCCCTTGCCGCAAAAATATGAAGGCCCGCATGGGATGACGATTGTTTCGGCGGACAATATGCCGCTGGGCGAGATTGCGGCGACGATCGGGTCGCAGACAGGGATCCCTGTGCGTCTGGCCTCGGGGTTGTCTGGCGCCGTTTCCGGTTCGTCCTCGGCAAGCCAAAAGGCCGCTGCTGCTTCGGCCTCAAGTGGGATGCCGCTGTCTTATGAAGGATCTCTTTCAGGTCTTATGGATTTGGTTGCCAGCAATTATGGCGTCAGCTGGACCTATGATGGTGCCGCCATCAATGTGACCCGTTACGAAACGCGCGTTTTTGTCGTTGAGGCTTTGCCGGGGACGCAGTCAATTAAGGACGGCATGAAGGAAGATGAGAGTTCGGGCTCTTCCGGCTCGTCGGGCGGATCGGCGGGCGGAAGCTATAGTGCCAGCAGCACAAGCTCGCTTCAACAATCGTCAAGCATGAGCGCCGAGTTGAAGGTTTGGGACGAAATCAACCAAACGATTAAATCCATGATTGAGGGCCAAGGGTCTGTTGTCGTATCGCCGTCGAGCGGGACCGTGACCGTGACGACGACGCCTGAAAATATGTTGACGGTCGCCAAATATGTTCAAGAGGAGAACCGGCGGCTTTCTCAGCAGGTTGCTGTGAACGTTGAGATTTATGCGGTTGCTTTGCAAGAGGGAACCGATTTTGCCATGTCGTTTAACACGGCTTTGCGTCGGTTAAGCGACATGGGCGGCAATATTTCAAGCGCATCGGGGCCAAGCGTCACGGGTACAAACGGCTTTTCGTCGGGGGGGCAAACCTATCCCGGCAGCACGGTCGCCAATGGGGCGAGCCTTGGCATTGCGATCTTGAATCCCAACCATACAGGTCAAATTACGTCGCTTTTTTCGGCTTTGACGACCCTTGGGAATACAAGCCGCGTGGCTCAATTCCCGATGATTACGCTGAACAACCGGCCGGCCTCGCGCCGTGTTGGGCAGGATCAAACCTATATTGCCTCCACCGCGAGCACATCAAGCTTGTCAAGTTCGAGCGATTCGGTGACGCCAGGAACCATTCGCGAAGGGTTTTCCATCCAAGTGACGCCGCGTATCTTGGAGGATGGACGCATTCTTTTGCAGTATTCGTTCAGCTTGATGGATTTGATCAAATATCGTACCGCGACCACGGCGACACAAACGATCGAGCTTCCAGAAACAGCCAGTCGCGTTTTTGTTCAACAGGCTCTTTTGAAAAGCGGCTCGACCTTGATTGTCGGCGGGTTTGATGACGAACAGGCTTCTTTGAGCAGCCAAGGGGTCGGGTCAGCCTTTAACTATCTGTTGGGTGGCGGGTCGTCGAATTCGACAGCTCACACGATGCTCTTTATCGCCATAACGCCGCAAGTTTTAGATGTGCCGCGCGGAGATCATTTGTCATGAGCATGTCCGGCATCGTCACCGTCGGACGGCGGCCTTATGCTGTCGGGCTTTATTGGGAAAACAGCCCCAGCGGTCGTATTTCCCAAGCGGCGCGCGAGGCGGCGCATCAGCCGGGTGCCGATGCTATTTATTTTGCGGCACGCGCAGGGAATAAAGCCGGGCGTGTGCCACAGTTTGGTTTAAGTCAAAATGCGGAACAGCACCATGCGGGTATGGCCGCCCTGGCCGCTTGCATCGCGAACCAACAGCCTGGTTCTTGGGCTGGGGCTTTCCGTATGCGGGAAGGCGTTGCGCTTGTCATTGTTCGCGACGACCTGATTGTTCCTGACGGCGATCAATTCTTTCTCGATGAAACAGAAGCGCGCGACCGCTTGATTCAGGAAATGACCTTTGGCGGGCTGCAGCGTATTTATGCCCCTGAATCTTGGGGCATTTCTGGCGCGGATTCCATGCCTCTCAGCCTGTTGTTGAACGATCGGGCCGATGTGCATTTGCGCCACGTCGCTATACCGAAATCCGTTCGTATGGCTTTGATGGGGGTGGTCGGTCTTGTTGTTTTGGGGTTGGCCATTGGCTGGTATATCCAAGACCAAAACGAAAAGGAAACCGCACAACGCATGGCGAATATGCAGGCGTTGGAGCGGGCCAAGCGCGAAGCTGCGCGTACCTCGCTGAATACAATACAAAGACCTGAATATCCACCGCCCGACAGAAAATGGGAAAAAGAACCAAAACCTATTGAGTTTTTGGATGCTTGCCAGCAGGCGCTGTCAAGCTTGCCGCTTGCCATTGTCGGTTGGAAAATGGAGACCATTACGTGCGCAGGTTCGTCTATTGCGCAAACGTGGCGCCGGACGTCTGGTTTTGCGCTGCCGCCAGCGGACGCCGCTATTACAGATAATGGAAGCGCCGTCACAATTTCGCAGCCCATGCAAAAGCTTAGCGGGCGTGGTCCTGAAGAGCTTACAGATATTGCGACCGTTACCAATCGGTATTTGTCTCAAAATTGGGAGGGGACAATCTCACGGATCCCCGATGATCCTCCACCCCCACCGCCGCCAGGATATACTGGGCAGTGGAATCCTCCGCCCACGCCGTGGGTTAAGCGTTCCTTTACTCTTTCTGCGCGAGTATTGCCATCGACATTACCTGTCTATTTTGATGGCTTGCCGGGGGTCATTATTTCCAAGGCATCTGTCAATACGGGAAGTGCCGGCAGTGCGTGGAAAATTGAAGGAGTCATTTATGAAAAACGCCGCTAAAGCAAGTCTAGCCGTGATGGCAACCTGTCTTGGTTTGGGCATGGGGCTTGCCGCTTTTTCGGTTGAGGCGATTGCTGCCGTGGGGGCTCCCACGAGCGATGGTGCGTCAGCCAAAACGTTGGCTTCCAGCCAATCTTCCGGCAGTGTTGCGCTTCCTTCTGCAGCGGCGCCTGTTGTGCCAGCAGCCCCTGTTTCGCCAACGGTAAATGCGCCGTCGACAGCCGCGGCTGCTTTGCCGCCGCCCGTTACGGCAACGCCTGTTACAGCAACGCCCGCTACGGCATCAAAGCCGACATCGGATATCAGCGTAGCTGGCTCTTCATCCGGCATCTCTCTTCCCGCGGCGGCAAAAAAAGACGATCCAGCCGACGCGAAGATTCCTGAATCGGTTCGAGGCGTGATGAAGAAGCTGTCGTCATCTGACGACAAGGCGACGGCTCAAGATCTTAACGATGCGCGCGAAGCCGTCGCAAAGCTGGACCTTCTGGTCGAGATTGAAAAACGGTTGAAAGATTTGTCGGCAATTCGTGCTGAACGCGAAGAAAAATCAGGGGCTTCGTCTCTCGCCGGTGCAATTCCCGCCAGCGCTTTGGGGTTGAATGGAAAAAAAGCCGCGATCCCCTCTTTGTCGCCAATGCAGGCGGTGATGGCGACGCAGATGAACAACGGCTCGCCTATCGGGATGCCTGTTATGCCGGCCGCAACAAAAATCGAGCTGGAACGTATCGTCGGGGCGCGTGGCAACTATCTGGCCTTTTTACGTGTCGGCGATGAGCATGCAAAGCAATATAAAGTCGGCGATAAGTTATCGGACGGTCGCGTTATTCAATCCATCACAAGCCATGGCGTAACGTTGGGCCGTAAAAACAAGGTCGAGACGCTGAAAGTGCGTGGTGTGTCGAATATTTTTGGTGCGCCCTGATTCCAGGGCCCATTGCATAAACCGGATCGGATATCGTCTTGCGCGACTTGCTTTCGTCATTGAGCGATGCTTTGGAAAGCGTTTTGCCTGGCAAAACGACGCCGCAGTCTGCCAAATCTCACAGCGCTGTACCGCATAAAGATGGGGCGTCTTTACGGACGACACCGACGAAAAATCAGGCAACGGAAGCTGCGGCTGAAAAAAACGTAACCCCTAAAAAGGCTGTAGAGCCTTCTTTTGCAAGTGCCTCGTCCACCAATCAACAGCCCGCGCAGATCGAAGGAGACACAGCAGCGAATACGGCGTTTTCACCGACGACACAAGACGACGTCAAAGTTGAAGACGAACGTTCGCTGGCCATATCGGGCGGCCTGCATTTTTCTGGCGATTTGTTGACGGCAGAGGGGGGGCCTCTGAAAATCCCGGATGAATCTCGAAATCTTTGCGCGTTGTTCGATACGGGACTTTGGTTGGTTAGCGCTTCGCATCGGCACTCGCCGCTTGTGACGTCGGTTGCTCAAGCTGCGCGACGCATGGGGTATCAGGCCGACGATCCGCGCTATGTGACGCCGAATATCATCCGTCAAGCCTATGTTTATGCCAATCGCCAGGCGTCGATCGAGCGGCTTGATAATAATGCCGTGCGTCGTCGTATTGTCGACATGCTGGAAAAAGCCGTCGAAATGGGGGCCAACGATATTCATATCGAAGCCAGCGATGATCGTACGCGCATCGAGTTTCGTATTGATGGCGCGTTGCGCCCATGGGAGACATGGACACAACGTGAAGGCGAAATGGTCTTGTCATCGGTCTATTCGCACTCGGTAGGCCAATCGGGAGCGACGGCGAACTGGCAAGAACCGCAAGCCGCGATGTTGACGGCGCTTGCGACGGGACCGGAAAGCCTGATTTTACCCAAGGGCGTTATTGGCGTGCGCTGCCAGTGGGTGCCATTGTCGAATGGCGGACGCTATTTGGATATGCGTCTTCAATATGATTCAGCGCATCTGTTTGGCGAAAATTTTATTATGGCGGATGTCGATTCGCTTGGCTTTTCGCAGGAACAATTAAAGGTTATCCAAAGCCTTCGCCAGTTGCCTGGTGGCATGCGTTTGTTTGCGGGGCCCGTCAACCAGGGCAAAACGACGACGCTTCGCGTCTGTTTAAACAGACGTATGGCCGAGACCAATATGCAGTTGAACTGCCTGTTGGTTGAAGATCCGCCAGAAGGTGGCGTCGTGGGCGCGCGTCAGGTCGGTGTGTCGTCGTCCGTGAAAGATGAACAGCGCGAAAAATCTTTTGTCGAAATCATGCGTTGCGCCTTGCGCTTGGATCCTGACATCGTGATGCTTGGCGAAATTCGCGATATTCAGACGGCGCAATTTGCCTTTCGTTTGGCCCTGACGGGACGCCAAGTTTATACGACGACGCACGTTTATTCGGCTTTGGCCATTCCACAACGTTTGCGCGACATCGGCGTCGATCCGTACTTGGTTTACGACCATCATCTTGTGCGCGGCATGATCTGTCAGCGTCTGTTGCGTGGCATGTGCCAGCATTGCCGGATTCCGATCATGAACGCGCCGGAAGTTTTAAGCCCTATCTACAAGGACGTTATTCGCCGTGTGCGCGCTGGGCTTGCCGTCATGGACGCCGCGCGGCAAAAGCGTCCAGAAGGTGTCGGCATTTATGATGCCTTAGAAGAGCCGGACATTAGCCAGGTCTATGTCAACAATCCCGATGGGTGCCAATTCTGTTTTGGCGGGCGGTCCGGGCGATCGGTTTGCGCTGAAGTGATTGAAACGGACCAGAAATTGATGGAGATGCTGGCCGAGAATCATCTGGATGCAGCGCAGGAATATTGGCTGTCGCCTTATGGGATGAACGGCGTCACCATGTTGTGGCATGCGCTAGAGAAGATTCGTCGTGGCGAGGTCTCGCCGTTGGATGCTGAGTTCGAAGTGGGGCCTGTCGCGCGCGAAAAGGATATTCTTGAGGTCGAAGCTAAATTGGGGACGCTGATATGAATATCGATACTTCCTCTATCGACACGTGGTTAGATGGCGTTTCGCGCCAGCTTGTGCAGCTGCAATTTCGCATGAACCAAAAGCAGCGTTATCGCCTTTACCGCAAGTTGGAAGGCATGTTGCGTATGAACGAAGCTTTGTCGCGCAGCCTGGATCGTTTGTATCAGAACGTTTCCGAAATGGGGAAATACCCCCGTCGTCCTGCCGCGATTGCCTTACGCGAATGGTTTTTGAAAGACCGCGCCGGTATCGGCTTGTCCGAAGCGATGGAGGGTTGGATTCCGCCATCCGAGCTTTATATGATTCGCGCGGGCGAAGAATCCGGGACCATGGCCAAGTCTTTGGCGTCGATCCAATCGATGGGCGAGCGCGCTAAGGAAATGAAAGGCGCCGTGACCTATGCGGTGACGTATCCGACATTTATGGCGGTTTTGGTGTCGTTCGTTTTGTGGATGTTCGGCGTCAACCTTATTCAAAACATGCGGAAAACCGCGCCGCCAAGCGTTATGAAGGCCATGGGCGGCGTGGCTGCCGTTTCGGACTTTATTGCGAATTACGGCCTGTGGGTTGTGATTGGTATTCTAACGACTGTCACCGTTATTTCGGTGACGCTTCCTTACTGGCGCGGGACTTTGCGTTCTAAGTTTGATATGTTTGCCCCCTGGTCATGGTATCGCGTCCTCCAGGGAAGTAGCTTTTTACTTGGGCTATCGTCTTTGCTTGGCGCACAAGTGCCGTTAAAACGCGCGCTTGAAATCTTAGAAGAACAAGGAACGCCTTGGCTGCGTGAACGCGTTAACTCGGCGCGACAAGAGGTCTTACGCGGTCGAAATCTGGGCGAGGCTTTGCGTATCGGGCGCTATAATTTCCCAGATCCAAGCGTTGCGATCGATCTTGAGATTTTGTCCGAGCGCGCCGACGTGGGCTCGGTCATCGAAGAGGTCACGGATGAATGGATTCGCGACCAAATCGAAAGCATGAAAGGCCAAGCGGCCATTGCACGTAACGTCGGGCTCGCCGCGGTTGGTGGAACCATCGCCTGGGCGATGCAATCTGTTTTTGCCGTTGTGACCGAGGTCTCCAAAGGCGGTAACGGCATGATGGGGAAATAATACCCAAAGGCCGATAGCGACAGGACGAAGAAAGGATCAATTAATGCCGGGAAAAGGTCCGAGACATCAACAACGCCAGCAAGGGTTTTCCTTGCTTGAGATGGCGATTGCGCTGATGATTTCCGGTATTATTTTGACGGGCGTCTGGGTCGCCGGAACATCTGTTTGGCGCAACCATCAGCGGCAAAAGACGTTCGATCAAGTGATGTTGATCGTCCAAAATGTCCGAGATTTCTATGCCGCTCGCGGTTCAGGCGACTGGCCGACAGGCAGCAACATCAACATGGTTCTGCGGAACAATGGCCTTATTCCCACTGAAATGATGGAAGATCGAACCTCGACGACATCCAGCGTTATCAACCACGATTTGGGGGGCGCGCCTTCCGGGGCCTCGACGGGGTCTGTTGTTCTGACACCCCTTGTGGCCGTCAATGGAAGTACGGTTTTACGCATGCGGCTTTTGGGATTGGGACAGGCGGACTGTATCTATCTTTTAGCGCGGATGCCGGCGTTAAGTCCGGAAGTTGGGCTGAGTTATATTGGAACGTCGGCGGGGACGGGAACAAATATTGATTTGTCGAACTTTAATACGCCTGGATCCGTAACGTTGCCTTTGACACCGAAACAGGCGCGGGATTGGTGCAACAAAAGCGACAAAACAAACGAGGTGTGGTTTGAGTTCAAGGTTCGCATTTAAACGCCATCAAAAATCAAACTGCCGCGGCTTTAATTTAATGGAGCTGGCGATTGTTTTAGGTATTGTCGGCGTCATTTTGGGCGGCGTTTGGGCTATGGGCGGGGTCGTCAACGAAAATGTACGCCGCGAAACAATGTTTCAGTATGTTGTTCAAACGGTTAAAGGCGTTCGAACGTATTATGAAGGACTTTATGCCGTCGATACGTCTAAAAGCTCTGTGGAACTGACCGATCTTCTTATTCGCAAAGGAGCTGTTCCGCCTGAAATGGTGCCTGATCGTACCGCCGCCACGGTTCAGGCGAATACGCCTTGGACAAAAACAACAACGGGCGAGGGGTCTTATTTTGTCGAGCCCGATGGGGGAAATGGGTTTCATTTCAAGATAGAAATGAGAAATCTTCCCTATGGGGCTTGCTTGTCGTTGGCAACGCGTTTTTCCGGCGATGGGGCGCCGGGGGGACTCCTTTCCGTTCAGGTAGGGACAAGTTCGCCCCATTTGAATTCGACCTTTCCGGTGATGATCAGCGACGTTAAGGGGGAATGCAGCACGGCAAAGGCGGGCTCAACGCTGTTTTTGACTTATCTGTTGCGCCAACAGTGATAATTTCTGCTATCTTAAGCGCTTGTTAAGAATAAAAGAGGCAAAATCTGATGCGTTTTCGTGGTGCAGCCATCTGTCTGCCCGTTATATCGGTCAAAAAGACCTCGTTATCAACAAAGGAGACCAGAATGTCATTTCAACAACCCTCAACCCGCGCTGTGCGGGGCTTCACCTTAACGGAAGCCGCCATCGTTTTAGGCATCGTTGGTTTGATCTTAAGCGCGATCTGGGTTGCGGCTGGGTCGGTCTATAACAACTACCGTTCGGGCAAGACACAAGACCAACTTTTGACCATGGTTCAGGCTATGCGCTCGTTGCATGCTTCGCAAACGAAGGTCGATGGGACTGCATTTAGTGGTACCGACGGGTCGAAAAATCTTGCTTTGGCTGGGGGCGTGCCCTCAGACATGATCCAATATACGACTGCAGGGGTGCCCGAAAAAGTTCTCAATGTCTGGGGTGGCGCAGTTTCAATTGATGCGGAACCAGATGAAAACACGAATCCTGACCAGGCGTTTCAGATTACTTACGAAAATGTTCCCTACTCGACTTGCATCACCTTGCTGACAAGCATGACAGGGTCCGGTCGCGATTCAGGCTTGATTAAAGCCAAAGGTATTGCCGGTTCGGACGAAGTGACCTTCCCCATTCTGCCTAATCAGATTGTGAAGGATTGTGGAACGGTTTCTGGGACCATTTCCTTCACCTTCCGTCTGCGGGCGTAAGGTTTCGCATGTCTCATTGAAAAAGCGGGGCTCCTTAGCGGGCCCCGTTTTTTTCTGAAGGAACAAGAACACAATGAAAGACCGGTCTTTTCGCTGGGAAATTTTTATTGTTGCCCCTGTTGCTGGGGCGCTGATCGTGGCTGCGCTTTGGCTGTCGATATCGGGGGCCTTGGCCGATATGCGGTTTGCGCGCTTTGTCAGCCAAGTTTACACGGTCGTTTCGACAGCGCGCGACATGAAGGTCGATATCCGCGCCGACGCTTTTCAGGCGACGGATTGGTTGTGGGATCGCCTGTCCCAGATAGGCGAGACATCGGGCGGTCTTAAAACTTCGCACACCATTAAAAATCCATGGGCCGAGGACATCAAGCTTGGGATTATTCCTGTGACCCAACAATTGTGGGTCGAAGCAACCCTTCCGGCAAGCGTGTGTTATCCAACCTTGAGTTTTGTCGATAAAAACAAAGCCGTTATCGGCGTGCGCCGTATTCTGTTGCGTGAGGCAACCTCTATTGTCGACTGGCGGCAGCTTTATGAGGGGCCAGATCCACAAAAAGGCGTCATTGATCCACATGCCATTCAGGCTTGGTGTTTAGATCGGCAAAGGCCGATGGTTCTTGGCCTTTTACTTCAGTTGCAATAAGAAGTAAGATCCGGGTAAGGTTCTTTTGCTATGAAGATATAAGCTGAGCTTCCCTTCCAAAGGGCGGCGTCTTGATCTTTCTAGTCGAGAAGGGAAACGGCGCGCTTCAATGTATCTTTTGGTTTTTGTCTTTACGTTTGTTGCCCTGATGGGTCTCTATCTTGAGACCTTTTCCCTTCAGGCTGCGCGTATCTTCGATATGCAAAAAGGCGTGGCCGAGACGCTTTTGGTTTGGCATGGCGCGGCAAGCCAGACTATCCGTGCCAATATGAAAGACTTTCTGACAAATGGGGATTGCCAGCTTTCGCCCATATCGACAATCGGGGTGGGGTGCTCAAACAAGATTAATACATCCTCGGGACCTAACTATTATTTGCCTTTAGGCTATCAAGCGACGAGCAGCCAAAACCAGTGGCCCTCGTATTTTTACAAAAGCGGTGATCAATATATTTTACTGACGTTTATTTTGCCGCCTGCCAGCGGATCCTTAACGGCTCCGCTGGAGGATACAGGGGATCCGAACCGTCCGGCCACGGGATTTTCTGTTGAGCAAATCTACAGGCAAATGCAAAATATAAACATGTCTTCAGTGGCTTATGGTTATGCCTCGGGCAATACGTTTTATACGCCCTTATGGGTTGGTGATGCGGAAGGGGTGAAGACTCGTCTGACTTATGGCTTACCCAGTTCTATTGCGGTGCCATCCGGCTCAATCGGGTATATAACGACGTTTTAATAAGGGAGTCAGAGAATGCTGAGCAAGAAGCAAAAACGTGGTTTTACGCTGGTCGAATTGGCCATTGTCTTGGCGGTCGCCTCGCTTTTGTTCGGCGGTCTTTGGCGTTTGATGGCCAGTGGCAGCACGCAATTGCGCGATCAGGCGGTCGCCGATCAGCAGAAAAGGCTTATCGATGACGTTCGTGCCTTTCTAAACTCTTCTGATGGCCAAACGTATATAACGGCGTCATTGGGCGTTGGTGGAAAGGCTGAGCTTGTGTTCGCGGGCGGGTCTTGTAACCCTGCGAAGTTATGTGATTATCTTTCCGATGAATTTAAAAACAACGCGAAAAATGCTTATTCGCAGACCTATCGCGTTGGTGTCCGAAATGATTCGGTTGCTGGCGGCGGTTTGATTGCGTATTCATTTATGGTTTTGACGTCAAGCGGTGAGACGATCGCCGATACTTCTGGCGGTCGTATTGCCAGTATGATTGGTGCCGATGGTGGGTTCATTTACAATGGCGCGACCTCAGCGACGGGGGCCTACGGTGCATGGACGGCGAATCCTAATGATTATGCGTTAACCGGAGCGGTATTCGGTCATGTGGCTTCTCGGTCTTATTATGGCTCTGGCGCCGATCAATTCGCGCCATGGCTTGCCCGGACGAACTATGCGCCAGGCTTTTTTATTGCAAATGGAAATGGTAAATCAACGCCCGTCTATAATACGTTGCGCGTGCCAACATATTTTTATCAGAAAGATTCCAGCGGCGCTGCCGTTGCGGGGACAAATGATCTCTTCTTGGGTAACAACACCTTTTTTGGTGCACTTAATGATACAGATTATGGCGGGGCTATCACAAACTTTCGCCAGATTTATAACGTTCAGCTTGTTTTGATCAATGGAGACCCTGCCGCCTCGGATAGTTCGTTGACGGTTAATCCTTGCGGGACAGCTTCAGGTACGTGCTCGAAGATGGGGATTCAGCTGAATGGAGATCAAAATGTTACGGGAAAATTGCAGGCGGCGTCTTTATGGGCGGGGCAATTTCTTTATACGTCGGATGAACGACTGAAGCATGATATCAAGACGATAAGCCATGCGCTTGAAGATTTGGCACATCTTCGTGGTGTCTCATTTGTTATGAACGGATCAAATCAGGTACGAACGGGCGTCATCGCGCAAGAGGTTGAAAAAGTTTTCCCGGGTGCCGTCGGAACGCAAAACGGGCATAAAGCGGTAGATTATTTACAACTTGTTGGCCCGCTTATCGCGGCAGTCAATGAGCTTCATGAACAGACAAGGTCGTTGCAACAAAAAATTGACGAACAGGCCCAGCAGATCAGAAGGCTTCAAGAAGAAATAAAGGGCAAAAAGGGCCCTTGATAGAACAAAAGGAATAAAAAAGGGGGGGCTTCCCCCCCTTTTTTTATTTGTCTATGAGGAATGTCTTTAGCCTTGGTAGTCAAGAGTACATTCTAAAGCGCATTCGCCATCCGTTTTCTCAACAACACAACAATGCGGTGTTAGCGTTGCGTTGCCAACAACGCGGTTGGATGTGGGGGTCAGACACTGTCCTGCACTGATATAGGAGGGGGGGTCAAAAATTGTGTCACTAGAAAATCCCCCAAAAGCATTTTTTGCACACCGCGTCGCAAGATCATGCAATTTTTCCGAAGACATGCCCGTGCTTTGATTGAGCGATGAACATTCAAAACGAGGACTGCACGTTGTGTGTCCCATCACTTGTTGAACTTGCGCTGAAGCCGGAGAAGCGACGAAAACAGCAAAGAGAAGGGCATAAGCAAAACGATACATCAGAACCCCCTGATTGATTAAGAAGACAACTCTTACATATCAAAAGAAGAAAAAGAGAGAAAGAAATAAAAATCTTTTTGACTTTATGACCCGACAGCGCGGCGAGGAGAACGCGACTCTGCAGCAGGCGCGGACGAGGTGAACTCTTCAGCCGTCGTCTTTTGATTGATGTCCCACAATTTCTCGATCGTCTCGCGCGCCATTTGACGCCAGCGCTGTGAATCTGCCGCGCTAATCGATAATTGCTGTTCAAGATCCATCGCGCGACGTCGCCAAAAATCGATTTGCGCTTGTTGGTTCGATTTTTCATCTTGAAGCTGCTCGAGTTTCAACTCTAGCTTCATCACATGGCTTTCAAGTTGCGCAACTTGCTGCCCTGAAAAGAACGGCAGGTTCAGACCAAAACGCGCCCGCTGCGCAGACCGCGCAAGCTCGCCAAAGCTCAACCCTTCGCGCTCAAGCATCTGACGCGCTTTGCGTAACGCGCCCAAAGCCTCGCCCGGTTGGTCGGAATCCGCCAGAGCCAAGATCTTTTCAAGTTGTGTCGCTGCTTCCTGATTCATAAAAAAGCCATAGCACAAAACGGGTGAAAACGTGAGAAATATACAGAAAAGACATTGTGAAAGCATTGAAAGTATTGTGGCTGTTGAGGTCTGAAACTGAAAAGATTTGGCAAAAGGCCGAAAGGGTGTATTTTATAGAAGTAGGCTTATCTCTGAAAGAGAGGCGACAATGTCAGGTTCTCCGCAGCATGTGACAGAACTTTTAGCGCGGTTGGCAAGCGCAGGCGTTCCGCCGGGGCGGTTGCGTCGTGTGGCAAGGGCCGTTTTAAGCGTCTCACGCGGAAGCGCGCAGCCTGCGGCGTTGAAGACGCTGTCTGGTGGTTCGCGCCGTTTGGCCGAGCAGACATTGTACGGGCTGCAGCGTCGGCGCGTCTCGTATGCGGATGGCCTAGACCTTTAAGCTTTGAATAATAAATCGTCATTTTAAAACGATCTTTTTCGTCTGCTTTTGATTGGATTAAAGATGTCTTCTTTTTTATCTCGTGCCGTGCTTGCCGGAGCTGCCGTTACGCTGTTGGCGTCAGATGCTTGGGGGCGGGGCGCGTCTTTTGCTTTTGACGGGCCGGAACCAAGTGCTTCAAATCATCTTATCTCACATTTATGGAACCGGACGACAGCCCCCGCGGATCGTCAAGAGGATCACGGCGATCTGAAAGAGTGCTTCATGAAAGGGCCCGCGAGCCTAGCTTGGTCGGTCGTGTTGCCACGTAAAGCGCCGTTCCGTTCCCTTTATATCGGCGCGCACGTTGATCAATCTGTCGGCGAGACCCAAATCTGCTCGGGCCAGGTTTTAGAGTTGGATACGATCGGGTTTGTGTTTGCAACATGGACGTCGCGTGGCCAGCCGGGGCAATATTCTTTACAGGCCGATGATGTGGAATTTTTGCGGGCAAGGGGGGGCGACGATTCTTTTCCGATTATGGAGGCCTTTGGCCAGATCTGCGATGCGTTGATGAAGCGTGAGCAGCCTGATGCGCGAGCCCGTGATACGCTGGCCCGCTATTATGTCGGGCGGCAGAACAAGCTTTATAAGAAAGTGCCTTGATCTTTCTGTCAAAGGCAAAAGAAAAGGCGGTCTTTTAAGGACCGCCTTTTCTTTTGAGAAAACGATGAATGTTAAACCACAACGCTTCCGGGCAAAGTGCCGGGCATTGCCGCCGGAACCGAGCTGGGTTTGGGGGCGTCCGTCGCATTCGGGGCGGCCGCTGGCGGCGGGGCATCGGGCGTTTCTTTGCGGACAATTTCTTCGCCGCGTAGCAGCGCGTTGATTTCGTCGCCCGACAGCGTTTCGTAATCCAAAAGACCCTTGGCGATCTTGTGCAAATCGTCAAGACGCTCGGTCAAGATCCGGTGTGCCGTGCTTTCGCCGTCATCGATCAGGCCGCGCACTTCTTCGTCGATCAAGCGCGCCGTTTCTTCCGAGATGTTCGTCTGCTGCGTCACGCTGTGACCCAGGAAGATTTCCTGTTCGTTGGCGTTATAGCGGACGCGCCCTAGTTTTTGCGACATACCGAATTCCATGATCATCCGGCGGGCGATATTCGTCGCTTGTTGAATATCGCTGCTGGCGCCCGTCGTTACGTTTTCTGGGCCAAAGATGATTTCTTCGGCCACACGTCCGCCGAAAAGAATGGCCAGACGTGAGACCAGCTCTTGCTTCGTTTGGCTGTATTTGTCGCGCTCAGGCAGGTTCAGCGTAACGCCCAAGGCGCGTCCGCGCGGGATGATGGTGACCTTGTGCAGCGGATCGCTTTGCGGCACGGAAAGGCTAACCAGCGCGTGACCGGCCTCATGATAGGCGGTCAGTTTCTTTTCTAGATCGGTCATGACCATCGAGCGGCGCTCGGTGCCCATCATGACTTTATCCTTTGCTGCTTCCAGCTCGGCCATGCCGACGGCGGCTTTATTGCGGCGGGCGGCGATCAAGGCGGCTTCGTTGACAAGGTTGGCCAGATCGGCGCCAGAAAAGCCGGGCGTGCCGCGCGCAATAACGCGGGGCTCGACATCCGCAGCCAGCGGGACTTTGCGCATATGCACGCGCAGGATCTTTTCACGGCCCTGAATGTCGGGGTTCGGCACGACGACTTGACGGTCAAAGCGTCCGGGACGAAGAAGGGCGGGGTCTAAAACATCAGGGCGGTTTGTGGCCGCGATCAAAATCACGCCTTCGTTGGCTTCGAATCCATCCATTTCAACCAGCAACTGGTTGAGCGTTTGTTCCCGCTCGTCATTGCCGCCGCCGAGGCCCGCGCCGCGATGGCGACCGACAGCGTCGATTTCGTCGATAAAGATAATGCAGGGCGCGTTCTTTTTGCCTTGCTCGAACATATCGCGCACGCGGCTGGCGCCGACGCCCACAAACATTTCAACAAAGTCTGAGCCCGAGATCGTGAAAAACGGCACATTCGCTTCGCCAGCGACGGCGCGCGCAATCAGCGTTTTACCGGTGCCCGGCGGGCCCACCAACAAAACGCCCTTGGGGATCTTGCCGCCGAGACGCTGAAATTTCTGCGGATCGCGCAAAAACTCGACGACTTCTTCCAGCTCTTGCTTGGCTTCTTCGATGCCCGCGACATCTGAAAAGGTAACTTTGCCCGTTTTTTCATCCAAAAGACGCGCTTTGCTGCGGCCAAAGCCCATGGCCTTGCCGCCCGCGCCATTCATCTGGCGCATATAAAAAACATACACGGCGATCATCAGCAGCATCGGCCATGACGACAACAGCACGCCCCAGAATGTTGGCGTTGCCGATTCATCGGGCTGGGCGATTACTTTGACTTTTTTGGCTAAAAGCTTGTCAGCAACCGAGGCATCGGGCGGCAAATAGGTCGCAAAAGGCGTCCCGCCATCGGCTAAGTGACCCGTGACATAGGGGCCGCGCAGCGTGACATCGGCGACTTTGCCTTCATCCACGCGCGTCATGAAATCGCTGAAAGGCATCAAGGCTTGGGCAGGCAGCGCGCCGGTCGGCGCTTGGAACACGTTCCAAAGCCCCGCGAGCAAAAGGCCGATGACGATCAGAAGAAGAACGTTTTTGCCAGAGTTATTCAAAAGAGCCTCGTATGGATGATAGAGGGGAAGGTTTTACCTTAACCTATCATTTAGATATAGGAAACGCCTTGCACGATTGCAACCGGAACCGGAAAAGAAAGACTTATGAGGGGGTTGGCAACGGACATTTTTTAACAAATTGCACGGAAAGGCCGTCGCCGAAAGACGGAAGGCCGACAAGAGCATCGCCTTGCCATAAAGCCGGAAGCGCGGCGCGGGCGCGGCTTTGCGGTACGTCGCGGCATAAAGTGGGCGCAAGAGGGTCAAGGAAGGCGCGCGACGGCGTGCCGAGCTTGCGCAGCGTCAACGGCGCTGACGGGTCAGAAAGCGGACAAAAATCGGCGGCGATCGAGACTTGCCAACGATGATCCCAGCACAAGGTCTCGCCGGGATGAACGGTGCGCGCGTCACGAATGGCGGTTGCCTCGCGCATCAAAAGAAAAGTCTGCGCGCGCGCCGATAGAAGAACGCCATTCAAGCTGCGCGGCGGCAGCGTTTCTTCTCCAGCCAAAGATTCAAGAAGACGGGCGCGCTTGGCGCGTTGCACGGGATAGGGCGATGGCGCAAAAGACCGCAGGATTTTGTCCAAGGCACGATGCGCGATCGCGGCGGGCAAGGCTAAAAAAGCCTTGCGATCCAAGACCCCAACCCCACCCTGCTCGAGCCGGTAATGAGCGTCAAGGAAGGCATCTGTTTGGATCGCCAGCGCTTCTTTATCTTCGGCGGCCCGGGCCGCAAGGTCTAACAGGCGGGCGCACGTCAGGCCTTCGGCCTCTAAAAGAGGCATGACACGGCGCAGGCGTCCACGCGCATATTTTTCTGCGCTGTTGCTGGGGTCGGTCACGAACGGAACATTGGCTTCGTCACACAACGCAGTTAGACGCGCCCGCGGCACGGCAAGAAGCGGGCGGATCAATGTGATGTCCGGTGCCTCAGGGCATGGGCTTTGGGGGGCAATACCCGCGAGGCCATCGGTGCCGCTGCCTTTGGCCAAGCGCTCTAAAACGGTCTCGGCTTGATCTTCGGCTTGGTGGGCGACGGCTAAGACGTGGGTGGCGTGACGGCGACAGGCTTCGGCCAGCAAGCGGTAACGCGCGGCACGCGCTTCGACATGAATGCGCGTTTGAACCGCGTCGTGTGTCCAGACCAAAATCTCGCAAGGCAAGCCTTGGGCGGCTAAGCGTTCTTGAACCTCTTGGGCCTCTTGTGCGGATTCAGGGCGCAAGCGATGATCGACCAGAAAGGCTTGAAGCTTTGGCGCGTGCGGTGCGCGATGTTGTTGCCAGCGTAAAAGACAAAGCGCCAGCGCCATGCTGTCGGGCCCACCCGAGATGGCAAGGCCTAAAGGCGCACCGGTTTGAAGAAGCGGCTCGAAAAAGCGCATAGCCGACGCAAAACTTGCGGCGTCTAACGGCGCGGCGGCCAAGTTATCTGCATCAAAAGCCGATAAAAAACGATAAGTCATAACGAAGCGACGTCTTAGAATTGTGAAGCTTTCAGATTCGCGGTAGAGTGTGCGCGAAAGTGCGCGCGGGCGCAACCGATCCTTTTGTTCTTTCACTTATCCCCTGTTTTGGCAAAGGAGGCCTTTTCTCATGAGCCTTGAAGACGATTCCCCCTTGTCCGAAGGCCGCGTCTGTGGCACCGGGACAGGCCTTGTGGCGGCGGCTTGTTTGCTGGCCTTTGGCATCGGGTTGGCCGGGTTTTTTATCGGCCAGCACGTTGAAGGCGGCTTGTCGCATCTTCACGCGCCGCGTTTGGTCGCTGTCAAAGGCTTGGCCGAGCGTTCCGTCAAAGCGGATCTGGCTTTGTGGCCTTTGCGTTTTGTCGCGACGGGGGATGATCTGGGCGCGGTGCAGGCCAGGATCGACGCCGATACCAAAACCATGACGGCTTTTTTAAAGAGCGAAGGCGTGCCTGAAAGCGCCTTTACCGTTGAACGCACAGATGTCGTCGATAAACAAGCCAATCGCTATGGCAGCGAACGTCCCGACGGCAACCGGTTTATCCTGTACGGCAACATGATGATCCGCACGACGGATGTCGATTTGATCCAACGCCTGTCAGGGAAAATGCAGGATGTTGTCAAAGCGGGTGTTATTCTGACGCAGGATGGGGCCGAAGGAAATGATCGCGCTTCGCTCGCGCCGTTTTATCTGTTTACGCGGCTTAACGACATCAAACTGGATATGCTGGCCGAAGCCACGCACAACGCACGCAGCGCGGCCGAGCAGTTTGCACGCGATGCCGCCGTTCCTTTGGGTGGAATCGTGACGGCGAATCAGGGCGTTTTCTCGATCTTGCCGGGTGATTCGTATCCGATGGCCCGCGAAGAAACGCAGCCCAACAAGGTTGTTCGCGTTGTTTCAAGCGTTTCCTATGCCCTTGCTGACTAATCTCGTTGGCAAAACGATTGTCGGTGTTTTTGCTGTTTCAATACTTGTGCATGCAGTCACATGCACAAGTATTCGTTTTCTAAACAAAGTAAATATTTTTTAATTTTTGTCCTCTTAAAGCGAAGAAGGTCTGAAACTTCTGTCCTTTTCTTTGCTTGAAGGGTGAGCTATGCGTGATCTTCGTCTCCAACTGTCATTACGTGCAAAAATCCTGTTTGGTTTTGGGTTTTTGGTGTTCTTGCTGGCGTTGGTTTCATGGCGCAGCTATGCGGGCTTTATGACTGCCGCGCATTACTATGAATCTTACATTCAAAGCGTAACTGAAAACGATGCGGCACAAGGCTTGGATCAGGCCTTTTTAGATTTGCGCCGCCGCCTGCGCGAATACAGTTTGACCGGTCAGGTCGAAGATATCGCCAATATTGAAAAAGCGCGCGATAAAGTCGCTCAAAGCCTTCAGGAAGCTCAAACGGCGATCAAGGACGATAAGCAAAAAGAGCGGTTAAAAATCATCGCCGATTCTTTCCAAAACTATATCACAGGCGTTAGCGACGTTCTTGCCAACAAAAAAATCGAACAAGAACATTTTGTCGAAATGGGAAGTATTGCTTCCAAGCTTCAAGATGATATCCAAAAGTTGGAGGGCATGGTTCGTCGAAGCGGTGGGCATGCCTCTGATGGCAGCGAAAGTCTTCTTAAGCAGTACCTTCTGACCCGTGTCAATGTTTATCGGGCAACCGAACGCTCGGATCCTGAAGCCGCAAGCATGGCGAAGGAAGTCTTGGAAAAAATGGGCAAGGAGCTTAGCAGTCTGCAAGAGACCGCGCCTGAAGCGCGCAGTTTCATAGATGTCATAGCTAAACAGCGTACGCTTTATGCGGATCATTTTGATGCCGTTTGGGCAAAAGGCACGGCGGTCCGGGAAAAAGTCGCCGCGTTGGTTGCCGTCGCCAACAAAATGCGCGATACGTCGACCGAGATGAAACAAGCCGGGCTTGAAACGCAAGAGAGCATTTATAAAGCCGTCGAAGGAACTGTTACCGAAACGAAATCGCTGTTGATTACGTTAGGACTCGCGGGCTCGCTTATTGGTCTTGTTGTGGGGATGTTGTTTGGCAACAAAATCGCGTCGGACCAGCGCAAACAGGAAGAATTAAAAGAACGCCGCACGCGCTTGCTAACCGAATACACGTCGTCGTTTGATCAAAGTGTGCGCAAAGCTTTGTCGGCTTTGGATGATGACGCGCAGCGGATGAATGAAACAGCCAAACTGATGGCAGGATGCGCCGAAACATCTTGCAATCGGGCGGGCGATGTGTCGGCAGCCGCCGAACAAGCTTCGGCCAACGTGCAAACGGTGGCGGCGGCAACGGAAGAGCTGTCGAACTCGATTGGCGAGATCAGCTCGAACGTGACGCAGTCTCATACCATTGCGTCGAAAGCGGTTTCAGAAGCCGCAGAAACAAAGGCGACGATGGAGCATCTGGCGGAAGCGGCGCAGAAGATTGGTGAAGTTGTCGCGTTGATCAGCGACATCGCCAGCCAGACAAACCTCTTGGCGCTGAACGCGACCATCGAAGCGGCGCGGGCGGGCGAAGCGGGCAAAGGCTTTGCCGTTGTGGCTTCGGAAGTCAAAAATCTGGCCAACCAGACGGCCCATGCGACGGAAGAAATTACGTCGCAAATCACATCGATGCAGGCGGTCACGCAGCAAGCGGTTTCGGCCATTGCGCGGATCAACGAAACCATCGATTCGATTGGTAATCTGTCGTCTGGCATTGCCTCGGCTGTTGAAGAGCAATCGGCGGCAACGCGCGAGATTTCGCGCAACGTGCAAGAAGCCGCGACGGGGACAAGTATTGTTTCGCAGAACATTGGCGATGTCAGTCAAAGCGCTTCGCAAACGGGCGAGGCGGCGGGCACGGTTCTATCGGCTGCCGAAAGCCTGACCAAGCAAAGCGAAACCCTGCGCGGCGCGATCGACGATTACCTCGGCAAAGTCAAAGCCGCCTAGCGGGCTGGGCCCGCGGCCGTTTTTGGGGGGGAGAACACGTCTGTATAGGGGTATGCCACCTAGAACGGCTGGCCGTGCACCTGACATTGACATTCCGCGTCATTGCCCCCCTCATTTCGTCATCCCCGCGAAGGCGGGGATCCAGGGGGCCTCTTCGTTTGCACATGGATGACGCAAAAGGAAAAGACGGCGCAGAATAAATCCGCATACCTCTATGAAGCCGATGAGCCCCAACAGATGGCTCCGGCGTCACGCCGCCGGCGGGGTGGCCCCGCTGCCATTTTTGGGGGAGAACACGTCTGTATAGGGGTATGCCACCTGGAACGGCGGACCCTGCACCTGACATCCTCATTCGGCTCTCCCCATTCGTCATCCCCGCGAAGGCGGGGATCCAGGGGGCCTCTTCGTTTGCACAGGGATGACGCAAAAGGAAAAGACGGCGCAGGATAAAACCGCATACCTCGATGAAGCCGATGAGCTTAAACAGATGACCGCGGCGTCACGCCGCCGATGATGGTGCGGTCGAGAAGACTCGAACTTCCACGACATTTCTGCCACAGCGACCTCAACGCTGCGCGTCTACCAATTCCGCCACGACCGCAAATCCAGGCTGAACAGGGGGCTACAGGTAGCAAACCCCTTGAAGCGTTGCAAGTCTTTTTCCTGCAAGCAGACGCCCGTGTTAACGATAAATCAGCCGCGCAGAACCAGCCAAAAGCCAAAGACGATGATGGCGAAAAGGCCCAGCGCAATCCAATTCAGGTGTTTTTCGACAAAGGTGCGGATCGGTGCGCCATAGCGGCGAATTAAAAACGCGACTAAAAAGAACCGCGCGCCGCGCGTGGCAACCGATGCCAAAAAGAACGGAACCAACGGCAAAGCGGCAACGCCGCTGGCAATTGTGACAAGCTTAAAGGGAATGGGGGTCAGCCCTTTCAACAAAATAATGGCCACGCCCCATTTGTTGAAATCATCGTGAAAACGCTGAAAAGCCGCCGCAAGGTGATAGGTGTCGATGATCCACTGCCCCAGCGTCGCAAAGAAATAAGCGCCAATGGCATAGCCCAAAAACGCGCCGATGACCGAGCCCAGCGTGCAAACAAAAGCATAACGATACGCGCGGTCTTGGGCCGTGATCGCCATGGGAAGCAGCATGATATCGGGCGGAATCGGAAAGAACGAGCTTTCGGCAAAAGCGACCGCAAAAAGAACATAGGCCGCATAAGGGCCTTCGGACTGCCGGTGCAGCCAATCATACATCGAGCGAACGGGTGACATGGATTCCTGCCGTGAAAGGCTTTCAGCTTGGGCCGGGCGACAAAAGGCGCCGAATGCCGAATCCTGAATGCCGTTAAAAGGGTGATCGACAATAGCGAAAAACGGTTTGAAACCAAAGCGAGAAGATTCGTTTTGTTCCGCGCGGGACTGTGGTTAGATACGCCCCGTTTGTCAACCGAAAGGAAGCGGAACCGCTCACATGAAAAACGTCGTTGTCGTTGGAGCCCAGTGGGGCGATGAAGGAAAAGGCAAAATTGTTGACTGGCTTTCCAGCCGGGCCGATGTCGTTGTTCGCTTTCAAGGCGGCCATAACGCAGGCCACACGCTGGTTATCGATGGCAATGTCTATAAGTTAAGCCTTTTGCCCTCTGGCGTTGTCCGCCCCGGCAAGCTTTCGGTTATTGGTAACGGCGTTGTCGTCGATCCGTGGGCTTTGCTGCGCGAGATTGAGAATATTGCCAAACAGGGCGTATCGGTCACCCCTGAAAACTTGATTGTTGCCGAAAATTGCCCGCTTATTCTGCCTGTGCATGGCGCGGTTGATCGCGCGCGCGAAGCTGCCAGCGGCGCTGCCGCCATTGGGACGACGGGGCGTGGCATTGGCCCTGCTTATGAAGACAAGGTCGCGCGTCGCGCCATTCGTCTTTGTGATTTGGCTGAGCCTGAGGTGCTGAAAGCCAAGATTGAGCGTCTTTTGGTCCACCATAACGCGCTGCTGCGTGGTTTTGGAGCCGAAGAGCTTGATCCCACAAGGCTTTTCAATGATTTGATGGAAATTGCTCCCAAAGTTCTGCCTTTTGCCGCCGTTGTTTGGCAGCGTTTGGAAGAAGCGCGTCGCGAAGGCAAGCTTGTTTTGTTTGAAGGCGCGCAAGGGGCCATGCTGGACATCGATCACGGGACCTATCCCTTTGTGACGTCAAGCAATACGGCGGCAGGATCAGCCTCGGCAGGGTCGGGCGTTGGGCCGAAAAGCTTGGGGCGCATCTTGGGTATTTGCAAAGCCTATACGACGCGCGTAGGCGCGGGGCCTTTCCCGACGGAAGATCTGGGCGCAGACGGCGAAACACTGGGCGCGCGCGGTAAAGAGTTTGGCGTGGTCACGGGCCGCAAGCGTCGTTGTGGTTGGTTTGATGCCGTTTTGGTTCGCCAAGCGGTGAAGATCAGCGGCATTGACGGCATTGCGCTGACGAAGCTGGACGTCTTGGATGGCTTCAAAGAAATCAAGGTTTGCCGCGCCTATAAGCTGGATGGCAAAGAGATCGATCATTTGCCTGCGAGCGCGGCTGATCAAGCGCGTGTTGAGCCGATTTACGATATCTGTGAAGGCTGGGAAGAAAGCACGGCGGGGGCGCGTAGTTGGGCCGATTTACCGCCTGCAGCCGTCAAGTACGTGAAATTGCTTGAAGAAATGATCGAGACCCCGGTCACGTTGGTTTCGACCAGTCCCGAGCGCGAAGATACCATTTTGGTCCACGATCCCTTCGCCGACTAACCGGGCTGGGCCCGGAGCCATTTTGGGGGGAGAACACTTCTGTATGGGGGTATGCCACCTGGAATGGCGGGCCCTGCACCTGACATTGACATTTGGCATCAACCCCCTCCTCTTATTCGTCATCCCCGCGGAGGCGGGGATCCAGGGGACCTCTCAGTTGGTACGGACGGGGATAAAAAAGGAAGCGTCTTCTCTGACGGCCAAGCCCTCTGGATCCCCGCCTTCGCGGGGATGACACAAAAGGAAGGGGCGGTGCACCTGACAAAGGCGTAAGGGGGCTCTTTCTATTAGGCGTTCCTATCGGCAGGACAATCGTTTCAGGATTAATCCGCATACCCTTGGGGTTGCAGATGAGACCAAACAGATGACAGCGGCGTCACGCCGCCGGTTGACAAGTGGCGGGAACGGGGTATTCTGCGGGGCTTATGACGCCCGCGTTAACCTTTTGGTAGGCGAGAGCAGGCGTGATAAGATGAAGTGTCCGATAAGCGCATAGGGGCGCTTAAAGGAAGCGGCGACGTTATCATCGCTTGATGATAGATCGGCGTTGAGCCGAAAAGCCGCAAAGAAAGATTGAAACAACAAACAGGCATGAAAAGGGACAACATGCAACTTTCCGTTAAAGGCAAGCAGATCGACGTGGGCGATGCGCTGCGTCAGCATGTGCAAACGAATCTCGATGAAATCATCGGCAAATACTTCACGGGCTCGATGGAAGCCAATGTGACGTTCTCGCGCGAAGCTCATCTTTTCCGCGCCGACATCACGGTTCACGCGGGCCGCGGCATCACGCTGCAAAGCAATGCCAGCGCTGCCGAGCCCTATCCCGCTTTCGATCAAGCCGCCGAACGTATGGCCGCGCGTTTGAAGCGTCATCGCAATCGTTTGAAAGATCATCGCGCCGAAACGGCTGCGCCTGAGCGCGTGATGGCTCCTGCTTTCGTTTTGCATGCTGAAGAGCCCGAGACGGAAACGCCCGACAATCCCGTGATCGTTGCCGAAATGACAACGGCGATCGAAACCTTGTCGGTCAGCGAAGCTGTGATGCGGCTTGATTTGGGCGATATGCCCGCGCTGATGTTCCGCAATAAAAAGAACGGCGGCTTGAATATGATTTACCGTCGCGCCGACGGGCATATCGGCTGGGTCGATCCGGCCCAGACGGTTGCGGCCTAAGACGGCAGGCATATGATGTCGGACCGCCAAGGCACCATGGCTGATTTGCTGGGGACGGGGGCTGTCGTTACGCAGCTTGACGTTTCCAGCAAAAAGCAGTTGTTGCAGGAAATGGCTGGCTTGGCCGGATCCGCATTAGGGCTTGAAGAGCACGTGCTTTTCGATGTGCTGTGGGAACGCGAACGGCTTGGCACCACAGGTGTCGGCGCCGGGATCGCCATTCCCCATGGCCGCGTGCCAGGACTTGAAAAGGTCCGTGGTTTTTTTGCCCGTCTGACATCGCCCGTGTCGTTTGAAGCTGTTGACGACAAGCCGGTTGATCTTGTGTTCTTGCTTCTTGCGCCTGAAGGGGCGGGAGCCGATCATTTGCACGCTTTGGCGACGGTTTCGCGCGTTTTACGCGATGCGACGCTTTGCGAGCAATTGCGTTTGGCCACGGATACCGATGCGATGACCAAGCTTTTAACATCGGCCAAAGCGGCGAAAGCTGCATGACAACTTTCCAGACGATCGCCGTTTTGCTGACAGGCACGGCGATCGCCGGGTACATCAACCATCGCGTTTTTAAACTGCCCTCAACCATTGGATTGATGGTTTTTTCTCTTTTGCTCTCGGTTGCGGGCTTGGGGCTGAACAGGCTAGGGTTGATTGATTTGGCCGCGGCTAGCCAGATGGTGCGCGGCATTGATTTCTCCGAGCTGTTCTTGCACGGGTTCCTTTCGTTTTTGCTTTTTGCCGGCGCGTTGCATATCGATTTAGAAGAGCTGCGCCGCGTCCGCGTTGCCGTCGGGTTGTTAGCGTCAATCGGCGTTGTGATTTCGGCGTTGGCCACATCGGGGCTTGTTTGGTTTGCGGCCCAAGTTGTGGGGCGCGATCTACCCTATGTCAGTTGCTTTATGTTTGGTGCGTTGATTGCGCCCACAGACCCCATCGCTGTTTTGTCTTTGCTGCGAACCATCGGCGTGCCCAAGCGTTTTTATGCGCGTATTGGCGGCGAAGCTTTGTTTAACGACGGGTTCAGCATCATTTTATTTATGATTGGCCTTGAAATGATGACGACAGGACAAACGCTGTCTTTGCCGGATATCGGGATCAATCTTCTGCATCAAGTTTTGGGCGGCGCAGTCCTTGGGCTTTGCTTGGGGTGGCTCACGCATCAGATGATTAGCCGCGTCGATGACTATAAGATCGAGATTTTGCTGACGTTGGCCTTGGCGACCGGTGGTTATGCCTTGGCGGAGAGTTTGCTTCTATCCGCGCCGATTGCGATGGCAGGCGCTGGCCTTGTGATTGGGCATCACCGCCGGATCAGCGGGCAAAGCGGCAATGTGCGCAAGCATTTGGATTTATTCTGGGAACTGTTAGATGAAGTTTTGCACGCTGTCTTGTTTTTGTTAATGGGCTTGGTATTGGTTGTCATCCCCATGACTCATACGCTTTTCATGATGGGGCTTTTAGCACTGCCCGCTGTTTTGATTGCGCGCTATGTCAGCGTTGCGGTACCCATCGGTCTTATCCGTTTATTTGTTCCGATTGCGGCGGGGACCATTCGTCTTTTGGCGTGGGGCGGGCTGCGTGGCGGTCTATCGATCGCGATGGCTTTATCTTTGCCAGAAGGCCCGCAAAAGAATCTTCTGTTAGCGATGACATATGTAGTTGTCGTTTTTTCGATTATCGTTCAGGGCCTGACCTTCCCCCGCCTCGCCCAAAAATTCTTCTCCTAACCGCCACCGTGCCGGTGGGGGCCTCTGTTTGGTCTCATCGGCTTCATTAAGGTATGCGGCGGCGTGACGCCGCGGTCGTCTGTTTAAGCCCATCTGCTTCATTGAGGTATGCGGTTTTATCCTGCACCGTCTTTTCCTTTTGCGTCATCCCCGCGGAGGCGGGGACCCAGAGGGCTTGGCCGTCAGAGAAGACGCTTCCGTTTTTGTCCCCGTCTGTGCCAACTGAAAGGTCGCCTGGATCCCCGCCTTCGCGGGGATGACGAATGAAGGGGGGCGACGCTAAATGCCGATGTCAGGTGCATCGGCTCGCCGTTCTAGGTGGCAAATCCCAATACAGAAGTGTTCTCCCCAACCGGCGTGCCGCCGGGGGCATCTGTTTGATCTCATCTGCTTCATTAAGGTATGCGGTTTTATTCTGCGCCGTCTTTTCCTTTTGCGTCATCCCCGCGGAGGCGGGGACCCAGAGGGCTTGGCC
>CAYMGM010000008.1:0-76543 GCA_964390005.1 uncultured Rhodospirillaceae bacterium | reverse complement strand
GAATGCGGCGGTCTCGAAAACCGTTGTGCGTGCAAACGTACCGGGGGTTCGAATCCCCCCCTCTCCGCCAGTTTTGCATAATCTGTAGATTCAGCGAGGCACCCTCTGTGCAGAGAAGGTGTTCTCTCAATATCTTTTTTGTCAAATTCCGATTTTCAGAGCATATTTTTCTAAGAAGGGTCGGCCCGCTTTTAGTGGCCAAGTGCAGAGGCTGCCTAGTATTAGCCTATAAAAGACTTGATCAACTTATCTGAAGCGGGGATGCATGAACAACGCCTTGCCCATCGTTATCGACGGCATTGATCACCAAGGTGCTTTGGGTGAGCGGTTAGGTCGTCTTTATACGCTTCAGATGTCGGATGGGGCTACGTGCAAAGCCTATTTGATTTGGGATAGTGGGGAGCCCGACTATTTCTTCAGCAGCCTTCTAAAAAAAAGACATGAGAACACGCCAAATCCAGAGGCACACTTATCAGCTGAAAAATGCCCTTGGCTCCCGCCCATTCTTCAAAAATTTGATGAAGAAACGCTTTTTGGTTTGAAATGCCCCCAGCGAGGCAAAGACCCAATAACAGGTGTTGAGCCGTCAAAAGCTGTGCTTGGTTCATAGTCGCTATTCCGTACAGGGACAACGCCTATGGCCGTGCCAAAAAGAACGGCGGTTCGAATCCTCCCCCCTCAATATATCTCCTCTTGCACATCAAAAGCCTCGTGAAGTAAAAGCTTTTGTCTTTTTGAGCCCATAAATCCTATGAAGAACAATCCGCCAACCGTCATAGATAGCCAAGACTGTTTGGGCTCCTTTGGAGAACGGATTGGGCGTGTTTATACGCTTTGCATGGCGAACAACGCATTACGGCAAGCCTATATTCCTTGGAGCGAAGGGGCTATCAATTATTCATTCGCGCGGTACATAACCGTTGGGATGGAAAATACATCCGAGCCGCAGGCGCACTTGACAAGAGACGGACGTCAAGAACTTCCAGAGCTTCTTAAATCCTTTGATGCTTTACCTAAGGCACAGCGAGCGTCCTCTATGGATCGCGAGATCGTTATCCTTCGAAACCCAAAGGCCTGTCATTTCCGATACTGAAAACCAAAAAGATAGGAATGGCCCCCTTAGGCGTTCTATCTCGATGTTGTCGTAAGGGATCTGGGGGCGGCCTAAAAAGGCGCTGACAGCTTAAGCTGTCAGCGCTGATGTGACTATTTTTATGCCTCTCTTTCAACAAGACGTCCCGCTTCAATATGCCAATAGCGTGTGCCCGTGTTTTGCACAAAACGCCGGTCGTGCGAGACGATGAGGGCACTCGCTTCTTGAAGACAGATTTCTTCTTCAAGTTTTTCTTGCCCTTCGATATCGACATGGTTTGTCGGCTCGTCCAAAAGATAAAAATGCGGTTGGGTCAGGCGCAGTGCCAAAAGACCTAAACGCGCTTTTTCTCCGGGCGAGAAGGTTTCTATTTTCTCTTCCTGCCGCGTGATGGAAAAACCAGCCCCTGCCAACAACGTGCGGCTGCGTTGATCGCCTTGGCGAAAGGTCTCGGCGATATAGTCGAACGGCGTTGCCTGATCAGGAAGATGCGACATATGTTGATCGGCGTATCCCCACGTTATCGACGGCGCGATGCGAATGTTTTGCGCTTCTTCCGGGGCATGGGCCGCCGCCAAAATATGGTGCAAAAGGCGCGTTTTGCCTGCGCCATTCGGGCCCATCAGGATAATACGCTCGCCCACCAGAATCCGCTGCTTGCCGGTGCGGAACAACAGGCGGCCTTCTGGCGTTGTCACGGCGACATCATCCAAGATCAACAAAGTCCGTGCGTTTCCTTCGCGTGAGGCAAGCCGAATGGTGCGTTCCTTCTCGCGATGAAGAACGTTCAGACTTTCTTCGATGGCTGCCGCACGTCCTGCCATTTGCTTTGACTTTTTCTGCGCGGCATCGCTGCGGCTGTTCAGGCCAATGTTTTTGAGCTCGCTTGCGCTTTGACGCAGACGGCGGATCTCTTTCAACGTTTGCGCATGAAGGGTCGCTTGGGCGTCGTCATCCGCCTTTAACAGGCGGCGGGCGTCACGGTACGCGCAAGGATAGGAAAGTGATTCCATCGGCCTTAGAAACAGCGTTTGGTTGGTGCAGGCGTCGAGAAAAGCGCGGTCGTGGCTGACAATCAACTGAATGCTGTCACGCGCGTTGTCGGCCAGCCAGTTTTCCAAGCAGGCGATCTTTTCTTGATCTAGATGGTTTGTTGGCTCATCCAAAAGAAGAATGTCAGGCTCGGCCACAAGCGTACGCGCCAGCAGCGCCATCTGTCGCCAACCGCCGCTTTGGGCCGCCAGCGGAAGATCGTGCAGGCTGTCTGGAATATTCAGCGCCGCAAGAAACATATCGACGCGCCAAAGCGCATCGCTTTCTTCCTTGGGCAGGCCCGTCGCAATCGCCTCGCGCATGGATAGCGGCAAAAGAGAGGGGGCCAGCGTCTGGGCGGCATAGCCAAGGCGCGTGCCGCGCGGGAAGGTGATTTCTCCCCCCGCTGGCTCGGCAAGGCCCGCGATCAGGCGCAGTAACGTCGATTTACCGCCGCCATTGGGCGCGATAATACCCAAGCGGCTGCCGGGGCTAAGGTGCAGCGACAGGTTTTGAAAAAGGACAGGGCTTATTCCCGCGCTGAGCGCGGACATCGTTAAAAAAGACATCGTTGTGACTTTCTTTCATCGTCATCAGGCAAAGAAAACCACACCAAAAACAGCGCTTTTGGTGCGAAATGCTTCTCAGAGCCAGCTGAAAGGGATCACAGCGATAAGGTCGAAGAACCCGTTAAGCCCGCCCTGCGACGCTAAGGCGCAGGGCACGACAGGGGCCGCGCGTGATATGCTGCCGCTTGGGGAACATGTTAGGCCTCCTGTCAAAAAGGGTTTCAGATGCGGCGAACTATACGCCCCAGTTCCTTCTTTTTCAAGGGGGGCAAGTAATTCGGCTTAAAAAGAGGTTTGTTCCACCCGTGGCGTCCGTATAATCTCGGCCTATGATTGCAGAACTGAACGCACGCTCACGCGAGATCCTCAAGCTGGTCGTCGATGCCTATATGGCCACGGGCGAGCCCGTTGGGTCGCGCTTGATCGCCCAAAAATTGGGGCTGCGTTTATCGCCCGCGACGATCCGCGGCGTTATGGCCGAGCTGGAAGGCGCGGGGCTTTTGCATGCACCGCATACCTCGGCGGGGCGTTTGCCGACCGATGCGGGCTTGCGTTTTTTTGTCGATGGCATTTTAGAGCTTGGCGATTTATCGACAGGCGAGAAAACAGCTATCGAAGCTGAATGTGCCGCGCGCGGTAAAAATCTGGCCGATGTGTTATCGCAGGCAACGGATACCTTGGCCGGTCTTTCGTCCTGTGCCGGTCTTGTGCTGGCCCCTAAAATGGATCGCCCTTTAAAGCGGATTGAGTTTGTTTTGCTGGCCCCAGGGCAAGTGTTGGTTGTTTTGGTAACGCAAGACGGCTTGGTTGAAAATCGCGTGATTGAAGCGCCGATGTCTTTGGACAGCGCGACGCTGGTTCAGGCTGCGAATTATCTGAACAACCGTATTGCGGGCCGGTCTTTGGTTGAGGCGCAGCGAGACATCGCCGTTGAGATGAACGCGAACAAGGCCGAGCTGGATTCGCTGGCCAGCCGTTTGGTTGAAGCGGGCCTCGCCGTTTGGGCCAATATGCCGCATGGTCACGGGCAGCTTTTAATCAAAGGCCAATCCAAGCTCTTGGAAGACATCACGGCCTTGCAGGATTTAGAGCGCATTCGCCATCTTTTTGACGCGCTGGAGACAGAAGAGACGATGACGCGCCTGCTTGAAGCCAGTGAAAAGGCCGAGGGCGTTCAGATCTTTATTGGCGCTGAAAACGCGCTGTTTGCGCATGCGGGGTGCAGCATGATTGTCGCGCCCTATCAAAATGGCGCGCAGCAAGTTGTCGGCGCGATTGGCGTGATTGGGCCCTTACGCATGAATTATGCGCGCATTATCCCGATGGTTGATTACACCTCGCGCTTGGTCGGTAAATTGGTGGGATAAGGGATCGTAAAAATGAGATTAGGGCTGCGTTTTGTTTGGGACATCGTTTGGAATGCTTTTTGCGCGCCGTGGCGGGACCGGGGACGTGCCTTTATTTTGTTGGCCGGTATGTTGGGTAGCTTTGGCTCGGGCGCGCAAGGGCTTTATCTGAATTATACGCTTGCCGGGCGCGGGATTGGCGTGACGGCGCCTTTCCAGATGATGCGCCAAGGGCTTTTGGGGCTTGTCGGCGTTCCGCTTGCTCTTTGGTTGTTGTCGCGGCCTTTGGCGCGTTGGAAAATACTAGGCCTTCAGCTGATTGGGCTTTTGCTGTTCTGTTTCGATTTGCCTAATGCCTTTTTGCCCGCCTTTGCCTTCTTCTTAGCCTGCAGTCCTTTTTGGGCGCTTTACAGCGCGCGTTACGCGCGGCGGCAATCCCAAGAAAATCGCGGAAATGAAACGGCTCTTTCGACTTTCCTGCTTATTCTGGCTGTCGCTTTCAGTATGTGGGGCGGCGGTGTTGCCATGGATCACGGTTATGGTCTTTCTTTGCTTCTGGGCGGGACGCTTCTTATGGTGGTGGCGACACAACTTCTTTTTCGCGGCGAAGAAACGGCATTTGATTTCGGCGTGTTGTATCGCGCCTTGCGTTGGCGTCATGCTGCCGTGCGGTTTTCTATTTTTGCGGGTATCTTGAATACGTTGATTGATACCTGCATTCCTATTTGGTTCCGCATCATTGGGCTGTCGGCGGGCCAAGCCGGGTGGCTGATGGGGATGCGCGTTCTGATCGCCTTTTTGTTGACGCCTTTGGTCGGGTGGATCATTCAAAAAGACACCCTGCGCGCGGGGATCGCGGGTGGCGCGATGCTGGTCGGCGGTTGGGCCCTTTTATTCGTGGGGCAGCATGACAGCGCTTATTTGACGGCAGCGCTGGTTTCTTTGTCTATTGCTACAGGGCTTATCAATCCTGCCGAGACCAATCGCTGGTATAAACGCCGCCGGGTCGAGGCGATTGCCGCGCGCGAAGGTCTTTTAGCGGTGGGGCGGGTTCCGGCTTTTCTGCTGACGCTTCCTGCCGTTTTCTATCTGCCCGAGATTTATCCCTTTGTGGGGTTGGGGATCAGTTTGGTCTTTCTTTTCACGCTGCGTCCGCCGGGGCAAAAGAAGAAATAGCGGCGGTCAAGGACGCGAGGGCGCTTTCCCAGTGACCAAAGCTTTCTTGCGAAAACAGGCGCAGGCGGGGATACCAAGGGCTGTCCGTCCGATCCAACAACCACCGCCAGCAGCCGTCATAGCGCGACAGCATGAAAACCGGTTTGCCTAGCGCCCCCGCAAGATGGGCAACAGACGTATCCACGGTTACGACAAGGTCTAACTGTGCGACCAAAGCAGCCGTATCGGCAAAGTCGTTCAGATCAGCCGTCCAGTCGGTCAGAGCCAATCCATCGGGCGGCTTTTGGCTTTGTCCGGCGGGGGGGCCTTTTTGCAGGCTGATCCATTGGATGCCGGGCAAAGCGGCCAGCGGTGCAAAAGCGGCCAAGGGCAAACTGCGCTTGCGATCGACAGCGCGGCTTTGCGGTTGATCCAGACGTGGATTGCCCGCCCAGACGATCCCTATCTTGCGGCCCGGAAGCGGGGCAAGGCGTGCCGCCCAAAAGGCTTGGTCTTCGGGCGCGGGCGACAGATACGGTATGGGGGCCGGGATGGTTTCCAGCGTTGTCCCGAAAAGGCGCGGCAAATCCATAAGACTGGCGAGACAATCATGTGGAGGAAGGGGATCGCCTTCGGCGATCACGTCATCCAGCGCGGGCATGCGTTTAAAAAGCCGTACAAGCGGCTGAGGGGTTAAAAGAAGGATGCGCGCCGCGCCGCGTTCTTTGACCAAGGCGGCGTAACGGACAAATTGCAGCGTATCGCCAAGGCCCTGCTCGGCGTGCAAAAGGATGGTTTGTCCGTCAAGCGGCCCGCCATCCCACAAAGGCGCATCCGAGGCTGGGCGCGTCAGTTGCCCTGTTTGCCAACGCGCGTCATAAGCAGCAAAACCTTCGGCCAGATGGCCTTGTTTTAACATCATCATCGCGCGATTGACGCGCACGCTTGCCTCTTGTGGGGCAAGGGCCGCGGCTTTGGCATATGCTTCATCCGCTTCGGTAAAACGGCGCAAACTGGCCAGCGCACCCGCAAGGTTCAATTGCGCTTTGGCGTGCCAGGGCATGGTTTGTAAAACGTCGTTGAAACAGGTGATGGCTTCTTCCCATTGCCCTTGATCTTGAAGCGCGTTGCCAAGGTTATAGGCGGCTTCGGTAAAGCCGGGGCGCTGGGCCAGCGCTGCGCGGAAAAGAGGCTCGGCCTGCGCGGGATCGCCTTGCATGGCGTAAAGACTGCCCAGATTCATCAAGACTTCGGGAAAGTCAGGTTTTTTAGCCAGCGCTTTGCGATAGGCGTCTAGGGCCTCGCTTGCTTTGCCTTGGGCCAAAAGGGCGTTGCCGAGATTGTACAGCGTGTCCGGGTTTTGTTTGTTCAGAACCAGCGCGCGGCGCAGGCTGACAGCGGCTTGGGCAGGCTGGCCTAAGCTAAGTAAAACAAGGCCCAAATTGTTATGCGCCATGGGAAGGTTGGGGTTCAGCGCAAGCGCACGCTGATAACAAGCGCGCGCCTCCATCAAATGGCCTTGGGCGCGCAGCATATTGCCGAGATTGTTATGCGCGTCGGCATCGCGAGGATTCAGCGCAATGGCTTGGGCAAAGTTCTGCGCCGCTTCATCGAGCCTGTTTTGCCCGGCAAGGGCAATACCATTTTTGTTGAATTGCACAGCTTGACTGGCTGCAGCCGTGGGGGCTGTGGGCGAGGGGCGCTGAGCGCGAGCAGGCGGTTTACGGGTCATCGAGCTTATCTTTGATTAAGGGGCGCGGCACATCAATTTACGATGCTCTTCGTGAGAATCCAAGGTTTGGGGCGTCGAGACATATTGTTGCGGTCTGGCGTGTTCAACTGTATAGTTCGCGCAAGGGCAGTAAAAAACTGCCCTTGGAGCTTCAAAACTCCTTGACGAACAGCGGCTCTGTGCAGCCGTAAAAGCACTCCTCAACCGATGGGTTGGGGAGGCGTAGGTGTATACAATAGGGGCAGAGACCGTAAGGTTTCTGACCTAAAGATCTGCGCGGACCTCACTGTTCGTAGGTTTTTTGAACTCCCCAACCTACCAAGGTCGAATGGCTTCCTTGGTAGGTTTCCTTGAAACCTGCTAGGGGAGGCAAAGATCTATGATCATTTTCTCAAGAAAAACGGTCTTTCTTGCGACAATCCTATTGTTATTGTTTCGCGCGTCCGTTCAGGCGGCGTCGGTCGGCAATGAAGCTCGCAATTATGGTGGGGCTTGCACAACAGACAAAGCCAATGGTGCCGATTGGGACACCATTTTTCAATGCAAGAACGGAACTTGGCAACGCGCGCCATATTTTTTTGGCACCAGCGCAGACAGCTGCGATGCCATGCATGCGGGGATTGTGCAATGGGCGGGGACTGCGCTTCAAGTGTGCAACGGGACGGCGTGGACGGCTGTAGGGAGCAGCGGTGGCAAGGGGCTTTCGTTGTCTGGCGGTACGTCAGCAAAGACTTCTGTCATCTATAATGTAACAACGCTGAGTAACACCCTGCTTGCCTCGACCCCGACGACAAGCCAAATAACAATTGAAGAATCTGGAAGCTATTATATATCCGCAACAACAATGTATTGCGGTTCAGGATACAATGACTCATCTTCAAATGCTGTATACGTCAACGGGGCATCTGTTTTAACCGCATATAATGGCTATAATTGTAATCATGGATCGAATTCAATATTTCTTCCTTTAAACGCTGGTGACATCGTTCGGTCCATGTGTAATCAAAACGCAGGCTGGCCCGCAAACTGTTATTTCACAATCATTAAGCTGTAAACACAAAGAGGGCGATCACAGGAAACTATACGGATCGACATCTGTCTGAATCTTGATCGTGCGCGGGCACGGGACGGCGGCGAGCCAGTCTTTCAAAATCGTGGGCAAAGGAAGTGACCGTGGCGCGGTGACAAGGATGCGTTGGCGGGCGCGGCCTCGTAAAATGGCAAAAGGTGGCGGCGTGGGGCCTAAAAGGCCAAGGCCTTCGATCCGGGGGGCTGACCGCAGCAGTTTATAGGCCATCTCTTTCACGGCCTCGGGGTCGCGGCCCGACAGGGTCAGGCTGGCGAGGCGCGCGAAGGGCGGCAGGTGATAGGTTCGCCGCTCGGCCATTTCGGCCTTCATGAAGGCATCGCGATCGCCTTTAAGCAGGGCTTGCATGACCGGGTGCTGCGGCTGCGTGGTTTGCAAAAGAACGGTGCCTGGGTCTTTGGCGCGGCCTGCGCGCCCCGCGACCTGCTGTAACAGTTGGAAGGTATGCTCGGCAGCGCGGGGGTCGCCGCCCGACAGGCCTAAGTCTCCATCAATCACCCCCACCAGCGTCAGGCGCGGGAAGTGATAGCCTTTGGCCATGATCTGCGTGCCGATCAACAGGTCAAGCTCTTGGTTTTCCATCTGGCGGACCAGCTCTTCTGCTGCCTTGGGGCCCTCCATCGTGTCGCTGGCCATGATGGCCGTTCGCGCCTCGGGCAGGCGGGCCGCGATCTCTTCGGCAATGCGCTCGATACCCGGACCGCAGGCGGCCAAGCGGTCTTCCTCGTGGCAGGTCGGGCAGGCCGAAGGGGTTTTCAAGCTGTATCCACAATGGTGACAATGAAGGCGGCCTGTCGTCTTATGTTCGATCAGCCAACTGGTGCAATGGGGGCATTGCAAGCGCGTGCCACAAGCGCGGCACAGGGTCAGCGGCGCGTAGCCCCGGCGGTTGAGGAACAGCATCGCTTGCTGCCCTTCCTCAAGGGCTACTTTTAAAGCGTCGAACAAAGGCGCGCTGATAAAGCTTTGGGATGACATCTTTTCTTGGCGCAGATCGACCAGCTTGATATGCGGCATCGCGGCTTTGCCATAGCGGCTTGGCAAGACGATATGCGCATATTTATGCCGCGCGACATTGTGCCAGGTCTCTAGCGACGGGGTGGCCGAGGCCAAGACGACAGGGATGTCGCCAAGGTGGCCACGCACGACAGCCATATCGCGTCCGTGATAAATGACGCCCTCTTCTTGTTTATAGGCGGCTTCATGTTCTTCATCGACGACGATCAGGCCCAGATCGGCATAGGGAAGAAATAGGGCCGAACGCGCCCCCAAAACAAAGCGAGCCGTTCCGCGAGCGATACCATTCCACGCTAGCCGTTTTTGCTTCTCCGATTGGCTGGAATGCCAAACGACAGGGGCCGCGCCAAAGCGCTTTTCAAGCCGCCCGATCAAGGCCGCCGTCATGGCGATTTCAGGCAGCAGGACAAGGACCTGTTTTCCGGTGGCCAAGGCGGCGGCTATCGCTTCGCCATAGACTTCGGTTTTGCCTGATCCGGTGACGCCGTCCAACAGCGTGACAGAGAAATGCGCGGCCTGAACCGCTTGGGTCAGGTGATCGCCTGCCTGTTGCTGGTCAGGCGTCAGATGGACGCGCGTATGCGTTGGGTGCGGCTGGGGAAAGACAAACGAATCTTTTGCCTTGGGCAGGCGCAGCGTGCCGCCAAGCGCCATTTTTAAAACCGCACCGGGCGGCGTCACGGTATAAGCGGCGACCCAATCGACGAAAGCGCGGGTGACGGCGGGCAGCGGCGGAACCGTGCCAATAATTGCGCCCAGCGACTTTAGTTTTTCAAGCGGAACAGAGGCAGAATCTGATGCGCCTGTCTCCCAAATGACGCCTTCGGCGATTTGGCGGCCAAAGGGAACGCTCACCAGCGTTCCCGGCGCGGGGCAGGCCATGCCGGGGGGCAAAAGGTAATCCAGCGCGCCGCCTAAAGGAAGCGGAAGCAACACCTTAACGCGCTCTGACGCCTCCGAAAGGGGGGGCAACGTTGAGGGGGTGACGGAAGGGGCGGACATGCTTTACACTGCGCTCATCGATTGATTCTTGATTCCCTCTTGAAGGAGCCTTTCCCCCATGAAGTTCTTTGTTGATACCGCCGATTTGAATGAGATTAAAGAGCTGGCTGCAACTGGCCTTCTTGATGGTGTGACGACGAATCCCTCGCTCGTGGCCAAATCGGGCCATAGCGACTTTATTTCATTGATTAAGGATATTTGCAAAGTCGTCGAAGGGCCTGTCAGCGCCGAAGTGGCTTCGACCGATTATGATAACATGTGGGCCGAAGCGCAGTATTTGGCCAATATCGCGCCGAATGTCGCGGTGAAAGTTCCGCTGACGCCCGCAGGCTTAAAGGTCTGCCGTCAATTGTCGGACAAAGGCACAATGGTCAATGTCACACTGTGTTTCTCAGCGGCGCAGGCCATTTTGGCGGCAAAAGCAGGGGCGACGTTTGTTTCGCCTTTCGTGGGGCGCTTGGATGACGTCGGCGAAGACGGCATGCAATTGATTGCCGATATTTGCACCATCTATAATTCCTACCCCGATTTTCAGACCGAGGTTTTGGCAGCCTCGATCCGGCACCCGATGCACGTTGTCGAAGCGGCAAAGTTGGGCGCCGATGTCGCGACCATTCCGCCCAAGGTTATTTGGCAGCTTTTCGGTCATCCGTTGACGGACAAGGGGCTGGCTCAATTCGTGGCCGATTGGGCCAAGACGGGCCAAAAAATTCCCGTTGCCTAACGGAACAAGGTAAAGGAACAGCGGATGACGGGCAGGTTTGGCAAGGATGGCTTTGGCAGCGCAGCGGCTTTGATGCCGGGCGATGTTCGCGATTACCTGCTCGATCATCCGGATTTCTTGGTCGAGAACGACGATCTTTTGGGGGCTCTTGTCCCGCCTTCTTCTGTGCGTGGCGTGGATAAGGTCGAAGATTTCCAGCGCTATATGCTGGCGCGCTTGCAAGATCACTTCATGGCCATCAAAGGCGAACATGACGATCTGTTGGATCTGATGCAAGAACAGATGCAGCGGCAAAACAGGCTTGCCGATGCCGTTTTAGATCTGTTGGATGCGCCAGATTTTGAGGCTTTTCTGTCGGCGGCTTCGGATAAACTGGCGCTTCAAATGGATCACGAAGCCAGCGCGTTATTTATGGAAGCGCCCGAGGGGGCCGCGATAGGCGCTTATGGCGCGTTGCGATTGGTCCCGATGGGTTTTGTCGATACGTGGATGCGCGGGCACGAGATTCTTTTGGAAGAGAAAAAAGAACCTGCAGCCCCGCTGTATGGCGCAGCCGACGATCAGGTGCGCTCGCATGTTCTGTTGCGCCTTTCCGTCTCGAATCTGTTGCCGCCCGCTTTGCTGGCTTTGGGGCATGCCGATCCTTGCTATTATGCAACCGGCCTTGCGACCGAGCAGATCGAGTTTCTCGGCGCTATCATCGAAAGATGTTTCCGCAAGTGGCTTCAGATCTGACGCCTTTCGACCTTTTACCCGCCGCGTCCGATACGCTGGATGCGATGGCCCGTTGGACCGACTGGCTGCGGAAAGAACGGCGCGCTTCGCTTAAAACGGTTGAATCTTATCGCTTGGATCTGGCGGATCTTCTGAAATTTCTAGCTTCCTATCGTGGCGGGGCGGCGTCTTTGGCCGTTTTGTCTGGCCTGACGCTGACCGATTTTCGCGCTTGGCTGGCGCATGATGCCGCGCGGTCGCTGTCGGCGGCTTCGCGCGCGCGGGCGGTTGCTGGCGTGCGCAATTTCTTTCGCTGGATGGACCGGACAGGCCTTTTACACAACAATGCCATCGACCTTTTGAAAACGCCGAAGACCCCGCGCCGTTTGCCGCGGCCTGTCAGCGAAAGCGATGCCGTGCAGATTGTCGATATGGCTAGCGCCGAGCCGGACGAGGCTTGGGTTGGCTTGCGCGATCAGGCGCTCTTTACGCTTCTTTACGGCGCGGGCTTGCGTCTGGGGGAAGCTTTGTCGCTTCAGCGGGCGGATATTGTGGGCCATGAACGTATTGCGGTGACGGGCAAAGGCAATAAACAACGCACCGTGCCGCTTCTTCCCATTGTGCGCGACAGCGTGGCGGCTTATGTGGCGGCGGTTCCTTTTGCCGGGCCCGCGCTTTTTATCGGCGCGCGCGGCGGGCCGCTGAACCCCGCGGTGGCCGAGCGCAGTTTGCGCCGCGTGCGCCGCGATTTGGGCTTGCCCGACAATGTGACGCCGCATGCGCTGCGCCACAGTTTTGCGACGCATCTGTTGCATGCAGGGGCGGATTTACGCACGCTTCAAGAATTGCTAGGCCATGCCTCGCTTTCGACGACACAGCTTTATACGCGCGTCGAGCCGGGGCAATTAAAAGACACCTACCGCGCCGCCCATCCGCGTGCGCGGGGATAAGCAAAAGGATCTAAAAGGGTGTCATCCCCGCGCAGGCGGGGATCCAGCGGACTTCTCCTTTTGAAGCGGTGCTTTCATATTCTGATGATGCGCCGACTTGACAGGCCCCCTGGATCCCGGACCAAGTCCGGGATGACGCTTTGGGGAGAGGCTTTTTTGAAAGAAGCTATTTTTTAGCATCGCGTCACAGGCGTGTCGAGCCTGTGGAGGAGAAAGACACCTATCATGCCACCTTTCTACGGGGGGAGGCGTGCGCAAGAAAATCTAAAAAAGTGTCATCCCCGCGCAGGCGGGGATCCAGAGGACTTCTCCTTTTGAAGCGGTTCTTTCATTTTCTGATGATGCGCCGATTTGCAAGGCCCCCTGGATCCCGGATCAAGTCCGGGATGACACTTTTGGAGAGGGGTTTTTTGAAAGACAGCCTTCTCGTCTTAAGCCGGTCGCATCGTCGGGAAGGCAATGACTTCGCGGATCGTTTGGCTGTCGGTCATCAGCATGGCCAGGCGGTCAAGCCCCATGCCCATTCCGCCCATCGGCGGCATGCCGAACGCCAGCGCTTTGATGAAATCGTCGTCGATCGGATGCGGAGGCTCGTCCGGGCCGCGCTTTTGCTCGGCCTGTTCTAAAAAGCGCGCGCGCTGTTCGCGGGGGTCGTTCAGCTCGCTAAAGGCATTGGCGATTTCCCAGCCGTTGATATAGGTTTCGAACCGTTGCGCGACGTTGGGACGGTCCGGCCACGCTTTCGACAGCGGCGATATTTCTTTCGGCAAGTCGATCACGTGCGTCGGCTGGATCAGATGCTCTTCGACCTTTTCGCCGAAAATAAACTCGACAATTTGCCCCCAGCTCAGGCCACCTTCGATCTTGATGCCCAAACCGCGGACCGCTTCAGTCGCGGCGACAGGATCTTGGATCGCATCCAGATCAAGGCCCGTATGTTCCTTGATCAGGCCCGTCATGCTGGCGCGACGCCATGGCGGGGTGAAGTCGATTTCCTTGCCGTTATAGGTGATTTTGGCCGTGCCGTGTAGCGAGAGACACACATGGTGGATGATGGCTTCGGTGATCTCGATCATCGTTTGAAAATCGACATAGCACTGATACAGCTCAAGCGTCGTGAACTCGGGGTTATGGCGCGGGCTGATGCCTTCGTTGCGGAAGCAGCGGTTGATTTCGAAAAGCTTTTCCGACACGCCGCCGATGGCCAGACGCTTTAAATGAAGTTCGGGCGCGATGCGCAGGAAAAGCGGAATGTTCAGCGCGTTGTGATGCGTCACAAACGGCTTGGCAATCGCGCCGCCCGCGATGCTGTGCAGCATGGGCGTTTCGACTTCGATAAAGTCTTTGTCGTATAAGAACTGGCGCACGGTCGCGATCATTTTGTAGCGCGCGCGCAGGGTTTCGCGGGTTTTGGGCGTTGCGACCAGATCCTGTTCGCGGTGGCGAAAGCGCATTTCGACGTCTTTCAGGCCGTGATATTTTTCAGGCGGCGGCTCAATCGCTTTCGAGAGAATGGTAATTTCTTCCGCATCGACCGTAATCTCGCCGCGCGGCGTGCGGCGGACGATGCCGTCAACGCCAAGAATATCGCCCATATCAAGCAGCGAAAGCTTTTCAAGCGTCTCGGGCGCGGCTTCTTTAATGTGGTGGAAGATCTGGATTTTATCCGACGCATCGAGCAAGTCGATAAACATGCCGTTGTTGCGGATCGACATAATGCGCCCCGCGACCTTCACGCGCTTGTCTGTCTTTTCGCCGTTTTGCAGATCCTTGAACTGTTCCTTCAGCGTCGCGGCGGTGTGCGTACGGTCAAACTTGGTTTGGAAAAAGGGGTTGCCATAAAGTTCGGTGACTTTCTGTAAACGAGCCAGACGACGGGCACGTTCTTCATCCATGGATGGCAATTCGACTTCGGACATTTTTCTCTCTCTTTGCTTGGTCAAAAACAGTTCAAGGAGCGCAAGGATATTGTCTTTTAGTCGTCTCTTCAAGACGGCATTCGGGTTTTTGCAAGGAAAGGAGAGGCTTTGCGGCGGGCGGGGCTCTGTGTCATGATGCGCCGATTGAGACGAAAAAGGGTTTTCCGTGACAAACGACGTTTTCGAGATAGAGATCCCGCCCGCGCATGCGGGGGAACGGCTGGACAAGGCTTTGGCGGCGCTGGTGCCTGCGGATTCGGGGCTTTCGCGCGCGCGGCTGCAACAATTGATCTTGGGCGGCGCTGTTTTTGTCGGCGATCAGGCGGTCAGCGAGCCCAAAACGAAGGTTTTGGGCGGCGCGTTATGCCGGATCAGCGTGCCTGCGCCGGTACCTGCAACGCCGATGGCCGAAGAAATCCCGCTGGATATCGTTTTTGAAGACGATGATTTGTTGGTTGTGAACAAAGCGCCGGGGCAAGTCGTTCATCCCGCCGCCGGAAATTGGGACGGGACTTTGGTTAATGCGCTGCTGGCCCATTGCAAGGGCGGGCTTAGCGGTATTGGCGGCGTGGCGCGGCCCGGCATTGTTCATCGGCTGGATAAAGACACCAGCGGGCTTTTGGTCGTTGCGAAAAACGATTTGGCACACCAAAAGTTAACGGCGCAATTTGCCGACCGATCCTTGTCGCGCGTTTACCAGGCTTTGGTGTGGGGGCTGCCGCCGATGAGCGGTGAGGTCGAAGGCGCGATAGGCCGCCACCCCCGCGCGCGTCAAAAAATGGCCGTCGTAACGCATGGCGGTAAAGAAGCGCTGACTTATTTCCATTTAGAACAAGCCTTTGGCACGCTTGCTAGCCTTGTTTCGTGCAAACTGGCGACGGGGCGAACCCACCAAATCCGCGTTCATATGGCGCATATTCGCCACCCTGTGGTAGGCGATCCCCTGTATGGCACGCGCCAGCGGCACGGTCTGGGCGGGGCTGCCGAAAAGGGAGCTGTAGCTCTTTTAGAGGCCTTTCCGCGTCAGGCTTTGCATGCGGGCGAGATTGCTTTTATTCATCCGCGCACGGGAAAAAAGGCGCATTTTACCGCGCCGCTGCCGCCGGATATGAAAAATCTGCTCAAGCAGTTGAAAAGTAAAACAGGCTAACTATATGTAAGGCGGCATTTTTCTGAGGGCGTGCTTTTTGCCATCAGAAAGTCCTTTTGTGTCCTCATGCTGACAAGGTATGATAGTGGTTCACCTTTGAAAGGAAGAAGGGTCTTGAACATAACGTCATCTTCGTCTCACCAACTTCCCGCCTTGCGCAGCGACGGCAATCTGCAAATCTATTTGCAAGAGATTCGCCGCTTTCCGCTTTTGCCCGCGGACGAAGAGTTCATGCTGGCCAAGGCGTGGCGCGCGCATGGCGATTTGGATGCCGCGCATAAATTGGTCACCAGCCATTTGCGCCTTGTGGCGAAGATTGCGCTGGGGTACCGCGGCTATGGCTTGCCGGTGTCGGACCTGATCGCCGAAGGCAATATCGGCATGATGCAGGCGGTTAAACGTTACGATCCTGATAAGGGGTATCGTCTGGCCACGTACGCCATGTGGTGGATCCGGGCGGCGATTACCGAATATATTTTGCATTCGTGGTCGCTTGTCAAAATGGGAACGACGGCGTCGCAGAAAAAACTGTTCTTTAATCTCAGCCGGATGAAGCGCGATCTGCATGCGTTGGATGATGGCGATCTGACGCCCGAGCAAGTCAAGAAAATCGCGCACGATCTGGTTGTTTCGGAACAGGATGTGATTTCGATGAACCGCCGTTTGATTGGCGGCGATCAATCGTTGAATGCGCCGCGCCGCGCGGGCGATGAAGAAGACGGCCAATGGCAAGACTGGCTGGCCGACGAAGGCCCCAACCAAGAAAAGCGGTTGGGTGAGGCCCAAGAGGCTGCCATGCGTCAAAAGCTGCTGACCAAGGCGATAGCGGGCTTAGGTGACAGAGAGCGTGAGATTATCGTGGCGCGCCGTTTGGCCGAGCCGCCGCAGACGCTAGAAGATCTGTCTCAGAAATATGGCGTCAGCCGTGAGCGCGTCCGTCAAATCGAAGCGCGCGCCTTTCAAAAACTTCAAGCCAATATCAAGAAAGAGGCCGTTGTCACAGGCCTGTTACCACCCCCAGAAGAAGTTGTATCTGAGGCAGAGCAGATCGTTGGTTAAAGCTGTGCGATAGTCTGTTGAGGCAGATAGCCTCGAATAAGCCGCAGGCGCGCGGAGCCCAGCTTTTTTTGCCTGTAATCGACAGCTTCGCACAGGGCAGAGACTATGGTCTCGGGCATCGTTAGCTTATTAGAATGAATCGTGCGGAAAAGCTGTGTGAGCTCGTCGGGCGACATTTCGAACCGAAGCTCTTGGGTCCGCCCGTAAAGTTTGTCCATGAAAGCATCTTTTGGCTTGTGCTTAAGGTGCGGCAGCGCGCCATAAAGATAATCGATATCCTTGCCATCGAAGCGATCCATATTTTTTTCGGTTATCGCTGTTATGTCGCGTATAAAATCTTGTGCGACGCGGGGACGGGCGCGGGCAGCGGCGTAAAAGAAAAAAGCGAGATCGCGCGTTTTATATTGCAAGCGATTATTGACGAGATGCGTATGGGCCGCTTGGGCAAAGGATGGCTCGATCTTTTGATAGAGAGAGGCTAAAGCGAAGAACGTCTCCGAACTTTCCCACGGGCTCATCAAGGGCATGATTTCAACGGCGCGGTTCTGAGCCTTCCCCCCTTCATTGTCGTCGAGAGGCAAGTTAAGCCGCAAGCGCGCAAAAAGCGTGTTTGAAAGATCTTGCGCGTCGAATAGATCGAAGTTTTTTGAGCTTTCCTGACAGAGTGTTGTCATAAAGCCTTCGGGCAAAAAGAAGGATTTACGTACGATCAGATTGAAAAGGTTGGAGTAATCGCGCGGCGCAAAATCGGGCAAAGATTTTTGGGCTTTTGCCAAAAAACCGAGAACGTCTTGGTTTTTAAATGGCGTTTCTAAATCCGTTAAAGCTTCAATGGTTTCGCATAGGCGACGGGGAGGCAAAAAGCCGGATGTCTCGCGTAATTGATAAAACCAGTTGCTTCGTGCTCGCGCCCAAAGAACCGTGGCCGGATTAGGGTTTCGGCGGTCGCGAAAAACGGTTTGATAACGGCCAAGAACCAACGCAAAACGTGCAAGTTCTTGCGAAGAGAAATAGACGTCTTCAGGAAAGCGAGAGGCTTCGCGTTCAAAATCGGTCACGATGTTACAGTCCGCAAAATGCGGAAGGATGTGCCAGAAAGATGGAAGCGGTGTACGCGGTTTCATGGTTTTATGATCCTTGCCGCGGCGTTTGGCGTCGGCGGCGGAAATCAATTTGCAAAACATGTGCAGGGCGGCTTTTGCGCATGCCTTTTTTAGGTGTAGCCGTCTCGGCCACGTCCAGTTTTGCCAGCGCGGCTTTGGTGTCGTCCATGGCGATTTTATAGGCCGCTTGGTCCCCAAAGATTTCCAAAAGGCGCTCGCACTCAGATTTTTGAACGGAACGCTCAGAATGAAGGGGCAGCCATTGCGTGACGAAAAGACTGATTAAATCGGCCCGGTCGCCATGGAGAAGGCGGTTTGTTGCAAAAAGAGGCTGTGAATCGGTCTTTGGCCGCGCGACGCCATCGTAAATAATCTGTCGGGTCAGATCGAGCCCCTGTTGGATAAAGCGCTGCGTGTCCGCCCGAATTAAAAGGGCCAAGGCTAACATGTAGTTTTCGTCGATCAAGCGCGTTTGACGATGGGGGCGGCTTGAACAATAAGCATAAGACAAACGCGGCAGGATTTGACTGATGGCATTCAAATTTCGACTGATGATCGCGTTCTGAAGCGTCTCTGAAAGTGGCGTGGGCATGATAGGTAATTTCGGTGCATTCAAATTATTAACAATGAAAAGATCTTAGCATGAAGTTTTGAAACTAATTTCGCGTTTTGAGATAAAGAAAAACCCTGCAACGCTTTGGCGTATCAGGGTTTTTCGGTGATTGTTTTGAGGAATTAAGAACGGGATTCGTTTTCGTCCTCAATCGGAACGACATCCTCAACGTCCATATCGTCTTCGCCCAATTCATCAGCGTCTTCAATCACGGCGTCATCGCTGTCATCGCTGTCAATGATGGGAAGATCTTCCATCAAATCGGTCTCAGGTACCGGCTTTTTGGCTTTTTCTTCTGTGTTGCTGGAACGGCTCCGACGGGATTTCGTCAGGGCATCTGGATCATAAACCGTCCCGCAGCTTGGGCAAACGGGCGGGTGTTTCTTCATGTCGTAATAACGTGCGCCGCAATGCGTGCAAATATGCTTTGAACCCCATTCCGCTTTGACCACTTTTTGCCTCCTGCCGTGCCGGGCTTTAGACTGTTTGGGACCACCAAGGGCTTGTTTTCTCCCCCTTTCAATCGGGGGTGTTGTCCTCTGCCATGATTTGTGGGGCTTGTCAAATATCTTATCGAAATGTCTGGCTCTTGGGGCTTGGCGACAGCGCGGGCGGCTGCTATAGCTGGTCCATGACACATGCAGACGCTCCCCACCCTGTCCCCCTCGTTTCCAGCCTTTCCGGCCCTTTATCTGGGCGCCTGCGGCCCCCGGGGGATAAAAGTATCTCGCACCGCTCAATCATGTTTGGCGGTTTGGCCGAAGGCCGGACGGTCGTTCATGGCTTACTTCAGGGTGAAGACGTGCTTTGCACCGTGGCCGCTTTGCGGGCCTTGGGCGCAGAAATTAACGAAGAGGGCGGCGTTTGGACGATCAATGGGATCGGGTTGCAGGCCATGCGTGAGCCTGCGGATGTGTTGAATATGGGGAACAGCGGGACCTCGGCCCGGCTTTTGATCGGGCTTTTGGGGGCGCGTCCTTTTACCACTTTGATGACGGGCGACGCTTCGCTGCGTAAGCGCCCTATGGCGCGCGTCATAACGCCTTTACAGCAAATGGGCACGCAGTTTATGAGCCGCGATGGCGGTCGTTTGCCGCTGGCCATGCATGGGGCGATGGCGCCTGTGCCGTTGACCTATCGGTTGCCAGTGGCGTCGGCGCAGGTCAAATCGGCGGTTCTTTTGGCGGGGCTTAGCGCCGATGGCGTGACCACGGTCATTGAAAGCGTGCCCACGCGCGATCATACCGAGCGGATGCTGCGTCATTTCGGCGCGACGCTGACGATCGAAGAGGCGGAAGGCGGCGCTGAGGCTATTTCCGTGCAGGGAAACCCCAAGATGAAGGGGGCGGATGTTTTCGTTCCGGCGGATATCAGCTCGGCGGCTTTTCCGGCTGTGGCGGCTTTGATCCGCCCCGGTTCCGAGGTCACGTTGACGGGGGTTGGCACAAATCCGCGCCGCGCGGGAATTATCGAGACGTTGCGCGAAATGGGGGCCGATATCACGCTACTCAATCCGCGCGAAGAGGGGGGCGAGCCCGTTGCCGATCTTTTGGTGCGCGGCAGTGCGCTGAAAGGCGCGGACGTTCCTGCTTTGCGCGCGCCCAGTCAAATTGACGAATATCCCATTCTGGCGATGGCCGCAGCCTGTGCCGAAGGAACATCGCGTTTTCGCGGGCTGTCTGAGCTGCGGGTCAAGGAAAGCGATCGTTTAACGTTGGTCGCGGAAGGCTTGAAAGCGGCAGGCGCAGATATTGAGATCGAAGGCGACGATCTAATCGTGCATGGCAAAGGCAAGCCGCCTGTTGGCGGGGCCACGATTGCGACCGCCTTAGATCATCGCATCGCCATGAGCTTTTTGGTTCTGGGGATGGCGACAGATCAGCCCATAGCCGTGGACGACGGCAGCGTCATCGCGACCAGCTTCCCCGGTTTTGTCGATTTGATGAATGGCCTTGGCGCTTTGATTGCGTAAAGGGTTACCCGCCGCGCGGCAGTTTGGTGCCGACAAGCGCGCGCTGTTGTAAAATCTCGCGGCGAAAGGCAAAAAGCTGGGCCGGGCGGCCTTTGGCGCTTTGCGTTTGGCCGGGAACGGGCTCGACCAAGCCTTCGTTTTGGATCAGGCGGCGGAAATTCTGTTTGTGCAGCGGAAGGCCCGCCAAGGCTTCAAGTGTCGTTTGAAGCTGCAAAAGCGTAAAGGCGGGCGGCATCAATTCAAAAACGACAGGGCGGTATTTGATTTTGGCGCGCAGGCGCGCAATGCCCGTTGCCAAGATGCGCCGGTGATCGTGCGGCATCGAAAGGCCGGGGAGAAGGGACGTTGGGCGCGCGGCGTTTTGACGGCGACGCGCTTCTTCGATCAGACCCGCTTCCCACAGCAATTCATAGCGCTGAAGGACCAGCTCTTCGTTCCAATCTTTCGGATCTTTGGGAAACGTCACCGCAATGCGGGCTTCGCGGGCGCGGCGCGCGGCCGCGTCGGGCGCGGCGGCGCGCCAGGCGGCGAGCCCTTTCAAAATTGTCGTTGTGATGGGCTGCGGAATGCCGACGCGCCGATCTTCCCACGGAAAGAAAAGATACCAATCAAAAAAATCGGCATTGCGGACTTGCGCGGGGACAAGGGCTAAATAGCCAATCGAAATCGCGCGCGCGTCTTCGGGGCCGCGATCTTTGTCGGCAAAGGTATAAAGCTGTTCGACATAGCCCAGTTGCATGTTGGCGTGCGCCGCCGCCCATGCGCGCAGCGCTTGCTCTAACGTGCGATGGTGCATAGCAAAAGGGCCCGAGGGCAGCGAGCGGTCAGCGGCCAACATGACATGTGGCACGCCCGAGACAACCGAGACGATGACGACGCTCAGCTCAATGGACAAATGCGCGGGCGCGCTCGCCAAAGGATTGTCATGCGTCGGTGTGGCGGTTTTCTTTTTCATGTTGCAGTGCGGTCGGCGTTTTTTTAAGGCTTGACATTATTTATGCTCAAATTGAATATATCGTTCTCTGGGCCGAAAGAAAAGCCTTTCCTTCACGGCCTTTCTTTTTGGTCTTCATAATGCTCAGATCGAGCATAAAGGAACAAAATGCACGACGCGATCATTCAATCTACCAATGCTTTGGACGCGCTTTACGCCAAAGTGGCCTCTGTTATCCCGCCTGCCGAATGGGCTTTGTTCGCGCCGGACATCGCGGCCATTCATCGCCTGAAGATTGAAAAAAACGCGATCATTTTGGCGCACAATTATATGACGCCCGAGATTTTTCATGGCGTGGCCGATGTGGTGGGCGACTCGCTTCTTTTGGCGCGCCGGGCCGCTGAATCTGACGCGGCGATCATTGTGGTCGCTGGCGTTCATTTTATGGCTGAGACGGCCAAGCTGCTTAATCCGGCGCGAAAGGTTTTAATCCCCGATCCGAAGGCGGGGTGTTCATTGGCTGAATCCATAACGCCAGACGATATGCGCGCTTTGCGACAAAAATATCCGGGCGTGCCGATTGTGACTTATGTCAATACCTCGGCTGCTGTGAAGGCCGAGGCTGATATTTGCTGCACGTCGGGCAATGCCAGAAAAATCGTTGAATCGCTGGGCGCGGCGCGCGTTATTTTGGCGCCTGACGGCTATTTGGCGCGCAATGTGGGCGCGGAGACAAAGGTCGAGGTGATCCCGTGGGAGGGGCGCTGCGAAGTTCACGAACGCTTCACGGCGCAAGATATTCAGGCTTATCGCGAAGGCAAACCGGCTTTGCGCGTTTTGGCGCATCCCGAATGTGCGCCGGATGTTGTGGGGGCCGCAGATTTTGCCGGATCGACAGCGCGGATGATCGAATGGATCGCGTCGGAAAAACCGGCGCAAGCCATGCTGATAACCGAATGCTCGATGAGCGATAATGTCGCCGTTCAATTCCCTGAAACCTCGTTCATCCGCCCCTGTCATTTATGCCCGCACATGAAGCGGATTACGCTGAAAAATATTCGTGCCGTGCTTGAAAACGAAGCGCCCGAGGTTGTCATTTCTCCTGACATTGCCGAACGCGCCCGGCTTTCGGTAACACGCATGTTAGAGGCTTCGGTATGACAATTGTTGTTATTGGCGCAGGCCTTGCCGGATTGACAACGGCGCTTTCTTTAGCACCGCAGCCTGTTCTGTTATTATCGCGTGATGTTTTGGGGCAAGCGACCAGCAGCAATTTGGCGCAAGGCGGCATTGCGGCGGCGCTGGATGCGGCGGACAGTCCTGAAAAACACGCGGCGGATACGCTGGCGGCAGGGGCGGGGCTTTGCGATCCTGCCGTGGTCGAAAGCGTGACGCGCGAAGGCCCAGCGGCCATCGCGCAACTCCTCGCGTGGGGGACGGCCTTTGATCGTGACGACGTCGGGCAAATGCGCCTGAGCTTAGAGGGCGCGCATTCTTGCCGCCGTGTCGCGCATGTCGATGGCGATGGAACGGGGGCGGGCATTATGCGCGCCTTGATCGCGCGGGCGCGCGAAACGCCATCGATTCATTTGCGTGAAGGCGCAATTGCGCTGCGGCTTCATCTTGATGCGCAAGGCGCGATAGAAGGTGTGACCTATCGGCAGGCAGGCCGTCTTTTTTATCAAAAAGCAAGCCAGATTGTGTTGGCAACGGGGGGCGCAGGCGCGTTGTGGCCTCATACCACAGCGCCAAACGATTCATGGGGGCATGGCATTGCGCTGGCGGCCAAGATCGGCGCACGTTTGCGGGATCTGGCTTTTATGCAGTTTCATCCGACGGCGCTGGATACGCAGGACGATCCGATGCCTTTGGTCAGCGAAGCTGTGCGCGGCGAAGGCGCGCGTCTGGTCGATGAAACAGGCCGCCATATTATCGAAAACGATCTTGCGCCGCGCGATGTGGTGGCGCGGGCCATTTGGGCCGAGATGCAAAAAGGGCATCGCGTCTTTTTAGATGCGCGGGCGATAGCCTCTTTTGAAACGCACTTTCCGGCTATTTTTGCTTATTGCGCGGTGGCAGGTGTCGATCCAGCGCGCGCGCCGATCCCCATTCGGCCCGTGGCGCATTATCATATGGGCGGCGTTTGGGTCGATGAAGATGGCGGCACGTCGATACCGGGTTTGTGGGCCGTGGGCGAGGTTTCATCCACCGGGCTACACGGGGCCAATCGCTTGGCCAGCAATTCGTTGCTTGAAGCCGTTGTTTATGGCCGCCGCGTCGCGGCTATTCTGGCCGGAAAGGCGGTTGATCCTGCCGCTAGTGAAGATCTAGGCGCAGCGCCGCTTGAGGCCGATGACAAGCGAAGCCAGCTGCGCGCCATCATGGGCCAGCATGTCGGCGTTCTGCGCGATGAGGCAGGGCTTGGGCAGGCGGTTGAGGCTTTCCTGCCGCATGTACCGCAGAACGATCAAGCCCTTGTCGCTTTTCTGATCGCGCGTGAGGCGAAAGAACGGCGTGAAAGCCGGGGCGCGCACACGCGGACGGATTATCCCGATCTTTTAGATCACGCGGCAAGTTCTCTGACAGATCCCTTGGCGCTATGGCGCGCGTTGGATCTTTCTTTCGACAGCGACAAATAGATAAAGGAAAAAAACGATGTCACGACAAACGGCCCCTCTTTCGACCGCGGCTTGCCTTGATCCTTTACCGGATATCATGCTTGCGCCGCTTGTGGCTGCGGCCTTGGCCGAAGATCTGGGGCGCGGCGGCGATGTCACGAGCGCGGCGGTTGTGGCCGCCGACCGGACATGGTGCGGATCGTTGGTTGCGCGCGCGCCGGGCGTTTTGGCTGGGCTGGATGTGGCGCGGCTTGTCTTTCAAACGATGGATCCTGACGTGCGTTTTACGGCGGTGCTGGCCGATGGTGATGCGGTGGTGCCGGGATCTCTTTTGGCTCGCGTCGAAGGGCGCGCGCGCGCGTTGTTGGCGGCTGAACGGACGGCGCTTAATTTCTTATGCCGCTTGTCCGGTATTGCGACGGCGACAAAGCAGCTTTGCGATGCCATTAAGCCCTATCCAACGCGGATTGCGGCGACGCGGAAGACAACGCCGGGGCTTCGGCATTTGGAAAAATACGCCGTGCGCGTCGGCGGCGGCTTGCCGCATCGCATGGGGCTGGATGATGCGATTTTGATTAAGGATAATCATGTGGCTTTGGCTGGCGGCGTTATTCCCGCGGTTCAAGCCGCGCGTCGCGCGGCGGGGCATATGATGAAGATCGAGCTTGAGGTCGATACGCTTGAACAATTGGATCAGGCCCTTGACTTACCGATTGACGCGATTTTGTTGGATAATATGACGCCTGCGCAGTTAACCGAAGCGGTACGCCGGGTTGGCGGGCGCTTTTTGACCGAGGCTTCCGGCAGGGTTGGCCCCGATACGATAGCGGCGATAGCAGCCACAGGCGTTGATATTATTTCTGTCGGATGGTTAACGCACAGCGTCGCTATTTTAGATATTGGTTTCGACGATCGGAATGAGTAAGAAAGCTCTGGGTTGGGACGATAAAAAAATAAAGAGAATTAGACCCATTTTCTAGCAAGGGGATCAAGATATAAAGAAAGTATAGTTCCTTATCTTTATTCGTCTTTTTTATGCTAGGATGCCCGCGTTTTCTTTTTTCATATTGAGGCCTTTTGATGAAAATTGTTGATGGCTTGCGAGGGATGTTGGTCTATGGGACCTGTGCCTTGTCTTTGTGTGCTGTGCTTCAACGACCCGTCGCGGCGGCTGAGATTCCTGAAGCGCAAACCTATCTGGATATCGCTAAAGAGGCTGGAAAAGCGCCTCTTGCGGTGGCGAAGGCTTTTCTAGGCGAATATAAGATCAGGCAAACAAACGTCTATCCCGGTGGTTACAATTATACAGGCGACGTGAAGGGCAAACCTTTCAAGTTCTGGACTTGGGCACCACTCGGCGAAACGGGTGGCATTCCTGAAATCGATTCAGATATCGCGATGATGGATGTTGGCAAAACGGAAAGCTATGTCCGTACGCCGTCGTCGGATGTCATGGTTCAATATGACAAGGATTATCGCACCGCGAAGATTTTTGTGATGTCACGGGCCAATGGCGCGGTGCGCGCCTATTCGGCGCAGGTTACACCCGGCGATTCCTTGAAAACGCCGATCAATATACGCGAGACAAAGGAAACGCTTCCGGCAAGGAAAGTCGGCGAGATCAAAGGCATGTTCGATAAATGGTATAAAGCCGGTATCGGTATGATGATGGGCGTTTATCGTCACGCCGCGTCAGTGCCTTTGGTACGCGGCGATTCAAGATTAGAAACAGCGATGGCGAAGCTGTTTGGGTGGCTTTTGAATGTCGGGGTCACGGATTTTGCCGCGCGCGTTTCGGGTGCCACGCCGCCTGCGCGTGGGGCTTGGATCATTCCGCCTGAAGGCAAAAAATTAGGCTCAAATCTCCGCGGTGGGCCGGCAGGCTAAAAGTTATAGTCATTCCCAATAAGAATGGGACGGGACTGCAAAAGGCCTTTGCCTGCGCTCCGCTGCGCACGGACGTAAGTCCGCTTACGCTGCGGTGCTCGGCAAAGCCCTTTTTCGCCTGCCGTCGCATTCTTATTTGAAACGACTATAGCGTTTGTTGCGGCCATAAACGCTTTGTTCATCCCCTTTGTGCTTTTCTTGGATTGTCAAAAGGAAGAGCAAGCGGGAGGAACGCGCATGGAAACGCAGAAAAAGGCCTTAATTACAGGAATTACAGGCCAAGATGGCGCTTATCTGGCCGCGCTTTTGATCCAAAAAGGTTACCGCGTTTATGGAACCTATCGGCGCGTCAGTTCTTCGAACTTCTGGCGCTTGGAACATTTAGGCATCAAAGACAAAATTGGCCTTGTTTGTATGGAGCTGACCGATCAAGTCAGCGTCCAGCGCGTGATGGCCGAGCTGCGGCCCGATGAAGTCTATAACCTTGCCGCGCAAAGCTTTGTCGCGGCTTCTTTCGCGCAGCCCATTTATACGGGCGAGCTTGATGGCCTTTCCGTGGCCCGTTTGCTGGAAGTCGTGCAAACCATGCTGCCGGGAACCCGTTTTTATCAGGCCTCGACCTCGGAAATGTTTGGCAAAGTTCAAACCGTCCCCCAAACCGAGACGACGCCGTTTTATCCGCGCAGCCCCTATGGTATTGCCAAGCTTTATGGGCATTGGACCGCGGTCCATTACCGCGAAGCTTATGGGATTTATGCAGTCTCGGGCATCGCGTTCAATCATGAATCGCCGTTGCGTGGGACCGAGTTTGCTTCGCGCAAGATTACCTCGGGCCTGGTCGCTGTCGAGGCCGGGCGGCAAGAATGTTTGACCCTTGGAAATCTGGATGCCGTCCGCGATTGGGGCCATGCGGCTGATTTTGTCCGCGGCATGTGGCTGATGATGCAGCAAGAAAAACCCGACGATTATGTTTTGGCGACGGGGCGTAGTATCTCGATCCGCACCTTTGTCGAAATGGCGGCGGCGGCGATGGGCGTGACGCTGGTTTGGGAAGGGCAGGGCTTAGACGAAGTCGCGCGCGATCCCGCCACGGGCAAGGTTTGGGTGCGGATCGATCCGCAATATTATCGTCCGGCAGAAGTCGATATTCTGCAAGGCGATGCGTCGAAAATCCAAGCAGCTTTGGGGTGGAAGCCCGCGATTTCCTTGGAAGATATGATCGCTGAAATGGTCGCGTTTGACCGCGCCCGTCTGGTGGGCGACGCGCCGTCGCGCTAGGCCCTTTTCCCGTTAGACGTTTTCAAGCGGCTGGGGGGCTGAAGCCTCGGCCTGTGCTGTCGTTTGGACGTCGGCAAGCGCGGTATAAGCGAAAACCAGTTTATCGGCGGCAACATCGATGTTGGCGCGTCCGCCTTTTTGCAGGCGACCGAACAGAAGCTCTTCAGAAAGCGGTTTCTTGATGTTTTCTTGAATAAACTTTGCCAACGGGCGCGCGCCGAAAAGCGGGTCATAGCCTTTTTCGGCCAGATAAGCGCGGGCGGCTTCGGTCAAGCTTAGCGTGGTGGCGCGGTCCGCCAATTGGCTTTCCAACTGCAAGATAAACTTGTCCACGACGCGGCGCATGACCGGGAGCGTTAAAGGCTGGAAGGTAATAATGGAATCCAGACGGCCCCTGAACTCGGGCGGGAACAAGCGGTTGATCGCATCTGTATCTTCGCCTTCGCGCACCGTGCGGCCAAACCCCATGGCGGGGCGGGCCATATCGGCGGCGCCTGCGTTGGTTGTCATAATCAAGATGACATGGCGAAAATCGACGGTTTTGCCATTGTGGTCCGTCAATTTTCCGTGATCCATGACTTGAAGCAAGACGTTAAACAGATCCGGGTGCGCCTTTTCAATTTCATCCAGCAAAAGAACGATGTGGGGCGTTTGATCGACGGCATCCGTTAAAAGGCCGCCTTGCTCAAAGCCGACATAGCCCGGCGGCGCGCCGATCAAGCGCGCGATGCTGTGCTTTTCCATGTATTCGGACATGTCGAAGCGTTTCAGCTCGATCCCCATGCTTTTGGCCAACTGCCGGGCGACTTCGGTTTTGCCGACGCCCGTGGGGCCCGAGAAAAGATACGAGCCAATTGGTTTCTCAGGCTCACGCAAGCCCGCGCGCGCCAGTTTGATCGACGAACAAAGGGCCGCCAAAGCCTGATCTTGGCCAAAGACCATCGTTTTCAAATCGCGGTCTAAGTGGAGAAGCATATCGCGGTCGTCGCTGCTGACGGCCTTGGGCGGAATGTGGGCGATCTTGGCGATGATCGCTTCGATATCAGCGGGGCCGATGACCAGTGCGCGCGCGCCCGGCGGCAGCAATTTTTGCGCTGCGCCTGCTTCGTCAATCACGTCGATGGCTTTATCCGGCAATTTGCGGTCGTTGAGATAGCGCATCGACAAGTCCACAGCCACCGCAATGGCCGAGGGTTCAAAGCGAATGTTATGGTGCTTTTCGTAGGTCTCTTTTAGGCCCATCAGAATCTGAACGGCCTCGTCGCGTGTGGGCTCGGTCACGTCGATTTTTTGAAACCGGCGGATCAGCGCGCGGTCCTTTTCAAAATAGTTCCGGTATTCTTTATAGGTTGTCGAGCCGATGCAACGCAGAGAGCCGTCAGAAAGCGCAGGCTTAAGAAGGTTAGACGCATCCATCGATCCGCCGGACGTCGCGCCCGCGCCAATGCAGGTGTGAATCTCGTCGATGAACAGAATAGAGCCGGGCATTTTCTTGATTTCGGCCAAAACGTTTTTCAGGCGTTCTTCAAAATCGCCGCGATAACGTGTACCTGCCAGCAAAAGACCCATATCCAACAAAAAGATCTGGGAATCTTTTAAAATATCCGGAACATCGCCGCGCGTGATGCGCAGGGCAAGCCCTTCGGCCAGCGCTGTTTTGCCGACGCCGGGGTCGCCGACGTAAAGGGGGTTGTTTTTCTGGCGGCGGCACAAGACTTGGATCGTGCGCTCAATCTCGGCTTGTCGTCCGATCAACGGATCGATCTTGCCTTCGCGGGCTTTTTGGTTGAGATCGACGCAAAAAGCGGCCAGAGCGGCAGGCCCTTCCGGGGCGGGGGGCGCTTCGTCCATGCCTGATGCTGCCGACGCTTCGCGCGCCGCTGCGCCGTCGCCTGTTTTGCTGATCCCATGCGAGATATAGCTGACGGCATCGAGGCGCGACATGTTTTGGCGCTGAAGAAAATAAACGGCGTGGCTTTCATGCTCGGAGAAAAAAGCGACGAGCAGATTGGCCCCCGTTACATTTTCGCGTCCTGCCGATTGGACCTGGATGATCGCGCGTTGCAAAACGCGCTGGAAACCGGCGGTGGGTTGGGGATCGTCGTTTTTATCCGTGACAAGGGCGGTCATCTCTTCGCTGAGATACAGCTCGATATCCTGACGCAGGCGATCGATCCGTATGCCACAGGCGCGCATAACGGCGATGGCGTCCTGATCTTCGGAAAGCGCCAGTAAAAGATGCTCAAGCGTCGCAAACTCATGCCGGTATTCGCTGGCGATGGCAAGCGCGCGGTGAAGTGTTTGTTCAAGGTGCGGGGATAGCATGCCTTATTCTCCTTGCCTGCCATGCTAGCCTTTGGCCGGGAGCGAATCAAGGATGTCGCGCGCAATAAAAAAGGAGAGAAACCGCGAAGGTTTCTCTCCTGATCAAAGATAAACGGAACCTCTGTTTATTTGATGCCGTGTTCTTTCATATAAGGGGCATAGGCTTTGTCACTTCCAAGGATGTGTTTGACCAGCCAGTTTTTCAAAAACTGCATGACTTCCTGCGTCAAAACGGATTCACCTTGCTTGAACTTGGCGCGGACAGCCAAGACCTGATCGACCAGGGCGGCATGTTCGCGTTTGTGGTCGCGTTTTTTGGGATAGTCGATCTCGTCAAAGATCTTTTCCTCGAACCGGAAGTGGGTTGCCGTGTATTCAACAAGCTCGTCTAAAACAGGGCCTAAGACTTCTTTGCCCTTTCCGTTTTCGAAGCCGTCATAGAGCTTGTTGAGCATACCAACCAGTTTTTCGTGTTGGCTGTCGATAGAAGCGATGCCAAGGCACATTTGAGGGCCCCAAGGCAGAAGCTCGGCTTTTTTGTCTTCGCGCAATTGCAAGATAAAAGTTTCGACTTCGTCGTGCAGACGTGCCGCGTTTTGGGCAAGATCCTGAGATGAAGACAAAACCTGCGTTGCCGCCGCCCCTGTACTTTCGGCAGATTGGGTAACGCCTTGGATATTGCTTGAAACCTCGGCTGTGCCTTCGGCGGCTTGTTGGATGCTAATGGTGATTTCGCGCGTCGCCATGCTTTGCTGGCTGACAGATTGCGTAATCATATTTGTGATATCGTAGACTTGCTGGATGACTTCGCCGATGCCCCTGATCGCATGCACCGCGCGGTTTGTGTCTTCTTGGACTGTTGCGATTTGTTGGCCGATCTCTTCGGTTGCCTTGGCGGTTTGCCCCGCCAGGTTCTTGACCTCGCCTGCGACGACGGCAAAACCTTTGCCCGCTTCGCCTGCGCGTGCGGCTTCGATCGTTGCGTTAAGCGCCAGAAGGTTTGTTTGTGTGGCAATGTCGTTGATCAACTGAATGACGCCACCGATTTTATCGGCAGCTTCCGACAAAGCCTGAACCAGCGCGTTCGCCCGTTCCGTTTCGCTGGCCGCCGTCGTCGAGATTTTAGCGGCATCTTGAACTTGGCGTCCGATCTCAAGGATTGAGGCGTTCAGTTCTTCGGCAGCCGATGCGACCGTTTCCACATTCGTTGTCGCCAGAGAGGCTGCGCTTGAAACGCCTGCGGCTTGGGCGGTTGATTCTTGCGCTGCCGCCGACATGGATTGGGCCGTTGCGTGCAATTCGGTTGATGAGGACGAAACCGTTTTAACAATGCCCATAACGCTGTTTTCGAAAGCCGTCGCCATATCTTCGATAGCTTTCTTTCGGTCTTTGGCTGTGCGAACGGCGGCTTCTTCCTGGTCCTTGCGCAAGGCTTCGACTTGAAGGGCGTTTTCTTTGAAGACCTCGACCGTGCGGGCCATCGCGCCGATTTCATCGCCACGATCAAGGGCGGGAACATCGACGCTCAGATCGCCATTAGCCAATTTTTCCATGGCAGAGGTCATCGCCTGAACGGGCCCCACAATGCTGCGCGAGGTCAGCCACCACAAGGCGACGCCAAGGATTAGGCTGAATATGCCGATGATGACAGACCAAAGATTAAGGCTTTCAATTTGATCTTCTGCGGCTTTAGCTTCTTTTTCGCTATTGTTAGAAAGCGAAGCGGACAAGGCATCGCTTGTTTCGCGGATAAGAACCGCTTGTTCGCTGGCCTTTTGCAGAATTTGCTGCCCCGATTCCGTAAACGGGCCGTTTTGTTGAAGCTCACGCACATCTTGGATGTAATCGGCAAACTCGTTCTGGATGGTTTTGATCTTTTGCAGGTCTTCTTTTTGTTCGAACTTGTTGTTAAGCGCCGTCAACGCTTTTTGTGTTGTATCCGCATCGTTATAAACCGTGGCCCACGCGTTCTCTTCTTTTGTAGCAATTGCGCGCCAGAGGGAAAGGCGCGTATGATTCATGAGAGCCTCGACTTCGTGAAGGGCCGCATTCTTCCCTTCGGAAGCCAAGGCGCTTACGACAAGCCTTTTGGTTTCTTGTCCCGAGAAAATCGTGAAAATGTTCAGGCCGTTGATCAATACGTTCAAAAGGCCAAAGCTCAACATCAGCCGAGCAGCCAGCTTCATCCGGGCGGACATAGGGTGTAACTCCAAAAAAGAGAGGATGCGGAAAGATTAGGCGCTATGAAGGAGACGTTATACCTCTAGCGCGATCATTCCAAGGGAGCAACACACAATATTATGTTTCTAGACCATCTTTTTTAAAAACATTCCGACTGTTGCGCGAAAGCAAAAGATGTTTGTTTTGGTGCCGTAATAAATTCGTTGTTTTGCTGATAGACGGTCGCGTGCGTTGGGCCATAGCTCGCGTAGAGGTGGCTTGCTTTGGTTTCTTGGAAAAGCGCTGCCAAGAGAGTATCCGCCGATAAAAGCCTTTTCGATTGGCGATGCCAGACGGGAACAGGGGACTTTTGAATCTGGTCCAAGCAGGTGACGACAAGATGATGGCGGACTGAAATAGGGCTTTGGAAAGCCTGCGCTTGATCCAATCTGATCAGCCGCGCGGTTTCGTCTAAATCCAAAAGACCGAAACGAAGCTGGCCTTGAAACGCGTTGGGGCGGTTCGTACGGTCCTCAAAACGAGAAACGGGCGGTGCGGCTGTTTCATGCGGCAAGGGGCCCGCGCCATGCCGCGTGCGATAAGCGCGCGTTACGTAAAAAGCCTCTAAAGCATCGACGCCAAGTTCGCGGCAAAGCGTTAGCACGTTGCAAAGACCGGTGGCCGAGCGCGTGACGTGCGGAAACGCGCCATAACAAGGATCTAGCAACAAACCCTGTGCGCCTTCGAAAAGAAGGGGGCGTTCGGCAAGAGCTTCCATGGGCACGCAGGCGAGAATCTGGCAGAAAGAACGCGCGTCTTCGATGAAGCGATCAATAAGAGTTGGCGCGGTTAAATAACCGCTCCACGGATCAGGAAGAGAAGAAAGACCAAGCGCTGCCAAACGCGCCGGGACCCACTGCGTTTGGATCAGGCGAAGCTTGCGGGCTAAAAGGTCGGGGTCGGATAAGTCGGCGACCGTTAAGGCAAAGGGCGCGTTTTCTTGCCGTTCGATTGTCTCGCCAAAGCCAAGACCGCAAGAGCCATGTCGCGCCGTGCCGCGCATCGTCTCGGCAACCTGATTGATCAACATATCAAAGGGCGTTGTGACCGGTGCCGCCGGGTCGATCATCAGGGAAGGGCACACGCCAAGCTTTCGCAGCGCTTCATATTCCTTAAAGAAAACGACAGGGTTCGCCACGAAAAACCGGCTGAGATAGGTGGGGCATCCGGCAAAACTACCGCTGCCAATATGGCCAAAGACATGACGCTGACCTTGGGGTGTTTGAACCGTATGGCCCGCCTGTGCGCCGCCGTTGAAGCGAATGACGACGGGCTTGTCGCCGCTTTGGGCGGCTAAAAAGTCCGTCGTCAAACCTTTGCCTTCATCGCCATAACCGGCGCCGATGACCACTTGTGCCTTTCTTGTTGTCATGTTGAGGCTCCTTTAAAGGGGGGATTATCAAGCGGTCATCGGTTTTCTTGTTACGGGGCAGGTCGCGCGAAGCGGAAGACGCCGCCGGGGGCCGCGCCTTTCGGTGCGGGGACCATATCTTTCAGCGCATCGGCTAAAACAACAGCTGTGCTTCCATCCCAACTGCGCGCCACGTCATAGGCGTGAGCGCCCTGGTTGATTTGGATGGCCGAGACAATGGCTTCGGACAATTTGCGATAGTCGCTCAGGCCAATGACTCGTTCGCGCCCCAGAAGGCCATGCCAACTTTCTTCCACCTCCGGCAGATAGGCGCTGGCAAAGCTGCCTTCTTTAATGATGACGTGATAGACATCGTACTTTTGCTGCACAGCCGTCAGCAGATCGCGCGTCGAGATATCCTGTTTTAAATCGCCATCCAGGAATTCTTTGACGTGATCGGCCAAAAGTTTTGGCAGCATAGGCTCGTCGCCGACTGTGAAGAGAAGGCCTTTACGCCCACGTTTGGCCATGCTGTCGATCTTGGTGTGATAGGCGGCATAGTACCAAGGCAGGTTATAGCTTTCGCCCGAATTGCCGCCGCCGCCGCCTTCCAGATAGAAAAGCTTGAGCTGCTCGGCCAAACGAATGTCGGCTTCAAACTGCGTGACTTGCAACGGCGCGTCATCGCAATACGCATCGCCTACGGCCATCAACATCACGTGCGGATCGGGCACGGGCTTGCGGTCGTAGATTTCTTGGATCAGCGTGTTCAAGCCATTGCGCGCCAATTCGCCCGCCAGCTCGCCCATCGATCCCGTGACGTCTAATGCCACAATGATCGGCGTGGATTCGGGGTTGATCGCGCTGTCGCACGATTCCCTCATCTTGTTTTTCAGCGGATCCAACGCTGGGTCGATGCCGTGCGCGGTAAAGATCTTGTGTGTGGCTTTACCGCTTGTTGTGCTGGCGTAACCGGCCCATGCGCCGGGATCCCATCTTCCAAATCCCATGATACCCTCCTGTTTCTTATTGTTTTGGGGTTGTTGTTGTCTTTTGGGTGTTGGTTGGTTTTTTTAAGGGGGCGCAACACCTCCTTTCGCGATCGGGCCGGTGCCGTAGGTGGCATCAAACGTTAAATCCATCTTTGTGTAGCGGCGGGGGCCGTAGCTGGCGGGAAGAATCTCGCCAAACCATGTTTGGTAATCGGTGCGCGCGTCGCCGGATGTCGGCATTGACAGCCACGATGACAAAGCCGTGGGCACATAAGGATCGGCGCTTAACGTGCGGCCTGACAGATCGCCTAAAAGCTCGCGCCCCGTTGCGCGGATCAGCGCCAGATCTAGCCTTTTGTCCGCTTGGCCCGTGCGTAAGATATCGGGCGGCGCCAGATCGACCGAACGGGCGGGAAGCGCTGTGAGGGGCGCGCCCGCTTGCGCCGCGTACCACCACCCGCCCAGCAGCGCGCCCGTGTGCGCCAAGGGTGAGATAAAATAATCGTCGGGGCCAATCGCGCCGTGGGACAAACCAGCCCAATCCAGATAGCAAGCCAGATGATGAAGGCCCGACAAAATCCAAGCGGCATGCCGTCCGTCCATTTTGCCGCCCCAAAGGCTCAAAACGTCGCGCAAGCGGATGCTTTCAGGCTCTTTGTCAACGACAAGGATGTGCGCCGTGTCGGTTTCGAAAAAATCTTTGACCGTCGGCAGAAAACGGCTGCAAGCCTCTTTCATGGCCGTGTCGGCAAAGCGTAAAGTCGTCAGGTGGCGCTGGGCCGCGCGGGCTAGATCGGCGTGATCGGGCGTGATTTCATAAGCCACGACGCTGCGCGCGATATAAAGGCTGCCAAGCTCGAAAGAGACTTTTTTGGCAAAGCGCAGCTGGCGTTTTTTCCCGTCGCGTCCGTTGAAGACCGACAGGCCGGGCGTTTGCCAAGTGCCATCGGCCAGCTTTTTCTTGGCCGCATCGTACAGAAGGCCGAGATGCGCGAAGGCTTCTTTGGCTTTGCTATCGGGGCTCAGATCGGGATGAAACCGCCGCGCGAGGTAATGATATTCCTGTGCCAGGCGCGTTTCATCGCGGGTGAAAAGCCTTTCCGGCTCGCCCAAAGGCAGATCCAGAAGAAGCTGAGACGTCCAAGCGTCAAGAGGGGTGAATGCTGTGTTGTCCATGTCTTGAGCAGATCACGGACCGAGATGAACGCACAATAAACGACGCGGTTTTTAGGGGCGGCGAGGCTTCAAAAAACGCGCGCACCTGTGCGGCAGATCACGGCAGTAACAAAAGCCTGTGAGATAGATCACGCGTCATCGATGGGATCGGGCGCGGCGCCGGTCTGGCAAATCGCTTCCAGCCCACGCGGATCGCAAATCAGAATCTCTTGGCCGTGAAGGTGAATAAGCCCCTCGGCCATAAAGGCTTTCAGCTGGCGATTGACGCTTTCACGTGTCGCCGCCGCTTGATGCGCTAAATCGGATTGAGAGAGATCTGTTTTTAAAATGGTGCCTTCGGGCGTTTTAATGCCGTATTTCAGGCTGTGTGCCAAAAGAAGATTGGCGAGTCGCACGGGCAGACTATGTAAAGCGAAAAGCTCAAGCGTATCCAAATGGCGGTGCAAGCGGTTGCAAAGCGTGCGGACGATATACATCAGCGTGTCTGGGTAGGCATAAAGTAAAGGCACGATTTGGTCGCGTTGAAAGATCTGAACGGCGGTTTCAGCGACGGCGGTGGCGTCCGAGGATCGAAGGCCGCAATCGTAAACGGCGCGTTCTCCGAAAATCTCGCCGCGCTCGACCATCGACAGCAACAATTCCCGTCCGTCGGCCGTGCGGCGCGACATGCGCACGCGCCCCGTTAGAATAGAGCCCAGCCAAGGGCCATCGTCGCCTTTGCGAAATAGGACGTCGCCGCGCTTAAACAGCCGCGTTTCGGCCTTTTCCGTCAATTCATGGCGGATGTGCGAGGGAAAAAGCGCAAAAAGATCGTTGGCATTCAGCCGATCGCCAGCGGGGAGCGTTGGAAAAACCATAAGCTAGACCTTTGAGGTTCCTTTCTTTTCTCCTCTATCACGTCAAAGGTGGCGGCGTCTGTCAAGAAGGATGCAAAAAGCGATATGGATCATAAGGCTCGCCAAAATAGCACAATAATGGTATGATTTGGGTGCTCGCTTCCGTTTCTTAAGGCGGGAAAGGAAGGCCGCACATGCAAATAGGTCAAATTCTGTTGGCTTTTGGCGAAGGCGTTGGGTTGATTGCCTCGCCTTGTATTTTGCCTGTCTTGCCCTTTTTGCTGGCGGCGTCTTTAACGGGCGGGCGCGCAAGGCCTTATGGCATTGTCTTGGGCTTTGCTGCGGCTTTCAGCGCCTTTGTTTTGGGCGCGCGCGCGTTGGTCAGTTTTTTTGATATTGATCCTCAGATCTTAAGAACACTTTCCATCGTTTTATTGTTTGCCTTTGGCTTTGTCCTTTTCTTTGACAAGTTATCTGAGCGATTCAGCCTATGGTCGCAAGGCGCGGCCCAATGGGGGGCCAAGCTTCAGGGTAAAGCTCAAGACGGTTTTGGCGGCGGCGTTCTTATCGGTGCGTTTATCGGTTTTGTTTGGACGCCCTGCGCGGGCCCTATTTTAGCCGCCGTTCTTGTTCAGGCGATTGCGCAAGAAACAACGCTGCAAAGCGTTTTTATCACGTTCTCGTTTGCTTTGGGTGCGGCGCTTCCCATGCTGCTGGTGGCGTTGTTTGGGCGGCGCGCGTTGGAAAAGATCGGCCTGCGTCCGGCGGCGAGCGCCATGATCCGCCGCGTTGTGGCCGTTGTTCTGATGCTGGCCAGCTTGGCGATGGCTTTTGGCTGGGGAACAGATCTTGCTGTTGGTGCGCAAAGCCAACCCACCGCCGCGAAAACGCAGCAAACCGTCACCGTCGTTCCCGCGACGGTGCCAACGTCTTTGAAAGGAGGCCTTGCTATGCCCTATTCAGCGCCAGCCTTTGAAGGCCTTTCGACGTGGCTCAATAGTCCTCCGCTAACGATGGAGGCTTTGCGAGGGCATGTCGTCTTGATCGACTTCTGGACTTACTCTTGTATCAATTGCGTGCGGACGCTGCCTTATCTGACGGCGTGGGACAAAGCCTATCGCGATAAAGGATTGGTGATTGTCGGCGTCCATGCCCCCGAGTTTGCGTTTGAGCGCAAGACGGCTAATGTTCAAGCGGCCATCGATAAATACGGTATCGCCTATCCTGTCGCGCTTGATAACGATCTTCAAACATGGCGCGCCTATCGCAACCGTTATTGGCCTGCCCATTACCTCATCAATAAAGAAGGTCAGGTTGTTTACACGCATTTTGGCGAAGGCCAATATGAAGAAACGGAAAACAACATCCGCTATCTTTTGGGCCTTAACGGCGAAGGCGCATCGGTTTCGCAAAGGCCCGTTTTCTTCCACGCGTCCCAAACGCCCGAAACCTATTTGGGGTATGCGCGGGCCAGTGGTTTTGTGGGCGAAGGGGGGCAAAAGGCGGATCAACAAGCGCGCTATGTTCTGCCGACAGAACTGTCGCCAAATACATGGGGGCTTGGCGGTGATTGGAAGGTCGAGCCCGAACGTCTGGTGGCTTTAGGCACGGATTCATCGCTGAAAATATCCTTTACCGCGCGGAAAGTTTTCCTTGTCATGGGGCCGGATGAAGCGGGGCAGGGCGTGGTCGAGGTTTATTTAAACGGCGCACCCGTTACAAGCCGCACGGCAGGCGCCGATGTCGGCGCCGATGGCGCCGTGCATCTGAAGGGCGAAGGCTTGTATGAATTGCTTCATCAACCGGCCTTTGAGCCCGGCGTTCTTGAACTGCGCTTTAAGCAGCCGGGACTTTCGGCTTATGCTTTTACCTTTGGCGGCTAGGCTTAGGACCAAGAGACGCTGGTTGAGGCTTTCTTTTCCGGCTCGAAAATCCGGGCGAGGAGACGCATGACTTCCAAGCGCAAGGCCCACGGCAAACGGCGGCCTTCATAGCGGTTTGTCATCGCATCCCAACAGTAATGGGCGTGATTGATTTTGCCAAGGCTGTTGCCGATTTTCCAATAGGTTTCATTACTGTCGCGCAAGAAAGCCAAAAAGTCGGACGAGCTTGTTTTGTCGCGGAACATTTTATTATAGCTGTTTTCGTAAGCCCGGACGATTTCCTCGACCGTTTGCCATTCGATGCGCAGGCGATCCCTAATTTGCGCGATAGACGATTGCAGATCTTTGATTTCCGCCGCCGAGACGCCTGCAACCGGGTCTTGGTTTTCTTTGAACCATTTGACCAGATCCAGCACAGCCGATTGCTGCCGTTGATACAAAAAAGAATAATAAACAATGCCTTTCCACGAAGCGAAGATGTCCAGCGCCTTTTCCTTGGGCAGGCGGAATCCTTCGATCAAAGGCATCAAGGCGTCGATATCGCGCGCTTCCCAGATCTTGTCGATCAATTGACGCGCGCGGTCGTCGGATTCTTGAATCTCAGGGAAAGCCGCATGGACCAACGGCGTAAAACGATCGATCATAAAAGCTTCGATTTCGTTCCAGGCTTCTTCGCTGACTTCGAAATAGGCTTCGTTGACCTTGATTTTTTGACGCAGGTAAACGTCCTTCATCAAAAAAGGATCCAGCGAAGGCAGGCGATCTAAAATCAAGATCAAACGCATATCGTCTGACAGGCTTTCACGCGTGATCGCGCCTTCGCCGCAATAATCCGTGATGGCCTTATCGACATTGGGGGCATGGAAATAGATGGTGCGGCCCCCTTCATAGATATTGGTCTCGTTAAAGGGGAAGTAGAGCTTCGTGCCGACGGTTTTATCGTCGATGTTGCGTTCGTTCTCGGGGACCGTGTCTTTGATCAGAACGATGTTGTTCAAACGCTTATTTCTGAAAAAGGCTGGCGCATCGGGCGTTTTCTCCAAAATGCGGCGCGTCATTTCGTTGCAGTTAAAGACGCGCGGGCTGCCAGCGTCGAGCATAGGTTTGAGGTATTTATTGGTCATAAGGGATGCCCTCGATCGAACGAATAAAATGAATAGCCGCATGAGTTTAAAATGAATTGATTAACGCTTTTTCAACAGGCGGATTAATCTTTTTTTGAACTTTGGGGGCGATGGTGTGCAGATCTGTTTCGCGACATTTTCTGTCGCGTTTGAGGACGTCAAATGATCTAAGGAGAGTAAAATGACCTGTGAACGTATTGAAAAGTGTGGGTTTTTCAAGAAATACCAAGATACAAAGAATCTGGCCTGTAAAGGCTTTGTTAACCAATTTTGTAACGGCCCGCACATGAATGAGTGCAAACGTAAGGAATATTCTGAAAAGAACGGGTGCCCGCCAGTGGACGATATGATGCCAAATGGCGTTATGATTGCTCACGAATAACGCTTTTCTGTTCTTGCATTAACGAAAAGGCTCCGCTACAAAGGCGGGGCCTTTTGTCATGAGGATAAAAGGTTTTGATAACGCATGTGCGCCTTTGGCCCTATCGGTCAATCCCGATAAAGGCCGTCCGGTGCGGAGATTTCCGCTACGCTGGCGCACAGAGGCTTAACCGGAAAAAGGAAGTCTAAGACATGACAATGCCTGTTGTCACGCTTCAGCAGTTGTTTGAAGCTGGCGTTCACTTCGGCCACAATACGCGCCGCTGGAACCCGAAAATGTACTCGTTTTTATATGGCGTCCGTAACGGCGTGCATATCATCGATCTGGAACAAAGCGTTCCGATGATGCAGCGCGCGTTGCAACAGTTGCGCGACGTCGTCGCTGGCGGTGGGCGCGTTCTGTTCGTCGGCACCAAGCGCCAGGCGCAGGAAAAGATCGCTGACGCCGCGGCGCGCAGCGGCCAGTATTTTGTCAACCATCGTTGGCTCGGCGGCATGCTGACCAACTGGAAGACCGTTTCGCAGTCGATCAAGCGCTTGCGCGATCTGACCGAAAAGCTGGAAAAAGAAGGCGGCAAGTTCACCAAGAAGGAAATCCTTCAAATGTCGCGCGATCGCGACAAGTTGGAACGTGCGTTGGGCGGGATCAAAGACATGGGCGGCTTGCCCGATATCCTGTTTGTCATCGACACGATCAAGGAAAAGCTGGCCGTGGAAGAAGCCACGAAGCTTGGCATTCCCGTCATCGCGATCGTTGACAGCAATTCGGATCCGGCACCGATCACCTATCCGATCCCTGGCAATGACGACGCTTCGCGCGCCATTGACATGTATTGCGATCTGGCGACGCAGGCCATTCTCGACGGCATCGAAGCCGAAGTGATCGCCAGCGGTAAAGACATCGGCGCCCGCGCCGAACCCGTCGCGGAAAGCAAGTAAGTCTTTTGGAAAACGGCGGCTCGGGGCGCGTCGCTCGCGTCGCCTGACCGCCGTTTTTCCTATCGTTTTATTCAATTTTGGCTCCACGAAAGAACAGGGAGGTTCCTATGGCTGAGATCACAGCGGCACTCGTCAAAGAACTGCGCGAAAAGACAGGCGCGGGCATGATGGATTGCAAAAAAGCGCTCACCGAAGCGCAAGGCGATTTGGAAGCGGCGGTCGATTGGCTGCGTAAAAAAGGCTTGTCGGCGGCGGCGAAAAAAGCCGGTCGCGCGGCGGCTGAAGGTTTGGTTGCCGTTGCGAACGCGGGCAAAGAAGCGGTTGTCGTTGAAGTCAACGCCGAAACCGACTTTGTCGCGCGCAACGATGGTTTTCAGGCTTTTGTGAAGGAAGCGACGAAGCTGGCGCTGGCTGGCAACGGCGATGTCGAAGCTTTGAAAACGACCGCTTACCCCGGCACGGGCCGCACGGTTCAGGAAGAGCTGACGCAGTTGATCGCCACCGTTGGCGAAAACATGAATCTGCGCCGTGTGTCCAAGCTTGCGGTTTCGGACGGTGTTGTGGCCAGCTATATCCACAATGCGCTTACCGACGGTATGGGCAAGATCGGCGTGTTGGTCGCGTTGGAAAGCACGGGCGACAAAGCGGCGTTAGAGCAGCTTGGCAAGCAGATCGCGATGCATGTCGCGGCGGCGCGTCCGGAAGCTTTGTCGGTCGCCGATGTGGATGCCAAGTCGTTAGAGCGCGAAAAGAGCGTTTTGGCCGATCAGGCGCGCGCGTCGGGCAAGCCCGAAGCCATTATTGAAAAGATGGTCGAAGGCCGCTTGCGTAAATATTATGAAGAAGTCGTTCTGTTGGAACAGGTTTTCGTCGTTGATGGCGAAAGCAAGATCTCGGACGTCGTCGAAAAGGCCGCCAAAACGGTTGGGGCTCCGGTGAAATTGATCGGCTTTGCCCGCTTCCAGTTGGGCGAAGGCATTGAAAAGACTGTCGATGATTTCGCAGCCGAAGTCGCCAAAATGGCGGGTTAAGCGGATTTCCGTCTTAAATCAATGAAAAGGGGGGCCTTAAAGCCCCCCTTTTTTTGAGCGGCTGGGCGTTGATCCCGTATCCAGGGTGGTATATCTTCTGCCGACTTTGAAAAGAAATAAAAAACACGGGGGTTTGTTGATGTCGTCAATTCAGAAAGCCAAGCCAAAATATAAGCGCGTTTTGCTCAAGCTCTCGGGCGAGGCCTTGATGGGGGCGCGCGATTACGGGCTTGAGCCTGAAATTTTGGGGCGCGTGGCCGGAGAAATCAAATCTGTGATCGATCAAGGCGTCGAAGTTTGCGCCGTGATTGGCGGCGGCAATATTTTTCGCGGCGTCTCGGGCGCAGCCAGCGGGATGGATCGCGCGACGGCAGACTATATGGGCATGCTGGCGACCGTGATCAACGCTTTGGCCATGCAGAACGCTTTAGAGCAAGTCGGCATTCAGACGCGCGTTCAATCGGCTATTCCCATGTCGTCGGTGTGTGAGCCTTATATCCGCCGCCGCGCGATGCGCCACATGGAAAAAGGACGGGTCGTTATTTTTGCCGCGGGCACCGGCAATCCGTTCTTTACGACCGACAGCGCGGCAGCCTTGCGTGCATCAGAAATGCAATGCGACGCGCTTTTAAAAGCGACCAAGGTCGATGGCGTGTACACCGCCGATCCGGCCAAGGACAAGACGGCGCAGCGTTACGACAAGCTTTCCTATATGGATGTGTTGTCGCGCGACTTGCAGGTGATGGATGCCTCGGCTATCTCTTTGGCGCGGCAAAGCCATATTCCTATTCTTGTTTTCTCGATCTTTTCGCATGGCGCGTTTGCCGAAGTTGTGCAAGGCAAGGGCCGCCACACCATCATTACCGACGACGTTTAACCAAGGGGAGCACGCAATGCTGGACATGGACAATACAAAACAGCGCATGGATGGCGCTTTGGAATCCTTGAAAAAGGACTTTGCCGGTTTGCGCACTGGGCGCGCGGCGGCGTCGATGCTGGACCCCGTGCGGGTCGATGCTTATGGCAGCCCCATGCCGCTTAATCAGGTGGCTTCGGTCAGCGTGCCCGAGCCGCGTTTGCTGACGGTTCAGGTTTGGGACAAAGGCATGGTCAAGGCCGTCGAAAAGGCGATCCGCGATGCGGGGCTTGGGCTTAATCCGCAACCCGATGGCGCGGTCATCCGCGTGCCGGTGCCGGATCTTAGCCAAGAGCGCCGTTTGGAGCTGGTGCGCGTTTGCGGCAAGTACGCCGAACAAGCGCGCATTGCCGTGCGCAACGTGCGCCGCGATGCGATGGATGCGCTGAAAAAAGCCGAGAAAGACAACGAAATCTCGGAAGACGAACACAAGTCGCTGAGCGAAAAAGTGCAGCAAGCAACCGATCAGACGATCAAAAAGATCGACGAAGCGCTTGCGCACAAAGAAAAAGATATTACGACAGTCTAAGGGCAGAAGATTGTCTGGCTTTGGGGATGTGCAAGGAAAGGGCTGAAAGTCTGATGGCGCAAAATCAGGAGAACGAACGTCCTTTGCATGTCGCCATTATCATGGACGGCAATGGGCGTTGGGCCAAGAACCGGGGACTGCCGCGAACGCTGGGGCATAAAGCCGGGATCGAAGCCGTTCGCCGCACCTTGCGCGCCGCGCGCGAATTACCCATCAGCCACCTGACGCTTTACAGTTTTTCGTCAGAAAACTGGCGCAGGCCCGAAGACGAAGTACGCGAATTGATGCGTCTGTTGCGCTTTTATCTGAAAAGCGAGATTGCGACCTTGCACAAAGAGGGCGTGCGCGTGCGCGTTGTCGGCGATCGCGAAGCCTTGCCCGAGGATATTGTCAAAGGCATCTTGCAAGCCGAAGATCTGACCAAGAACAACCAAGCGATCACGCTGACGCTGGCGCTGAGTTATGGCGGGCGGCAAGAAATCGCGGCGGCGGCGCGCGCTGTGGCGGCTGATGTCGCGGCGGGGCGGCTCACGCCAAATCAAATCGATATGAACTGTTTTGCGCAGCATCTTTTCACTGCCGATATGCCGGACCCCGATTTGGTCATTCGCACCAGCGGCGAAAAGCGCATCTCGAACTTCTTGTTGTGGCAATCGGCCTATGCCGAGTATGTCTTCATGGATATTCTTTGGCCTGATTTCGGGGCCGATAGTCTGCAACTGGCTTTGCGGGAATATCGGGGCCGTGAACGCCGCTATGGCGCGACGGAAAAAGCCGGGCCTTTATCCTAAAGGCTCGATCCGCGCTGTCCTTCTGTTTGAAAGGGTTTGTTTTATGTCCAAACACACGAACCTTGCCTTGCGAGCGGCTTCGTCTGCCGTTTTAGTTCCGGTCGTTCTGGGCGCGTTGTGGCTTGGCGGCTGGGCCTTTTGGGCACTGGTCCTTGTGATGGGGCTGGCCGCGCTTTGGGAAGGGGCTGCTCTTTTAACGCCGGGGCTCGCGCGGTGGCGGCTTGCCGCTGTGGTCGTTTGCTTGATTTGCATCATGGTGATGGGGCAGCTTGCGCCCATTAAAATGGCTTGGGGGCTTGTGCTTTTATGCTTGCCTCTGTGGCTGCTTTTGGGCGAAGGCGTGACGCAGCGCCTTAGCTTGGCGGGCCTTGGCCTTTATGTCGTTGGGCCTTGTTTGGGCTTTGTTTTTCTGCGCGGCGCGCCCGATTTGGGGCTGGCGCAGGCGCTTTTCCTTTGCTTTTCCGTTTGGGGGACCGATACGGGCGCTTATTTCGCAGGCCGCTTGATCGGCGGGCCGAAACTGTGCCCCGCAATCAGCCCAAATAAGACTTGGGCTGGGCTTTTAGGCGGCATGGCGCTGGCCGCGCTTTTCGGTTATGGTGTGGCCCAGGGATTCGGCTTTGCCACGCCGCTTTGGTCGGCGGGGCTGGCCGCAGTGACGGCTGTTGTGGCGCAAGCAGGAGATTTTTTCGAATCTTGGCTGAAGCGCCGCGCCGGAGTCAAAGACAGCGGTCATCTGATTCCGGGTCATGGCGGCGTCTTGGATCGGGTCGATGGGCTTTTGTTCGCAGCCGCTTTTTTGGCATATTTCCACTATAAAGGTGGTCTGCTGTTTCGGTAATTGAAAGAAAGAGAAGACAATGACAATGCGTAATGCCTGCCAATCCGTTAAGAACCCGCCAAGCGCCGCGACGCCGCGTAGCGTCACGATTTTGGGATCGACAGGATCGGTCGGAACGCAAACCATTGATCTGATCGAACGCGATCCGCAAAGCTATCGTGTTGTGGCTTTGACCGCGCACAAAAACGTGGCGCGTTTGGCCGAACAGGCCAAAAAGCTGCGCCCTGCGCGCGTCGTTATTGCCGATGAAAGCCAGTATGGCGCGCTGAAAGAAGCGCTGGCAGGCGAAGGCATGGATTTGGCCGCAGGTGCGCAGGCCGTGGTCGAAGCGGCAGAAGCCGAGGCCGATTGGGTTATGGCGGCGATTGTAGGCGCGGCGGGTCTTCCGGGCACGCTGGCCGCGGCGCGGCGCGGCGCGATGGTTGCTTTTGCGAACAAAGAAACGCTTGTTTGCGCGGGGCCGCTGATGATGCAGTTGGTGCGCGACGCGGGCGCGACGCTTTTGCCGGTGGACAGCGAACACAACGCCATTTGGCAGGTTTTCGAAGAAGAGCGCCGTCATCTGATCCGTCGTTTGATCGTCACGGCGTCGGGCGGGCCTTTCCGCACGCTTTCGCGCGACGAGATGGCGCGCATGACGCCCGAGCAAGCCGTTAAGCATCCGGTCTGGAACATGGGCGCGAAGATTTCGATCGATAGCGCAAGCCTGATGAACAAAACGCTGGAAGTGATCGAAGCCGCCTATTTGTTCCAAATGCCGTCCGAGCAGATTGACGTTTTGGTCCATCCGCAATCGGTCGTTCACAGCATGGTCGAATATGCCGATGGATCGGTCTTGGCGCAGTTGGGCTCGCCCGATATGCGCACGCCAATCAGCACGACGCTGGCATGGCCCAGCCGCATGGAAGCGCCTGTGCCGCGCTTGGATTTCGTGAAGCTGGGGCAGTTGACGTTTGAAGCGCCCGATCCCGTGAAGTTTCCTGTTTTGACGCTGGGGCGTGAAGCGATGAAATTGGGCGGCACCGCGCCCGCGCTTTTAAACGCCGCGAACGAAGTGGCCGTCGATGCCTTTTTGAACAAGCGCATCGGCTTTTTGGATATCGAGAAAATCATCGAAAGCACGTTGCATAACGGGCCCGTTGCGCCGCTGACGAATTTGGATGTTTTGATGGATGCCGACGCCGCAGCGCGGCGTTATGCGGCAAGCCAAGTGCAAAGCTTGGCCGCCTAAAAGAAAGGGAAGACCGAGACATGACTTTTGATTCAGCCCTTCATTTTGTGACGAGCGCGGCGGGCTATATCATCCCGTTCCTTATCGTTTTGGGGATTGTCGTTTTCGTTCACGAGTTCGGCCATTTTTGGGTTGCGCGGCGCTTGGGCGTGAAGATCGAAGCTTTCTCGCTTGGCTTCGGGCCCGAGATTAAAGCTTGGCACGACCGTTATGGCACGCGGTGGCGCTTGGCTTGGATGCCGCTGGGCGGGTATGTCAAAATGTTCGGCGATGCCGATCCGACCAGCTTTGGGCCTGCCGAAAACGCGCAGGCTCTGACAGAAGACGAGAAAAAAGTCGCTTTTTATACGCAGCCCGTCGGCCATCGTTTTTTGATCGTGGGGGCTGGGCCTGCTTCGAATTATCTTTTCGGCATTTTGGTTCTGGCTTTGCTGTTTTGCTTGTCGGGCCAGCCTTTTTCGCCGCCTGTCGTTGAAAAAGTTGTGCCCGATTCGGCAGCTGCCCTTGCGGGGCTTCAGCCCGGCGACCGCGTTGTTGTGCTCGACGACACAAATGTGCGTAGCTTTGAGGAAATCCGGCGCCTTGTCGCGATGAATACGGGGGACCCCATTCGCCTGACGTTAGAGCGCGATGGCGGGCTGATGGACGTGACGGTAACGCCCAAGATAACGCAGACGACCGACCGTCTGGGGATCGAACATAAACAAGCGTTTCTGGGGATTGCCTCGGAAACCATTAAATACAAGAAGTTATCGGTTCCGCGTGCACTCGGGCATGCCGTTCAAGAGGCCTATAATCTGTCTGCCGTGACTCTGCGCGGGGTCGGGCAGATGATTTTGGGCGTTCGCGGCACCGAAGAGCTTGGAGGGCCTTTACGAATCGCCGAAATGTCAGGCAAAGTGGCCCATGATGGGGTTGGGGCTTTGTTTTGGTTTATTGCCCTTATTTCCATCAATCTCGGGTTGGTTAATTTGTTTCCCGTTCCTTTGCTTGATGGCGGCCACTTGCTGTTCTACACTCTCGAAAAGTTTAAGGGCTCGCCGTTAAGTGACAGGATTCAAGAATACAGCGCGCGTTTCGGTGCCGCTTTGATCGTGTCGTTGATGGTCTTTGCGTTTTGGAACGATTTGGTCCATTTACGTGTGATTGCGTACGTTACGTCTTTGTTCTCGTGAGGTTCGCGCGGGCGGTTTGTTTTTGCCGCCGCGCCTTTGTCAAAAGGGATACGATCTTGTCCTGCCGTTCGTTTCTGCCTTCGTCCCGTTTTGCGCCTTTTGCGGCGCGGGCGGCTTTGTCTCTCTCGCTTGCCCTTGTGCTTTCTTGTGGCGTCAGCTCTTTGGCCATGGCTCAAAGCGCCGAAAGCGTGCCGATGGCTACCGCGCCCATCGACGGCAGCGTTGCGATCAGCGACATTCGCATCGAAGGCGCGCAGCGTCTTGAGACGGATACGGTTCTTTCTTATCTGACCCTGCAAAAGGGCGAAAAGGCCAGTCAGGATAAAATCAACGACTCGTTGAAGGCTTTGTATGCGACGGGGCTGTTTGCCGACGTTCATATGGAAATGCAAGGCTCGACGCTGGTCGTTCAGGTCAAAGAAAACCCCGTCGTCAATCAGGTGACGTTTGAAGGGTATGATGCGATCTCGAAGGAAGATCTGGAAAAAGAAGTCCAGCTGAAGCCGCGCCTTGTCTATACCTTGCCGCGCGTTCAAAAAGACGTTCAGCGTATTTTGGATCTTTACCGTCGGTCGGGCCGTTTTGGCGCTGTGGTTGAGCCTAAGATTATCGAGCGTGAACAAAACCGCGTCGATGTGATTTTTGAAATCACAGAGGGCGAGCGTACAGGCGTGCGCCGGATCAAGTTTGTCGGCAACGATCATTTCGGCGAAAGCGAATTGCGCGATGTGGTGAACACGCGCGAAAGCGCTTGGTGGCGCATTTTCTCAACATCCGATTTCTATGATCCGGATCGTATGAGCTATGACCGCGAATTGCTGCGCCGGTTCTATTTGAACCAAGGCTATGTCGATTTTCGCGTCGTGTCGTCGGTGGCCGAATTGACCCCGGATCGCAAAGATTTCTTTATCACCTTCACGGTGGAAGAAGGGCCGCGCTATAAGTTTGGCAAAATCTCGATCCAAAGCGAGATCAAGGGGCTGGATGGCGAAACCTTGCGGAAAGAGCTTTTGACCCGCGAAGGCGATTGGTACAGCGCCGATGCCGCCGAAAAATCAATCGCGGCGATGACGACGGCGCTGGGCGACAAGCAGTATGCCTTTGTCGATATTGCGCCCGAGGTTGATCGTCACAAAGACAGCCTGACTGTCGATCTGGTTTATCATGTCAAGCCGGGGCATCGTGTTTTCATCGGACGCATCGACGTTACGGGCAACCAGCGCACGCTGGATAAAGTTATTCGCCGCGAAATGATGCTGGCCGAAGGCGACCCCTTCAACACCAGCAAAATGAAGCGTTCGGAGCAAAAGATCAAAGATCTGGGCTTCTTCGACGACGTCAAAATTACGCCGCAAGACGGAGCGCAGCCCGACCGCGCCGATCTGAAGGTCGAGGTGAAGGAAAAATCGACGGGTGAGATTTCGTTTGGGGCCGGGTTCTCGTCCACTGACGGTCCTTTGGGTGATTTCAGCATTCGCGAAAAGAACTTTTTGGGTAAGGGCCAAGACGTTCGTTTGGGCGCGACCGTGTCCGGCGTCAGCCGCCAGTTTGATTTAAGCATCACCGAGCCGTACTTCCTTGACCGGAATCTCAGCGCCGGGGCCGATGTTTTCCACACGATGCGCGATAACCAAACGGAAAGTTCGTACGATATTTCCAGCACAGGTTTTGCCTTACGTATGGGCTATCCTTTGTCGGAGGATCTGCGCCAAAGCTGGACTTATACGTTACATGAAGACCATGTTAGCGATGTCGATGCTAATGCGTCGCGCTTTATTCGCGATCAGGTCGGCCACAGCTTGACGTCGCTTGTGGGGCATGAACTAACCTTGGACGAACGCGACAGCAAAATCGATCCGACCAAGGGCTTTGTCACGCGCTTGAATACGGATTTCGCGGGCGTTGGCGGCGATCACCGGTTTGTCCGGGCCAAATTGGGCGGTACGCAGTACTTCTCGCTGGCCGAGGATTATGTGTTGAGCGTGTTGGGCGAAGGCGGCTATGTTTGGGGACTTGATCAAAAAGTCAAAATCAACGACCGCTTCTTCCTGGGCAGCGACACGTTGCGCGGGTTCTCCTATGCGGGCGTGGGGCCGCGCGATTTGACAAATGGAGCCGACGATGCCTTGGGCGGCAATCGCTTCTATCGTGGGTCTCTTGAGCTGACGACGCCGCTGCCGACGCCGACCGAGCTTGGGTTTAAAGGCCATATCTTCAGCGATGCCGGTTCGCTTGGCAAATGCGAAGAAACGCCGCTTGCGACGGAAGATTTCCGCGACAACGATTCGATCCGTATCAGCGTCGGTGCCGGCCTGTCGTGGGCGTCGCCGTTCGGGCCGTTGCGTTTGGACTTTGCCGTTCCGGTCAAGAAAGAAAGCTATGACAAGACCGAGCTGATTCACTTCAGCTTTGGAACGAAATTCTAAGTTAGAGCTGTCGGATGAAAATTACATCTTTCGTTTTAGCGTGCGCTGTCGCCGCGCTGTTGGCATCGTCTGCGGTCCAAGCTGCAGAAGAAAAAGGCGGCGCGCAAACGGGGGCTTTTCCAGCCAGCGTTGTCGCCATTATCGATGTACAGCGCATTTTGCAGGAATCGGATGCGGCGAAAAGCGTTCAGCATCAACTGGAAGCGCAGCGCGCCAAATTCCAAAGCGAAATCGCGACGGAAGAGTCGGGTCTGCGTAAAACAGAAGAAGAATTGGCCAAAGCGCACGATAATGTGACAGCAGAAGTTTATACGGATCGCGAGCAAAAGCTACGGCAGCGCTTTTTGACCGTAGAACGGCACGTTCAAGCGCGTCGCCGAGCGCTGGATCAGGCTTTGACCGATTCCATGAACGTTGTGCGCAAATCCGTTTTGGACATTGTCGCCGAGACGGCGCGGGCCCATAAGGCCAATTTGGTCGTTGTCAAACAGCAAACGCTGTGGAGCGATGCCAAGATCGATATTACCGACGATGTTTTAGTTCGTTTGAACAAGGTGTTGCCCAGCGTTCCCGTTAAAGTGACGCCAGAGGAGTCCGCCGAAAAGGACGAAACGCCCGCTTTGCCCGCGCCGCCCAAGGCCTTGAAACGGTAAAGGGATTCTGTTTTAATACAGGGGCTTTTCCAATCATTAAAAGAACCGTCTTTTCGCCGTCTGGGTGAAAGGAAAAGGGCATCATTTCGGAGATCTAAGGGAATGAGTGAAACGTTACAAACCGGCGCGCCTAAAACCATCGATGTCACGGGCATTATGGAGCGCATCCCGCATCGTTATCCGTTTTTGCTGATTGATCGCGTGACAGACGTTGTTCATGCGCAAAGCTGCACGGGCATTAAAAACGTCACAGTGAACGAGCCCTTCTTCCAGGGGCATTTCCCTGGCCATCCCATTATGCCCGGCGTTTTGATTATCGAAGCGATGGCGCAGACGGCGGCGACGCTGGTCGTCGATTCCTTGCAAGGAATCAATGCGGCCTCGCATATCGTCTATTTCATGTCGATTGACAACGCCCGTTTCCGTCGCCCCGTTTTGCCGGGTGATCGTCTGGAAATCAAAGTTCAAAAAGAACGGCAACGCGGTCAGGTGTGGAAGTTCCGCGGCGAAGCTTTTGTCGATGGCTCGCTTGTGGCCGAGGCTGTTTACACGGCGATGCTTGTCCCTGACAGCGAAGCGGAAAAAGGAATGGGCGCATGAGCGTAAAGATTCACGCGACGGCAATTGTCGATCCCAAAGCCGAGCTTGGCAAAGATATTGAAATTGGGCCTTATTGCATCGTCGGGCCGCGCGTTAAATTGGGCGATCGCGTTCGCTTGGTTGCACATGTCGTCGTCGATGGCATTACGACGATTGGCGCTGGGACGGTGATTTATCCGTTTGCGTCGATTGGACAGCGTCCGCAAGATCTGAAATACCATGGCGAAGAATCAACGCTAGAGATTGGTGAGAACAACCAGATCCGCGAATCCGTAACGATGAACCCGGGGACCGAAGGCGGCGGCATGATCACGCGCGTCGGCAACGGCGGTTTATATATGGTCGGCGCGCATGTCGCGCATGATTGTCATGTCGGCGATCATGTCATTATGGCCAACAATGCGACGTTGGGCGGGCATGTGGTCGTTGGCGACTATGTCGTTATCGGCGGTTTGGCCGCTGTGCAGCAGTTTGTCCGTATTGGCGAGCATGCCATGATTGGCGGTATGTCGGGCGTTGCCAGCGACGTCATTCCCTATGGCACGGTTAAAGGCGACCGGGCCTTTTTATCGGGGCTTAACTTGATCGGGCTTGAACGGCGCGGCTTTAATAAAGAAGATATCCATGCGCTTCGGACCGCCTATCGGATGCTTTTCTCATCCGAAGGAACCATGAGCGAACGCATGGACGACGTCGCCAAAATGTATCCTGGGCAATCCTTGATCAGCGACGTTTTAGGGTTCATCAAAAATCGCGACAATCGTCCGCTTTGCAAACCGCAGGGCGAGGCCTAACATCCGTATCATCCCTTTTCGCAAGGCTTCTTGGATATGACAGCCCCCATTCGCAAACTTGGTATTCTGGCGGGGGGCGGAACGGCCCCGCGCCGGATCATTGAATCTTGCGAACGTGGGGCGATTCCCTTTTTTGTGTTTTGTCTGGAAGGTCAGGCCGATGCCGGTCTGGCCGATGGCTTGCCGCATGCATGGCTGCCCTTGGGGGCGGGGACGCGCCTCAAAAAGCTGTTGGCGGATGAAGATATTTCGCACATCGTGATGATTGGGCGCGTGCGGCGGCCTTCGCTGCTTGAAATCAAGCCCGATTGGTGGACGCTGAAAGCGCTGACGCGCATTGGCATGCATGCTTTGGGCGATGATGGGCTTTTGCGGGCCATTGGCCACGTGCTGGAAGAAGAATGCGGGGTTCGTTTGATGGGGGCGCATGAAGTTTTTGCGGATCTTGTGACGCCTGTCGGCCTTTTGACGGCGCAAGAGCCCGATGAGACGGCTCGGCACGATATGCGCCGGGGTATTGAGGTGGCGCGCGCCTTGGGACTTTTGGATGTGGGACAGGCCGTTGTCGTTCAGCAAGGGATTGTGCTGGGGGTTGAAGCCATCGAAGGCACCGATGCCTTGATCGGCCGCACAGCCTCGTTGAAGCGCGAAGGCCCTGGCGGCGTGTTGGTCAAGCTGGCCAAGCCGCAGCAAGACGGGCGGCTGGATTTGCCGACCATTGGCCCCGATACGGTCCGCGCCGCGGCTACGGCGGGCCTGCGCGGCATCGCGCTGGAAGGCGGGCGCAGCCAGATTGTGGACAGGGCCGAGGTCATTCGGCTGGCGGATGAAGCTGGTTTGTTCGTTCTTGGCTTATCAGAAAAGGATCTTGCCCCATGACCGAGGCCGCTTCCTATCTTGTCTATTTGTTGGCGGGGGAAGCGTCGGGAGACCTTTTGGGATCGCGCTTGATGCAGGCGATGAAAGCGCAAGCGCCGGGGCCGATTGTTTTCAAAGGCGTTGGCGGTCCGCGCATGCACGACGAAGGCTTGCAGTCTCTTTTTTCACATAACGATCTGGGGCATGTGGGGCTGTTCGAGGTTATCAAGCACATCCCCATGCTGCTTGATCGCATGAAGAAGGTTGTGCAAGCCGTTGTTTCCGATAAGCCTTGTGTCTTTGTGACGATTGACGCGCCCGATTTTAGCTTTCGCGTCGCGCGTCAAATTCGTGCGCTTGATCCGTCGATCAAACTGGTTCATTACGTCGCGCCCAGCGTTTGGGCTTGGCGGCCAGGCCGGGCGGCTCAGGTGGCCGCGTTTTTGGATCATCTTCTTGCGCTTTTGCCGTTCGAGCCGCCTTATTTTGAAAAGGTCGGTCTGCCTTGTACCTTTGTCGGCCATCCGCTGGTTGAAAGTGGCGCGGCCTTGGGCGACGGCGCGGCTTTTCGCGCGGCACATGGGCTTGCACCTACGCAGCTTCTTTTGACGTTGCTGCCGGGAAGCCGCGTTTCGGAAATCAATCGCTTAATGCCTGTCTTTGAGAAAACGGTCCAGATCTTGGCAGCGCGTTTTCCGGGTTTGACCTTTGTTCTGCCTGTGGCGGACAGTGTCGCGCCGCTGGTTGAAAAGATTTTGGCGCGTTGGCCTGTCCCGGTTATCGTGGCGCGTGGGGATGATGACAAGTATAGGGCACTGGCCGCCTCGACAGCCGCGCTGGCTTGTTCCGGCACCGTGTCGATTGAGCTGGCTTTGGCACGCTTGCCGTCGGTGATTGCGTACAAAGTTCATCCGTTGACCGCTTTCTTGGCGCGGCGTTTGATCAAGACGCGCTATGTGACGCTCATCAATATTATGCAGAACAGGTCGCTGATGCCTGAATATCTTCAGGAAAATTGTACGCCTGCAAAGCTGGCGGAGGCCGTCGGCGTCTTTCTTGCGGATCCCGATCAACGCGAAGCCTGCAGGGCGCAACTGGCGCAGATGGCGTCTTGGCTGGGGGCGGGGCAGTTTGTGCCGTCTGAGCGCGCGGCCTCGGTCGTTTGGCGCGTCATTCAAGAGCGCAAAGGAAAGCCATGAAAACAATCCTTCAAGTCATCCCGAATATGGGCGCGGGCGGGGCCGAGCAAGCTGTCGTTGATGTCGCGGCGGCGCTGGTGGCGCGCGGCGACAGGGCATTGGTCGTCAGCCGCGGCGGCGCGCGCGTGCCGGAATTGGAAAAAGTCGGGGCGGTTCATTTTACGCATAATGTTGCGAGCAAAAACCCGGTCAAGATCATCCAAAACGGCTTTTGGCTGGCGGCCTTGGCGCGGCGAGAAGGGGTTGATTTGCTGCATGTCCGCTCGCGCGCCCCGGCGTGGAGCGTTCGGATCGCGGCTTCACGGGCGCATCTTCCCAGCGTGACAACCTTCCACGCGGCGTATAAGTTTAAAAGCAGGTTAAAGAAATATTACAACCGGATCATGACACGGGCGGATCGGATTATCGCCATATCGGCATTCATCGCCAAGCATGTGACCGACAATTACCATATCTCATCCAAAAAGATTCGTATCGTGCCGCGCGGGATCGACGGGCAGCGCTTTGCGCCTGAAGCCGTGACACAGGACCGGCGCGAAGCGCTTGCCGCCGCCTTTGGGATTAACCCCGCGGCGAAAATTATTCTTGTGCCCGCACGCCTCAGCCCGATCAAGGGGCAGGATCTTGTCATCAAAGCTTTGGCCTTGATGCCCCACGACGCCCCTTTCTGGCAGGCGGTGATTTTGGGCGACGATCAAGGACGCAAGGCCTATCGTGCGCAGCTTGTAGCTTTGATTGCCGAAAAGGGCCTTGGCGAGCGTGTGCATCTTGTCGCGCATTGTGCGGACATGCCTGCGGCTTATAGCTTAGCGGACCTTGTTTTAGTGCCGTCGCTGGTGCCCGAAGGCTTTGGCCGCGTGCCGGTTGAGGCCATGGCCATGGGCGTTCCCGTGATTGCCAGCGCTTTGGGCGCGACGGTCGAGACGGTTGTGCCCGATGAAACAGGCTGGCTTTTGCCGCCTGAATATCCGGCGTCGTGGGCCACGGCCATCCAAAACGCGCTTGGCCTTTCCGAAGCCAAGCGTGCCGAGATGTCTCAAAAGGGCATGGCGATCGCGCGCGCGCAATTCAGCAAAAAGCAAATGATCGACAAGACGCTGGCCGTTTACGATGAATTGCTGGGCTAAGCGGAAAGGGCGGGCATGACAGAGAAAATCCTGGTCATTCGCTTGGGCGCTTTGGGCGATCTTGTCCTGTGCGCGGCGGCTTTTGCTGCTATTCGCGCGCGGCACCCCAAAGCGGAAATCGCTCTTTTGACCATGCCCGCTTTTGCGTCCTTTGCTGCCGCTATGCCTTGGTTCGACCGGGTGCTGGTTGATCCGCGGCCGCCCGCATGGCGGCTGGATGCTTGGATCCGTCTGGTGCGTCAAGTCCGCGCCTTTGCGCCAAACTTTGTGTATGATCTTCAAGGGAAAAACCGTCAGGCGATTTTGTTTCAGGCGTTGGGCGGCCCCGTGCGCGTCGGCTGGTCGGGCGCGGCGCGCGGTTGTTCGCATCCGCGCCTGTGGCCCCCGCAACCGGGCATGCATTATACCGATTTTGTCGCGGCGCAATTGGCGCGGGCGGGGCTAGAGGCTTTTCCAGTGCCTGCCTTCGATTGGCTGGATGCACCGGTGGAGGGTTTCGTGCCGCCGGATGTTTTTGCTCTTTTGATCCCCGGTTGTTCGGGGGATCGTCTTTATAAACGCTGGCCGCCGGAATTTTACGCGCAGTTGGCGCAAGCTTTGGCCGCGCGCGGGATCGCCAGTATTGCCATCGGAACAAAGGCCGAGGGTGAAGCGTTGGCGCAGATCACAACGCTTGCGCCCGACGTTATCAATCTGTGCGGAAAAACGTCGCTTTTTGACGTCGCAGGCCTTGCGCGGCGGGCGCGCTTTGTCATCGGCAACGATACGGGGCCGACGCATATTGCGGCGGCGGTTGGTGCGCCAACTTTGACGCTGTTTTCAGGGCGCGTGAACCCGGTTTGGTCAGCCCCCAAAGGTGCAAGCGTTCGCCTTCTTCAAAAAGAGCCGCTGGCGGCTCTTCCTGTCGATGACGTTTTAGCGGCGCTGGATTCTTTTCAGGGGTAAAGATCGGCCTTGGCAAAAGGAACGCCTTGCAGATCCTTGGGCGAAAGAAGGGGCGGCGTGTGAACCGGCCAAGCGACGCCAAGATCGGGATCGTTCCATAAAATGCAGCGCTCATGCGCGGGGGCATAAAAGTCGGTGGCTTTGTAAAGAAACTCGGCTTCGTCCGACAAAACGGCAAAGCCGTGCGCAAAGCCTTCGGGGATCCACATCTGGCGCTTGTTTTCCGCCGATAAAACCGTCCCAACCCATTTGCCAAAAGTTGGCGAGGCGCGGCGCAAATCGACGGCGACATCGAAAACTTCGCCCAGCGTCACGCGAACCAGCTTGGCCTGCGGCTGTTGGATTTGATAATGCAACCCGCGCAAAACGCCGCGGACCGAGCGCGAATGATTGTCTTGCACAAAGCGCGGGGTAAAACCTGCCGCTTCGGTAAAGGCCTTTTCATTATAGCTTTCAAAGAAAAAGCCGCGATCGTCGCCAAAAACGCGCGGCTCGACAATCAGCACATCCGCAATCGACGTCGGTATCATCTTCATAAAGAAGCGTTCCTTTCCAAAAGCGACATCAGGTATTGGCCATAGTCGTTTTTCAAAAGCGGCTTTGCCAAGGCTTCTAATTGCGCGGCATCGATATAACCAAGCAAGTAAGCGATTTCTTCAGGGCAAGCGATTTTGATGCCCTGACGCCGTTCGATCACGCCGATAAATTGGCTGGCTTGTAACAGAGATTCAGGCGTTCCCGTATCCAGCCATGCATAACCACGCCGCATGATCTCAACCGAAAGCTGGCTTTGCTCCATGTAAAGGCGGTTGATGTCGCTGATTTCCAGCTCGCCGCGCGCCGAAGGCTTCAGACCTTTCGCCATCGAGACGACTTGGTCGTCATAAAAATAAAGGCCGGTGATGGCGTAATTTGATTGAGGCTTGGCGGGCTTTTCTTCAATCGAGATCGCGCGGCCAGCTTCATCAAATGCGATGACGCCATAGCGCCCCGGATCTTGCACATGATAGGCGAAAACGGTGGCCCCGCTGGTTTTTTCATCGGCGCGGCGCAAAAGATGGACAAGCTGATGGCCATGATAAAGATTGTCGCCAAGGATAAGGGCCGATGGCGCACCATCTAAAAAGCTCTCGCCAATCACAAAAGCTTGGGCCAGCCCATCGGGCGACGGCTGTTCGGCATAGGAAAAGTTCATGCCCCAAGCGCTGCCATCGCCTAAAAGCTGCGCAAAGCGCGGCAAATCCTGAGGGGTTGAGATAATCAAAATATCGCGCAGTCCCGCCAGCATCAGCGTGGACAAGGGATAATAGATCATCGGCTTGTCATAGATCGGCAAAAGCTGCTTTGAAACAGCCAGCGTCATCGGGTGCAAACGCGTGCCCGATCCCCCGGCCAGAATAATGCCTTTACGCTGTTTCATGCGTTTTTGTCTCCCGTCAAAGGGGCGCTGCCATAGTGTTTTTCGATCCAGTTGCGATAGGCGCCGCTGGTCACGCTTTGCGTCCAAGCTTCGTTCGCCAAATACCAACGCACCGTTTTTAACAGGCCTGTCTCAAAGCTTTCGGTCGGACGCCAGCCCAGTTCGGCCTCTATCTTTCGCGCATCGATGGCATAGCGCCGATCATGACCGGGGCGATCTTTCACGAATTGTATCTGCGCGGCATAAGATTTTCCATCGGCGCGCGGCCTTTCGGCGTCTAACAGATGGCACAGGGTCTGAACGACATCGATATTCTTTTTCTCGCTACGCCCGCCGATGTTATACGTCTCGCCCACGCGGCCCTTGGCCAAGACAAGCCGCAGCGCGGCAGCGTGGTCGCCGACATAAAGCCAATCGCGGACATTCAGGCCATCGCCGTAAACAGGAAGCGCCGCGCCGCCCAGCGCATTGTGGATCATCAGCGGAATAAGCTTCTCCGGGAACTGATAGGGCCCGTAGTTGTTCGAGCAATTGGTCGTCAAGGTTGGCAGGCCATAGGTCTCACGCCACGCCCGGACCAAATGATCCGATCCCGCTTTTGATGCGGCATAGGGGCTGTTCGGCGCGGCGGGCGTTTTCTCGGAAAAGGCTGGGTCTTCCGCCGCAAGCGATCCATAAACCTCGTCGGTTGAGACGTGCACAAAGCGAAAGGCTTCTTTTTCGGCGGCGGGAAGGGCCTGCCAATAGGCGCGCACGCTTTCCAGCAGGCGAAAGGTTCCGACCAGATTGGTCTGGATAAAATCTTCCGGCCCGCAGATCGATCGATCGACATGGGATTCAGCCGCAAAATTAATGACGGCGCGGGGGCGATGCGTTTGAAGCGCCGCCGTTAAGGCTTGCTGATCGCCGATATCGGCTTGGATAAAATGATAAGCGGCGCGACCTTCCAAGGCATCCAGATTGTGCCGGTTGCCCGCATAGGTCAGTTTATCGATGCCGACCAGCGCCTCACCACTGGCAGAGGCCCAGTCGAGCGCAAAGTTCGATCCGATAAATCCGGCAATACCTGTGACAAGAATCATGAAACCGTTCCTTTCCAGCATGCTTTACGCAGAAATCAAGGCGCTGGCAAGGCAGGGGACAAAGGTTAAGGTTAAGAGGCAGGGGTTTCCTGATCAACAAAGCCTTGGGAAAGGGCTTTATAAAGCGGTGTCGGGCAAATAAGGCGCGAGACGCCAAAAGCCAAAAAGGCCGAGATCATCAACGGCAAAGTCAGCGACGAATCGCTGGTCATTTCCATGACGATGACGGCGGCGGTCAAGGGGGCCTGAACGACGCCCGAGAAGGTCGCGACCATGCCAAGGATAATCAACGCCGCCGACGGAATATGCGGAAGAAAAACGGCAACGTCGGCGCCAATGCCAGCGCCTGCGGCCAAGGCGGGGGCAAAAAGCCCGCCAGGGATTCCGCTAAGGCAAGACAAAAAGATGGACAGAAGTTTTAAAACGCCAAAGCATAAGGGAAGCGGCGTTTTTCCTTCCAGCAAGGCGCGGGCTTGGGCATAACCCGTGCCAAAAACGCAGTTGTGGGCATAAAAGCCGATGCCTGCCAACGCCAACCCGCAAAGCGCGGCAAACAAAACGGGACGCGCACGGAAAAAGGCTGGGAGAAGGCGCGCGCGGTTCTGGGTGGAAAAAATAAGCGCGCGCGAGAAAAAACCACCGCAAACGCCGCCAGCGATACCACATAAAAGGCAGGCTTCCATCGCGTCGCTGAGGTCCAGCGCGACATTCGTATGGCCAAAATAGCTGTAGTTGCCAAGAAGCGCGAGCGAGCAAACGCCCGCAAAAATAACGCAAGTCAGCACCAGATTGTTTGTTTTCTCTTCGAACGTGTGCGCCAAATCTTCGATCGCGAACAGAACGCCTGCCAGCGGCGTGTTAAAGGCGGCAGCAATACCAGCCGCGCCGCCCGCAAGAACCAGTGCGCGTTCTTTGTTTTGGATACGAATAGGAAGATCTTTGCCAAAATTATGCATCAAGGCCGCGCCAATCTGGACGGATGGTCCTTCATGCCCCACCGAAGCGCCCGCGCATATGCCTAAAACGGTTAGTACAATTTTGCCAAACGCTGTTTTCAACGACAACATCTGCGCGCTAAAACTTTTGCCGGAAGGTTGGCCAAAAAGCGTCATGGCGGCGATTGTTTGCGGCACGCCGCTGCCTTCCGCGCCTGAAAAAAAACGGCGTGTTAGGGCCATGACCAGCGCGAAACCAAGTGGCGTTAGAACAAAAGGCAGCCAAGCCTTACCGTTTGTTGCGGCGATAAACAGATCGTTTGCCATAAGGCAAGCCCGCGCTGCCCCGATGGCGACCAAGGCGACCAGTGCCGCGCCGAGCCAAAAAACGGTGATTTGACGCCAAGGTCCCGTTAAAGAAATGAGAAGGGAGCGAATCTTAAACATAATGGCTCTATTTCCTGACAGAAAGAGAGAAACAGATCCTTTATGGACCCATAGAGCTTAATAGCCCGTCAACAAAGGGCAATACGATGAAATTGTTGCCAAAAGGATCTGGGCGCGTTTTACTGGGCGGATCGACTGTTAAAAAACAAAGGAGTAGCAAAATGAGTGCGGAATGTTGTTGTCGGCAAAAGAAAGAAGAAATTCTTGCTGAGCGGATGCTGAACCTGCCCAAAACCTTTATTGCCGAAATTTTGGGCGTTGCGCTAAAGCCCGGTATGATTTCCTTTGCTGGCGGCCTTCCGAACAAGGACCTATTTCCGATTGATGAGCTGGCCGCTGCGACCGACAAGGTGATGCGCAGCGAAGCCAAAGAAGCCTTTCAATATAGCGGCTCGGCTGGCTATCCGGGGCTGCGCGAATTGATCGCAGCGCGTTACGCCGCCCGCGGCATTCAAAACGTCAAAGCCGAAAACATTTTGATTACGACCGGCTCGCAGCAGGCGTTTGACATGCTGGGCAAGGTGTTGGTGAATGAAGGCGATCGCGTTTTGCTGGAAGAGCCTTCCTATCTTGGCGCGATTGGCGCTTTGGCGCTTTTCAAGCCGAGATTTGTCACGGTGCCTTTGAATGAGAACGGCCTTGATGTCGCTGCGCTTGCCGAAGCGTTGAAAGACCGCGTCAAGATGATGTACTTGATTCCGAACTTTCAAAACCCGTCGGGCATCAGCTATGAAGACGATAATCGCCGCGCGGTGGCCGATGTCGTTCGTCAGACGGGCACGTTCTTGGTTGAAGACGACCCCTATGGCGAGCTGCGTTTCGAAGGCGCGGCCAAGACGTCGTTTATGAACTTGATCCCGGAACAAACGATCTTGCTGGGAACTTTTTCGAAAACGATTGTTCCGGGCTATCGCGTTGGTTGGATGGTCGTGCCCGAACAATTGCGCGAAGCGCTTCTTGTCGTCAAGGAATCGGCCGACCTTCACACCAGCACTTTTGCGCAGCGCGTTCTGACGCATTACATGGCCGACAATGACCAAGATGCGCACATTGCCAAAATCAAAGCGAAGTACAAAAAGCAAAAAGACGACATGATGGGTTTTATTCAAACCTATTTTCCGTCGACAGTGACGCATACCAAACCGGAAGGCGGGATGTTTTTGTGGGTCACGTTGCCGGGCGGCGCGGATGCGATGGAATTTTTCCATCGCGGCGTCGAACGCTCGGTTTGCGTGGTGCCTGGGCATCCTTTCTATGTCAATAAAGCGTCTGTTTCGTCGATGCGCTTCAGCTTTTCGACCGTCGATTACAATACGATGGAGGAAGGGATCAAGCGCCTTGGCGCTTTGGCGCACGAGATGGTCGGCTAAAAAAAGAAGGCCTGACAAAGGGAAAGGGGGGCTTTGGCCCCCCTTTTTCATGTTTACCGCATCCTAACGATCCTTTGGGCATGATCGAAAGGCATCAAAGGGCCACAGCAAAGATCGGCCTGAACCAACAGAAAAGGGAGGCCTAAATGGGACGTTTAGCTTTGGTAACGGGTGGCGTCACCGGGATTGGCGCAGCGACGGCGCGGGCGCTGCAAAAAGCAGGCTATGATGTCGTCGCGAATAATATTGCCATGGATGAGACAGCGCGCGCCTTTGAGAACGAGACGGGGATCAAGGTTTATGCGTGGGATGTACGCGATCCCGAAGCCTGTCTGCACGGCGTCGCGGCCATCGCGGCGGATACGGGGCGCAACATCGAAGTTCTGGTGAACAACGCAGGTATTGCGCGCGATAACATGATGCATAAAATGCCATTAGACGATTGGAACATCGTTTTAGCGACCAACCTGTCATCGATGTTTCATATGTCGCGCGCGGTCATTGATAAAATGCGTGAAAATGGGTTCGGGCGCATCATCAACATCAGCTCGATCAACGGGCTGGCCGGGCAGGTTGGGCAAACGAATTATGCGGCGTCGAAGGGCGGCATCGTCGGTTTCACCAAATCGCTTGCGCTTGAAAGCGCGCGAAAGGGGATTACGGTCAACGCTATTGCGCCCGGCTATACCGACACGGCGATGATGAAAGCTATTCCCCCCAAAGTTTTGGCGGATATCGTCTCGCGCATTCCGGTGGGGCGTCTTGGAACGCCCGACGATACGGCGCGGACCGTTCTTTTTCTTGTTGCCGATGAAGCGGGCTTTATCACGGGCGAAACGCTTTCCGTCAACGGCGGGCAATATATGAGTTCATAAGTAAGTTTTAAAATAAAAAAGGCGGCGAGAATTCTCGCCGCCTTTTTTCGTCTTTTGTTTCGTTAGGCGGCATTCAAGTCCGCGATAAACTTCTCGACTTCCGATTTTAATCTTTCAGCTTCTTCTGAAAGTTGTTCAGCTGCGGTCAAAACCATTTCGGCGGCTGATCCCGTTTGTTCTGCCGCTTGAGCAACGCCCGTGATGTTGCGCGAGATTTCATCCGTTCCTTGAGCGGCCTGATGAACATTGTTCGCGATTTCACCTGTCGCCGCGATTTGCTCTTGGACGGCGGCGGCAACCGTATCGGCGACGTGGCTGATCTGTCCGATAGAGACATCGATCTTGTCGATAGCCTGAACCGTCGAGGTTGTCGCTTGCTGAATGCCGGTGATTTGCCCCGAGATTTCTTCCGTTGCCTTCGCTGTTTGGCTGGCCAGATTTTTGACTTCGCCTGCGACAACGGCAAAACCTTTACCGGCGTCGCCTGCGCGGGCAGCTTCGATCGTTGCGTTCAGCGCCAAAAGGTTCGTTTGTGCGGCGATTTCCTGAATAAGCTTGACGACTTCGCCGATTTTATCCGAAGCCTTGGCCAAACCGCCAACAGTTTCCTTTGTCGAGCGGGCTTGATCGACGGCGTCTGACGACATTTGCGAAGCGCGCGTGACTTGTTGGCCGATTTCTTGGGTCGAGGCCGTCATTTCTTCGGTAGCCCCTGCAACAGCCTGGACGTTTGCCGTCGCCTGTTGCGAAGCTGACGCCACGGTCGAGCTTTGCTGCTGGGTTTCTTGTGCCGTTGCCGACATGGTTGCCGCGCTGGATTGCAGCTCGGTTGCTGACGAGGCAACGGTTTCCGTAATACCGCGGATCATGTTTTCAAAATCGCTGACAAGTTTGGCGATTTTCTCGCCGCGCCGCGCCTTGGCCTCGACATCGGCACGTTGTTCGGCCTCAAGCTTACGCATGCGGACCAAGCTTTCGCGCATCGTTTTAAAGGTACGCGCCATGCTCCCAATTTCATCCTGACGATCGTCGCCCGTGACATCGACATTCAAATTGTCATGCGCAAGCTCGGATAAACCGTTTTCGACGATTAACAAAGGAGTCGTTACTTCTTTACGCGTCAAGTAAACGGCAAGCCAGAAAACGATGATAAGAACGACGATTGAACTGACAAGCATTTTACTGACAATCGTGTCGATCTCGGCTGTGGCATCTGCCGATGCTTTTTGACCTTCATCGATCAGTTGCAGCATGTTTTTGGTTAGTTTTGCATTGAACGCGACCAGGGACGGTGCGCACGATTCATCCATCAATTTATTGGCTTTTGCGTTTTCTTCAGCATCTGTCGTGTTGCCAAGCCTGATCACATCGGCGCAGGCCCCTTGATTGATAAGTTGGTCCATTTCCGTCCCAAGGGGGCGAAAGATGTTTTCTTTTTCGGGCATCGCCTTTATCGCTTGGTCAAGACGTTCTTTAAATTTGTCCTCTCCATCGCGGATGAAAGCAACGGCAGCTTCATTTCCTTCCTGAGTTGTTGAAGCAATAAGCCGGTATAATCCCGCGTAAACATTGAGAGCATACCGGTTCGCGCGGGCCATCGAAAGGCTGGCCTGATCGGCATGTTCGATAACAGCGGTATCAAGCGCATCAATGAGTTGCATTTGAACGCTGGCATACCAAGCAACGCCTAAAACAAGGGCGGCAAGAAGGCCGAGGACGGACAAAATCTTGTTCAGGATTTTCAGGTCCGCGTATCTAATCATGGGGGAGCTCCGTTGAAGACGTTTATGTAAAGGGGAGGGAAAGAGGAAGAGGGGAAGGATTGGCTTAATATACCGACGGATATTTTAAGTGGCACGCTCTTTTTAGAAAAGGATGTGTGAATATTAATGTATGTATACTTTGGTTCGATGTTATTCATAAGTTGTGGTTGATTTGTAATAATGTTTCATCCGCACGTATTTTGCTTTAAAAGCGATCTGAGAAGCGGATCCTTCGCAACGGAAAACAACCTGCAAAGGAAAGCGCGATTCTAAAAATGTTATGCTAAGACACTTCCTGTCACGATACGATTCAGGGTCGCTAAGATCCGTACGTTCTTTTTCCTTGGGGAAAAGAAGACGATGAATGTCAGTAATCTGGAGATTTTTAATGACAAGTGAAAAGCAGTCTGTGGCCCTGAGTTCAATGGCAGCCAGTGCCTTGATGACGATCGGTAAGTTCACGATAGGCTTGATGACGGGAAGTTTGGGGCTTGTCTCGGAAGGGCTTCACAGTTTGCTCGATTTTGGCGCGACGATCATGACTTATATGGCCGTGCGCGTCAGCGACAAACCGGCCGACGATAAACATCCCTATGGGCATGGAAAGATCGAGAGCATTGCCGCGCTGGCCGAGACGATCCTCCTTTTTATCACAAGTTTTTGGATTATCTACGAAGCGGGGCATCGTCTTTTAGCTGGCGACTATCATGTGGAAACGACCCTTTGGTCTGTCGGCGTTATTGTTGCATCCATTCTGATCGACTTGTCCCGCGCGCGCGCTTTGAAACGCGTGGCTCAAAAAACGCGTAGTCAAGCTTTGGAAGCCGATGCGCTTCATTTTAGCTCGGATGTCCTTAGCTCGACGGTCGTTCTGCTGGGGCTTGGCTTAGTGTGGCTGGGTTGGCCCGAAGGCGATGCCTTGGCCGCTATCGGCGTGTCAATCTTTGTCTGCCATGCCGGGTGGGTGATGGGGCGTCGGACCATCGATACGTTGATCGATACGGCGCCTGACGGTGCGATGAATCGCATCAAGACCATCTTGACGGGTGTCGAGGGTGTTTCGAATATCAATCGCGTTCGGCTTCGTCCTGCGGGAAGCTTGTTTTTCGTCGACGCCGACATTGCGGTTGGGCGCAGCCTTTCTCAGGCGCGTGTCGACGCTATCAAACACCAAGCGATTGAGGCCATCCAAGCGGCAATGCCCGAAGCTGAAGTTTCGATCTCAACGCATCCTTTGGCTTTGAGTTCCGAGACCGTTTTGCAGCGTGTGATGGTCATTGCAGCCAATCACGATGCCAATGTCCATCATGTGACGTCGCATCGCTCGAATGGGCGCTTGTTCGTCGGCTTCGATCTTGAGGTCGATGGCGAAGAAGCGCTGCAAAAAGCTCATGCGAAGGCGTCTCATCTTGAGGCCGACATGCGATCCGAGTTTGGAGAGGAAACAGAAGTCGAAACGCATATCGAGCCCCTACAAGACCGCGGCATCGAAGGCGGAGAGGTCGAAGACAACGTCCGCGAAGAGATCGTGTCCTTGATTGAAAAAAATGTGATGGAAACGACAAGCCTTCATACGGTTCACGATGTTCGCGTGCGCAAGGTCCAGCAGGGGCTTTTGGTTGTTTTTCACTGCTTGACAGACCCATCGCACACCGTTGCCGACGTTCATGATTGGGTCGATAGTCTTGAGCGTCGTATCCGTGCGATGCACCCCGGCATCTGGCGCATCGTCGCGCATGCCGAGCCTGAACAAGAGGAAGACATAAATCCCTAAGCACGATTTGCGTCGCGCGAAAAGTATGGAGCCCACCCCTCTTGGGCGCAGACAAAGCGTCGCAGTTTTCCCCTCTTTTTTGTGTCATCCCCGCCTTGCGCCCACGCACATAGCGCGACGGCGTGCCAAGCCGCGGGGGGATGACGCGAAGGACGCAACGTTGTCACAGTCGGCGGCTATGCTTGGGGGCATACCCCTGAGGCAGACGTGTTCTCCCCCCAAGAAGGACCGCGGCGTCACGCCGCCTTTTCAGGCTTGTTTTTCTTGCCCGATGATTTCCGAAAGGCTTTTCACGCCGTTCTTGTCCATCCATTCGACAAGGCCTGCATTGATGATATTGGCGATACCGGGGCCGCGGCCACGGATGCCCGCGACGACTTGAACCAGCGACGCGCCCGCCATCATTTTATCAAGCGCGGTTTGCGCTGAATCAACGCCGCCAACGCCCATGATGATCAGAGAATCGCCCGCATGCTTGCGGATATGACGGATTTGCTCGTTGACCATCAGGCGATAATCATCGTCATTGCCGCTAAGGCCGCCTTGTTGGTTGCGCCAGCGCTCGCCGTATTTAGCTTTCAGATCTTGCCGAACGGTTGTGTTCGATGCCGTGACGCCCGACACTTTCAGCGATGTGCAGACGTCTAATACATCGTCCAAATCGGCCAGGGCCATGTCAGGCGATATTTTGACGAACAAGGGCTTGTCGGCTTGGTTGACATCTTTCAGCGCGTTCTGGACAGCGCGGACGATGCCTTCCAGATGTTCGCGCGCCAACAGATTGCGCAGGCCCGGTGTGTTGGGCGACGAAAGATTGATCGTTACGTATTTGGCATAATGCGCCAAGCGACGCACGACAACGGCATGCTTTTCGGGCGCGTCTTCGGGCGTGACTTCTTTATTTTTGCCGACATTCAGGCCAATGACGACCGGGTCGCTCTGGTAACGCTCAAGATTATGCGCGACGGCTTCCATGCCGGGGCCGTTAAAGCCCAGCCAGTTCAAAACGACGCCGCGGCCAATGACAAACTGGCGGGGTTTGGGATTGCCGGGCTGCGGGTTTTCGGTCACGGTCCCAACCTCGACGCCCGAGAACCCCATCCAGCACAAGGCGCGGACAAGATCGGCAGCTTTATCCCAGCCTGCGCCGACGGTCACCGGGTTTGCAAAGGGAATGCCCGCAACCGTGACTTGAAGGCGTGGGTCTTGAACGGGCGCGCCGTTGATCAGTTGAAAGACGCTTCGGCCCATGCCACCGGTCTTTTCAAAAAGACGTAGCGAGCTTTTGGCGACGGTTTGCGTTTCTTCGGAAGGAAGAAGGCCCAAAACGGGGCTGATGACCGAATCGAATAACATGGAAGAACCTCATATATTGTGAAGGCCGTTTGGGATTTTCTCAAACGGCCTTTGTTTCGTTGCAAAAATCAGGCGGGTTGCCCGACGCCATATTGTCCCAGATAACGATCCAGCGCGGCGGCCATGTCAGCCGAAAGCTGGTAAGATCCACTGGCGGGCGATGTTAGATAGTCGCGGATTTCATAGATGGTCAGAAGCGGATAGGTCTTGATGCCGAAATCTTCCAGAACCTGTTGCGTCGCCGATTTGTCGCCTGTGCCGCGTTCGCAGCGATCAACGACGATCAGCAAACCGCTGATGGTTAGCTTGGCAAGGCCGTTTAAAAACGGAACGACTTCGCGCAGCGTGGTGCCTGCTGTGATGACGTCTTCGACGATCAAGATGGATTCGCCGTCTTTCGGGGGGATGCCTACCAAACGTCCGCGCTCGGCATGGTCTTTTTCTTCTTTGCGGTCATAGATCAATTTGACGTTCTTTTGGTGACGATTGGAAAGAGCCATCGCCGCGCAAGCCGCCAAGGGGATGCCTTTATAAGCCGGGCCAAAAAGATAATCGACACCCGACAGACCGCTGCGCGCGATGTGATCGGCATAGGCGGCGCCCAGCGTGACCAAAGCGTTGCCGCTAGATAAAATGCCTGTGTTGATGAAATAAGGGGAAACGCGACCGGATTTCAGCACAAACTCACCGAACTTCAGCGCGCCCGTTTCCAAAAGTAACGTGATAAGATCAATTTGTGCCTGTTCCATGTTGTGCCTTTGCCTTCCTTGATGTTTTGTTTTTTTCTAAGAAATCATTGTGCATGACAGCCCTTGTCCTCAAGCGCGCGGTGGGCAGCGCCCGTTGGTCCGTCAGCTAAAAATTTTCTGTAGCACAACCAAGATCAAGAACCCACCTTAAAATCGGCTCTCGCCGCGGCTTTCATGAGGCTGTGGATAAAAAAAGCCTCTGCCCCGAAGGAGGGCAGAGGCGAAGGGGAACAAAACTGGAATTAAGAAAGATCAGTTTTGAAAGCGGTGACGCGCTCCCTTAAAAGCTTGGCATAATCGTCTTTCGAGATGTCCAGATCCTTAACCTTTGTAATGCCACGCGAAACGGGGACCAAAACGCCCGAGGGGCCCGGGCGGCGGAGCGCGCAAATATCCTCGGCTTTGCCGCCTTGGGCCCCAAGGCCGGGGGCCAGAATGATGGAAGCGGGCATCAGGCCGCGCAGACGCGCGCTGTCTTCGGGATAGGTCGCGCCAACGACGGCGCCGACGCAAGCAAGGCCTGAGGCTCCCATGGTTTCAGCCGCTTTTTCGGCGACAAGTTTGGCCACGCGGTCGGAAACGCGCGCGCCTTCGATTTCCTTGTCTTGCAGCCAGCCCGAGCCTGGGTTTGACGTTTTGACGAGGACAAAAAGGCCTTTGCCGTACTTGGTGGCGCAACTGACAAACGGCTCTAAGGTATCGGGGCCCAAGAAAGGGTTGACGGTTAAGCAATCGGCTTCGATGTCCGACGACGAGCCCGCGCTGGCCGGGGTCAGATAAGCGCTGGCATAGGCGGCGGCTGTGCTGCCGATATCGCCGCGCTTGGCGTCTAAGATAACGCCGATGCCTTTTTGCCGCAAAAAGGCAATGCCATCGGCCATGATTTTGATACCGCTGATGCCAAAGGCTTCAAAGAAGGCAGATTGAAACTTAGCAAAGCCAATCAGATCGTGCGTTGTATCCAATAAAAACGATGTATAGGCGGCAAGCGCGTCAATATGGCTTGTTCCTGCTTTTTTGAAGCAGGAGGGAATATCTCCCAAAACGGGATCGACGCCGAGAACAAACTCGCCATGCGTTTTGGTTTTTTCTGCGACAAAATCTCCCCAATGCATCGTCATGCGGCAACCTTTCTTATTAAGATATTTCTGGGCCTTCAAGCAGGCCTGTTTAAAAGCCTTTTATAATCGAAATTTCAAGGCGCTCAATGTATTTATTTACCGCGATCGGGCTGGCACTTGACGCGTTTGCTTTTCGACGAGCTTTTTGTTTTGTATCCTCATGGTTCATTGATGTTTTGATGTTTCTTTGGTAATCTCAAACGCCTACATGATGTAGGAAGCTCATTTCTTTGAGGCTTGGATGTTGGAGATTGTCGCAATCTGATAACCGGAGACCCTTTAAAGGGCTCGCGGTTATCGACCTGTACGAATGATCGGCGGGCATCGTGGATGCTCGCCTGAATTGTGCAACCGATTGCTGTCTAGAGATCTTCAACATGAATCTATCCAAATGGGAACAAAGGACGCTCCACGTCCTTGCGCAGGGTGGCCGTATTGTACGCTACCATGACGAAAGAGGTCGTCTATCGGCCGTTGAATGCTATACCCGCGAAGGGTATGTGCTCGCCGATTGTACGCTATCTGTTTTTATAAAACTCAAGAGCAAGCGCCTGATTTCATCAAAGGACAGCCAGCCCTATCGTATCAATATGGCTGGACTTCAGGCCGTTCGTTCGCAACCAGACAACAGATGAGGAAAGCCATGAACAATCCGACAAAAGCGTCTGTGGTTGATATACCGCGGATCTTTAACGTTACCGAAAGCGCGCATCGCATTCATAACCCATTCACGCCCGAAAAACTCGCTGCGCTTGGGGCGGCCTTGCGTCTGGAAGCAGGCACCCGCGTACTTGACCTTGGCAGCGGCTCGGGCGAGATGTTGTGTACATGGGCGCGCGATCACAGAATCCAAGGCATTGGCGTTGATAAGAGCGCGTTGTTTGCCGAACAAGCGAAACAAAGAGCCGATGAATTAGGCGTCACGGATCAAGTGACGTTCATCCACGCCGACGCTTCTGGTTATGTCGCCCAAGAAAAGGTTGATATAGCCGCTTGTATCGGCGCCACTTGGATTGGCGGCGGCGTTGCCGGTACCATAGATCTTCTCGTCAGAAGCCTTCGCAAAGGAGGGATCCTTCTTATCGGCGAGCCCTATTGGTTGAAATTGCCACCGACAGAAGGCGTCGCGCAGGGCTGTTGTGCGACGTCTATCGCAGATTTTCTTTTGCTTCCCAAACTTCTTATGTCTTTTGGGAACCTCGGCTATGACGTCGTAGAAATGGTTTTAGCCGATCAAGACAGCTGGGACAGATATGAAGCGGCAAAATGGCTGACGATGCGCCGTTGGCTCGAGGCGAATGCGGATGATGACTTTGCAAAAGACATTCGAGCCGCGTTGACGTCAGCGGCAGAACGCTATGTCACCCACACGCGCGAATACGTAGGTTGGGGCGTGTTTGCCTTGATGCGACGATGAGGATCGTCCGCGTCGCTTTTCTTGCATGACGCGACAGCGGCTTGGCGTGAATTTGAAAAGACTATTATTTATCATATGGATGGCTTTTCGCCTTTTGTTGAAGAAGCAAATAGCACTTGACATTCAGATATCATATGCTATATTAGTTGGGCTGGGAGGGATCTTATGGCCAGACTGACACGACAAGAAACGCGCTTGCTGACACGGCAGAAACTTATTGACGCTACTGAGAAGGAAATCCTTCGTGTCGGTATTTTTGATGCCTCTATCAGGCAAATCTGCGAGGCGGCGGGGTTTACGCTTGGCGCTTTTTATTCGAACTTTAAAAATAAAGACGAACTTCTTTTGGAGGTTGTCGATATCCAGACAAACAGAGAATTCGATTCCCTTGCAAAACTGGTTGGCCAAACGGCACTGGGGCAAAAGGAAACGGCTTTATCCGAAATTGCGAAATGGCTGAAGCAACTTCAAAAAAATAAAATTATCTCGACCTTGTCTCTCGAATTTGAAGTTTACGGCAACCACAATCCATCTTTCAAAAAAAGCTATGCCGAAAATCAGAAAAGATGGCACGACAAGATTGCAGAAGCCCTTAAATCTTTGTTCGACAGACTTGGTTTGACGCCACGCGTTCCTTTTCCTCAGATGGCTGTCGGTTTATCGGCTTTGTGGAGCGGCTTTATCCTTGAAGGACGTGTCCCAAACGCGGATACGGCAGACGTTATTATCCCGCTCTTTCTTGAAGCTTTATTAGAAAGCTCTAGATAGTCACCATCTTTTGAGGCTGACAAATGAAAAAAGATCGTCTGATAATTGTTGCGCTTATGAGCGCGCTTCTAATTTCTGGATGCGATAAGCCGAAAGAAGATGGGCAGATAGCTCGGCCTGTCAAAGCCATAGAGATATCCGATCATATGGACGACGACGCTGTCGTAATTACAGGGCAGATAAGCGCCCATACATATGCTGCGGCGTCTTTTAGGATCTCGGGCAAAATCGCAAAGCGTTTCGTGTCGGTTGGCGACACCGTAAGGAAGGGGCAAGTACTGGCCCAACTTGAAGATACAATAGAGAACGAAAATCTTGTTGCCGCGCGTGCGGAACTGACGGCCGCCGAAGCCGTTTTGGCGCAGGCCGAACCCCTTGAAAAACGCGCTGCCGTTTTGATTCGATCAAAAGCCGTGTCCCAAAGCGATTATGACGATGCGCTACGTCGGTTAAAAGCCGCGCGCGCGCAAGTTTCCGGCGCCGAAGCAAAAGTGAAAATCGCGAAAGATCAAATGGACTATACGTCATTGGTGGCCGAGCAGGATGGCGTCGTTCTTGATAAGCTAGCGGAAGAAAGCGAAGTCGTTGCTGCCGGACAACCCGTCTTACGCATTGCCTATGGCGATCTACGCGATGCCTTATTCGATGTTTCGGACGAAACGGTTCGCGCAGGTTTTGATAAGCAACAAAAGATATTAACTTGTCTCGATTCCGATAGATCCGTTTGTGCAGAAGCGATGCTTTATGAAGTTTCGCCTGAGTCAGACCCGCAGACGCGCACCTATCAAGTGAAAGCGCAGTTCGAAAAAATTCCGCCTCGGATGCTTTTGGGCCAAACAGTCGTTGGGCAATTTGCCAGGCAAAATCAGCAAAAAGCTCTATCTGTTCCCGCTTCCGCTTTAAGTACCTTTGAAGGAAAGCCCGCGGTTTGGCTTTACAATAAAGACTCTCAAACGGTAACGGCCAGATCCGTCGAAATAGGCAGATACACAACAGATACGGTCACACTTACGAACGGCGTTCATGCGGGCGATTGGGTTGTGACGGCTGGCGTCCAAGCGTTGCATAACGGGCAGTCCGTTAAGGTGATGGAGGCTGTGCATGAAGCGCGCTAATCTTTCGGAATGGGCTATCAAGCACAGTGCGCTCGTGATTTTTTTTATGATCCTTGTCACGGCGGCGGGGGTTAACGCCTACTTTAATCTGGGACGCAATGAAGACCCCGAGTTTACAATCAAAACGATGGTCGTCCAGGCCTATTTGCCGGGCGCCTCAATTGAAGAGACGACGCATCAGTTGACGGATCGCATAGAAAAGAAGTTACAGGAAACGCCGAACCTTGATTATATTAAAAGCTATACGTTGCCAGGCCAGGCCACAATTTTTGTGAACTTATTGACAAGCGTCGACAAGAAAGAGGTTCCAAACATTTGGTATCAAGTCCGCAAGAAGGTTGGCGATATCAAACAAGAATTTCCTTCAGGCGTTGTCGGCCCTTTCTTTGACGATGAATTCGGCGATACCTACGGCATCATTTATGCCTTTACATCGGATGGGTTTTCTCACAGAGAACTCAAAGATTATGTTGAAACCGTACGTAATGAGTTGCTTCATGTTGCGGACGTTTCGAAAGTCGAACCGATCGGATTTCAAGATCAAAAAATCTATATTGAGTTTTCGTCGCATCAGCTTGCAAAACTGGGTATTAAACTTCCCAGCATCATCGCGGCCTTGCAGGATCAAAACCTTTTGACTCCGTCTGGTCAGATCGATACGGGAAAAGAGCAAGTGTTGGTCGAGGCGACGGGAAAGTTCCTTACGCCCAAAGATTTTGAGAATGTCACATTTTATGCTGGCGCAAAAAGGGTGCGTCTATCCGATATTGCGTCTATCAAATTTGCCTATGCGGACCCTGCGCAGCCAAGATTCAGGTATAACGGAAACGACGCGATAGGTCTTGCGGTTTCCATGAGAAAAGGCGGCGACATTCTTGCGCTTGAGAAGAACATTGCGCTTAAAATGGAATCTCTGCGTGCGGATATGCCGATCGGTATAGAGGCGCATCTTGTCGCAAATCAGCCAAAAGTCGTTCACGAAGCCGTGAATGAGTTTATGAAGGCTCTTTTTGAAGCCGTTGTCATTGTTTTGGGCATCAGTTTTATTAGCCTTGGCCTCAGAGCCGGAACCGTCGTTGCTTTCTCTATTCCTCTTGTCTTGGCCGTTGTTTTTGTTGGCATGGAAATTTGGGGAATTGACCTTCAACGCGTATCGCTGGGCGCTTTAATTATTGCGCTTGGCCTGCTTGTCGACGATGCCATGATAACTGTCGAAAGCATGGTCTCAAAACTTGAAGAGGGATGGACGCGTGTGAAGGCTGCGACGTTTGCGTACACCTCTACGGCCTTTCCAATGCTGACGGGGACTCTTGTAACGATCATTGGTTTTGTCCCTATTGGCTTTGCGAAAAGCGATGCTGGAGAATACACCTTTTCTCTCTTTGCCGTCGTTGCGCTAGCTCTGCTAATTTCTTGGTTCGTTGCTGTTTTGTTTGCGCCGCTAATCGGTGTGAGGATTCTTAAGGAGGAACACAACCAGCGCAAAGAAACGGAAGGCCGCGTTATGGCCGCCTTTCATCGACTTCTTTTGTCATCTATGCGTCGGCCAAAATGGACGGTTGGCATTACGGTCGGGGCGTTCCTTGTGGCTTTGATGGCATTGCCGCATGTTCCCAACCAATTTTTTCCATCCTCCGAACGCCCCGAGCTTCTTGTAAACATGACATTGCGACAGGGCGTTTCCGTTGAAGCGACAAATAAAGTCTCTCAGAAATTTGATGGTCTTTTGAAAGATGACCCAGACATAGAACATTGGAGTTCTTACGTTGGGCGCGGCGCGCTTCGTTTTTATTTGCCTTTGGATGAGCAGCTTCAAAATGATTTTTTTGCTCAAACAGTCATTGTGACAAAAAGCGCAGAAGCCAGAGAAAGGGTCAAAAGCCGTCTACAGAAAAAGCTTGATGACGATTTTCCCGAAGTTATTTCTGGCCTTTTCGCGCTAGAACTTGGGCCGCCTGTCGGCTGGCCCGTTCAATATCGCGTCAGCGGCAAGTCTCCCGAAGTTGTTGCGCAAGCTGCCCAAAAGGTTGCGGATATTATGGCAACGTCGCCTGATTTGCAGAAGATCAATGTCGATTGGGGCTATCCACAGCGCAAATTGAAAATCAATGTCCGGCAGAACGAGGCTAAACGTCTTGGCTTGTCTTCTTCTGCGATTTCTCAAGCGCTGTATGCGACGCTTTCTGGCGCAACGGCGACACAGGTTCGAGACGACATCTATCTCATCGACGTCGTTTTGCGCGCTAAACCAGAAGAACGGACCAGCATTGAAGAACTTAAAGCCGTCAACATTCCGCTGCCCAACGGAAAATCCGTTCCCTTGGATGTTGTCGCGTCAATCGCATATGAACAGGATTACCCCCTTATTTGGAGACGGGATCGCTTGCCGACAATGACGGTTCAGGCCGATGTTGTCGGCGACGTCATGCCCGCGACTGTCGTGGCTCAGCTTCAAGCAAAAATAGACTCTCTCAATAACGTTCTACCTTCTGGCTATAAAATTGTGGCTGGCGGTTCTGTAGAGGAAAGCGCCAAATCAGAAGCTTCCGTTATGGCCGTTATGCCGATTATGCTCCTTCTTATGATGGCAATTCTTATGATTCAGCTTGAGAACTTCAAACATCTATTTTTGGTTCTTAGCGTTGCGCCCCTTGGCTTAATTGGCGTCGTTTTCACGCTGCTTATCACAAGACAACCTTTAGGTTTTGTCGCTCTTTTGGGAATTGTCGCCTTGATCGGCATGATTGTCAGGAACTCCGTCATTCTTGTTCATCAAATCGAAGTTGAACGAGAAGCGGGTTTGTCCGACTGGCAATCCATTATCAATGCGTCGCTGATGAGATTTCGTCCAATTATGTTGACGGCAGTCGCCGCGATTTTGGGGATGGTTCCCATCGCGCCAACTGTTTTTTGGGGGCCGATGGCAAGTTCCATCATGGGCGGCCTAGCGGTGGCTACTTTGCTGACCCTCATATTTTTGCCCTCGCTGTATGTTCTTTGGTTCGGCGTTCAGGAAAAAACCTCTTCGTCTCTTCCGATGCAAGCGGGCTCGGCATGAAAGGAAAGCAGGGGTAAACGGAACGGCGAACGTTTTGATACACGAGCCTCAGATATCGATCGCGTCGCTTTGGGCCATTTGTTGGGCAAGAAAGGCCGTATGAGCCTGACGAAGCTGTTCAAGCTCTTCATAGCGTGGGTCTTTTTTCATGGCGTCGTTATCGACGGTTGCCGTGGGCTGGGGAAGGGCGTCATAGGCGTTTTGGCTCATTGCCGTGGAGGCCATGACGATGGTTCCGTTCATATACTTGGCGATTGCTTCTGCGCGGGCTTGGGCTAATTGAGGACCACTGGCAACATTTGCCTGTATATCCGCGTCTTTTATGATCGTGTCGGGAATGGCCCCGGCCATAGCATTCGACGTAATAAGCCACCCGTGATTATCGATATGGGCAACAACTTTTCTATCGACCACAATGGTTGCATAGTCTTTATAGGTTGGGTTTTCAGAAGTGCTTGGGAAATTTGTGTAATCTCTTTCAAGCATGTCCTGCTTGGCGCCCATGATTTGCTGGAAGAGATCGTCTGGCGTTTCGGACAGGGGAATCGCCTTCAATGTGTCGGTTATGGAATGCACGGAATTTAAATCAAGGCGTTGGGATGTAGAGGGCATGGGTGGCTCCGGTTTCTGTTTGTCCTTATTGAAACAAGCAAGCAACGTGCCATCTGGGTGCCGGTTGATGTATAACGAAGTCAGTCCAGACGAAGCTTTTCGATTGGTTTGCTTGTCAGAACGGCAAATGACCGTGAAAAAAGCCTACGCTTCTGGCGTTCCCCTCCGCTTGATTGAGCAAAGCTTTATAAGCTGTCTGCCAAGCTTACGCCTCTGGCAAAACATGCGCCAATACGCCACGAATTAAGGATAATCTCTTATTCAAACAAAGATTCCTTTGTTTGCCAAAGGCCCATCTTTTGGCTAGCCTTGTGTTATTAGGTTTATATCTCGCGAGAGGCTCATGTTGCCGTCACCATTGCCTGTCCCCCTTCACGGCGGCTTTGTCGCCCCGCTAAACGATGGAAATCCTTCTCAGGAAACGGCGTGGCTTTTTGCTCTTGGCGATGCCTATTATGAGATTCCGGTTTGGTGCGAAACGTTCGACGACAAGGAAGTCACTGTTCGGAATCTTGATGCCGCACGACGGCTTGAACATTTATCTTATGACGAAACGCAGGCGCTTATCCTTGATCGCACGCAATGTGTTTATTCTTCGCAGCCCATAGACCGCAGCACGCTCGCCCAACTCACCATCTTGGCGATGGATCGCTATGACTGGGCGCAGCACGAAACCGTCGGCGCTTTATGGAAGGGCAGAAAGCATTTCATACCCACAGCTTTTAATAGCCTCGAAGGCGTGGCCGATTACAGCGATTTCATGCGCGAACCAGAACACGCAATCTCGATCATCGATGGAGAACAGTATGTTACGCGTACAGATTGGTATTTTTCGCACAGGCATGGGGAGACATCTTGGTATCTGCATGATTTCACCCGTCCGATCAAAATACTCGAACGACCCATTGTAAATGGACGCCCCACAAGCAACATCTCGCGCATGAAGACAACCAGTCAAGTTCCTGCCGATATCGCAGATGCATTATTTCTTCACCTGCTTGGATCAAGCTCTTCTTTGGGTTTCGTCTCGGAAATCGAGATGCCAGAGGGGCGAATGACATTACCGCGCAATCTCTCCTTTATGGGGGGAATAACCCTTTGGCAAAACAACAACCGTACTTCTCTCATTTAGTACGGTTGCCACAGAGAATTTGGGCTCTCTGTTCAAGAATTGTTCCGAAATGTTCGTTGAGAAATGAGACAGGAGAATCTTTCTTTGTCTCGGAACATATTGAAAAATATCACGAAATATCAATTTCGTAACCGTACTAGAGACCTGTGATTTTTCGCAACTTTTTTTGGTCAATGGCGGGGGGGGGGGGGGGGGGGGGGGTTTTTAAAAACCGCTTGGGGGTTTTTCCCCTGCGGGGGGGGGGCGGGCGCG
>CAYMGM010000007.1:0-77450 GCA_964390005.1 uncultured Rhodospirillaceae bacterium | reverse complement strand
CCGCATACCTTAATGAAGCAGATGAGCCCAAACAGATGCCCCCGGCGGCACGCCGGTTATTTGCCTAGGCAGAAGGAGCTGAAGATGATGTCAAGTAAGTCTTCAACATCTACGCTTCCGGTAATGCGACCCAAGGCGCGCATGGCAAGGCGTGCGTCTTCGGCGCATAGCTCGGGCATCGGCGCGGCAATCGCGCGCGTCAGATGTCCGGCGCATTCTTCTAAAGCTTCGCGGTGACGCGCGCGGGTCAAGGCAGGCGCTGTACTATCAAACCGGTCGGCGATCATCTGAACCAGAATCTTGACCAGATTTTCCAGTCCTTCGCCCGTTTGAGCCGAGACAAACATCGGCCCGCCAGCGGGAATAGCGCCTTCAATCAAGTCAGCTTTATTAACGATTTCAAACGCATCTGCGTCTTTTTGTGACGCCGTCGCGGCATCTTTTTGCGGCCAAAAAGAGCCGTCGTAAACAAGCAGTTTTAAATCCGCCGATTCCGCACGTGCCAGCGCGCGGCGAATGCCTTCGCTTTCAATCGCATCGGCGCTTTCGCGCAAACCCGCCGTATCCGCCAAAGTTACGGGATAACCGCCAAGATCTAATCCCACTTCGATCACATCGCGCGTTGTGCCCGGCGTGGGCGCGACAATGGCGGCCTCACGCTGCGCCAGCGCATTTAAAAGGCTGGATTTTCCGGCGTTCGGAGCCCCTAACAGAGCAATCACAAACCCGCTGCGCAGACGCTCGCCCCGCCGATGATCGTCAAGATGAGCCCGAATATCGTGCAACAAACCTTCTAAATCTTTCTGCCGCGCGGCAAAAAGATCTTCGGGGATTTCTTCTTCATCGACAAAGTCTATCGCGGCTTCAATATAGGCCAGCGCGATTTTCAGTCTTTCGCCCCACCCCCCATAGAGGTGCCCCAAAGCGCCATCCATCTGCCGCAAGGCCTGACGTCGCTGGGCCGCCGTTTCGGCATCAATCAAATCGGCGATGGCTTCAGCTTCGGTTAGATCCATCTTGCCGTTTTCAAAGGCGCGGCGCGAATATTCGCCAGGCATGGCCAAGCGATAGCCCGGCAATTTCCCGAGCGCCGTCAAAAGCCCCGTCATAACGGCGCGTCCGCCATGGATATGAAGCTCGACAACATCTTCGCCTGTAAAGCTGGACGGCCCGGGAAACCATAAGACAAGCGCTTTATCGATCAAATCGCCCGAAGACGGATCGACGAGCGAGCGCAAAACCGCGGCGCGCGGCGTGGGTACGCCCAAAGGCTGCGTGATTTTATCAAAAACAACCGAAGTCCCGGGCCCCGAGACGCGCACAACCGAAACGCCCGCCCGGCCCAAAGCCGAGACAGGCGCAAAAATGGTTGGGAAGGTGGCAAGATCGGCAGGCACGGCGCGCCTCTATGACCCCGTTTTTTGGCCCGGGAGCTGTTTGCCGTTCAGCGTCAGCTGCGCATCGCCAAAGCCTTGAACCATTTTTTGCATATGAGACCAAAACATCTTCTGCAACTGCTCGGCACCTTCAATGCCTGCGGGGATCCATGTCTTGACCAAAGCGTCAGGTGCCATCGCTTGCATATTCGAGCGCATGCGGTTTTCAATTTCACCCATCATGGCGTCTTGCAAAGGACGCACATCGGGAAGACCGATAAATGCGCGCGCTTCTTCAGGCGTGCATTCGACATTAACGGTGATTTTCATAGCGAAGCGACTTTCGTTTCGGTTTTCCAAAAAAGGTTAACCATAACTTAACCTGTTTGCACGCGCGATCTCAAGAAAAAAGAAAACGGTGCAACGGCCCCGCATAAAAACGTACGCGGCCTACCATTCTATGTAAACGACTCCGCTGGCTCCCGTTCCACCGGCACTTCCGCCGATAGCGCCGCCACCGCCGCCTGCGCCCCAGCCCGTTCCACCTGACGCCGAGCCCGCATAGGAATTACTGACACCGGCTCCTGCCGAAGGCCCAGCACCATTAATAAAAACACCGCCACCGCCGCCGCCAGATCCCATATACCAAGCGTAGGAACCAACGGTAAAAGGATACTTCGGAATTCCGCCCGCACCGCCTGTTCCAGCCGAGAAAGACGAGGCTGTTTGAAAAATAATCCCCATAACCGTTGTTGAAGAAGAAACGATAGGCGATCCTTGTCCGGCACCGCCCGATCCGCCTTTTTCTGTTGACGTGCCGTTGCCTCCGTTACTTCCTCCAGCACCGCCATAGGCGCTTGTCAAACTTCCATCAATGCCGCCTGCGCCACCGCCACTTCCGCCGGCACCGCCTGTTTGATTGCCTACCGTCGCCCCGCCGTTGGCTGTAAGGGCTCCAAAACTTGACGCACCGCCCGCCGTGTTTGAAGCGCCCCCTGTCCCAACAGTGATAGCAATGCCTGCCGTCGATGTAATTTGAAGCGACTGGGCCGATATATGTCCAGACCCACCCCCACCCGGCCCAGCACTCCCTGTCGACATCGCCGTTCCGCCGGCACCGCCGCCGACGATCAAAACGCGAACGGTAAGAGGATTACTGGAAGAAACCGTCGAGGGCGGCATCCATGTTCCCGATGACGTAAAAAGGTTATAGGTATTCGCGGCACTGCTTGCGTTTGCTCCGATAGATGACCAGGTTGTCCCATCGCAAACAAGGAGCGCAGTCCCAGACCATTGAACAGCCCCTGCATTCGCACTTGTGCAAGCGTCAGAGGTCGAGCCAAACAAATAAGGTGCGCGTTGCCACGTACCGGCGCTACACTGAAAAATAGTGTCCCAATCTGCACGGCTGGCTGAGCCTGAGCAAGCGCCTCCGACAGAGGTTCTTTCGGCGGCATAAGAGGGGGGTAAGAAAAGGGCCCATAAAAGAAAGGCGGAAACAATGATCCGGAAAAATAAGCGCATTATCTGACCCTTCATTCTGTTAAGCCTTGGCGATCCCTAAAATTCCAAGTTTTCCAGAAACAATTGATGCTAACAAGAGCGATAAACCTTGTAGGCGACATTTTCCATCAATAAACGACAGAAAATGTTGTTCTTTCTTCCCTCTCCCCATAGGGGAGCGTGGAATGGGATTAAAAATCAACCAAAATAATGCTGGTTTTAATTGTTTTCCTTTTCCATTATCTTTGCCGTTTTTTCCTCTTTCGAAAGCCTTGTCTATGTGTCGTTTTTTTCTTCCGGCTCTCGTTCTGATCGAACTTTTATTCGTCGGCCTGTATGTCGGGCATGAGCAAATGCTCTATTTTTGGGACTACGCCATGTATCACAATATGGCTGTGCAGTGGTTTAACGCGCCGTCGCCGTGGGCTCTTTTTTCGACTTCTTTTTCTCAGGACTATAATCTTCTTTTTGCCGCACCGGCTTGGATTGGGTTTGCGCTGTTTGGCACGTCGCGCCTTGTCTTTATTCTCTCCATGTTCTTAAGCTGGTTTTTGGCTTATCAGGTCGCTGTCGCCTTTCTTCTTGCGCGCCTGTTTCAATTAAAACCAGAAAAAGCCGCCCTGTTTAGCCTTATAACCTGCCTTTTCCAACCCCCTCTTTGGGTGCCTTTGTTTGAAGGCTATCCCGACTATGGGGCCGCCGCCGCCCTGACAATCGCGCTTTTTCTTCTTTTACCGCAGACGAAACAAACCGCCCGTTCTTTTCTCTTGGCCGGTTTTTTGTTGGGTTTTGCCGTTGCCTTTCGGCGGCATTTTGCTTACCCCGCCTTTGCCTTGCTTTTAACCGCCGGTTTTTTCGCTTTGGGGGCGTGGCATCACGCCTCTTCCAAAAGCTTTCCGGCACTGATGCGTGCGTTGAGCCGCCCGTTTTTTGCCGGGCTTGCTCTATGTCTGACTGTTTTTGTGATCGAACCGTCCTATGTTCTGCATGCCTTGACGACTGATTTTAGCTCTCTTTATCAATCTTATACGACGGGCTTTTCGACAATCGTTTGGTATGTGCTTGTTTGGAATGGCCTGGGATGGGTTGCGCTTGTCGCCACAGGCCTAATCCTTGCCGGGCGTCTGCTCCCGATAGCTCGTCCCGCCCTTGCCTTTGTTTCTCTTTATACCGGGCTTTGGCTTCTGGTTTGGGGAATGGGGCCTGCGCAAGCAAGCCTGCATTATCTTTTACATGCGCCCTATCTTTTCGGAAGCGTCGCCTTCACGGGTCTTTTGATCACATCGGAAAGGGCACAAGCTTACCGCTTTGTGCGGATTGGGGCCCTTCTTTTCCTAACCGTCAGCATGCTTTGGTGTTTAGCTCTTGCGCCCGAGACAACGCCTTCAAACGCAGCAGGCCGCTATCCGTCTTTGTTTGCAGCGCCCCGCCCGCCCATGCGACGCACCGATTTGGCCCAATTAAAGTCCTTAGGACAGTGGCTTGCCGATACAACCCAACCGTCGGATCGCCTTGTCGCCGTTGGATCGTCCTTTCTTTGGAACCAAGACATTTTACGCGCCGTGTTCACGGATCAACTGGATCGTCGCGATATGGTTGCGCGCCAAATCTGGGCCCCTGAAATTGACGGCGAACAAGCGCCGCCGTTTATTCCCTTGGCTATGGGATCCGTTTTCATTGTGCCTGACCGGCCCCAATTTCATTTGGATCCTTCAGGCCAAAGGGTTGTCGCGGCGTTGGCGTCTTTCTTTGCGCAAAAACCCGCCGCGCCTTTTGAAAAAGACGATGCCGTTTTTACGCTTGAAGACGGCACGCGCCTTTCTATCTGGCGACGAAAAGGCGATTGGAAACCAAGCTCCTTAAAACAAGCCTTTGCAGGCATCTTCGATCAGGCGGGGGGACAAGCCCCAACGCTTGTCCCAACCGACCGTCATTCGTTGCTTTTACTGACGCCCTTGCCACAGGGCAATTATCAGCTTTCCATCGACCTTCCCCGCGCTGGCACCTGTGACCGCTTAACCGGCGCGTACGCCTTTATTACCGATTCGGAACAATCTACCGGGGATAAAACGTTTGGTCCGCCACTTACCACCGTTGGGCTTTTTATGGTGCCAATGCGTCAACCTTTCGCGTCGCCTGCTTATTTATCGCTAAGCTTTCATGCGCAAGCCCTTCTGGCGTGCCCCATTCCCTTCGACCATTTACAGCTTAGGTCTTTCTAGCAGAAAAGTCCGAGACCATATTGAACAAAGGGAAAGGGCTTGCTAACCTACAGGCTCGATGCCCGATATTCTTATTCCCTCTCTTGATGGCGCTTCTTTTTCGTCTTACCTAGCCCTGCCGCCCGCGCGGCAAGGCCCCGGCTTGCTGGTTATTCAGGAAGTCTTTGGCGTCAACGCCCCCATCCGCGATTTATGCGATCGGCTGGCCGCCGCCGGTTATGTAACCTTGGCCCCCGATTTGTTTTGGCGGCAGCAGCCGGACGTTCAGCTTTCCGACAACGACCCCGCCGACTGGGCGCGGGCTTGCGATCTTTATCAAGCTTTCAATACTGATATGGGCTTGTGCGATCTGTTGGCCGGGCTTGCCTTTTTGCGCCGCCTAGATGCATGCAACGGCAAAGTTGGTACACTTGGCCTAGGTCTTGGCGGTAAATTAGCGTTTCTGATGGCCGCGCGAAGCGATATCGACGTCACCATTGGCTATTACCCGTTGGGCCTTGACGGGCTAGAAGATGAAATCGTCGATATTCGCACGCCCGTTCTTTTACATTTGGCGGGCGAAGATAAGCTGGTGCCGCCGTCAATCCGGCAACGCGCTTTAGATAAAATGGAAATGAATGCGGCGATTACGTCTCTGTTGTACCCCGGTGCGGGGCATGGTTTTGCTCGAACGGGCGGGCAGACCTATCAACAGGTCCCCGCGCAAAAGGCCGAAGCCGAAACGCTGGCTTTTCTCGAACGTGTTTTAAAAAAATAGCTTATCAACCGATTTTCGATGACGGCGCATCTTTTCTCGAGGCGCGGTCGAACAGCTGCGCGATGACGCGTATGGCCATGCGCTGCGGGCTTAACAAGCGAATGGTATAACCGTCGCGTGCCACAAGCCCGGCATCTTCAAAAGGCTTCAGCGCATCAAACTCGGCTGCGAAAGCGGCGATCGAGTAATGATACGCGCGGCAAACGTCTTGCACGTCGCAGGATAAATAGCACATCAGCTTTTCAATAATCGCAGCCCGAACGCGATCTTCGCCTGAAACCATCACGCCGCGAACGATGGGAAGGTCTTTGTTCTCCCAAACCATTTTTTCATAAAAACGCGGCTCGCGTTCGTTCTGAAAATACCCGTCCGGCGTCCGCGCAATGGACGAAGCGCCAAAAGCCAACAAGACGCGCGACGCATCGTCGGTATAGCCTTGGAAATTACGATGTAAAGCGCCTGCCTCAAAAGCCTTGACCAAGGCGTCGCCTTCTTGCGCAAAATGGTCCATCCCCAGCGCGCGATACCCCGCCGCAATCAGCGTCGCCCGCGCCGCACCTTCAAGCGCCAACAGCGTATATTTGCCGGGAAGTCCCGATGCTTCGAGCGCCTTTTGATGCTTTTTCATCTGCGGCACATGGGCATAAGAATACAAAGCAATGCGCGAAGGCCCAAGGCGCGCCGCCATTTCTGCGGTCGCGGCCATACTGTCGGGCGTTTGCAAAGGCAGGCCATAAATCAAATCGAAATTAATGCCCGAAATCCCGGCGTCGCGAAGCATCTGTACGACGCCCGCGATTAAATCAAAGCTCTGTTCGCGGCGAATAACGCGCTGAACATCGGGGTTAAAATCTTGAACGCCAAGGCTGACGCGCGTCACGCCACAGGCCGCTAAGGCCCGCACAAAATCACGGCTGACAAGGCGCGGATCCAGCTCCATCGCCACTTCATCGGCGAAAGAAAAGCTGAAATGCCGATGCATCGTCTCGAAAACAAGTTCAAGCGCTTTGGGCGTCAGAATATTGGGCGACCCGCCGCCAAAATGAAGGCGGCTGATCCGGCGCGGCACGCCGTCTTTGGCGGCCAATTTTTCAATTTCATGCGTCAACGCCCCCATATAACTGTCGACTTTATCGTTGCCATGCGTGACAGACGTATTACAGCCGCAGTAAAGGCAAAGCGCCCGACAGAAAGGAATATGCATATAAACCGAAACGGCTTCGGTTTCGGGCAGCGCAGCAAGCGAGCCCACATAAGCTTCGGCGCCCACGCCGTCATGAAAAGAGGTCGCGCAAGGATAACTGGTATAACGAGGCGCTGATTTGCCAAGCCAAAGCGCTTCGGCATTGGCGGCGGCGGCGCGCGCCGACAGACGGCTTAATTCGTTAAAAACGGTTTCTTCGGCGACAGGCCGGCTGGTCTCAAAAGACGCTTCGCCCCAAACTCGCCCATCGTAAGAAGCCCGTTCCATAGATCCCTATTTCCCCTAACGTTATGCCAGCCGCGCCAAGCGCCTTCTTTTAGGCCCGCAAGGCCCATCAAGGGCTGATTCGTAAGACGCTCGATTCTAACATCGTCTTTTTCCGAAAACCAAGCGCAATCCTGCCCCCCTTTGTACTTGAAAACTATTGTCCTGTTTGTCAAACCAAGCCATAGTGGTTTGGAACGGATTTACCCTCTTTCTTCTCAATGTGAGGATCTTGATGCGTCAACGCACCTTACTGGCTTCGGCTTTGTCGTGTTTTGTCTTGGTTGGCATGGTCAACGCCGCGCCGCTCGTGGCTCAAGATTATGACTATAACGGCGGGTATAGCGGTGGCGGCGGCACCTCTCATGCGGCTAGCGTCAATTTTGAAACGCGTCTTTCCGCCGTTGAAGATCAATTGCGCACCTTGACCGGCAAGTTAGAGCAGATCGAGTTTGCCGTGCGCCGCATGGATCAAGCGCAAGGCCGCGCCGGTTCAGACAATGATATGCGCTTGCAAAAGCTTGAGCAGCAGATGCAAAACGTCACGGCTCAAATCGCAGCCCCCAATTTCCAAGCCGGGGGCCGTGGGGCCGCCGCATCTGATGTCCCGAACGCGGGCGGATCGTCTGACGATGAAGACGTCACAGGAACGCTTGGCGCGCTGAAAATGCGCGGTGGCTCCGTCACGGGGGGCGTGAACAAACAAAAGACGCCAGCTTTGCCCGCAACCTCTTCCGATTACGGCCTATCATCGCAAGAGCAATATGACAAAGCTTTTGGCTATTTGCGCGCGGCCTCTTATGACGATGCCGAAAAAGCGTTTAAAGCCTTTATCGACAAAAATCCGAAAGACAAGCTGATCGACAACGCCAAATATTGGTATGCCGAAACCTTTTATGTCCGCGGCAAGTTTGGTGATAGCGCCGTCTCGTTCGCCGAGGCTTATGAGGCCAATCCGAAAGGCGCCAAAGCCCCCGACGCTTTGTTGAAATTGGCGATGTCGTTGGGATCGTTGAATAAAACAGACGATGCTTGCGCGACGCTGGTGGCTTTAAAAACCAAGTTTCCGAATGCGCCCAAAACCATCAGCGCCCGCGCCGAACAAGAAAAAGCGCGCCTGAAGTGCGGCAATTAAAAACGGGCTTTGATGACAATCATCGCTGAAACGCCGCGCCTTTTTTTGCGCTTTTACGCCGAAAAAGACATCCCGGCCCTTGCCGCCGCCCTGAACAATGAAAAAGTGGTTCAGTGGATGACGCGCATTCCCTTTCCTTACACGCTTTCTTCCGCGCAAGAATGGTTTGACGACTGTCAGGCCGCCTATACGGCCGACAAGGCCGAATTTTTTGTGGTCGCCGACAAAACAACCGATACGCTGATGGGTGGTATCGGGCTTCACCCCATCAATACCTGTCCTTTTGAAGAGGGCGCGCTTGAATTGGGCTATTGGCTGGGCGAGCCTTATTGGGGGCACGGTTATATGCCCGAGGCCGCCCAGGCGTTGATTTCTTTCGCCTTCAAAACAAAACCCGCCTTACAGAAAGTTCTTGCCTCAACCTTTCTTGAAAACAAGGCGTCTCAACGCGTTTTGTATAAAGCTGGCCTGACCTATCAAGGCAATTTTTCTAAAAAGAGCGACGCGCTACGTGGTGGTGACTGGGGAACGCTCTGGTCTCTGACCCGTACGGCTTTCGAGGAAAAGAAAAGGGACGCTTCGTGACTAAGCCTGTTTTATTTGTCGTCGCAGGGGCCTTGATCGACCCAGCCGGGCGTATTTTGTTGGCCCGCCGCCCGCCCGATAAAGACATGGGTGGGCTTTGGGAATATCCGGGCGGGAAAGTGAAGCCCGATGAAACGCCCGAGGCCGCTCTGTGCCGCGAACTTGACGAAGAACTGGCCATAAAAATCGCGCCGTCAGACCTTTCACCGCTGACCTTTGTTTCTTACCCTTATGAAAAGTTTCATCTTTTCATGCCTCTTTACCTTTGCCGCCGCTGGCAGGGCTCCCCACGCCCCCAAGAAGGCCAAGAAATCGTTTGGGCGACCGCCAATCAGCTTCAAAATTATGCGATGCCGCCCGCAGACCAGCCGCTGACAAAAGCTGTTCAAGCTTATGCCGAAGCGCTGGACGTACGCAGCGATGTCGGTTAGATTCTAACGATGCAACAAACACTTCGCCTCGCCCCGTCTATATTGTCAGCCGATTTTGCCGCCCTCGGTCAAGAGGTGCGCGCCATCGATGAAGCTGGTGCCGATTATATCCATATCGATGTGATGGACGGTCATTTTGTGCCGAATATCACCATTGGCCCCGCCATCGTGAAGGCTTTGCGCCCGCATTCAAACAAGGTCTTTGATGCCCATCTGATGATCGCCCCGGCGGACCCGTATCTCGAGGCTTTTGCCCGGGCAGGCGCTGACATCATTACCATTCACCCCGAGGCGGGCCCCCATCTTCATCGCTCGCTGCAAACCATCAAGGGGCTTGGCAAAAAAGCGGGGCTTGCGTTGAATCCGGCGACGCCCATTGCCGTCGTGGCCGAAGTCATGGATATGGTGGATTTGATCCTTGTCATGTCCGTAAACCCCGGTTTCGGCGGGCAAAGCTTTATTGCCTCGCAGCTCGATAAAATCCGGGCGCTGCGTCAAATGATCGACGCCCAAACGCGGGTGATCGACCTTCAGGTTGACGGCGGGATTACCGAAGAAACGGCACCGATGGCCCAAGCGGCGGGGGCCGATGTCCTTGTTGCCGGCACAGCCAGCTTTAAAGGCGGCCCGGCGCACTATGCTGAAAATCTGGCGCGCCTACGGGCCTGAAGGGCGGAGGGCGCGGCGTGGAAGGCCCCTTAAAAATCGTCAAGCATTTGCGGCAAAAGGTCCAGTCTGTCACCTATGGCAGCCCGCTTTACCGCATGGTCCTTGACCAAGGTGGCGCGCCAAGCGGCTTGCAATTGTCTTTGCCCGATCTTTGGCCGGGCGATGCTGAAAAAGGGCACGCTTTGCTGGCCTCGAACCCCGGTCTTTTCGATCAGGATCAAACGAAAAATCCGTCTTTTTTTGTTCGTCGCGCAACCCATAGCTGGCTACGCGACCTGCGGGCGGTTGGGTCCGAAGCTGCACGCCGGAAGGCCGTTGATCTTTTATTTCAATGGCTTCATGACGAGGACGATTGGCAAGACTCTGTTTGGGCCCCTGGCGTTTTAGGCGCGCGCCTTACCAATTGGATCTCGTTTTACGATTTTTACAGCCCCAAAGCGCCCGACGATTTAGAGATGCTTTTATGGCCATCGATGGCGCGGCAAATGCGTCACCTTTTTCATACCCTGCCGGTTCAACCAACGGGACTTGAATCGCTAGCGGCCTTGAAAGGATGTCTATATGGCGGCCTTGCCTTTATGGATCGCGAGAAAGCCTTGGGTCTTGGGTTTGACCTTTTGCTGCGGCAAATCGACCAGGAAATTCTACCCGACGGCGGCCATATTTCGCGCAACCCTTCTCTTCATTTAACGTTTGTGCGTACCCTGATCGACGTGCGCGAAGCTTTGCGCTTGGCCGGGCTTCAAAGCCCGCCCGAGCTTGCTTTAGCCCTGCAGCGTATGTTACCCGCCATCAAATTCTTTCGTCACGGCGATGGACGGTTTGCTCTTTTCAACGGAGGCCGGGAAGAAAGCGCCGTTTCCTTAGACGCCGTTTTTTCCTTATCAAACCTGCGTTGCCGGGCACTGCGTCGCTTGGATCATATGGGATATGAAAGACTGACAGCTGGGCGAAGCTTGCTATTGGTTGATGTTGGCGCCGCACCGCCCGCGCCTTACGACGAAACGGCTCATGCCGGTTTGTTTGGCTTTGAGTTTAGCGTTGGGCGCGAAAGATTGATCGTCAATTGCGGGCCGGGCCCGCGCGGCGACAAGGCGTGGCATCAAGCCATGGCCGCCACGGCGGCACACAGCACGATGACGCTGAACGACATGAACGCCTGCGATGTTTTATCGCAAGGCGGCCTGTCGGACCGGGCGCATGTCGTCGATGCGCAGCGTTATGAAAAAGATGGCGCGCATGTGGTCGAGCTGAGCCACGATGGCTATCTTGTCAATCTGGATACATCTCTTTCGCGTCTTTTAACGCTTTCCGCCGATGGCGAACTTCTTCAAGGGCGTGAGATTTTGCAAGGCCCGCCGGGTATCGCCTTTTCGTTACGTTGGCACTTGCATCCATCCGTTCAGGTTTCGATTATTCAAGACGGGTCGGCAGCCCTTTTGCGCACGCCTTCGGGGATGGGTTGGCGGCTTTCCCTTTTGACGGATCGCGCCCGGCTTGAGCTTGAGCCCAGTATTTACGCGGGCATCGACCCGCCCCGCCAAACATGGCAAATCAAATCCATTGGCGTCACAAACGGACGCGCAACAATTGTGCCGTGGCAGCTAACGCGTGAAAACAGCCGGGCAAAGGCCAGTTAATCTATTTCTTTATGCTGCGCTGGATCAAACTTAGGGGCCGTCGCGATATAAAGCGTCATCTGCCCTTCCCAGGCAAAAGCTTCGCCATGATCGATAAAAAGCGTATCGCCCGCCTCAAAGGGAACAGATTTGTTTCTGAAAACTAAAAGTCCCTGCCCCGCGATCACATAAACCAGTTCTTTCAACCGTTCGTTGACGCAAAAACCGCGATCGGGATACCGTCCATCAATTTCGGCCACGGCACCGCTTAGAAAAGCGTCGTCCGTTTCATATTCATATATTTTGACATCCGGCTCTGGCGTCAAGGTCAACCGGTCGCTTTTTCGAACAATTTGCACGATCTACTCCTTTTATCAGTTTCGGGCGCGTGAAAGATAAAAACTGTCGATCTGTTCGTTCTGAGCTAATTTTGCGCCAAGACCCGTCACAGGCCAGCCACGTGCGCCGTCTTTTGAAACGGCAACAAAACGCCATTCAATTTGACCACTTCGAAATTGCATTGAAATCGATCCTTTAGCGATCCCATACCCATAGGCATTCGCAATCGTCTCGATTTCTTCCTGCTGCGGCAACAGGCCCTTTTTAAAGGTGATAGAGACCGACATCGGGCGGCGCGATGGCAAAATGGCTTCAAACCGCGCCCCAAAGACGACAAAGGCCGCTGAAAGAACCGTCAAAACCGTCGCGGCGAAATAATAATCAAGCCCAACGATCACGCCTATCGCCGCCGCCGCCCAAATCGAAGCTGCCGTCGTCAGACCGCTAATATTCATGCCGTCTTTCATAATGATCCCGGCGCCCAGAAAACCAATGCCGGTCACAATGCCTTGAACGGTACGGGTCGGATCAATAGGGCCCAGGCCGACACCGCCGATCCCATACCAGTCCATCGGAAACCCCGATACAGCCGTTAAAACCGCGGAGATCATACAAACAAGGCCATAGGTCCGCATCCCGGCGGCACGGCCATGATAAGAACGCTCGTATCCAAAGAAAAGCCCCAAAGCCAAAGCCAACAGCATATCGCAAATGAGATGCACCCCAATAGATTGATGCGTGCTGGTAATAGAAAACCATTGATCGATCATGAGAAAGGGCCTTTCCGTGGCGCTGTTTATCGAAGCTGAATAGGTGTATAATGAACAGATGAAGGACGCGGCGCAAGAGATCACGACAACCGATTTTTCCGCTTTCGCGATAAAAGAGGGCGCAGAACGCTATGTTCTGTATCTATCGGTCGATGGCATGCATTGCGCCAGTTGCGCGCAGTCGATCGAAAGCTTTCTGGGCGCGGAAAAAGGCGTCACCGCGCGCGTTTCTTTAGCCCAAAAAAGGCTTGTTTTGCGCTGGAAAGGCCCACGCGAACGCGGTGCGGCTTTGATTCATGAAGCCCAAAAACTAGGGTATACCTATGCCCCCTTTGATCCCGCGCAAATTGAGCAAAAAGAAGCGAAATCCCTTCGACTTCTGCGTTTTGATCTTTTGTTTTCTGGCCTTGTCACCGTTTTTTTGATGGTGGGCGCTTCCCTTTGGCCTGTTTGGCTCAAGGCGGCTCTGGCAAGCTTGACCGTTCTTCTCGCGGGCCGAACCTTTTTTGTCTCGGCTTGGGCCGTGCTGCGTCACGGCGGCGTGAACATGGATGTTCCTATTGTCTTTTCCCTTTTTTTAACGCTCGCCTGCAGTTTCTTCGATCTTTTTCACCCGCCCGCGCCGCTTTATTTTGATTCAGCGGTTATGCTGATTTTCTTCCTGTTGATTGGGCGTTATTTAGACGCCAAAGCCCGCGGGCAAACGCGGGCGGCAGCGCTTGATTTGCTCTCCCTTTCTCTGGGGCAGGCGACGATCTTGGCGGCAGACGGCTCTTTTCAACGCGTGCCCATTTCCACCTTGTCGCCGGATCAAATCCTCTGCACGGCAGCAGGCGAAAAAATCGCCGCCGACGGTGTGATTGTTGACGGCGCTTCCGAAATTGATTCCAGCCTTTTGACGGGTGAAAGCCTTCCGCGCGCCGTTAAACGCGAAGATAAAGTTTTCGCCGGATGTCTTAATTTATTGGCCCCCGTGCGTATCCGCATCACCGCAACCAGCGCCGATAGTTTGCTTGGCGATATCATTCGTTTGATGGAGCGCGCCGAGCAAGGCAACGCCCGTTTTGTTCGTTTGGCGGATAAAGTTGCAAAAATCTATGTCCCTTCCGTCTTCTTTTTGGCCACGCTTACTTTTCTTCTTTGGCTCTTTGCCTTTCACGCGCCGTGGCAGCAGGCCTTTATCACGGCCATGGCTGTTTTGATTATCACCTGCCCTTGCGCGATGGGGCTGGCCGTTCCGGCTGTTCAGGTTTTGGCAAGCGGTCTTTTATTCCGGCAAAACATTCTTCTTAAAAGCGCCGATGCTTTGGAAAAAGCCTCGACGGTCGATACCATTGTTTTCGACAAAACAGGCACGCTCACGTTAGGCAAACCGCGCCTTGTTCATACAAATGCCGACCCTGTCGCGTGGGCTTTAGCAACGGCGCTGGCGCAACAAAGCCGCCATCCCCTTGCGCAAGCCTTGGCCGCTGCCGGACCGACGAATGTCACGCCCGCACAAGATGTCGAAGAAATTCCCGGCCAGGGGTTAAAGGGCCGCGTCGGCGATCTTCCCCTGCGGCTGGGCCGCCGCGAGTGGTGCGGATCGGCCAGCAAGCGAAGCGATCAGACGCAAGAGGTCTCTGAATTATGGCTCTGCCGCCCCGGCCAAGAGCCCGTTCTGTTTACCTTTGAGGATTCCCTTAAAGCCGACGCCCGAGAGACCATGGCCGCTCTACATAAAGAAGGCTATACCTTATACTTATTTTCCGGCGACCGTCCTGCCGCCGTGGCGGCTGCGGCGCGCGCCGCCGGGATTGATCATTTCATGGCGGCTTTGTCGCCAACCGAAAAAACGGCTGAGATTGAAAAACGGCGCGCGGCTGGCGCTTCGGTTTTGATGGTCGGCGATGGTCTAAACGACGCGCCGTCATTATTGGCGGCTTCGGTTTCCCTTTCGCCAGCTAGCGGCGCGGACATTACACAAAACGCAGCGGATGCCGTTTTTAAAGGATCGCTGCTGGCGCCGGTTCTGTCCTTTTTAACCATCGCGCGTGCGGCACAGCGGCTTGTTCGTCAAAACTTTGGGCTAGCTATCTTTTACAACGCTTTGGCTGTTCCCCTTGCCATGGCTGGTTTTGTCACGCCGCCTCTGGCCGCGGCAGCTATGAGCCTGTCTTCTCTTCTTGTCGTTTTAAACGCGCGGCGTCTTTCCCGTTTCTGAAACTATTTAAGTTTTGTATAGTCTCGTCCGCACGCATTTTTATAAACGATTGATCATGAAAACCGATTTAGCGCCCGCGCCCGTGAAGGGACCGTATCCGTTTTTTATTGTTCTCAACAACACTGTTGGCGCTTTAAGCGTCATCGGCCTGTTTTCTGGCGGGATCAAATTAGCGGCGGCCAACGGTCTTTCGGCGGCCTTGCCTTCTATTCTTCTTGTCTCCGCTTCAACCGTCGCGGGATTGTTTACCTGTTTAAATGCCGCGTGCTGGCGACGGCAGCGGGCGGTTGTGCAAAGCACGGCGGCGCGCCCCGTTATCGACATTCACGTCGGCGGCGCGGCAGCGTCTGTGCCGGGCGCAAAAGGTTCGCGTCTTTCGCTCTACACCTGATCGTCAAGACGCTCGACGCTATTAAACTTTGTGTAATCGACGACGGATCCGCCATGATCTTTGCGATCGAACATGTTGACAAAACGATAACCAAAAAGAATCTCTTCATGATTAAACGCGAAACGGCCATGTACAAGCTGGCCGTAAACATCGTCGATGCCAGATAAAAGAACGATGATTTCCGTTTCGCTATCGCGCAAATCTTCGGGCGTTTTTTCGTAAAGCGGGCTGTCTGCATCGATAACGTGCCTTATGGTCCACGTCAAATTAAAGAACGAGCTTGTCGGGCGAAGGACTTTCAAATCATAGATCCGCCGAATGGATTCGCCTTCCATTGTCGTTTCGTTGCGCGACAACGAGACATGGACCTGCGCTTGTAAGATCTGATTTCCGCGCCGATTCGCCGCCCGAAAACTGAGCGTCGCGCGCCCTTCATAAGGGGAAATGACCGCAAAATTACTAAACATCACACGGGCTGAGGGGCGCGAAAACCGACTGAACAACAACCCCGTGATCAAGCCGAAGCTACAAAAATTTAAAAAGCTTTGAACGGCCATAATGCTGTTCGCCCAATTTCCTTTGGGCCACATATGGCCATAGCCGATGGTCCCGAATGTTTGAACGCTAAAGAAAAAATAATCCCAAAAGGATGATGGATCCGCGCCTTCGATACAAGAAGCATCAAGCCAATAAAGACCGCCAAAAAACAGATTAATGATAAAAAACAACACCCCAATAAACAAAACAATTTGCGCCCAGCTTAGCGTCAGCATCCAATGATACCAATCGCGCGGGTGGTGATAGTGCAACCCTTTTCGATCAATATTCACGCCGCCGTCGCGCGTGATATAACGATGCGTCTTTTCTTTTTTTCCAGAATTACTCATGACCGTCTTCTTTTCGCCAAAGAGGGTTTTTGATTTTGTCCAAAAAGGCCGTATGTGCCGCCAGCTCTTCCGGCGACGGCAGAAAAGACCGCGGCGCGCGGAAGGTTCTTTTTTGAACCAAGGCCTCTTCAATAACCAACTTTTCAACGCCGCCCATATCAAGGTCGGGTTGTCGTCCGCCGCACAGTTCCAAATAAACGTCGGCAAGCAATTGCGCATCAAGAAGCGCCCCGTGAACGGTACGGGCCGACGCATCAATGCCAAATCTTTTACATAAGGCGTCGAGCGAAGCCGGAGACCCCGGAAACTTTTCGCGCGCTATCTTCAACGTATCAATGGCGCGATCGGCGGGAAGTTGCCCGAACCCATGCCGCGCCAGCTCCATATTCAAAAACCCCATATCGAAGGCGGCATTATGAATGACAAGTTTAGCGTCCCCGATGAAGGTTAGAAACGAGTCAACATCCTGTGCAAAAAGCGGTTTATCGGCTAAAAATTCGTTTGTCAGGCCGTGCACGCGCGTGGCTTCTGCCGGAACATCACGATCAGGATTAAAATAACGGTGATAGACGGCGCCTGTTGCTATATGGTTTTCCAATTCAACGCATCCAATTTCGACAAGTCTATCGCCTTGAAGTGGATTAAGGCCCGTTGTTTCCGTATCGAGAACAATCTCACGCATCTTTTTTCAGTCCCTGTCGTTCCAAAATTTCTTGCCATGTTTTTTTGACCGCTTTTCGCGTTTCGGCAAGTGAACAATCCGTCGAGATCACATAATCGGCCCGCGCTTTTTTTTCGCGCGACGACATCTGCCGAGACAAAAGAAACCGAAGACGTCCGGCTGTCATCCCGGCCCGCTTCATAACGCGTTCTTTTTGCGTTTGTGCTTTGGCATGAACGCAAACGACGACATCCATCCTTTTTTCAGATTTTGTTTCAAACAAAAGGGGGATTTCCAGCAAAACGCCGCGAGCCCCGGCCTGCCGCGCCTTTTGAATGAAGGCGCGTTCCGCACGCCACACAAACGGGTGAAGAATCTTTTCAAGCTTTTCAAGCGCTGTGGGGCATCCAACAACAAGGGCGGCCAGTTTTTGACGATCAATGGCGCCTTTGACAAGAGTATCGGGAAAATGACGCGCTACCCTGGCAACCGCCGCGCCGCCGGAAGCCAGCAAAGCATGGACGACAGTATCTGCCGATAACACGGGAAGTCCCAAGCGCCCAAACATATCGGCAACCGTACTTTTCCCCATCCCGATTGAGCCCGTCAGACCAACGACAAGGGGGCGTTTTTTTATCATGCGCCCAACACAAAGTGCCGAAGATCTTCCGAAACTTCTGGATCTTTGCCAAACCAAGCGGCAAAACCGGGACGCGCTTGATGCAACAACATGCCAAGGCCATCGACAATCTTCAGGCCCTTTTGCTGCGCCTGTTTCAAAATCCCGGTCATGAGCGGCGAATAGACAATATCGTTCACACAGGCATCATAAGGCAGTCTTGATAAATCCACTTCGAGCGGCGGCTGTCCCGTCATGCCTAAAGACGTTGTGTTCACAACAAACGATGCGCCGGAAAGAGCCCGATCCATCTCATCCCATGCAAAAACATGCAGGCCGTTGTGATCTTCTTGCTCTTTCATTTGCCCTTGCAGCTCTTCGGCTTTGTGCTGGCTGCGATTGACGATGCGGATCTCGCCGCACCCCATATCCATCAACGACACCAAAATGGCCCGCGCCGCGCCGCCCGATCCCAAAACCGTTGCGACTTTATCTTTCAAATCGACATTGTGATAACGCAGATTTTCCATAAAGCCGAAAACATCCGTATTCCGTCCTTCCAGCTTCCCATCTGGTTTGACGATAATTGTATTGACGGCCCCGACGCGCGCGGCCAATGGGTGCACTTGATCGACGATTTTCAAAGCATGTTGTTTGTGCGGAATGGTTATATTCACGCCCTTGATGCCGAGATAGGGTAACGCACGTAGCGCGGCTTCAAAATGTTGCGTCTCAACCGGAAAAGGAAGATAAGCGCCATCAATACCATAACGACGCAACCAATAATTATGGATGCGTGGCGATTTTGAATGATTGATCGGCCAGCCCATAACGCCGGCAATCGCCGCGTGTCCCGAGATTATTTGATGTACGTCTGTCATATTTGCCCCCTTTTATCATCTTCTTTTTTTTGCATCATTCTCTTTTGATACAACATCATAATCTCGGCTGCCGTTTCTTCAATAGATCTGCGCGAAACGTCGATGACCGGGCATTCCAGTTTCAAAAACAGCTTTTTAGCCTCGGCAACTTCTTCACGAACGCTGACAGGGTCAATATAAGGCGATTTTTCATTTTGATTAAGAAAACGAAGCCGAGATAAACGCGTCTCGACCAATTGATCGGGGTCTTTTGTCAGCCCAACAATCAAAGGTTTTGTTAATTTCTTAAAATCGACCGGCAAAGGAAGCCCCGGAACAATGGGGATGTTTGCCGCCCTGATCCCACGATGCGCCAGATAAACGCATGTTGGCGTTTTCGATGTGCGCGAAACGCCAAGAACAAGCACATCGGCTTCGGCTGCTTTATCGGCTTGATTGCCGTCGTCCTGGGACAAGGCAAAGTCCATTGCGTCGATCCGGTCAAAATAATCAGCCGTTAAAGCATGCTGACGTCCCGGTTTATGCGCCGAGGGCTTGCCAAAATAAGCTGTCATCTCATCCAAAACAGGATCCAAGACAGAAAGGCAGGGAATAGCGTTTTCTCGGCAAAAGCTAGAAAGAGCTAAATCCAACTCTTCATCGACAAAAGTGTAAAGAACCAACCCCGGCCATTCCTTTAACCCATCTAAAACAATCGCCAGCTGTCGCCGTGTTCGAATAAGACTCCATTGATGCTCTTGCACTTTGACCTTGTCGAACTGAACAAGGCAGGCGCGTGTAATACTATTGATTGTCTCGCCTGTCGCATCAGACACAAGATGAAGGTGGAACGCCGTTTGATCCATCGAAGCCATCGGAAAAAGAAGGGTCTAGATTGGTCCTATCGTTCTACCTTTCTTTGGCCCAAACGACACGTAAAAAAGAACAGCCTTTTTTCCTTTTGTTCACACTTTTTTAAGTTTTCGTGGATAAAGTCGCTTTCAACGGACCCGATGCCGAAGGCTACCCGTGTGTCCATATTCGTCCACAGTTTCGCGCACGCGTGGACTCTTTTTCCTGACATGTCTGTTCGAAATGGGGATAGTCTCTCCATCGTGTGGTTATCCCCGTCATCCACAACCTTATCCCACGCCTTGATTTATATATGTTAACGAGTTCTTTACACTTTCTTTTCCATCTTTACCGATACACATCGCTTTCTGAGGATCATTCGGCCTTTTGAAAAGGGATAAGTCGCCCTTTTATTTAATCCCCGTAAAAAGGCCAACCAACTAACAACATCTACTTTTAAATTTAAATATGAAGAAAGGATCCTGGTGATAAAAACCGACAAACCTTTGCTCGATCTTCTTTCGGGTAAACCCGTTCATCGGTTACCGATCTGGATGATGCGGCAAGCCGGACGCTATCTTCCCGAGTATCGAGAAATGCGCTCTCGGGTCTCTTCATTTTTAGACCTTTGTCTCAATCCAGACCTTGCGACAGAGATTACGCTTCAACCTATCCGTCGTTTCGATATCGATGCGGCGATTGTTTTTGCCGACATCCTTCTTGTTCCTTATGCTTTGGGACAATCCTTAACTTTCGTCGATCATGAAGGCCCTCTTCTCAATCCCATCCGCACCGTCCAAGATATTCAAAATCTATCTTGGTCTATCGATAAATTAGAGCCTGTCTTTCAAACGCTTTCACGCGTAAAAGAAGAACTGCCTGCCGATAAAACATTGCTTGGTTTTGCGGGAAGCGTTTGGACTGTTTCCTGTTACATGATTGAAGGAAAAGGAAAAAACGGCTTTGCCGCAGCCGAGGAGAAAGTTCTTTCCGATACGTCCTTTCTGCAAAAGCTGACTGAAAAGGTTATGGACTGCACGCTTGAATATCTGGCGCGACAAATCGAAGCCGGGGCCGAGGCGCTTCTTCTTTTCGATAGTTGGGCCGGTCTTCTCGATGGTGAGGCTTTTCAGCGTTGGGTCGTTTACCCCACGGAAGAATTGGTTCGCGCTTTAAAGGCTGAATATAAAAACGTGCCCATCATCGGTTTCCCGCGTGGCGCTTCGCCTGATAATTATTTAGCCTATGCCGAACAGACAGGGATTGATGCCTTGGTCGTCGATCCGACCATTCCGCTTGATTTTATGCAAGATGCGCTGTTGCCTTTGATGCCGCTACATGGAAACATTGACCCGGCCTTGCTTGTCAAAGGCGGTGCCCCCATGAAGGAAGCGCTTGATAATCTTCTTCACGTTTTGGAAACGACGAGGTATCCAGCTATTGTCAGCACAGGCCATGGTTTGTTACCGGAAACGCCGCCAGAAAACGTAACGGCTTTTATTGAAACGGTTCGTGCTTGGGAAGCGCATCACGATGAAAACGGCCATTCTTTTGTTCAATATGGGGGGGCCGCAGACTCTTAAGGACGTCCGCCCTTTTCTGCGCGCGATGTTTAACGATCCAGCTATTTTGCCTGGAACCGTTTGGCGTCGTCGCTTTTTAGCTTGGCTTATCTCTTCCCTACGTGCTCCGGTTTCGCGCCGTCTTTATGCCACCCTCGGTGGCGGATCGCCGCTTGGACCCACAACAGAAGCGCAAGCACGCGCTTTAGAGGCTGCTTGCCGCCCGTCCCTGGCCCCAGGAGACGATCTTCGCTGTTTTGTCGTTATGCGCTATACCCAGCCGTCTATCGCGCATGTGTGGCCCTTGCTGGAAGCCTATGGGCCAGATCGAATTGTTCGCCTGCCGCTGTATCCTCAATTTTCATGGACGACGACAGGATCGTCTTTGGCCGCGTTTGATGAGGCTTGGCAGAAAAAACCTTTTGATCGGTCAGATGTACGGACAATTATGTCTTATCCCGACGATCCCCTTTTTATCGCGGCATGGGTTCAGCAAATCAAAAAAAATCTTTTGGATAAAAATAAACCTACGCGGCTTTTGCTTGCGGCGCATGGGTTGCCTTTAAGCCACATCCTTGCGGGAGACCCTTATCAGAACGAATGCGAAAAGACCGTACAAGCTCTTGTTAAAGCCCTTTCAGAGCAACGCCTCTTTTTTGAAGATACACGTTTGGTTTATCAAAGTCGCTTGGGCCCTCAAAAATGGCTTGGCCCCAGTCTTACCGATGAAATCAAACAAGCGGCAAAGGAACAAAAAGCAATTATGGTTGCGCCCATTGCCTTTGTCTCCGAGCACGTCGAAACTTTGGTTGAATTAGATCAAGAAGCTAAACAATTAGCCCTATCCCTTGGCTGTCCGTCTTTCACACGTGTTCCGACTTTTGGATGTTTTCCGCCTTTTATCGAGGCCCTCGCGCAAAAAGTTCACCATGAATTAACCTAATACATTGGTTAATTTAACTTTTTCTTGTGTTTTTTTCTTTTTTTAGGGGAAAAGGGCATGAAAGTTTTTGACAGATCCCCCGGTTTCCTTTAATTGACTGAATAACGCCGGTGCGGACCTGTTTTAGACTTTTCGTCATTTTCATTCCGCTCGGACCTCTTCAAACAAAGCGAGATGATCTGCCTTAGCCCCTTCAAACAGGGCCACGCAGATTCTGCAAACCAGAGATTTGCGCGCATAAACTAAACACACCAACCCAAACCTATTGTAAAATCCCTTCACAGGCCCTTCAGATGAATTTACGCGAATTAAAAGAAAAATCCCCCGCCGAACTTCTTGCCTTTGCCGAAGAACGCCAAATCGAAAACGCTGGCGCGATGCGTAAGCAAGAGATGATGTTTGCGATCCTGAAAAAGGAAGCAGAAAATAATAACGCCATTTACGGCGAAGGCGTTTTGGAAGTTTTACCCGATGGTTTCGGCTTTTTACGCTCGCCTCAATCGAACTATTTACCGGGGCCAGATGATATTTACGTCTCCCCGAGCCAAGTGCGTAAGTTTAATCTGCGCACGGGCGACACGATTGAAGGCGAAATCAGATCGCCGAAAGAGGGCGAACGTTATTTTGCGCTGTTGAAAGTCAACACGATCAACTTCGAAGAGCCGGATAAAACGCGTCATCGTATCGGTTTTGATAACCTGACGCCGCTCTATCCGAACGAGAGATTGCATCTTGAGATTCAAGACCCGACGAAAAAAGATTATACAACGCGCGTGATTGATTTGATCTCGCCGCTGGGCATGGGTCAGCGCGCGCTGATCGTCGCGCCGCCGCGTACCGGCAAAACGGTTATGCTGCAAAATATCGCGCATGCTATTTCGCAAAATCATCCGGATGCGTACTTGATCGTTTTGCTGATCGACGAACGTCCCGAAGAAGTCACGGATATGGCGCGCTCGGTTAAGGGCGAAGTGATTAGCTCGACCTTCGACGAACCCGCGACGCGTCACGTTCAAGTGGCCGAGATGGTCATCGAAAAAGCCAAACGCTTGGTCGAGCATAAGCGCAATGTCGTTATCTTGTTGGATAGCATCACGCGCCTGGCGCGCGCCTATAACACCGTCGTTCCTTCATCGGGCAAGGTGTTAACGGGTGGTGTCGATGCCAATGCTTTGCAGCGTCCGAAGCGTTTCTTTGGCGCAGCGCGCAACATCGAAGAAGGCGGGTCGCTGACGATCATCGCGACGGCTCTTATCGATACGGGCAGCCGTATGGACGAAGTTATCTTTGAAGAGTTCAAAGGCACGGGCAACTCGGAAATCATTCTGGATCGTAAATTGTCGGATCGCCGGACCTTCCCCGCGATCGACATCACGAAATCCGGCACCCGCAAAGAAGAGCTTTTGGTGGACAAGCCCACCATGTCGAAAATGTGGGTCTTGCGCCGCGTGCTGATGCCGATGGGCGTGACCGATGCGATGGAGTTCTTGGTCGACAAGCTGAAATACAGCAAAACGAACAACGATTTCTTCGATTCGATGAACCAAAACACGAACGAAAGCGGCGTTCAGGTCACCAAAGTGACGCGGCGCGGCAGTGTCTCATCCGGATCAACGTCATCGTCTCGCGACGACTAAGACGAAGCCCAACAAAAAAGCCGCCGAAATCTTCGGCGGCTTTTTTTATGCCTTTGCGGCAATTAGGCCGCTGCCCCTTGATTTTGTTTTTGCGACATATACAAACCATAAAAATCGATGGGGTTGATGAAAACCTGCGGGAAGCCGCCGTCGCGAACGGCATTCGACAAAATGCTGCGCGCAAAGGGGAAAAGAAGATGCGGCGCATGCACAAAAAGCAGCATGTCCAATTGTTCCGGTGAAACGGCCGGAAAAGTGAAAACACCGCCATAAGACAATTCGGCAATAAAAGCCGTTTTGTCTTGGACCATGGTTTCGACCTTGAACATGAGCAGAACTTCATAGGTGTTGTCGGCCAACTTCCGGCTTTGCACGTTAACGCCGATGTTTAATTGAGGCTGCGCTTCTTGCGGGCCGAAAATTTGCGGTGCATTCGGGCTTTCAAACGAAAAATCCTTCACATACTGCAAGTTAACGGTAATCGCTTGTTCGGCATCGGCGGGCATTGGATTCTGTTCGTTGGTCATGTTAAAAACTCCTGTTTGTTTCGACTTTGTCCTATCATGACCGGTGCTTTGGCACAATGAGACAAAGACGTTTTAGCCGCCCGAAAGAGGCCTGACGATGGATTCCATAGATACGATCTTTTTTGCGATTTTAGCGGTTATTTGTATCGCGCGGCTTTGGTCCGTTTTAGGCCGAGACGATTTTAATCAAGACCGCGATCCTGGCGCCACGCCACCCAATCCCTTTTCTTCTCAAGATGTTGTTGTTTTTCCAACGAAAAAAGACCCCGAAATTCTGCCACCCGACGCCGGGGTGACGCCCCATGGTTATGCTGCGGCCTCGCTTGCTGGCGCTTTGGACCAATGGCGGGCTTTAGACCCCCATTTTGATGAAAAGACGTTTTTATCTGGGGCGCGGACCGCTTTCGAAGCGATTTTAGATGGCTTTGCCAAAGGCGATTTGGCGTGGACCAACCGTCTTCTTGCGCCCGAAGTGGCGCGGTCTTTTCTGGCGGATATCGAAGCGCGGCGGCTTGCTGGCCAGACCATGCATTTTTCGCTTGAAGCGTTCAAAGAAGTCGAAATTGTCGAAGCGCGGCTGGAGGGGATGATCGCCTTTTTAACCGTTCGTTTCACAACGCTTCAAAAACGCTTTTTGCGCGATGCGGCGGGAAGTGTTTTATCGGGAGATCCCGAAAAGAGCATCGAAATGCAAGATGATTGGATTTTTTCGCGCGACAGCCGCGAAGAAGATCCCAATTGGCAGCTTGTTGCAACGCGAGCCAATTAAGATGGCTTGTCACCCTCCCCTTCGTCATCGTCACCGGCTTTATGGTTGTTTTCTCTTTGCGGCTCTTTTTCTGTCGGGATGCGCAACGGAAAAACAACCGATCTCTCAGATTCAGTGGGAGCCCCTTTCCTATCGAGCTCTGCCGGGCTGGGACACAGAGGATAACAAAGCGGGTGACGCGTTTGTCGTTTTTGATCGGCTTTGCCAAGCGGCTGTTAAAAAAGGCCCAGAAGCTTTTTTTGGCGCGGGACCAAAAGCGTCAATCACGGGAAAAGTTCAAACCTGGCAGTCTGCTTGTCAGGCCACCCATCAAATGGACAAGCTTGACGCCAAAGCCTTTTTTGAAGGAGCCTTCACACCCTATAGAATTCAAAACGCCCAGAAGAACGACGGTTTGTTTACAGGCTATTATGAACCGACACTTGAAGCCGATGACACGTGTCACGGTCCTTATCAAACACCCCTTTGGGCTAAGCCCGACGATATGCTTCGGGCAAACCTAAAGGATTTTTCGCCGGATCTTGCAGGCAAAACAATTACAGGAAAAGTGCAAGGCGCCTCGTTTGTTCCTTATGACGATCGCGCCGCGATTGTGCAAAAGGGATTGGCGCAGCGCGCGCAAATGCTGGCCTGTGCGAAAGATCCCGTGGATGTTTTCTTTTTAGAAGTTCAAGGCTCGGGCCGCCTTCTTTATCCATCGGGCCAAGAAAAGCGTCTTGGCTATGCGGCGCAGAACGGACGGACTTATGTGCCGATTGGCCGCGTTTTAGTTGACCGCGGCGTTATCGACCGGCCCGTTTCCATGCAAAAGATTCGCGCCTTTTTAGCGGCCCATCCCGACCAAAGCCAAATCTGGATGAACGAAAACCCGTCTTTTGTCTTCTTTCAGTTTCGATCGGAAAAAGAGCCTGTCGGCGCGCTGGGGCTTTCGCTGACGGCGGGGCGCAGTCTTGCGGTCGATAAAAACTATATCCCGCTTGGCGTTCCTTTGTGGCTTGATGCCGAAGCGCCCGCCTCGCCCTGCCTTGTCTTTAGCATGGACACGGGCGGCGCGATCAAAGGGCCTGTTCGCGGCGATCTGTTTTGGGGGCGCGGTGCCGAAGCCGAGGAAGCGGCTGGGCGTATGCAAAGCAATGGCCTGTATTATCTTTTGCTTCCCAATGGGGTTGCGCCGCCATGATCGTCCCCCCGTCATCTGACGAAGAAGCTTGGCGCGCTTATCTGCAAGGCGTGGATAAAATGCAACCGAAATGTCGCCTGTCGGTTAAAAAACAAACGAAGGCGACCCCACGCGTCAAAAATGATGAGGACATTGCCCCTTTCGTTCTGCGTCAAGCCGAGGCGCATATCGAATCTCTCTCCAAAAAAACGCGCCGGGCGATGGCGGGCGGACGCACGCCGATTGACGCGACGCTCGATCTTCATGGCTTAACGCAAAACAAGGCCTTTACGATCTTGGTTCGTTTTGTTCGCCGCCAAGCCGCCATCGGGGCGCGCCGCCTTCTTATCGTTACGGGCAAAGGAAAAGATGGCGCTTCGGTTTTGCGTCAAAACTTTCCGCGTTGGTGCACCGATGCTCAACTTTCCCCTTATATTGCCGCGCTGCATGAGGCTGCGCCAAACCATGGCGGCGCGGGCGCTTTTTATTTAAGATTACGCCAAACCGCGAAGGAATAATTCCATGACGTTTGATGTCATTCTGGCGACGATTGCCGTTGTGATTGAGTTTATCACGATGGCGCTTTATATCCGCGATGTATGCCGCGGACAGGTCAAGCCGCATGCTTTTACGTGGATCATTTGGACGCTGTTACAGTCGATTGCGACAGCAGCCATTTTTTTCGAAGAAGCGTGGATTGGCGGGATAAGTCTTTTGGTTTGCTTGCCGGTCTATTTTACGATTTTTCTTTTATCGCTGAAGCACGGCGACAAAAACATTAGCCGCAAGGATTGGATAACGTTTATTCTGACGCTTTCGGCCATACCTTTGTGGCAAATGACGAAAAATCCAATCTTTGCCGTTGTCTTGGTCTCGCTGATTGATGCCGCCGGGACATCTTTTACCTTCCGAAAGGTTTGGCGGAACCCGTTTGAAGAACAAGCGCTTCTTTTTATCGCCTATGCCTTGACGGGGCTTTTGCGGTTATCTGTTATGGATCCGTTTAATTTTGTCACGGCATTTTATCCTTCAACCGTTTTCTTTTTGGATACGGCGATGGTTGTTTTGATCGTTTTACGACGCCTCTTCCTTTCACGGCAAAAGGCGTCGTCCTCGGAACATGTCGCCTAACGTCCCCTTTTTTCGTGGAGTGCCAGACCGCCCGAACAGCCCTCATCGGTGAGATAAGTTTTAAAAGTTCTCCGAAAAAAGCAAGGGTTAGCAATGCTTTTTGTAATATATTTTGCTGAAAGAATATCAGTTTATCAGTTTAGAGAATGAACTTCGAAAGGTCCATGTTCTTTGCAAAGCCCGTTAAGTGCGCATCGACATAGGCTTCGTCCACGCACAAAGCCGTCCCCGCTTTTTCGCTGGCCTCAAAGCTGATATCTTCCAGCAATTTTTCAAGGAGCGTATGAAGCCGTCGCGCACCGATATTTTCGACACTGGCGTTAACTTCTTTGGCCAGGCGGGCGAGTTTTTCAATCGCGCCATCGGTAAAGGTTAAGTCAACGCCTTCGGTCTGCATCAGGGCGCTGTATTGCTTGATCAGGCTGGCTTCCGGCTCAACCAATATACGCTTGAAATCGTCTTCGGAAAGCGCGGCAAGTTCAACCCGTATGGGCAACCGTCCTTGCAATTCAGGTAACAGGTCGGACGGTTTTGCCAGGTGAAAAGCGCCAGAAGCGATGAACAGAATATGATCCGTATGCACCATGCCGTATTTGGTCGAGACGCTGGTGCCTTCGATCAAGGGCAGAAGATCGCGTTGCACCCCTTCCCGGCTGACATCGCCGCCGCCGCGCACGCCATCGCTACGCGCCGCTATTTTGTCGATCTCGTCAAGAAAGACAATGCCGTTTTGCTCGACAGCCGTTATCGCATCGCCAATTAGCTTGTCTTGATCTGTTCGCGCTTCGGCTTCTTCTTCCGGGATCAGACGCCGGGCTTCGCGGACGGTCATTTTTTTCTTTTTTGTGCGCGGGCCAAATGCCTTGCCAAACATATCGCCGATATTCAGCATGCCCATTTGCGCGCCCGGCATGCCGGGAATGTCAAAGGTCGGCATGGCATTCGCGGAATTGTCTTGAACGTCGATCTCGATTTCACGGTCGTCAAGCTCGTTCGCTTCAAGCATATGGCGAAACTTGACTCGCGTTTCTGGTTGAGCGCTTTCGCCGACAAGGGCTGTTAAAATGCGCTCTTGCGCCGCCGTTTGCGCCGCCTCGCCGATGGTCCGTCGCGCTTTTTCACGCAGCATCTTTAGCGAAACTTCCATTAAATCCCGTACAATTTGCTCAACATCGCGCCCGACATAACCCACTTCCGTGAACTTTGTCGCTTCGACTTTGATAAAAGGCGCATCGGCTAGTTTTGCCAAACGCCGCGCGATTTCGGTTTTTCCAACGCCCGTCGGGCCCATCATCAGAATATTTTTCGGCAGAACTTCATCGCGCAAAGCTTCCGGCAACTGCATACGACGCCAGCGGTTGCGCAGGGCAATGGCAACAGCACGCTTGGCGTCGTTCTGCCCGATGATGTGTTTGTTAAGTTCTTGGACCGTTTCTTTAGGCGTCAGAGCGTTCATGTTACGCTTTCCTTTGGTTCTCTAGCGTTTCAAGAGTCACATTGGTGTTGGTGTACACGCAAATGCCTGCCGCAATGGCCATGCTTTTGCGGGCAATTTGCTCGGCGGTCAGTTCAGGCAGATCAATAAGCGCACGTGCCGCCGCAATCGCAAAAGAACCACCCGAGCCGATGCCGATAATGCCGTCTTCTGGTTCTAAAACGTCGCCCGTTCCCGATAAAATCAAGCTCGTTTCGGTATCTGCGACGGCCAGCATAGCTTCCAAACGGCGGAGATAGCGATCCGTGCGCCAATCTTTGGCCATTTCAACGCAAGCGCGCATCAGTTGGCCTTGATGTTTTTCTAGTTTGGCTTCCAGGCGCTCAAACAGCGCAAACGCATCAGCTGTTGCGCCAGCAAAACCCGCAATAACGTCATGCCCGCTATTTCCAACGGAAAGACGCCTTACCTTTCGTGCGTTTCCTTTGACAATGGTTGCGCCCATGGAAACTTGGCCGTCACCGGCCATGACAACCGAATCACCTTTTCGAACGCATAAAATAGTCGTTCCGCGCCAATAGCGTGCATCAACGCCTTGGGATGGCATGTCTAACTGAGATACGTCGGTCATCTTTTTCTCCTTTTGCCTTCTACACATGGCCCCTGCCCGGCTTAATTACAACCCCCAGAAACAGAGACCTTGGCACCCCAGCACGAAGACATTGAAAAATACATAGAAAAAGGGCGGTAGCAAACGCTACCGCCCCTGTTCTTAGATGATGCCTGACGGAAAACCGTCAGAGAACCATTAGAAGGCCAGCTTCTGGCTCAGCATCATGACGTTGCCCGCGATTTTGTCGTTGGGCAGATCGTCACGCTTCTGGTCATAGACAACCACGTCAGCAGCCGTCGTCATGCCGGGGAACCATGTGTAGGTGGCACCGAAGCCAACCGCACGATAGTCACGGACATAATCATACGAGCCCATGTTCGCTGTCGAGCCAGCAATGTCGAAGCCATTGTTATAGCCACGGCCCTGCAAGCCATTGACGGCCACAGCAACCTTGTCCATTTCATACTTCAAGCCAGCGGTCCAAACGTCCTGTTCCTTTTCCTGACCGGAAACGGTGCCAAGATGACCGGCGTTCGTGTAGCCACCGCCGAGCGTGAAGCCAGCGTAGGTCAACTGCGAACCGAGGCCCCAACCGAAGTAATCACGGACTTTCGTCGCGCCCGTCATCGAGGTGGAAAGCGTGGTGTCGTTGCCTTCACCCGTCGCCATGATACCGGCAACAACCGCACCGACCGAACCGAATTGACCCGTGTAACGGACCGTTTCTTCCGTGGCGTTCTTGTAGGTGTTCGCTGTCGCTTGCGTGTTGGTCAGATAGGTCTGCTCGCCTTGCTCGGTGAAGTTCGGCGTGTAGCTGACACCCAATTGAACTTTGTGGTTCGCATTGCCAACTTTCGGCGTGTAGTAGGTCGCCTTGGTGGCGTTTTCTGTCGCGTCGAAGTAAGTGGGGTGCATCAAGCGGAGCTGACCTTGATCGGTGAAGTTCGTGTAGGAACCATCGATCTGGCCTTCGCCAACGGTCGGAGCATAGGTGTACAGATCCGAAGCGCCGTGTTCGTCACCGAAGATAACTTTACCCCAGTTGCCCGACATCCAGACATAAGCCTGATCTTCGCGGACTTGGTTGCCACCGGCGTTATCAGCGCCCGTGTTCGAGTTGTAGCCTTTGCCGTTCCACAAGCTGACCATGGCGCCGTATTCGATGCCATGAGCGGCCTTGCCTTCGGCGGCCATGTTAATGCGATATTCGGTTTCGAAGTCACCGTGACGGGCGCTTTCACCGACGTGGCTGCTGGTGGACGATGTGTTAACACCGCTCATCAAAGCTGCACGGAAATCGACGTAACCGCCGACATTGATCGTGATGGGCGACTCAGCGGCCTGAGCGGCGCCAGCAAAGGCAACCAAGGCTGTGGTAGCCAGAAGAACTTTACGCATGTGCTATCCCCCTCTGTGGATGGATAATGTGTTGAACGATACTTGACTTGAGAGGGCGGATCGCCCCGTCGCATTGAAAATGGAGCAGTTGATTTGCCCAAACAAGTCTGAAATGCTTTTTTTCTCGACTCGCCCATACGGTGTGGCATAATCGTCACAAGCCCGTTAACCATGGATTTTCGCGCAACACATTGTCTTATAACGTGTTTTTGCCGATTTCCGGGGAGGGGTATTTCTTAACTTCACGTGAGCTTATCATGAAAAAAGTAACGAATTCCTGCCTCCCGGCGCGCGCTGTTTTCGCTTCGGCCCGGCCTGTTTTGCTGTCACTTGCGCTTGTTTTCGGGCTTTCCGCCTGCTCAAGCCTGGGCCTTTCGTCAGAAAACAAATATGACGATAAGACCAAACAAGACCTTTATAAGAACGGCAGCCTGATGAGCGATACAGGCGGCTATGATTTGCTGGGCGGTAAAGATAAAAAAGAGAACTCAGGCATCGGCGTCAACGGCTTTTTATGGCGTGCGGCCCTTGATGTTGTTGGCTTTTTACCGATTGCCTCGGCCGATCCCTTTGGCGGCGTGATTACGACCGATTGGTACAGCGCGCCCGAAACGCCTGAGACCCGTATGAAGCTGAACATCTTTATTATGGACCGCGATTTGCGCGCCGATGGCGTCAAAGTCTCGGTTTTCCGCCAAATCAAGCAAGGGCCGAAGGGCGCTTGGGTTGATGCCAGCGTGGCGCCGACAACGGCAAGCTCGATCGAAGAGACAATCTTAACGCGGGCCCGCCAAATGCGTTTGGCGCAGAAAGAGTTTAAATAAGGGATCGGCATTCAGGGAAGGGGGCTTTGGGCCCCCTTTTCCTTTATGGCTGCGCTGTTGTGCTTGAGTAAGCCGTGGCTTCGAGCGTTGAGCGGGTTAATAGAGTATTATCGGGACGTTCAAATGTGACGACTTTTCCTTGGATCTCTATCCTTTTAGGATCAAGAGGAGAAGGGGCCGGGAGGGCTTTTGGATTTATTCCCGGAATATATTCAACAGAAGGCGAAGGCGCCTGCTGGGCTAAGGCTAAAACAGGGCTTAATGCAGCGGCCAACACGGCGGCAGGAAGAAAACGTGATAAAAAGGGAAGGCGCATTTGATAGCTCCTTTAAAGCATTCATTTCATATTCTTCCCTTTTATCCGATTTAAGCCCGAGAGAGAAGAAAAACGAATAATTTCGGGGCAGGCCTCTTCTTGCAGCTTGCGTCTTTGTGCCCTAAAGTGTGGCTCCCTTTCACTTGTTTGAAGAAGCACGTTAACCAAATGTCCGAACGCTATAATGTCCACGCCACGGAAGAAAAGTGGCAAAAATTTTGGAACGACCACAAAAGCTTCAAAGCCGAGGTCGATCTATCGCGCCCCAAATATTATGCGCTGTCGATGCTCCCTTATCCGTCGGGCCGTATTCATATGGGCCATGTGCGGAATTATACGCTGGGCGATGTGGTTGCGCGTTACAAACGGGCGCAGGGTTTTAACGTTCTTCACCCCATGGGCTGGGATGCTTTTGGTTTGCCCGCCGAAAACGCGGCACGCGATCGCGGGACACATCCGGCCACGTGGACCTATGATAACATCAAAAACATGAAGGCCGAGCTGGTCCGTATGGGCTTGTCGCTGGATTGGGACCGTGAACTGGCGACGTGCGACGCCTCTTACTATAAGCATCAGCAAAAGCTGTTTTTGGATTTCTTGAAGGCGGGTCTTGTTTACCGCAAAGAAGCCTGGGCCAATTGGGATCCTGTCGATAACACCGTTTTGGCGAACGAGCAGGTTATTGATGGCCGTGGTTGGCGCTCGGGCGCTTTGGTTGAAAAGCGTAAATTGTCGCAGTGGTTTTTGAAGATCACCGCGTACGCCGACGATTTGCTTCAAGCGCTGAAAACGCTGGATCGCTGGCCCGAAAAAGTGCGCTTGATGCAAGAAAACTGGATCGGCAAATCCGAAGGCGCTTTGGTTCGCTTTAAGCTGGCTTCGCCGCAAGCTGGCTATGACAGCGATGCGGTTGAAGTGTTCACCACGCGCCCCGACACGCTTTTTGGTGCGTCCTTTTTGGCCGTGTCGGCCAATCATCCTTTGGCTTTGGCCGCCGCGAAAAACGACCCCAAGCTTCAGGCCTTTATTGAAGAATGCAATCGCACCGGCACCAGCGAAGTCACCATCGAAACGGGCGAAAAGCTTGGCTATCAAACGCCGCTTTCCGTGAAGCATCCTTTCGATCCGACCTGGACCGTCCCGGTTTATGTCGCGAACTTCGTTTTGATGGAATATGGCACGGGCGCGATTTTTGGGTGCCCGGCGCACGACCAACGCGATTTGGATTTTGCCCGCAAATACGGGTTGCCGGTCAAGGCCGTTGTGTTGCCGCCCGGCGAAAATCCCGAGACTTTTGAGGTTGGCAATGAAGCTTATGTCGGCCCCGGCAAAGCCTATCATTCCGATTTTCTGGATGGGCTTGATGTCGATGCCGCGAAGAAGAAAGCCATCGAAAAGATCAAAGCGCTGGATCTGGGCGAGGGGGTCACACAATTCCGCCTGCGCGATTGGTGCATCAGCCGTCAACGCTATTGGGGATGCCCCATTCCCATTATCAACTGCCCGCATTGCGGCATGGTGCCGGTGCCGGAAAAAGACCTGCCCGTGAAACTGCCCGAGGACGTGACGTTTGATCAACCGACCAACCCGCTGGATCGCCATCCCACATGGAAGCATGTGACGTGCCCCGTTTGCGGTCAAGACGCGCAGCGCGTCACCGATACGTGCGATACCTTTGTGGATTCAAGCTGGTATTTTGCGCGTTATTGCTCGGCCACGCTGGAAGACAAGCCGCTGGATCCGACCGAGGTCAATTACTGGATGCCGGTCGATCAATATGTCGGCGGTGTCGAGCATGCGATCTTGCATTTGCTTTACGCGCGTTTCTTTACGCGCGCGATGCATGCGACGGGTCACATCAATATGGATGAGCCGTTCACAGGCCTGTTCACACAGGGCATGGTTTGCCATGAATCCTATAAGGATGAAAACGGCAAATGGCTGTACCCGGAAGAGGTCAAGAAAAACCCCGACGGCACAGCGGTGCACACCGAAACGGGCCGCCCGGTCAAAGTGGGCCGCATCGAGGTCATGAGCAAATCGAAAAAGAACGTTGTCGATCCCGGCGCGATCATTGGATCGTACGGTGCCGATACCGCGCGTTTGTTCATGCTGTCCGACAGCCCGCCTGAGCGTGATTTGGAATGGACAACGGCGGGCGTCGATGGCGCGTGGCGTTATGTCAATCGCTTGTGGAAAGTGGCAACAGAGCCGCAGGTCGCCTTAGCCCCCGCGGGTGCGGCGATGCCTGCCGATTTGTCGCTTGCTTGCCAAGAAGCGCGGGCCGCGATTCATAAAGCGATTGCCGGGATGACGGACGATATCGAAAAGTTCCGTTTCAACCGTGCGGTTGCACGTATGCGCGAACTGACCAACACGCTTGACGCTTTGCCTGCCGATGACAAAGGCGCGCCATTCGTTTTGCGCGAAGGGGTCGAAACCTTAGTGCGTTTGTTGAATCCGATGTTGCCGCATATCACGGAAGAAATCTGGCAGCGTTTAGGTCACAGCGAAAGCCTGACCGTCACGCCGTGGCCAAAAGCTGATCCGGCGCTTTTGGTCGAAGACGAAGTGACCATCGCGGTTCAGGTCAACGGCAAACTGCGTGCGACGCTTCAAATGCCGCGCGATGTGGATGCCAAGCAGGCCGAAACCTTGGCGCAACAAAACGACAATGTGCAGCGTGCGCTTGATGGCAAGACGATCCGTAAAGTGATCGTTGTGCCCAATCGTATCGTGAACATCGTCGCAGCCTAAAGAAAACAGGGAAGGGGAAGCGCGTCCATGAAACGTTTTGCAAACTTCAAAAAGCTAACGCTTCTTGCCGCGCTTTGCCTTTCCCTGCCTGCTTGCGGTTTTCAACCTATTTATGGCAAAGCCAGCGCTTCGGGCGATCCGGTTGTCGCCGCGCAAATGAATCAAGTGGCCATCGCCAGCATTCCTGACCGCCAAGGCCAGCAACTGCGCAATCACTTGATCGATCGTATGTACGGCAAGGGCCGTCCGTCTGAGACGACGGCGACGCTTAATGTTTCTTTGCGGACCAGCGAAGTCGATCTTGGCATTCAAAAAGACAGCACGGCTTCGCGGCGTGAGCTGAACATGTGGGCTGAATACATGCTGCGCGACCATGACGGAAAGAAATTATTAGCGGGGACCGCGCACAGCGTCGTGGGCTATAGCAAGCTTAGCGCCCAGTACGGAACGCTTGCCGCGCATGAAGATGCCGTAGATCGTGCCGTTAAAGAAGTGGCCGAGCAAATCGTCAACCGCATAAGCCTTTATTACGCGACCTATCAAGAAGAGCCGCCTCAAGACGAAACGCCGTCATCTGAAAAATAAGCGACGAGGCTTTAAGGCGTCCCAAGACGCGTTCCCGTCGCGGAGATCAGATCAAGAACATGTTCCGCCAAACCCGGCGTGAAACAAAGCGTATATCCGGCTCCATACACAACGATAAAAAACAGCAAATGAAGAACCGCGTCTTTTCCGGCGTGGGGCAGACCATAAGGATTCTTTTTGAGGAGGCGCCGCAGTCGGGCGAACAATCGAACAAAGCAAGTTAGGGTGGCCAGACCAACAACGATAACAACGATTGTGCTTAACGAGAACCTTATAAATCCGGGGAGAGGCAACCAAGTTCCCGGCTGTTTAGAAATAATGCCGATTAAGAGGCTAAGAATCCCCGTCAACGTTAAGCAAAGGGCTGTTCCCCCGATAACGTTGAGGAAGGCAAGAAGCGCGAAGCAGGCTCCGGGGAAAGTCTCTGTCCAATAGTTTCTCAGCGGTTCGGGCTCGCCGCAATGGGGGCAGGGAACATGATGAATTGAGGACGAGGTGTTTTTACGGACGTCAATATCGCCGCTGATATTTTCCGAAGCGGTATATCCAGACGTCCAGTAGATTCTGTACCGATGTTTACTGACATCAAGAAGCGTTCCACAAACACGGCAAGGCTGGCGATCCGTTGCTTAAAGCCTCTCCGCAGTGTGGGCATTTTTTAGCGCTTGGACTTAAGGCCGCGCCGCATTTCGGGCAGGGGATCATGGTCATAAAAGAACCCGTCTTTCATCGAAAAGAATAGAATATACTCTCATATCGATTTTTACGGATAACAACAAGGCTGTCTTTGTTTGACCGCGTTTCATGGGCTGCCAGAGCTGTACCTCTCAGCAAGCCCATGTATAGCGGAAGTGCCTTCAAGATAGCCACCACCTGCCCAGTCTGGTCAGCCGTGCGTGCAGGCTGGGGCATAGGAAAGGGGTTGCTGTAAGGAAAAAGAATGAAACGCCTCCGTCTTTCCGGATTTTTGACGCAGTTGACCGACCCGCTTTTTTTCGCCCTGCATAGGGATAAAGGCATGGCCAGTGCGACGTTTCCATTCGCGACCTGTGACGCCCAGAATCTTAGGCAGATCCGCTTCTGTTTTCACGCCAGCCGCGGCGGCATTAATCAAAGCTTCCATTAAATCCATATCTTTTGATTGGCCATTTTTCATCGCGCCGTTTGTTTCGCTCCAAATAATGGTCTCTCCTTTGGCGTGCCGTCGCGCGACTTTCCAGAAATAATGTTTAGCTCTGGTTTGCTCAAAGCTCTCTCCGGTTGCGGTTTGGTAATCTTCCGGTGTGATTCCCAAGTAATAAGCTAAATGCCATGATTCACGAACCCCTGCGTCCACCATATAATTGTAAGCTTCGCGACGGTAAGGCTTGATGTCGCTTTCTTGGTAAAAAGCAGGTTCAGCGCGATAAGCGGCAATCTTGCCCATAAAAAAATGAGCGGCGGAAATCGTGAAACTTTCACCCGTCATAGCCGCCCACATCTGACTGATTTCTTTGTCTGGGCACGTACGTGATCTTCCCATTTGGTAACTGTCTTCATTAATCGTCTCGGCAAAAGCTTTATGGATTGTCTGGCGTGGATCTTGATCTTTTATACGTTCAATCCGTGCTTCCTCCAGATGCGCTATTGCTGCAAGACGCCGTTCACGCCGTTCTTGAGCTGTTTCTGGTGTTATGGCCTGTACGCGGCGGATCGTCTTTTCAATTTCTTGGGCGGCTTCTTGGTAGCGCTCGGTCGTGATTTGCATCGTGTCTCTCCTTGTCTCGTAACCTTTTGGCAACAAAAAAGGCCCCGAAAGGGACCTTGGTATGCGCTGGACGGTCGTGCGATCCTATGATGATCGCCCCGTTCCCAGCGCCTGACTAACTAGAATGTTCTTCTGCAACATTGGTCTTTGTTCCTTTGGCCTTGCGACCGATTAACTTATGGTCTCGTTTTTTCTGACTTCATTGACCTGACTTCATGAGCGTAAGCCTTTGCCCGCCCAATCGTCAAAACTTTCATGTCTTTTGTCGATTTCTTATGGAAACGCCGAAATATGGCAAAAACGTGGTCAAAATGTCTTTTTTTGAAAAATCTGCCGGAAACAGCCCTTTTGTTTAAGCCCAAGGCCTGACAAAATGCCGCTATGAAACCAACCAACAACCAAGTCACAGCCTTTCTGAAAGCCCCCAATCCGGCGGCGCGTGTCGTGTTGATTTATGGGCCCGATGCCGGGCTTGTGAAGGAACGTGCGCAAGAAATCGCGAAAAAAACGGTCGCTCAAATCGATGATCCGTTTTGCGTGGCGCGTTTGCCTGCCGACAGCCTTTCGGATCCTGCGTCGCTTTATGATGAAATGGCTTCTCAATCCTTGGTTGGCGGGCGGCGACTTGTTTGGATTCCCGGTGCGCCGGATTCTCTTTCGGGCGCTGTCTCAAAGCTTTTGGCCGATTTGCCGCCGTCTGACAGTTTGCTTTTGATCGAAGCGGGCGATCTGGATCGAAAATCAAAGCTACGCGCCGCCGTTGAAAATGGCCCCGATTCCGCCTTTCCGATCCCGTGCTATTTGGACGATGCGGGCGCGCGGGCGCGTCAAATTATTGATCAGTTGAAAGAAGGCGGGCTTACCATTCCCCGTGACGTCTTGATGGAGCTTGCCCCGCTTTTGCCGCCGGACCGCGGCGCGATGCGCAGCGAAATCGAAAAATTGTCTCTTTACGCTCACGGCAAAGAAGCCGTTTCAATGGACGATGTGCGCGCGATTATCGAAGACGCGGCGGCGGCGGCGGGCGATGATTTGGTGATGGCAACGGCTTCGGGTGACGTGAAACGTATCGGGCCGCTTTTGGATCATTTGTGGGAAGAGCAAACCTCTGCCGTTGCGCTTTTGCGCGCGGCGCAGCGTCATTTCATGCGCCTGCAGCAAGCGCGCGCGCATTACGACAAAGGCCTGTCCGCTGCCGAGGCTGTCGGCAAACTTCAGCCCAAAGTTTTTTGGAAAATGACCGAGCCTATGGCGCGTCAAGTCTCGATCTGGCCGGTGACGACGTTGGGCAGCGTTTTAGAGCGTTTCTATGAAACCGAAGCTGCCGTCAAACGTACAGGAACCCCAGACCAAGTTGTTTGCGGCCAATTGTTTTTGCGCACGGCTATGTTGGTTGCGGGGCGGCGCTGACGCTCGTCAGGGCAGCTCTTGCGGAAAGCGTGTCGCTGGAATCTGAACCGCATATCGCGCGATTCCTTTGGGGCCTTTGGCGCGGAAGAAAGCTGGCAGGGGCGCGCTTTTTAAAAACATATCCAAAAAGCCGCGGCTATAGGCAAGGATTAGCTTGTGCTCATCATCGCTGCCGCGATCGGAAAATGAAAGATGGCGCGCGCCTTCAAACTCGACATAAAACTTAGGCACGGGCGATTGTTCAAACGTTCCTTTTTCCCCGCGTAAAAAGGGCTTGATAAAGCGGTCGCGTGTTCCGGTTAGATACATGACAGGCGCCGAAAGATCGTGCAAAGCCCCATGCAGATTGAAAGGCAGAGCATAAGGCGAAAGCGCCAGAATGGCTTTGACGCCGCCCAAGCGCCAGCTCGGCCACGCGCCACCCAAACCCAGCACGGTATAGCCACCCAACGAATGCCCCATAAGTCCAAGGCGAGACCAATCGGCTTTTCCGGCAAAGGTGGGATCTGTTTGCGCCGCTTGGATAAGTTGGCGCAAATCGTCGGCGCGGTTTTGGTACGTTTGATCTGTCCAGCTTTCAGGTGCACGAAAGGGCTCATCGCTTTTGTCGCGAAGGGCTGCTGGACCGTCATGACAAACGGCATCGGCATGATCGGGGGCGATCACGATATAGCCCGCAGCAGCAAGGCCCTTTGTCAGATAACGCGATTGCGTCGCGCAACCGTGAAAGCCATGAGAAAAAAGAAGAACGGGGCTAGGGCTCGCAAAGCTTTGGTCGGGCAACCAAGCAACAGCATGCAAGCTTCCATAGGTCAGCTCGCGCTCCTCGGCAAAGGCCGCGCTTGTTTGCACAAGCGACAGAACAATCCATAAAAGGAAGGGAAGGACACGCATCGAAACCTCTCTTCTTTGACAGAGCCTTTATTCGCCGTTATTCTTTTCTAACAGAGGAGAAAGAGACATGCCATCTCACGTTTTAATTGTCCATGGTACAGGGGCTATCCCGCGCGTAATTGGTTTCCGTGGATGCGCGACCAATTGACGGCTTTCGGCCTCTCGGTTTTTGTGCCCAAATTTCCAACGCCGGAAGACCAATCTTTGGAGAGCTGGCGGGCGGTCTTTCGTGAAACAGTGGGCGATCTTGACCCGGCTCAAACCGTTTTAATCGGCCATAGTACGGGCGCGCCCTTTATTTTGCGCATGGCTGAGGAAACGTCTGTTCCTTATAAAGCCCTTTTTCCGATTTGCCCGTTTGCCGAGCCGCTTCATTTGGATTTTGATCCGTTGAATGAAACTTTTGCTGTTACGCCGCCGTTTGATTGGGCGCGCGTACGCCGGGGCGCTTCCTATGTCCATTGCTTTGCAAGCGACAATGATCCTTATGTGCCGCTCGCGGCCTCGCAGCGGATCGCCGAAGCCTTGTCTTGCCCGCTGACCCTTGTTCCCGGCGGACAGCATTTGAATGCCGAGGCTGGGATGCTGTCTTTTCCGTTACTTTTGGATACCGTCAAACCCTTTCTGGAGTCGTCATGTCGATAGAAATCTTGGCGCATGGCCATACGAAAGCCCAGTATTTACGCCGCGATTGGGGGCTGTCGTTGCTGGTCAATCGCCATATTCTTTTCGATACCTATTCGCGGCCTGCGGCTCTTTTTGATGGGCTTGCGCGCGTGGGCGTGCAGCCTGTGCAAATCGACACCGTTGTGATCTCGCACGATCATTGGGATCATACGGGCGGGCTTGACGCTTTTCTCAAAGAACGTGCGGCGGCAGGGGGTGAGGCTTTGCGCCTGTTTCATCCGCGTGATCCCTTTCCTTCGGACGCGCCTTTTCTAGAGCTTTCGTCCGGCGTCTATCTGCTTCGCCCCTTGCCTTTTGCTTTTAAGGGCGAGACCTTATGCGAGCAGGCCCTTGTTCTGGATCAGCCCGCGGGTCTTCAACTGATTGTGGGCTGTTCGCACCCCGGCATTGATCATATGGTCAGCGCGGCCAAGGCCGCGTTTCATCGGCCTGTCGTATCTTTATGCGGCGGGCTGCATTTGATGAATGCGCCCGACGACGCGGTTGCCGTTTTGGCCGACAAATTGAAAGCGCTGGGCGTTCAGCAAATCGAGCCCATGCATTGCACAGGGGCCCACGCAACCGAAGAGCTGAAGAAAGCTTTCGCTTAAGCTTTTAAGCGTCCAAGCAACCCATCAAGCTGATCAAGGTCGCTGTAGTAAAAAGTCAGCGAACCTTTTTTGCCGTTGGTCTGAAGCTTGACCTTCAGGCCAATGATGGATTCCAGATTTTTCTCAATCGCGAGAATATCGGCATCGGCGGATTCTTCTTTTTTCTTACCGGCCTTGGCGGTGCTGCCTTCGGCCTCTTTCCGGGCCAAGGCTTCGGCTTGACGCACGCTCATCCCCTTGCGGACAATTTCTTCGGCCAAGGTCAGCGGATCTTTGGCTGTGACCAGCGTGCGGGCATGGCCCATCGTCAAGCGTCCGTCGTCAATCATTTTCTTAACGGGCGGCGGAAGTGTCAATAATCTCAACAAGTTAGTGATATGTGGGCGGCTTTTGCCGACAACTTTAGCCAGCCCGTCTTGCGTGTGATGAAACTCATCCAACAGGCGGCGATAACCTTCGGCTTCTTCCAGCGGCGATAGATCTTGGCGCTGAACGTTTTCGATCAAGCCGATTTCCATCGCTTCGCGATCGGTCATCTCGCGGACAAGAACCGGGACTTCATGCACGCCCGCTTTTTGCGCGGCGCGCCAACGACGCTCGCCGCCGATGATCTCATAGGAATCGCGCTGGCCTTTCACGGGGCGTACCATGATGGGCTGCAAAATGCCGCGCTCGCGGATCGAGACGGCTAATTCGTCAATTGCCGTTTCGTCAAAATGGTGGCGCGGCTGATAGGTGCCGGGATGAATCCAGGTGATCGGAACTTGGCGGATCTGCGTGCCGTCCACACTGGCGGGCGCGGCGTCAGAGCCTTTGGCATTTGAAGCCGTTTTGAGCGGTGTCGTTTTGGGCTGAAAGGCCGCATCGGTATCGCCAAACAAAGCGGACAGGCCGCGGCCCAACGGCGCGGGTTTGGATGTTTTCGCGTTCATGCGGCGGATTCCTCATTCTTTTGATTGGCCAAATCTTCTTCGCGCTTCAAAACTTCGCTGGCCAGTTGCAAATAGGCCCGGCTGCCGGGGCACTTCAAATCATAAAGCAAAACAGGCTTGCCATGCGACGGTGCTTCGGAAATACGGACATTGCGTGGGATCATGGTTTCGTAAACCTGCGTTCCGAAATAGGCGCGGACGTCTTGGGCCACGGCATCGGACAGGCTGTTGCGCTTGTCATACATGGTCAGCACGACGCCTTCGATTTCAAGGCTTGGGTTGAAGCGCGCCCGAATGGCTTCGACCGTTTGCAACAGGCTGCTCATGCCCTCAAGTGCATAAAACTCAACCTGCAGCGGCACCAAAAGCGCATGCGCCGCGACCAATGCATTCAAGGTGATCAGGTTCAGTGATGGCGGGCAATCAATCAAGATAAAATCGAAATTCTTGGCGCTGCGGGCCAGCGCGTCGCGCATACGGTATTCGCGCCGCTCGGTATTGACCAGCTGAATCTCGGCTCCGGCCAAATCGGCAGACGAGGTGATAATCCAAAGATTGGGGATGGGGGTTTCGACAACGACGTCTTCAACGGACAGCCCGTCGAACATCAGTTCATAGCTGCCCTGACCGCGCGCGGCGCGCGCAATGCCAAAGCCGGTCGAGGCGTTGCCTTGCGGATCGGCATCGACGATCAAGACGCGTTTGCCGACAGCGGCCATCGCGGTTGCCAGATTGACGGTTGTGGTCGTTTTGCCGACGCCGCCCTTTTGATTGACGACGGCGATGACGCGGCAAAGGCCTGCCTCGCCTGTCATAGGCTCAAGATCGCTTGGCTGAACGGGAGTAGTTTCCATGCGCGCGAAGGACTTTCAATGTCTCGATTTTCAAAATCGTTCCCGACGGGTCGCTGGCGCTCGGGAACGCGGTCGCCTTGAATGTCCAATATTTCCGCGCCTCTGTCAATTCTTCGGCGGCTTTTTGTCCCTTCAGGAACAGGCAGAAAGAATCGTTTTTCATCAACGGCTTGGCATAGGATAAAAGCTGGGGCAGGGCGGTGACGGCCCGTGCCGTGATGCAATCGACTTTGAGGGCCAAGGATTCGACCCGCGCGGGGTGAACGGTGACATTGGTCAGGCCAAGTTCGGCTTTGACCTTCTCAAGGAAACGCGCTTTTTTTCCGATGCTTTCGATGAGGTGGACGTCGGGCACGCCAAGGATCGCCAAGATCATCCCGGGGAAGCCCGCCCCACTGCCAAAGTCGGCAAGGCTGCGGACGCTGGCTGGAATATGGGCTTGAAGCTGGGCGGAATCGTAAATATGACGCCCCCAAAGACAGCTTAGAGCCCCCGGTGCGACGAGGTTTATCTTTTCATTTTCTTCGGTTAACAAAGCCTGAAAAGCCTCAAGACGGGCCCCTGTTTCACGTGAAACTGCAAGTATCTGTAATACTTCATCTTTCGTTGTGGGGACGGAAAAGGGGGCTTCAGACATGGCTCGCGCCTTTCTGAACAAAGCGTAAAAGGGCCACAACAGCAGCCGGGGTGACCCCCGGAATGCGCGCCGCCGCGCCCAAGGTTTCGGGCTGAGCCGCGATGAGTTTTTGGCGAATCTCGGTCGACAGGCTGCCAATGGCATGCCAGTCCAGATCCGCGGGAAGGCGCAGCGCTTCATCCTTGCGGAAGGCGCGGATGTCGGCTTCTTGGCGGGTCAGGTAGCCCGCATATTTGCCTTCGGTCTCGATGAGGGCCGCGACGTCGGGGCGTAGGGCGGCGAGCTCAGGCCAAAGCGCGGCCAAGGTCTCAAACGTCACGTCTGGATAGGCCAAAAGATCGAGGGCCGAGCGGCGGACGCCGTCTTGGTTGACCCGAACGCCTTTGGCCGCCAGCTCATTGGGGGTCAGCGTCAAGGTCTCGGCCAGCTGCTTGCCTTCTGCCAAAGACTGCTTTTTTTCTGCGAAGGCGGTGGCGCGCGCGGTGCCCACGCAGCCGATGGCGATGCCTTTATCGGTTAAGCGCAAATCGGCGTTGTCCGAGCGCATGGTCAGGCGATATTCCGCGCGCGAGGTAAACATGCGGTAAGGCTCGTTCGTGCCTTTGGTGATCAGATCGTCGATCATCACGCCGATATAGGCTTCGGACCGATCCAGCGTCAAAGGCGGCGCGCCCGCGACTTGCAGGGCCGCATTCAGCCCCGCCATCAGGCCTTGGGCCGCCGCTTCTTCATAGCCGGTCGTCGCATTGATCTGCCCCGCAAAGAAAAGGCCGGGGACGGTTTTCGTCTCAAGCGTGGGGCGCAGCTCGCGCGGATCGCAAAAATCATATTCGATGGCATAGCCGGGGCGGATCATCTCGACATGCTCAAGGCCGGGGATCGTCTTAAGAAAAGCTTCCTGAACGTCATAGGGAAGGGAGGTCGAAACGCCGTTCGGATAAATGGTGATATCGTCCAGCCCTTCGGGCTCTAAAAAGACATGGTGCTGGGTGCGGTCCGCAAAGCGGTTGATCTTGTCTTCGATCGATGGGCAGTAACGCGGCCCGATCCCCTGAATCTGACCGGAAAAAAGCGGGGCGCGATGAAAATTGGCGCGAATAATATCGTGGGTTTGCTGGGTCGTATGGGTCACGCCGCAAGCGATCTGAGGATTGGTAATCGCGGGCGTCATCGATGAAAACGGCACGGGCGGTTTGTCGCCTTCCTGCATTGGCATGCCGTTCCAATCGATGCTATCGCGGTGCAGGCGGGCGGGCGTGCCGGTCTTCAGGCGGCCCATTGGAAAATTTAGCTCTTTCAAGGCTTTAGATAGGCCCATCGACGGCGGCTCGCCCACGCGCCCGGCGGGCGTTTGAACCTCGCCGACATGGGTTAGACCGGCTAAAAAAGTGCCCGTCGCGATCACAACCGCGCGCGCCCGGTAATGAACGCCTTGGGCATCGACAACGCCTGCCGCATGGCCCGCCTCATCGACGATCAAATCTTCGACCGCCATTTCCAAGACCGTTAGATTGGCTTGCCCCAGAAGCGCGTCTTTCATCGCGGCCCGGTAAAGTTTCCGATCGGCTTGGCAGCGCGGGCTTTGAACGGCGGGGCCTTTACTTTTATTCAAAATGCGAAACTGGATGCCGCCTTGGTCGGCCACGCGCCCCATCAAGCCGTCAAACGCATCGATCTCGCGTACCAAATGGCCCTTGCCAATGCCGCCAATGGCGGGATTGCACGACATCTCACCCAGCGTTGCGATTTGATGCGTGGCCAAAAGGGTCTTGGCGCCAAGCCGCGCGGCTGCGCCTGCCGCTTCGGCCCCGGCATGGCCGCCGCCCACAACGATCACGTCATAGGTGCGATCTAAAGAAAAAGATGAAAGATCAAAACAGCGCATCGGTCCAGCCCTCGTCAAAACATAAGGCTGTATAGGATCAAGAGTCGTTTCCTGCAAGAAAGACTTCAGTTTCATGTAAAAACGAAGAATCGAGATATAAAAGAATAAAGTCAGAAGCAAGAAAAAATAAATTAATTCGACAAATCAAAAGGATAAATACTTTGTTGCCGTGAAGTTCTCGCAAATAAAAAAAGATCTTGCACAAACTTAAAAAAGGATTAAGACACCGCTTCGCCACATTGTGGTCACATTGTGGCGCGTTTCTTTTTAAAGGCATGTTCCATGAACCGCTTTTTTCAGGACACGGCTCAAAAGCCGTCACATGAAACAAAACTTGGTCATAAGCTTGTTGAGAGCGTCAAAGTGGCGTCGTTGTTCGGCTTTGCGTCGTTGCAGCTTTGGTATCTAGACCATCTTCTTCAAAGTGGTGCCCCGCTGCATTTTCGCGATGATTTGCCTTTTCGGACGGCGGTCAAAGAGAACAGAACTGAAAATGCGCTTTTTCTGCTGAATTATCCCAACGCCAGGCCTGTGAACGTTATGGCGAACAATGCCAGCGCCTTTTTAAACGCGGCAAAGAATGACAACCCGATTTTGGTCGGTGAAGTTGGCGTTCGGGCCGGGGCGCATTTGACGCCTGCCATGGTCTATGAGGCTGCCGAAGCCGCGGTTGATGGCAATTGCTGCGCGTCAGCCGGAAAGCTGATTGAAGACTTTAACCTGTCCGCCGAACAAGTTGGCGTTTTACGTGATCGCGCGGCATTTGCGGCAAATGACGCAATGGTGAAAACGATCGATAAGGCTGTCTATGCACGTAAACGGCAACAGATCGAAACAGCACCGCCGTGCCCTGTTCAGCGCAACGATGTCAGCGTTCAACCGACGCCCGAGCCAGCAAAGGCTGCTTGTTATCTCGGTGCGGCGTAGCCCCTTATTTCTCGCAAAGCATCGGCCCTAAAGGCGCGCCGCCAAGAATATGCAGGTGGAAATGGGGAACCTCTTGCCCGCCATCGGCCAAAGCATTGGCGATGACGCGATAGCCGCCCGGCATGTTAAGCTGGGCGATCACGTTGCCAAGAGCGCGCTGAAACCCAACAAGTTCAGCCTCGGTTGCGTTTTGCGCAAAATCCATTTGGTGGGTATAAGGCCCTTTGGGGATGATCAGGACATGGACCGGCGCTTTGGGCGCAATGTCGGGAAAAGCCAAGGCAAAGTCGTCTTCATAGAGCTTTGTGCATGGGATTTCACCGCGTAGAATCCGGGCAAAAACGTTACTGGTGTCGTAAGCCATCAAGGCCTCCCCCAAAAAAGCGTTAAAATCATGAAAACTTAACCAAGCCGCGGGGCCGTTTCAATCCTAAAAGCTTGAAAGCAAAAAAGAGCGCCGAAGAAGGGGCGGGGGCGTGTAAAATGATCCTGAGATAAAAAGGGATTATAAAGCCGCTCATGGAACTTTTTAAAAAATTACGCGATGACGCGGGCGTCAATTTTTCACTGAGCAATATCTTCTTATTTGCGCAGATCCCAGATCCTTATGTCGCCCTCCCGTCGGCTCTGATCTCTGCTGGCGTTTTGTTTCGCGCCTTGGTCAGAGGCAAGATTGCGAAGTCCTTGGATAAAGTTGAGGCGGCGCTGCAAAACCGCTTTTTTGCGAAGAATAAGCTTTTAGGTAAACTCGGTCCTTGGCTTGCGCACGAAATGCAGAACGATCGTCCGGGAAGCACGCTCATCCGTTTGGGGTTTGCACAGAACTTTATCTTTGCGGGATCTTTGTTGGTCGCGGCCATGAATCCGTTGAGCCTTGCGGGATGGATGGCCGCAGGCGCGACGGGCTTTTTTGCGGCCAGTAATATGGTTTTTGGCACGCAGCTTAATAATCCTCAGAGCGTCCGTTCCGATAAAACATGGCGCGATGTTTTATCAAGCCCGCAGTTTTTATCCGCAGCCGGTGTTTGTTGTTCAGGAATGCTGGCGGGCCTGGCTGGGAGCTTTGGTGTTTTTGCGGCGGTGCCGATTGCGGCGGCCTTAGGGGCCGGGGCTCTGATCGCAACAGGGAAAATAGGCGCCCTTCGCTTGAATAAGGGCGCGCCAATGATGGCTTTAGCAGGTGTATCGGCGATAAATGCGGTTGTTGGCGTGGCAAATGGTTTATGGCTTGCGGCGCTGACCAATGTTTTTGCGGTCCAAGGCAACAACATCCTGACGCAACATTATGCCGCTGATTATTATGAGGGGCTGCGTGCCGAAAACCTGACCTCGCCGCAAACGCTTTTTCAACGCGCGATGCGCCAAGTCTTTTATCGTGAAACAAAGGCGGCACCGTCTGCATCCGTTTCTTTGACGAGCGCCCCCGCTGTTGTTGAGCCTGCTTCGCGCAAGGCGTCTAAGCCGATACGTTCTTTTGCCGTTTATCGCCCCCACCGGGCCGCCAACTTACGCGCTGCGCGTCAGGCTTGCGCCGCGATGCGCGCGGGTAGCTGATCTTCTTTTCTCAAAGGTCTTTGGGCCGTTATGACGCCATCCACCTCTCAACGCACCTGATTTTCTGGGCAGGGGATCACGTCATCATCAGTAAATATGAAAGTAAAAAAAGGCCCCTAATCTTCTATAAAAGGCTAAACTTGCTCGCATTTCCAAGTCCCTCGGATCGTAATACACAAGGAATATTATGCCATTTCAACAATTTACTACGCCAGACGTAACGACGACAGACCGGATTGGCTACCATTTTGGCGAGGTTTTTTATGCGCCGCTCCTTGGGGCGAACCCTCAAAAAGAAACTTTAATCGTTGCCTCTTACGGTCCGATGGGATCTGGAAAAACGCCTTTTTCAACGGCGTTTTTGAACAGGGATGAGACCTATTTCAATGTCTACACGGCGGTTCTACAGAGCATGGTCCGGGCTCCTCTTGAGAACGGCGAGCTTCGGTACAATGATTTCACAACATGTTGCGCAGACCCTCGCGCTGAACGCTGGGATTGGCAATCCAAGATGCAAAGCAGTGGAGGGCTTTGTCTGAAAGCTAAAGAAAGAATCCCTGTCGGAATAGACCTTTTGGAACACACCCCTCTTCCCCATCTGTTCGGGGCCGATCTTGTTCTTCTGGCTGCGGTTCCTGGTGCTTCCGCTTATTATGAAACGCTGGGCCAGTTTTTTAAAACCGCGGCTCAAAATGATCTTCCCCCCGCTTCTTCAACAACAAGAAACGGCAAAGATCTTTTAGCAAAGATGGCCACGTGGTGCGATGTGTTTGCCAAACATCGTCAGGATCTCGATAAGTCGTCAAAGGCCGCACACCATTCGTTTCGGCTCGTCCTCGTCAACGAAGGCGAAGAGATCACAAAACGCTTCAAGAATTTTCAGCCAACGCAAGCAAAAGAGGCTTCCATTCCTCCGCGTCATCATCCCAATCTTGGCCGTTTTGTCGTCGAAGCCGGAATGATGTAAGGGGCTGTTTGGGGGTCGCCGACGCTGCCAGGTTTGAGTCTTGATTGGTCGCCCCCGCGGGCCATGGGCACGCAAAACAAAAAACGAGGGTTCGTACAGCGGTTCAGATAATGGAGCGGGTGAAGGGAATCGAACCCCCGCGGGCCATGGGCGCGCAAAACGAAAAACGAGGGTTCGTACAGCGGTTCAGGAAATGGAGCGGGTGAAGGGGATCGAACCCCCGCGGGCCATGGGCACGCAAAACGAAAAACGAGGGTTCGTACAGCGGTTCAGATTATGGAGCGGGTGAAGGGAATCGAACCCTCGTCGTAAGCTTGGGAAGCTTCTGCTCTACCATTGAGCTACACCCGCAAACCGCTCGGCGCGAAGCGCACCATACCCGAAACCCGTCACGCGATCAACGGGCTTTCGTCTTCTTTCTGGGATGCTCCGTTTAATGTTTACCTTGTTTGAGGGGCAAAGAGGCCGCAAACATCTCGCCATCGTCCACCGGCGTGTCGCCAAAGGCAAGGGCCTCAATTTCTTCAGGGGTCAACCCACCATAGGTGGCATAAAAGCCATCATCCAGGTCATGGTTTTTACCCGCGGGGCGCGCGTGCGCGTGCATTTGGGCCAGATGGCGTAATTTAACCCACAACGTCTCCCCGTCGCTTTCGGCCTGATCCTTTGGGGCTGTTGCCTTGTCTTTTGAAGCCGTTTTTGAGGTCTTTGCTTTTCCCTGCTTGTTTTTGGCCGTTGCGCGTTTGGTTCGCTGCTGTTGAACGGGCGCTTGATGACGGGGCTGATCCTCTCCTTTTTCCGGTTGAGGGGCGACCGACGGTGACGGTGCGGTCGCGATAGAGGCTGTCGGGTCTATAAGGGCAGGTTTTTCTTCTTGCTGATCTTTATCTTGTGATCGTTCAGGCGGCAGCGTAGACGCTGTCGGTTGCGCGGCATCTTGTAAGGCGTCGCTGGTGGGGACCGTTGTCTCGGGCTCGTCGCTGAGGTGGTTCAGATCGATAAATTGGGGGGCAAAAGAGGGCAGAGGCGGCAAAGGTGCTGCCGCGGCCTGATCCGCGACAAGGGACGTATCCGGTGCGGGTTGCGAAGATGGTTGACTCGCTTCGGCCTTTGGCGCGTCGGTCTGGATGGCGTCTTGCGTGGTCGTCAGGGAAACTTCGGGGGGCGGGGCTGCTTCTTTTTGCTGGCGCGCGGCAGCTTGCGCCGCACGGATGGCTTGGATTGCCGCAAATGTTTTTGCGCCGGAAGATTGGACCCGGGCCGCGCTGCTTTTCAGCGCCTTGTTAAAGGTTCGGAAAAGAGCAAAAAGGGCGTAGGCCGACGCTTGAGCGGTTCTTTTGACAATCCCTTTCAGGCGACCATAGCCGCGGCGCTTTGCGGCGATCTGTTTGTTTACGACGATTTTGCGGTTGACGGCCAATTGAGGCAAGACGGCATCGATATAACCGATAAGCGTCTCAAGAGCCTGCTTTTTGGCTTCGGCATCATGGGGGCGGGGCACCACCGCGCTTTCAGAAGACGGCGCGACATTGAAATAAGCGGCATAATCGGCGGCCTGGCCATAGATGGACCCAATTTGGCGCGACAAAACAGGCCCTAAAAGACCCAGGCGGTTGGCATAGGCTTGAAAGACGATGGCGCGCAAACGTGGAAAGCCCGCGCTGGCCGAGGCGTTGCCGGTTTGAAGCTGGCTTAACCGTTGCCCGCACGTTGCGCGGGCGGCGGTAAGTTCGCCCATAAGCGCATCGGCGACATCGCGGCGGGCGGCGCGGCGGGCGCGGGCATTGTTCCACGCGCGCCCTGCTGTGACGCCAAAGCCTGTCAGTGCCAACACAAGACAGCCTAAAAGGAATTGATAGCGCGTCCATGAAGAAGGATCGCTTGCGGCGTTATCGTCTTGGGTATCATCCAAGGCCGCGGCAATTTCAGCCTGAAGCGCATCCGCCAAGACGGGAATCTGTTGCTTGGTTTCGACCGGAAGCTTGGTTCCGGCGCCTGGTTTTAAAGCCGAGGCGGGCAAGGCGACCGGGCTTAGAGTATCGGTCGTTTTAGGATTGTCGGTTGCCTTGGGCTCGGGTGCTTTGGGGGCTTCAGGCTCGGCTTTTGCTTTGGCTGTCAAGACGGACACATCGGGTTGAAGCTCTGGCTTAACGGGTTGCTCTTCTTTCGCCAGCTTCGCTTCGGCAGCTTCCTTTGTGGCGGCGGCAGCTTTGTCGGCGCTCACCTGCGCGGCATCGCGGATACTGCTGTCTGATGCCGCCGTGGGAACTTTGACGGACCATAAGCCGAGCCGCTGCGTTTGAGCCGCTTGTTCGGCGGCTAAATAAGTCGATAAAAGGTCGGATCCACGTAGAGAGCCACGTGCGGTGACGGCAAGGCCGCGGCGCAAAAGATCTAAAGCAAAATCACCGCTATGCGCGCTTTTACACGAAGCCAAGAGACGCCCGTCGCGTTCACGGTCTTTGATCGTGCAAGAAATAAAGCCGGTGCCGATCAAGCTGTCCAAAAGCGAACGCGTCTGCGGCCCAAAGGGTGCGGAAAGCTGCGGTGGAACAATGCCAAAAAGGCGTAGATCGACATCGCCGATCCGAATATGCTCGTTATCGAGCGTGACGGCTGGGCCTTCGACAAAGCGCGGCGGTGCGGCGGGCGCTTTTGAACCGCCTAAAACTTGCTGATGAACAGCCGTCCGCGGCGCGCGCGAAGGGGCAGGCGCGATATCGCTTCCGCGCGCAAAGGCCTCTGGCGCAAGCGTCATCGAAAGCAGCAAGCCAAAGCTCGCTAAAAGCTTAGGTGAACGATATCTTCCCGTCATGTGCCTATTTGGTCCCCGATCTTTTCGAAAAACCGCGCTAGAAATTGTTCAGGCAACGTTTTTCACGTGCCGATCGGCCAAGAGCGTTAAGGCTCTTGGGTCCTTGTTTTTATAAGCCTGAAAGGCGGGACGGCGCAATCACAACATCACTTGCGCCCAAAAAGGCCCAGAAGGTTAAGACAGACTGTCCATCAGCTTTTTATCGTTTTCTAAGGCGGCTTTAATGACGGCCGCATTGGCTTTATACGCTTCGCTGGCCATGATGCTTTTGACGATTTCGCTGGCGATATCAACCGTGGGGGTGGCAACAAGACCTTGATCATTGGCGTTGGGCGACGACGGGTCATAAGCGGGCTCATAAGAGGGGTCGCGATCCACCGTTGTACTGCGAACGCCAAGATTGTTGTTTCCCGTGCTATTTGACAAGGTAACGACGTCTTGGGGGGTGTAAGAGGTCGCTTTTTCTCCCGCCACGCTTGGAAGGCGACCGGAAGATTGGGCATTTGCAATATTTTTTGCAGCCGTTGATAAGCGCAAAGAAGCGTCCATAAGGCCTGTGACGGCGATTGAAAGCTGATTGGTCATGCAAACCCCCGCGCGAGAGAAATCGACAACGTATTGAAAAATATACAAAAATAATGGATTTGTGCTTGTCTTGACTGGACTGAATTCTAGCGCGAAACCGTTAACAACAGGTCAATAATCCCTACGAATTCCTAAATATATTTAGAAAAATCAACGCTTTGGTGACAAAAAAAGTGCCAGCTATTAACCTCGGATTCAGTATTCTCGGGTTAGGGTGGATTTGTAAGGACGAACTTGGTGGTGATTTGAAAAAACCCGTCAAGCCAACCAACCCGAGAAGAAAGAGAACGACAATGTCTATGGAACGCGACTATCAATACGCCGCCCCTTCAGCCGATGAAACGCTGGAGCGTCTCGTCATTATGACGAACCAGACGAACCTTGTCGCTCTTGATAAGACGCTGGCGGCGATCCGCCGGGCGCCGGGTTGTTATGCTGCCGCCGCTGCCCGCACGGGCAGTATTGGCGAACGCATCGTCCGGGCCGTTCACGAGGTCGGCATGACGTTGCCGCCCGAACAGCGCGCGTCGCTGTAAATCAGTTTACCTTCCTCTCTGGGTGTTGGAAAAAGGCTCGCTTCGGCGGGCCTTTTTTTAGTTTCATCAAAAAGTGCTACACAAATCGCGTCGCCAATGATAAAGCGGCATTGTTATTCATCACGGAACAGGTCTGATGTTGATAAAACGCTCATTTTTGACGGGTAAGGGGGGTGAAACGCCCTTTTTGCGCCGAAAAAAACGAACGCCGCTAACGGCGGCGGCTCGCAGAAAACGAGCCACCCGTGTCACCTTCGGCACCCCCCGTGTCAACGGAATAAGTGCCTCTTCAAAAACCGCCCTCTTCGTAGGGCGGTTTTTCTTTGCGCCTTTTTATACCTTTACCCCTTTGACAGCCAAACACAGGAGAAGCAAATGACGGAACGTAATTACCCCGATAGCGATACACATTCTTTGACCGATGTCGCCCGCGCTTCGAAGGCCTTAAACGAGAGAACTGGCATTTGGCGGACCATGGACGGGAACCAGATCGATACCGGCTATAATCCCATGACGGGGGTTTCCGAAAATCCGATGCATGGGGGCCGTTCATCCTTGACGCCGCCGCCGCGGGGGATCGATATGACCGGGGTTTCTTTCCAGCCGCGCTCTTGTTTCCGCCATGAACTGTAAGACGATAAAAAAAGGGGCCTCAATCTGAGGCCCCTTTTTTAAGAACGATCCGCTTTTAGGCGCGGGATTTGGCAAGATCCGCCAACTGACGCTGCAGGTTCGCGATTTTCTGCTGCATATCGTCCGCCTGCGACGACGTATTCGATGTCGCGTTTTTCACATTCGGCGTCGGAATGGTATCTGCCGTGTTGTGCATGGCCGCGGGGATCGGCGTTACGTTCGTATTCGTATCGCTATCCGTGGTCGTTGTTGTCATGTCGTTTGACGTGGTGTTGGCCGTGTCAAAAGACGGCGTCTTCGATGTATCGGATGTTTTCGTTCCACAGCAGCAGCTGGATGTCGATGTTGAGGTGTCCGTGCTGTTATCGCATGACGACGAAGGCGAGCTTGACGTACAAGCGCAGCCCGACGTCATATCGCTGTCGTCGCCGGGGAAGGTCGAGAACATCCGCATGGCGCGTTCAAACATCGCGATGTTTTGCTTGCCCATTTCTTCCAGCGTGGTTCCAAACGGGAACATGTTGCCAAAGGTCGATTGGAAATAATTTTCGACCTGTTCCTGGTTTTGCGTGAACATCTCCATGCTGTGCTCGAGATATTTCGGCACCATCCATTGCATGTTGTCGCCGTAAAAGCCGATCAATTGGCGTAAAAAGCCGATGGGCAGCAGGTTTTGCTGGCCTGATTTGCCTTCTTCTTCAACGATGATCTGCGTCAGGACCGAGCGCGTAATGTCTTCGCTGGTTTTGGCGTCATAGACGTTAAACTCGATCCCCTCTTTGACCATGGCGGACAAATCTTCGAGCGTCACGTAAGAGCTGGTCGCCGTATTATAAAGGCGGCGGTTGGCGTATTTCTTGATCGTGATGGTCTGCTTGGGTGTCGTCGTATCAGTCATGGCGTTTGTTCCTGTGAAAGGCCAAAGAAGGTAGGCCGGAAAAGGCCTGGTCGCGTAGGCGATGAAAAGCTTGATGCAACATCTGTGCCTGTCCGCGCACCAAGGAGGAAGGCGTGATTATTGTCGCTTTCTTCCCCAAAAAACTCAAGCGTAAAGAAACGCGCGGGAAGCAAAAATATTCATCAGCAGAAACAACGCGTTCATTGAAAGCGCGGTTCCGCGTCGCTGAAAAAATCTTGGCGCGGACGATGGGCTATGGTTTACTGCGCGCATGACAACAGGAAAAACATACGAAGCGCCCGATTGGCGCGCCTTGGCTGAAGATGCCCTTGATTTGTGGCAGACCCATCTGACATCGCTTGCGAACGACCCGCGCGCGAAGGAAGAAATGGCCAAGATGGTCGCGCCGATGAACCAGATGTTTACGGACTGGGCGGGCATGGTTCAAGCGACGCAAGATAAAATGCGTCAAACCGTGCAGCCGACCTCGGCCCCGCAGGATCACACACATGACACAACATCCTCAGACGACACTGCCGCCGCATCCGGCGGCCTGGCTGGGCACGGGGCGTCAAGCGATAACGCCCCCGCAAACACCGATGCAAACACCAACGCAACCGGGCCCGACACAGGATCTTTCGGATCCGTTGGGCGAGCTTCAGACGCAACGGATGCTGGCGATCCCGCCCGCCCGCGCCCGTCTGGCGATGCCGCTGTTACCGCTGGCGATCGCGACATGGCTCAGCTTGCCCTTCGTTTGGCCACGCTTGAGCGGCGCTTCCAAACGCTTGAAACCCTCGTCGCCAGTATGGCCACCAAAGAAATCGCCCGCGAACAACAGAGAGCTGCTGAAGCTCGTCGCGCGCGTCGCGAAGGGGCTGAAACCTCTTCTGAGCCGTCTGCCTGATCCTTTAACAGCCGAAGACGCCGCCGCTTTTCAACAAGCCCTGTGGGAAGCCGCCCTAGCGCGGACCCATCGTTTTGTGCGCGGGCTCAAAGCTTATCAGCTTGCGCCTTTGCTGCGTGACGATATCAAACCGGGCCGCGTGATCTGGATGCAAGGGACGACCAAGCTGCGCAACTATGCCGCGCGGCTGTCGGATAAAGGGCCCATCGTTTTGGTTGTTCCCTCGCTGGTCAATCGGCTGGATATTTTGGATCTGGATCAGGATTATTCGTTCTTACGCTATTTAGCCACCAAAGGGTTTCGCCCGTTAGCGGTTGATTGGGAAGCGCCTGGTCCCACGGAACAAGATTTCGGTTTGGCCGATTATGTTCAAAAAAGACTGACCCCGGCTTTGCTCCGCGCCTATGCCTTGAACGAAGGCAAGCCTGTGCCCGTCATTGGCTATTGCATGGGCGGCGCGCTCGCGCTGGCCATGGCGACATTGCACAAAGATAAAATCTCGGCACTCGCGCTGCTGGCGACGCCGTGGGATTTTCATGCGGGCGGCAGCGAAGCCGCAGGCGCAGTCGGGCGCGCCGTTGTGAAACTCATGGAAAAAATTGACCCGCTGTTACGCGGCTGCGGGTATTTGCCGGTGTCGTTGTTGCAGACAATGTTTTTGCAAGTTCAGCCCGTTCAAGTCGTCGAGAAATTTGCGCGTTTTGCGGTAGAAGATCCGGCGTCGCTTCTGGCGCGGCGTTTTGTATTGACAGAAGATTGGTTGAACGACGGTGTGCCGTTGACGGCCACGGTCGCGCGCGAATGTTTAGCGGGTTGGTATGGATCGAACGACCCCTTTCGCGGCGCGTGGCGAATCGCCGGGCTTAAGGTCGATCCATCCGCTTTTGATAAACCGACTTATATTGTTGTGCCCACAAAAGATCGCATTGTCGATCCGAACAGCGCGCGGCCTTTGGCGCAACTGATGCCGCAAGCGACACTTGTCGAGCCAGCCTTCGGCCACATTGGCTTGATGTCCAGTCCGCAAGCGCGCGAAAAGGTCTGGGACCCCTTAGTCTCATGGCTGTCCGGCGTCCCCGGCGTGGCGCCGGGGCCTTCTGTTTAGGCTCCTCTGTAACGGCAGCCGTATGCGCCGGGCTGGGCCCGGAGCCTTTTGTTTGGTCTCATCGGCTTCATTGAGGTATGCGGTGCCGTTCTGCACCATTTGGCGTTGGCGCAGCGTCCCTCCCCATTCGTCATCCCCGCGCAGGCGGGGATCTAGGGGGCCTTTCGGTTTGCACAAGTGGATCAAAAAGGAAGCGCCTTTTCTGACGGCCCAGCCCTCTGGATCCCCGCCTGCGCGGGGATGACACAAAAGGAAAAGACGGTGCAGGATAAAACCGCATACCTTTATGAAGCAGAGGAGCCTAAACAGAAGGCCCCGGGCCCAGCCCGGCGGCACGCCGGTAGAATCGTTCTAATTGCTGCGGTGCCGTTGAAGGGGGGATTGCTGCAATGCCGTTTCGCGTGTGCAGCAAAAAACTTCCTGTGAATTTTCATTAACCTAAAATCGCGTGCATCGCAAAAACACGTAAATTACGGGCTTTTGCGTGCGTTGCGAGACAAGTCTCTATTTTTTTTGATCTGATTCGTGTTCTCCTGAGGGTTCCTGTCCTGTGATTTTTTCTCCTCACTCCAGCCTACGGAGACCGCTATGCCTCTCGTTCCTGTATCCGAAACTTTCGCCGCCAGTGCCTGGATCGATGGCGCGGCTTACGCCAATCTTTATGAACGCTCGATGACGGATCCGACGGGATTTTGGGGCGAGATGGGGCAGCGCCTGACGTGGTTCAAGCCCTATACGAAAGTCAAAAACACAAGCTTCGATGACGATGTCTCGATCAAGTGGTACGAAGACGGCACGCTGAATGCCGCTTACAATTGCATCGATCGGCATCTGTCCGTTCGCGCGTCGCAAACGGCCATCATTTGGGAGGGCGATAGCCCCTCGGAACAGCGCCATATCAGTTATGCCGAACTTCATGACGAAGTTTGCCGCTTTGCCAATGCGCTGCGCGCGCGCGGTGTCAGAAAAGGCGACCGTGTCGTGATCTATATGCCGATGGTTCCCGAAGCCGTTTTTGCCATGCTGGCTTGTGCGCGGCTTGGCGCGGTGCATTCGGTCGTTTTTGCGGGTTTCTCACCCGACAGTTTGCGCGACCGCGTGCTGGATTGCGAAGCGAAGATCGTCGTGACAGCCGATGAAGGCGTTCGCGGCGGGCGCAAGGTGCCGTTAAAAGCGAATGTCGATGAAGCGTTGACGCCTGCGACTTGTGTCGAAACCGTCGTTGTCGTGCGCCGGACGGGCGGGACCGTGGCGTGGCAAGAAGGGCGCGATCATTGGTATCATGATCTGTGCGCGGGGATGAGCGCAGCCTGTCCCGTGGAAGAAATGAACGCCGAAGATCCGTTGTTCATTTTGTACACATCGGGATCGACCGGAAAGCCCAAAGGCGTTGTGCATACAACGGGCGGGTATTTGACCTATGCCAGTCTGACGCATCAGTGGGTTTTAGATTATCACGATGGCGAAGTTTATTGGTGTACCGCCGATATCGGTTGGGTGACAGGGCACAGCTACGGCGTCTATGGCCCCTTGGCCAACGGGGCGACGACGCTGATCTATGAAGGGATTCCCGCCTATCCTGATGCGTCGCGGATGTGGCAGATCGTGGACAAGCACAAGGTCAATATTTTCTATACCGCACCGACCGTCGTTCGCGCATTGATGCGCGAAGGGGATGAGCCCGTGATGCGCACGCGCCGCAAATCGCTGCGGTTGTTGGCAACGGTGGGTGAGCCGATCAATCCTGAAGCGTGGCTTTGGTTTTATCGCGTTGTCGGCGGCGAGCGTTGCCCGGTGATCGACACGTGGTGGCAAACAGAAACGGGCGGGCACATGCTGGCCCCGCTTCCTGGGGCCACGGATTTAAAACCAGGATCGGCCACGCGCGCGTTCTTTGGGGTGAAGCCCGTGATCGTCGATGGCGAAGGGCGCGAACTGCAAGGCATGTGCGAAGGCTATTTGTGCCTGGCCGATAGCTGGCCGGGGCAAGCGCGCACGCTGTGGGGCGATCATAAACGGTTCGTCGAAACTTATTTCTCGACCTTTAAAGGGAAATATTTTTCGGGCGACGGAACGCGCCGCGATGCCGACGGCTATTTCTGGATCACGGGCCGCGTGGACGATGTGATCAACGTCTCCGGCCATCGTCTGGGGACGGCGGAAATCGAAAGCGCGCTTGTGGCGCTGAATGAAGTTGTCGAAGCCGCCGTGGTTGGGTTTCCGCACGATATCAAAGGGCAGGGGATTTACGCCTATGTCACGCTGGCCAACGATGTCGAGCCGTCGGATGAATTGCGGGCGCGCGTCACGGCGTGGGTGCGCAAAGAAATCGGACCCATTGCGACGCCGGATGTTGTTCATTGGGCACCGGCTTTACCGAAAACGCGGTCGGGAAAAATCATGCGGCGCATTTTGCGTAAAATCGCCGCGCGCGATATTGAGGATCTGGGCGATATGTCAACCTTGGCCGATCCAGATGTCGTCAGCCAATTGATTTGCGCGCCAGCCAATGGGGTCAGCCAACATCAGGCGGCCTAAAAGCAAATAAACGACGAAAAGAGACAATGCGTAAGGGGCCCTTTGTTGGGCCCCTTATATAAAAACAAACACCGTTTTGTGTGGTGGCGCTTAAAAGCGTCCGCCGCCAACCTTAAAGCGACTCCGTCTTGTTGCGTCGTTCTGGCGATGCATTTCCGGCGCCCATTGCTTGTCGCTTAAGGCTTCGGCGGTATAGGCTTTGACGCCCGCTTCAGGCAGGGCATAAAAAGTCTCATAAGCCCCTTTCATGGAGGCAAGCGTTTTGCGGAAGTTTTTGCCTTCGACGCCACGAGGATCGTCCGTTACCGGTTTTTGTAAGGCCTTATAGGCGACCATCGAAAGCGGCATGTCTTTATAAGACGGGTCTTGGGCAATAAGATTGATCGCATGGTTCGACAAGACTTTTCCAAGATCTTTATAACTGCCCGGCGGCATTAACTTGATCGGCACAGGGCTGTTCAGTGAAAGCCACATGTTCTTGTGGACGTCCGCGCGAGGATCCGTTCCCTCTTGAAACGAAGCGGCAATGAAGTCTTCGACGGCTTCTCTGGCTAAGCCGCGCGGGAACTCTTCCGGAAGTTTACAATTGATCGGGCGCACGCGCATGTTGACAATGCGGGCCGGGTTTTCGCCATTGGCGACATCTGTGTCGGGCTGGTTATAGATGACTTGCTTACCGTCCGTTCCGCGGATGCTGCGGTAGCCTCTCTTTTCAAAAATATCGCTACGCGTGCAAGAATGAATGGCGTCGCGCGCGTGATCTTCGGCAGAGATAAGGCCTGAATCCGTTTGTTCGCACCATCCAAAAACGCGGCCCGTGCCTTTGGCCAGGCCCAACTTCTCTTCGACGAAAGCCGTGCTGACTTTGTCATGCGCTTCCTGAAGCAAAGAAAAGACGCCGCGCTGACGGAATTTTTTGGGCACGCAAGAATAAATAACGACGGAATAGCCATCGACCAAAGTTTGGCCCTTCTTATCGAGGACTTCGCTTCCGGCTTGAGCGTTGAAGTTAAGCGAGCCGACCATTTCGCCGGTACGTTTGTCGCGCGCATAAACCCAAGCTTCTTTGGAGCCGCGGCATCCTTTGGGAAGCTTCGCTTGGAAATCTGCATCGTTGTTTCTGTCAAGGTTGTCGCCTAGGTCACCACGCTCCGTCCGTTCCTCGTCGATAGGAAAACACTCTACGTAACCGGGCTCAATGGCCGTAAGAGCCGGATACTCTTCTTGGCTTAGGGACGGATCGTTGGCAATGTGGGGGTCAGGCGCTTCATCTGGCTTATCAAGGTATTTGCCGTCGCGCGTGATGGCGTGCCCCATGGAATCCGATGAATCGACAAGATAGAGATCGACATCGTTTAATGTGTAAGGTTTGGGCGCGCTTTTGGCGGCGTTATGATGAGCCGCTTGGTGTAAAACTGCATAATTAGGCATAATATACCGTCCCATAAAAAATTTAAAACGCACTTTGAAGATAGCTCAATAATGTAATGAGACGGTTAACCTGGCGTAAAATTCGGGATAAAAGAAGGGCGGTTAACGAAATTTATATACTAAAACATATATTTTATATAGGATTGCTCTGCAAAAATAACAAAAAGGAAAAGCTAGGCATGATCACGCTACAGCAAATCAAAGGGGCGCGCGGCATTTTGGATTGGACACAAGATGATTTAGCCAAAGCGGCTGGTGTTTCGCGCCTGGCCCTTCATAATTTGGAAAACGGCGCGACAAATCCGCGTGTTGAGACACTGCGGCGCATTCAAAAAGCGCTTGAGCAAGGGGGAATCGAGTTTATTTCCGGGGGCTGCCGGATCAAAGAGCAAACGCTGGATGTCAGTATCTATGAAGGCCCAGACGCCTTGTTGCGGGTTTACGATGATATGATCGATGTTTTTACAGGCTCGGGCGGCGTTTGTTATATCAGCGGCGTTGACGAAAAGAAGTTTGTCGAAGCCTGTGGCGACCAATTCCAAGATTATATGAAAAGATTTGATAAACTTGGCGTTATCGACAACATGTTGGCCATTGAAGGCGACGTCAATTTTGTTGAGGCCACGCGTTATTACCGCTGGGTCCCGGAAGAGATTTTTTCTCAAGTTCCGTACATGATTTATGCCGATCGTTACGCGATCATTTTATGGGGGCCGCCGCTAAAAATCGTTCTTATTCGGAACAAGGACATTGCGGCTTCTTATTTGAAGCAATTCAAGGCTCATTGGCAGCGTGGCAAGGTGCCCCCGTCTTCCGTTTCAAAAGATTAACCTATTAAAATTGTTGTGAAAGATTTGCGCCCCCCCCTGCTTTGCGTGTAGAGTGAAAGCATTCTTTTAAATAATTTCAAGGAACCGGTTATGGAAAATCCTTCATCTTTAAGTCCGCGTGCGCAAGCGATGATTGGAACGATGATGGTCTCGGCTTGTTATCATGTTCTGGGGGCCTCAGACGTCGTGCATGCGCGCCAATTGGCGCGTCTTACCAAGCAAGGCGAAGCGTTGGCAAAAACATCTTTTACGGCGGCGCGTGATTATTTTGATGTGTTGCGTCAATCTATGCCCACAGAAGCGTTTAACGAAAAGGCCGTTTTTGAACAGGCCTATCAGCGCTATGCGGCTTATCAGGCCGGGGATTTTCGCGAAGCTGTCCGTTCCACCGAGGAAAAAATCAAAGTCCGTGAATGTCTGATGGCTCAGCTTTTTACGGCGAAAGAAGGCAGTCCAGCAGAAAATGCGGCTTTGGCGCGCTATTGTTCTCTTTGTGAACATCTCCATCTTGATGCGCAATTCCGTGGTTATGATGCCTCTTATCCGGGGCTTTGGGCGATGCGTACGGCGGGGCAGCTTTTGAAAAAGGCGCTCGCCGCCAACCGCCCCGAGGCCGCGCGCCGTGCGGGGCAATTGATGGCAGCGATGGGACGACGCTATGTCTTGACGATTCCTGAACCCGATGACCGGCTTTCAGGGGCGCGTCAAGAATTCAGTGAAGGCCTTTTGCTGGTGGCAAAACACATTCCTTTGACACGCCCAGCCAGCGATGAACGCAGCCGTTTGGTTGATGTTGTTGAAAGTCTTTATGAAGAGCGCGGTCCCGCGTCGAAAAACGAAAATGAGGAAAACCGCGTTTTAAACGATGTGATTATGTCCATGGGGCGCGGCGATGCGCGTTCAGCGGATCGATTGATGGTGTTGATTGACAAGAACAATGAAAACCAAGGCCTTGCTTCTGTGCGTCGCGTTGCCCGGAACCTTTGGGGGCGTGTGGCGGCAAAGGCGCGGGCTTTGGCGGCTTAAAGCTGGAACGCTTTGGGGATGATGCTTTTTTGAAAAAATGAATTTTAGACAGTAAAGGCGCTTCATATGAAAATTGTTCGTCCTATTCTTTTGTCGCTCGTCGGTTTGACCGCTTTTATGACGACGGGGTGCGTCAAATATGGCGTGCCCGGCCCACGCCAGCAAGTTGAACAAATTCAGCGCCGTATGGCTCAGAATGAAATCTGTGCGGCCTGTGGCTATTTGAATTTCCTTCGGAGCTTTCCCTCGAACTCACCCGAAGAAGCTGCCGTACGTCCAGAATTAGACGCGCTGAGCCAAAAACTGAATTGCGCAGCGAACCACCCCTATGCCGGGCGCATGGAATCAATCACCAATGCGGGTTTCTGTGGCAAAGAGGCTCCGGTTAAAGTTCGGTTGCCAAACGGCATGGTCGTGACGGCGCCAGCCCCTGGGTCTGGGCAAGGATATTAGTCGTTTTGAAGAACAGACAAAGGCTGATCGGGGGGGGATGCCATACCACGTCCGGCGGCAATCCTTTTTTCTTCGATATAAGCGGGTAACTTTCCAAACAAATCCGTCACCGCCCTGACCGTCCAATTTTGAAGCCGCGGTGCCGTGCAGCCCTTGTTGTAAGGTTGATGAAAGACAACACCGACGCATCCGGCGGATAAGGCGTCTTCAACATGCAAAGGCAGATCGTCGATAAAGATGGCCGGGGCCAATTGCCCAAGGACCGGGCCTTTGCTGGCATGGGGGGCAACCGTGTACATCTCGGTAAAGGGAAGCCCCGCCTCGCGTAATTGCTGTTCGCGTACCGGCTTCATGGCATCTGGGATCGCCGTTAAAAGGTCTATTTGAAGCCCCGCCTCACGCAGCATGGCAAAGCCATTACGCACGCCGCGGATCAAAGGCGGCGGCGCAGCCAAGCGACCGGCTTTTAAAAGCTGCCGATAGACATCGCGATAAGCTTGTTCGTCGACGCCAAGAAAACCCCACTCCGTCTCAGCGGTCGGGTCTAGTTTCAAGGGGGGCAGGTGGTGCTCAGCGGTTAAGTCTTGGGCCACCGTGGCGATGAAGCTGCGCGTATCGAAAATAACGCCATCAACATCTAGAACAACGCGATGAATCCCACGTTCGGCCAAAAAGGCCGTGGCATGATCGAAGCTATAGGTTTTTGTGTCTAAAATTCCGCTCATGTAATAATTTTACTAGAGAAAAGAGGGAAAGCAAGAAGAGTCATTGATTAAAACGGGTAATTTAAGGACCAAAAAACACAAAAAGACGTGAAACTATTTGAAAGTATTAGAAGAATCCTGGGGCGGGCGAAAAACTGAAAAATCTTTTTTCTGGGCCAATTCCTGCTATAACGCCCTTGGAAGGTTGGCGGCGGGCGGATCCCGTGCCAACCCGGCCAGGTCCGGAAGGAAGCAACCGTAACACGTTCCGGTCCGGGTCGCTGTCCAGCCTTCCACTTTTTCTTTCAGGGGTCGGCAGTCCGCATTCGGCATTCTGGGTGCTTTTTTCCTGTCGGCGCGAAAAGTCTTTGCTCCATTCCGAGGAACGTTTTGGCCGAGCTTTTTTCTTCATCTGAAACCGACGATCAAAACGCGACCGCGCAGCCCTATCGCGTGTTGGCGCGTAAATACCGGCCCCAACTTTTTGAAGATCTGATCGGTCAAGAAGCGATGGTGCGCACGCTGGCCAATGCGATCCAGACGGGGCGCTTGCCGCAGGCTTGGATGCTGACAGGCGTGCGCGGTATCGGCAAAACGACCACCGCGCGTATCATTGCGCGCGCGCTTAATTGTACGGGGGCCGATGGTAAGGGCGGCCCCACCCTTTCGCCTTGCGGCGTTTGCGATGCGTGCCGCGCGATTGCCGAAGATCGTCACGTCGATGTACAGGAAATGGATGCGGCGTCGCGCACGGGCGTTGACGATATTCGCGATATCATCGACGGCGTGCGTTATGGCCCCGTGTCGGCGCGGTATAAGATTTATATTTTGGACGAAGTGCATATGCTGTCCAAAAATGCGTTCAACGCGCTTTTGAAAACGTTGGAAGAGCCGCCGCCTCATACCAAGTTTATTTTCGCGACAACGGAAATTCGCAAAGTGCCGATTACGGTTCTTTCGCGGTGTCAGCGGTTTGATTTGCGCCGGATCGACGAAGCGGGGCTTGCGGCTCATTATGGCCGCATCGCCGAAAAAGAAGGCGTGACGGCAGAGGCTGAAGCGTTGCGTTTGATCGCGCACGCAGCCGATGGCTCGGTCCGCGATGGGCTCAGTCTTTTGGATCAAGCTATTGCGCGCGGCGGCGGGGCGATCACGGCGGCAGATGTCAAAGACATGCTGGGGCTTGCCGACCGCACAAAAAATCTGGACCTTTGCCGTCTGTTATTGTCGGGCGATATGCCGGGGGCTTTGGCTTGCTTTGACGATTTGATGCAGGCCGGGGCCGATCCTTTGCAGACGTTGCAAGATTTGGCGGGCGCGCTTCATCAATTGACGCGCACCAAAGTCACGCCCGCTGAAATCGATACGTTGCCGGAAGCCGACCGCGATTTTGTCAAGGCCATGGTCGGGGTGACCATTCCCGCGCTGACCCGCGCGTGGCAGATTTTGCTCAAAGGCATTGCCGAGACGCAAACCGCGCCAAGGCCTGTTGAAGCGGCTGAGATGGCGCTGATCCGTTTAGGCTATGCGGCAGAATTGCCGCCGCCGGGCGATTTGATCCGCAAGATCAAAGAACAGGGGGGCGCTGTCTCTGCGACGCCGCAAACAGGCGGGGCGGCACCTTCCGGTGGTGGCACCGCGTCCGCTTCCAGTCATGGCGGCGGGGCGCCCGTGCGTATGGGGGCTATGCGCGGCGGCGTTTCGGCGGCGCTGCGGGCCGCGCCCGTCAGCGAGCCTGTGCCTGCCGTCGCGGCTGAGGCTGTCGCGCGTGCGCCATCGCCGTCGCCAACGCAGTATCGCGATTTGGTGGCGTTGTTTATCGAAAACCGCGAAGGCGGGCTTTATGGGCAGCTTTATAATTTTGCACGGCCTGTGCGGTGTGAGCCGGGGCTTTTAGAAATCTCGCTGGATGACGGCGCGTCGGAAAGTTTAGCGCCGCAAGTGGCGCAGCGTTTGACGGCATGGACCGGGCGGCGTTGGATGGTTTCGATCGCAGCGCGCAAAGGCGGCGCGACCTTAGCCGAAGACGACAAAGAACGTCAAAAAGAGCGTCTGACGCGCGTGAAGGCGCACCCGTTGACGGCAGCGGTTTTAACGGCCTTTGAAGGCGCGGAAGTTGTTGCCATTCGCGAAAAAACGGTTGCGGCGGCGGAAAGCGCTGCGCAAGATGACGATCTGCTGGTCACAGACGATGACAGACCCGAAGCGCTCGACGATTGATTGTTTTGCGCACGGAAAAGAGAGAACAAGCTAACCAACAAAGGAGTTTTCCATGGTGAATATCGGCCAAATGATGAAGCAGGTTCAAGATATGCAGGCCAAGATGACCAGCATGCAGAGCCGCTTGGGCGATATCGAAACGCAAGGCGCAGCCGGTGGCGGCATGGTGACGGCCACCATGAACGGCAAGGGCGAGCTGAAGAAGATCAAGCTTGATCCCAAAGTCGTCGATCCGTCCGATGTGGAAATGTTGGAAGATTTGATTGTGGCCGCCGTGAACGACGCCAAAAGCAAGATTGACGATCAGATCGCCAAAGAAACCGAGCAAATGATGGGCGGGTTGAAATTGCCGCCCGGCGTGAAGCTACCTTTTTAATCGTTCCGATGCTTTCAAGTCTTGATCATCTGATTCAACTTTTGGCCAAGCTGCCGGGTCTTGGGCCGCGGTCGGCGCGGCGCACGGCGCTTTTTCTTTTGAAGAAGCGTCAGACCTTGATGCAGCCTTTGGCCGAAGCGCTGATGGATGCGGCGCATGGCGTCAAGGCTTGTTCGGTTTGCGGCAATTGGGATGTGATGGATCCTTGCAACGTCTGTCAAAGCGCTGGGCGCGATCCCGGCTTGATTTGCGTTGTGGCCGATGTGGGCGATCTGTGGGCGCTGGAACGCAGTCATGCGTTTCGTGGTCTTTATCATGTGTTGGGCGGGACGTTGTCGGCGTTGGACGGCGTGCGTCCCAGCGATTTGCGGATTAATGCGTTGGTCGCGCGCCTTGAAAAAGGCGGCGTGCGCGAAGTGATTTTAGCGCTGCCAGCCACGGTCGAAGGCCAGACGACGGCGCATTATGTGGCCGAACGCGCCGCGCCTTTTGGCGTTGCGCTATCCCGTTTGGCGCATGGCTTGCCCATGGGGGGCGAGCTGGATTACATGGATGACGGCACGCTGATGGCCGCGCTGGAAGCGCGGCGCAAAGCCTCGTAACCCTTATTTCGGCGCGGGCGTTGTCTCGCGTTTCCCAAGCGTGAAGCGCCGCGCGGGTTTTCCCTTTGAGAAGCGCCGCCATTCAGGCTGTGCCCAACTGGGCGGCATGCGCACTTGGTGCTTTTCAAAACGGCTGTCAAAGCCGCTTTTCACAAAGCCAAGCTCGTTCATCCAGTTGAAGAACTGAATCATTTGTTGGCGATAGGACGAGCACGCGACATTGCGCAGCAATTTGCTGTCAGCGCAGGCCGATGAGATATGCGGCGATCCTTTCGGCAGGCCGACAAAGAGATTGGTTGGATCCTTCATCGCGTCGAGAACGCCCTGATTGTTTTTTTGGCACTTCTCTGTCGAAAGCCGGAAAAGTTGCCACGCTTCGATGGGGTTCTTGGCCATCCCGGCGACAAAGCCGCGAATGATTGTCTCGGTTGCCTTGTCCAGGCCTTGCTTGAAGGGCGACATACCATCGGGAATGGATTGAACGATCAAGCGGTGGGTGCTGCCTTCGGGGGCCAATTCAAGCGGACAATTGCCAAAAAAAGCGCCATCGACCAAACGCGCGCCGATCCGGTCTTTGACGATGTTGTCAGCGCCTTCGACTTTGGTGCCCGCGACGCCCGGGATCAGGCACGCCACTTCCATTGTCTTTTGCAATTTCTGGGGGTCGTGGTCGAAATCGGTGACGACAAAGCTTTCGCGCTTGTCCAGATCGACCAAAACCACACGCAGCGGCGTTTTGTTGTTGAAGACCATCATGGGGCTATAGGCTTTATCGGCGTCATAAACGCCAGTCGTCACGTTGCCCATATAAGGAACCGACATGCCCGGATGGATCGGGTTTTCAAACGGCAGATGGAAGGTGCGACGGCCCAGTTCGACACCCAGCCAAGCAAAGCCGCGGATCGTATCCATAAATTGTAAGTCATGACCGGGAAAAGCGGGATCGCCCGGCGGGCGGGGAAGATCGTGCGCATAGATCATGGTCCCTTTATCGCCATTGCCCGCTTCGGCATAAATGCCCGTGCAGGTCCCTGACGAGCAGGTGGTGATGCTGTTAAAGCAGCGGACTTGGCCGCGGCCTGCGCGTGCGACGTCGGCGGGATTGCGCATCTCGTTTTGAAAGACTTTGTCATAGGCCGCGCGCAGATTGCCGCCATTTTGTCTCATCTCGTCCATAATCAGGGTCGCGTGGATATAAGCCGTCATGATGCCTGCGCCTGCGACGCCTGCCGTGCCGCCGCCGTCAATCACGACGTCGATCTGTTCGCCGTCGGAAAAGCTACCCATCTCTTCGCCGCGCCAGATGCGCCCCAGAACGGCTTGGTAATAACCGCGCTGCGCGTCGTTGGGGGCCCATGGGGTGGTTGCTTTTTGATAAACAAGGTCCGAGCTTTTCGGCTGAGCCATTGAAAAATCCTTTGAAAACGACGTTAAAAATAGGGCGTGAACTTTGCACGCAGTTTAGCACATAATGCAGCTCTTCGGTCGCGGCCCATTGCTTTCATCGGGCAACGCTCTAAAGGAGCCTTCAATGTACAACTTCACCTTTCAAAACACCGTTAAGATCCTGTTCGGCAAAGGGCAAATCGCGTCGATTGCGGATGAAATCCCTGATTCAGCGCGGATTTTGGTGACATATGGCGGTGGTAGTGTGCTGAAAAACGGCTGCATGGCGCAGGTCGAAGCAGCCTTGAAAGGTAAAAGCTTTTTAACTTTTGGCGGGATTGAGCCGAACCCGTCTTATGAAACGCTGATGAAGGGCACCAAGCTGGCGCGGCGCGAAAAGGTCGATTTCTTGCTGGCTGTCGGCGGCGGTTCGGTGATCGACGGGACCAAATTTATTGCGGCAGCCGTGCCGTTTCAGGGCGAGCCTTGGGATATTTTGGCGCAGCGCGCGCCGGTCACAACAGCGGTGCCGCTGGGCGTTGTTTTGACTTTGCCCGCGACGGGCTCAGAGATGAACGAAGGCGCGGTGATCAGCCGCAAGGAAACGCAAGACAAGCTTTTCTTTGTCTCACCGCATGTGCAGCCGCGCTTTTCGGTTTTGGATCCTGAAGTCACTTATTCGTTGCCGCCGCGGCAAATCGCCAACGGCGTTGGCGATGCGTACGTTCATGTGATGGAGCAATATTTGACGTTTCCGGCAGCCGCGCCCCTTCAGGACCGGTTGGCTGAATCCATTTTGATGACGTTGATCGAAGACGGCCCACGCACGTTGGCCCAGCCGAATGATTATGACGCACGCGCTAGTTTGATGTGGTGCGCGACAATGGCGCTGAATAATCTGATCGGCCAAGGCGTGCCGCAAGATTGGTCAACGCACATGATCGGGCATGAACTGACGGCGCTGTATGGTTTGGATCATGGACAGACCTTGGCGATTATTTTGCCAGCGAACATGGCCGTGCGGCGTGAAGGCAAACGCGACAAGCTCATCCAATATGGTCGCCGCGTTTGGGGGCTGACGGGCGACGATGAAGAAGTTTTGATCGATGAAGCCATCGATCGCACACGCGTCTTTTTTGAATCGCTGGGGCTGCCCACGACCTTTGCTGGGCATGGGATCGCTTGCGATAGCGAAAAGGTTCTTGCGCAACTCACGCGTCATGGCCTGACCGCCTTTGGCGAAAAAGGCGATGTCACGCTGGATGTAGTGCGTGAGATCCTTCTTCGGGCGGCCTAAGCCGCGCCGATTAAAATGCCGGTCAGAAGAACCAGCGCGCCACCCAAAACGACTTGGACAACCGCCGATAGGAAGGGCGTGTCCATGTATTTCCAGCGGATCCAAGCGATGGCCCACAGCTCAATCAGAACAAGGATGGCCGCTACACTGGTTGCGGTAAAGAAATCGGGAATAAGATAGGGCAGCGTATGGCCAAGCCCGCCTGCGGTTGTCATCAAACCGCACGCAATGCCGCGGACCCACGGTTGGCCGCGCCCTGAAATGCTGCCGTCATCGGCCATGGCCTCGGTAATGCCCATGCTGATGCCCGAGCCGACGGACGCCGCCATGCCGACCAAGAAAGCATCCATCGGGCGGTGCGTTGCAAAGGCCGCAGCAAAAATAGGCGCCATGGTTGAGACCGAGCCGTCGATCAAGCCCGACAGACCCGGCTGGACGATTTGCAGCAAAAGCATGCGACGCGCCAGCGCGTCTTCGCGGGCTTTGGCGTCATGGGAAAGATGCTCTTGCTCGATTTCTTCGGCGCGCGTTTCGTGGCCTTCTTCGGCAAGCGCTAAATTATGAAGCAAACGCTGGACTTCCGGGTCTTGCGCATGGGTTGCTGCATGGCGGTAAAAGCTGGCGGATTCGATTTCCATTTCGGCGACCATGCGCCGCACCGCTTCAATACGTAATTGCTCCAATAACCAGATCGGGCGGCGCTTCATAAAACCGCGCACGTCTTGGCGCGTAATGTAAGGCAACGGCGCTTCGCCAAACTTTTTATGAAACATCTCCGTCAGGCGCTTTTTATGTTTGTCTTCTTCCAGCGCCATGTCGTCGAAAACTTTGGCCGTGTCGGGGAAATCGGCGCGAAGCTTTTGCGCAAACGTCCGGTAGATTTGCGCGTCTTCGTCTTCGCTAGAGATCGCCAGTGACAAGACTTCTTCAGCGGAAAGGTCGGTAAAGCGTTTCATGGTTGTGTCCTTACCCGTGCGTCAGATGCGACGGCTCGATGCAGAAATGAACATCGCCCCAATCGGGTTTGGGCTCTTCCTTTTCAAAGATCAAGCCTTCAGCCGGTGCCGCAGAAAAATAGGTGGTTTTGACGCAACCAGGGGCCGCGGTCGTGCGCTTTTCAAAGTACATGAATAGATCGCTGTCGAGTTGAAGCGCGAGCGGCTGATAAAGAAGACCAAAAAGACCGACAGCGCTTCGAACGCCTACGGTTACCGCGCCCTCGGCCTTGCGCCAAGCGCGGAGCCGTTGTTTTTTGCGCGGGGCGCGCGCTTCGATCAGGATCAGCGGCAATAACGTTGGATTAAACGGCGGCTCAAGAGCCGAGTCAAAGCGGATGGCGCGATCCGAAAGCCCCAAGCGACGGAAAAACTTTTGGCCTAAAGCCGCGTCAAAAGCGTTGGCACCGAAGCAGGTGACCGGCAAACCGGTTTCAAGATGAAACAATAAAGCGCCTAAAGGCAGGGGGCCGGTGTCGACAAACCCAATGCGTTGGCCTGGGTCAAGAGAAAGAGGTTCGCCATCGCCCAAAAGGGCGACTTCGGCTTGCGCCAACAAACGCTGGCTTTCATAGAAGGGAAGCTGCGCAAGTTTATCCCAATTTCCTGCCGCGGCGATGGCGCGTTCAAGCCCCGCTTCATAACGGGCCAGCGCGTGCCACATGGCCGTGCGTGACGCTTGAACTTCAGGCGCTTGGGTAAAGACCTCTGTCGCGCGATCAGAAAGGGGAACAGCCAAAGCGGTTAACAACCGGTCCAAGGCTTGACGCGCGACATCATTCTGCGCGGGAAAGGCTCCGCTTTGTGTCAGCGCTTGCAGCGCTTCTTGGTAAGCAGCGATACCCGTCAGAATACCATGACAGGGCGGCGTGGATTGGGCTGAAGCGCGAAAACAGAGAGGTGACATACAATAAAAGGTACTTGTTTCGTACTGATTAAAGATAGGCGGTTTACCGGCAGGCGTCAAGAGGGGTTTTGTCTTAGTTTACGACATGATAGCCGCTGTCGATATAAAGCGTTTGGCCTGTCATCAGTTTCGCGGCGTCTGTCGCCAGCAGCGCCGTTGCCATGCCGACATCTTCGACCGAGACGCGGTCTTGCAGCGGGGTTTTATCGGCGGCTTTGTCCAGCATTTCGTCAAAGCGATCAATGCCGGTTGCGGCGCGCGTTTTGATAATGCCAGGCGAAATCGCATGCACGCGGATCGATTTGGGGCCGAGTTCGTGCGCCAGATAGCGAACGCTGGCTTCCAAGGCGGCTTTGACCGGGCCCATCAGGTTGTAATGTTGGACGACCTTTTCCGATCCGTAAAAACTCATCGTGAAAAGTGTGCCGCCGTTTTTCATCAAAGGCTCGGCCAGATGGGCGACGCGGATAAAGGAATGGCAAGAAACATCCATGGCCAGCAAAAACCCGTCGCGACTGCAATCTGTCACGCGCCCGTGTAAATCTTCGCGCGGCGCAAAGGCGATGGAATGTAAAACAAAATCCAGCTCGCCCCAGTGAGATTCTATCGAGCGAAAAACGGCTTCTAACTGGCCGGGCTCGCGCACGTCACAGGGCAGGAAAAGAGGCGCCTGTAAATCTTTGGCCAGAGGTTCGACAAAGGGGCGCGCTTTTTCATTGAGATAGGTGATCGCCAGATCGGCGCCAAATTCACGGAAAGCCTTGGCACAGCCATAGGCGATCGAGCTTTCGTTGGCGATGCCAATAATAAGGCCTTTTTTCCCGACAAGGGGGCGTAGGCACGGTTGGTCCGGGGCCGAAGGGTTAAACATGGGTGTTTCCTCAAGGTTTTGTTATCGGTTCATGATTTTTGTTGGGATGCGTTGGCTTGGTGGTTGCGCTGGCGCGCTAAGCGGCGCCGGTTTTGCCGGTGGCGCCGTTTCAGGTGCTGTTTGAGGTGTTGCTGTTGGTGCCTGTGTGGCGGTGGGCGCGGCCGGATTGGGCGGAGGGGTTTTTTCGCCCCCTTCTTTTTTCATGCGCAAAAGAACGATGCTGATGCGGCGATTAATGGGATCTGCCGGGTTTTTCGGATCCAGTGGTTCGCGGTCGGCAAGGCCCGAGATTTTCGCAATCCGTCCATCGGGGACGCCCGCCGCGACAATTTCCTCACGGCTGACATTGGCGCGTTCGGTCGATAAAACCCAGTTATTCCGACCGGATCCCACAAGAAAGGGTGAGCCATCTGTATGGCCGGTCACGGAAATGGGGTTTGGCAAACGCGCAATCACGCGCCCAATCAAGCGTAACAAATCGCGTCCGCGTTCATAGGGAATAGCGCTGCTTGAAGGGAAAAGAGAAAATTTATCGCGATCGACGATTTGAATACGCAACCCTTCCGGTGTGCGGTCGATCAAGATCGATTTGGCTAGCTCTTGCAGGGCAGGCGATGCCGCGAGCGCCGAGCGTAACACAGATTCAGCGTCCTTAAAGGCGGCCTCTTCTTTTTGAATAGCTTCGGCGGCGCTTTGCATCAACGCGGCTTCAGGCGATAAGGGCGGTTGCGCGCCGTCTTTATTCTCCTTGCCGTCTTTTGCGGCATTTTTCTCATACCCGCCTGTTTCTTCATCGCCTTCTTCGCCTTTGCCATAGGAAGGCAGCACGCGCTTATCCATCCCTTCGGGCGAGGTCGAAGACAGGCGTGCGCCAACCGACGATGTCACCGAAAGGCCGCCCAACAAACCGCCAGCGCCGCTTTGAGAAAGCGAAGCCGCCGTGGGCGCAAAATATTCGGCAATGCCCTTTCTTTGCTCGGGCGTTGTCATGCTGAGCAGCCACATTAAAAGGAAAAAGGCCATCATAGCCGTCATGAAATCGGCATAGGCAACCTTCCACGCGCCGCCATGGTGGCCTGCGTGGCCGCCGCCCTTTTTCTTGCGAACGATGATAACAGGTTGTTCTGTTTTGCCCGACATGCGGCCCTATCCTGCTTTCCTGGCCTAGCTTGGAGCCGGAAGCGCTTGCGTTGCTTCTTCAACTTCACCAAAGGTTGGCCGGATATCGGAAGGGATGGCCTTGCGCGCATATTCGATCGAAATTGACGGCGCAAACCCCTGCAAATGGGCCAGCATGCCAACTTTAAGGCATTGGTAATACGATGATTCTTGGGTAAAGCGCGAAGCCATGGCACAGGACATGGGCGCGATAAAGCCATAAGCGCTCCACACACCCATAAAGGTACCGACCAACGCGCCGCCGATCAGACGACCTAAAACCTCAGGCGGCTCGTTAATAGCGCCCATGGTGTGGACAACGCCAAGCACGGCGGCCACAATACCGATGGCCGGCATGCCATCTGCGATATTCTGAACAGCTGTCACGCAGGCATTTGTTTCGGTGTGGTGAACTTCCAGCTCTTCGTCCATCAAGGCTTCGATTTCATAGGGCTTGTCGGCACCTAATGTAAAAAGTCGTAGATAATCAGTAAAGAAAACAACGGCATGATGGTCGTGCAGAAAGCCCGGGAAGGCCGTGAAAATCGAGCTGTCTTCGGGTTTTTCGACATGGGCTTCAAGCGCCAGCATGCCTTTGGTCTTGGCCAGTTTAAAAATCTGGTACATCAAGGACAAAAGCTCGAGAAACGCCTCCTTTTTATAAGGCATCGGCTTGAAGATGTTTTTGACCGCTTTGCCTGTACGAGAAATCACGATACGCGGGTTGCCGATGATAAAACCTGCTGCCGCCGTGCTGCCCATGATGACGATTTCCATGGGTGCGGCTTCAAGGATAGGCTCAAGATGGCCCCCTTCAGCGACATAGCCGCCGACCGTACCTGCAACCGCAATTAAGACGCCGATGATAAACTTCATGGGACCGAAACGCTTTCCCCAAGACAAACAGAACCGCGCGACCCCCTTAAGGTCAGACGCTTGTTTACCATTTAGCGGTCAGAACGTTAAAATCGCTTTAACGTTAATGACGGCCCGTCTGCAAGAGGAAAGGCAAAACGTTAACCATAAATCCTTTTCTTTTTCTATGGATTTTGATACTTTTCATGAGAGAGCGCCCCTCTCTGCCTTTCCTTAAGAAGCCATCCCCACCTTGTTTTGAAAGCGCCCGACAATGCTTCATATTTTCCGAAAGCTCTCGATTGCCACCAAAATCAGCCTTCAGACCATTTTGGGATATATTCTCTTCGGAACCATCATTGTTTTCGTCGTTCAAAACGTTCTTTATACGGCGCTTCACGATCAGGCCCGTAAAAGGCTGGATACAAACATTACGATCATTAAAAATGTTTTGGCCAAAAACGGCGAGACGTTCAACGTGCATGATAGCCAGCTTTGGATTGGCAACCACGCGCTGAATAACGACAATGAGACGATCGATTGGCTCGTCAAAATGGTCTCGGGCAATGCGACGCTTTTTATGGGCGATATGCGCGTTGCAACGAACATTGTTAAAGAAAACGGCGAACGCGCCGTCGGGACCCGCTTGAATCCGGGGCCCATTTACGATTTGGTGCTGAAGGAAGGCCAAACCTATAAGGGGGAAGCCAACCTGTTCGGCCAAGATTATTTCGTCGCGTATGACCCGATTAAAGACGCCGAAGGCAAAATTGTCGGCATTATTTTTGTGGGGCTCAACAAAAAAGAACGCTTGGCGCTTATCCCCGAACTCAACCGCGAAATCATCGGCATCGTTCTTGGTCTGGGGCTTCTGCTTTCAGGCTTGGCCTACTTGACCAACAGGCGACGTCTATCGTCTCTCCTTTTACTCAGCGACACGCTTGAAATGATCCGGGACGGAAACACGGAAGTCGATGTTCCGGCCATTCGTCAAGAGAACGAAATCGGACATATTGCGCGTGCCGTGGATTCGCTCAAAGACAAGGTTCGTGAAAATCATGAGTTGCGGATCGAGCAAGAGCAAGAAAAGAAACATAGCGAGCAACAACGCAAAGAAATTTTGCTAACAATGGCAGACGAATTTCAAACCGTTGTCAAAAAAGCCGTCGATAATGTCGGCATTGCCGTCGAAGTTCTGAAAACCAGCACGCAAGCGATGACAGAGTATGCCGGAGAAACGAGCAAGGATGCTGAAACCGTTTCGGCGGCGGCGTCTCAAGCCTCAACGAACGTTCAATCTGTCGCTGCAGCGGCTGAAGAACTGAATACGGCCATCCGCGAGATCAATGGCCAAATTTCGGAATCCGCATCAATTGCGGCGACATGCGCCCAAGAAGCCGAAACGACAGGCCGTGTGATGCAGGCGCTGAGTCAATCGGCGGATGAAATTGGCAGCGTCTTACGCTTGATTGAGGCCATTGCCAACCAAGTCAATCTATTGGCGTTGAACGCCACGATCGAAGCGGCGCGGGCGGGCGATGCGGGCAAAGGCTTTGCCGTTGTTGCGGGTGAGGTGAAGAATCTGGCTAACCAGGTTGGCAACGCGACCAAAGAGATTTCGTCTCAGATCAGTACCATTCAAGGACAGACCTCCAAAGCCGTGACGACGATCGACAATATTACGGCGACAATCAGCAGGGTCAATCAAATCTCGTCGTCTATCGCGGCTGCCGTCGAACAGCAAGGGGCGGCAACGCAAGAAATCTCGCGCAGCATTCAAACCATTGCCAACGATACGTCGCGCGTGACCGACAAGATGACGCATGTGACAAACGCGGTGACAGAAACGGGGTTGGCCTCAAGCCAGCTTTTCGAAACGGTGCGCGGCCTGTCGCAGGAGGCCGAGACCTTGACGCAAACAGTGGACGGGTTCTTGACCCATATTCGCAATTCGTAAGGCGCTGTTAAAGCCAACGCTTGCGGCGGAAATAGAAAAAGGGAACAAGAACCGACAAAAGCATCAACGCAAGGACGAACGGATAGCCCATAGACCATTTAAGTTCGGGCATGATTTCGAAGTTCATGCCGTAAATGCTGGCTATCAGCGTTGGCGGCAGGAAAGCCACGGCAACGACCGAAAAGATTTTGATGATATTGTTTTGGTCGATATTGATCATGCCCAGCGTTGCGTTCAACAAAAAGCCAATGCGTTCGGATAAGAACTTGGCGTGATCGTCCAGTGACGCGATATCGTGCTGCAAGGTATCGAAACGTTCTTTTTCCTCGACATCGATGGCCGTGTGCGCGGCAAAAAAAGCCGTCATGCGATTAAGGCCCAAAAGGCTGTCTTTGGCGCGCGTCGTTAAGTCCCCAACGCGTCCGATGCGTTGCAAAATATCCTGTAAATCGATGGGTGGCGCGTCGGCCGTTTGGCGAAAAATGCTGCGGGAAAGCGCATCCATTTCGGCAATCGCGCTTTCCATAATATCGGCCAGCCTGTCGGCGATTTGCTCGAGCAAACCTAAAAGAGCCTTTTCGCCGGAATTGATTAAAGACGGTTGTTGTTTCAGACGATAAGCAAAAAGACTAAAAGGGGTTGGGTCTTCATAACGGATCGTGATCAAGCGATGGTCGATCAGCAAAAACGTGACAATAGCTGTTCCAGGCACATCGCTTAAGGCCTTGTTCAAGACAGGGATCGTCATGATCAAAGCTGTGCCCTCGGTGTAAAGGCGGCTTGAAGCCTCAATTTCGATCATCTCGGCGCGCGAAGGGATCGGCGCGCCCGTCATTTGCTGAACGTGGTCCACTTCTGCGGCCTTGGGATTGAACAGATCAATCCACACCACGCTAGGCGAAAGAATGGGCGCGAGGGTGTCGCTGGGCGTTTTTTGCTCGAAAGTGCCATTATTTAAGGCGTAGAGGGAGAGCATTTTTGCCTCTTTCTGCGTTGCTGCGTCTGGCTTTTGTATAACGCGTCTTGGGTCCGTCTGAAAGGCTCGAAAAAGGAGCGCGCGCAAATCCATCCAACGGTTGATGCGAAGAAAAAATTCAGCTAGTTTTAACTATCGTTATTACAGAATAGCGCCGCGCTCGGACAACGATCGCAAAAAGAGTTTAAAAACAAGCCCGTAAAGGGCAGGAGAAGGTTCGTTCGTGAATATCGGTTTGATTGTCAACGCGCGCGGAAAGCTCTGCCTTGTGCATGACGAGCCGTTTGAGGCGACGCCGCTGTGGGTGGGCTATCACATCGATCGCCGCCAGCTGGAGATTATCTACGACACTGGCGCGACGTTCCCCATTCCGTGGGAAGCGACGGATGAAATGAACGCCTATCTCATGAAAACGAACAAAATACTTATTATCCGTATGGAAGATCGCAAACCCGTTGAAGGCTATGACACGGCGTTTTTACGACTTGAAAACGGACGAACTGTCGATTGAAAATATTGAACCTTAACAATCAAGGCATTTGACCCCATGACGCCACCGAACGACGATAACGAAACAGATTTTCTGGCAGAAGACCAGGAAGAGGGCTCGACGTCGCAAGAAAAGGGCCGGAGCGGTAAAGGAAAAGCAGGCGGTGCTGGCGCTGGTGGCATTGCACGCAGCGATATATCTCCGGCTTTCTTCCAGTTGATGACGCGTTTTGGCGCGTCGATGGACCAAATCACGCGAATTATGCGCGATTGGTCTCATTTGACGGGCGAGACGTTGCTTCATACGGTCGCAGCCTTTGCGCGCGATATTGCCCGCGCTTCGGCGCAGCCCCTTGTTGCCTTTGACGGCGATTATGGCCTTATCACCAACTTCCTGATGCATTTGCGCGGCAAAACAGCTCACACGCCTCAATCAAGACCTCCCGGCTACGAAGGCCGCAAACCCGGCCCCCGCTAACCGGCGTCGGCGTAGCGCCGAGGCTGTCTGTTTGGGCTCATCGGCTTCATAGAGGTATGCGGATTTATTCTGTGCCGTCTTTTCCTTTTGTGTCATCCCCGCGAAGGCGGGGATCCAGAGGACTTGGCCGTTAGAGAAGACGCTTCCTTTTTTATCTCCGTCCGTGCCAGCCGAGAGGCCCCCTGGATCCCCGCCTTCGCGGGGATGACGAATGAAGGGGGCGACGACGCCAAATGTTGATGTCAGGTGCAAGGGCTTGCCGTTCTAGGTGGCATACCCCAATACAGAAGTGTTCTCCCCCCAAGAATGGCCGCGGGCCCAGCCCGCCGTCGGCG
>CAYMGM010000006.1:0-106444 GCA_964390005.1 uncultured Rhodospirillaceae bacterium | reverse complement strand
GAAACATCTTCGCCAATGGCCAAGCCCCCTGGATCCCCGCCTCCGCGGGGATGACAAAAAAAGGGGGGAAACAGGCAAAACAGGCGATGCAGGATAATACCGCATACCTCTATGAAGCCGATGAGCCTCTCAAACAGACGGCCCCGGCGCCACGCCGGGTTAGGATGGTTTTGACCAGCCATATTCCCAGTAGGTTTGGCCACGCATGATCGCGCCAAGCGCATCGCGAATATAAGGCACCATGTTCGCAGGCAAAGCGGTCAGCGGAAAGAAAGCCAGATCGCCACATTTATCGGGCTCGGCGTTATGGATGGTGTCGGACAATATGCACGTTTCAAAGAAAAATCTACGGCTTCGCAGTCGGTGGACAAGCGGTGCATCACCAACTTGATAGCCAGATTTTCGGCTAATACGTCAATGCCGCTTTCTTCGCGGATCTCGCGGCGTAGCCCCTCAGTCGCGCTTTCACCGCCATCCAAATGGCCGGAAACAAGCCCATAAAGCCCGTCTGCAAAACCGGTGTTTTGGCGCAAAGACAAAAGAATTTCGTTTTCACGCCAAATCAAGGCATACACAGCCGGGATAAGCTTGAAACGTTCCACTTAAGCCTTCTTGGCCTTCTCGGCTTCGATTTCGGCGACGCGCGCTTCGATCAATTCGACCAAATGCTCGACGATATCTTCGTCTTTGATGCGGTGATCGGCTTTGCCCTTGATATAGATCTGCTGAAAGCCGCCGCCGCCGCCCGTGATACCAATATCCGTATGCAACGCTTCGCCGGGGCCGTTGACAACGCAGCCCATAATCGACACCGAAAGCGGCGTCGTAATGTGCGCCAGACGTTGTTCCAACACTTCCGCCGTTTTGATCACGTCAAACCCGCGGCGTGCGCAGGTGGGGCAGGAAATAATCGAAATGCCACGGCTGCGCAGGCCCAGCGATTTCAGAATATCGAAACCAACCTTGACCTCTTCAACGGGATCCGCCGACAGCGAGACGCGGATCGTATCGCCAATGCCGTCCCACAAAAGCGCGCCGAGACCAATGGCGCTTTTCACGGTGCCCGCGCGAAAACCGCCCGCTTCGGTGATCCCCAAATGCAAAGGATAATCGCAGGCAGCGGCCAAGGCGCGATAAGCGGCAACGCCCAAGAAAACGTCCGAGGCCTTCACGCTGATCTTGAAATTGAAGAAATCGTGATCTTCTAAAATGCGAATGTGATGCTGCGCGCTTTCAACCATCGCTTCGGGACACGGCTCGCCGTATTTCTCGAGTAAGTTCTGCTCAAGCGATGCGGCATTCACGCCGATGCGGATCGCGCAATTGTTGTCTTTGGCGGCTTTGACCACTTCTTTGACGCGTTCATCCGAGCCGATATTGCCGGGGTTGATACGCAAACACGCCGCGCCCGCTTCGGCGGCTTCGATGCCGCGTTTGTAATGGAAATGAATATCCGCCACGATCGGCACATGCACGCCGCGCACGATGTCTTTCATCGCTGCCGTCGCTTCTTCCGTCGGGCACGACACGCGCACAATATCCGCGCCCACTTCTTCCAGCGCCAAGATCTGTGCAATCGTCGCTTGAGCGTCAGCCGTTGGCGTATTTGTCATAGACTGAACCGAGATCGGCGCATCGCCGCCAACGGCGACATTGCCAACCATGATTTGACGGCTTTTACGGCGCTTAATCGCGCGCCAAGGATGCGATGTGGTTGCATTATCCATGCGTCTTCTCCTTTTTCGATCAATCTTCTTCAGCGTTGGAAGCCGGCGCTGCTTCATGGGAAGGCGTCGCCACGCCAGCGCGCGATTTTAAGGTATCGGGATCCAGCGCGATGCCGCGCAAAACCCGCCCGTCGGTCGATAAAGGCTTGAGCACCGCGCCATCGACGACAATATCAAGCCCCTTCACATTGCCGATCGTGAGCTTCAAATCCTTTTTATCGGTAGGCGGCGTGTAGGTGTCGCCTGCCTTCATTGTTTTATCGACCCAAACTTTGCCGGTTGAATCACTGACTTGAATCCAGCACTCTTTCGTGGCCTTTAAAACAAGGCGCTGCCCGGCAGATGCCACGTTGACTTGAGCTGGCGCAGGCGTCAAGGGAACCGCCGCAGAAGGCTGCGGCGCGGGGGCAGGGCTTGTCGTCGCCGGCGCAGGCTGTTGAACAGGTGCATTCGCCGCTGGTTGAGCCGGTGTCGCGGCGGGCGGATTGGCCTCTGGCGTTGTTGCTGCCGGTTGAGACGATTGCGGCTGCGACGAAGGCGGCTGAGCGCCCGCAGCGGCAGGCGCTGGTTGCTGCGCGTCGTTTCCGGGCGCAGCGGCGGCAGGCGCAGCGCCTTGTGAAGCCTCGGGCGCTGTTTCGGGGGCTGTGGCCGCCCCAGCATTTTCAGCAGCAGGCGCCACTTGTTCCTCAACCGCGGTTTCAGGCATCGGCGGCGGCAAAGAAACGGCGGCGCGGTCCGATGTCGAAAACACGTACCAAATCCCGTAAATCAGCAAAGCCGCGGCAACGGCAGCGATTAAAATAGCGACGCTGGGCGCGCGCGATTCGGCCACAGGCTGCGGCATCGCCAATTGAGGCTTGCGCCGCCGTCCAGCCATTTCGCGCCGGTAATGATCGATGGCCGTTTTGCCGTCGAATCCCAAATAAATGGCATAGCTGCGCAAAAAGCCGATCACATAGGCGTCGGCAGGCAAATCTTCATACCGGCAGGCTTCAAGGGCTTCTAAAAAGCCTGGGCGGATGCGCAAATAATCGGCAATGGTGGCAATCGATTCGCCGCGCTGTTGGCGCGCATAGCGCAAAATATCGCCTGTCCGGTCATATTCGGGCTCGGCCACACGCTGGCGGGTCGAACGGCGTTGTTGATCAGCATAATCGGCTGTCCGCTCGCGCGCGGCGTAAGAAGGCGGGGCCTCGGGCGCGGCGCTGTCTTCCGATGACGGCGCATAGCCATCATAGGTTACGGGCGCAGCCGTCGGGGTAAAAACCTGTTCTTCTTTTACATCAACAGGTTGTTCCATCTTTTCCGCGGGCGTCCGTGAAGGGCGGCGATTTTTCGGCGGTGTCATGAGCGTCTCGATCCCAGCAAACAAACAAAACCTTTTAAAGAGCCTTTCACGCACAGGTGGAGGCAGAATCCTGTTTTAGGCACTTTCCCCCCAAAAGGCAAAGATTCAAGATCCGCCGCTGTTGGGTCTTGTTGTATTCGACTTTTTCTCAACAAATCTTGACCAGAATACGGCTGTCATGCTGCGATAGGGTCGTCTTGCCTTAACAGGCTATAAATGAACGATCTTTCCGATCTTACCTCTCAGACCAGGCTTGGCAGGTTTTATCGCCGCGCCCAGTCTAAAACGGCTTAAAATCGCGCCAGATGCTTTGAGGATAGGCCTTTTCATAACGGGAAAGGACCAAATCGGCCAAGCCGCGCGCTTGCATCAAAAGAATGCCATCGTCAAAAAGGTTTCCCAAAGCTTCTTCGCCGCGCAAGACAGAGAGTTGAGCCGGAATAACGGCAAAAGGGCGATCCAGTTGGACTTGCCGCAAGTCGCCGGGATGCTGGGCTTGAAAAGCCCCCGCCGTAAAAGGATCGTCGATGACAAAATCGGCTTTTCCGCTGACGACTTCCATATAAAGCTGTCCCATCGAGGCGGTTTGAGGCAAAGAATCCTTGCCCGCTCGCGGAAACAGCCTGTGCGCAAAATCGGCTGAAACATCGCCATCCATCATCGCTATTTTGATGGTAGAAAGATTGGCTTTCTTTAAAACATCGTCGCGCAGGCCATCAAAGCGGTGATCTTGCGCCCGTACATACATATGGATCGGAAACCACGCCTTGGGGCGGGAATAGCGTAAATACATCGTCATCGAAGCGATCAAGGGGCCTTCGCCCGCGCAAACGGCATCGACTTTGCCAGAGCGCAGGTCTTGAACTTGATTGCCCATAACGATTTCATGCCAAACGATGGAAAGCCCCAGCAACGAAGCCATTCTTTCCGCATAAAGAACATCCATCCCCGTCAATTGCCCCGTGTTGGGCGCGACCTCGACGAACGGGGGGCTGACAATATAACCGCATTGCAGTGTCATCGTCCGGGCCACACGTTCATAGGCGCTTTCGGGGCGTTCCAACGGCGTTGTTTTCAAAAAAAGAAGACAGAAAACAGCCGCCATCCCTCCGATGAAAAGCCCACTTTCAAAGACAAAACGCTTTTCTTGAGACATTTTTCGACCTCTTTTGAAAAGGGATGTCTCACAAGCGTTTATTAAGGCTTTGAAAGCAATATATTCGCGTTTATAGTGTGTAAATTATACCTTATAGGACACAAAAAAGTGGTTACGGCACGACAGATCAAAGCTGCACGCGCCCTTTTGGGCTGGACACAGGCCGATCTTGCACGGGCGGCGGGGCTGCACCCAAATGTTGTTCTTCGCCTTGAAAGCGAGAAAGCGAATCCACGCGCAACGACGCTTCAAAAAATCAAGCAAAGTTGCGAAGAGGCCGGCCTTCATTTTCGCGGACAACGCGGTGTCGAAATGAAGGAAGATCTTTTTGAAACGCAGCGTTTCGAAGGCCCTGATTTTATCCGTCGCCTCACCGATGATTGCCTTCGTTTGATGAAAAGCCCCGCCGATGAAGTTTTAAATGTCGTCACGGACGAGGTCTTTTTCGACCTTGCCGATGCGGGTCAAAACAAACGGTTTTACGCGCATATGTCCAAAACGGGGTTTCGCGAACGTTATCTTGTGACGCAACAAAGCGCCCCACCCAAGAACAAAGACCAAGCCGTCTATCGGCGTTTACCGCAAGAAGCTCTTGGGACGATTGCTTACGTCGTGTACGCCAACCGCGTTGGTTTTCTTCAATGGCGCACGCGCGAGGTTCTATTGATTAAAAACGCAGCCCTCGCCCAGACCTTTCGCGATCAGTTCACTTTTCTATGGAACATGGCGCGCTGAAGCCTCTTTCTTAAACCGCGCGCCACAACCAAGCGGCCCCACGCACGCAAGCGAGCTCGCCATGAATGGCGGGGACAAAAGCGGTTTGAGGATCTTTGACATAGCTGTACTTGTTCCAGCGTGCGGGAATCTCATCAAAAAGGCCCGGAAGATTGATCAGGCCGCCGCTTAAGACGATCACTTGCGGATCAAAACTGGCTAAGATCGTGACCATGCCTTTGGCAAACGACTCAAAATATTGGTTGAGCGTCGCCTGTGCCTCTTGATCACCAGCCTTCGCCGCCGCGGCAATTTCCGGGGGCTCCGCCGCTTGGCCGGTACGCTCAAAATAAAGGCGCGCCAAGGCCGGGCCGGAAATGTGCTTTTCAAGGCAGTTCTGACCACAACGGCATAAAACGCCAAGTCCATCTTCGGGCCCCGCAAAAGGCAAGGGCAAATGCCCGATTTCGGCGGCATAACCGTTGGCGCCTTCAATCAAATGCCCATAGCAAACATAGCCGCCGCCAACGCCCGTTCCGACGACGAGCCCAAAAACGGTCCGATAGCCTTGCCCCGCCCCGTCTGTTGCCTCGGCCAAGACTAAGCAATTGGCATCATTTGCCATTTTGACCTTTCGGCCCAGCTTGGCCTCCAGCGCATCGCGCAGGGGGTGCCCGGTTAAAAAACGTAAATTGGCCGCATCGACGGTGCCCGTATCCTGAAAAATGGGTCCTGGAAAGGCAATACCGATTGAGACCTTCTCACCTGATTCTTCGTCGAGAAACTGCGCAAGGTACTGGCATCCCTCAACAAAACTTTCAAAGCTTTGAGGCACAGGGATAATCTTTTCGCAAACCTTATCGCCTTGTTCTGTAAAGGCCGCCGCCCGAATGGTTGTGCCGCCGACATCCAATCCGCCGTAAATGGTCATTATCCCTACCCATTCAAAAAAGTCTCCTTATCGTAGAGCCCCAGTAAGAAAAATCAATATGCGCTATGGTCCCTTGCTCTGGGTTGTCTTTAAAAAGGGAATGTGTACAGTGAGGCCAAGCGTTAAAGCGTATCATCATAGAATCAGAGCTTTTATAGGTTACGAGGAAAGAACATGGAACAGAAAGAGCAACACGCGCCCCTAGCCGGAAATCTTTTAGCTGGCAAACGCGGTCTTATTATGGGTGTGGCCAATGATCGTTCGCTGGCTTGGGGTATCGCCCAAGTCGCTGCCGCCAATGGCGCCGAACTGGCCTTTACGTATCAGGGGGACGCTCTTTACAAACGTGTGGCTCCTTTGGCGCAGTCGCTCAATGCGCCGTTTCTGGCGCCTTGCGACGTCACCGATGAAGAAAGCCTGGACAAGCTTTTCAGCGATATTAAAGAAAAATGGGGCCATCTGGATTTTGTCGTTCATGGCATTGCCTATTCCGACAAAACCGAGCTCGACGGCCATTATGTCGATACCACGCGTGCCAACTTTTTGCGCACCATGGACATCTCTTGCTATTCCTTTACGGCCGTCGCGCAACGCGCCCTGCCTTTGATGAAAGAGGGCGGCTCGCTCGTGACCTTGACCTATATCGGGGCCGAGCGCGTCATGCCGCATTACAACGTCATGGGTGTCGCCAAAGCCGCGCTGGAAGCCAGCGTCCGCTATCTGTCGGTCGATTTGGGGCCAAAAAAGGTGCGCGTGAATGCGATCTCGGCAGGCCCTATTAAGACCTTGGCCGCCAGCGGCATCGGCGATTTTCGCTGCATCCTGCGTTGGAACGAGATTAATGCGCCGCTCCGTAAAAATGTCACGACGATTGAGGTCGGAAACACCGCTTTGTACCTGCTCAGCGATTTGGGCAGCGGCATGACGGGCGAAGTGCTGCATGTCGATGCTGGCTATCACAATGTCGGCATGCTGGCCGTTGACGAAGCGGAAGCTATCGCGCATTTGATGGGCGACTACGCCGCTTCGCAGAAAGCTTAACAAAGCCTTAAGGGCGGGCAACCATTTAAACCAAAGGTTAAGGATCTCATGGCAAGCAACAGTTTTGGAACCATTTTTCGGTTTACCAGCTGGGGCGAAAGCCACGGTCCCGCCATTGGCGTTGTCATTGATGGTTGCCCCCCGGGCCTTTCTCTGACGCCTGAAATCCTGCAACCTTTCTTGGATCGCCGCCGCCCGGGTCAGTCTCACTTGACGACCCAGCGCCGTGAAGCCGATCAAGTCCAGATCTTGTCTGGCGTTTTCGAAGGCGTCACAACCGGCACCCCAATCAGCCTTTTGATCGAGAACGCCGACACGCGGTCGAAAGATTATGCAGCGATTAAAGATATTTATCGCCCCGGACACGCCGATTACACCTATCAGGTCAAATATGGCGTGCGCGATTACCGGGGCGGTGGGCGGTCGTCGGCGCGCGAAACAGCCTGCCGCGTAGCCGCGGGCGGCGTGGCCATGCAGGTCATTCGCCATTTCTTGGGGGCAGCCCCTCAGATCCGCGGCGCGATGGTCCAGATGGGCCCGCGCCAGATAAACCGTGCGGCATGGGATTGGGCCTGCATCGAAACAAATCCCTTCTTTTGCCCAGATGCCAAGGCGGCCAAAGACTTCGAGACCGATCTTGAAGCCTTGCGCAAACAAGGCCTGTCCGTCGGCGCGGTGATTGAGGTCATTGCCAGCGGCTTTCCGGCAGGTCTTGGCGACCCCCTTTACGACAAGCTGGATGCCAATCTCGCCGGAGCCTTAATGTCGATTAACGCTGTCAAAGGGGTCGAAATCGGCGATGGCTTTGGCCTTGCGGCCCTGACCGGCGACAAAGCTGCCGACGCAATGCGCAACGGCCCCGATGGCGCGCCCACCTTTTTAACCAATCACGCGGGCGGGATTTTAGGCGGCATTTCCAATGGCCAAGATATTGTGGCCCGCCTGGCCGTGAAGCCAACGCCTTCTATGCTTCACCCCATGCCAAGCGTCACAACCGACGGCCAAGAAGTTAACGTTTCAACCCAAGGGCGGCACGACCCATGCGTCGGCATGCGCGCCGTTCCGGTTGCCGAGGCGATGGTTGCCTGTGTCTTGGCGGATTGTTTGTTGCGCGCCAACGCATTAACAAGAAAACCAACTATAAAATGAGCTAAGATTATTATTACAAACAAATTAAGCGCTTGAAACAATATAAAAGCTCGGTTATTTTTCACCTTATCCCTGGCGCGGTGGACATATGACAGAGCAGGCAAAAATAAAACCGTCTTTCGAAGAGTGGTTATATTGGTCACAGGTTATCATCGACCGGCTGACCACCATTGTCCACGTCTTCAACAAACCGCCCTTTCCGGATGTTTTTATGCCGGAAGATGAAAAGCAATTCAAAATCCGCCAAACGGTTGAGGTTTTGCGCCATTTACACACGCTGACCGATGAAGCGGACATGGCAAGTCCGCGCCTTTCTGCTGACGAGCTTACCACACGCGACGAAGATATTATCGCGTCGCTTGAGCCTCATTTTCAAAGCGTTCTGCACCGCTTACCTTCGTTATCCGAAGATATGCAGCTTTTGCTGAAATCACCGTGGTTTGAAAACTGCACGGGCCGCCTGGCAACCGAGCTTTTCCGCGGCCCGGACGGGCGCGAAGCCGAAGGTATCGGCAGCGGTCAACCGGTTCATGGCCGCCTTCCTGCCGTTATCGATTTACTGCTTGAGCGTGAAGCCATGGGCGATTCCCGCGCGCCGCGCGAAGAAAAACCGCCCAAAAGCACGCAAAAACTGCAACGCGAAGAGCTGGCGCGCCGCTGGGGCCGCCGCAACGGCTCGTTTTTACGCACCGCGGGCCGCGTCGATTAACGTTTTGTCGATTAACGTTTTCGCTGCAACATTTGACCCGGCGACGTGTAAATCTTATTTTACAGGATCTTATTTTAAAGAGGGTACCTCATGGCCACGACCTATAGCCAGCGCGCTCCGTTTAACGATTGGTGGTACTGGAGCGAATGTCTTGTCAAACGCTTCCGCACCATTGCCGATATCTACAAAGAAAATGGCGAAAACGAGCGCAGCGAACAAGCCGCTTTTTGGTCTAAAAAGCTCAAAGACAATTGCATGGTTCCCGTCATGGCGGCCCGCAAAGGCCTTTCTACTGACGAGCAAAAAGCCGAAGTGAAGAAGCTGGAAGAAGAAGCCATTATGGCGTCGGCGACAATGTTTCGCGAATTATTGGCGAACCTGCCTTTTGTCTCGCAGGCCATTCAAGATTTTCTGTATGTCGATTGGCGCGAATGCAAATGGGAAGATCCGAACGAGCCGGAAGAGTTTGACGAAGAAACCGGCCTGCCCATTAAAAAGAAAAAGAAGAAAGGCGGCGATTCACGTATCACCGAGCTTTTCTGGGGCCCGAAAGAGCACACGGACGAAGGCATTCGCAGCGGCGACGTTGTGGACGGTGGTTTACCCGGCATTATGTTCAATCTATTGGCAGCCGAAAAAACATCATCGAATCGCGCCCCCACGGATTATGGACAAGTGATGCAAGCCGCCGCGGCCCAGCAATACGTCGCCACCACTCATCAGCAAGCCCAAAAAGGCGTTGCCGTCAACTTCAAACCCGGCAGCGGTATCTAACCGGCGTGCCGCCGGGGGCATCTGTTGGGGCTTATCGGCTTCATTGAGGTATGCAGTGCCGTTCTGCAGCATTGGTGGTGTCGGCACGCCATCCTCCCCCATTCGTCATCTCCGCCTTCGCTGGGATGACACAAAAGGAAAAGACGGCGCAGGATAAAAGCGCATACCTCAATGAAGCCGATGAGCTCAAACAAAATGGCCCCGGGCCCAGTCCGGCACCACGCCGGGGCAAATGGATAAGCGTGCGAAAATATCTATTGCATAATAGAGCGCTGTCCTTTAGCCTGCTTGCTATGATCAGTTATGTCTTCAATCGCTTCTCCAAGCTTTTGCGACGCGCCTGACTGGCGCACGATATCTGTTGTCCTCCCCAAAATTTGATTTAAATTCTTTTCCATCTTCCGATGGAGAGAGCTTGTTAACACATCATTCAGGGCGCAACGCCCATGAGGAGAAAAAATGAATATCAATGACCTTAAAGGACAGACGATTGCTTTTGCCGCTTCCGGTGGGCTTGATAGCTGTACGATTACGCATTGGATGACGCAGCAAGGCGTCAAAGTTGTCTGTTTCACGGCGGATCTTGGTCAGCCGGATGAAACGGATTTTAGCGCGATCGAAAAACGTATGCGGGCTTGCGGCGCCGTTGATTTTGTCGGCATGCCCTTGCAAAAAGAGATGGCGGCTATCGGTATTCAAGGCATCCAAGCTCAAACTTGTTATGAAGGCCGGTATTGGTGCACGACCCCCTTGGGACGGCAAGTGACGACCAAAGGCATGGTTGAAGCCGTTAAAGAAAAAGGCATCAAGATCATCAGCCATGGCGCAACGGGACGCGGCAATGATCAAGTCCGTTTTCAGCTTATTGCGAATATGTTGGATCCGTCTTTGCAGGTTTACGCGCCTTGGCGGGACGAAGCCTTTTTAAGCCTTTTCCCCGGGCGGCAGCAGATGATCGCATATTGCGAGCAGCATGGCCTTCCGATTAAAGCGACACGCGATAAGCCGTATTCGACGGACGCGAACATGTTGGGCCTTACCCACGAAGGTGGAAAGCTGGAAGAACTGACAACACCGGCTCATTTTGTCTCGCCTGAAATGGGCGCGTGGCCCGAACAGGCGCCGGATGAAGCGCAGCAGGTTACCTTTACATTTAAAAATGGTTGGCCGACGGCGATTGACGGAAAGCCCGTTGACGCTTTAGCTGCGATGCAAATTGCGAACGAGCTTGGCGGCAAGCATGGAATTGGAATTGGGTTGCATCTTGTCGAAAACCGCTTCGTTGGGGTGAAGTCTCGCGGCATTTACGAAGCGCCGGGGATGGAACTTTTGGGGACGGCCTATGCGTTTCTTTTGCAGCTTGTGCTTGATCGTCGGGCGCGCGAACTCTTTGATGTTTTGTCCGATTATCTAACCAAGCAACTTTATCAGGGATACTGGAATGATGTCGGTTCACGCATGGCGCAAAAAGCCATCAAAGAGACGGCTGACCTCATAACGGGAGAGATAACGGTTTCTTTGTATAAAGGATCCGTTTCTTATGTTTGTGCTTCTCAGGCGCCGCATTCTCTGTTTTCTGCAGACGGATCTATGGAAGGTGATGGCGATTTCGATCACAAGGATTCCGAAGGGTTCCTGGGGGTTCTTGGCGTTCACGCCCGGTCCTTGGCCAAAGCTAAACAAATTGTTTAAGTAAAAGCTGAAGGCCCCTCACCATGGACTAATCAAAAGGTCGTCCATTCTGTGAGGGGCCTTCTGTCTTTTTATCAAAGCGTCAGTAACGTGCTGGCCTTGTTTTAAGAAAACGTTTTGTCATCCCGGATTTTGGTCTAAGGAAGTTTTTCGGTTTGCAGGGGCTGATGTGAATGGAACGGTCGTCTCTAGCGGCTAAGCCCCCTGGATCCCCGCCTTCGCGGGGATGACGAAAAAAGGAGGGGCGGCGTCTGCGCACAAACGGTGCAGAATGAAGCCGCATACCCCTATGAAGCTGATGAGCCCCAACAGACGGCCCTGGGGCCACCCCGGCGCATACCCCTATGAAGCCGATGAGCCCCAACAGATGGCCCCGGGCCCAGCCCGGTTTGATCAAGGAGGCTTTTCGGTTTGTACGGGCTGATGTGTGAATGGAACGGTCGTCTCTAGCGGCTAAGCCCCCTGGATCCCCGCCTTCGCGGGGATGACGAAAAAAGGAGGGGCGGCGTCTGCGCACAAACGGTGCAGAATGAAGCCGCATACCCCTATGAAGCCGATGAGCCCCAACAGATGGCCCCGGGGCCAGCCCGGCGCATACCCCTATGAAGTCGATGAGCCCCAACAGACGGCCCCGGGGCCACCCCGGTTATTTGGCGGAGAGGATCATGACGATTTGACGGCCTTCGAAGCTGGGCTCGGATTCAACTTTGCCGACACTGTCCAGCTCTTGACGGACGCGCGCCAAAACTTCTTGCGCGATGTTCTGGTGCGAAACTTCGCGGCCGCGGAAGCGTAGCGTGATTTTGACCTTGTCGCCGTCTTCCAAGAAGGCTTTGGCGTTCTTCATCTTGATGTTGAAATCATGGTCGCCCACCATCGGACGCAGCTTGATTTCTTTGATTTCGATGACCTTCTGCTTTTTGCGGGCTTCGGCGGCCTTTTTCTGCTGTTCGTATTTGAACTTGCCATAGTCCAGAACTTTGCAAACCGGCGGCTCGGCATTCGGAGAGATTTCCACAAGGTCCAGTCCAGAATCTTCGGCCAAAGCTAGCGCATCACGAATCGTCATGACGCCACGCATTTCTCCGTCCGCATCAATGACGCGGATTTGTTTGGCGGTGATATCCCCATTCACGCGGGGGCCATCATCTTTTTCACGGCGCGGCGGCAGGCCGCGTTGAATCACTGGACGTACGATGGAAGTAACTCCTTCTCTCAAAAGTTCATCGGGCGGGGGCCCATGTCGCCAACAAAGCCGCACAAGAAGATACAAAAAACCCCCGGCCTTAAGCCGAGGGAGGCGACAACCGAAGTGTGTCTGGGCGCGATCCATTTTTGCTGTCTTGCGCCTGTAAGCCTTCGGCTCCCTCCCTTTCTTTCCGGTCGGCGGGGAAAAGGGATTGTCCTTTGGCGCAGATCAGAAAAATGTTGTCTTGTGCAACCCTGCCGTGCAGGGGCGTTCGAGCTTATAAAAAACCCGCCGGTGGATCCGAAGATCCATCCGGCGGGCATGGTGACGAAAAATGCGACCTAAAACAAGCTTTTTTCGCCGATTTCGGCAAAAAAAGGCGTTTTTAACGCGATAAACCAGGAGGTGTGGCTTCCTTGCCGAGGCTTGCGACGGCATCGGCGAGGCTCATCATCTCTTGATCTTGGCCGCCAAGGCGGCGCAGGGCGACCGTACGGCCCTCGGCTTCCTTGCGGCCGACGACCACGATCACGGGGACCTTGCGCAGGCTGTGATCGCGGACTTTTGCGTTAATTTTCTCGGACCTGACGTCAAGTTCAGCCCGCACGCCCGCTTCTTGCAGGGCTTTGCAGACTTCTTCGGCATACGGGTCGGCGTCGTTCGTGATTGTGGCGACGACGGCCTGAACCGGCGTGAGCCAGAAGGGGAACTTGCCCGCGTAATGTTCGATCAACACGCCGATAAAACGTTCGATCGAGCCCAAGATCGCGCGATGGATCATGTGTGGAACGTGCTTTTCTCCGTCTTCGCCGATGTACGACAGCTCAAGACGGCGCGGCATGTTCATATCGACCTGAATCGTGCCACACTGCCATTCGCGGCCAATCGCGTCTTTGACGACAAAGTCCAGCTTCGGCGCGTAGAAAGCGCCATCGCCTGCGTTCAAAACCCACTTCATGTTGATGCGGTCGCAAACGTGTTGCAGGGCGGCTTCGGCGCGATCCCAATCCTCTTCCGTGCCGATATGCTGCGGCGGACGGGTCGAGAAATAGACCGTGATGTCGTTTGCAAGGCCAAGGTCCGTGTACACCTCTTTGATGAGGTCGCACATCTTGATCACTTCGTCTTCCAGCTGTTCGGGCGTGCAGTAGATATGCGCGTCGTCCTGCGTGAAGGCCTGCACGCGCATCAAACCATGACGCGCGCCCGAGGCTTCGCGCCGGAACACATGACCAAACTCGGCCATGCGCAGCGGGAGCGAACGATAGCTGCGGCTGGACGACAAGAAGACTTGGGCACCGCCCGGGCAGCTCATCGGTTTGATGGCAAACGGGTATTCGGCTTCGCCCGAATCGTCTTGGATCACGAACATATTGGGGCGGTATTTGTCCCAATGGCCTGACGCCATCCAGAAACGCGCTTCCATCATTTGCGGCGTGTTGATTTCGACATAGCCGTGCTTTTTGATCTTGGCGCGCATGTATTCCATGAGTGTCAGATAGACCGTCCAGCCATAGGGATGCCAGAAAACCTGACCCGGCGCTTCGTCTTGGAAATGGAACAGGTCCATTTCGCGGCCTAAGCGGCGATGGTCGCGCTTTTCAGCTTCTTCCATCTGGGTGATATAGGCTTTCAGTTCTTTGTCGTCGCGCCACGCCGTGCCATAGATACGTTGAAGCATGGCGTTTTTGCTGTCGCCGCGCCAATAGGCGCCCGCCAGCTTGGTCAGCTTGAAGGCCGATCCCACAGCGCCGGTTGAAGGCAAATGCGGGCCGCGGCACAGATCTAGCCAGCCGTCTTGATCATAGATGGTGATGGTTTCGCTTTCGGGCAGATCACGGATCAGCTCGACCTTGTAGGCTTCGCCTTTGCTTTCGAAAAGCTTGATCGCGTCGGCGCGCGACATCACTTTGCGGGTAAAGGGCTTGTTACGCGCGATGATCTCACGCATTTTTTCTTCGATTGTCGCCAGATCGTCCAAGGCGAAGGGTTCATCACGCGCAAAGTCATAGTAAAAGCCATTCTCAATGGCCGGGCCAATGGTGACTTGCGTACCAGGGAAAAGTTCTTGCACGGCCTGCGCCATCACGTGGGCGGCGTCGTGGCGGATAAGATCCAGCGCTTCGGGCGACGTTCGCGTGATCACCTCAACCGTCGCGTCCGTGTCGATGACGCGCGTCAGATCGCGCAAGTCGCCGTTCACTTTGACGGCGAGCGCGGCTTTGGCCAAACCACTGCCAATGCTGGCAGCAAGCTCGGCACCCGTGACAGGATGGGTGAAGACTTTTTCGCTGCCATCCGGCAGAGAAAGAGTCAAAGGCGCTTGGGCCTTTTCAGCTGCTGTACTCATTTCCTCTTTGTAGCCCAGATTTTGGGGCGAAGCCATAAGTAATTAGAAACCCTTTGGCAATTCTGCTTTTTTGTTCAGCGAAAAACACCAGACAGACGGTGTGTTTTTGACAATTGGTCGGAAGGCGGTTCGGGGCGGTGGAAAAGGGGATTGAGTCTTCCTTGCCACAGGGGCACAAAAGTTACGATTTGGTTAACTGAAAGCGTTGCCGGGCGAGTCCGCGCCCAGTAACACTGAAGAGGCAGGTGATTCGCCTGATTCGTCATTCCCCGTTGCCAAGAAAGGAGAGCTGCTTTTGACATTCGTTCAACGCCGCGTTCTGTTCCTTTCAACCGGCAATGCCGCGCGATCTCTGATTGCCGAGGCTTTATTGAATGCCAAAGGAAGCGATCGTTATACCGCCAAAAGTGCTGGGCTAGCACCTTTACCTTCCGTGCCGGACGAAACGCTGGCGCTGTTGGCGGGGGCGGGGTTGAAGACACACGGTTTGCGCAGCAAAAGCTGGGACGAATATGTTGCCTGCGCCAGCTTTATGCCCATGGATATTGTTGTGACGCTATCGGAAGAGGCGCGGCTGTACGCGCCTGTTTTTTCAAATAAACCGCTTCAAGTTCATTGGGCTATCGACGATCCTCTTGCCGCCTCGCAAGCCGATCGGCGTGAGTGGAAGTTTCGTAAATGCCTTGCTGTTTTGGATGCGCGCTTGTCAGCCCTTGTTCGCGGACGCCCGCCTTTGTCGCGCGACGAGCTTTACTTGCAACTTAAAGATCTGAGCATGGTTGTTTAATTTCATTTGTTCTGTAAACTAAAGGCTTCTTCGGGTTTTTTTGACGTAAGAGGATGGCATGCTTCGTTTTCTTTCTGCTGCGCGGCGGCAGACCGGCTTTTCCCTGACAGAAATGGCGATTGTTTTGGGCATTGTCGGCATTGTGCTGTCTGCTATCTGGACGACGCGCAACATTGTCGCCGAAAAGCAACGGGTCGATGTGGCTGTCACCGGTATTCGCGAAACCGCCGAAAATGTCCGCGCGCTTTATACAGGGCAGTCAACCTTTACTTATCCCACAACGACATCAGCCAAAATATGTGCGGGGCTTTATGCGAAAAGCTTTGTTGTCGATGCGCGACAAAGTTCGGGCCAAATGACGGATTGTACAACATGGAGCGTGATCAACCCGTGGGGTGGCGATGTCCTTTTGGGTTTTCATGATAATGACGGGGGAACCTTTTCCTACGCGCACGCTTTTACGATCGCCATAATGCCCGTTAGTGGGGGCTTCTTACCGACAAGCGTTTGTGCCGAACTAGCCGATCGTTTGGCTGGGACAGATACGCGGACGGGCCTTGGGTCTCCCTCGACAAGCCATGGCGTGCCGTTTCCTTCGCCGTTGATTCCGGCAAACCAGCCCGCGCAAGGCGGACAACCGACGAATGTCTTTGTCAGCGCGTCGTCGGGAAGCTGGTTAGACGCAACCAATCAAGGGCCGGCATGGATCGCCGACAAAGTCAAAAATAAATGTTATGGCGTCGCCTTTTCGTTTGTCTTTTGATCAGCAATCTTCGGCTTTGTCACTCTCGCGCTTAGCTTGGCGTTCATAGTGGCGCATATAGCGATCGGTCAAAAGATCCGTTTTGAAGATGATGCAAACGTCGATCGTGTTGAACTGATGATCAATAAAAGCACCGTCGCCGACAAAGCAGCCCGCACGTAGATAGCCTTTAATCAACGGCGGCAGGCTGTTGAGGCCGCTGCGCGGATCCACTTTCATGGTTGTGTCAAAGGCCGCGTCAGGATCGAACGCTTCATAGGGCATGCGTTTCATATCGACATAGACATCTGGCAAGGCCTTGGCGCGCAGCGCGGGCGGGGCCAAGTGGTGATAGTAAAGATAAGAAAGCGGCAACGCCAAATCGTCGGGATCGGTACCGTGAAAGCTTGCGCAGCCAAACATCAGTTTGATGTCGTGCCTGAACATATAGGCGGCCAAACCTTTCCACAAAATCTGCATCACAAGGCCTGTCCGATAATCGGGCGCGATGCAGGAACGGCCCAATTCAAGAATCTCGCCCGGATATTCCAAAAGCGGCGTGATGTCGAACTCGCCCGACGAATAAAAGGTGCCGTTCTTTTGAGCGGCCTCGCGGCGGATCAGACGATAGGTGCCGACGACTTTATGGCCTTCGGGCGCGCTGTGATCCAAAACCAAAAGGTGGTCGCAATACTGATCCATTAAATCAGAGTCGCGTTGGCTTGCGCGGACCTCGTCCGATGGCGTTGCCCCCATTTCTTCATAAAAAACACGATAACGCAGCGCCTGGGCTTCATCGACTTCGGCGGCGCTTTGCGATAAGCGCACTTCAAGCGTGCCGGCCTTCAGGTCGTTTGCCAGAAGGTTCCCTAAAAGATCATTATCCATCGTGGCTTTCCGTGGCTGTTGATGGGGCGTCAAAAAACGTCGGATATATTGTGCATGAAAAAACAAGGTCGCAAATCACAAGCCTGATACTATAGAGGTCTGCCGAAGGCCGCAACCCCTACAGAAAAAAAGGGGCCTTTCAAAGGCCCCTTGTGATTTGTCTTTTTTGATGGACTTAAGCGGCTTTGCGACCTGTGCGGCGTGCCGTGCCCAAACCAATTTGTTTTGCCAACTTGCTGCGTTGACGCGCATAATTGGGGGCGACCATGGGATAGTCGGCGGGCAAGTTCCAACGATCTCGGTATTGTTCCGGCGTCATGTTGTAGGCCGTTTTCAGATGGCGCTTCAGCATCTTCAGCTTTTTGCCGTCTTCTAGGCAGATGATGTATTCGGGCATGACCGATTTTTTGACGGGAACGGCGGGTTCAGGGCGTTGTTCTGTTGGCGCGGCGCCTGTGCCAATTTTGGTGAGGCTTTGATAGACCGATGCCATAAGATTTGAAAGATCCGCTTGCGCAACGGTGTTGTTGCCGACATAAGCCGCGACAATTTGAGAGGTCAACGTCAGAAGACGGTCGCTTCCTGTCAGGTCGTGCGTCGATTTGTCGGCGGTCATTTTATCGGACATGGGGCGGTACTCCTTATCGAAAAAAACGCCTTAAAATCCGCGCGCCAAGCGCGCGAAGAATGTGCGTATCGTTTGTTTGTTCGGTTGTTTCATTTTATTCGGACCTTATGCGCCTGTATTCTTGTTTGTGTCAAGCTGTTCTAAATAAATATTCAAACTGTTCTTTGGCTAGACTGTAAAGTGTGTCAAAAAAAAGGCCACAATGAGGCAAAGTTAAAGGGATATTGTGAAAAATGGCAAGAGCGTTGCCATTTTTCACAAAGAAATCGTAGCGTGTTTGTAAGTATTAGGGGTGGGCGTTTGTTTCCAACAAGCCGTCTTTCAAAGAATAAAGACGATCCATCCGCGCCGCCAAATCCATGTTGTGCGTGGCCATGAAAAGCCCCAGACCTTCTTGTTCGACAAGCGCACATAAGATGGAGAAAACATGGTCCGAGGTATGTGGATCCAGATTGCCTGTTGGCTCGTCCGCGATCAACAGTGCCGGTTTGTTGGCCAGCGCGCGGGCGATGGCGACGCGCTGCTGTTCGCCGCCTGAAAGGCGCGCCGGGCGATGCGTCGCGCGGTTCGAAAGATCTATCATTTCGAGCAATTGATCAGCACGCTGCGCCGCTTGCGCGGCCGTTGCCCCCGCAATCATCTGCGGCAGCATGATGTTTTCGCGGGCTGAGAATTCGGGCAGCAAGTGATGGAACTGATAGACAAAGCCAATATGGGCGCGCCGCAGCATTGTCCGCAGCGCGTCGTTGGCGGTTGAGGCATTTTGTCCCGCAATGGCGATGGTGCCGTCGTCTGGCTCTTCCAGCAGGCCCGCAATGTGCAAAAGCGTCGATTTGCCAGCGCCCGAAGGGCCGACCAAAGCGATCTTTTCGCCGCGTGCCAAGCTAAGCGAACAGCCCTTTAAAACGTCAAGGCGCGAATCTCCTTGCGTAAAGCTGCGGCGGATCGCTTGAAGAGAAAGAACCGTATCATTCATAACGCAAAGCCTCGATAGGATCTAGGCGCGCCGCGCGCCAAGACGGGTAAAGCGTCGCCAAGAACGACAGCAACAGCGACATCACCACGACTTGGGCGACCTCGACAGGATCGACGACGGCGGGCAAGTGAGACAGGAAATAGATCTCGGCATTGAACAAATTGGTTCCCGTCAACTTTTGCAGCGCTTGACGGATATGTTCGATATTTAGCGAGAACACAAGGCCCAGGACAAAACCAAAGACGGTTCCGGCAAGGCCGATGCTGGCGCCTGCCAGAAAAAAGACGCGCATAATCATGCCGGGCGTCGCGCCCATGGTTCGCAAAATGGCGATATCGCGGCCTTTGTCTTTGACCAGCATGATCAGGCCCGAAATGATGTTGAACGCGGCGACTAGAATAATCATCGTCAAGATCAAGAACATCACGTTGCGCTCGACCTGAAGGGCGGTGAAAAAGCTCCCGTTCGTTTGCCGCCAGTCAAAAGCGCGCGCGCCCATGCCTTGGATCGCCGTGCGGACATCTTTTGTCATTTCGTCGATCTTGTGGGGGTACTTCAAGAAAATCTCGATCGACGAAATGCCTTGGCCGCGGTTCAGGAAAAGCTGCGCCGCAGCCAGCGGCATGAAAATGAAATTGTTGTCGTACTCATACATGCCGACATCGAAAATAGCGGCGATGGGATAAGTGCGCAGGCGCGGGGCCGAGCCGAAGACCGTCGTTTTCATTGACGGCGCGATAAGGGTCAACGTATCGCCCGCGTGCAAGCCCAGGCGTGTTGCCATTCGCGCGCCGATGACGATCGTATCGCCCGTAAAAGCGTCAAGCGAGCCGCTGACGATATGCGATTTGATGATGGCGCGTTGTTTGAATAAGTCGGCATCGACGCCGCGCAGCATAGCGCCCGAAGCCGCGCCGTTTTGTGTGACCAGCGTTTGGCCTTCGACCAAGGGGGCGGCGCTTGCCACGCCCGGAATGGCGCGCAGCTTTTCTAACAGCGGGTTATAGTCGAAAAGAGGGCCGCCTTCGTCCGCGTACACATTGATATGGCCGTTAAGGCCCATGACGCGGTCCAAAAGCTCGACCCGGAAGCCATTCATGACGGCCATGACGACAATCAGCGTGGCAACGCCAAGGCCAATACCTAAAAGCGAAAACCAACTGATGACGGAAATAAAGCCTTCTTGCCTGCGTGCGCGTAAGTAGCGACCGGCCATCATCCATTCAAAGCGGGAGAAAATCATGGCTGTGAGCCCTTGTGTCCGACGAAACAATAGTCAGGACATTCCCTAAAGCCCAAACAAGGCTTTTTCAAGGGCTTTCCGGCCAGCTTTTATAAACCAACGACCAAGATGCCTTCTTGCGCGGCCTTTTGGGCGAGGTACGCATTGCGGCCCGGCGCCACCAAGGTCGGTCCCACCTTGCGGCCCAGAACGACATCGCGGTCATAAACCTTGCTGAAGGCTTCGATTTGGTTGTTATAGGCTTTGTTCAGGACAAAACCTTTGGCGGTCAATAGATCTTGCATCATGTCCATGCCAGCCGCCGGATTGGGAGCCACATGCACGATCTCGCGGCTGGAGGGATAATCCAATTCGCAGGCCACGATCTGGTCGGCATGGGCCACCAAGTGAGCATAGAAGTTTTTCGTATTAATCAACACCAAAGGCGTATCAAAACGGCCAATTTTCGTGCGGACATAGGCATCGACTTCTTCGCCGAGCGTGCCCATGGATCCCACAAGGCCAAAAATACCGACCTGTAAGTTCAGCAAGTTGTTGATCCGGTTGACAAGACCGCCCGTTGTGACGATCGCCGCGTCAGCGGTGTTGCAAATGCCTTCGTTCGAGGCTTTTAGGCCGCTGACATTTTTATATTCGCAATAGCTGGTAAAGCAGGACGGGAAAACTTGGATCGCATATTGATGCGCAAAACCTTTGCCACTGCGTACAAGCTCATTACGGGTCTCGATAAAGGCGTCTTTCAGGACGCCCATCAGGCCGCTATTGCCGCCGCCGTAAAACAGATTAAAGCCGCACAAGGCGATCCAGCGACCCAGTTCTGCCGCTTCTTGCGCAAAAAGAGGATCGTTGCCAAGCTTTGAACACGCATCGACCGAAATGCCGGGGCGTAAGAGATATTTAGAAAGGCCGCCTTCGCTGAAGACCATGCCTTCCGGCGCAAAATTGATGGTCAGCAAAGCGGCTGGATCTTTGGCAACGGGCTGGTTGCGCACGGCTTCCCAAGCGTTGAGCAGGGGCTTCATATTGCCAAGATCCGTTTGCAGATAGTTTTGCGCAACGCCGATGGCGTCGTCTGGATCAATGGCCGGGGGAAAAGCTGGGAAAAAGAAATCCATTTTGCTCATTTTGGGGTGTTCCTTAGGCGGCTATTTGGTGAATGTTAAGAACTTTGATGCCAGCGGCGCACATGGCTTTGTAGTTTTCGCGGCGCGATCCGGCGCGCTTGAAGTGCGATCCGGCTTCGAAATCTGTGACAAAGGTTTCTGGGCGATGCGCGATGATGGCTTCGCGGCAGGCCGTGCAGGGCAGGTTGGAGACGAACATCGTGCTGCCTTCGGGCAAAGGTCTTTGGCTGCCCCAATAGATCGTGCTGTCTGAATAATTGACAACCGTTTCGCGGATAGCCGCATCGGATGGCGTCAGGCCGTCGAACAGCGTGATTCCTAACCCTTGGTAGTGGGCGAACATGTTGCGCTCGGCGCAAACGATATAGTTTTTACGAATCCCTTCCGCATAGCGGGCGGGTAGGCGGCCAATACCAGCGGGAATGCGGTTAACGCCCCAGCAAATCATATTGTTGTTGGCATCGACGACGATGGCGGCGACCGCTTTGGAAGGGTGTTCACTAAAGCGCTGTAAATATTGTGTGGTGACTTGAAACCACATGTTGACGATATCTGGATCGTTCATCCAGTTTCTGCGCTTGATATCGCGGATGCGGCCCGCGATTTCAAATAAATCCGCGCGGTGTTTTTTGAATGTTTGGCTTGCACACTGCGCGTAAAGGCAGGCTTGCGCTTGAAAAGCTTCGGGGGTTGGGGCGTCAAAAACCAAAGCGTTTTGCGGATCCAAAATCCGCGAGACCCTAAGCGTTTTTTCCGATAAAAGGTCGGTCAGACGGTTTATAATCTTCGGCGACATCAAAGCCCTGTAAAAAAACGTTTTGAATAACAGGGCTTGTAATCGTTCTAAGGCCGTTCGTCAAAGGCCGTTTTATAGTTAATCGGCCTTTTGAAGCGCGGCGCGTAATAAAAAATCTTGCTCTTGCAAATGACGCGCTTTCGATCCCGCGGCAGGCGTTGCCGCCTCGGGCCGGTAAAGCCCGCGGACAAAGGGGCGTTCACGCCCCATATCGCGCAACAAGGCGTTGATTTTGTTTTCGACAAAGAACCATGCGCCCATATTTTCAGGCTCTTCCTGGCACCAAACGATTTCAGCGTTCGGATAAAGCGCCAGTTCTTGACGCAAGGCGTCCGTCGGGAAGGGGTAAAGCTGTTCCAGCCGAACCAAGGCGACATCTTTGACACCGCAAGCCGCCCGTCGCGCGGCAAGATCGTAAAAAACACGGCCCGTGCAGACGATAACGCGCCGGATCGCTTGATCTGCAACAAGATCGCCTGACGGGTCGCCAAGGACGGCTTGGAAACGTGTGCCTGTTCCCATTTCGAAGAGAGGCGAGGTTGCGGCCGGATCCGTTGCCATCTTTTTGGGCGTGAATAAAATAAGCGGTTTACGGACGCGCGCTTTGACCTGTTTGCGCAAAATATGGAAATAGTTGGCAGGCGTCGATGGAACGGCAACAACCCAGTTGTCGTCGGCAGAGATCTGTAAAAAACGTTCCATACGGGCTGACGAATGCTCGGCCCCCTGGCCTTCGAAGCCATGGGGCAGCAAAAGCGTCAAACCCGACATGCGCAGCCACTTGGTTTCAGCCGAGGCGATAATTTGATCAATGACGACCTGAGCCGTATTGGCAAAATCGCCGCTTTGCGCTTCCCAGCACACAAGCGTTTCGGGATCGACGGTGGAAAAGCCATATTCAAACGCCAAAACGGCGGCTTCGGACAGGGGGCTGTCAAGGCCGGTAAAGCGGGCCTGATCGGGCGAAATGTTGTCAAGCGGGATGAAGGCGGCGCCCGTATCTTGATCGACCAGGCGCGCATGGCGCGGAAACGCAACGCCGCGCATGCTGTCTTGACCTGAAAGACGTACGGCAAAGCCTTCGGTTAACAAAGATCCAAAGGCCAACGCTTCGGCTGTCGGCCAATCGACAGGCAGGCCTGTTTCAACCGCGAGGCCGCGCGTTCGTATGATCTCGGCGACACTGTGGTGGGGGCGAAAGCCGCCGGGCAGGCGGTAAAGTTTGTCGGCGATCAGGTTCAGACTTAAAAGAGGAACGCCGGTGTTGGCCGTTTTGTTGTCATCGCTTCCGACTTCTATGCCGTGCCAATTGCCTTCCAACCAATCGGCTTTTTCCGACGTTATGTTTTGGGCTTTGTCGAGGGCTGCGGAAAGTTCGGCTTCGGCCGCCGCTTTGAGACTATCTTTTTCGTCTCCCCGTAACAGGCCTTTTTCGATTTGACGCTGCGCATAGATATCGGAAACGGTCGGATGCTTGGCGATGGCGTCGTATAAAAGAGGGTGCGACGAAAACGGCTCGTCTTTTTCGTCATGGCCGTGACGGCGATAGCAGACAAGATCAATGACAATGTCCGTATGGAACTTTTGACGGAAGGACGCAGCCAGACGCGCCGCAAACACAACGCTTTCAGGATCGTCGGCATTGACATGAAGGATGGGGGCTTGAACCGTTTTGGCAAGATCCGTGCAATGGATGCCTGAATGAAAATGATCGGGCGCGGTCGTATAGCCAATTTGATTGTTGATGACGACGTGGATCATGCCGCCTGTTTTGTAACCACTGAGATTTGTCAAATTGAGCGTTTCGGCGACAATGCCTTGCCCTGCAAAAGCGGCGTCGCCATGAATGACAAGGCCCAGAATCTTATGACGTGCCGCCGCGCCCGCTTGAATAAGCGAAAGCGGATCGTCCTGTTTGGCGCGGACGCGGCCCATAACGATTGGCGCAACGATACCAAGATGGGAAGGATTGGCCGACAGGCTGAGATGAAGGCGTTTGCCGTCGAAAAGGCGGTCCGCCGAGGCGCCTAAATGGCACGCCAGATCGCCCGAAAAATGAGCGATATCGGGCGCGGCGATATTGTTGCGAAGCGCGGCGAATAACACGGCATAAGGTTTGCCGATCAAATGACACAAAAGATTCAGTCGTCCGCGATGCGCCATGCCAATGACGACTTGTTCAAGCCCGCCGTGTCCGGCTTGGCCCAACAGCGCCTCCAACAGAGGAAGAAGCGCTTCGCCGCCCTCTAGGCTGAAAAGCCCTGAAGAGGGAAAGTGGCGCTGAAGGAACGATTCAAAACATTCGGCTTTGACGAGGCTTTGCAGAACGTGCGCGCTTTCGTCATGACTTTGCGCGCTTTGCAGGGGCGTGCTTTCCAAATAATCTTGAATCCACGCTTTGGCCGCCGGATTTTGTAGATGGATAAACTCGATCCCCAAAGGCCCTTCATAGGTTTGTTTTAAAAGGGCGACAATTTCCCGCATGCTGGCTGTTTGTCGGCCCAGCATGCCGCCTAAGAAAATAGGCCGATCCATGTCGGCGTCGGTAAAACCATACGCTGCTGGGTCTAATTCAGGGTGATAGGGGGGCGGCGTCAATCCTAGCGGGTCTAAACGCGCAGCCAAATGGCCGCGGGTGCGCGTCGCGCGGATCAGCATAACGGCGCGAATGCTGTCTAGCAATTCGCCGGGCGCGGGCTCGGCAGCGGCTTCGGCGCCTAAACAGGCCCTTTGGTGAAGATCTTGCCGCGCTTCAGGCGATAAGGCATCGAAGAAAGCTTTCAGCGACAGCGCGCTTCCTTCGCCGACAGGGTCTTTTTCATAGCGCGCATAAGCATCTGTTAGCGCGGCAAGAGAAGGAAAAAGAGGCGCTGTCATGTAACTTTTCCTTTAAGGACGGGTTTCGCGGCATCAGTTGTCGCTACCACGGAACAAGCGGCCATTTTGCATGAAGAGAGCGTATTGTTGATCGATAAAGGTTCGCGTTTGTCCAATACGGCGTTCGCGAATGCAGTTGCGGAAGGGCGACGCTGGGTTGCCTGGTTCGGTCATATAGAAGGTCGCATTCAGGCCATGCGGCGTCAGCATTTGGTGGAAGATCCCCGTCAGGCCCGAAGCCAAAAGCGACGTCGCGCGGTCGCCAACAGCTTGCTCGCCAAGTTGCAAAAGGCCTTCCAACGCTTCTTCGATGGTTCCGGCGTGGATGGTGGTCAAGACCAAGTGGCCCGACGTCGCGGCGCGTAAAAGCTGATTGGCCGCGTCAGGCGTTCGGATTTCGCCCACGAAAATATAACGGGGGTGCCACCGCAGGCTACGTTTTAGCATCTCGGCCCATTCGTGATCTTCCCGGATTTCCGACTGGAAGCAATAACCGCTATCGCCGTGACGGCCTTCCAAATCGTATTCCACCGGATCTTCAATCGAAAAAGCGACGCCGCCGATATTTTTCAGATAATCGGCCAATAGCGAACAGCAGGTTGTCGTTTTGCCCTGGCCCGTCGCGCCGCAAAGAACGATCAAACCGTCTCGCTTGCCCAGCGCGCGCATATGGGGGAGAAGGCCAGCGGGCAGGCCCAGCTTTTCCAAAGGCGGCGGCAAAGCGTTGATTTTGCGCAAAGCGGCCCAAGATGAGCCCGTTGCTGTCCGAACTTTGGCTGCACGCAGGCGAACGCCTTCGTAGGTAATGCCCATTTCGTCTTCGACGAACTTTTCCTTGAGGTAAAGCGTTAGGCTTTCGACCGATTCACGAAACTCAGGGGGGATGTCGATGCTGCCCTCATTCGCGCCGGGGACGGGGGATTGATGAAAATGTGGCGGCGCGTCGCCTTCTAGACAGACATAAAGATCGACGAAATCCAATTCGTTCAATTTTCTAGCAGCCATGATACCACCTTAAGGGAACATCTACGGAAGGACCGTAACAATAAACGCAGGCGAAGGTTTAGCACACGAAAGGTTAAAAAACTATCCGCCGCCATAGCTTTGGACAAGGCTTCCGGCGATGAGATACCACCCGTCAACCAGCACGAAGAAGATGATCTTGAAAGGCAAGGAAATGCTGGAAGGTGGCAACATCATCATGCCCATCGACATCAAGATCGACGCGACCACCATATCGATGATCAAGAAAGGCAGGAAAAGCAAAAAGCCAATTTCGAAAGCGCGGCGCAGTTCCGAGATCATAAAGGCCGGAATAAGCGCCCGCAGCGGCGTTTCGATCGTCGTATCGGTTTGATTGGCGTTGGGGTTTTTGCTATCGGGCTGCGTTTTTTTCTTGGTTGCGGGCTGATCCTTGTCCAGATGGGCCATGTTCATAAACAGAGCTAAATCTTTTTCGCGCGTATGGGCCAACATAAAGGCTTGGAAAGGCTCAACCCCGCGTGAAAAGGCTAACTCTTCATCAATCTCGCCTGCCATCAAGGGGCGCACCGCGTCGTCCCAGGCCTTGTCCAAGGTCGGCTGCATGACGAAAAGGGTTAGAAATAAAGCAAGGCTGATCAAAACGGTGTTGGGCGGCGTTTGCTGAATGCCGATGGCCGAACGCAGAAATGACAAAACAACGACAATGCGCGTAAAGCAGGTCACCATCACCAAAATAGACGGTGCCAACGCCAAAACGGTGACTAACAGCGATAACTGCACCAAACGCGCGCTCGTCGTGGGGCCCTGGCCCATGTTCAAGCTTAAGGTCTGGGCAAGAGCTTCGGGCGTGCCATAGAGGAAAAAAGCGCCGACGATCAAAAGCGCAAGAAAGCAAGCCTGCGTCCATCGGTTAGCGAAAAACTGGGCGCACAAAGCGCGAAAGGAAAAGAAACGAGTCATGAAGCGTGCGGCGGTGGGGGCAAAGAAGGCGGCGTGGCGGGAAGGGCGGCGACAAGAACCGAATGATCCGGCCCCAGCAATAGCAAATACGCGGTTTCGTCGCACCTGACAAGCGCCAGACGCCGTCGCGTGTCCAAAGGAAGCGTTTCGCAAAGTTGCAAACGCCGGGTGTCGCCCCGGGGCAAGCCCCCGCGAATCCAACCTTTCATCATGGCATAACGTAAGCCGAAGGCCAGTGCGCCGATCAACGACAGGACAATGGCAATCCCCGCGAAAAAATGCAGGAACAGAAGTCCGTCCGAGATCGGTTCAGCGCCCGCCATGCGTGTCTCCGTTTTGGGTCGGCGTCGCGATCAGCGCTGCGCTGCGCGTCCGCAAATCTTTTTCATAATGGTTCATCGATTCGATCAGCGCCGTTAATCCGGGCAGATAGGATTGCCCCAGTTCAGGCGGCGCGGCCATGACGTTTTTACACAGCTGCGAGACACGATCTTCGATGCCCTCGACGCCCATGATTTCGCCTGTTTCCAGCTTTTGCTGCGCAGCCGTTAGATAGTCCTGCAGGGAGGTCAGCTCGGTCAAAATCGCATCGTTGTGAGGTAGGGGGCTTTCAGACATTGCGTTTCCTTAACGTTTTACTGATGAACACACTTAATAGAGTCTAGATAGAGTCTAGCGCGGAATAGCGGATATTTGCGCTGCATTGGCTTCGTAAACCTTGGCGAGGATTTCCGCAACCGCGACGATGGCCTCGCTGGGGATGGGGGTGTCTAGCTCCATTTGCGCCAAAAGGCTGGCAAGATCGGCATCTTCGCGGACTTTGATCCCTTTTTCAAAGGCCAACGCCAGAATTTGCTCGGCCACTTTGCCGCGCCCAGCCGCGACAATGCGTGGCAGTTCGGTTGCGAGGCCTTGTTCGCTCGCGGCTTCAATGGCGACGGCGACGGGAAGGGGGGAAGACGGTTGATTCGCTTTCATGACGTTAGCATAGACGATCCCTAAGGTCCTTCTAAGCCTTTTCGTCGATAAAGTTTTAAACAAAGCCGCCAAGCGCATGCTTGTTGCGCCACATGCGAAGAAAGACGCCAATGTCTCACAAGGCTTGGCGAAAGGCATTTTTTCGCGTAAACTTGATGGGGCTATCAAAACGTTCTATCAGAGCCTCTCTGGGTTCGCCTTCTTTCTGCCGCGTCTGTTGAATTGTTTCGTCTTTGGCATGATTTTCGCTTGTCCTCTGGAAAAGGGCTGGGGCCCAGAAACCTAAAGGAGTTCGCTGATGTCTTTAATGGATACGGGACTTATGCGCCTTTTGGGCGATCGCATGAATTATCAAAGCCAGCGTTTGGCTGTTTTGTCTGAAAACGTCGCCAATGCCAATACGCCGGGGTACAAGGCTCAAGACCTTGTTCCGTTTACCTTTTCCGACGCTATGGAACAGGTCGACAAGAAAATGAAGGTCACCAATGTACGTCACTTGCGCCCAGCGTCGCAGGCGGGGACGAGTGTCGATACGGTCAATGCGCGCAGTTTTGAGACGGTCCCGACCGGCAATTCGGTCGATCTTGAGCAGCAGATGATGGATGTTTCGAAGACATCTGTTGATTATCAATCGTTTATCGGGATTTATCATAAGATGATCGGCTTGTTTAAAACCGCCGTTGGTGTCGCAAAATAAGTTAGGAAAGCTTTATGGCTGGATCGGATCTTTCATCAATCTTCGGGATTTCGGGCTCGGCCTTGCAGGCTCAGACGATTCGTATGAAAGTCGTCGCCGAAAATATTGCCAATGCCGATACAACGCCTTCTGCCAAAGGGCAGACGCCCTATCAGCGCGGTGTGGTGACCTTTGCCGACGAGTTCGACAAGGCGCTGGGGGCCAACAAAGTCAAGGTCAAGGGCGTGCGTAAGGACACAAGTCCTTTCTTGAAAAAGTTCAATCCGTCGCACCCTGCCGCCGATGCCGAAGGCTATGTGCTAATGCCCAACGTGCACCCCATTATGGAAAGCATGGATATGCGCGAAGCGCAGCGCTCGTTTGAGGCGAATCTGAACGTTATTGACGCAGCCCGTTCGATGCTGCTTAAAGTGATCGATCTGTTGAGGTCTTGATGACCGCTTTCGATAAAGGACGGCGCGCATGGTTATGAATGTCTCGGATGCTTTGTCGGCCTATCGTCAAACGATGGCGAACACCTCGCCCACCTCTGGCGCGGGCGCTGGTCAAGCGGCTGGGGGAAGCAGCTTTGCCGATACGCTGAAAAGTTTTGTCTCCGACACGGTTTCCGATTTGCACACGGCTGAGAAAATGACCGCCGAAGGCGCGTCGGGAAAAGCCAATGTTCAAGACATCGTGATGGCCATGACAAAAGCCGAGGTTGATTTTACGGCGCTTAATTCGATCCGCGACAAACTGATTTCCGCTTATCAGGAAGTCATGCGGACGTCGGTTTAAGGTAAGGTGTCATGAACGAAGCCGAAGTCATCGAGATTTGCCGCGAAGCCATTCTTGTCATGCTCAAGGTGGCGGGGCCCATTTTGCTGGCAGGTCTTGTGATCGGCGTTCTGGTTTCGCTTATTCAGGCCGTGACGCAGATTCAGGAAATGACGTTGTCATTCATTCCCAAGATGCTTGTTATTTTTGGCGTCACGGTTCTTTTGTTTCCGTTTATGATGTCAACGCTTGGCGGGTTTACGCATCTTTTATCCGACCGCATGATCCAGATCGGCACGAACGGTTAGCGGCGGCAAGGCAGCGCGGATGCAACAGATCGATCTTGGTTCTTTTCTATCCGGCCAAATCTTCGTTTTTATGCTGACGTTGACGCGGATCGGCGGCATGTTGACAAACTTTCCCGGCCTTGGCGAAAGTTTTGTGCCGATGAATGTGCGTTTGGCTTTTGCCTTGATCGTCTCGTTTTTGTTGTTTCCCGTTTTGTCGCCTTTGATCGGCGCGATGCCCCAGCAAATCCCGGCGCTGGCCCTTCTTTTCGGCAAAGAGCTTTTGATTGGCTTGTTTTTCGGTTTTATCCTTCGCGCCTTGATGGGCATTTTGGAAGTCGCGGGCGCTGTCGTTGCTCTTGAAACGGGCCTTTCGAACGCCATGATCTTAAATCCGACCATGGGCGCCCAAAGCGCCTTGCCCAGCGTTTTGTATAGTTTGGCCGGGACCGCGCTGATCTTTATTACAGGGCTTGATCATTTCCTTTTAACCGGCATGCTAGATACCTATAAGGTCTTTCCGGTGCGCGGCGCGTTGATCCTTGGCGATATGACGCAAACTTATGCGCATCTTGTCTCGGATACCTTTCGCGTCGGGGTCGAGCTTTCCGCGCCGCTGATGATTATTGGTCTTTTGCTTTATGTTGTTCTGGGCATTATTCAGCGCATGATGGCGCAGATTCAGTTGTTTTTGGTCGTGATGCCGCTTCAGATTTGGGGCGGGCTTTTGTTCTTTGCGGCAAGCATCGGCATCGCGATGCAGGTGTGGCTCAGATATTTCGACCGCACGGTCGGCAATCTTCTTTTGCGTTGAAGGGTGAGAGACGATGCCAGAAGCGGAACAGGACCAAAAAACAGAAGAACCGACAGACAAGCGATTGGAAGAGGCGCGCGACGAAGGCCAGCTTCCGATCAGTCGCGAGATCTCTACGTTGTTCATGCTTTTGGCGATGTTTGCCTTTGTCGTATGGTTTGCGCCCGCCATGATGGGGGGCGTCGCGACGACGATGCGGTCGTTTATCGAGATGCCGCACGCGTTTGGTTTAGAGGACAACGGCCTGCAAGGCGTTTTTATCAAGGTCTTGCAACAAATTGGTCTTGTGACGGCGACGGTCTTTTCTATTTTCTTTATCGCGGCGGTTTTGGGAACGGCTCTTCAGACAGGGTTTTATGTCAATCCAACGCGGCTTAAGTTCGATATGACACGCATCTCGCCTCAAAACGGGTTCCAGATGATTTTCTCGGCCAATGCGCTGGCCGAGCTTTTCAAAAGCTTTATCAAGCTGGTTGTGATGGGCTGGGTCAGTGTGACGCTTTTAAAGCCGCTTCTTCAGTCGTTGCCATTGTTTTCGGGGCGGCCTTTGGAAGAGTCGATGACGTTTCTTCACGATGAATCGCGCCATCTGATGATCGTTTTGATCGGCATTGTGATTGTAATCGCGGTTTCGGATATTTTGTATCAGCGCCATCGCTATTACAAAAGCCTGCGCATGACCAAGCAAGAAATCAAGGACGAACACAAGCAAATGGAAGGCGATCCGATGATCAAGGCGCGTTTGCGCCAGATCCGTATCGAAAAAGCGCGCAAGCGTATGATGGCAAAAGTTCCCAAAGCCGACGTCGTTATTACCAACCCAACGCACTATGCGGTTGCCTTGAAATACGACAACACGAAAATGATGGCGCCTGTTGTTTTGGCCAAAGGCGTCGATCGCGTGGCTGAACGTATCCGCGCCGTCGCGACGGAAAACGAAGTGCCTTTGGTCAGTAACCCGCCATTGGCGCGTACGCTCTACGATACGGTTGAGCTTGATCATGCGATCAAGCCCGAACATTATCGCGCGGTCGCCGAAGTTATCTCCTATGTTTACAAATTGAAGAAGAAAATATGGAAACGCATTCCACCGACTTGATCTTGGCGTCGTCGTCGCCCCGCCGCCGCGCCTTATTGGCCGATATCGGACTTGTGCCTGCCGCCATCGTCGCGCCTGCTTGCGATGAAACGCCCTTGCCGCGCGAAAAACCGCGCGATTTAGCCGTGCGTTTGGCGCGGCTCAAGGCTCTTGCTGTGGCGGCGTCTTATCCCGATAAGCTTATTCTTGCTGCCGACACCGTTGTTGGCTGCGGGCGGCGCATTTTGCCAAAGGCCGAGACGCCCGACGATGTGCGGCGCTTTCTCTCTCTTTTAAGCGGGCGGCGGCATCGCGTTCATACGGCGGTGGCTCTTGTTCGGCCCGGCGGTTTTCTTTCCGAAGAATGCAGCGACAGCGTTGTGATGTTTCAGCATTTGACGGCAGCGCAAATTGACGCCTATGCCGCCGCTGGCGAAGGGATCGGCAAAGCGGGCGGGTACGCGGTCCAGGGCCAGGCCGCGCTTTTGATCAAATATATCGCGGGTTCTTATTCAGGCATTGTAGGGTTGCCTTTGTTTGAGGTCGGGCAATTATTGCGCCGCGCCGGGTGGCTCGCATGAAGCGCGATTGGACCCTTGTGTGCGATCGGCCTTCTTCTGGCGATGGGGCGCTGCGGCGTGTGGGGCTGTTTCAGGGGCTTCGCTTGCTGGATCTTTATTACGAAAAACGAGATCGGCCGGATTTATCGGGCGCTGTCGTAACGGGCAAACTTTTGCGCGCGCGCGCTGGCGGGCAAGCCGGGTGGTTTGACGCTGGGCTTTCTCAAAAACTGTATGTCGAAGCGAAAGAGCCTTTGCGGGCGGGGGATTACGTTGCGCTGCGCATTCAAACGACGTTGACGGGCGACAAGGCATGGCCTGCTTCGCTGTGCGCCGATGTGCCGCCGGGCGCGGCGCTTGGCCTTTTGTTTCCGCCGCCATCGGGGTGGGAGCGGGCGCTGACGCCTACCGCGCGCGCGCGTTTAGGGGGTATCGCTTTTGCTTCTTCCGAAGATGCCGATCTTTTTGCGCGACAGGAAGCCGCCAATCCTGCTTGGCTTGAGCGACTTGAGAAAGCCGATGTTGCGGCTTTTACCGCGCGTTTGGATGAGGCAGAGGAGGCGTTAAGCCAACCTGTTGTGCCATTGCCATCAGGCGGATCGCTTGTCATCGAATCCACCGAGGCGCTGGTGGCAATAGATGTCAATGCGGGCGAGAATGCCAATCCTTTGGCTGCGAACATCCTTGCCGCACGCGAAGCGGCGCGTCAAATCCGGCTGCGCCAATTGGGCGGCATCATCATTATGGATGCGTTGAAAATGGCGGGGCGGACCGACCGCGATAAATTTCTGACAGCGCTGAAGGACAGCGTTGCGGACGATCCGGCGGGCGTTCAAGTTTTTGGCCTGACGAAACTGGGCTTGGTCGAAATGACGCGGCGACGGTTGGGGCCACCTCTGTCGGCGTTTTTAGCGGATAGGTAGGGTTATGTCTCAAGAAAAAGATCCGTTGCCTTCAACCAAGCTTTGCCCCATTTGCGGCAAACCGGCGTCCGAGAAAGCCGCGCCTTTTTGCTCGTATCGCTGTGCAAATATTGACCTTGGGCGCTGGCTGGGCGAAAAATACGCTTTGCCCGCCGAAGACGACGATGAAGACGAAACGCCCCTTCAACCCCCGGATCCCGAGGCGTGAAAACCGCCCAAACAGGAGGATTTTCGATGAAACGCCGAGAAGTTCTTTCTTCTATGTCGCCGTGCGGGCCGTCTCGCCTTCCCATCGGCATTGTTTTTTTACTAGCTGTTTCCCTATTGGGCGGTTGTGTCCCTTTTTGGAAAAAAGAGGCGCCGCCCGTCAGCGCCGAAGCGCCGATAAAGCCGCATGAAACATGGTGCTATAAGACCATGGGTGAGACCGAATGCTTTGCAGGCCCGCAAAATTTGCCGCCTGAGAATCTTGTAATGGTCGATCCGCCTTCGCGCTATCCTCTGACGCGCGAAGCGTATCAGCGTGTTTTGGCCGAAGCGCAAGGCGCGGCCAAGACAAAGGAGATTTCAGATGCCTCAATCCCCATTCCCCTTGCCCTCGATAAAAAAGCAGCCCGGCGCGCCAGTGGACCCACAACGCCGCCGGGCGACATGTCTGTTGGTCGTTGATCTTCAGCGCGGTTTTTATCGCGATTTTATGGGCGATTTGCCGCAGCGTATCGAAGCGGCGCAGAAGCAATATGATCATGTCGCGGTGACGCGCTTTATCAATCCGCCAGGGTCTTTTTATCGGACACTGATCGGCTGGGAGCAAATGGGGGCGGGCGACCCCGCCGCTTCCTTTGCCTTTACGCCGCGCGCCGATGCCTATGTGATCGAAAAAGCTTCTTACAATTGCGTGACACAAGATTTTCTAGATTGGCTGGCCGCGCACAATATTGACCAAGTGCATCTTTGCGGCATTCGCACCGATATTTGCGTCACACAATGCGCCGTCGGTCTTTTTGAGCAAGGGATTGTTCCTATCGTCTTGGCCGATCTTTGCGCCAGTACGGCAGGTGCCGAAGCCCATGAAAAGGCGCTTTATTTGCTTGAAAAGCTTGTGGGGGCCGGGCAGATACAGAAAAAGCCAACAACCTATTGAAAAAAAATAATTTATTTTGAAGGGAGGGATTTTTGCAATTTGTTGATAATTGCAGCGCATAATCAAATCGTTTGAAGCAAGGTTTTTACGGTTGAGGCATAACAATGGAACAGATATTACCGACAAAGGCGCATCGACGCGACACCCATACGCTTGCGCTGAAACAGCATCTTGAAGCCGGGCGGACAAAAGCCGCCGAAGCCATGATGTTTCATAAAGCTGCCGAGGGTGAAACAGCCCAGCCGCAAAGCAAATATGTTTACGAAGAACTGAAGGGGGCTTTAGAGCGCTATGCCGCCAGCCACCCAGATGCCAAGATTGCGCTGATCCGCCATGGCCAGACAAGCTATACGACGGCAGGCAAAATTACGGGCGGCGGTACAGACATTCCGTTGAACGAAGACGGCGTCAAGGAAACGCGTGCGATTGCTCAATCGCCGGTTGGCGATGCCGTTCGGCATATGGCCGATCACGCCTTGGTTTTTTGCAGCGACCTTACGCGTGCGCAGCAAACCAAGAATATCTTTTTAGGCCCAGAATATTGGGGGCCTGAATCGAAAGCGACGATTGATCATCAAGTCGCGGAACGACGCTTGGGCCATAACATTGAAGGCACGGCAGATGGTCCGGCGCGTAAATTGTTGAACAAGATCTATCATGACGAGCCGGATGCCGAAGGTTCTTTCGCGTACATGCAGCGCACCGAAAAGACGTTGATTAAAATGCTGGATGAAGCGACGGCTCAAGGAAAAGATCTGATTGTTTTTGGTCACAGCAATTGGATCGCGACAGCGATGGCCCAATTGATGCAAACAGAAGGCAAGGCGCTAGGCTGGAATGGTAAAGTGCCGACAGGCCAGCCGATCATGCTTCAAAGCGATGCTAAGGGCGTCTTTACTTGCACGTCTTTGAAAACGCCGACAGCTGAGGCTACAACGCAACCGGCGGCTGGACATCCTCACGGCGTCACTGGTAACAGCAAGCTTGCGCCAGCTTGACGCTGCCAGGCTTGCGCGCTACCCTTTCTGAAAGCCTCTCTGATACCAGAGAGGCTTTTTTTAAGGGAAAACGTATGACGTCGATCAAAGAATTTCAAACGGCTTCGGGGCTTTCTGTGCCATGGATGGGGTGTCTTAATTGGTCATTAACGCCCGAAGATCGCGAGATCTTGCGCCGCGATTTTCCGGAACAGCGTTTGCGCTCGGGCTCGGTCCCCTTACAGTAAAGGATAGAAGCGACGATGCCTGAAATGGATCCTTCATCCGTTTGCGTTTTGTTTCGGTTCCACCGCGCTTTTGACGTTTGTGCGCAGCATCTGCGTCTTTTGCGCGCTTTGAATCCTGGCCTTGCCATTTATGGCTTGTATGGCGGAACGGGGGCTGTCGCCGACGACGTTCTCGCTTTGCTGGATGGGTGCACGACCCTTCCTTACGACGATCCTTATTACAATTATAAGAACGGCGATCTTTGCGTGCGTTGGTGGTTTCGCGAGGTTGGACAGACGATCGCGTGGTCGCATCTATGCGTGATCGAATGGGATATGCTGTTTTTGTATCCCTTGCCTGTGATCTATCACGGTTTTGAATCTGAAGCCGTCTATCTGGCCCTCTCTGGCGATTACCAGAAAATGGTGGGAGAGGGATGGCCCTGGATCCAAGGATCTTTGGCGGGCGAAATTGCGGCGCTTCTTCGGTTTCTTGAAAAACAGGGCGGCACCGTCGATCCAACGAAATTATCTTATGGTATTTTTGGCGGCTGCGCGTTTCCGCGCCGTTTCTTGACGCGTTTGATCGAAAAGCCAGTGCCCAGTTTTACCAACGATGAAGTTCGTTTAAGCTTTTACGCTGCTTTGTTTGAGATCCCTCTTTTTGATATTGGTTTTTTGACGGACAAACGCAACAAAACGGACATGTTTGAAGAAGGTTTTACGCTTGCCGATCTAGAAGATGTCCAACAAAAAGGCGGTGTTGAAATTCATCCCTTCCGACAAATCGTGCCGGATTTGATTGAACGGTTACAACAAAAAGATGAAAGGCTTTAGTATGAAAACGGTTACATCGATTGCGGCGCTGCGCCGGACTCTTGCGCGGTTACGTACGGAGGGCAAAAGCGTGGCTCTTGTGCCGACGATGGGGGCTTTGCATGATGGCCATGCAGCATTAATCCGTGCGGCAGCCAAAAAAGCCGATTGTGTGGTTGTCTCTATTTTTGTCAATCCGACGCAATTTGCGCCGGGCGAGGATTATGAAAAATATCCGCGCACCTTGGCTGCCGATCAAAAGACCGTTGCGGCGGCTGGCGGCCATGTGATTTTTGCGCCAAGCCCGGATGAAATGTATGCGCCGTCAAGCGTAACGCGGATCGAGCCCGGCCCGCTTGGCGCGATTTTAGAAGGCGCGGTGCGTCCGACCCACTTTGCAGGCGTTGCGTTGGTTGTGACAAAGCTTTTCAACCTTGTACAGCCGGATCACGCCTTTTTTGGCGAAAAGGATTATCAGCAATTAACGATCCTTCGCCAAGTTGTTCGCGATTTGGATTTGCCGCTGAAGATCCATGGCGTTCCGATTGTGCGCGCAGCAGATGGCTTGGCGCTTTCCAGTCGCAATGCTTATTTGTCGCCTTTGGACCGGATGATCGCGCCAACCTTGGCGTCGAGTTTGTGCGATGCGGCGACGGATTTGCAGCAAGGGGCCTCCATTGCCGTTACGCTGCGCCGCGCCAAGCGGCGACTGGAAGAGGCAGGGTTTGATTTGGATTATCTGGAACTGCGTGACGCTGAAACGCTGCTTCCTATACGCGCATTGGCAAAGCCTGCGCGCCTTTTGGTTGCGGGGCGTTTAGGCAAAACGCGCTTGATCGATAATTGGCCCGTCAAAGAGCAAGCCAAAAAGAAAGCGCGTTAAGCGCGCTTTCTTTTATTGCCGAGATCATAGCTTGCCCCCCTTCGTTCGGTACAACGAATAGCCGATGCCGCCGCACAAAAGTGTCAGCGTGATGCCAAGCGATAAGCTGGCCGGGAACTTTTCAAGGTCGAGCATATCGACGATAAAAACTTTCGAGCCGATGAAGATCAGAACCAGCGCCAACGCCTGTTTGAGGTATTTGAAGCGGTGAATGATCGCGGCCAGGGCGAAATAAAGCGCGCGCAGCCCAAGGATCGCAAAGATATTGCTTGTGTAAACGACAAACGGATCCAGCGTGATCGAAAAGACAGCCGGGACGCTATCGACGGCAAAGACGACGTCAATGATCTCGACCATGATCAGGGTGATCAAAAGCGGCGTGAGCCACAAATGCTTTTTCCCCGTTTCATCGGGCAGGCGCGCGATAAAGTCGTGGCCATAAAGTTTATCCGTGATACGAAAATGCGCACGCAGGAATTTTAAAACGGGATTTTTGCCGATATCCGGTTTATCGTCGTGGATGAACAGCATCTTGACGCCGCTGAAGATCAAAAAAGCCGCGAAGATGAAAAGGATCCAGTGGAATCTTTCGATCAGCGTCGCGCCAAGGCCGATCATGATGCCGCGCAAAAAGATAACGCCCAGAATGCCCCAGAACAGGACGCGATGCTGATATTTTGATGGAACGGCGAAGAACGAAAAAACCAGCGAGATGACAAAAATATTGTCAAGCGACAAAGATTTTTCGACCAAATAGCCTGTGAGATATTCTTTGCCGCTTTGGGCATCCAGCGCGTACCAAACAAAGCCGCCATAAGCCACGCCGATGGCGATATAGAACGCACTCATCAACAGGCTTTCTTTGATGCCGATGGCATGATCTTTGCGGTTTAAAACGCCCAAATCCAGCGCCAGCAAAAAAAAGATAATCGAAAAAAAGACGCCCCACATCCATAAGGGTTTGCCCATAACGACGTCCATCAGGATATCCATACCCAGTCCCCGAAGTTACAAATTGTCGATAAGGCAAGTGCGGACAAAAAAGCACCGGGCTTGCCCCGATGCGGTCCGACATCACGATAGGAAGGACGCTAAAGCGTTCCTGTTTGTTGTTCTGTATCCTATCGCCAGAGGGGCCCGGCCCCGCATTCATGGGCCTGACTATAGCCAAGGATGTTCTGAAGTCAAGCTGAACAAGAAAAGGCCGCGAGCCTTGTTTTGTCGGTTGTAACCTGTTTATCTTGTCAGCGGTTTCTTAGAAAGGGTGCCGCCGATATGAAAAGGCGTTTTATTGTCTCGGGTTTAGGAAGCTTGGCGTTGTTCTTTGCTTTAGAGGGGGCCGCTCTGGCCATCCCCAATCCGTCTTCTGTCTTTTGCAAGGAACGGGGCGGGACAAGCGTGATTGTGAGCGCTTCGCCGGGGGCGGGGCAGTCGAGTCTGTGCCTTTTTTCTGATGGCGCTGCGATTGAGGAATGGACGCTTTTCTATCTGCAGACCGAGGTATCTCAAGCGGCAGAGGCTTTTAAAGCCGGAGGATCTTGCGCAGAAAAAGGGGGCACGATTAAAGAAGTTACGGCGACGCTCGACGCTAAGAAAACCTATCGTCTTTGCCGTTTTTCCGATCGTTCAACGATTGACGTACAAACGTTGGAAGGCGGTGCCGCGCGCTATCCTGTTTTCGCTTCTCTCCTTGAGAAGCTACGCCCATAATTTTTTGGATTGTAGATGAGCCAGTCTCTTTTTGTTTGCGGTTTGTTGGCCCTGTTTAATTTCTTTGTTGCTGGAAGCGCAGCACCACGTCTGGCTGGCCTTGGTCTTTCGACGCGATGGATTTGGGCCGCTTTTCTTTTATTTTATGCGTTGCAAATTGTCGCGCCTCTGCTGGATTGGCATTGGCTTGAGCTGCAGCCCGCGCGTAAAGGCATGGGCTTTTTGTATCTTGTCCGCTTTTCTTATCTTTGCATTGGTTTGATGTCGTGCCTGTTCGTCTATATGGCGCTGGCCGATGTGTTTTCGCTGGCGGCGCGTTGGTTGCTGCCTGTTTGGCCGTCTCTTGTCTGGGATCGCTTGATCGTCGCGGGCGCTTTGCTGTTGCTTTTAAGCGTTATATCGCTGGGGACGTATCATCTTTGGCCGCCTGTCGTTGAAAAAGTTGACGTATCGATCAAAGGCTTGCCAGATGCTTTTGATGGTCTGCGCATCGTTCAGTTGACCGATCTGCATGTCGGAACGTTTTTAAGCGAAAAAGCGGTGCGCTATGCCGTGGCGCAGACGCAGAGCCTGCAGCCCGATCTAATTGTCGTGACGGGCGATCTGATTGATGGCGCTGTCGCGCGGCGCCTGCCTGATCTGGCGCCCCTGCGCGCTTTGCAAGCGCCATTGGGGCAATATTTTGTGACAGGCAATCACGAATATTATTGGAACGCGCAGGCCTGGGAAGCGGCGGCGCGTTCGTTGGGGCTGACAGTTCTAACCAATCAAAACGTTGTGTTGCGTCGTGGCGGCGCCCAAGTCGTTTTGGCAGGCGTTCCCGATATCACCAGTTTGCGTTTAAAGGACGGACCGCAGACCGACCCCCAAGCAGCTCTGGCCGGGGCACCGTCCGATGCCGTGAAGATTCTTTTAGCGCATCAGCCCGTTGTTTGGCCTGCGGCGGCGGCGGCCGGATATGATTTGATGCTTTCGGGGCATACGCATGGCGGCCAGTATTTTCCTTTTACCTTTATCATCCGCGCCTTTCAGCCGTTGCTGGCGGGGCTTTATCGGCAAGAAGGGGCGGGCGGTAAAGATCTGTGGGTTTATGTCAACCGAGGCACAGGTTTCTGGGGGCCGCCTTTGCGGACAACGCGGCCTGAGATCACGCTTTTGACGTTGCGTAAGGCTTCTTAAGGCTTATTGGCGGGCGGCCAGGGCAGCTTCGGCTGCGCTAATCAAATCGCCAATAACGACCGAGACGGGTTTTTCCTCGCGGACCATGCCCACGATTTGACCTGCCATGACCGATCCGTTTGTGACATCGCCTTCGATGACGGCGCGGCGCAAAGCGCCAGCCCAAAAATGCTCGATCTCAAGTTGAGCGGCTTCTTTGGTGATCTCGCCCGCGTCGAAGCGGTGAATGACATCGCGCTGTTTCTCGATAAAATGCTGAACGCCTTCGTTTTGAAGCGCGCGCACGGGAATAACGGGAAAGCGCGGGTCTAATTGAGGCGTCGGCATTGCGTCGCGTGCGGCGGCGCGAATAAAGGCCTGTTTGAAATTGGCGTGCGCAATGCACTCGGTCGTGCAAACGAAAAGCGTGCCAAGCTGAACGCCCGCCGCGCCCCTTTCAAGCAACGACAACATCGTATCGCCGCGGCCAATGCCGCCGCCGACAAAAACGGGAACGCCCGCGATTTCAGGCAAAATCTCTTGTGTCAGGACCGATGTGCTGACGGGGCCGATATGGCCGCCGGCTTCCATGCCTTCGATCACCAGCGCGTCGACACCCATGCGGATCAGGCGTTTGCCAAGCGCAACGGCAGGGGTAAAGCAGATCAACTTTGCGCCACCATCCTTGACTTTTTTGATGGCAGGGCCGCTGGGGACGCCGCCTGCCAAGACAATGTGGCCGACTTTTTCGTCAAGGCAAACATCGATCAGTTTATCAAGATCGGGATGCATGGTGATCAGATTGACGGCAAAAGGTTTGTCCGTCATGGCCTTGGTGCTTTGGATCTCGGTGCGCAAAAGGTCGGGCGGCATCGACCCGCCCGCAATAACGCCAAAACCGCCCGCGTTTGAAATGGCGGCGACCAAATGGCGCTCGCTAATCCAGCTCATCGCGCCGCCTAAAATAGCATAGCGGGTTCCAAGAAAGGCGCACCCACGCGCCATCAATTCTTGAAGGCGGGGCGAAGGCGTTTTTTCCTGCGGCTTGACCGCGAGAAGGGTCGTTTCAGACATTCGGTTCTTTTATCCTTTTTCTTCGTCGGCCTGAGGCAGGCCTGCGCTTACCATGTCAGCGGCTTGCCGTCATAGGCTATAAAATGCCCCGTGTCATGGATTGTGATACTTTGGATCACACGGGCCAAGCCGTCGGCGCTTTCCTGCGCAGACAAACGTGCATTGGGGCCCCCCATGTCCGAGCGAACCCAGCCCGGATGCAAGGAAATGACAGAAATGCCGTCGGGGCGCAAGGCTTCCGCCAAAGCCCACATAACGCTGTTAAGGGCGGCTTTACTGGAACAATAGGCCAAATGCCCGACTTCGCCACGTTCAATGCGCCCCATAACGCTTGAAATCATAGCGATTTTTGCCCCTTTCGCGCGACGTAGCGCTGGCAAGGCCGCCTCGACAATTTTGGCCGGGGCAATGGTATTGGTCGAAAAAACGGCAAGCCAGTCCGCCCGGTTGATCGAGCCAAAAGTCTGTGTGGGGTCCGGGGCTGGTAAAGGCTCGACGGGGGCCGCGCCACCGCTGATAATGCCCGCGTTATTAATCAAAAGGTCCAAGGATGTTTCGTCTTGGGCTAAAAAAGCGCCTAAAGAGGCAATGGCGTCATCTTGCGTCACATCCAGTGTCCGAAGGCGAAGATGGTCTGGATAAGACGCGAGAAGCGCTTGAAGGGCATCGGCTTTGTCCGGTGTGCGGCAGGTGGCGATAACGTGCCAGCCTTTTTGAAGATAGTTTTGGGTCAAGGCCAGGCCAAGGCCGCGCGACGCGCCGGTAATCAAAGCTTGGGGCATAGGAAAATCCTTGGAAAGCTTACAGAAAGGAAAGAGGGTATCCGTGACTGGATTTTGCCTCTAGCCTTCCGCGCTGTCCAGACCAAAAGCCGTATGCAGCGCGCGCAGCGCCAGTTCGGCGTAATCGACGGGAACCAAAACGCTGATGCTGATTTCAGACGTCTCGACCACGTCGATATTAATGTTCTTTTCGGCCAGCGTTTCAAACATTTTGGCGGCGACGCCGGGGTGCGATCGCATGCCAAGGCCAACCACCGAAATCTTCGCGATGTTTTTGTCCATCAAAAGATCGTCAAAGCAGATTTTTTCTTTCTCGGCCTCAAGGATCTGATGCGTGCGATCCAGATCGGTGCGCCCAACGGTAAAGGTAATGTTGGTGCGTTCGCCATTGTCGGATGACGTTTGCACGATCATATCAACGTTAATGCCCGCCCGCGCCAAAGGTCCAAAGACGGCCGCCGCGACACCCGGTTTGTCGATAACGCGGGATAAAGTGATTTTCGCATCGTTCAGCGAATAGGCGATGCCGGTGACGGTTTGCTGTTCCATGCTGTCATCCTCGTCTTTGACCAAAGTGCCGGGCAGATCGCTGCCTACGGCGTTTTCAAAAGTAGATAGAACTTGGACCGGTACGCGAAAACGCGTGGCCATTTCGACCGAGCGGGTCTGCAAAACCTTGGCGCCAAGCGAAGCCAGCTCTAGCATTTCTTCGTAAGAAATACGGGCGATTTTGCGCGCCTTGGGCACAATGCGCGGATCGGTCGTATAGACGCCGTCCACGTCGGTATAAATATCGCATCGCTCGGCCTTTAGCGCGGCGGCCAGCGCGACGGCGCTGGTATCGGATCCGCCGCGGCCTAGCGTTGTGATGCTGCTATCGGGCGCAATGCCTTGAAATCCTGCCAAAACACCGACTTCGCCCTTGTCCAATTGGGCTAAAAGACGATGGGCATCGATATCTAGAATATGCGCTTTGTTGAAAAGCGTATCGGTATGCAAAGGGACTTGCCAGCCCATCCACGACCGGGCGTTTAAACCGCGTTGCTGCAACGCCAGCGCCATAAGGCCCGCCGAGATTTGTTCGCCCGTTGCGGCGACAGCATCGTATTCACGCGGACTGGGGCGCGGCGTGATCGCGTGGCAATAGCCGATCAACTGATCTGTGACGCCCGCCATCGCCGAGACGACGACCGCGACTTTGTGACCGCGGCTGACTTCAGCGGCGACTTTGCTGGCGGCGTTTTTAATACGCTCGATCGAACCGACCGATGTGCCGCCAAACTTCATTACGATCAAAGCCATGAAGACACCATGTCAATCAAAGAATGAAAGAAAGATTCACCTGTAAGGAAGGCCATGCTATGACGGATGACTCGTTTCGCCAACAGGCTTTTTGCAGCGCACGCAAAAGTTTTTCTAGATGTTTTTGCTAAAAAGGAGCTTCGCGATGTCGGCTAAACCTTCTTCTTGCGCGGCACAGGCGGCCAGTCTTGCGCCTGCCGAAGTGGCGCGTTTTGCAGCGATTGCTGACCAATTTTGGGATCCGCGGGGCGCTTTTAGCATGTTGCACCGGCTGGCCCCGTTGCGTCAGGCCTATTTATTAGATCAGGTGCGCCAGCATTTTCCGCGTCAAAGCAAAGGTGATTCGGCGCAGCCTTTTCGTGGTCTTTCGATCTTGGATATAGGCTGTGGCGGCGGCCTGTTGGCCGAGCCGCTGGCCCGTCTTGGCGCAAAAGTCACGGGCGTTGATGCGGCAAAAGCGGCCATCGACGTTGCGCAGGCCCATGCAGAATCACAAGGGCTTGCTATTGATTACCGCGTTGGAACCGCAGAAGAGGTGGCACAGGGGCGGGCGCGATTCGACGTGATCGTGGGGCTTGAAATTGTCGAACATGTCGCGAATCTGTCGTCCTTTATGAAAGCGGTGGCTTCTTTATTAAAACCGGGCGGGCTTTTGATCCTGTCATCGGTAAACAAGACGCGGCGCGGCTTTTTGCTTGGCGTTGTGGTGGCCGAGTATCTTTTAGGCTGGGTGCCGCCGGGGACGCATGATTGGGAGAAATTTCAACGTCCCAGCGACTTGATCGCTTTGGCTAAACCCTTGGGCCTGACCCCTTTAGATGTGACGGGGATGGTCTTTGATCCTTTGAAAAGGCAATTTGTTTTGTCGGCTCATCGGACGGCTGTTAACTATTTTCTGACGCTGAGCCGCGAAAAACTGGGGGCTCTTTAAGCTGTTTCTGGCGAAAGGCGCTTGACTCGCGGCGGAGGGCTGCCTATAAAACCCGCCTCGGTCCTCGCTTGGCGCGTGGCCGACAGGGTTTTTGTGGCCCTTTTTGTGATTTTTTAGGAGACGGACAGGGGCGGTTGGTCGCTTTGGTGCCGTCGGATGGAGTTCCGTATGTCCCGCGTTTGCACTGTTACTGGTAAAAAGCCGCATTTTGGCAATAAAGTCAGCCATGCCAACAACAAGACGCGCCGCCGCTGGCAGCCGAATCTTCAGGTTTGCTCGTTTCCGTCGGATATCTTGGGCAAAATGATTCCCTTGCGCTTGACAGCCAATGGCGTGCGCACGATCGAACATAAGGGCGGCATTGATGCCTGGCTCTTGAATGCGCGCCCCAGCCGCTTGTCGGAAGAAGCCGTCAAGATCCGCAAGCGCCTGCAAAAAGCGCTGGCTGCCAAAGAGGCCAAATAAGATCTTTTTGATCTGCTATACAAAAGCCCGCCGATCCTTTCAGATGGCGGGCTTTTTGCTGCCTGAAAACTTAACAAGTCAACGTGCTGCGACGTGTCATTGTTTGAGATTTTTGCGTTGTCGTGCGTTGGGGCGCGCTTTGCGTGGCACCCTCAAATTGCTTTGTCGCCTGCGCCAGCGATGAGGTCGGCGGCGCCGCCGAGCCATAACCATCAAATTGGCTCGCAAGTTTCGGCGATAGGCCCATGAAAGTCACAGCGTCAGCCCCCAAGGCCGGTTTGCCATAAACGGAAGCCGCGGCAACAGCGGGCGTCGTCGCCGTATAAGCCGAAACGGGGACGCCGATAACCGAAGCCAAAGCCTGGGGGTTTGACGTAAGGCCAGCGCCCGCTTCTTCAGCGGCGGGGGGATATTGGGTCTTGACGGTTCCTTGGGCCATACGGGGCCTCGCTTTCTTGCGTACAATTCTATGTCTTAGACTATAAGTCTATTAAATCGCGAAACAATTAAAGTGTGGTAAATGCGCAACCTGTTGAGAACAAAGAAAATAAATAGTTTCTCAAATTTATTTCAAATTTTAGGTAATAAAAGATTGAGCTTTTCTTCATTTTTTCTATGTAAAACCGTCCGTTTTTCCAAAAAAAGGCAAGCGGTAAAACGATATTGGAAGAGAGGGCTTTCGTAGGGTATTTTGCCGCGTCAGGACCTTGTAAGACCAAACCTGCGGGGTCATCAATCTAGTTAAGAGTATGAAATGTCGTTGGAAGAATCCTTTGCCCGCGTGTTAGAGCGGCATGATGAATTGCGTGATCGCTTGGCGGGGGCTGATGTGCCTGCCGATCAGTTCACAAAGCTATCGAAAGAATATGCCGAATTGACGCCGGTGGCCGAAGCGATCCTTGAACTGCGAAAAGGCGAAGCGCAGAAAGCCGAAGCCGAATCCTTGCTGGCCGATCCAGAAATGAAGGATATGGCCGAGGCCGAGCTTTTTGATTTGCAAGAGCGCATTCCCGTCTTGCGCCGGCAGGTTCAACGCATGCTTCTGCCCAAAGACATTGCCGATGAGCGTAACGCGATTTTAGAAGTGCGTGCGGGAACGGGGGGCGATGAAGCGGCGTTGTTTGCGGCAGAATTGTTCGACATGTATCGCCGTTATGCCACGGTTCACGGTTGGAGCTTTGAGGTCTTGTCGTTGTCCGAAAGCGATCTGGGTGGGCTGAAAGAAGGGCAAGCTATGATCACAGGCCGCGGCGTGTTCGCGCGGCTGAAGTTTGAATCTGGCGTGCATCGCGTGCAACGTGTGCCGCAAACCGAAGCCTCGGGGCGTATTCATACGTCGGCGGCGACAGTTGCCGTGTTGCCCGAGATGGAAGATGTCGATATTCACATCGATGAAAAAGACTTGCGCGTCGATGTGTACCGCTCGTCTGGCGCGGGCGGGCAGCATGTGAACAAAACCGAAAGTGCCGTGCGCCTGACTCACCTTCCGACAGGCATTACGGTCGCGATGCAGGATGAGCGTTCGCAAATCAAAAACCGCTACAAGGCGATGAAGGTTTTGCGGTCGCGTCTTTATGAAAAGCAGCGCAGCGAACGCGACGCCGCCTATGCCGCCAATCGCGCCTCGCAAGTGGGATCGGGCGATAGGTCCGAACGTATTCGGACTTATAACTATCCGCAAAGCCGCGTGACCGATCACCGGATCGAGCTGACGCTTTATAAAATCACGGAAATCTTGGCAGGAACGGCGCTGGATGAGATCATCGAGGCTTTGATCGAAAGCGACGAAGCCGGGCGTTTGGCAGCGCTCGGGCTGGAAGGATAAGAAAAGAATGTTTGTGGCGTACATGTTTCCTTTTTCTTCTTTTCTGTTATAGTTTTCCTGGCGGATCGGTAGTTATTCTTTGATAAAAGGGGGGCAACAGATGCTTGGCCGATTTTTTCACTATGTAAGCGCTGTTGCTTTTCTTGCTGCGTCTTTGTGCTTGGCAGCGTCCGTTCAGGCGCAAGAGGTTCGCTCGAACATCTGCCGTTACGATTCACGCGGAGCGGCTTCGGCGGGGATGAAGGATTGCCCGACCGAGGCGGGACTGTCGGGTGGGGCCCTTGTTATCACAACAGATTTTGATGGTGTGCGCGCCAATGCCGGGCCTTGGTATGGCCATACCCCCATCCATGTTTTCGATCGTTGCCGCTATATCGACAATATCAGCAAATCCAGCGACAGCTTTGTGCCGTTTAAGACCAAGGTTGAATGGGAAGCCTTTATCCAAAACCACCCGGTGGACGTTATTCAGTTGACGCCGTGCGCTTTGCCGTACACGTATCCCAACGCTTTTGGTCCGACGTCGGTTCAGTTTGCCAGCGGGGACAAGGGCGATCCTCAGTATGCTGAAGCCAGTCTCCCTTATGCGCGCACGGGCACATCGCTTCAGATGACGCATGTGTTCAACAATTCCTGCTATGAAAATAAATCAGAAAACCATTGCTGGAAGGAAGGAACCTGTTGTGATGCCAAGGGGTCATGTTCGACCTGTTGTTTAGAAAAAGGAACCCTTTGCACGCAGACATGGCACGACTGGTCCGAGACGTGGACGTTCACGGCCTTTGCGCTGGACAGCGAATCAAGCAATCCAAGCTGGTCGGGCTCAAGTGCGCGTACGGGCGGGACCACACGTCCCGCGGCTTGTCTCAACCGTTGCACGCAAAATGGGCATAGTTGCTCTTGCTCGGTTGAAACCGCGCCACCGGAAGCCTGCGAGGTTCCTGATGCAGCGATGATTGCGACATCGTGCGTTCTTTTGGGCGGAATCTCGGGATCTGGGCCGGTGTTTGAAGTCAATTATGCTTTGGTGATCATCAATTATCAGCTTCAAATCCAGAAAGCCGAGGCCGATAACAATTGCCCGCTGGCGTCTCAATTACAAACGGATTTGAATAATATCGTCACCAAGGTCAACAAAGCTTGCGACGATTTTTGGACGATGAACCCGCAGTTCCATATCCCAGCCGGTTTGTAAGATTTTCTCTCTCTCTTTTAAAGGCAAGGGACTTGCAGCCTCTTGCCTTTTTTGTCGCTTCGGGCCAATGTGCGGTGGGGTTAAAGTCTTGTTCCGTGTCGGGTGTTTCAATGTCAGCTTCGCGCCGTTTGGTTTATTTCCTTTTGATCGCGCTCTGTTTGCCTTTTCAAGCCGCTTTCGCGGCTGAGACGGATTCCTATCGCCAACCGGGCCTCATCTCCTTGGGGTTTGGCGGTTTCGATGTTTTAAAAAATGTGCCACGCCGCGAAACTTATGACGCGCGTTTGGAATATCGCTTTAGCACCTCCATCCTCTCATCGATCGATTCGTCGCTCAAAAGTTTGGACGAGACTTTTCAACTGCGTCCGATGATGGGGATTGAAACCTCGCCGCAAGGCCAGGCTTATGGCTTTGGCGGCCTGATGTTCGATGTTTTGTTGGGCAAGCATGTGGTGATTTCGCCCAATGTCGTGTTGGGCTGCTACGAACGCGGCATTGGCAAGAAGCTGGGCTATCCGCTTGAGTTTCGCTCGACGATGGAAGCTGGGTTCCGCTTTGACAACGGCATGCGGCTGACGGGCTTTTTTGGCCATATCTCGAATGCCGGGCTTGGCCGGAAAAATCCGGGGGCCGAGACGGCAGGTGTTTATATCCATGTCCCGGTTCAAGGTCCTTGAACGTGCCACACGTTTTTTGAAGGAGAAAGCTGATGCGCCGTTATACCTCTGCTCTTTTTCTTGTTTTGCTGCTGGTGGGCTGTAACCCTGAATCTTCGTCGAATAACGACGGGGTGGCGCGTAAGCAGATGGATATAGCTGCGGCCCCGGGGGGGCGTGGGGTTATGCCCCAAAGCCCGTCGCCCTATTTTTCGTCGGATGCACTTTCCGGCCAAGCCGAAAAGGCGCGCCTTGCTTATCGGCATATGATCGTTCTGGAAGCGCCTTCGGCAAGCTTGGCGGCGCACTTTGATCGTGCGCGCGACGCGTGTTTAAGGCGTGAAGCATTGAAATGCCTTGTGATCGAAGCCTCGCTCACTTTGCCAGAAGAAGGCGAAGGAAGTCATAAGATGCCGCCGCAAGCGCGCCTTCGGATTCGCTTGCCGCATGAAAACATCGCGCCCTTCGAAGCCATTTTGCATGAACCCTTACCCGGACAAAAAGAGACGGATATGTCTCTGCGCTCACGCACAACCTCGGCAGATGATTTATCGCGGACGATGGCCGATACAGAGCGGCGTCAGGCTCAGCTTTTATCCTATCGCGATCGTTTGACGGCTTTGTCTGCGCGGAAAGATTCGCGCGTCGAAGATATGATCCGTATCGAGCAAGAGTTGTCGAAGGTTCAGACAGAGATTGAAACAGCGGAAGCAGCGAAAAAAACCTTGCAAGAGCGCGTCGATACGGAAGAAGTGTCTATAGACTTCACGACGCCGCGCGCCGAATGGCAAAATCAAGCGACGCCCATTGGTGATACGCTGCGTGAAGCGGGGGCAACCTTGGCCGAAAGCACGGCCAGCGCGTTGCGCTTTGTGATTGTCATGATTCCTTGGCTGCCGCTTTTGGCTTTGGCGGTTTATGCTATTCGGCGTCTGCGCCGTTATTGGCGGCAAGAGAAGAAAAGCGGCGTTTAGCTTACAAGTCTTTTTGCATCGGATAGAGGAGCGGGCCGAAAAACCCTGGAACCGCGGGTTGTTCGGTGTAGCCGCACGACAGATAAAAGCGGCGCGCCGTCTGTGTGCTTGAAAGGGTGCAAATCGTCGCGCCGCATTTCTTGGCGCGGGCTTCAAGGGCTGTAACCATCGCGCGGCTGATGCCCCGAAAGCGCGCTTCAGGCGCGACATAGTTTAAGGAAATCCCCCCATCGTTTTGAACGCTGCCAATCGCAAGAAGGGCTGTCCCCTCTTCAGCGACGAAAAAGGAGCCTGTTGGATCTGCGATCCATTCTCGTAGCAATTCAGGCGTTTTGTTGCCCATCCATCGGGTCAAAATGGCGGGGTCGCCGCCGTGATCAAGTGTACAAAGCTCGGTAATGGATCGCCGCAGCAAGGTGCAAATGGCTTCTGCTTCTTGAACGCGCGCCTCTCGGATGATCATGCCGCGGCGATCCTTTTCGTCTTATTTGAACATTTCAAGAGCCGTGTCGGCCATCCGGCACGAAAAGCCCCATTCATTGTCATACCAGCTCATCACGCGCACAAAGGTGCCTTCGACGACCTTGGTTTCTTTCAGCGCGAAGATCGACGAACGTGTTTCATGGTTGAAATCCATCGAAACCAGTGGCTCGTCATAGGTGCCCAAAAGGCCCTTTAAAGGACCGGACGAGGCAGCGCTGATCATTGCCGCGTTGATTTCGTCTGCCGTTGTGGCGCGTGTCATGACGCAGCACAGATCGACCACCGAAACGTTGGGCGTCGGCACGCGGATCGAGGTGCCATCAAGCTTGCCCTTCAGGGCCGGGATAACCTTGCCAATGGCTTTGGCGGCACCGGTCGTTGTTGGGATCATGCTAAGAGCCGCCGCGCGCGCGCGATGCAAGTCTTTGTGCATGGTGTCCACGATGCGTTGATCGCCTGTGTAGGAGTGGATCGTTGTCATAAAGCCATGATCGACGCCGATGGTGTCGTTCAAGACCTTGACGACGGGGGCCAAGCAGTTGGTTGTGCACGAAGCATTCGAGACGATTTTATGCTCGGGCTTTAATTGGTCGTGGTTGACGCCATAGACGATGGTGATGTCTTCATCTGTCGCCGGGGCCGAGATCAAGACTTTTTTGGCCCCAGCGGCCAGATGCTTTTCGGCATCAGCGCGCTTGGTGAAGCGGCCCGAGCATTCCATGACCAAATCAATATTCAGATCTTTCCACGGCAGTTGGGTTGGGTCGGCGACTTGAACGCCTTTGATGCGCTTGCCGTCGATGACCAGATCGCCGCCATCGGCTGCGACGTCATGGCCAAAACGGCCATGGACGGAATCATACTTTAACAGATGCGCGTTGGTCGCGGCGTCGGCCAGATCGTTAATGGCGACGACCTCAAGGCCTTGACGGTTGAGCTCCACCATGGCGCGCATGACCAAACGACCGATGCGTCCGAATCCATTGATAGCAACGCGAATTGTCATGAAAGATTCTCCATAAGCTGAAATAAAAGTTTGAACGTGCAGAATAGACGTCTGCCGCACCGCTCGCAAGGGGGAGAATCATAGCAAGATAAAGGGGTTAGAATGCGTACCGGACAAAGCCGCGTACGCTTTGATCAGCCTGAGACGCCGCCCATTGACCGCGATAGGTCAGCCCCAGCGTGCCCTCGCGCGTCAAAGCCCAAGAAACGCCGAAACCCGTCAACAGCGTATCTGCCGCCAACGGCGCGCCATCGATTGTAAAGGGAGCCGATCCATCAATCCGAAAACGTTGGTTCGGGGTGATGTCACCCATAAGGTGCTTCCAGCCAAGCTCGGCCTGAAGCCGTCCGCGGTTGTTTAAGAAGGCTTGGCGCGCTTTCAAGCCGACAAGGGTCTGGCCTGTCAGGCTTGAGCTGGTGTCGCCGCGTAAGGCCGCAGCACCGCCCTCTTCGGCAAAGGAGGGAACATTGATAAACGAGACCCCACCACGGATAAAGGGCGACAGCGTCGTTTGTTGAAGCCGGATATTATACGCGCCTTCGACAAAGCCAGCGGCTGTTTGCGCGTTATAGTCGGCATGCAACGACTCGGCAAGGCCAGGAAAGCTGAGGCTACGGCGCGTCGTAATATCGTGCCAGCCGCCCGTGACGCCAAAGCGCAAAGCAAGATTGTCTTTTTCGCGCGCGGCAAACAAACTGAGATAGGCGCTATTTGACGATCCTTTGGCATGATTGGCTTGATCATATTGCCCGCTGCCATAGGCGATGGCAAAGCCCGCGCGCCACGCTTTATCAAGAGCTGCATCGGCTCCGATAATGCCGCCGCCGCTGTTGTTACGGAAACTCAGCGCGTTTCCATTGCTGCTTCGGCGTCCCCAATCGCCAAAACCTTCAGCCCAAACTTCCGGGTCGAAGCGTGTCGGCGTTGGTTGAACAACGGGTTTCTTTTTCCATCGGTTTAGATGATCGTAAAGATCGGATCTAAAATAGCTGACTTTGGGCGTGACCAGTTTGGCGGCTTGTTTCGTCTGAACTTTGGGTTGAGGCGTCGTTTCATCCAGACGATTTAAAATTGCGTCTTCAATCAGATCTTGATTTTGCCCGAGTGTCGCTTTGATGCTGGGGTGTAAATCGCCCGATAAATCCAGCAAAGCGCCGCGGGCGGTTGCGATGTCCGTTTGATTGACAAAGGCATCATAAACGGCAGAAGTCGCGGAAAGACCATCTATAGCACGCGCGACGGCTTGCTCGTTGGCCGTGTCGGCGACAGTGGCAAAAGGCGTCGCATTGCGGTCAATACGGACGTTGGCCGCGGTTGCCTCATAAGAGACAAAAGGTTCCATGAAAAGCCATGAGCGGGAAGACGTAACCTGATCAAAGCGCCCAGAAAGACCGCTTGCAGCGGATAGAACGGTATAGGTGGTTCCAGGCGTATAAAATCCCGCAGCAGGTAAAAGCGCCAACGTTCCGCCGTTGATTGTGATGGTGCCAGTTGCGATGATTTGATCGCTGGCACCCGCCGCGTTGGCTTCGACTTCGTATGTTGATCCGGCATTAAGCGTCAAGTTACCCGCCACATGCAGGGTCCCAATCGAATTGCCGGGCGCGACGGTGCCGCCGCTGGCGACGCTTGTCGTGCCGATGGTGCCCGATCCTTGAAGACGGCCATTGGCCAAGACAGAAAGGGCTCCGCCCAAGCTACCATTGACGGCTAGTGTCCCGCCCGCGATAGAGGTTGCGCCGGAAAAGGCCGCGCTATCGCCGGTCAAGATCGTCTTGCCGGATAAAACCGAGATGGAGCCAGTGCCTGAAATTGGCGCTTCGAACGTATAGTGGCTGCTGGTGTGATTGAAAACAATCGTCCCTGTGCCAGGCCCCATAACGACGCCGGGCGTGTCCAAGATGCCGGGGGCCGTGGCCGCATTCCCCACCGCCGCGCCGATGTTCAAAACACTAGTTGTGCCGACTTGGTCTGCAATCAAGGTTCCCCCTGGTGCTGAAATCGTCCCGCCATCGGAAAGGGTCACTTCGGATTGGCCTGTGTCCCCAATAATCAGGTTCGTGGCAATATTCAGTCGAGATCCTGCGCCAGAAACAGTCAAAGATGAAAGATGCGAGCCGCTGCCAATAAGGCCATAGGAACCTGCTGTAACGGTTGCCCCATTGAGGATCTTTAAGGTTGCAGAGTCCCACAAATAACCGCTATTGGACCATAAAGTCCCCGGATCTGATACGATGACGGTTATTGTTCCCCCAGAGAAGTCGTCAATAATGCCATCGGCATTATAAACAGCGGCGCCGTTGGTAATGTTGAGATTCGTGGTTCCGTAAGCTGTTATGGACAAATTGTCGCCGACGGTCGTCCAAGTTGATCCACGTCCATCGACATTGACGATAGCCGTGCCTCCAGATTGCGAGTCTATCATGCTGAAAGTATCTGACACGGTTGCGCCGTCAAGAATATTCAACGTTCCATAACGAACTTCGAGATCGTAACTTGAATAAAGGGTCGACCCTGTTCCTGTGACGGTCGTGCTGCTTCCAGCGCCGCCTGCATATTCTCCGATGACGATGATGCCGGATGTTGTTGCTGTCCCTCCATTCTGGATTAAAAGGGTGCCAACGCCATTTTCGCCGATCACAAAAGCGCCGCCATTAACGTTCCAGATTGATCCTGTTCCATCGATTGTAACGCTTGAAACGCTTCCTGAATAGGTAGCGATTTCGGCAACCCCCGTGCTGAAGGAAGCGCCTGAAAGAATCTCCATTATCGCATTGCCGCTGCCGCCGATATCAGTCCCGCCTCCAAGACTCTCAAGGGTCGTTCCTGATCCAGAAAGCGTGATGAAGGCTGTAGATCCTGTCCCTTCGGCAAAACCAGTATGAGAAAAACTTGCTGTTGCCCCGTCTGTAACCGACAGCGTTGCTGAACCGTTTTGTCCGAAAGTATAGGCGCCGCCGGTAAAACTTGTTCCTGCGCCCGAGATAGAAACCGTTCCCGTTCCCGTCAGGCCTACGATGGCCGCGTTTGTCGTTGCGCTGGCCCCAGACGACACGGATAGCGTGCCTGTGCCGCTATTTCCAATAAAGAGCATGCCTGTATTGTTATAGGTCGAACCAACGCCCGATACGTATAGGTCGCCTGTCGCTGAAGCCTGCTCGCCTAGGCTCGCCATTGCGTTTGTCAGCGAGCCGCCGTTTAGAATGTTGGTGATCCCGTTGCCTTGATAGCCGTTGTAAAGAACGGAACTTGTGACAACGGCGTTGCTCCCATCGATCGTCAGCTGGCCTGAACTCCCGACATTATTCCCTAAATAAATGTAACCTGAAGCATCCAATGTTCCCGCGAGAGAGACCGTTATTCCTCCGGACCCTGTATCACCCAAGATAAGATCTTGTGTTTCAGCTCCAGAAACGGTGATTGCCGCTTTTGTCCCATTATTGATAGTAACATCCGTCGAGCTGTCGGGAACGGCGGTGGGTGACCAATTGCCAGCGGTCAGCCAGTTGGCGGTATCGACCCCCTGCCATTGTGTGGCAGCCCAAGCGGCAGGGCCCATCGCCAAGCAGGTGGCGACGGATAAAAGGGCGGTGCCGCTAAGAAGGATTTTTTTGATCGACATGGCGCAAGAGGCGGGGACAAGAGACAGAAAAGATTAAGCCCCACTTTGACGGCAAGGGTTTAATTTTCCATTTCGGAAAGATAAAGAAAGTCTGAAAAGCAAAACGGCCCCGGAAAGGGGCCGCTTGATAATCGCTGGAAGCCAGATCAGCTCGTGTTAGCACCCTTTGTCCGTCCCGCATGCCTCTTGCTTGGCGGGCGGAAAGGCGGGTCCTGTCGCGTTGATCTTGGTCAACAGGCTGGGGCTGGTCGGGGCTGCGGCTTCAATCTGCGGCTTGGCAGGCTGTGGTGCCTTTTGTTCCGGCTTGCTGTTGGGGACCAACGGGGCGGGGGCGGCAACAGGGCGAACCTGCGGCGTGGCGTCCTTTGTCAAAAGCTCAGAGAACTCAGAACGAATGCGGTTTTGGCCCTGTTTGAACTGGGTCAAAGCTTGGCCATCCAAAACGCGGCCTGTCGGCAGATTGACGCTCATCGGGTTAACGATGGTGCCATCGACATGCACTTCAAAGTGCAAATGCGGGCCTGTTGTACGGCCCGACGAGCCGACAAACCCGATGACATCGCCCTGATTGACGCGCGCGCCTTGATACATATTGCGGGCATAACGGCTCATATGTGCATAGGCGGTTTCCAAGCGGCCATTATGACGAATACGGACATAACGACCATAAGCGCCTTTAAATCCGGCCTCAACAACGGTGCCTGAGCCTGCGGCAAGGATCGGCGTTCCCGGCGGGGCGCCGAAATCGACGCCTTTATGCATTTTCGAGAACCCGAGAATAGGGTGGAAGCGCATGCCATAGCCGGATGTAATCCGTGCGCCGTCAACAGGCGTACGGAGCAAGGCGCGGCGCACGCTTTTGCCAGCGGCGTCAAAATAATCGATGGTGCCATCGCCAAACGTGACGCGGTAAAGCGGTTTGACCTTGCCGCCGACTTCCAAGGCGGCATAAATCACAACGCCTTGCCCGACGGGGGTGCCGTCGCGTGCCGTCGGTTGGTCGTATAAAACTTCGAACTTGTCGCCAGGGTGAATATCGCGCTGAAAGTCGATAGCATGCGAATAAGCGCGGATGACGGCGGCCATAATGCTGCGCGGCACGCCCTGTTTAGCGCCTGCGGCATACAATGAGCCGTTGATCGTTCCCTTGGCGGCCACACGCTGGCGTTCCAGCGGAATGGTCTTCAGCTGAGCCGCATAGGTCCCGTCATCGCCGCGGGTAATGGTGATTTCTTTGGTGGGCTCGGGCATAAAGGCGACGCCCGTTAAGGTTTCGTCTTCGCCGGACCGCATAAAGGACAGCGAGACTTCTTGTCCGGCCTTTAATTTGTGGTGCGGGTAAACCTTGTTCATGGCCCCCGAAGCGGCCAGCGCGTTTTCGGGCGCAACGGCGGCGTCGGTCAGCATATCTGAAAAGCTTTGTCCCGAGCCTAATTCAACTTCGCGCGTGTAATATTCGGGTTTTGACGAGACGGCAGCCGAAGCCATTTCGCCGACTTCTTGCGCGGCGGTTGTCGCGGCTTGAACAGGCGGCAAGTTGGATAAACGTTCAACCACAGGCGCCGCCGCGCTGACCAGCGAGCGGACTTCACCCTGCGCCAAAGGTTCAAGCGACGGCACATAGTAGTGACCAGCAGCGCCGATGCCGAAAACCAAAAGACCGGTAAGTAATAGAGGCGCCGAGCGACGAACTGTCAAAGAATTGGCGCGAACGGGACCGAGTTGAGCTTTAATCAAGGCAAGACCTTGTTGTTGTTGACCCAAGAACTGCTACGACCTGTAAAACGGGAGGGAAGATGATAGATGCCCCCCGAGGTGTCAATCGCGATTTTTTGGTTTCCTGGGGGCGAATGATGCTTAAAAAGGCCGTGTTGAGGCAGCTCTTTCCTTTTACATGTTGATATCAAAAGCGTTTCCTAGATTCGGGGGGGAGGGGGTAAAAGAAAATCTTGACAGCAATTATTACAAAGGAAATCGTTATATCAAGTAATATAATTACTCATTCAGTGAAGGCGCTCGTTGGGGTGGGGGAATGAATAGAGCGCTTTTGGCGCTTTTCGTCCGGATCAAAGGGGGGCGCGAACAAGAATCGTTGGCCTACACCACCAAGAAGGATGTTGGGTTGTGATTTGCGCGGCGGCCTTCTGCGCCTGATCTTGCGTTGCATAAAGGCCAAAGCAAGTCGCGCCACTGCCAGACATGCGGGCCAGCAGAATATCGGGGGTCGATTCAAGCGCTTTCAGGACCTCGCCGATGGCGGGAAGCAGTTGAATGGCGGGCGCTGCAAGGCCATTTGTCCGCGCTTTCAACATGGCGGCCAAGTCGGCGGGGGTGGACGGTGTGTCTGTCAAACGGGCTTCGGGTTGAAAAGCGCCTTGGCGCGCTTGAAAGACAGCCGGGGTTGGAACGGCCTGCCGCGGGTTAACCAAAACGGCGGGCAAAGGCGGTAAAGCGGGGCCCGGGTCTGTCTCGGCGCCGATACCTTTGAAATAACAGGTCTGGGCTTGAAGGCAGCAAGGAATATCCTGCCCAAGCGAGGCTGCGAGCGTAAAAAGACGCGGGTCTTGCAACGAAAGCCCCCAATGCAGCGCCAAAAGACGCAAGGTCGCGGCCGCATCTGTCGAGCCGCCGCCGATCCCGGAAGCGGTCGGAAGACACTTATATAAGGTGAGGGCGGCATCGAGCGTGTTCCCTGTCAGGGCGGCAAGCTTTTGGGCGGCCCGCACGACCAGATTGTTCTCAGGCGGCTCGCCGCGCAAAGCCTCAGCCAACGGCCCCTCTAACGTAAACGAGAAGTCCGTTTGAGGCGTTAACGTCAGGCGGTCGCCAACATCGGCAAAAACAACCAAACTGTCGAGCGTATGATACCCGTCCGCCCGCCGACCGGTCACGTGCAGGTAAAGATTGATCTTAGCGGGGGCAAAGCCGGGTTGGTCAAGGGGGAACTCTGGTAGCATAGAAGGGCTTACACTCTCGGGGGTTTCTGTTTCTCTTTATATAAAACGCTTATGATCGAAAGTCCTATCAATAAAGAGACAAGGTCCCAAAGAGATATAAGGGTATTGCATAAGACAATATGGAAGAAGGATAAATGGTCTAAAAACAATGATTTTTCCCATGCAAAATAAAGCAAAAGACTGTGCACCCATCTAAATAATAAGAGGTTGGAGAGAAATGAGAAAAAAAGAAGAAATATGTTTCCTTTGAGGAGACGGGCGTTCTCCTTATAGACGGGCGATACATTGTCGATGAGAAGAAAGGGCATAAAGCTGAAAAAACACATGATACCAAGGCCAATTATTTGCCCCACGACCGGAGCTACGAATTGAATGATAAAAGGCGCGGGACCAATTAGACGATGGGTGTCCATTCCCAGCAGGGGGAGCAAATATTTTGCCCCAGCTTTGCAAGCAAAAGAGAGCGTTGAGATCCCAATATAAGCAACAACAAAGAAAAGGTGGGTAAGGAAAAGGGTCTTCTTAGGTATGTCTTTTTGCTGAGAAAGCGAATGACCTAGGCAAATCTGGGTAAAAACCACACAGCAAATAATCTTGATTAGAAGAACGGGCACCATAAGGTAAAACGACGGGAATAGATAATAGGAACTTCCATAAAAAAGGGCCGCGAAAGCAAGCGTAACAAGGATAAAGACAGGGATAAGATCGTTACGGACGCGATGTATCTTTTGAAGGGCTTGAAAAAGGACCTCCCAGAAGTTTTGAGGAAATGTTTTTTGAGAAGAAAACGACATGTCGTGTCTCTGCGATAAAAGGCGTTTTCCAACAGCTTATAGAAAATATTCTTTAACGTCGCCTTAAAGGAAGGTTTTATCCAAACCGACCCGCCACATAGTCGCGCGTCTTGGGGTGGCGGGCATCGTTAAAGATCGTCCAGCTGTCGCTGAATTCGATCAACGCGCCCATATACATAAAGGCGACATAGTCTGACAGGCGGGCGGCTTGCTGCATGTTGTGCGTCACGATGCAGATCGTATAGTCCTTCTTCAGATCTTGGATGAGGTTCTCGATCTTCTGCGTTGAAATCGGGTCCAGAGCCGAGGTTGGTTCGTCTAACAACAAGACCTTGGGGCCTGCCGCGAGGGCGCGGGCCATGCAAAGCCGTTGCTGCTGACCGCCCGAAAGGCTAAGGCCGCTCGCGCGTAAATTGTCTTTCACTTCATCCCACAAAGCGGCGCGGCGCAAGGCGGCTTCCACCCTGTCGGCCAGATCCTTTTTGCCAAGGCGCTCATAAAGTCGGATCCCATAGGCCACATTGTCAAAAATAGACATGGGAAAAGGCGTCGGCTTTTGAAACACCATGCCAACATCTTTGCGCAACAGATTGATATCCAACTCTTTGTCGAAAAGGTTGGTGCCATGCAGGGTGATCGATCCTTCGGCGCGCTGGCCTTCGTAAAGTTCATAGATGCGATTTAATGTGCGCAGCAGCGTCGATTTGCCGCACCCCGATGGGCCAATGATGGCAGTGACGCGGCGGTCATAAAGGGGCAGCGAAATATCGTTCAACGCGCGCTTGTCGCCATAGAAAAAGGAAAGGCCTTGAACGTCGATGGCGGTTTCAGGCGGCACGGCTTCGACAGGCGGGCGGGCCGGAAGATCCTTCACGATTAGGTTTTGAAGATGACCCAGCTCGTTCAGGGCTGGCGAAGCATAAGAAGATTGCATGATCGAAACCTTTATTTGTTCAAGCTGTGTCCACGGGCGGCCAACAGGCGCGCCGCGATGTTAAGGGTCAGGACCCCCAAAGTTATTAAAAGCGCCCCCGCCCAAGCCAGCCTTTGCCAATCGTCATAGGGCGATAGGGCAAACTGATAAAGCGTGCTTGGCAGATTTGCCATGGGCTCCAAAGGGTTATAGCTATCAAAGGGGCTGTTCAGCGCCGTAAAAAGCAGCGGCGCTGTCTCGCCCGCAATACGGGCTGCCGCCAATAAAATCCCGGTTAAAATACCATGGCGCGCGGCGCGAAAGCAAACATGCCAAACAAGGTGCCAGCGCGGCGCGCCCAAAGCGGCGGCGGCCTCGCGCAAGACATCGGGGACAAGAGCCAGCATGTCTTCGCTGACGCGCAGGATGATCGGCACCGCGATCAGCGCCAAAGCGACCATCCCCGCGAGGCCCGAGAAATGCTGCATGGGCCTGACAATGATTTCATAGGCGAAAAGACCAATGCAGATAGACGGCGCACTGAGCAAAACGTCATTTAAAAAGCGCAAGATCGTACTCAAGCGCGCCGTCCGGCCATATTCGGCCAAATAAACGCCCGCCAAAAGGCCCAAGGGGATCGCCCCGATCATGGCGCAACCCGTCAAAAGAGCCGACCCGATCAGCGCGTTTTTCAGGCCGCCCGCCTCGCCAGGGGGCGGGGTGTTGAGCCATAAAAGATCTTGATGAAGGGCCGAAAGGCCATGGCTCAGGATCGATTCCAAAATGGCGGCCAAAAGACCAAGGGCCAAACAAGCCGCGAGGCAAGCGGCCAGACGGGTCAGGCGGTCGCGCCACAGGCGGCGGCGATAGAGAGACGCGGCCATCATGCAGCGCTCCTTTGTCTTTGATAGAGGAAAAGGCGCGCGACAGCCAAAACCAGAAAAGCGATCAGGAACAAAAGCGACCCCAGCGCCAGAAGCGACGCGGTGTAAAGATCGCCTGTGGCTTCGTTGAACTCGCTGGCGATGGTGGCGGCGATAGAGGTGCTGGGGGCCAATAGCGACGCCGATAGCCTGTGTGCGCCGCCGATCACAAAGGTCACGGCCATGGTCTCGCCCAAGGCGCGGCCAAGACCCAGCATGATGGCGCCCGTCACGCCGACGCGCGACGCGGGAAGAACGATGTGGACAAAGACTTCGCTAGGGGTAGCGCCCAGCGCATGGGCTGATTCCTTGGTCAAGGGTGAGACGGTTGCAAAGACGTCGCGCATGGCGGCAGCGATAAAGGGAAGCACCATAATCGCCAAGACGCACGAAGCGGTTAAAAGGCCAACGCCATAGGCAGGCCCGGTAAAAAGAGCGCCAATCAAAGGAACCGGCCCCAGCACGCGGATCAGCAAAGGCCCCGCGACATGTTGGATAAAGGGGGCCAAAACGAAAAAGCCCCACAAGCCGTAAATAATGCTGGGAATGCCCGCCAGCAATTCGATGCCGACGCCTAGCGGCTTGGCCCATTTGGCGGGCGCTAAATCGGTCAGGAAAAAAGCGATACCAAAGGATAAAGGCACCGCCATCAAAAGCGCCAAGAGCGACGAGATCAGCGTGCCGTAAAGCGGCCCCGCCGCGCCGAAAATCTCACGTACCGGGTTCCAGGTCTCGGTGATCAGAAAGCGCCAGCCGAAATGCGCAAAGGCAGGCCAGCCGGAAAAGGTCAGAACGCCAATCAACGCGGCCAGCGTCGCCAGGACGAAAAGCGCCGCGCCAAGGCACAGAAGATGAAAAAGGCGATCCGTCGAAAACAGTTTCATGAATAGTCGTGAAAAAGAGGGCGCGCCGAAAGCGGCCCTCCTTTTCTTCCTTCTGTTACGGTGTTTTGATTTGATCCCATGATTGCTCAACCGCTTGGATGACCGAAGCGGGAAGTGGCACATAATCCAAAGCTTCGGCGCTGGCCGCGCCTTTTTGGAAAGACCAACGGAAGAAGGCCAAAGCCTCTTGGACCGCCGCGCCGTTCGATGGCGCTTTGGGCATCAGAATAAAGCTGGCACCGGTGATGGGCCAACTGTCTTTGCCGGATTGGTTGGTCAGGATCAGATAAAAGCCGGGGGCTTTGGGCCAGTCGGCATGGCCCGCGGCGGCTTGAAAGCTTTGCTGTGACGCTTGAACCACGCCGCCATCTTTGTTCGACAGTTTGACATGGCTCAGGCTGTTTTGCTTGGCATAGGCATATTCGACGTAACCAATCGCGCCTTCCGTCTGTTTGACTTGACCCGCGACGCCTTCATTGCCTTTCGCGCCAATCCCGGCGGGCCATTGAACGGACGTGCCTTCGCCAACGGCGGCTTCAAACTTTGGCACGGCTTGGCTTAGGTAATGCGTGAACAGAAAGTTCGTGCCCGATCCGTCGGCCCGATAGACTTGGACAACGGGCGTGTGCGGCAATTTTAGCTTGGGATTAAGCTTCGCGATTTCGGGATCGTCCCAGCTTTTGATCTCGCCCAAGAAAATGGCGGCCAGCGTGCTGGCATCCAAAACCATCGCGCCGGGCGCAACGCCATGCACATTGACGACAGGCACCACGCCGCCCACGATTTGCGGCCATTGGATCAAGCCGTCTTTGGCCAGATCTTCTGGCTTCATCGGCATATCTGACGCGCCAAACGTCACTGTGCGCGCTTTGATTTGTTTGATACCGCCGCCCGATCCGATGGCTTGGTAATTCAGGCCCGTGCCGGTCTCGGCCTTATACGCGCCTGCCCATTTGGCATAGACGGGATAGGGGAAGGTTGCGCCTGCGCCAAGAATATCGCTGGCCGCCGCAGGCAGAGCAAAAGACGAAAGCGCGAGCAGAAGCGCCGCGCCCAAAGGCTTGCGTATCAGATGGAACATAGGTTTCTCCGTGAGGGGAAGGGAAGGAAACAGGCCAAAAAAAACGCGCCCTGAAAGGACGCGCTGGCGAAAAAGACGATTCCGCGGCTCGAGACCGAGCCGCGTTGGCAGGCAGACAAAGCAAAAGGCGTCAGGGGCGAATCATCCTCTTCCATGCCGCGAAGAATAAGGAATGTCAGAAAAGATGCAACGATCTTTCGCTTGTTTGGCCAATCCGCGCACGACGTTGTGGCGTTTATCTTTTCATATAATAATATTGCGCCATTTATTTCCGAAGACAGAAGATTTTCTTATCGCAAAGGATCGAAGAGGTCAGAAATACGCGCTCTGTATTGGAAATTGTCTATTGTTTGATTCATGATGCGAGCCTATTAAGGTTAATGACGATCTGCTCGTGTATGCAGAAGCGTAGAAGTCGGCAAGGAGGAAAGATGTTCGAAATGTTTCATAAGCTCTCGCTTTCGGGGAAGGTGAGCTTCAAAGTTTTTCTTGGCTATCTTGTTCTCGTTGCCGCCGTTCTTTTGATGATACGTCTTGTCCTTGTCGAGTCATTTATAGATCAGGCCCAAAAACGTCTGACCGCCAATCTCAATGTCGGCCTTGTCACGCTTGAGCGTATGGGAGACGGTTTTTCTGTCAAAGACGGCAAGCTGATGATCGGCGATCATGTGCTTAATGGTGATAATGCAACCATCGACTTTATTTCGCATTTGATCGGCGGGCAGTGGACCCTTTTTAGCGCAGACGAACGTGTCGCGACCAATATCCTTAAAGAAAATGGTGATCGCGCGGTCGGAACCAAACTGGCAGCAGGACCGATCTATGACAGGGTTCTGAAAGAAGGAAAGGAATATAGGGGCGAGACCCAGTTGTTTGGTAAGCCCTTTTTCGTCGCCTATCACCCCATCAAGGATAAAGCGGATCGAACGATCGGGATTGTTTTTGTCGGCCTTGATAAAACCGAACGTATGACGGTCGTTCCGGTCTTGATGCAAAACATTGCGATTGCCTCGCTGGTTCTTGCCTTTTTGTTGTGCGGCGTCACCTATTTTGGCTTGGTTCGCGATATGAAGCCAATTGTCTTGTTGGCGGGCGTCATGGGGCTTTTGCAAAAAGATAAGACCGACGTCGACGTCCCCGGACAGGGGCGCGCGGATGAAATCGGCCATATGGCCAAAGCCGTTCAATCCTTTAAAGAAGGCATCATCGAAAAGCATCGCTTGATGGAACAAGAAGAGATCGCTCAGCAGCAACGCGAAGAGCGCGCCCGACAGCTGGAGACTCTGACGCGCGATTTCGATACGGCTGTCTCGGGTATGCTGGAAGTCGTGGCGGGCGCGACAACCGAAATGGAAGCGACGGCGCGGTCGATGACGGCGACGGCAGACGGCACCAATGACAAGGCAACAAGCGTTGCCGCCGCAACCGAAGAATCGTCGGCCAGCGTTCAGACTGTCGCCAGCGCTGCCGAGGAATTGTCAAAATCTATCGCCGAAATTGCGCGTCAGGTTAAGGAATCTCAAGCGGCTTCGTCTGAAGCTTCTTCCGAAGCGGCGGCGACGGATGAGAAAATAAAGCATTTGGCGGAAGGCTCGGCAAAAATTGGCGATGTTGTCGCGCTTATCAACGACATTGCCGCGCAAACCAATCTGTTGGCGCTGAATGCGACGATCGAAGCGGCGCGGGCTGGCGAAGCAGGAAAAGGTTTTGCCGTGGTTGCAAACGAAGTCAAACAGCTTGCCACGCAAACGGCCAAAGCGACAGGTGAGATTTCCGCGCAAATTGGCGATCTTCAATCGTCGACCCAAGGGGCCGTGGCCGCTTTGTCGCGGATTATCGGCCATGTCACCAAGATCAATACGATTACCGGGACAATCGCTTCGGCGGTTCAAGAGCAAAGCGGCGCGACGGATGAAATCGCCCGCAGCGTTCATCAAGCGGCCGCGGGGACCCAGCAGGTTTCGGCGAATATCGCGGGCCTGACAAGTATGGCTAATGAAACAGGTGCGGCAGCAACCGAGGTTCTGACTGTTGCACAATCCATGTCGCGGGAAGCCTCGGCCCTGCGCAATGTGGTTAACGACTTTCTCGGAAAAGTCAGAGCCATATAAACGTTCATTTTCTTCTTCTGAAAAAGCCGCCTGATAAGGCGGCTTTTTTGTGTCGGAAGAACAGTTGAAAATATTATATAGTGCCCCTCTTATGATAAAGGATACGAGCCTAAAGGCCGTTTAGAAATTATATAGGATTTTATGGTGAAAAAGGCCGCGTTGTCACTTCAAGAGACTCCCTTTCTGACGATCTGTCGCGAAGAATGGCACAAAGCCGTTCAGGAGAGCCAACAAGCCGCACCTTTGCACCGACGTGTCGATGCCGTTTGCGCGCGGTTACACAGCCTTGGCTCGACACAGATTTGCAAGGCTTTGGCGGATGCGTTTGATTTGCAAGTTGATGTGAAGGGAAGCGAACAGAACATTCCCGAAAACGGCCCCGTTCTTGTTGCCTCAAACCATCCTTACGGAACGCTTGACGATATTCTTTTGGGGGCCATTCTGGAGCGACAAAGGCCCGACTATAAAATTTTTATGGTTCAGAGCCTGTTGGATTCTTTTCCCTCTCTTGCTGCGCTTTTGACAAAGCGGGCTCTTGGTGTGCAAAGGGGGGCCGGTTGCGAAATGGATCGCGCAGGCGTGCTTCGGCAAGGGGTCCGGCATCTATCGTCTGGCGGCTGCGTCGCTCTTTTTCCTGCGGGTCATACGGGCAAGCCCAAAGGGTTTTCACGGCAAACGCAAGATTATCCTTGGCAAAGCGGTGTGGCCCACCTTTTGCTGTCCGCGAAAGATCGTCCGGCTTTTGTCCCCGTCTATTTTGAAAAAGAGACGCCGCGGCCCGTTCAATTTTATCTTAAAATCGCGCACGCTCTGGAAAATACGGAAGGTTTTAACGCGATCGGCGTGGCCTTAAGATCTTCTGCTTCTATTCATGATTTGAAAAAACCGCCCCGGCCCATCACGCTTACAATCGGGCAGCCTTGTTCGCTTGAAGCTTTATTGGATCGTGCCGCTGTGACGCTGCCTGACGCACGTCGGGACAAGCAAGCGCGTCATAGATTGGTCCAGACAATGCAGGCCATGACGATGGCCCTCTCTTGTCGGGCGGCACATAGATAAGGAAGAAAACGGTTTTTTATTGGCTGGCCCAGACGATCCGATAGATCCACGCAATTTCTTCGCGCCCAAGGGTCAAGGGGGGAAGATCCGATTGAAAAGGAACCAGCTCGATTTTTTGAAGGCCTTCGCGTCCTAAGCGGCCCAGCAACATCTCGCCTTTTTGTGTCCGCGCGACAACACGGTCGCCACGCCGCGGCTTTTCCGATGGCGCTAAAATCAAACGATCGCCTTCGCGATAGGCGGGTTCGAAAATCTTGCCGCTTATTTCTAAAGCAAAAGCTTTAGGGTCTAACGAACCGGGAAGCGGAATCTTATCCCAGCCGTTTGCTGCGGGGCGTCCCGCTTCATCGAAAACACCATCATGCCGCGCTTCGGCCAAACTGATAAGGGGAAGCTGTTTCTGCGGTGGCGATTCCTGGCTGGCTAAAGCGACAAAAGCATCCAGCGATGTGCCTGTTGCTTTTAAAATGGCCGCGATACTTTCGGTCGACGGCCAACGGGGCCTTGCGCCACAAAAGCGTTTGCTGGGGTTGAAAAGTGTCGCGCTAAGCCCTGCCTTTCGGGCAAGCCCAGAGGGGGAGAGTTTGTTGAGCGAAGCCAAGCGGTCGATGGCGCGCCAGATATCCATGTGCTTGAACATGGCTAGGAATATTATACTATGTTGGCGCGTTCTGCAAGCTGTATCTGAAGACAGTCGGATTCTAATTTTTACGGTTTTTCTTCCCCATATCTTCAACAGCGCGCAAAGCTTCTTTCAGGGCGCTACTTTGCAAAGAAAAATCATCTGTTTCTTCCGCAAAACCGGTGAGCTCGATCAGGCCCTGTCTTTTGATTGGCTGTGTCGTCGACGCTTCAGTCGTTGAAGCCTGACTGGAGCGGGCTGGGGGGGCTTTTTTATTTCTTTTTATCATTGTCTCGTTTCCTTAATTTTGTATCGTATTGAAATATTGTGTCATTTTTGTGTGTGAATAAAAATTTTTCTAAAAAATACAAATTCGACAAGCTAAGAAAAACAAATTTCAACGGAAAGTCAAAGAAATTACTTTCGTTTACTTTCATGTCCTGTTTTGTCAGAGAAAAAAAACTGAAGCCGCGCGTTAAAAATCTTTTGTTCTGAAAAGATGGGTTGGAATGGCGATACCGGCTCCAATAGCTCCCAGTGTGAAGGCAACGCGCAAAATATATTCAATCGCCATAACCGTCGTACGGACTTCATCGGAAGGATGGGGGGCCGTCAGGGTGAACAAACCTAAAATAGCTTGGGCAAAAAAAGCACCGGGAACCATCGGAATGCAACCGGATAAGGCAATCGCATTGTAAGAAGACCCTAAGGGGCCGCGCGGCAGCAAAATGACAAAGGTGGTGACCAGCGCGGCAGCGGTAAAGGTTGCGCCTTCAAGACTCCAACCAGCGTCAAGGCCAAGCGTGCGTATGGTTAAAGCAATAGCGCCGCAAAGCGCGCACCAAATAAGCGGGCGGGGGCCAAAGTTAAACAAAACACCAAAGCCAGCCGCGGCCACTGCGCCAAAAAAGGCCTGATGCAGAAGGTGAAGGAGGGTCGGCGAGGCAAGCATGAGGGCGGCTCGATTGATATGTAAGTTTTGACGTTCTGCTGTCCTTTGTCATAAGGATGAGGGGCTTTCAAGATTTTTTTATTTTTATTCAGAATAGATCTCTTATGACATCTGATTTTTCAACGGCGGCCAGAGCCGAAAAAGAACGGTGGAAAGAAGATTTTCCACGATCGACAAAGAAAATCTTTTTTGCGCGCGGTGACGAAAACCTTTTCCTCAGCGATATTTTTCTCTACCAATCGTCGAATTGGGGACCCTATATTCCGTTGGAATTTATGCTCGATAAATTTTCGACCGCGCCAGCTTTTCCAAGCCATATCCCATGTAAACGGACAGATGGGCTCCCTTTTCACGTCATCATTGGCCCCGATGAAAGAGGCGGCAATGCAAGAGATAATGGCTTTGTCCGCGCTGCACAATCTGACGTGCCACTAGAAATGTGGGATCGCTGGGTTTGGGATCATGAGACGGCCCATGCTATGCACGCCCCGCAGGAACGGCCTTTATACGCCAGTCGCCCTCATTTCTCTGAAACTGTTTCCGATGCTTACGGCCTTTTGCGGGCTTACCAACATTGGGGACGCGAAGCCGCCGAAGCATTGACGAAAGATGTTTTAAACTTGCGGCGGTTTATGGGCCCCTTTGATTGCCTTCATTATACCGAACAAGGGGTTTCCGCTGCGCGGAGATGGGCCCGACATATGGGGCCGCGGATCAATCGCTATACGGCAACAGGTTTGTTGAGCGTTGCTGAAACGCTGGCAGGAAAGACCTCTTTCACAGGCGCGCGCCTTTATCTTCTTCAAAGAGACTTGCATCGCTATGCGATTACAAAGAAGACGTCACTTTATGAGCAGGCGTTAACGTTGGCCGAACAGATTAGCATGCCTCTTTCGAATCCGCTCATTTATCGAATGCGCCATCAGTTTGTTCAGGCGGCCAAGATGGCTGGACGACGCCTTGGGCTTGAAAACGAAGGATTGATCCCTTGTGTTGCTCTGGTGACAAGACCTCCTTTTAGTGTCGATGATCTTGTTTTGAGAGTTTCTCAAATCGTTGGGTATTTGCACCCTAATAAAAGATGGGATGTGATTTCGATATTAGATGAAAAGCCTTACCTTAAACTTGTTCCCGATAGCTTGACTTTAAAAAACGGTCGTTCGCTTTCAGCTGGAATGTATTTGGCCTATGGTGCCGATCTTTCGGAAGAAGTATGGAGGCAGAGAGCCCAAGAACAGTTGCAGCAGGTTTCGAAAGATCTGGATCAGGCTTTTTATTCTGGCGCAGCGGCGAAGGTCAAAGACGTCTTTCAAAAAACGCCCGAGAAGCTTTTATCAAGGGGAGGTCGAAAAGATTTTGTAGAAGACGAGATCTTGCTTTGGCAGCGAAGACAGGCCGATGACACCATGACGCGCGTTAAAGAACGGCAAAAAATGGCACGGTGTTTTTACTATACGTAGTTTCTTCGATTTTTTCTGTTTGGTTAAATCTTTCTGAACGGTTTTGGCCAGGTTGAAAGATTTTAGGCGCAAGCGTAAACCGTGTATCATAAGGCTAAGCCATTTTTTAAATGGGGTTGTTTGATGAGCAGCCATTTAAGCGAAGGGACTTCCTGTTTCAGGGCCGCGCATTTGGCCATGACGCATTGGGACGATCCTTTTCTTTGTCGTGCAGAAGCCAAAAGGTTTCGCGCCGATTTTCCTGAAGCCCCCACAACGCCTATCTTTCTTTTTGGCAATGAATCGGCGACATGCTTGACCGTTTTGGCTGGAACGCTGCGCCGCTTTGGTATTGATCTTCAAAACCGGGATCGTCTTCATGCCTCGTTATTTGAACCGGCTGTTCCCAGAGCCTTTCCTTTAGACGTTGCCAAAGATCAGACAGTCCAAGTCGTCATCGGGCCTGCAGAAGATGGCTCTATGCGTGAGACGCCGTACTTGATCCCTGAAGCGCGTTCTGATCTGTCCGCAGAGGTTTGGGAACGTTATGTGTGGGATCATGAGATTGCTCATACGATGGTCGAGAAAGTCCCGACCTTCTTATCGCCGAAAAATTATGGGGAATGTGTCGCCGATGCTTATGCTTTGTTACGCGCTTGGCAGCGTGGGCAAGAAGTCGATCAGTTGGAAGAAGATGTTATTACAGAACGACGGTTGTTGGGTCTTGTCGATCATCAGCACGATACAGAGGACGCTATTCGGCAGGTTCGCATATGGGTCCAAGAAAATCCTGAGAAGCGAGCAAAGGCTTCACCGCAAGAGCTGTTTGACAAGGCAACAGAAATTGCCGCCTCTTCTGCGATGTCATATGCACACTATCGTTTTTTCAAGCAGGCTTGTGAACCGGTGAATTGCTCGTCCGACACGTTGCAGTGGGATGCGTTGATCGCTTGCCATCGTTTTTGTTTACGCCCTGCTGAAGATCCAGATCTTGCCGCCAGACAAGAGCGCTTTAAACAAGCCATTCGTAAAATTGGCGATCGTTGCGGCCTGCAGAATGAAAGTCTTGCGACGTGTCTGACGCATTGCTTTATCCCGCCGCTGGACATGGATAGCGCGCAAAAGGCGCTGCAAACCTATCTTGAAACGTATTTTTCTTTTCATAAGCCCGAGAAAAGGGCGCTTCGACTGGAAGCAATCCAACAAAATGCACAAGCTGTTTTCGATCGGAAGGTGCCGTTAAAAACCGCAAGTGCAAACTTTCTTTTTCGTTTGCATGGCGGCGCAAACCCAGAAGGACGTCTTTGTGAAGAGGAGAAAAGTTCGTTGGAGGTTCCCTCTTCAAAAATGGATCGAGCTCTCCCAGGCCTTCGCGAAAGGCTGGAAGAAACATTAACCCGCGCCGAAGGACAACAGCGCCTTCAAACGCCGGATGGACAAAAAATATTTTTAGATGAAGCGCTCAACGCTTTTCGTGAGCGCGCGGCTCAGAAAGCCGAACAGTTGATGGATATTCGCAAGGTGTCAATTAATGAACGCCCAAGATCGTTTGGGCAATCCATATCCCCACGGTCGCAAAGACCATAATCATGGCGACGGAAACGGCGCGGGCGCTGCCCAGCGTTGGATAGCCGTCCATGATATCCGATTGGGCATTCGTTGCCGGAACGCCTGGGACCAGTAAAAGAATGCTGGCCATCATGGCAAGACCTACCGTTTCGCTGCCACCTGCTTTTGCCCCCAGACCCGCCATGATTGAAGATGCAAAAGCGATCACCGCCGAGACAACGAACGCATTCATCCCGCGATGGAAAAGAAGGTGGCGTAAATATTGGGCGGCGGCGCTGGCGATCCAAACAAAAGGAAAAGAAGGCCAATCCATGCCAAACAAACGCCCGAAGCTTGCGCAGGCCAGACCAACGGCCAGCGCGACAAACCAAGCCGGATGCCGGGGCGTCCGGCGCTGAAGGCGCGTCAGCAAATCGTCTGCCTGTTGAGGGGTATAGCCACCGGCGGCGATACGAGCGGCAAGGCGGCGGACCGCGTGATCCAGTCGATGGTTCACGCCCATGCGTCCAATCTCGACCATGCGCGAAAGGGTGTTTTGTCCGTTGCCGACCGTAATGGCTAAGGAAGCATAGCCCGTCCGAAGGCCCAGATAGTCGGCGCCAAGGCCTTTGACGACCATTTGCGCGCCTTCGTGGACGATGCGCGCCGAGCTTCCCGATTCCATCAGGATTTTGGCAAAGCGTAAAGCGACAAGGGCGATACGCTCTTCTTCGTCGCGGGGGATCGGGGCTTTGGGCATGGGGGCTCGCTTTAAGTTTTTTGTCTTGCTTCTCATAAAAGAGGCCCGCCCCTTTGGCAAGAGGCGGGCCCGCTTCTTCCTTTCGGATACGCCTTAGGCGCTGTAGTACATATCGAACTCGATTGGGTGCGGGGCCATACGGAAACGGTCCCATTCCTCACGCTTCAGATCCAGATAAGATTCGATCATGTCTTTCGAGAACACGTCGCCCTGAAGCAGGAAGGCGTTGTCCTTTTCCAAAGCATCGATCGCTTCCTCCAGCGAGGCGCAAACCGTCGGGATCTTGGCCAATTCGCGCGGCGACAGATCATACAGGTTTTTGTCCGCCGGATCGCCCGGATGGATCTTGTTCTTGATGCCGTCTAAACCGGCCATCAGCATCGCTGCGTACGCCAGATAGGGGTTAGCGCAAGCATCGGGGAAGCGCACTTCGACACGCTTGCCTTTGGGGCTGTCGGTGTACGGAATGCGGCACGATGCCGAGCGGTTGCGCGACGAATAAGCCAACAGAACGGGCGCTTCGTAACCGGGGACCAAGCGCTTATAGCTGTTGGTCGTCGGGTTCGTAATCGCGTTCAGCGCCTTCGCGTGCTTGATGATGCCGCCGATATAGTACAGCGCCGTTTCCGACAATTCGGCATATTCCTTGCCCGCGAACAGCGGTTTGGAGCCTTTCCAAATCGACTGGTGCGTATGCATGCCCGATCCGTTGTCGCCAAAGACGGGCTTGGGCATAAAGGTTGCCGTTTTGCCGTACATGGCGGCTACGTTTTGCACGACGTACTTGTAAATCTGCATGTTGTCGGCGCAGGAAACCAGCGTCGAAAACTTGATGCCGAGTTCATGCTGTGCCGCGGCGACTTCGTGGTGGTGCTTTTCCGTTTCCACGCCCATCTGTTCCAACATGACCAGCATTTCGGTACGCAGATCCTGCGCGCTGTCCACGGGGTTGACGGGGAAATAGCCGCCCTTGACGCGCGGGCGGTGACCCAGATTGCCTTCGGGATATTCGCGGCCCGAGTTTTGCGGCGCTTCGTTCGAGTCGAGTTTGAAGAAAGTGTTGTGCGGATCGAGGCTGAAGCGCACATCGTCGAAAACGAAGAACTCGGCTTCCGGCCCGAAATAGGCCGTATCGCCGACGCCGCTTTTCTTCAGATAGGCTTCGGCTTTTTTCGCGATTGAACGCGGGCAGCGGCTGTACGCTTCGCCCGTGATGGGATCGTACACGTCGCAGAACAGCGTGATGGTGGGTTCGGCATAGAACGGATCGACGACGGCGGTGTCGGCGTCGGGGATCAGGGCCATGTCGGATTCATTGATCGTCTTCCATCCGGCGATGGACGAGCCGTCAAACATAATACCTGTTTCAAAAGTCTTTTCGTCGATGGTGCGAATGCTTTGGGTGACGTGTTGCATCTTGCCGCGCGGATCGCTAAAGCGCAGGTCAAAATGTTTGGCGCCGATTTTTTTGGCTAGGTCGAAAACGTCTTTCGTTGACATCTTTGGGTGTCCTTTGTCGCTGGTTGTGACGGGTTAATAATAAGTTTTCTTCGACTCGATTACCTGACCTTACTGAGGCCAACGCTTGCATGGTCCGGGGGACTTGACAACTTTGACGCTTTTTGAGAGATATAATGCTATGAGGTAGTGTCTCGCCCTGAATCTTCCTTAAGGCCTTGCTGGTTGGTTCTAAGAAGGAAAAGGGGGAGCAAAAGACCTAAAAAAGCTTCTTTTAGGGGTGATTTTACGGTGCGCGCGGATTTTCGTCTTGCGCGGGCGCTTCCTTTAGGGCAAAAGGATGCCCACAGGTCGCCGGTTCCCGTTTGTTGGACGGCTGGCCTTTTTCTTTCCGGTGGCGGTCGTAGCTCAGTTGGTAGAGCCCTCGGTTGTGGTCCGAGTTGTCGTGGGTTCGAGTCCCATCGTCCGCCCCATTTTCTCTTTATTTTATCGATGGCAAAGGGTCCTGAAGCCTCTCAGGTGACAGGTTTTTCGGTTTGTTACCATTCGACATAGACAGCGCCTTGGGCACCGTTACCGCCGAGCGTATAGCCGCTGCCAGCTGTAATCGTTGAGCCGTTGATGACCAGTCCGCCGCCACCGCCGCCTGCACCCGTCGTGTTGTTATTGCCATAACCGCCACCGCCGCCCGCACCATAACCCGTGCCGCCTGCGCCGCCCGTGCCGCCTAGCCCCCCGCTTCCTGCCGCAAATGTCGTGTAAGAAAAGGGAATTCCCATAATTGTTGATGAAGAAATGATTGTATTAGGTTGCGTGGAGGGCCCTCCAGCCATGCCGCCATTTGATCCCGGGACAGGTGTTACGCCGTTTGCGCCGATGATTCCACCTGCACCGCCAGTTCCACCAGTGGTAGGGCCGCCGCCGCCGCTAGATCCAGCCGCGCCTTTGTCATAGTAAACGCCATAGCCACCGCTGCCAACGGAAAGAGAACCAAAGGCGCTTTTCCCTCCTATTGATCCGCTCGATCCAGAGGTTATATCCCCGCCAGTGCCGCCGCTTCCCACCGTGACCGCGATAGCGCTGGACGATGTAAGGACAAGGTTTGTGGCGATGATGCCGCCGCCGCCGCCGCCTGATCCCGGCCAAACGTTGTAAGAACCGCCGCCGCCGCCACCGGCGACGATGACAACGCGGAGCGTCAGAGGACACGCGCTCGTTATGCCTGCCTGCGGGGTAAAGGTTCCGCTTGAGGTGAAAAGCTGGGAGCCATGTGTAAAAGCGCAAGTCGCGGGCGGCGCTGATTGCGCGCTCCATTCGACATAGACAACGCCTTGGGCACCGTCGCCGCCAAGTGTATACCCGCTGCCAGCTGTAATCGTTGAGCCATTGACTACCAGTCCGCCGCCACCGCCGCCTGCACCCGTCGTGTTGTTATTGCCATAACCGCCGCCGCCGCCCGCACCATAACCCGTGCCGCCTGCGCCGCCCGTGCCGCCAAGCCCTCCGCTTCCTGCCGCGAATGTTGCAGACGAAAAGGTTATTCCCATCACCGTCGACGAGGAAATATTTGTGCTTGGTTGTGTTGAAGGACCGCCAGCCATGCCGCCGTTTGCTCCAGGGGTTGGCGTTACGCCACTTGATCCAATAAGGCCACCTGCACCGCCAGTTCCACCAGTGGTCGGGCCGCCGCCGCCACTCGATCCAGCGCCGCCGTTGCCATAGTAAATACCGTAAAAGCCGCCGCCGATGGAAAGGTTGCCAAAGGCACTTGTTCCCCCTATGGATCCGTTGGTCGTAACACTTATGTTCCCGCCAGCGCCGCCTTTTCCTACAAGGACAGGGATAGGGTTAGACGAGGTAAGCACGATATTTGTGGCGATGATACCGCCGCCGCCGCCGCCTGATCCCGGCCAAACGTTATAGGAACCGCCGCCACCGCCACCGCCGATCATGACAAGGCGGAGCGTCAGGGGGCAGTCGGCAGACAAACCGGTGGGTGGTTGGAAAAAAGTATTCGACGTGAAAATTTGCGAACCGGCCGTTATAGCGGAGCACGAAACGCCGCCGCCTAACGCTGTCCAGCTTGTTCCATCGCATTTTTGAAAGGCTGTGCCTGTCCATCGGATTTGCCCCGCATGAGAAGGGTTATCCGTTGAAGCGCAAGAATCCGTAGACGTACCAAGCCAATAAGCCGCGCGTTTCCATTTGCTGCTGACGCACTGAAAGATGGTGTCCCAGTCGGCTCTATGTAGTCCATTTGTGCAGGCACCGCCGACGACTGTACTTTCGGCGGCTAGAGATGTCGGGGCGGGAAGGATCAGAAAAAGAGGAAAAAGAAAAGCCAAAGGAAGAAAGCGGGACATAGAAAACCTCGTTAGAAAGTTATCTGAGTTTGGCTTCACACATTTGAAAGGCGCACGCCTGTTTGAGGGATGTCGCAAAAATGTTGGGGAATGCAGGACGCTGAAGACGAGCCAAGCCAAAAGGGTGCACCGTGTTTCAAGATTTGACCTTGCAGCAGCGACAGACGGCAAAATCGGGTGGTGACGGGTCTTCACATCGCGTCGGCGGATTCAGGGCGCCGCTCGTGACGCCAGAGCAAGCTGCGTTATGTTGGCCGCAAAGGGCATCACAGGATAGACCTTCGATAGCCGCCCTTTTGTTGCTTTCTGGTGTGATTGTGAAGCAGGCAAGTCCGCCTTGGACCACAGGCTGTGAGGTTTGTACGGCCACCTCGGCAGCTATGGCCGATGTGGCGAAAAGAAAGGGGAAAAACAACACAAGGCATAATATGATATTTTGTCTAGTCTTCCTTTTTGTGCCTTGTCTCAGAAGCCTTGCTGAACCTTAGAAAAACATACATTCTCTCTTTGCATCGCAAAATTGTTGTGCCAATCTAACAAAAGATGAATGTGTCGTTTTCCCCGTTTTTTCTTTGTAGAAGGCCCCGCCATGATTAGACAAAATATCATATTTTGTCTAAAGCCTTGAAAGACAAGGCTGGATTCATGATCGGTTTCCGGTTTTTCTATACCTAGACATTAGACAAAATGATGCAAGAACGAAAACACCTCACTGGCCACGAGGTTAAAAAACTTTTGGCTGCGACCAAGGGCGCGCGTCATGAAGCCAGAGATCGATGCTTCCTTCTTCTTATGTTCCGCCACGGCCTGCGGGTGTCCGAAGCCTGTGGTCTGGTTTTGTCCCAAGTGGACATAGAAGGTCGCGTTCTTTATGTTGCGCGTCTTAAAAAAGGCCTGTCGACCATGCACCCTTTGCGGGCAGACGAGTTGTTGGCTATTAAGTCTTGGCTAGCAGACCGGGAAAAGATGAAACTGGATTCCAACGCTTTTTTCGTGAGCGAACGACGTGGGCCTTTAAGCCGGAAAACCGCCTATGTGTTTATTCGCCATTATGGCGAAAGGGCTGGCTTGCCTCTGCCTACACATCCTCACATGCTTCGCCATGCCTGCGGCTTTGCTTTGGTCGATCAAGGGGCAGATACACGCTTAATTCAGGATTATCTTGGACACAGAAACATTCAACATACGGTCATGTATACGGCGGCAAACCCGGCGCGTTTTGAAAAGCTTTGGCGATAGCCGTCGTATCAAGCAAGCAGGTGCCAACCTTAACGAAGTCGATGAGCCCTAAACAGATGGCTGCGGGGCCACCCCGCAGACCTTACCTAGATAAAACCACTCGGTGCCAACGGGGGCGTTGGGGCTTGCCATCATCGCGACGCCGTCAAAGGGCGCTGTGATGTCGCCGCCCTTATCGTAACGGGCCAAGATTTCACCTTGGTGAACAGGCGCAAAGGTTGGAAGTGGCCGCGCAAAAAAGCCTGGCGCGTCTTTGTAAAAGACATGGCTGATTGCGATATGATCCGGCGGTGCGACAGGCGGAAGACTTGGCGGATCCGTCAGATCAAGAGAGGCCAGGGCGCGCAAAATGGCATGATAAGCGACTTGCTGTGCCGCCGGGTCTTGGTGCTGGCCGCATTCCAGCGTGACGGTTTTGGCCCCAAAACGGCGGGCATATTCTGTCGTTCCCGTCGATTCATCCGAAGGCTTGTCTTGCACGCAGCGCCCCATGCGCGCATAGGTTTCAGCCCAGCCAGCCACAAGATGCTTTGCCCCCAGACTTGCCGCAAAGGCGACTTCTTCCGTGCGGTCAAACGCGCCGACGAAGACAAAAGGAACGTTTCCTGACGGGTCCGAATGCAAATCTAAAAGAACGTCGCATTGTTCTAAAAGGGGGCACAGCAAATTGCCAAGGCGCGCCTCGTAGCAATCGGGGGCGGTTTGTGGCACCAAAAAGCGATTAAGGTTGCGTTCGATAAAACGAACGCCTTTGGCATAGGCCTGCGGGTTGCAGACCGGGACAAAGGTTACAGAGCCCTTTTTTAAAAGAATCGCGCCGGTCTCTAGCGCCCCTATGACTCGTTTGATGGCGGCAGGACCACAGATTTCATCGCCATGGACCGCCCCGGTCACCAAAAGGCGCGGGCCTGGCTCGACAGAGGCAAAATGTACGCTTTTGATCATGACAAGATCCTTTTTCTGTTAAGTTAATATAACAGGTTGATGAAACATGGAAAATGCCTTTTGCCTTATCCATGCGACGCGGGACTGGACAGGGGAAGGCAAGGCGTTTACACAGAGGGGGCTTTAACAAACCGAGGTTTCGATGTTTCGCCCCCTTCACTTTATTCCGCATGACACCAAGATCGATTTTGTCTCCAAGCGTTGGATTGCGTTTGGCACGACCCTTCTTTTGATGGCGATTACGGTTGTTGCCCTGTTTGTCAATGGCCTCAACTTGGGCATCGACTTCAAAGGCGGCATTTTGATCGAAGCCAAAGCGCAGCAAGCTATTGATGTCGCCGCTTTGCGAAGCGAATTGGAAACCTTGAAGCTTGGCGAGGTTGCCTTGCAAAGCTTTGGGGGGCCGTCGTCTGTTTTGATTCGCATTCAGCGGCAAGAAGGCGACGAAACGGCTCAACAAAAAGCCATTCAGCGCGTGCGCGAAAAGATGGGCGATAGCTATGAATATCGCCGCGTCGAAGTCGTGGGGCCAACCGTCGGGGGCGAGCTTTTGCACGCTGGTTTGATGGCCACTTTCTTTGCCATTTTGGCGATTGCCGCTTATGTCGCCTTGCGGTTTGAATGGCAATTTGGCGTGGCCGCCTTTGTCGCGACATTGCATGACGTTTTTGTAACCGTCGGGCTTTATTCCGTTTTGCACTTGGACTTTAATCTGACAGCTATCGCGGCACTTTTGACGTTGGCTGGCTATTCGATCAACGACACCGTTGTCGTTTTCGACCGTATCCGCGAAACCTTACGCCGTCAAAAAGCCAACGATTTGCGGGCCATCGTGAATGCATCGGTCAATGAAACCTTGTCGCGTACGCTGACAACCGCCGGGACGACGCTGTTGGCCTTGTTGCCGCTGGTGGTCATGGGCGGGCCGACGCTGATCAATTTCTCGCTGGCGTTGACATGGGGCATTTTGGTCGGGACGTATTCGTCGATCTATGTTGCCGCGGCGCTTTTGATCTATATGCCGCCGCTGCGCCGGATCGAAAAAAAGGCTTAAGCCTTCTGGCTCGTCAAAAGCAAAAACACGTCTTCCAAATCCGATTCTTCGGTCGAAAGATCGGTGATGACAAGACCGTTGACTTGAACGGCCAGTAAAATACGCCCAATTGTGCTTTGGCTGGGGCGATAGGTCAGCGTCAAGCGGCGCGGACCCGTTTGCTGCCAGCCCATGCCTTTGAGGTTGCCGGGCACTTCGGGCAAATCGCGATCGACCGTGATCGAGACTTGTTTGCGGTCAAGGCGGCGCAGCAAATTGTCTTTGGTGTCGCAGGCGACAACGTTGCCTTTATCCAAAATAGCGATTTGATCGCACAGCGCTTCGGCTTCTTCCAAATAGTGGGTCGTCAACAAAATCGTCGTGCCAGCTTCGTTGAGCTTGCGGACATAGTGCCAAAGATGACGGCGCAGCTCGACATCGACGCCAGCCGTCGGTTCATCTAAAACCAACACACTGGGGCGGTGAACCATCGCCTTGGCGACCATAAGCCGCCGCCGCATGCCGCCCGAAAGGGCGCGGGTCGATGCGTTGGCTTGGAGCTTAAGATCAAAGACTTCCAGTAAATGATCCGTTTGGCGTTGCGACGGCGGGACATTGTAAAGCCCAGCTTGGAAATCCAACAATTCGCGGGCCGAGAAAAACGAATCGAGATTAAGTTCTTGCGGCACCACGCCAATTGACATTTTGGCGGCGCGCGGCGACAGATCGACGTCATAGCCCGTGATCGCGGCAAAGCCTGCTGTCTTGCGCGTTAAACCAGCCAGGATATTGATAAGCGTCGACTTGCCTGCACCGTTGGGGCCAAGAAGACCGAAAATGCATCCTTTGGGGATCCGCAGATCAACGCCTTGAAGCGCTTCGACGTCGGCGCCGTCATATTGTTTGACCAGCTTTTCAATGGTGATTGCGTCGTCGGCGGCTGGCTTTGATACAGGCTTTGGCGCGTCACTTGCTGCCGAATCGGGCGTCATGATCGGGGCCAAAGCGGTATCGGTTTGTTCGGCTTGGGCTTGTGTATCTTCAGGCATGGCAAGAGACATAGCGATCTTTGATTCCAGGTGGCGGCAAGGGAGGCGACCCTTGAAAGATGACATTAATGCGCCGCCGGGAAAAGACAAAGTTATGCACAGGCCCTCGTTTTGAGGTTCAAGCCGGTTGAGGCCGCCGATCTTCAAAAAAGCAATACAGCGCGTTGGCAACGCCTTGCTTTAAGGGGCGCGCGGCTGGCCGCCAGCTGTTGTGCTTGCGCCGCGTTTTCCTTGTTACGGTGCGCCGCTAAAACGTTAAACAACTGGGCAAGCAAGGGGCGTTTGACGGGATCTTGGCCCACCATCTTGGCTTTGGCTTCAATTTGCGCTTTTCTTTCGTTCGCTTCCTCTTGCCTTTGGCAGGCGTCTCTTAAGGCCGCCGCATATTCCAACTGTTTCAGGTCAACGCATTCCAGTTCTTTCATAAAAACTTGGGATTCTTGATGGGCGGCATAAAGGTTGAGGCCGCCCAGAAGGCCGAAGCCGACGGGTGCGATCACCGAGGCCAGCGACGCTAAAGCGCCCGTTAAAGGAAGGGCAAAAAGTGCTTGAGCGCCAAGTAACAGACCGCCGATAACGGCTATCCCGATATTGAAGCGGGCCCCCTTGATCTGTTTGCGCATTTGGTTCTGCGCAGCCGTCGCATCCATGATGGCATACGAAACGCTATTGCGCGCATCAATCAAAGTGTTTGTCGTCCAAGGCTCAAGATCCGGGAAAAGCTGTTGGCGCAGTTTTCTTGAAGCCGTACGAAAATCCTTTTTGTTCTGACAGTCTTTTTCTTGAGCTATTTGAAAGCTCTTTTGAAGACGTTTGGCTTTGAAATGATAGTGGAGGGGAGCCACCACCAAACCTACGATAGCGCTGCATGTGGCCAAGCCCCCAAGTCCTGCAGGGAGAAGGGGAATTTGGGCGAGAACGGGCTCAATCACCGGTGCCACGTTCTTTAAGACAGCCAAACTGAATCCGCCCGCGATCATGAAGGGAAGAAGGTGCGCAAGAAACGGGTACTCCATGTGCTGACAGTATTCCATGCGCAGATTTTTAAAGGCGGCTTGTTGGTGCGGGCTGTTGAAAAGAGCTGCCTGCACCAAGGCGGTGTCTGTCGGCTGCAAATCAGCGTCAAGTTGGGGAAGCGGCGACGTCGTTGGCGGCGAAAAAAGCGTTTTTAAAATTGAAAACATTGGGAAATTCCAATTCCGAACCCTGCGGTACAGAAAGGAATTTTAAACGAAACTATTGAAAATAAAGAGAAGAAAACAACGGGGACTTGGGGAAACGAATCTGCTCCATATGGGGTCACAGACGCGTGTATGGGGGGGGCTCTTCGTCTGTTGCGTTTTGGGGCTTTATAGGCGATAACGAGCGGGAATCTCGCCTTTTCAAGGCTCTGTCTTCCTTTTTTCCCTTATCCGAAAGGTTTAACCATGTGCGCCGATATGCCCGCCGATTGCCAAGTTAAGGATATTTCGCTTGCCGCTTGGGGGCGAAAAGAGATCACCATCGCCGAAACCGAGATGCCGGGTTTAATGGCTTTGCGTGCCGAATTGGCCGATCAAAAACCGCTGGCGGGCGCGCAGATCACGGGCTGTCTGCACATGACCATTCAGACCGCCGTGTTGATCGAAACCTTGTTGGCCTTGGGGGCCAGCGTGCGCTGGTCGTCGTGCAACATCTTTTCGACGCAGGACCATGCGGCGGCGGCCATTGCAGCGCGCGGCGTGCCGGTCTTTGCGTGGAAGGGCGAGACCGAGGAAGAATATTGGCATTGCATTGATAAAACCTTAGAAGGCCCTGCCGGGTGGCGTCCCAATCTTTTGCTGGACGATGGCGGCGATTTGACGCGCTATGTTCACGAAAAACGCCCTGACTTGCTGCCCAACATTTGGGGCGTGTCGGAAGAAACGACGACAGGCGTGCATCGCCTGTATGACATGATGCGCGGCGGTCTTTTGAAAATCCCGGCTTTTAACGTCAATGACAGCGTGACGAAGTCCAAGTTCGATAATTTGTACGGTTGCCGCGAAAGCCTGGTAGATGGCATTCGCCGTGCGACTGACGTCATGATGGCGGGCAAGGTCGCCGTCGTTTGCGGCTATGGCGATGTGGGCAAAGGCTCGGCGGCCAGTTTGCGCAGCGCAGGCGCGCGCGTCATGGTCACGGAAATCGATCCGATCAATGCGTTGCAAGCCTTGATGGAAGGCTATCAAGTCGTCACGATGGATCAAGCCGCGCCGCTTGGCGATATTTTTGTGACGGCGACGGGTAACGTCGATGTGATCACCTTGGATCATATGCGCGCGATGAAAGATCGCGCCATCGTTTGTAACATTGGGCATTTCGATTCCGAGATTCAGGTCGAAGCCTTGCAAAACTATGTTTGGGACGAAGTGAAGCCGCAGGTGGACGAAGTCGTTTTCCCCGATGGGAAGCGTTTGATTGTTCTGGCCAAGGGGCGGCTTGTCAATTTGGGCTGTGCGATGGGGCACCCCAGCTTTGTGATGAGCGCCTCGTTCACCAACCAGACGCTGGCGCAGATCGAGCTGTGGCAGAACAAAGGGCGCTATGAAAAGGCCGTTTACACGTTGCCGAAGTATCTGGACGAAAAAGTCGCGCGGCTGCACTTGGCTAAATTAGGGGCGACGTTGACGCGCTTGACGCCGCGTCAGGCCGATTATATCGGCGTAGCGGTCGAAGGGCCTTATAAAGCTGATATGTATAGATATTAATGGCAAAAAACGACGCAGAAGAAAAAAACAAAAGCCAGCCCGTGCCGCGCTTTGTCAAGATTTGCTTGATCATTGGCGTGGCCTCGCTGGTTGTTTTGCCTGCGCTGGCTATTGGCGTGGCCGCTTGGAAATATAAGCAGGAAAGGGCCGCGCAAGAGCTTGTTGGCGAGAGGCCGCCAGTTGAGGGCCATACAAATAGGCCTAAATAACGTTCTTCTTAACCTTCTGGTAACCAGTTCTGTCGTCTTTTAAAGGAACCTCTTTCTTTCTTCGATCTTTCCGTTCGAGGTTTCCATGACGCTTGATCCGGTTATCCTTTCGCGCATGCAGTTTGCGGCGAACATCACTTTCCATATTCTGTTCCCGTCGATCACGATCGCTTTGGGCTGGATCCTTTATTTCTTCAAAGCCCGCTATGGCAAAACCAACGACAAGAAATGGATCGACGCCTATTTCTTCTGGACCAAGATCTTTGCTTTGTGCTTTGCCGTCGGCGTGGTCAGCGGCATCACCATGTCCTTCCAGTTTGGCACCAACTGGCCGAAATATATGGAAACCGTTGGCAATATCGCCGGGCCCTTGCTGGGATATGAGGTTTTAACCGCCTTCTTCCTGGAAGCGACCTTCTTGGGCGTCATGCTGTTTGGGTTCCATCGCGTGTCCAACCGCGTCCATACGATTGCGACCTTCCTTGTCTCTTTTGGAACGACCGTCTCGGCTTTTTGGATTTTGGCGCTGGACAGCTGGATGCAAACCCCTGCCGGGTTTGAGATGATCAATGGGCAAGCGCACGCTACCGATTGGATCGCCGTGATGTTCAATCCGTCGATGCCGTACCGGATGATTCATATGCTGATGGCGTCAGGGCTGACGGCCTCGTTCCTTGTGGCCGGGATCTCGGCCTATCGTTGGCTGCGCGGCGACAAAGGGCCAGCTGTCATGGCGGCTTTGAAAACAGGCGTCTATATTGCGGCGCTTTTGATCCCGCTTCAAATCTTTATGGGCGATCAACATGGGCTGAACACGCTGGAATATCAGCCACAGAAAGTTGCCGCGATGGAAGGCTTGTGGGAGACAACGTCTGGCGCGCCGCTGGTGTTGTTCGGCATGCCCAGCGAGCAAGAGAGAAAGAATCTGTTCGCGATCGAGATTCCTAAAATGGCCAGCTTGATTTTGCGCCACGACATGAATGGGGAAGTCAAAGGGCTGAATGATTTCCAAGGCAACCACCCGCCTGTCGCGCCCGTGTTTTGGGGCTTCCGCGTGATGGTGGGGCTTGGGGGGCTGATGGTTTTAGCAGCGTGGTGGGGGGCTGGCGCGCTGTGGCGACGGAAAGATATCACGCCGCTTTTGGCGCGCTTTCTGGTGGCTATGACTTTTTCGGGGTGGCTTGCGACCATTGCCGGTTGGTATGTGACCGAAATCGGGCGTGGCCCGTGGTTGGTCAATGGCGTGTTGACCATTGCCGACGCGGCGACCAAGACGCCCGCGCCGATGATTGGGCTGACGCTTGCTATGTATGTCGCCGTTTATATCGCTTTGCTTTCGGCCTTTATTGGGACCTTGTTCCATATGGCGGCCAAGGGCGAGCGCGCGGTTCACTAGGCTTTGACGCGATAGCGCAGAATAACGGGAAAGGAAGACGCGTATGATCGAGATCTTTCAAAACGGCCAATGGCTGCCCCTCGTTTTTGGGCTTCTGATGGGGGTGGCTGTCGTGGTTTATGCCGTTTTAGACGGCTATGATCTTGGCGTCGGCATTTTGATGCGCGGCGCGACGGCGGATGAAAAAGACACGATGATCGCCTCGATCGGTCCCTTTTGGGATGCGAACGAGACTTGGCTTGTTTTAAGCGTTGGCTTGCTGCTGGTCGCTTTTCCGATGGCGCAAGGCGTGGTACTGGGCAATCTTTATCTGCCGGTCGCGCTGATGCTGATTGGCCTTATTTTGCGCGGCGTCGCTTTTGATTTTCGCGCCAAGGTGAAGCCCGAAAACAAGGATAGATGGAACCGCTTGTTTTTTGTCGGCTCGCTTGTCGTCGCCCTGACCCAAGGCTACATGATGGGCAGCTATGTGCTGGGGTTTGAACATTCGCTCGTCGCGACGCTGTTTTCGCTGCTTGTCGCCGTTTGCGTTGTCGCGGCTTATAGTTTGATTGGCGCTGGTTGGTTGATCATGAAAACCGAAGGCGCTTTGCAGAAAAAGGCTATCGGTTGGGCGCGTACGGCCCTGTGGGGCACTGCGGCGGGGATTGTTTTGATCTCGGGTGCGACGCCGCTTTCCAGTGTACGGATCTTGGACAAATGGTTTTCGATCCCCGAGATTTATTACATGCTGCCTTTCCCCTTGATCACGGCGCTTTTAGTGTCGGGGGTCGAGATGGCGATCAAGCGCATGGCTCGCCAAGAAAAGCCGACGGGCGTTTGGCATCCTTTTGCCATGACAGCAGGCATTTTTGTCATGTGCATGGTGGGGCTGGCCTATAGCTTTTATCCCTATATCGTTCCCGATCAGATGACGATCTTCCAAGGCGCGGCGGCTCCTGAATCGCTGATGTTCATCTTGGTTGGGGCGCTGATCGTCTTGCCGGTTCTTTTCGCCTACACCTTCTTTGCCTACCGGGTCTTCTGGGGCAAAGTTGACATGGTCTACGAATAACCGGCGTGCCGCCGGGGGCGTTTGTTGGGGGACGCTCTGGCCGCTGGGGTATGCGCCTGTTTGCTTGAAAGGACGGCTCTTGAGCCTAAAGCCCGGCCCCCTAGCCTAAGGTTGAGCGGGCGGGCTTGACAGGCAGGCCTGCTTGACGCCGTAGCTTGGCCGATCCCATGCCAAAGCGCTTTTCACAAGAGCTGGGCGTTAGCTGCAACGGGCCCCACATCGTGTAGCCTTGGACCCTTTTAAGGAGGCCTATCGCGTGTTGCATGCGGCTGGCGACAAGGCGGTACCTGAGCGCTTCGATCTGATCGCCGTCTGTCGCTTCGTAAAGAATCGCATCTAAAAGAGACGTCGCCGCAACCCCCGCCATCTCAAAGGGCGAAAGAGGAACAATCCGCCCAAAGGCGTCTTCAAACGTGGCAAAAAGACTGTGATCATCGCCCAGGACAATGGCTCGGAATGAAAGAGGCGCGCGAACGGTTGGAATCATGAAAAAGGTCCTTAAAATCACGTTGTTTTTAAAGAAATCCGCTTGGAAGCCTTTTGCGTAAGGGCCGGGCTTTTCCACAAGGGGTAAACTATCTTTAATCCTTCTTGACTTCGCCGCCAAGGCCTCTTACTTTGCGCGCGGTTGTCTCATCAGAATTGGGCGTGTGGGGCTATGTCTTTGAAGAGTAAACAAGACAAACTCGACGCGCTTAAGGCACGGATTTTAAAGGCTCAAACCGACGTAAAGGCGCCAGAACAAGACGCGGACAAGCAAGAATCAGTTCGCGGCGTGGCGGCGCAAATGATGCGGATCGGCGGCGATTTTGTCGCGACGATTTTGACCGCGATCTTAATCGGTTGGGCTTTGGACCGGGCTTTGGGGTGGCAGCCTTGGGGCATGTTGACCTTTCTTGTTTTGGGTTTTTGTAGTGCCATGTTGCGTCTTGCGCGGCTTCTTGCGCAAAGCGATGGGGACGACAAGACGGACAACAAGACAGACAATGCAAAAGAATAAGCAGGGAAGGGCCTGTGTCCGACTTTTAGGTTTTCTGTTCCGTTCGCCATAAGCGTCAAAGCCTTTCCGGCTGCGCCGCTTGTCACAATGAAACGCTTCGACCATTAAGGGGTCATTCAGATGGGCATGCATTCGCCAATTGAACAATTCGAAATTCATGACATTTTCCCCGCCCTGTTTTCGGTCGGTCAGCATCAGGTTTCTTTTACCAATGCCTCGCTGGGCATGGTGATGGCCGTCTTTTTGACGACCGCTTTCTTTGGCCTTTCCATTCGCCGCAAAGCCGTTGTGCCTGGGCGTTGGCAGATCCTTGCCGAGATGTTCTATAACGTGATCGCCAATACGCTGACAGAAGCGGCGGGCCCCAAGTCGGCGGCCTTTTTGCCCTTCATCTTGACGATCTTTATGTTCATCTTGATGTGTAATTTGCTCGGTCTTGTGCCCTTCATGTACACCGTGACGGCACAATTGATCGTGAACCTCGTTCTAGCCCTGACTGTTCTTTTCACCGTGATGGGCAGTGGCTTTAAGCGGCACGGCGCGCACTTCGCTCATGTTTTCCTTCCCTCGGGCGTGCCCGGGGCTCTGGCGCCGTTTATCGCGGTGCTTGAGTTTATCTCTTTCTGGATCCGGTCTTGCAGTCTTGCCCTCCGTCTTTTCGCCAACATGTTGGCCGGGCATATTCTGCTGAAGGTGTTCGCGGGCATGGCAGCCATGGTCGCAACGCAGGGGCTTGTCGGGTTTTCGGGGGTCTTCCCTGTTATTCTCGACATTATCATTGTGGCTTTTGAAGTGTTCGTCGCTTTCTTGCAGGCGTACATCTTCACAATCCTCAGCTCGGTCTATCTCCGCGATGCTATCGAGATGCATTAACGAAAAGGCCGCAGTACGTTTAACCTGAACCTAACCAACCAGATAAGGGAGTTTCTAAAATGGATGCAGCAGCAGTAAAATTTTTGGGCGTTGCCTTGACCATGATCGGTGGCGCTTTCGGCGCTGGCTATGGCTTGAGCGTTGTGTTCTCGACCTGGCTGAACGCCATTGCGCGTAACCCCGCCACGGACGGCAAACTGCGTATGGTCGGCTTCGTCGGCTTCGCGGCTGTCGAACTCGTTCTTCTGATGAGCTTCGCGGTTGCGGCTCTTCTGATCTTCGCGGCGTAACCTTTACTAGAAAAGCGGTCGGGTCATGAAAAAGACAGGCATTTTCTCTTCGGCAATTTTTGGATCTTTGCTCGTTTCTTTACCGGCTTTCGCCGAGGAAGAAGTGAAGAAAGGCTTGCCGCAGCTTGATGCTTCGTTCTATCCCGACCTGCTTTTCTGGCTGGTTATCTGTTTTCCCCTGCTTTTCATTGTGATGCGCGCGTGGCTTGTCCCTGCGTTTCAGGAAACGCAGGGGAACAGACGCCAGATCTTGGATACCGATCTGTACGCGGCCAAGCAAGCCAGCGAAACGGCGGAACAGACCCGGCAGGAATTCGAAAAGAATTTGGCAAATGCGCGCGACGAAGCCGACAAGACGGTCGAAGGCATTTTAGCCGATGCTCGCAAAGAAGCCGAACAGCGTAATGCTGAGCTGCAAAAAGATTTGATGGTGCGCATTGATGCCGCCGAAAAGAAAATCGCGACCATGAAGGCCGAGACGCTGAAAGATGCGCCGCGCATGGCCGATGAATTGGCGCGCGATATCGTCAACAAGGTTTTGTCCGGTTTCGGCGCTGTTTAAAAAGCGCCTTTAACTTTTGATGCATTGAAAGAGGCCCCTATGTCCGAGGAACACAGCCTTCTTAGCAATCCGATGCTTTGGTATTCGGCAGCTTGCGCTATCTTTATGTATTTTGCCGTCAAACTGGGTGGAAAGCCTGTCGTTGGCGTCTTGGATGCCGAGATTGCCAAAATCCGCGATGAATTGGAAAATGCGCGCCAGTTAAGAGCTGAGGCTGCTGCGACTTTGGCTGATTGCCGGGAAGAAGAGAAAAAGGCGTTAGCCGAAGCGTCGCGTATTGTCACGCAAGCGAAGATGGACGCGGTACGTTTGCATCACGAAGCGGAAGAAGAGATTCGTAAAACGTTAGAGCGTAACGAACAAAAAGCACTGCAACGTATCGCCGCTGCTGAGAAAGAAGCGATGGTTGCCGTTAAGGCTGAAATCATTCATCAGGCGGTGACCGCTGCGCAAAAGGCCTTGGCTGAGAAAATCGATGCGGAGACGCAGGCGCGTGTCGCTGAAAAAGCTGTTGCCGAGGTTATTTCCTTTGCGCCAGCCGTTAAAGGAAAAATCGCCTAAACGTTTTAGAGACGCCGCCCTTATCAGGCGGCGTTTTTTTTGGCCCGAGGCTTGGCGCTGGCGCGGCAAAGTTCGTGACAAAGATAAGGAGACCTCTTGCCTGAGCCTCAGATGCCACCCCCTTTAAGCGCGCCTTTGTCCGTTCTTATTGCCGCTTTGCGTAAAGATTTGGATGACGAAAAGTCCGATACGGTTACTGTTGATCGCTTGTTGCGCTCTTTTGGCGTGCGCGGGTTTGCTTTTCTTCTTTTTTTGCTACCCTTGTTAAATCTTGCGCTTTTTATGGTGCCGGGACTTTCCTTTCTGTTTGGCCTGCCGATGTTGGTTTTTGCCGCGCAAATGCTGACGGGACTTCATCGGCCCTTTTTGCCGTCTTTTCTCCGCAATCAAAAAATAGCTATTGCGACGCTGGATCGCGGGCTGGATGTTGGCATGCGCCTGCTGGGGGTTATCGAGCCTTTTATTAAGCCGCGTCTGCCTTTTATTGCCGCAGCGCCGCAAGGCGATCGCGTCCATAGTATTTTGGCGCTTGTTTTGTCGCTTTTGGTTGCATTGCCTGTGCCGTTCTTGAATCTGCCGCCGTCGCTGGGGGCCGTTGTCTTTTCGTTGGGGCTTATTCAACGCGACGGTGTTTTTATCCTGGCTGGCTATGGGCTCGCCGCTGCCAGCCTTTGGCTTTATGCAAGCTTTGGGGCTATGGCCCATTTTGTTGTTTTCTAACGTGAACGATTCGACCTTATGATGGGCGACAGCTGCAAAACCGTCTGAAAAAACGCTCGGAATCATACAAATAAACGGCAGCTTTGCCTTTTGACGCGAAACAGGTTAAGACAGGCCCTCTTCTGCCGTACGGCAAGGGGGCGTTGCCCCCGGGCGCTTTGTTCGTTCTGTCGTGCGGTTCGGTTTGACCTTGATCTGACGATTCACATGCGTTCTTTATCTCTCTCTTGTCATCAGGGCGCTTTCGCGTGCGCTTTACGTATTGCTTGTTTGGCCAGCTTGGCGTGGATCTCGACCAGCCACGTATCGGCTTGGGCGCGTGAAGACATCAAGGCTGGTGGCGCGTTTTCAAGTCCGAAGATCCTTGTCTCATCCGAGAAAGTTGCCCCGACACCGCCGCAGAAAAATACGGCCAAGCATTCCCGTAAGGTCGAGGATGAGCCTCAAGGTATTGCTTTATCTGCTCCCGCGCCAACGCCGGGGCATGCTGAAAAAACGCACGCTGAAAAAGGGGCGTCGCATGATGAGGCTCAGCTGGCCTCATCTTCCGGTGCAGATGAGACGAAAACCTCTGCGCCTTCTTCGCGGAAGGCAAAGCGCGCTGTCAAAGCGCGTTCTGCCAAGCGTTTGACGCGCCAGCAACCGCGTCATGAAAAGAAGCCCGTTGGGGTCGCTGAGGAGAGACCAGAAAATCTCAAAGAAGCGCAAGCGCAGATAGAGGCTGGAAATTACGCAAAGGCAGCTGATCTTTTTGCCGCGCGCCTAAAAGAAAACCCGTCGGATGGCGCGGCTTTTCGGGGGCGGGCTGCCGCCTTGCAGAAAGAGGGATCGCCCGAAGCCTTGGCCGCTTTACAGGATATGGCGGCAGAACCGCATGCGCCCAATGGCGCAGCGCAGGCAGCGTTGGCGCAGGTGCGCGCAGGAAGCGGCCAAAGCGACGAGGCCGTTTCTTTAATGTGGAAGGCTTTGGCGGCAGAGCCCGACAACGATCAGTATCGTTTAACGTTGGGTATCTTATTTGACCGGGCCGGGCAAAAGGATATGGCGTTGTCGCTTTATCGTCAGCTGCGCCACGGCGTGCCAGAGCAGGTTCAAAAGCGTATTCAATATTTATCGCAGTAAAAGACGCCTCTAATCGGTTAATCTGTTATGGCGCATACATGGATCTTTTTAGCGCTTTTGGCCGCCTTCGGCCAAGCCTTGGGCTGGGCGCTTAAGAAAAAAACGCTGGAGAGCAAAGGCGTCAATAATAGCCTGGGGGTTGTTTCCTTTCTTGTTGCCGGCCTGCTTCTTTTCTTTATGTTTTGGGTTGCTAACGGCGCGGTTCTTCCAGTGCTAACGACGCGGTTTTGGCAGGCTGCGCTTATCGTTATTTTGACAAATATTTTGGCTGTCTGGATGGCCTATAAGGCCTTGGACCGCGCGCCGCTGTCTTTGCTTTTACCTTTTATTGCCGTGTCGTCTTTGGGGATGATCCCCGTTGAATATTTTGCGCGCGGCGTTTTACCGAATGGCCTTCAGGTGGCGGGGATTTTTTTTGTCGTCGTGGGGTCTGTTTTCTTCACGGCCAAAGAAATGCCGCATCGTGAAAATCTACGCGCCATGGCTTATTTTGCGGTGACGGTTTTGTGCTTTTCGATCTCTTCGCCTTATATGGGGGTTGCCGTTGATGAGGTCCATAGCGGTTTGTTCGCCGCCGCCGTTTTTCATTTAGGCATATCGCTTGGGTTTGTCCCTTTGGTTTTTCTGGCCCGAGAAGGGAAAGCCCTTCAGCGTTTGCAGCAGCAAGGCCTTGGCCCCAAGCTGTTCGGTATGATGGTCGCGTCGGGTTGTTGTATTGCTTTACTCGAAAATGGTCCGGCGACGGTTGCTCTTCTTTCGGCCAAGGCCAGCGAAGTTTTCGCGCTTAAGCGCTTGATGCCGTTTTTTGGTCTTGGGCTGGGCGTTTTGATGTTTAACGAAAAAGTGACCCGCCACCATATACTGCCGACCTTTTTGCTTGTCGCGGGATCTGCCTTGATCGTTTGGTTTCGCTAGGTCAGCGCTGGGCTTTGCGGCAAGGAAGCGGCACTTTCGCGGCGTCTATTTTTCGGCCTGCCGTTCGGTCATAGGTTTCATGCGGCGCAAGGAAGATCGGGCCCACGCCGCCGTCGGCGTGCAGGGTAACGCCAGCGCTGCTAATGGATTGGATTGAAAACGTTCCCAGGCGTAAAGAACGGCTCGGCGATTGCGCGCTTAATCGTTGGCCGTTGAGCCACAGCGTCCAGTTTTCGGTGCCGAAGAATAAAAGCGAGTCCAACGTAATCAGATCGGCGCAGCGCTCAGCCGTGGCCAGCGGTAAGTCTTTTTGAAGTCCTTCGATGGCGCGCGCTTCATCGGGCGCAAAGAAAAGAGACGGGGCCGGTAAGGGCACATCGGGCAGGCTTTTCGCTTGGGCGGGGCCTGCGAAGGCTGCTGCGGCAATCAGGCTAAGAAGAAAAAAGCTTTTTGTCATGGCATCTCGTCCTTGATCGGGGCGACGCCGGGGGCCAGCCAAAGGGCGGAGGCGACAAGGTGAAGGTTCAACGGTCTTGCGCCGTCGCGCGTGTCCAGCCGCGTGATTTGAAGCCGCTGCCAGTCGAGTTTGCCGGGGGCGCTATGTGTCAAGCGATCGAGAAAGGCGCGCAAATCGGTATCGAGCGGCGCATCGGCTTCGAGAGAAAGCGTCGCGCTTTGGGTCGCGTTCAAGGCGTCGAACGTTGCGGGCGAAAGCGTATAGGCCAGATGCTGAAGGCGCGCCGTATGGGCCAGCGTATCAAGATGGTTTAAAAACGCGCGGCGGTCGGCGGGCTGAAGAAGCTGCGCCATCGCATCGGGCGATAGGCTGGCCTGAAGTTCTTTGGTACGGCGGGCGTCTTCTTCAAGAAGCGCTTTGGCGGCTTTGTTCTTTTTGATCTGTTGGGTGAGATGTGCTGTTTTGGCGGCAAGGCGCGCCTCGGTTTTCACGCCATAGGCATGGGCCGTCAAGGCAAGAGCCAGCGCCAGGAGCAACACACCCATCCAAGGGCCATGAAAGCGCAAAAAGGAAAAGGCTTGCGGCATCTTTGTCATGGCGTGCCTTTCTGCCGCGTCTTTTCGTAGGTAAAGCGCGCTGTCTGGACCGTGGGGGCTGTCGGGGCGCGCGAAGAAAGGGCGCCTTGATCGGTTCCCGATGGAAGCTGCGTTTGCACGCGACGGAAGGGGGCCAGAGCCTTGTCAAAACGGTCTTGAAGCGTGGTGAAGAGAGAGGCTGTTTCTTGACCTGGTGCCGGAATCGCTGCGGAGAGCGGCGGCAAGGAAACGGAAGGAATCCGATCCAAATCGTTGGCATCAAGTGGTGGCGGTTCTAAAAGGGGATCGGTCGTGTCAGCCGTATCTGTCTCGGCGCGCCGTGCTTCAAGGGACAGGGTTTCAGGTTTCTGAGCCGTGGGCGCTTGCCACGCCAAAGAGCTGAGGCGTGCGTCAGAGCCCAAGGCTTGGCCAAGGTTATCCCACAGTTCGGGAGAAAAAGAGGCCGGGACGGAAAAAAGACGCGCATGTGTGGCCGCAAGACGCAGGCGGCCCAACGGTTTGGTAAGTGCGCCGTCTTTGGCGCGCGCGTCTTGATAGGCATGGGCCGTTTGGTCTGCTTCATGATGGGCCGCGGCTAAATGGCTTTGTGCCGTATGGATCGAAAACGCTTCGAACGCGCCAAGGCTAAGGCTAAAAACAAGCAAGCCAAAGGCTGCCCAGCGTCCGGCATCGCGGGCAAGAAAATGGCGCGCACATTTTTTCTCGGGCAGCGTTTGCAAAAGGCGCGGCCATAAAAAGGGACGGCGCAGCCACGCGGCGAACAGGGTTTCAATTGTCGAAGCCAAAGGCAAATGCAGCGCCGTCGCCGCTTGGGACGGCGAGAAAAGGCAAAGGGTTGAAAGATCAAGCCCCGCAGCATGCAGCGCGGCATGGTGGGCTTGATCGCAGATCACAAGACCCGTCATGGGGGTTTCGCTGTGCAGACCAAACCGGGCCAAATAAGCGCGCGCGGCTTCGATATCGAGAGCCAACGTCGCGGCCAGCATTTCGGGCGAGGTTTCTGGTGGCGCAGAGGCCAAGCGCGTCATCCGCAAAAGCCCGTCGCAGGTGACAATTTGACGAAAGCCGCCATTTGTCAGTTGCACAATGGTCATGGCCCAGCCGTGGCGGCTTGCGGGGGCAAGACGGCCTGCCAGACGAATGCCTTCAAGCGGGGCGGGCACAATGCCCCAAAGCGGGTGTTGAATCTTGGCCAGGGCGGCCCGCCATTTGGCGGCGGCGCTGGTTGTCGGCAGGGCGGTGAAAAGAACTTGGCGCGGACCCATAAGATCCAAGCGCGTCAGATCCTTTTGCGGGAAGTGATGATGAAGCCGCCGCCGCGCCAGACGCTTTTTGTCGAATAAAGACACAGGCGGCAGATCGTCGTTTTTATAATCTTGTGCTGTTGTGTCGGCCAAAATCAGGACGGGAAGATGGGGCTTGTCGGCTAAAGCGGTCAAGACCGATGTGACGGCGGCGCCCTTGTGGCCCTTGACTGTCAAGGCGGGCGCCTCTGGCAAGTCAAGCGTCGCGCCATCGTCGGTGACATGCAGCAAAGCCAAAGGCGCGCGCAGGCGGATCATGACAAACCTCCGCCAATGACGCCCAAATTGCCGTAAACGGGGCCCAAGACAGCCAGAACAATCCACGCCAAAAGCGCGCCCACCCAAAGCGTCAGGGCTGGCTCGAAAAAGCCCCAGAAACGCTCGCTTGCGCGATCGGCTTTTTCTTCGCTGCTTTGCGCCATCCGGTTCAAAACGCGCGGTAGAGACCCGCTTTTTTCGGCCATGCGCAAGGCGTGAACGTCCAAAGGATCTAACAGCGGCATCAAAGCTTCTGACACAGGCAGACCCGTCAAAATAGCGTCGTGCGCGGCCTCGGCTTTCAGCGCAAGGTCTTGGTTACCCAAGGCGTCGCGCGCGGCGTTGAGGGCCTCGGGGAAGGTCAGGTCGTTTTGAAGCAAAAGGCTTAGAGCTCGCAGCCAACGCGCCATGGCGGCGGCATGGGCCGCCGGGCCATAGAAAGGAAGGCGCAACAATGTGCGGTCGGTCGCCTGCGCCAGCTTGGGAAACGGCGCGCGCAGGATGCGCAGGCCCACGCCCAGCAAAGCGATCCCGCTTAATGCAGGCAGCCACAGCGCCGCTACCGTGCGCGAAGCGCCGATCAACAAGCGCGTGGCAAAGGGCAAGTTACCGCCCAATGTCGATAAAAACGAAACAACCTCGGGGATGACAATTTCCATCATGAAGGTTGCGACGCTCAACGCGATCACAAGAAGAAACAGCGGATAACGAAGCGCTTTGGCGCGTTTGTCGGCTAAGGCTTGTTCTTTTTCGATATGGCGCGCCAAAAGGCCAAAGGTCGCCGCCAGTTGTCCGCTTTCTTGCCCCGCGCGCAAAAAGGCCATGAAGACAGGATCAAAAAAAGGCGCAGGCGGCGCAAAGGATTCAGACAGGCTTTGGCCTTCTTCCAGATTGCGGCGTACGTCGGTGAGTTTGTCTTGGAAAGGCCCGGGGGGAAACGTCTCGGCGATCAGGGGCAGGGCATCTTGCAGCGCAAGGCCTGCGCCTAATAAATCCTCCATCTGGCGGCAGAAAAGAGCGGCTTTTTCGCGTCGGACGCGGCGTCCGCCTTGTGACAAGGTCAGCGGCGCGCGGCGCGAAAGGCTCTGGCCGTCGATCAGCTCAAGGCCGCTTTGCGCCAATGCGGCTTCCAGCGCATTTTCGCCCACCACGCTCATCACGCCTGTATGCACTTTCCCTTGCGGTGAGGCGGCGCGATAGCGATAAACGGGCATGGCGACCTTTAAGAAAGGGACGCGGGTTACAGCCCGCGGGTCAAATCGACCGCGCGTGCCATTTCGTCAAAGGAGATATCGCCAGACAAAACGCGCGCAATGCCGTCTTCTTGCATGGTGCGGAAACCGTCGCGTCGGCCCAAGCTTAAAAGGGCGCTACGCGGCGCGTCCGATGCAATCATCTCTTCCATGTCGGGCGTGATGCGCAACACTTCGGAAATAGCGGTGCGGCCCTGATACCCCGTGCCGCGGCAATGATCGCAACCCGTCGCCTCGGCGATTTGCGGCAGGGCTGCTTTGCAGCGCAAGATCTTGGCTTCGTCCATTGTTGCGCGGCGCATCTTTTTGCAATCGGGGCAAAGGCGACGCACCAATCGTTGGGCGACAAGGCCCGTGAGATGTCCGGCCAAAACGCGCGGCGACAAGCCCAAATCGACCAAGCGCGGCAAAGCGCCCAGTGCATCGACGCAGTGCAAGGTCGAATAAACCTGATGGCCCGTCATGGCGGCGCGCAGCGCCATTTGCGCCGTTTCGGCGTCGCGAATCTCACCGATAAACAAAATATCGGGATCCATGCGCAAAAGGCCGCGCACGCCAGCGGCAAAGTCAAGGCCTTGCGCTTCGTTGATGGCCGTTTGGCGCACCATGTCCATCTGATATTCGATGGGATCTTCCAGCGTCGCAATATGAACGTCCGGCGCGCGCAGCTGACGCAGCATGGCATACAGCGTTGTCGTCTTGCCGCTGCCTGTGGGGCCCGTCACAAGGCATAGACCGGCGGGTTTGGCCATGATGGCGCGCATGGCTGCCGCCGATTCAGGGCTATAGCCCAGATCGTCCAAGCTCATCGTCGCGCGGTTGTGATCTAAAAGACGAATGACGATGGTCTCGCCCGCGATGCTGGGCATGACAGCCACGCGGCAGTCGATCAGATTGCCGTTCACGTTCATTTGAAAACGGCCATCTTGAATGCTGCGCGTATCGGCGATGTTCATCCCCGCCATGACTTTGATGCGCTGGGACAAAGCGTTCCAATGCGTCCGGTGCAGATCGCGCACGGGCGACAGACGGCCATCTAAACGATAGCGAACGCGGACAAAGCTATTTTCCGGCTCCATATGAACGTCGGAAGCCCCCGCGACGGCGGCATCGATTAATAACGATTCAACCAACCGGACCATCGGGTGGGCATAATCTCCTGCCGCTTGGTCCCTATTGGCGGGCATAGCGCCCGGCGATGTTTCAAGGTCGCGCAGCGCTGAATCGACCGAGGCGGGCCGGTCGTAAACATCGCCAATAACGGCCAGAATGTCGGCGCGCGAAGCGACGGCGGGGTGAATGGATAAAGGCGCGGGGAAATAGCGGCGCAGCTCGTCCATCGCGACGAGATCATAAGGGTCGGCCATCGCGATATCGATATTGCCGTCTTTGATCCAGAGCGGGATGGCTTGGCAGCGTTCCGAGACCGTGCGCGGCAAGCGGCGAATAAGATCGGCGTCTAGTTTTTGGTGGCGCAGATCGATCGGTTGCAAGCCGGTACGGGCGGCCAAAACGGTGGCTAGTGTTTTATCGTCCAGAAAACCAAGCTTGATCAGGATTGAGCCCAGCATATCGTAACGCTGGCGCTGTTCATGCAGCGCGATTTGCAATTGGTCGCTGGAGATCGCGCCCATGCGGACAAGGCGTTCGCCCATGCGCTCTTTGCCGGGCATCGCCGACGCATTCGAGGAGGTTGTCATCGTCGCGGAGATAGGCATGGGCTAGACCTCTTGAAGAAACGCGAGAACAAAAGAGAAATAATCTTGCCCGGGCGGACAAGACGTTTCAATGATTTCATCAACCGAATCAAAGATTAGACCATTTTTTGTCTAGGGGGAAACAATAAAACGGGCCTCAGGGCCACGGCGTTTGACAACTGGGCTGTCCCAACAGGCTTATCAGCGCGTCGCGGCTGAGATAAAGCAACAAATCGTCAAATTTTGTTCCCTGAGCCCCGTCGATGAAAGCCATTGAATAGCTGGCATTACAGGCTTCGGCCCCCGTCGCGCAGTCGGGCACCGTGCCGTCTTTGACGCCCAGACGGTGGACAACGCCGCCCGTCGCATAAAGTGGATTGGCGACAAAAGAGCCATAGCCGTTAAGGCCATGACTAACCAAGACAAGGGCGGCTTTGGTCGTGCCGCCGCCCTGCGTTGAAACGTTTGCGTAATTCTGGGCGATGGAGACCTTGGCACCGCACAGGCCTTTTTGAGCAGCGTTTGGGACCGCGCACGTGCCCAGCGCAACATCGGCGGCACTGCAAGGCGTTGTCGGCGGGATGACGTTGAAGGGAATTGCCAGATCCGGGTCGATGCGCATCGTAATCCAGCGACCCCAGCCGTCTTTGGCGGCGCTTTGCGGCAAGCCCAGCGATGCATAGGGGACAAGGCCTTCGGCAGGGCTGCAGGGGCCGCAGGCGGCGGGGGGGCTTGAGACATCGCCGCGCACAATCCCAAATCCAGCGCCCGATGTTGTGGCGGGCGTCGGGCAGGGCAAGCAGCCGCGGGTTTGGCTATAAGCGGCGCTGGCCCGCGCCAAGGCTAACAAGCGCGTCTCGGTCGCGCTTTGCGCCATGGTCTGGCGCAAAGCGGTCAAGGCCGGGAAAAGCGTTGCGGTTAAAAGCCCGATAATCACCAAAACAACGCTGATTTCGGCCAGCGTAAAGGCGTCTTGGCGGGCGAGCCGTTTTACATGCGCATGCAAAGCGTGAAGACCCCTGAATCATAGCCACTTGAAACCTTATCGTTTCCGTGGCCGGTTCCCGACGCTTGCGTGGCTTGGATAATGCCGGAATCGCTAAGCCCGTCGTCCAGTTTGGTATCAATTGCTAAAGCAGCCTCTGCGGGCACATTGTTCAGGCACAAGCAGTTGGTTGAAAAGGTGCCGTCAAAAGCGCCATTTTGGAACCCATAAACACCACCAAACGGGTTGGGCGGCTGGATGGCAATGGTGGTGTCGTCGCGTTGGTTTTTGACAAGGCCGGCCAGGCGCAGATGCTCCCAAACGACGCGGCTTTCAAAAGCGGTGCCTTCTGTCACGGTTGTGTTGTCAAAGGAAGACGAGGTTCCAACCGCACCATCGCCGTCACCGGTGCTGACCGTGTAGTTTGATGGCTTAAAACGCGACGTCGCATATTTGTCATCGCCAGGGACCGCGCCATAGTTTTGGGCATAGGTCGAAAATTGGGCTTGGTAGGATTGAATGGCGTTGATTGCATTGGTCGTGCGCGCGTTTTGAATGATTTGCTGGCCCGTCAAAACGCCGCCGATGATCAAGCCAATGATAACCAGCACAATCGACAATTCAACCAAGGTAAAACCGCGGTTGCGGGCAGAAAGATGCGTCATGAAAGCCTCCTAGAAAGAGTGGAAGACAGCGTCGTCAATCGCCAAGCTGCGATGACGACAAAGGAAGAGGTCGCGGATCGTTGTTATAACGCTGATAAAGATCGACATCGGCGGCATCGGGGATTGGGCGGTCCAAAACCGTCGCGCGGAGCAAAATAACCAACTCGCTGGTCGTTGCGCTGTTGTCGCGCGATTTGAAAAGATTGCCCAAAAGGCCCCAATTATCGAAAGGCGGCACGCCTTGATCGGTGTTTTCCGATTTATCCTGCATGAGCCCGCCCATAACGACGACTTCGCCGGAATGGACTTGAAGGACCGAATCCATCTCACGCACAGCCAAAACCGGAATTTGCGAGCTGACCGAGCTTGTCAATCCGGCTTGCGCGGCATTTAAGCCGATGGATGGGTCGGTGACGTAATTGACAATGCGCGAAATGGTGGGGCGCAGCGTCATGGTGATCAGGCCCCGGTCGGTATCGATGGCGGGCTGAACCGTCATGATCAAGCCCACCGGCACGGTATGCGGCGTGCTGGTGAAGACGGGCGATCCCGACACGGCAACGCCCGAGGCGTTGACGGTTGTGGAATATTGGGCTGACGTGATGAAATAAACTTCGTTTTTCGCGACTTTGAGAACGGCGTTTTGATTGTTCAAAACCGTCAGGCGCGGCGAGGATAAAATGCGCGTCGCGCCAAAGGTGCGCACTAAGTTGAGAAGCGTCGAAAAATCGCTGCCTTTGATCGAGGTTGTAAACAGGCCATTCGTCGCGGAAGCCGCAGCGCCGCCAGCGGCAAGCCCCATGGTCGCGGCGGGGCCGCTTTTGCTGAAAACAGCCTGCCAGTTGATGCCGCTTTGAAAGCCGTCGGTTAGCTCGACCTCGACAATGCGGGCTTCGATCAAAACTTGTGCCATGGCCTTGTCGCGCAGGCGTTTCAGATAATTGTCAACGGCGCGCTGCTGTTTATCGGTTCCGGTTACGGTGACAAGGCCCGCTTGTTTGTCGATGGTATAGGAAGCTTCAAACAATTCTTGCTGACGTGAATCTCGGCTTTTGCTGGCCTCTGTTATCATCAGGGGCTGACTTTTATTGGCGGCCAGCAACCGCGTCAAAGACTTGTCCAGATCGGCCCAAAAATCGGTGTCAGATTGGCCCGCGATTTTGGCGGTCGAGTTGTTGTTGCTGGTGCTGCCTGATCGCGATCCTGTTGTCGAATTGCCGCCGCCGCCGCTTGTCACATCGGCATCGAACACATTGGTCGCGATGGACACTTCGCTAGAGGTGCGGCGCGTAAAGCTGGGGAAATCGACAGGATAGCTTTTGACATAGGGCGTATCCAATTCAACCTTGATAAACGCGCCATTTTGGCGAATGCGTAAATTGGCTTGATCGCATAATTGTTTTAAGACATCGCGGAACGGCTGATCGGCCGCTGTGAAAATCAGGCTGCCTGTGATGCGGGGATCAATCTGCATATTAACGTGCGCGCCGCGGGCCAGCTCTAGCAAAACGTCGCGTAAAGGCGTCCCTTCTGTCACGGTCAGGCTGACGTGCTTATCGGAGAGAGCGTTGGCCGAAGCCTCAGGCGCTTTTTGAACAGGCGCGGCAGGGGCGGGGGCGGGGGGTGTTGCTTCTGGCGCGGCGGTTGGCGGCTCGGGGCTTTCGGTCTTTTCAGGATCGGTATCGGATGGCGCTTCTTTGTCCTTGGCGGCATCGCCGCGGTGGCGCAAAAAGAGGTAATCTTTGCGGGTCAGGTTTCCGGCGGGATCGATGTTGTTCGCCAGAAACGGATCGCACCCGGCCAGAGCCAGACAAAAAGACAGATAAAGACAACAGCGCTGTAACGTCATAAGAATACAAAAAAAGCCCGAAGGAACACACGTTCGCATGAAGATTGTCCAACGGGGCGAAAGAGTCAAAGATTCTTAAAGGCGGCATGCTATTGTATGCAGGCTTTTTAACTTTTGTTGTTTGGCCTTGGGCTCTTTATGGTAAAAGAGGCGTGTCTGAAGCCGACTTCCCTTCTTTTTCCCGCCGAAGAAAGCAAAAAACAAATGAAAATTCCTGTTCAAGGCACTTTTGGCCCCGCCGATATCCAAGCGACGTTTCAAGCTTTAGGGCGCGACATCTTTTTTGTCCAGGTCGGCGCGATGGATGGGGTAACGTATGATCCTATTCACCCCTTTGTCAAAAGCTTGGCCTGGCGGGGGCTCTTGTTTGAGCCGATGACCTATCAGTTTGAAAAGCTGAAGGAAAATTACAAAGACTGTCCGGGGCTGATTTTTGAAAATAGGGCGGTGGCCGATTTCGAAGGCGAGATCGAAATGGCCTATATCGATCCGGCGCTAGCCGGGACGGGCGTTTTACAAGATGGCGCGTTTGGCATTTCGACGCTGATGCAAGATCGCGGTGTTTTGGGCCATATCACGCCGGACTCGGAAGCCTTTTCTTTGCTGAAGGATAACACCAAAAAAGTCAACGTCCCCTGCAGCCGTCTTGAGCCTGTTTTGCGCCAGCACAACATTGAAAAGATCGATTTGATGGTCGTGGATACAGAAGGCGCGGATTGGATGGTTGTGCGGCAGTTGGATCTTTTGAAATATCAACCGCGCATTGTCTATTTCGAGTTTTATCATTTAAGCGAGTATGAGCAATGGGCAGCGGCGATGCATTTCCGCAACCACGGCTACCGCGTCTTTATCGATCGTGAGAATAGCGGCGAAAACTTTATGGCTGTGCGGGGCTAGGCGCGTCGTCGTAATCGACGGCGCAAAAATAAAGCCCGTCGGATGGCGCGGTGGGGCCGCCTTTGGTTCTGTCGGCGGCTTCAAAGGCTTGGCGAAGATCTTGCGGCGTCCAAGCTTCGGTCCCCAGCAGCGTCAGCGTGCCGACCATATTGCGCACTTGGTGATAAAGAAACGACCGCGCCTTGGTTTCAAAAATAAAGTAAGAGCCTTGCTGGCGCACGTCTAAGCGATCCAGTGTTTTAAGCGGCGATTTGGCCTGACAGCCTTGAGCCCGAAACGTCGAAAAATCATGATGGCCCAATAAAAGCCGTGCGCCTTCTTGCATCGGGGCAAGGGCAAGCTGGCGCGGAAAATGCCAAACGCGACCGGCCTCAAGCGCGGGCGGGGCTGTTCTGTTCAGCAGAACATAACGGTAAGATCGGGCTTTGGCGTCAAAGCGGGCGTGGAAATTCTCGGAAACCGGCTCGACCGCCAAAACCGAAACTGCATGTGGACGGATATGATAATTCAGCGCGCCCATGATTTCGCGCGCGGATGTTGCGCGCTCGAGATCCATGTGCGCGACTTGGCCCAGCGCATGAACGCCTGCATCGGTCCGGCCCGCGACGTGCAGCCGCGTTTCTTCGCCCGAAAAACGTTGAATGGCTTCTTCCAAGACTTGTTGAACGGAAAGCGCATGAGACTGCCTTTGCCAGCCTGCAAAGCCAGCGCCGTTATATTCGATAGTCAGTTTCCAGCGCTGCGTCATGCGGGCAAAGCCGCCATCTGCGTGCCGGGTTCCAGACGCTCGCCGCGCAGGAAAGCATCGCCAGCCATTTTGTTTTTTCCGGCCTTTTGGACGCTTAACAAACGCAAAGCGCCTGTGCCGCAAGCGACGGTCAGTTGATCGTCCAGCAAACAGCCGGGCGCGCCGGTTCCATCGGTTTTTTCAGCGGCAAGGACTTTGATAGTCTGGCCGTCGGGCATGTGAAAATAGGCGCCAGGCCACGGGTTCAGCGCACGGACTTGCCGCGCCAAGACCTCAGCCGGTTGGCGAAAATCCATGACGCCGTCGGCTTTGGTTAGCTTGGCGGCGTAACATGCGCCTTCGTCAGGTTGCGGCGTTGGGGTTAACGAGCCTTCGGCCACGCCGTCAAGCGCCGTCACGATCAAGCGCGCGCCCATGGCGGCCAAGGCATCGTGCAGGTCCTGCGCTGTCGTTGTGTCGGTAAGCGGGATGCTATCCTTGATATACATGGGGCCGGTATCAAGGCCTGCTTCCATGCGCATAATGGTGATGCCCGTTTCCTGATCGCCCGCCAACAAAGCGCGATGGATGGGGGCCGCGCCGCGCCAGCGCGGCAGAAGCGAGCCATGAATGTTCAAGCAACCCAGACGCGGGATATCCAAAACATTTTGCGGCAAGATCAAGCCATAAGCGGCGACGACGATCGCATCAGGGGCTAAAGCAGCGAGTTTGGCGGCTTCGTCGGCGGGGCGCAAAGATTTCGGCGTTTGAACGGGGATTCCTAAAGCTTCGGCGGCCAAATGAACGGGCGTTTTTTGGATCTGATGGCCGCGGCCTGCCGGTTTGGGCGGCTGGCAATAAACGGCCAAGACGTCATGCCCCGCTTGAGCCAAAGCGCGAAGAGCCGGAACCGCAAAATCGGGCGTGCCCATAAAAACCAAGCGCAGCCGCGTCATGTTGCTTAGCCTTCCTTTAGCTTTTTGCGTTTTTCGACTTTGTTGGTGATCATCTTGCGCTTCAAGGCCGAGACGTGATCGATGAACAAAATGCCGTCAAGATGATCGCGTTCATGCTGGATGCATTGGCTTAAAAGCTCTTCGGCTTCCAGCTCATTCGTTGCGCCGTCGATGCCCAGATAGCGAATGCGGATCGCGCGGGGGCGCGTGACATCGGCGTAAAGATCCGGGGCGCTTTCATCGGCCTCGGCTCGGACGGACAGGCAGCCTTCGTTATAGGTAAAGGGCTCGTCCGATTGCCAGACGATCTCGGGATTGGCCATGAGCAAAGCTTCGCTGCCGTTGCGGCTTTGCGAAATATCCAAAACGATGACGCGCTTTAAAACGCCAACCTGATTGGCGGCAAGGCCAATGCCGTTAAAGGCGTACATGGTCTCTAGCATATCGCGCATCAATTGGCGTACTTCGGCATCAACCTCGGCCACGGGGGCCGCTTTTTCGCGCAAAACAGGGTCGGGAATGGTACGGATTTCAAGAACAGCCATCAAAGTTTCCAGTAAAGGTTAACGTTTTCGGGGGCGAGTATAGCGAAATCAGCGCGCCCCTGCATTTAGTTTCATGGTTTTGAGGTATAACGCATTTCAAATCAAACACAATCTGACCGTATCGAAGGCGAGTCTGAGCCCTTTTAGGAGTCTTTTCCGTGATCAAGTGCCTTAAAATCTTCAAAACAGAAATTAGCCGCCCGGTTTCGCAAGCGGATGCGCGCGCAAGCTGTTTTCATGCTTTATCGTTTGTTCCGGCGACGTCGCCGGACAATAGTTTTTCGGATATGATGCGGGCGCGGGCCATCTGCATGGCCATTTATGCGGGGGCTTTGGATCATGGCCTTGAAAAAGCCATCGGGATTTCGGACAATAAATGGAATGAGGTCATGGGGAAGCCCTTGGCCGATTATGTGTCAGCGGTGGATTTCTCGCGAGACCCATCTTATGCGCCGTCGGCGCGTCCGCGCGTTCTTCGCCACTCAGGACAGGGGATTGAGCGCGCAACCGCTTTGGCAGGAGGCCCAAACAGCTAATGACCGATTATCCCGCCGATCCGCTTTCCGAGAAATTTCTTGGCGCTCTTGTCGATGAAGGGCTGCATGCGCTTGATGGAAACGGCGTCCACGGGCGGACGGCGCGGAAAAAAGCATTATTCTTGGTCGAAACGTTCGACAATGTGATCGCCCACGAAGAAGACGCCAATCAACGGGTGACCGATCTTGTTACGCTGCGCGATACGTTGGTTGCGCATTTTGGCCTGCCGCTATCTCGCGAAGCGCGTCAACAGCTTTTGCAGGCAAAGGTCCTTCCTTTGCCGGTCGCGAAGGAAGCCAGCGCCGATGTTTTTGGTGCGCTTACGACTGCAGGCCCCATTCCGGGAGATGGCAGTGTCGTTGGCGTCCAAAACAAAGGGGTGGATCCAGATACGACCTTTCAGCGGCCAGCGGTCGTTCGCACGGATTTTGTCAAACAAATTTTTAACCTATTCCCCAAGAAACCGGACAGTTAAGCCGCGTTTCCTGTTTTCTCTTCATCCTCATCGGGAATGTTTTTCGATTGACGGGGCAGGCGCGCGACTTCGTCGGGAGCCGTGATTTGATCTTCGGCGGCGACAGCGCCATAGGTTCCCAGCTTTTCGGCCTCGGGCAAAAGTTTGCGATCAAAAACGCCAATGGCTTTGTTGTAAGCCTCGACCGCTTGGCCGATACGGCTTCCCAGCTGACCTAACTGTGACGCAAATTGACTTAACGAGACGTGCAAGCGGTGCCCCAGCGCGCCGATTTCCTGTGTGTTACGATGCAGCGCGTCTTGTCGCCAGCCGTAAGCGACGGCGCGAAGAAGCGCGACCATGGTCATGGGGGTCGCCAGGACGACTTTTTGCATGATGCTGTAGTCTAAAAGATCGGCGTCGGCATCAAGCGCCGCCGATAAGAAATGCTCGCCCGGCAAAAACAAAACGACAAAGGCCGGGGCCTCGGTAATTTTTTCACCATAGCTTTTCGCGGCTAGCTTTTTGACGTGGTCGCGCAAAAGGCGCGCATGATCTTTGATCGCTGCCGCACGCACGGCATCATCGGCTGTTTGGACCGAATCTAAATAAGCCGACAAGGGAACTTTGCTGTCGATCACGACGCTGCGGTTTCCCGGCAAGGCGACAATCACGTCGGGGCGGATGCCGCCCTCGTCGCCGTCGATACGGACTTGGGTTGAAAAGTCGTGCGCATGTTCGCTCATGCCGGTCATCTCAAGCAAGCGCTGCAATTGAATCTCGCCCCAGCGTCCGCGCGCCGACGGGGTGCGCAAGGCTTGAAGTAACTGACCCGTTTCTTTTTGCAATTGGATTTGCGTTTGGCGCGACGCGGCAAGGCCTTCTAAAAGTTCGCGGTACGCGCCTTCGCGTTTGACTTCTAACGCGCGCAGCTCGGTATCCATTTTTTCCAGCGTTTTTTGCATGGGCGTGATCAGCGCATCCACCGCTTGTTGCTTTTGCGCCAGCTTGCCTTCGGCTAGCTGTAAAAAGCTTGCGCTGTTCGCACCCAGCGTATCGGCAGCCAGCGCTTTGAAGGTGTCAAGAAGCTGCGCTTGCCCCACCTGCCTGCCGCGGCTCCAAAGGAAGGTCAAAGCAAGGCCCAGCAAAAGGCCCGCCCCAAAGGTCAAAAAAGGTAAAAGTTCCATCAGACAAACACGCTAAGGTAAAAAGGTCAGATCAGGTCTTTAAAAGTAACAATTTTTGCACTGCAAAACAAGAAAAGAGGCTTTGCTTTCTTTCCAAAGCTGGCGTATGCAGGGCAAACTGCCGAAGAAGCATCAAAAGGTCTCAAAGGCCTCATTCGGTAAGAACAACATGAATGGGAGAGAATAAATGCCCTATAAAACACGCGAAGAGCTTCAAGCTCACTTGGATGCCGTTCAAGAACAAACGGACGAGTTTTTCCGCCTTCATAGCGACTATGCCGCGACCTTTCCTAAATGGATGAAAGACCTTTTGCCGCATTTGTCCTTTGGACAAGCGGTCAGCATGCGCGCTTATCAGGTTTATGAAGAAAACAATGAACATTCCTTGGGCGAAGGGCAGCATCCGCATTATGCCGTGATTGCGCCAAGCTTCTTTACAGGGCATCGCAACAACATTCTAGGTATGCCGGAAGACGGCTTTGGCGTCGGCGAAACGCTGGTTTATCGCATTCCCGCGGGTCATATTTTGGATGCGCGGCGTTTATTGAATGACGAAGCCGCTTCGTTTTCATCCTTGGCTGGGATGAAGGAACTCGACAAGCTGTTCTGCGTGCAAAGCACAGGCAGCGAATTGTTGAATGACGTGTTGGACTATTACCGTTCGGCAGAGGCGCATGCTGACGGGTCCTTTACCCTTCCTGCGGGCATCGAAGAAGGCTCGCCCTTGCATCTCTTCTTAGAGAAAAACTGGGCGGCCTATGAAATGGTCAAAGCCCGCGGCGTTGAATATTATGAAAACATGCTGGATTTCGATTTGGGCGATCCGGCGATTACCAAGGAACTCAGCGACGAGCTGACGCATCACATGAGCGACGATCGCCGCATCATGCGCGCGATGACCATTCAGATCTTGAATTGGGAACGCGATGCGATTCGCCGCGACAAAGACGCGCCGAAGACAACCGTTGCCATTTTGCAGGGGTACGATTCGAAGCGCGAGTTTGTTTGGAGCGACAAGGTCAAAAAATACGTCATCATTCCGCAAGAAGACGAAAATGACCCCGTCTTTGCAGGCAAAAAGGAAATTTATCAAAGCAAACTTCCCGAAGAATTGCAGGATGTCAGCGAACTGATGATTCATGGCGCGCGCGAATATCGCAAAGCGCTTATTGCCGCCGAAATGGCGATGCAAGTTGGCACGATTTTGGATGCCTATGTCATCAGCTGTTCGGATTCGCGTGCGACATCGACGACCATTTTGGGGCCGCGCGCTGATTGGCTGCGTAACGTTTTGCGTACGCCGGGGGCCTTTACCTCGAACTGGGTACGTGACGCAAAGTCTGGCGAGCTTAAGCTTCAACTGACGAAAAGCGCTGGCCGTTTCATTCAAACCGCGCGCAATCATGGCAAGGCGGTCGTTCAAACGCATCACGCCAACTGCGGTGCGATGGGGGCGATTGACGGGTTTTTGTCTGGCAAAAACACCTCGCTTCCCGAAGCGTTTCGTGTTTTGGGCGAAGATCGCCTGCGGCTTTATGCGACCGTGCGTAACAAGGGCATTATGCCTGCGACGCTCGACCCTGTTTCTGCCACCCAAACGGGCCGGGACGAAGACATTGTCGCTTACTATGCGACGACCTATGGCGTGCCAGTCAAAACGATTGCCGACTGTATGGGGATTCAGCAAGCCTTGTGGGATTATCAGGCTGCCAAGGAAACCTTCCCTGACGTCAATATGTGCATCGTTTATCAGAACATGACGGAAAAGCCGGATCCTCAAAATTATGTTCTGAATCCGAACACTATGAAATTTAACAAGATTCCGGCGATGGAAGGCATTTTGCCGAAACCAGCGCCGCGGACAGCGGCAACAAGTCGCCGGGCGGCTTGTGCGTGTTGCACGGGGGGCGCCAAGAAAGAAAATGGGTAAAGCCAAATAGATTAGGCGTGAAAGCAAACGGCCTTTCCCTTGCAGAAGAGGGAAGGGCCGTTCTTTTCTGTCGAAAAAGGCCTTTTTTAACGAAAGAGGTCTTTTCAAAAGGCTTTTGATCGGCTAAACCTTCGGCCTCGCTGTCAGATATCGTCAGCAGTCTGTGGCCTGAAAAGAGCTGCAAAAACAATTGAGCAACCAGTAGCGATACTGGGAAGACGCGTTAAGCGGAGAGGTGGCAGAGCGCCACGTGACCCGAAAGGGGCACAAAAAACAATCGAGCAACCAGTAGCGATGCTGGGAAGACTCATCAAGCGGAGAGGTGGCAGAGCGCCACGTGACCCGAAAGGGGCACAAAAAACAATCGAGCAACCAGTAGCGATGCTGGGAAGACTCATCAAGCGGAGAGGTGGCAGAGCGGTCGAATGCGGCGGTCTCGAAAACCGTTGTGCGTGCAAACGTACCGGGGGTTCGAATC
>CAYMGM010000005.1:0-130304 GCA_964390005.1 uncultured Rhodospirillaceae bacterium | reverse complement strand
TCTCTTCTTGACGACAGCTACAGGCGTGTGGCTGAGGCTGTCGTTGTGCTCGGCCCCTCCGGCAGAGGTGTGACGCCGGAAACCCACAGTTTGTGTTTCTTTTTAAGAAAAAGATTCTTTTTGTTTGAGTCCTTTTTCCAATACCCATATGAATCCCTCCTGTGAAGCTGGCTCAGTGGACCAAAAACACTAGAGACTCTTCCTGCCCCTTTCTCTTTTCTCTCTCGCCCCCCACTTTTTCTTTGGAGCCCGACATGAAGAAATCTCTGCGCGCGGTTTTGCTTGCCACGACAGCTATCGCCCTTTTCTCCGTTGCCCCGGCCCATGCGGCTGATAGCACGGCGGAGACGCTGAAGGCCTTGCAGACACAGATCAACGCGTTGCAAAAGCAAATTGCCGATATGCAAGCCAAGGAAAAGACGCGCGCTGAAGCCGATGCCCAAGCCGTGAAAACAGCCGCGCCAACAGCGGTTGCGGCGGCGGCGACTTCTACGGCGGCTCCTGCGACAGCTTCTTCCGCGGCTCCGGCGGCAGCGGGGACAGCTTCTACCGCTCCGGCGACGACGGCTGACAAAGCAGACGGCAAGGAAATCCTGCCTGGCGTGAAAGTGACATTCGGCGGTTATGTTGAAGCTTCGGGCATTTACCGTTCGAAGAATCAGTCTTCCGATACCTCCACCAGCTTGAACACGGGCATGCCGTGGGATAATTCGGTCAACGCCCATGCCAATGAATTCCGCGCTTCAGCCCGGACCTCGCGGCTTTCGTTGAAGGCTGAGGGTGAGCCCGACAGCGACACGAAACTGAAAGCGTATATTGAAACAGACTTTTTGGGTGCCGGACCGGGGTCGAACTCCATCCAGACGAACAGCTATGAACCGCGTATCCGTCAGGGCTATGCCGAACTCGATCGTAAGGATTGGGGCTCGCACTTCATCGCGGGGCAGACCTTCTCTCTTGCAACCATGTCCAAATCTGGGTTGATTCCGGGGCAGGAAGCCACACCGATCGGTGTGGATTCGGCCTACGTTGCGGGTTTTGTGTGCACGCGCAATCCGGGCTTCCGCTTTGTTCAGGATTTTGCGGACACGAAGGCTCATTTTGGCCTCTCCTTTGAAAGCCCGCAGGTCAATTTCGGCGGCATCACCCCGCCTTCGACTTTGACGGCCAGAGCGACGGGGGCCTCCTCGTTGAATTCATCGACGACTTATTCGTTGGATTATGCGCCGGATGTGGTTGCCAAATTGGCCTATGATTCTTCATTCGGCCATTACGAAATGTTTGGCATGACGCGCTTCTTCCGCGATGTCATCAACGCGAACTTCCACAACAATTATGCGATGGGCTACGGCGGTGGCGTTGGCGCCTTCGTGCCGGTCCTCGATAAAAAGGTTGATCTCCAAGCCGGGTTCATGGGCGGCAAGGGTATTGGCCGCTATGCTTCCGGCCAGTTGCCCGACTTTGCCTTTACACAATCCGGGGCTCTTAAGCCCTTGACGGAGTTGACGGCGATGTTCGGAGTTGTCGGCCACGTGACGCCGAGGGTTGATCTGTTCACCTTCGTCGGTGGCGAAAAAGCCATGCGGATGGATACGAATTCCACAAACGCGGTTTCGACAGCCATGACGGGCTATGGCAACGCGCAGATGGATCTTGCAAATTGCTCAGTCGCCAACGCGACCTGTAACGCGCAAACCCAATATGTCTGGTCGGTAACGCCGGGCTTCTGGGTCACTGCCTACAAGGGTAATTACGGTAACGTGAAGATCGGCGGCCAGTACGAATACATCCGCCGCCAGGCCTTTAGCGGTGCGAACAATCTGGATCCGAAGGCAACCGAGAACGTGGGCATCCTTTCGTTCCGTTACTCGCCGTTCTAAGCATCAAAAGCTTCGAAAAGCGCGGCAGAAACCCAACTGCCGCGTTTTTTCTGCCCTTTGCTAAGGCAGGGCGAGGGGGCTGGGGCGGTTGGTAACGATTTTTTCAGTTTCTTGGGGCATTTTCTTAGTTCAAACCTGTGGCTTGATCTCCGCTATGCGACCGGCAAGACGGCGCAGGGGGCAGTCACTTGAAGGCAAAGGAGCCGTCGATGGCACTCGATATGAACATGAACGTCCTCATCGTCGATGATTATAAGACGATGTTACGCATCATTGAGAATCTCCTGAAGCAATTGGGATTCAAGAACGTCCTGCAGGCGACGGATGGCGCCATGGCGTTAAAGATGATGCATGAGACGAATTTCGGTCTGGTGATTTCGGACTGGAACATGGAACCGATGACGGGCCTTCAGCTGCTCAAAGAAGTCCGCGCGGACGCGCGGCTTAAGGCGACGCCGTTCATTATGGTCACAGCTGAAAGCAAAATCGAAAACGTCGCGGCGGCCAAAGAGGCGGGCGTCAACAATTATATTGTGAAGCCCTTTAACGCCGAGACTCTTAAGCAAAAGATTTCGGCGGTCCTTGGGGCCTTCTAACCGAAGATTCTTTCCGGGGTGGAAAAATGAACGATATCGAACGCCTGAACACGCTTGAGACCAATCTGCACCAGCGAATTCGTGCGGCCAATGAGGCAGCGCAAAGACCGATTTCGGCAGAAGAAATCGCCAAGATCGTGCGCGATGTCGTTTCCTCGTTGACGGGCGATGTGACGGCGGCGGATCTGAAATTTTACGCCGAGCTGGAAGAACTTGCGACTTATATCCGTCACGCCAAGCAGGAAATCGCGGAAATCAAGCCCAAGGAAATCAGTGCGAGCCATATCCCGCACGCGACGGATGAGCTGGATGCCGTGGTCGGCGCGACGGAAGAAGCGACCAACAAGATCATGGATCAGTGCGACGTGATCAGCAATATCGCCAGCTCTTGCGCGCAGGAAGTCAGCGACCAGTTGATCGCTTGCACCACGCGCATTTTCGAGGCCTGCAACTTTCAGGATATTACCGGCCAGCGTATAACCAAGGTCGTCCAGACCTTGAAATATATCGACTCCAAGGTTTCGGCGCTGATGCAGGCGTTGGGCGAAGAAATCAATCGCGATCCCTCCGCGCACGCCTTCAACGGCGACCCGGAGAAGGAGCTGTTGAACGGGCCCCAACTGCCCCATCTGGCGATCAATCAGGATGAGATCGACAAGCTGATGGCGGGCGACGCCCAGACCAACTAAAAACGTCTCTCCGCTGGACGCTTTTCCTAAAAAAACAGTCCGCAAATCGGAAAAGGCCTGATATAAGGTTAAAATCTTAAACCTTATCTTCTCGCCTGACCCGTCCCATGTCGCGACGCTCTTTCGGACTCGTTTGCGTTTTCTCCGTTTGCACGACCCTTGCCGTTTCGGCTCAGGCGGCGGAAGGCGTCCGTTCGCCGAGTGCCGCGCTGGCACCTGTTTTGACATTCAGGACAGGCGAACATCCGGCCTTTGACCGCATTGTTTTCGATGCGCCCAAGGGCTTTTCCTATCAGGTGCGAAAAGAAGGCGGGCAGGTGACGGTGGCCTTTACGGCGGCCGCCAAGCTGACCTTGCCGCGCTTTGCCGATGTGCAACGTGCGCGCGGTTTTACTATCGTTTCCGGCGCCGACGGGCTGGCCCCGCTGGTGGTGCGCTTTTCGGTTGCGCCCGGCGCGCAGCTTCACGATTTCTTGAGCGAATCGTCCATCGTCATCGATGTGATGGGCCCCCGGGCGCCCGAAGGAACAGGGCCCGCGAAACCCTCCGCAAAGGAAGAAAAGCCGCCCGTCGCTGAGGCGGTCAACAAGGAAAAAACAGCGCCGCCATCCCCCGCGCCATCCCCAGCGTCCGCGCCCGCGACTCCGACTCCGGCCCCGATTGCCGAAAAGGAGAAGGCGGTCGAAAAGACTCACCCGACCGAAAAAACGGCTGCCGTTGAGACGAAGCCCGCCGTTCAGCCTGCGGCCACGCTTGCGCCGCCAAAGGCTGCGATGCCGCCCGCAACGCCCCCTGCAACGTCTGCGCCTGTCACGCCGCCAAAGGCGGGGACCGTTCCGCCTCCTGCGCCGGTTCCGTCTTCTGCGCCTACGCCTGCACCTACGAGGGGTTCCGCTGCTACGCCTGCGCCCGCGCCTGCCGCGCCGTTGGTTGAGAAGCCGGGGCCGGGGGTGGATGCGTCGCTGCCCACAGCGCCCACGCCGCAGGCCGCGCCCAGCCCCGTGGTTGAGAAAGGCGACACGCTGGCTCCGTTGCCGAAACCCGCGCTGATTGCGCCCAGCCTCGATCCCAAAACAATTGCGGCGATTCAAGCCATCGTGAATGAAAAGCCCGCGCAGCCTGTGGTTTCGTTCGATCCGAAAATCTCGGCGGGCGCAGCTGTTTTTGTGCGCGCGGGGTATGTGACGATCCTGTTCGATCGCAAGCTCTCGCCGCCGCCCTTTATGGTGGGCACGTCGCCGCGCGTGAAGTTGGAGCCGTTCGATCTGCCGCGCAATTCCGGGCTCCGCATCGCCGTTCCGGATGGTGTGAATGTGCGCGCGACGCGCACGGAAACATCGTGGGACATTTATTTGGTACCCGCAGGGACGGCGGCGGGCGTTTCCACGGAATTCGTCGCGCAGCCGGGTTTTGCCTTGGGCGCGCGGCTTTTGGTGCCGACGGCGGGACCGCCCGATCCCGTTTTCCTGCAAGATCCGGTTGTGGGCGACGATCTCTTGATCATCCCGTTGCGCGAAACGGGGGCCTTTACCGTTCCCCGGCATTTGGCCGATTTCGATGTGATCCCTTCGGCGCAAGGGCTTGTGGTTAAGCCTCTGCACGAAAAAGTCGTCGCGCGCATTGTGCCCGACGGGATCGAAATCACCTCTGAAGGCGGGCTGAAATTGTCGCCGCCTGCCGATGCAGGCACCAAAAGCGGCGAGGCCGAAAAAAGCCTCGGGCAGGGTAAAGTCCTTTTCGACTTTGCCCGGTGGCGTGGACGACAGGGCGATCCGTTCATCGCCACGCGTCAAAGATTGATCCAGACGATTGCCTCCGTTCCCGAAAACGAACGGGTGTTGGCGCGGTTGGATTTGGCGCGTTTTTATTTTTCCTATGGCCTTGGAACCGAGGCGCTGGCGATCCTCGAAGTCATTCGCAAAGCGTTGCCGGAAATTGAAACGCAGCCCGATTTTCTGGCTCTGCGCGGCGCGTCGCTGATCCTTGAGGGGCGGGCGCGCGATGGGTTGGCCGATCTGGCCTTGCCCGCCTTGGCGCAGCAGCCTGAAACGTCGTTGTGGCAGGCCATCGGCAGCGCGTCATCGCGCGATTGGGCCTCGGCCATCGAACGGTTCCATCTGAACGCGCCGCTTTTGTTTGAATACCCTGAACCGTTCCGTTCCCGCTTTATCGTGCTGGCCGTTGAAACGGCGCTGGCGGCAGGCAAAGACCGCGATGGGGCGGATTGGCTGGCGCGATTGGAAAAGGATGGCTACGACCCGTCCGTTAAGGCCGGGATACTCTATCTGCGCGGCGTGATGGAAGCCAAGCAGGACCACGCCGATCGGGCCGAGAAACTGTGGCGCGAGGCGGCGAAGGACGGCGACCGTTTGTATAAAATTCGCTCAGAGCTGGCGTTGGTGGATTTGAGCGTTGCGACGAAATCCATGACGCCCAAGCAAGCGGCGGATCGCTTGGAAGGCCTGCGCTTTGCGTGGCGCGGCGACGATCTGGAGTTCGATATTCTAGAGCGCCTCGGCGGTTTTTATATCGATGGCCACGCCTTCCGCAAAGGTCTGACGGTGATGGGCGAGGGGCTGCGCCTTTATCCCACAAGTCCCCGCGCGCCCGAATTGCGCGCCGAGATGACGAAACTGTTTACGCGCGTTTTCTTGACGGATTTGGGCAAGAGTCTATCCCCGCTAGATGCGCTGAATCTCTATACCGATTTCAAGGTGCTGATCCCGGCAGGCGAAGACGGGAACGTCGTCCGCCGGAATCTGGCCGAGCGTTTGGTGGATATCGATCTGCTCGATCCGGCGGCCAAGCTTTTGGATGAAATCGTCAAGAACAGCTCCAAACCCGAAGATCGGGCTAAAACGGTTTTGCGTCTCGCGGCGGTGCGGTTGCTGGACCACAAGGCGACCGAAGCGCTGACGATCCTCGACCAAGGACAGGCCGATGCCGCCGCGTTACCGCCGGAAGGGCAGGCCCAAAGACAGCTCTTGCGCGCAAGGGCGCTGTCCGAGATGGGCAAATATGAAGATGCGCTGGCCGCGCTTCCCCCGCAGGCAGCGCCCGATACGCTCAAGCTGCGGGCCGATATCGCCATGCGGGCCAAACATTGGGGCGACGCCGTCAACGCGCTGATCGAGCTTGTCGGTCCGCCGCCCAAGCCGGGCACCAGCCTGCCTGAAGACAAGGCCGGATGGCTTGTCAGCGCGGCGCTGGCAATGGCGCAAGGGGGCGACGCAGCCGGTCTGGATCGCTTGGGCGCCGACTATGCCGGTGCCATGAACAGCACGACCAAGGCGGATATGTTCAAAATCCTCACCCGTCCCGACCAGATGATGCAGGTGAAAGACGTCGCCGCCGTCCAATCCAAGCTTTCCGAAGTCGATTTATTCAGGGATTTCCTCGATTCCTTCCGTAAGGGGGAAGGGCAAAAGCAGGGGCAAGCCCCCCATTAAATCCCTTGACTTTCGCGGGCCGAGCCCGTACCAAAGCAACCTCTCCGGCCCGTTCGGAAAGTGCCCAGATGGCGGAATTGGTAGACGCGCAGGTTTCAGGTACCTGTGGCAGCAATGTCGTGGAAGTTCGAGTCTTCTTCTGGGCACCAGCCTTCGCTTGCTTTCGCGAGCTACGGCTCGGCAAGCCGTTCATTTTCCTCCCCACTTAAAGACCAAACGCTGCCATAAGGGCTGACGCCCGGCAAGAAAATGTCGTCCTTAATCGTATGTTAAGGAGGCCTTGCTAGCGATGGTATTCACTATCGTCGTGAGAGGTGCGATTCGCGCCTCTGTATTCCCCTCTTTGTCTGCCCGCTTTGGTGATTTCCATGTCTTCTTTTCCAGTTAAAACAGTCCTTGCCGTGCTACTGGCTTCGTCTTGCTTTGTGCCTGCGGCCCAGGCGACGGCTACGTGGGACGGAGGGGCAGGTACGACAAGTTGGTTTGATGCGAACAACTGGAGTGGTAATGCACTGCCGACAAATTCAGATACGGTGCAAATTGATGCCAATGTAGTTGTTTGTGAGTCCTGCGGGACAGCTCAAGCTAATATTGTTAATATTGGCAATGCAACAACAGGAACGTTGCTTTTATCTGGAACAATGAATGTTGCGTTAGGGATTAATGTTGGAAATCTGCTTTCTTCAACAGGGACATTTACAATATCAGGAGCAAATGCCTATCTTAATGTTCCACGAATGACAGTAGGGAATTCTGGTACGGGTACATTGATTTTAGAAAATGGAGCAACAATTTATTCGACCACTTGGGCGATAATTGGCTCGCTGGCTGGAGGTGTCGGAAATGCCATCGTTACGGGAGTTGGCTCAAGTTGGACGAGTTCTTCAAATTTTCAAATAGGAAACCACGGCACGGGAACTTTAACTGTTTCAGATGGTGGTTCTATTGGGTCAGCTTCTAATTATTATATTGTTATTGGCACTAGCACTGACGGTACTGGCTCTGTATCTGTGACAGGGACAGGATCGTCAATAGAAAGCGGTGCCCAAGTTTATATTGGCAGTGCAGGTAGGGGAACATTAAATATATCAAATGGGGGGAGCGTCAGTTCAGCAGATAATTGTAGCATCATTATTGGGAATGTCACTGGCAGCAGCGGGACTGTCAATATCACGGGAACAGGCTCGTCTTTAGAAAGTGGTTGGAATGTCAATGTCGGCCAGTCTGGTACTGGTATTTTGACTGTCTCGAATTCTGCTACAGTCTCTGTCGCGCGAATGCTGAATATAGCTACAAATGTTGGCTCGACCGGTACGCTGAACATCGGTGCGGCGTCGGGCTCTTCTGCCGTGGCCCCCGGCACGGTTTCTGCCAGTTCTATCGTCTTTGGCTCCGGCACAGGCACCATCGTCTTCAACCACACCTCAACCGCTTACACCTTCGCCAACAGCATCTCCGGCTCCGGCACCATCGAGAGCGTGGCGGGCACGACGTATCTGACCGGCGATCTCTCTGGCTTCACCGGGACGTTTGATCTTGAGGGCGGGACGCTTAGCGTCGTGACCTCTGGCGTGCAAACGCTGTCCAATAGCTTGTCCGGCTCCGGCACGATGGCCTTTGCGTCGGGCACGACCTACTTGACCGGCGACAGCTCGTCCTTTACCGGCACTGCGGCTGTCTCTGGCTCTGGGATTTTGTCGGTGAATGGGGCTTTGGGCGGTACGGTCGATGTCGCTGATGGCGGGACGCTGAAGGGCTCGGGGACTGTAGGCGGGATTGATGCGGCCTCGGGCGGCTCTGTGGCTCCCGGTAATTCCATCGGGACTCTTTCTGTCTCTGGCGATGTCAGCTTTGCGCCGGGTTCGACCTACGATGTCGAGGCTAATCTTACCAGCTCGGACAAAATCGTGGCGACGGGGGCGGCCACCATCACCGGCGGCACGGTCTCCTTGATCGACTATCAGGGGGCGCTGCTTCGCGCGGGGACCACCTATACCATCCTTTCCGCCGCGGGCGGCGTTTCGGGCGCGTTCGACAGTATTTCTTTTGCCGATCCGCTTCTCTTTTTGACCGCGACGCTGTCCTATGATGCGACGGATGTTTACGCCTCGGTGATCCGCAATGGGGTAAGCTTCGCGAGCGTGGCCGGATCGGGCAATCAGGCGAACGCCGCCGCCGCAATCGAAAGCCTTGGCGCCGGGAATGCCGTTTACGATGCCGTGGCCATGCAAAGCGATGTCGGCACGACACGCCAAGCCTATCAGGCTCTGTCAGGCGAGATTCACGCGAACGTGAAGGCCACGCTTCTTGAAGATCAAGCCGCCTTCGGGCGCGTCTTGGCCGGACGTTTGGCGCAGGCCGAAGACAATCAAACAGGGTTTGCCGCGCCGGTGACGGCTCCGGCCCCTGTGGTCGCTTCTGCGCGCGGGCGGATCCTTTATGGCGACAAGATCGCGAATGATGCTGCTGTTGCAAATGCCAAGATTGCGCCGACCGTTTGGGCGCAGGGCTTTGGCGGCTGGGGCAGCCGCGACGGCGACGCGAACGCCAGAGATTTTAAGCATCAAGACAAAGGTCTGATGCTGGGCGTGGACGGGATGATGGGGGATAACTGGCGTCTTGGCCTCGCCTTTGGCTATGACCATGCGGATTATAATCAAGAGGACGAGACAGGCGACAAGGGCACGTCAGAGCGTTACAGCGTCTCGGCCTATGGCGGGCGGAGCTGGGGCAAGCTGAGCCTGCGAACTGGCCTTACCTATGCCTATAGCGACATCGACACCAAGCGGGGCGTGAGCTTTCCTTATTACAGCGATTATCTGAAAGGCTCCTATAACGCCCACAGCGTGAGCGGCTTTGCAGAAACGGCCTATGGCTTTGGCGACAAGGAAAGCAAGATCGAGCCCTTCGCCAATCTGGCTTGGGGTTATGTGAATGTGCCCGGCTTTACCGAAAAAGGCGGCGCGGCGGCGCTGACCGCCGAAGACAGCGACGGAACGCTGGGCAGCACAACGCTGGGCGCGCGGGTGCGGCAAGTCTTGCCCTTCCTGACATCGGCCAACAATCGGGCGGCGTTCCAAGCCTCGGCGGGGTGGATGCACGCGATTGGCGACGCGAACCCCGAGACCAGCTTGCGCTTTGCGGGCTCTCGCGCCTTTGAAACCCAAGCGGCCCCGCTGGCCCGCGATGCCGCTGTTCTTGGCGCTGGCGTTGATTATCTGATCGGCCAGCAAACCACGCTTGGCCTTGCGTACACCGGCCAGATCGGCGCGCACGCCGACACGCAAGCCCTTCGCGGGAATATGAGCTATCGGTTCTAAGGCTTAGGGTCTCGGCAGAAAGGCAGTTAAGCCTGCGCTTCCCAAAAACTGGGTGGCAAGGCCTTTTCCCATGCTTCTTTTGAAAAGAAGGTTTCAACTTGCCGCCGCGCGGCTTGGCCCATTTGGTGACGCAAAGCGGGATCGGCCAGAAGGCGGCGCAAGGCTTCGGCGGCTTGGACGGTATCGGGCTCGGCCCAAACGGCGTTGTATTTGTCGTAAATATGCTGCGGATCGACAACAGGAATAAGCTTGTAATCGACCAAAACGCTGCAGTCCGGCGTCATGAAATCCGTGTTGGCCGACCAGCCGGTGGCGATTACGGGCTTCGCCGCCGCCATGGCCGATGCCATCAAAAGCCCAAAGCCTTCGGAACGATGCAGCGACATCACAATATCGACGCGCGCCATCAGATCTTGCATCTCGTCGTCCGAGAACATTTTTTTCAAAAGCACAAAGTTCGTTAAACCTTCGGCGGCTTGGCGGACGCGCGCTTCGGCTTCGGGCCAGGTGTGGGCGTTGTTGATTTTGACGATCAACAGAGCCTTGGGATTATCGGCCGCAGCACGGCGAAAAGCGTCAATGACGGCTTCGGGGTTTTTGCGCGCATGCAACGACCGGACGTCATAGGTAAAGAAGACAATCGTTTTGTCCGCATAGGCGGGCAGCGGATCATGGTGCGGCGTCATGCGGACCGCGCTGACGTCAAAAGGCTGCGGGACGACATGCACGGGTTTGTCGCCTGCGATTTTGCGAATAGCGTTCGCAACAAAGTGGCTTGAAGCCCAAATCTCATCCACCAAGGGGATGGAGCGCCGCCATCTGGGCGGCACGGTCTCGAGCTCCCAAAACCAAACGCCAACGACGCGGCGTTTGATAAAGCGCTTACGGCCCAAGGCATTCCAGACCAAGCTGAGAATATCGGGATTGATGTAAACAATCGCAAGTCCGCCTTCGGTCGCCTTTTCAGGCCACAGGGGGCCTGCGTCAAAATCTTCTAAAACCGCAAAGCGGCTGGCATTCGCGCCGCAAACGGTAAGACCGCGCGCTTTCATCGCTTCAAAGGTTTGCCGCGCGGCAAGGCCGATGCCCGACGCCGTGCCCAGCATGCCGCAGACGACGATGTCGCCTTTTTCAAAGGTGCGTTTTTTGGGCAAGGGGCGCGTCATCAAAAGCTCGACCGCGTCGAGCTCAAGCCTGCGCAAGGGGCGGGGCTGAAGACTCCACAAAAGACGCACGATTTTTTTCAGCACGGCTGGGGACTCCGTCAGGCGTTTTGTTGGCGGCGTAGATCGGCCTCAACCATGCGGCGCACCAGCTCGTTCAACGGAACGCGCGGCGTCCAACCTAATTCTTGGCGCGCCTTGCTGGGATCGCCGATCAATAAATCGACCTCGGCGGGGCGGTAGAATTCGGGGTTGATTGTCACCCAAACCTCGCCCGTGGCGGGATCAATGCCGCGTTCGTCCGTGCCCGATCCTTGCCAAATCAAAGAAAAGCCCAAGGCCTCAGCCGCCATTTCCACAAAGCGGCGAATGCTGGTCGTGACGCCGGTCGCCAAAATGTAATCGTCGGCTTTGGGCTGCTGCAGCATGCGCCACATGCCTTCGACAAAATCGCCCGCAAAGCCCCAATCGCGCTGCGCATCAAGATTGCCGAGCGCGACGGGCCCGCCTTTGCCAAGGCGTTTGGCGGCAAAAGCGTTCGTGATCTTGCGCGTGACAAACTCGATCCCGCGAAGCGGGGATTCATGATTGAACAAAATGCCCGAACAAGCATAAACGCCGTAAGATTCACGGTAATTGATCGTGATCCAGTGTCCATAAAGTTTGGCGACGCCATAGGGGCTGCGTGGATGAAAAGGCGTTTCTTCCGTTTGCGGCGTTTGCTTGACTTTGCCGTACAGCTCGGAGGTTGAGGCTTGATAGAAACGGATCTTGTTGTTGACTTCGCGGATCGCCTCAAGAATCCGCGTCACGGAAAGCCCGTCTAGATCGCCCGTGTATAAAGGCTGGCCGAACGAGGCCCCGACGAAACTCTGCGCAGCCAGATTATAAATCTCGTCAGGGGCCGTTTTCTCAATCGTGTTTTGCAAACTGGCCAAATCGGTTAGTTCCGCGCAGACCAGTTGAAGTCTGTCTTCGATCCCCAGCTCTTTCAGCCGCCAAAAATTGGGCGAGCTGGACCGGCGATAGATGCCCGCGACGTCATAGCCTTTTTCTAAAAGCAAAGCCGCGAGATAAGCACCATCTTGGCCGGTCACGCCGGTGATCAAAGCTTTTTTTGGCATTAGGGCTCCTGCCACACTTGCGGGAATTTCGAGCAAATCAGATCCGGCGCGATGCCTTCGGCGGCCAGCTGTTTTTTATAGGCGCGGATGCCATTGTAAAAGGCTTCCATTTCGGCATCTGTATAGGCCGTGTCGTATTTGTGAACATACAGTTCCGGCGAGCATAGGCAGATTTTGACGCCCAGATCTTGCAACTGATGCGCTTCATCGCCCGTCATGGGCAACAAGGCTTTGTGAATGTCGCGGAGCAGACCCAGTTCCCAGCAATCCAGCCAGATCCATTTGGGATAGGCAAGGTTTGCGGCTTTGCGGTCGGCGGCATAGCGAATAACGTCGGGCGCGCGGCGATATTTCCAAATGCGAATGCCGCTTTGATGCGCGGGATCTTGCTCCATGAAAATGTCGGCCTGAACTTCCATTTCGTTCAGATAGAAATAATCTTTGATCCCCAATTGGTTCAAAATTGGCGTGATCATTTTCTCGATCGCTTCGCGTTTGCAATCGATGATGAAACCGGCAACGCCGACGGCCAAAGCCTTTTCAAAAAATGGAAGCAGTTTATCAGGCGTCGGGGCGCCGCCCGCGACGACATCGTGCGTCAGGCAAACTTCGCCCTGAATGGCTTCGACATCGAACTCGATCCAGCAGCCTTTGGGCAGACCGTCCAATTGAGAAATCTTGTTACGGCGGTGAACGGCATAAAGAGGTGTTGTCATGATCGTCCCTTTCTTGTTATTGAAGGCGTTTTTTCAGATCCACGATATAGCTGAGCGTGCGGCGGATCAGTTTGATCCGCGTCTTCCACGAGCCACCGCCTTTGGCCTCGCCATACAGGCGGTTCGCAAAAACGACGGGAACGGTTTGAACGGTGCATCCCAGCTTGCTGGCTTTGTAAAGCAGGAAAAGATCCAGCGAGAAATCGGTTGGCGCGTCGGTGCGCAAATGTTGTTCATAAAACGACCGCGCAAACAGTTTGGGCTGCGCGTTGATATCGTCCAATTTAACGCCCAGCATCAAACGCGCAAAAACCTGCATGCCATAGGTGAAAAAGGATTCAAGCCACCGGCGGTTCAAGCGTTTGCCTTTGACGATCACATTTGGCGATGAAACTTTTTGCCACAGATCGAAAGCGCGTAGTGCGTCGGCGGCATCTGTTTGCAAATCGGCATGCGTCCACGCCAGCACATCGCCCGTCGCGGCTTTAAGCCCTTGGGTGATGCCATAGCCATAGCCTTGGTTGACGGGGACGCGCACGGTTTTCAGCCGCGGATCGTTTTGCTGCGCGAGCGCTTTGGCAAAAACGTCCGGCGATTGATCGGTCGATCCGTTATCGACCAAAATAATCTCGACATCCTGCCTCTCGCCCAAAACGGTTTGCAAGCGCGAGAGGAGGTGCGGGATGTTCTTTTCTTCGTTGTAGCACGGAATGACGACCGAGAGTTTCATGAGCGTTTCTTTTCTTCGTTCTGAAAATCTGTCCAATAGGTCAGGGTTTGCTCATACGCTTCGTAATCGGTGGGCGTTCCCCAGCACAGATATTTTTCAATTTCGAAAACGCGCGCTTTTTGACCGGCCTCGACGACGTATTTGAAAACTTGATCGACGTAGAACTCGCCATTGATGCGATCGTTGGCGGCGATCATCGTTTCGGAAGCCGTGACGAAATCATGGCCGTGGGCAAACCAAAAGGTTCCGACGATGGCGTGATCGTTTCGCGGCGTGTCGCTGATCGGCACTTTAACGGAAACGCCGGTGACATCGGCGCCTTGTGTGCGCACCCAGCCATAGGCTGTCGGCTTTTCTTCGACCGCGCTGTTGTTGCGGAAGGTGAAAAGAATGGAATCGGACGTTTGGGCCATCGCGTCAAACGCGCTGCGGTCGCAAATCATGCCATTGTCGCAGGCGGCGATGAACAAAGGCGCGTCATTGTCGATAAACGCTTTCGCCAGCAAGCAGGTGCAGGCTTGGCCTTCGGTCAATTTGTCTACGACGATAAAGCGCGCGCGCGGAAAATGATTTTTGATTTCGTCGCAAACGCCGTCGGTCACATGAAAATCACGCACGACAAAAATGATGTTGTTGTCGGGCGCGTTGGGATCGACGGGCAAATCCATCACGGCGGCGACGACCATCGGGATTTTTTGGCCGGTGCGCCAGTTGGTGGTCGGGATCACGGGCTTGTGGGCTTTGTAGCCTTTTTCGGCAAAGCGGCTGCCTGCGCCTGCCATCGGGATCAAAATGTTCATGCGGCTTGCCCTTCGATCAAACGGTTCCACAATAGATAGTCGGCTAAATCTTCCGGGGTTCCCCACTGACAGAAATGAGGAATACCTGTCGGCACCCAAACTTTCAGCCCATCGGCGACCAGATGGTTATAGACCATGCTGGCATAATATTCGCCGTTCAGCGAGTCTTCCCGTTCCATCAGGCGGTGGCCATATTTTTTCAGGATCGCGCCAGATTTGAAGTAATAAGCGCCGGGCGAGTGCAAAGCCTTGGTTTTATCGGCTTCGAAACTGAACTTTTCTTTGATTTCGATCAGATTGCCGTCGGCATCGGTCTTGCACGAAGCGTACAGATTTTTGGCCGGAAGAAGATGCGGATGAAAACCGGTATAGCAAGGAACGGCCCCATCGCAAGCACGCTGGCCTGCCCCCGCGCAAAAAGCGGCATAATCCCACTGCATGTAATAATCGCAATAGCTGACCATGACGGGGCGGTCGTCTTCGATGTGGTCTTGCGCTTTTAACAACGCATCGACGGGACCTTTTTTCGCGCCTTCAATGACGGCAATCGCGCCCTTGGGGCGTAGATCCATCAAAATCTCTTTCATGGGCGTCGTCTCGATATGTTCGCGGCGGCAGATGAAAAGAGGATTCTCAGCCCCCGGAAACATACGCAAAACCCAAGCGATCAAGGGGCGTCCGCCAACGTCGATCAACGGTTTCGGGCAATCATATCCGGCGCGTAGAAAACGCGATCCAAGCCCCGACATGGGGATGACAAGACGAACATCCTTGGGCGTTAAAGACATAAAGGGTCCTTTCTATGAAGCGCGGGCGGCGCTTTGGCGATACTTTTCGGCGTCCAGCGCCAGCAGCGTCGCGACGTCGTCGCTTGTTAAATAGCGCGCCGCGCGCCCCATGGTGGCCAGCGTTTGGCGCAGAAAACTGTACGCCTTTAAGACATCTTGGCCCGCGGGCGTCAGGCTGAGATCGGGCTGCGTCAAATAAACGGCCTGATCGGGGAAAAGGATATGGCTTTCGTCAGCTAAACAGGCTTGTGCGAAAGTCGCAAAGGCCTCAGCGGGCAAAAGAAAATGATCGCGGATCCGGCTGTCGATTTGCTGGTGGCGAACCCAAGCCGCCTCAACCGACGGGGCCGAGACAATAACGCCGTGGTTTTGCAAAAAGACGGCAGAGGGCTGCCCCACCTTGGCCAGCCGGGCCGCAATTTGCTGCATCAACGGCAGACCGGGCGTTGTATAGGGGACCCACAGCGCATCGGGAAACAGCGCGGCGATCTGATCGGGGCCGTCTTCAGCGCAACAAAGCAAATTGGCCCAAACCGAGTGCGAGTGCAAAACAGCCGCACCCAAAAGCGCGTGAAAGCCAGCTTCCATCGACGGGCGGGGCGGCGTCTGCGCGGGGCCATAGCCGCGAATACAGCGCTGAACCAGCGCATTATAATCGGCTTCGGTTTGAACGGTTGAAAGCTGTTGGCGCAAAAGCTTGTCGTCAATTTTGACAAAGCCTTTGGTTGAAGAAACCTCGGCCAGCAAAACGCCTGAGGCTTTGATCCACATGCCGTCCGGCGTTTTGACCGACGTATTGCCGCCGCCGCCTTGGACCAGGGCCGGGTCAGCGCCGATGGCGCGCGATATCTGAACCAAGGTTTCTAAGCTGTCCATCACCCATTATCCGCGGCGAAAATCTGCGAAAACGCACCAAGCAATAAACAATTGAAGAAGGCCGTTAAACCCTTCCTGCCAGCCGGGCGCATAAATGCCAAGTTCTTGAAAACCGGGCAAATACTTCTCGCACATCTGATGCAGCGTTTCAAGCGGCACCGGGCGGCGAAAGGCGATGACCTGACGGTCTTCGGCATCGTAGGAATGCTGTAAATCCGCGCCCAAAACCGCGCCGATTTCCTCAAGCAAGGGGTCAAAGTAATAGGCGTTTGAGGTGGTCAGGCTCAGCCATGTGCTGGCTTCGCGGGCAGCGCCTTCATGCGGGGCGTCTTTGTCCAATTTAACGGCCACCACAATATCGGCGGCGGCTTCTTGGGTTTTGATGTATTTTTCTGAATCGTTCTTGCGCAGCGCCAGGCTGTCTAAGATCTTTTTCAGCGTATAGCCGCGCTTGCTCATGTCGCGCTCGATCTTGCGCTGAAGCAAAAGGTTTTCGTCCGGCTTCATAAAGATCTTTAAATCGATCATCGCGCGGGCGGGCTTCAGATAAAAGGTGTGAAGCCCTTCGAAAATCACGATGGGCTTGGGCCGAATGTCGATCTCTTGCGTGAACTTGCCCGTGTTGTGATCATAGTGGCGGCGCTTGATCGTACGATGTTGACGCAGCGCCACGATATAATTCAGCTCTTGATGCAGTTCGTTGGCGCGCGGATCCAGATGCGTCATTTCCTGCCATTTGGAATGGCCGCGCTGCCATTTATGCATGTCGTCGCCGCAAATAACAGTGACATTGCTGGGGGCAAACAACGACGAAATGGCGTCCGCCAAGGTGGATTTGCCGCTGCCTGAATCGCCGCTGATCCCGATCAAAAAGGATTGCGAGGTCAGCTTGTGTTTTTGATAGCTACGCACGCCGCGCCGATAAATCCAAGCGCATGTCAAAGCCAAAACCGTTTGCAACAGTGTGTAAACGACGTTCAGCAGAAAATCGGGGGCCAAACCGGCTTGCTTGATCTGCTCGTAAAGATTGGGTTCTTGGGCGTAAGACGGGGCCAAAAAGGCGAAGATCTGGTGAAGGTCTGAGGCCGGAACCAGTACAAAATAAGCCAAGTACAGCGCTTGCAGCAAAAGGAACAAATAGGTTTGATGCCGCGTGGCTTTGGCAAAGAAATAGGCAAAAAACGGCACCGCCCAGTAATACCACCCCTGCATCGGCGCGATAAAAAACAGCAAAACGCCGAACGAGAAGCCTAAAAACATCAGGAAAACGTCGCGGTTTTGCGAATTGATCCGCAACGCGACGAAAACCAACAGGATATAGGCCCCTAAAACAATGTAGTAATCCGCGTGCGGCGAAAAGGAAAAGGTCGCGAGCGCTAGCTTTTTCTGCGCGGCATTCAGAAAGACCATTTGGATGAAAGCATCCGACGCCAGATAAGGCAGGTTCGGCACAAGAAAAGCGACAAGAGCGGCAGCCGAAAAGGCAACCAAAGCTTGAACGTTTTCCTGCCGCCGCCAAAGATAAATAAGGAAAAACGGAAAACAGACGACCAGATGCGTTTTTGCGGCCAGCCCCAAGCCGAAGAAAACGCCCGCGAGAACTTTGTTTTCTTTAAACATCGCGTGCAGCGACAAAAACAAAAGAGCCAGCGGGATCACATCAAGCTGGCCGTGGACGTAAGAAATGTAAAACAGAACCGGCGAGGCCCAATAAAGATACAAGACGCTTAGGATTTTGTTGGGAAGCCAGCGCACCAGCGTGGCCAAAATCAATAAATCGGCCCCCAGCAGCGGCAAACGATAAAGAAGAAGCGCGCCAAAGCCGGTGAAGGCATGCCCCGTGAGCCAAGTCAGCAAAAACTTAACCGACGTAAAAACATAAAGCATAAAGGCGGGGTAGGGAAAGGCAGCGCCGTTATCGGCGGCCCAAAAGACGGCATAGGGATTGGCAAGCGGGTGCGCGATAAATTGATCGCCAAAAGGCAGGAAAAGATCCGAAAGATATTCTGACGCCAGCAAACTGCCGACAATCAGCTTGAGCGCCAAAACGCCCCAAAAGACGGGATGCGTGAAAAGGTGCGAGAGCTTGGCGTTACCGTTTGGATCGCACCAAAAGGCATGCCATTTATCTTTCAGGCAAAGGTTCATGCTTTGAAAACGAAAAACTTCGTCCCTATATAGTTGGTGCAGGTGGTAAGGCCGATCGACAAGACGTTGGCGATACGGGCATCAAGGCCGACGCAATCGACGGCGAGATACAAAAAGACAAGGCTCAAGGCTAGCGAGCCCAGATAGACAAGGCCATAGGCGATCTTCTGGCGCGTACTGGTTTGATCCTTTTTGCTATAGGTCCAAGCCTTATTCAGCGGAAAGCCGACAAAAACGCCCGCGATAAACCCGGCAGCCGAAGCGATTTGGTAATGGATATAGGCCAGCGAGAAAAGGCCCAGAAAAACGCCATAGCTGACGGCGGTTGAGATCAAGCCGACGACAATAAAGCGAAGAAATTGCTGGCGGGCGACGGAAAGGCTGTTCATACGGCGTGACTTTCTTCGGCTAGAACCCTGATGGCGCGGATCCCCAAGGCTTCGGCGCCGCGAATGTCTTTGGTCGGATCGTCGCCGATCATCAGCGCCTGACTTGGGGTTATGCCTAATTTCGCCAAAGCGGTCGAGAAGATTTTGGCGCTGGGTTTTTCAATGCCAACCTCTTCCGATGAAACATAATGTTGGATAAGGGACGACAGCCCCAGCGCCTCGATCTTGCGGGCTTGGATGGCGGCGGTCATATCGGTGACCAGGCAAACGGGAAGGGCCGCGTCGCGGCAGCGGGTTAGAAAAGCGATGGCGGCAGGATCGGGGCGCATGGCGGCGATAAAACGGTCCCAATAAAGCGTCTCAAAGGCCAAGGCTTTCGTATAGATCGGGGTCCAGCCCAAGGTTTCGCCCATGCGCTGAAAGGCCAAAAACCGTGAACGGCAAGACGCGCCGGGCTGAAGCGCTTGGGTCACATGGGTGCGCGCGTCGCGATAGGCTGCCGCAAAAGCGTCAAAAGAAAGAGGACCAGCATAGTCCGCAAAGACGGCGCGTAAAGCGGCGCGGTGGGCGGGCTCGTAGGGGTAGAGCGTATTGTCCAGATCGATCAAAACGCCCTGAAGGTGGTCAAGATTGATAGAAGAAAAGGCTTGCGGGTGTACCATACGTTTTTTGTCCTTGGCGTGCAGCGCGCGCACGAAAGCCATTGGGAAAACAGAAATGAAATGTTAATGAGCCGCGCGGTCTCTGGCAAGGCTTGCCTTGTCAGGCCACACCGTAAGACGCCAAAAAAAGATGGTGATAGACGCTTTTGGCGGAATCTTCCCAACTCGGAAAGGGACTTTGCGCCAGCGGTTGTTTGGGAAAGGGAGCTTTTTCCGTTGCTGCAATATGTGCGGCAAGAGACGCCGGGTCTTCAAGATCGAAAAAGCGCGTTCCCGCAACCGCAACTTCGTGAAAAACGGGGATATCGCTGGCTAGGGCCGGGACGCCACGCGCTGCGCCTTCAATAAGCGGCAAGCCATAGCCTTCGTCGATGGAGGCGGCGATCAAGCCGTCGGCCAGCCCGTAAAGCTGTTCCAAAGTCGCATCGTTACAATCGTCAAACCAAAAGAGGTTTTTATTGTAAAGCGGATGCTTGCGAATACGGACCGCTATTTCTTTGCAAAACCAGCCCCGTCGCCCCACAATAACAAGGATCCGGGATAAATCTGTTTTCCAAGCCCTATCAAAGGCATCTAAGATGTAGCCATGATTTTTGCGTGGCTCGATGGTCCCGACCGTCAGAAAAACAACGGATGAATCCAGCGGGCGTTCAATATCCAGCAAAGCGATTTCAGCCGAAGAAGCTGATTGTTGTGCGGTCTTTGGTGAAAAATCGACGCCAAGCGGAAAGACAAAGGTGGCCGGGCGATTGGGGGACTCGCGCGTCAATCTTGTTTCGACATCCTGTTGGACAGCCTTTGAAATGCAATAGAAGGCGTCAACATATTCGTCGCAGGATCTCCACCAATGTTGAAAGGCATGAACAAGAATGTCCGAAAAGAAATGCGGATATTTAATGGGCAGCAAATCATAAACGATAGCATGAACTTGGGCGCCGCTTTTCTTTGCATCCTCGATAAAGGGCCATGGCTCGAAATTCCATGTCGCGTCGGCCAGCAAAAGAATATCGCCGCGCTCTGGGGTCCAATAATCGCGCGGACGAAGATAATGGAACGATATTTTACGGATTAAACGTTGAAAAAGACGGATAAAAAACCCGGCGACTTTTAGGTTCAACAAAAGAAGACCGGAAAGAAGGAAGAAGAACTTGCTAATCAACGACGTTTTGAGAAGCTGATGTAGTTTTTCTTTGTGGTTACGCTTAAGGCGCCGTTTATACTTCCGCGCTTGATGCATAAAAAACGAAGCATAAGGGGCAATAAGAGCCAAGGGTTTGCTTAACGCATTGATCAGCCGGCGGCGCATCCATATTTTGCGGCGAAATTCCGGCGTGCAAAGCGCATAGCGCGTGCCATCGAAATAAACGGTTTGGAAGTGGATGTTTTTGGCCTCGCACAGCGCGCGCAAAGGCTCTTCCAACGACAAAACGACACGTTGGATACCTGTTTTATAGCCCGTGTACAAAGTCGATGTCGCATCGTACAAAAGGCGACGGATCGGCTGTGGAGCGGTCTGCGGTAACGTTGTCATGGGCAAGGCTTATAGATGTTCAGGCCGTAGGCCGCGCTGTTTCTGAAGAACCAAGACCCTGGATAGGGGATTGGCGCGTGCATTTCAAGATAAGCTTTCGCTTCGGGAAATAAAGTGTCGTCTTGGTAAACGGGATCTCGTTGACCGGCAACTTTGCAAGACGTTGCCGCCCGGCGATGAAGCGCGTCCTGTTTTTCCTGAAAAGCGGGGACAAACTGATACATGACATCGTCGTAGCTATCCACGATCAACAAATCTAAATCTTGCGGCAGCTCGTCTTTGTAAACGATATATCTTTTTCCTTTAAAACCGCGGGTTGCAGATTGGTACCGCTCGGAAATGGCGACGGTTTGGGCTTGCGGGTTCGCCATAAGGATTTGGTGAGCCTGTTGCTCGGCTTGAAAATAGGTGGCGCGGCCATGGTTAAGAACCCGCGTGGCTAAAAACGAGAGGCCGTTGAAAAGAGAAATAGCGATAAGGAAAAACGCAAAGCCGCGAACGATTTTGCGTTTGGCGTTCATCAAAAAGAGAGCCGCGATGACGCAAAACAAAGAGAAGCCAGCGGTATAGGTCGGGTTGAAATAGCCCGACACATACAAGACGACACAGGCGAAAAGCGGAAACGACAGGAGATAACGCGCGCGGGCGCTTTGCCCACAAAAGGGCAGGATGACCATCGACAGCCATAAAGCGGTTTGAACGAAATTGTGGCTCAAGATCGCGGGCGAGAGGTGCAGATGGGCCAACGGCGCATAGAAATTAGGATTAGCTGCCGTGTCGTTTAAAAATGAAGGCGCATCCCAAAAAACATTATGAAGGAAGGCATAAACCGATGGTCTTGCCGGGTGAGGGGTATCCAAAGCGGCTTGCAGCGCTTGGGTGGGTGCGATCCCTAAAAAAAGGGCGCGGCCAAAAAGATTGACCAAAACGCCGGAAAGCATGGCTGCGCCCAAGAAGGCCGTTTTGACAAAACCAAAACGCGGCCAAAAGAAAAAGGCCGTATAGCCCGCCAGAAAAAGCGCCGGGAGCCAGCAAAGGCGGTGGTTCATGGGTAAAAGGAAATAAGCCAAGCCGACAAGCGCCAAAAGGCGTGTTGAAGGGCGTTTTCCATAGGCGTTTAGGGCCACGGCGCAAGCCGCGCTTAAAAACCACCAAGCGGCTTCGGGGCGGACGCGGTCAAAGATAAAGATGCTTTGATAAGAAAGCAGAAAAACCGCAGCGGCGAGAAGCCATTGCGCCCGGGGTTTGTTTTGTTGGGTGCCTAAGATTAGCAAGCACGCCAGCGTTCCAGCGCCCAAAGCCGCCGAAGCTAGTCGGGCGATGCCGGGGCCGCCATCGCCGCGCAAGAACAGTTGATAGAATAAGGAATAGAAAAGACCCGTATCGTTGCGTAACGCGGTGGGGATGCCATCAAAATAAATGGTCTCGTCCGGGTGAAAATCGATCTGGCCCGACAGAAACGCGAAAAAACAAAAGGCCAAAAGACCCAAGCCGATCGTCCAAAGGATCGCGGCGGTCTTTTGGTCGAAAAGCCTGTGTCGTAAAGCGGCGCGCGCCTGCATTGAAAACTCCGGTTATAAAGCGTGGATCAAGGCGACATAAGCCTCGACCGTGCGGTCGAAATCAAGCGACTCTTTCGCAAAGGCTTGCGTTTCGGCGATGATCTGTTGATAGGCCGGACCGCGCGTCGCAAGGGTTTTGATTAGCTGCGCCAATTTTTCCGCTTGCTGCGGATCGGCGGGGTCTAGTTTCGGGACAAAGGACGGCAGTTCGGCATACCAGCCAATATCGTTGACGACGACGGGCGTTCCGCTTTGCATCGCGCGCGCAATAATCGCCGAGGTTTCCCCCATGGTTGGCGATCGAAGCCCGACGCACAAATCTGTCTTGGTCAAACGCTCAAGAAACTCTTTTTCAGGTAAGCGGCCATGGTAAAAGACGTGCTGGGTTAGGCCAAGCTGCTCGACAAGTTCAAGAATCCATTTGCATTGCGGGTGAATGGATCCGGCGATATGCAGCTCAAGCGGCACATCGGTTTGGGCGACAGCGATCTTCAGCGCTTTTATGACGATCTCGGCATGTTTTTGCGGATCGACGCCGCCAAAGATGCCGATTTTAAACGGCCCCGTTTCGGTGCCTTTTAAAAGCCCCGTGGCCGGATAGACTTGGGGAATGACGTTGACAGGCAAAGCGGGAAAAGCGGCGCTGATTTTGTCGGCCGCGAAATGGCTGTGAACAATGCATGCCTTGGCGTGTTGGAGAACCTCTTGGAAAAGAGGGTAATCGGTGACAATCGGCGTATCCCACGGACAGACATTTTGCCGCAATTGTTCGAAAAAAAACCGGGCAACGTCCGGGCCATACCATTTGGCCAAAACGCGCCTATAAAGCAACGGATCGCCATGGGCGTAAAGCGCAAAAGCTGTGATGTGCTGAAGCACCATGTCATGCAGATGGACAATGCCTTTGATCCGGGCGATCAGCGGAATCATGTGAAGATGGAAGGAAGAATTGTTTCCCATCTGGTAAACGATACGATCCATTTGCGCGGCTTTGTCTTCGTCAAAGCGACTGACGGGTGACAGGATGATCTTGTCGGCGCAATCTTCTGGTCCCGGGATCGGTTTGTTGGCTGTCGTGAAGACATAGATATTGTGCCCCGCTCGGGCCAAGCCACACGCTAAATCATAGGCATAATCGGCAATCCCCGTCTTTTGCGGGGGCCACGGTGTAATAAAACCGATTTTCATGTCACCCTTTGCTCTGGCGCGAGACAAGTTTCAAAAATTTTGCATGAAGCGGCGCGGAACTTGTCTCGGCCTGTTGTGTTTGAAGGTGGCTGATGGTCTCGCCCGCTTGATCAAGCGCAGCTGACAAGATCTCGATCCGGCGGAAGAGGTCCGCGTTCAAAGCTGTTAAGGCCTCTTCCTTTTTGCTTTTCTCACCGCGGCGGCTTTGAAGATAGGTCAAAGCAGCCAAGCGATTATCATCAAACGACAGAAGATACCCGGGACCTGCGTCAAAGAACAGATAGTCAAGCCCGGCGCCTAAAAACCCGTCAATCGCATCGCGCGGTGAGCAGACAATAGGCTCTTCATGAATGTTAAACGACGTATTGACGATTGAGGGCTGGCCCGTTTTCTCTTGGAAAAGAGTGATAATGCGATGAACCAGCGGCAGTTTATCGGCGCGGATCAATTGCGGGCGTGCCGTGCCATCGACATGGACAACGGCGGGGCAACGCTGCTTCATCAAATCGGTGCAGCCCGTCGTGATCGTCATATATTCTGCCGTTAAGTCGCAACCAGCTAAATCGGTATAGCAAGCGTCTTTGTCTTCATAGCGCGTCATGGGCGCAAAAGGCATAAACTCGGTTCGGTTGAGTTTATCGTTCAGCGATTTATTGATCGAAGCGTCCGAGGCCGCAGCCAAGATCGACCGGTTTCCTAGCGCGCGCGGCCCAAACTCCATGCCGCCCGAAAACAAAGCAACGGCTTTTCCTTGCGCCAACAGGGTAGCGATTTTTTCGGCTTGATCTTCTTTCGTCGTTTCCGTGTAGGTCAGCCCGGCTTCAGTTAAGGCCGATAAAACGGCATCGGCGTCATAGGCCGGGCCGACGGCCATGGTTTTTTGTGGGTTGCGCGCCAGGGGCTTTGTTTGCGACAGAACGTGCAGCGCCGCGCCATAGGCTGTCCCATCGTCCGTCATCGGCGGCGAGATAAAGATATTGGAAAAGCCAAAGGCTTTGACGCGCTGGTTTAATTTAACATTCGAGAAAAGTCCGCCGGATAAGCAGATATTATCGTGCGTCCACCCGGCTTGCCGCGCGTTGGTCAAAAGAGTCAAAATATGCTCTTCGGTCATCGTTTGAACGGTGGCAGCAAGGTCTTCGCGCTTGATATCTTTGATTTTTTCTTGAAGGTGGCGGCGGCGCTCGGCGTTGACCGCTAGCTGCGGTTGTTTGGTATCGTCATACATAAAATACCAGTCGCACAAGCTTTCGATCTCGTGATAGGCCGGGCCCATCCAATCGTCGAGCAAGGCGCGGCAGGCTGGCGTGACGTGGCCATAGGCGGCAAGGCCGGTGATTTTGCCTTCGTGTTTGTTCGGCGTAAAGCCCAGCATGCCAGTGATGAACGAATATAAAACGCTGATACGTGCGTTTGTCGCGAGGGGAAAAGTATCAAGGGGGACGATGCCTTTGGCAAGCGAGGCTTGGAAAAGCCCGCCAAAGGTCGTGCAATTGCTCATGCCGCCGTCATAGGTTAGGCACAGCGCCGCGTCAAAGCCGCTGGGCGCAAAAGCAGCGCTGGCATGGCAAAGCTGATGATTGACGAAATGGACGGGAACGGGAAGCGTTTTGACAAAATCGTTAAAAGGCTGGCCATGTTCATTCTCAAGCGCGGTCCGCGGTGTTTTTAAGGGCGTCGGGTGCAACCGGCTGGGCGCAAGCGGCGTGCGGTCTAGGGTTTGATCCGTTGTCAACGCCACAGCCGCGATCTGGGACCACGGCACGCCATCAAGCAAACGGTCGGGACGTCGGCCATCTTGTTTATAGCGCGAAAGCCGCTCTAGCGCGCAAGCAAAGACCAAATCGCCATCGGGGGCGACAAGGGCGATGGCGCTGTCATGCATACCGCTGTAATTCAGGCCTAAAATGGAGCCTTGCGGAATGGGGGGAAAGGAAAAGGGCATTGAAATCTTTCTAATCGGAAGAGGGTGGCAGGATGTTTGGATCTGCGCCAAAACAGGGCCCGAAAACCTTTAAGCCGCCCGGATCGGGGACAAAGAAACCGAGCGAGGAAACAGGGCAGACAATAAAAAAACGAATGACGTTTGGCAAGTATTAGTCTAGATGGAAAAAGACATCAAAGAAACAGCATTGGCGATTTTTCTTCGCCTATAAGGGGTGGTTCTAAAATGACCGACGACGCTTCGGCGTGCCAACAACAGACAGATATTCGAGCCGTTTGTGCTCTTGTCTCAAAAGGATTGGCGCGCCCGCTGCGATCCATGCACTTGCGGCGTGTCAATGAGCGTATGCGCTCTTCTTTTTGTTTGGCGCGGGCCGGTAATCCGCTGGTTTATTTTCGTCTGCTTGCCCTTTCTTCCGATTTGGCTTTTGGGTTTGCGCTTTACTGGTTTTTTTTGCGACGGCCACCGGATCCCAATGGCTTAAACGGTCTTTTCCAATCTTTGTACGATCAATCGGCCAGTCGGCCTCAACTTGTTCGGCGCTATATGCTGTCGGCGGAAGCTTGTGAAAAAACGCCTTATTGTTTTCTCTTAAAGCCAATGGATGTTCTTTTGCGTCTTTTTGTCTTTGTTCTTACCCTGCCTTTGGTCGGGTGGAGCGTGCGGCTTGTTTGGCGGTTGGCGACCTTGCCTGCTTACCTTAAAGAACGCGAGGCCAGCCGTTATGAAACCGAGCTGATTGTGGCCGAGCTAGAAGCACAAAAAGAAGACGAACTTGAATACAAAAACAACCCGCTTGCCAGGCCGGTCGCCGCGCCGTCTTTTCCCGTTTAATGTGATCGAGAACCCAATGTCTTTTTCTTCCGTTTGGGGCCGCTTGCCGCAAAAGCGCTTTTGGGGGCCTGTTCTTCTAACGCTTGTCTTTTCGCTTGGCGTTCTTTTGTTTTATCTGCGCGGGCCTGTGAATGGGCATTTTGAGCAGATTTTCTTGCCCGCGAAGATGTTTGGAATTCCATCGGATTTGCGTGCGCACGGCATCACACCGCTTTATGTGTTGAAGGATGAAACAGGGTGGGATGGCCAGTTCTATTTTTCTATCGCAAACGATCCGTTCGCGCTTCGCGATACGCCACGCTACATTGATAACGCACCTTATCGCTATCAGCGTATCGGGTTGCCGCTTTTGGCGAACCTTGTCTCGAAAATCTTTTTTCAGTCGTGGGTCAGCCCCGCGGTCTATTATGGCACCGCGCTGGGGCTTCTTCTTCTCGCCGTGGGGTTTGCCAGCGCCTTTTTGGCGCGGCAGGGGGCTTCGCCCTATTTGATCCTTCTTTGGTCTCTGGGCGCTGGAACGCAAGTCACCTTGTTAAATGGATTGCCTGACGGGACCGCCGACGCCCTTTTTATTTTGGCGGCGCTGGCGCTGTTGGCGGATCAAAAGATTTTTTATCTTCTGGCGATCACCTTTGCCGCGCTATCGCGCGAGATTTTCGTTCTAATCCCCTGTTTTGTCGGCCTTGGCCTTCTTTGGCGGTTTATCCGTGTGGCCGGATGGCAAAGCCTTTTGTCGTGGGCACGCGTCAGGCCTTTGCTGGGGCAGCTTGGCCTTCAAGCCCTTCCCGTTTTGGTCGTTGTGGCGTGGCAGCTCTTTATTCGCGTGCGGTTCGGCGTTTTTGCGTCAAGTCAGGCCGCGGGGATCTTGGGCCTGCCGTTTCAAAGTTTGGCCGAACATATGTTCTCGGGCCTTGCGGGGCACCATTGGCTGGTTGGCGACGGTAAGCCCGCGCGCTATGAAGGGACCGGCGTTTTGCTGTTTTTGGGGCTTGTTTTGGCTGCTCTTTACGCTTTGGGTGGGACGTTGCGCGGGGCTTTTCGACGCATGGACGAAAGCGTTCGCCAAGGCCATGTTTTTGCGCTGTCTTTAGGACTTGCCGTGATTGCTTTGACTTATTTTTGCTTTGGCAAAACAGTCATGATGCATTTTACGGGCTATTTTAAAGCGGCCAATCTCTTCCTTTTTGTCGTGCCGTTTATGTATGCGCTGCGCGGGCGGAAAATGCCGCGCTTGCTTTTGATCTTCTCAATCATTGTCGTGGCTTTTTTCGCCGCGGGCTTGAAGGACCGCGTTTTTGCTTCACCCTATTTGGGAAAATATACAACGCTCCCGGAAGGAAGCTCTTACGCCGCTGCACAGCCCGCCTGTCTTTCCCACTATGAAACGGCGGTAAGCCTTGTCGGTATTGATGATCCGTTTCCGCGGCGCGGTTGGGGTCGTTTTCTGGCACCCGCTGAGTTGATTATGCGCGTCAAAGTGACCAATAAAGGGGCCGAAACGTTAGAGCCTTATCTTGGCGCGGGGGGTGTCAATGTTGGGGCGCAGTGGCTGAATCAGGTGGGGACGCCAGTGCTTGATGGTCAGCGCAGCGCTTTGCCGACGTTAAAACCTGGCGCGTCGGCAGAGGTGGCTGTGGTCGTTCCTTTCCCGCGGCGGGCGGGGGCCTATACGCTTTCCATCGGGCCTGTTCAGGAAGGGTGTACATGGTTTGTCGCGCGAAACCCGAACAATGCGCTGAACATTCCCTATCATATCGATTGACGAGACGGCGGCATGATCGACAAAACGTTTAAAACCTTTGGGGCGCGGCTTTCGGCAGAAAAGGCCCTGACGATAGCCTATGCCTTTGTCTTGGCTTTGGGCTTCTTTTTATGGGGCACCGAGCTTTTTTTGGTTTTGAGGCCCAGTGATTTGGCGTCGCTTCATGCAGGTTCGCCCGACGAGGCTTTGTTTTTAGATACCGTTACGACAAACTATATTTTTCATTTTTCCTCGGGCAATGGACCTTTGTTTTGGGGCCTGCTGGTTTATTTTCGAGACATGGCGCCGAAAGGGTTTGAAATCGCCATCATCCGTGTGGCCTTTGTTTCATTAAAATATATCGCTTTTTATATGGGCGCGGCGGCTCTTGGGAGGGTATGGGGGCGCGCGTCGGCTGCGTTGTTTCTTTTTGTCTCGCTTTCGGTTCCGGGCTATTTCTTTTTTGGGAAAATTATTTCGCCAGAATATCTTCTTCTTTTCACCATGTCGGCGACGATCTGTCTGGCCGCCCTTGATGGCGGACTCTTAGGGTGGATGTATCGCGCCGCTTTGGTTTGTGCCTTTCTCAGCGTGATGGCAAAGGTTAGCATGCTTCCTTTTGCGCTTTGCTTTCCCGGCTATGGCGTCGCGCAAGCTTTTTTAAACGCGCCAAGCCATCAAGTGAAGCGGGCCGTCAAAGAGGCCGGGCTTGCCTTCCTTCTTTATGCGGCCCTGACGGGGCTTGTGTTTTTCTTGTGCCCGCTTGATACTAGCCTTCAGCAGATCCGCGACATTATGGCGATTGTGCCGCCTTTGAAATTCTCGATGGAGAATGTTCTGCTGGCTTGGCGGCGCGACGAGGTGACATGGGACCAAATTGCCGTCGCCGGCCTTCGCGTTGATTTTCTGCCTGCAGCGGCCGCGATGTTTTGGAGCCTTGTTTTCGGGGTTGGCGCTATCGCGCGGCGCGACAAGACGCCGCGGATTCTTTTGGGCGGCGTTTTGTTTGTGGCGGCGGCGTTGATGGCCGTCAACAGCGTTTTTCACAGCATGGCGCTGAGCTGGTATTTGTTTGGGCCTTGCTTTTTGTTTATTGCCGCCTGTGCGCTTCTTTTACCGCCGCGGATGCCGGTGGTTACTTTGGCGACCTTTCTTGTCTTTGTCTTGGTTTTTGCCTTTTCAGGCGCGCCGCATTTGATCAAGCATGCGGCCTTTAAACAGGGTACGGATCGTCAGCTTATTGAAAACGCCGAGAAGATGAAGGCGATAACCGCCTTTTTGGCGCAGAACTATCCTTGTGCGCAAACGGGCCTTTTGGACATTTTGGTGCCGACAGATGCCGAAAATGCAAAAAACCCCAGTACGGCGCGGATTATGCCCGCGCGTCTTGGGCTTATGCGGATCGTACAAAATCACTCGGTTTATCCCGATTTTCTTGTTGTGAACCGTGGGGTTGTCGAGGGACGCTCGCCTTTGATCCAATATATCATCAAGGACGCGCTGGCGCAGTACGACAAACTTCAAAGCTGGGGCGCGTTGGATCTTTACTTGCAAAAGCCGCTTTTGATCCCCGGGGCTTGCCATGCATCCGCGGTGGGGCCTTGATTGACTTTCGGCCCTGAATGGCCGATACCTTGACGCCATCGGTCTTTCTTTTTTCAAAGGGTTTTTGCTGTGGCTCAACCTGTTATCCATTTCCATGAAGGCGATTTGCCCGACGATGTTTCGTTTGGCGCGTCGGTTGCTATCGATACCGAATCCATGGGGCTGAACTGGTCGCGCGACCGGTTGTGCTTGGTCCAGCTTTCGGCAGGCGATGGCGTTGTGCATTTGGTTCGCTTTCAGCGCGGGCAGTACAATGCGCCGAACCTAAAAAAACTGCTGGATAACCCCGATGTGCTAAAGCTGTTTCACTTTGCGCGGGCCGATATGGCGACGCTTTCGTTCCATTTGGGCGTGATGCCGCAGCCGGTTTATTGCACCAAAATTGCGTCTCTTTTGGCGCGGACCTTTACCGATCGCCATGGGCTTAAAGATTTGGCCCGCGATTTGATGGGGATTGATCTTAGCAAAGAGCAGCAAACCTCGGACTGGGGACGGGCGACGCTGTCGGCTGAGCAACAAGGCTATGCCGCGACCGACGTTCTGTATTTGCATGAACTGAAGGCCACGCTGGATATGATGCTTGAGCGCGAAGGCCGTCAAACGCTGGCCGAAGCCACTTTTGATTGCTTACCCGCGCGCGTGATGCTGGATCTTTCGGGCTGGGAAAACGTCGATATCTTCGCGCATCGTCCCGTCCGCGGCTAAAGGCGGGCAGGGCGGGCCATGACGGACGAGCAGGAACATCCCTCTCTTTCCAACGATAAAGACCGTATGGCCTTTGTGCGTCTGCGCGACACGCGGCAGGCTTTGCAGCAAAGCAGCCATTATAGCCGCCGGGTCGGCCTTTTACGCTGGGCTTTGCCGGGGCTGGTTTTGGTTGTTTTGGGGGCTCTTATCGTTTGGCCGATGGTCACGGGGACCAAATTGTCGGATGTCGCTGCCGATAATGTGCCGAATTTGATGATCGAAAATCTGCATTATACGGGGCTTGATGCCGATGGGCAGCCTTATTCCGTGACCGCGCGGCGGGCGCTGCAGGTCAGCGGCGGCAAGGGATTGGTCGATTTAGAGGTGCCTGAAGCCGAAATTACTTTAAAGTCAGGGGCTTGGTTGGTTATTAAGGCCACCTCTGGGCGGTTCGATCAGAACGCCAAGATGCTTTGGCTGGGGGGCGACGTACGTTTTTACCATGACCAAGGCTATCAGGTCACAACCAGCGAAGCGCAAATCGATGTTGGTGGTTTTCGGGGGTGGGGACATCAACCCATTCTGATTCAAGGACCTTTTGGCGAAGTGCGCGGGGCTGGGTGGCGTTTTCTTGATCGCGGCCAGACTCTGATTATCGAAGGCCCGGCAACGGCTCATTTGGTTTCGCTCGCGCAGGATTTGCCACAGGGCCGCGGCTCTGGTAAAAAGGCGGACCGTTAACGAAAAGGATCTTGGCGGATGATGGCGCAACAGCGTCTTTTTTGGGTAGTTTTGGCCTCCCTTTTGATGGGAAGCGGTGCGGCAGCCTTGGCAAAAGATGCCAAAGCGCCAGCGCCCAAAGCTGCGACCGAGGCTGTTGAGGTTTCTGCCGATGGCAGCCTTGAATGGTATAAAGAGACACATCTTTATGTCGCGCGCGGCGGGGCCAAAGCGATTAAGGGCGATTTGACCGTGACCGCTGACGTTCTGTCGGCCCATGAACGTCAGGCCGAGGACGGCAAAGAAAAAAAACCATCTGAAAACAAGGATAAAACGTCTGAAAACGGCCCCAGCAAAGGGATTGATCGGCTGATGGCCGAAGGCAATGTTCATTTGTGGGACACCCAACAGCAAGTTTTTGGTGAACGGGCCGTGTATGATCTGGACAAGGCTGTCGCTCAAATGACAGGCCAGAACCTTAAATATATGACGCAAAAAGAAGTCGTGACGGCGCAAGAATCCTTGGAATATTATGACCATGACCAAATGGCTGTGGCGCGCGGCCATGCCGTCGCGGTGCGCGAAGGGCGGCACATCGAAGGCGATGTGCTGACGGCCCATTTCTCGCAAGTGCCTGGTGGACAACGCGAAATGACCGTTTTGACGGCCCAGGGCCATGCAACGGTCGTGACCGGAGACACGGTGGCGCGCAGCGAACAGGTCGTTTACGATGTGAAAAGAAATGTTGCCGTATTATCAGGGGCCGTTCGCGTGACACGCGGACAGACGCAATTGTCGGGTGATAAGGCGGAAGTTGATTTTGCGACAGGGGAAAGTCGGATGTTAAACGAAAATCCCAAAGGCCGCGTCAAAGTTCTGCTGGTCCCCGATCAAGAGAAAAGCGCAAGCAAAGGCAGCGCCAAAGCGCACGACAAGAAAAAGAGCGAGAAACAATGAAGCCAGCTGGAAAAGTCATTGCCTTTGCGCGTCAAGGCGCGCCGGATTCTTCTCTGCCCGGGCCTTCGGATCGGCAAATTCCTGTGCCGGCCACGGGCGTTGGGCTTGAAGCCGCGCATCTGGGCAAGCATTACAAGCGCCGTCCTGTGTTGCATGACGTCAGTTTGCACGTTCAGCGTGGCGAGGTCGTTGGGCTTTTAGGGCCGAACGGCGCGGGGAAGACGACGTCTTTTTATCTTTTGACGGGCCTTGTGCCGCCGGATGTCGGATCGATTACCATTGATGGCGCCGATGTGTCGGCGCTGCCCATGTACCGGCGCGCGCGTTTGGGGCTTAGCTATTTGCCGCAGGAAACGTCGATCTTTCGCGGCCTGTCGGTTGAAGACAATATTCGCGCCATTTTGGAAGTGATCGAGCCCGATCGCGACGCGCGCGAAAATATCTTGGACGAACTCTTGGCCGAGTTTGGGATTACGCATTTGCGCCGCGCGCCTGCCGTTGCCCTGTCGGGGGGCGAACGTCGCCGCGTTGAAATTGCGCGCGCTTTGGCGTCGCAGCCTCACTTCCTTCTTTTGGACGAGCCGTTCGCAGGTATCGATCCGATTGCCTTGGGCGACATCCGCGATTTGGTCGTGCATTTGCGCGATCGCGGCCTTGGCGTTTTGATTACCGATCACAATGTGCGCGCGACGCTGGAAATCGTCGATCGCGCCTACATCATCCATGATGGCCGCGTCTTGATGGAAGGCGCGCCAGATCAAATCGTCGCGCATGCGGATGTTCGCCGCGTGTATCTGGGCGACGAATTCAAAATGTAAAATTTCGTCGTTAGGGCGCTGCTTTTCTGTGTCGGCTGACAGCGATAGGGTGTTGGTTGCGCCGATAGCGGATCAGCTCGTCGCGAGGAAGCGGCTCGATCCGGTTATGCGGCGTCGTTGTGTTAAAAGCCGCGGGTCTTCGCGTCAGCTTGACGGGCGTGTAATCGTCGGTGGGCGCGGCTTTAACCGTGGGAAGGGTCAGCAGATAAGCAATCTCATCGCCTATGCGCCTGCGGTCAATCTGTTTGATGGCGGCGATTTCGGCGGTTAGCCGTAGCGCTGCCTGTGCGACCAAGTTGCTTTCGGCGGCGGTTAGTCCCGGCTCGCCTGCCACCCGTCTAAAGTCACGGACAAGGCGCGCTTGATCCAAGATGTCACCCGTGCCAAGACGCGCTTGCCACAGTTGCGGACAGTCTGCCGATTTTTTCCCAAAATGAGGAAGCCCCCATTTTTGCTGACGGATGATGCCATAACAAACTGGGATCAAGGCCGGATCGCTTAAAGGGCGCAAGCCGCTGCGCGTCGCTGTGGCAAGGGGGATCATCAATTGGCTTGGGTTATCGCCAAGCTGCGGCGCTAAATGCAAAAACAAGCCGCCGTTTGGCATTGTGGCAAGCGGCGCTAAGGCCTCTAAACGAACAAGGCCGGTAGGCGGATAGACGAAGAGCGTGCCCTCTTGAAGTGGAAAAGGAAACGGGCCTTCGGTCATAGCGCCTTTTTCCCTGGGGATAGGCGATGCGGCGTTCCGGCGCGTCGGGCTTCTCCTTTCACGGGGTAAACCGCTGCGCCTTTCATCGCGTTAGATGCGAAAACCGATCTGTTGACGGGCGCTGTCGCGCGGGCATTAGCCGGTTGCTCGTCCTGCGGGGCAAGGCCTGCGCGTGGGGCGGCCAAAAGCGCGCGGATCTCTTGCTTGGCATCGTTCAGGTCTAGGCTCAAAACAACCGACATCTCGGCGGCCAGGCGGTCGATGGCTTCGACAAAGATCGTTTTGTCGCGTGCGCCGCGAACGGGCTCGCCTTGGCTGCGGTTCAAGTCGCGCAAAATCCGCGCGCAATCTTCGGCCGATCCGTATTGAAGACGCTGTCTCCACGCCTCGACGCAGGTTTGGCGTTTGGTTGTAACGCGCGGCAGGCCTCGTTTTTGTTGCTTCAGAATGGCTTTGGCGCTGGCCAGTTGCGCCGGTGTTGCCAGCGAACGCAGGCCAGCCTTCTCGGCGCGTGAAGCGGTAAGAGAAAGCTGCGTTTGCATCCGAAAAAAAGGGGCTTCAAAGATATAGGTTGCCTCGTCTTGATCGGTCTTTGGCGTGGCCGCGATCAAATGAACAACCCCTTGAGAAGGGTGAACATAATAGCTGCCAAGAGAAAGATTGATCATTGCATTAGCCATTTTTTGTTATACGGACAGCGGTATAGTCCGAAATTTTAAAACGGCCTCGGTAACAAGTGTCAACACCGACCTGAGGCGCCGTGATGCGATGCGTTTGATACTTTGGTTTAGCGTTTTTATTTCGCGCACTTAATGCGCGCGGCGTGGGAAGGTATTGGATCTCTTCTTCCTCGGACGTCAAATCTTCGCGCGGGACGGTCAGAAGATATTGAATGTGCTTTTTCACCTTGCCAATCTGCTGGGGCGTGCGCCAACCGAAAATGGCGCCGACTTCATGGGCCAAGCGTGTGAGCGCTTCGTTAAACAACTCTTTTTCACGTGACTGCATCGGTCTTTCGCCTGCGGGACGGTAAAAATCGCGCAGCAAGCGGGCATAGTTTTTAATATCGCCCGAATGGATTTGTTTTTCCCAAACAGCGATAGAGTATTTGTTTTTCTGGACGCTGATGGTGCCATGAACCCGTTTGCACTGACGCAAAATCTGCCGCGCTTCTTTATATTGATCGCGCGTGCTTAAAGCGCGCAGGCCGTTTTCCTTGGCCTTATCGGCATCGACATAAATGACGGGCTTGCCAACCACGTGCAAAGCCGCCAAACGGTAATGCGCAGGCCCTTTGCCTGTGGCGGGGGGCTGGACCTCGGCGACCTCAACAAGGCCGTGGGGCGGATAAACAAGCAAAAGGCCCGTTTCGATTTTTTTCGGTGTCATGGGGTAAGCCGTTAACAATAATAAGGTTCGCTGGAAAAACGTTGTGTGCTTTATATCAGATGAATACCCCTGACTATTAGTTTCATGCAAAGCGGTGGAATCTTTCGTTGTTTACTGTGTTTTCCCTCATAAAATAAGGCGGGCGCACCGGTGGCGGGCGCGCCTGAAAGTGAAAAAGCTTGTGCCTTAAGCGCTTTATCGTCATGATACGCGCCATGTCAGAGCAACCCCTTCATCAAATCTGTTTGGCGATTGGTGCCAATATCGGTGATCGTCTGGCCTCGCTACGCGGGGCGGTCGAAGCCTTGTCTCCTTATATGACGATCAAAGCGGTTTCGCCTGTTTATGAAACAGCGCCTGCTTATGCGACCGATCAGCCCGCTTTTTTGAATGCGGCGCTTATGGGGGAAACGGCGCTGGATCCCATTAAGCTTCTTTATACGGTCAAAGAGCTGGAACGCGAATTGGGCCGCACGCCGACCTTTCGTTATGGGCCACGCTTGATCGATATCGACATTCTTTTTTATGACGATCTTGAGATGGTTTCTTCTGAACTGACCATCCCGCATCCTTTGATGTGCGAGCGTATCTTTGTTCTAAAACCGTTAGCCGATATTGCGCCCGACTGGGTGCATCCGGCGGCAAAGGTCACGGTGCGCGAGCTGCTGGACGTTTTGCCCGACAAAGTTGGCGCGTGGCCTTATAAAGAAAATATATGAAGCAGCGCTTGCCGTCTCTTTCTTTTCCGCGCCCCCAGATTATGGGGATTATCAACGTCACGCCGGATTCTTTTTCTGGCGACGGTCTTTTGACCGCGAAAAGCGTTTTGGGCGCGGCGGTTGATCAAGCGGCAGCGATGCTGGAAGATGGCGCGGATTGGCTTGATATCGGCGGCGAAAGCTCGCGTCCTGGCGCGGCACCCGTGTCCGAGCAGGAAGAGCTGGATCGCACGATCCCCGTTGTGGCGGCGCTTCATGCGCGTTGGCCGCAGATTCCGATCAGCATTGATACGGTCAAGGTAGCCGTTGGCGCGGCGGCATTGGAAGCGGGCGCTTCTGTCTTAAACGATATTTCGGGCGATGCGATGGACCCGGCGATGTTGGCGCTGGCGGCGCAAACGGGGGCCGGGCTTGTTTTGATGCACAATGCAGCCAAGCCCGCCGACGTTTCGCGCGATCCGCGTTTGGGCGGCGTTTACGATGCGCAAGGCGCGGCGGATATTGTGGGCGTCGTTTGTCAGTCGTTGGCGGCGCTGGCCGGGCGGGCTGAGCAAGCTGGCGTTGACAAAAGCCGCCTTATAACGGACCCCGGCATTGGGTTTGGTAAAACGCTGCAGGATAATTTGACGTTGGTGCGCGATTTGGATCGCTTGGTTGCGCTTGGCATGCCTGTCATGCTGGGGCCGTCGCGGAAAAACTTTATTGGCCGCATTTTAGATGCGCCGCCGCATGATCGTTTGGAAGGTACCGCCGCCAGCGTTGTCATCGGCGTCATGAAGGGGGCCGCGATTTTGCGCGTTCATGATGTTCGCGCAATGGCACGGACGGTGCGCATGGCTTCGGCCATTTTGCGCGGCGGCCATGGGCGCGATCTTTGATGCCCGCCGAAAGACCCTTTCTTTCCGTCGTCGTTCCTGTTCACAATCGCTCGGCCTTGCTGCGCGCCTGTTTGGATTCGCTGGCCGCCCAAAGTTTTCGCGCTTTTGAGGTCGTTATCGTTGACGATGGATCGGACGAAGATCTGCGGCCTGTTGTCCAAGCTTATCCTTCATTGACGCTACAGTTTTTGCAAAGGCCGCAAGGCGGTCCCGGCGCGGCCCGTCAAACAGGCGGCCTCGCTGCGCAAGGGGCGGTGATCCTTTATCTTGATTCAGACGATACGCTGGCGGGATCAGCGTTGGCCGGTGTGGCGGCGGCGTTGCAAGATCCTGAAGCCGTGTTTGGCGTTCTCGGTCACCGGCGCACCGTTTTATTGTTGGATCGTAAGGGCCGCGAGATCGCGCGGCGCGAAGATTCGCGCGGCTGTCCTGAAACGGCGTCGCTACAGGATTTTTATGATTGGAAAATACGCACGACGGCGAGTGGCCTTTTTCACCGCCGCGATGTTTGGGACCGCGGCGTTGTCTGGGCGACGGACTTTTGGATCGAAGATTTGGATTTTTTGATGCAATGGGCTTGCCTCGCGCCTGATGGGTTTCGCTATATCCCCGGCGGCCTCGTAAATTATACGCAGCGCTTTGGCGGCGAGAGCCTTTGTGCTGGCGCGTCTTATGCCGATTGGGCGCGGGCCTTTGGGCAGATCTTGGCGCGGCATCGCGCGGACCCGTTGATGAAAAACCCCGATGTTTTCGCGGCGCGCATTCAAAAATACGAAAAGCTTCAAGAGGCGTTTGATAAAGGTGAGGCCCCCGGGCCCGCGGCGCGGCAGTTTCCCGCCTTGTTTGAGGCACCGAATGTGCGGACGCTTGAAGCTTATGAAACGGGCGCTGATGCTTATGTTGCCAAAAGCCCATCGCGGCCTTTGCCGCGCGTGATCGCGTGGCTTGACGCCGCCATCCAAGGCCTTTCTTCAGAGGCCGCTTTGTTTGAGATTGGCAGCGGCCCGGGACGCGAAGCGCTTTATTTGCGCGAACGCGGGTTTGAGGTGCAATGCTCGGACGCCGCTGAATCCTTCGTGCGTCTTTTAACGGCGCAAGGCCTGGCGGCGCGGCGCGTCAATGTTCTTTCAGACGCTTTGGGCGGGCCATATGATTTGATCATGGCCAATGCCGTTTTTCTGCATTTGCCGCCAGCCGATTTTATCCGCGCGCTGCGCCGTTGTTCGGGCGCTTTGCGGCCCTTGGGGCGGCTGGCTTTGACGCTGAAAGAAGGCGATGGCGAAGCGTGGGAAGCGGGCAAGGTCGGTGCGCCGCGCTATTTCAACTATTGGCGGCAAGAGCCGCTTGAGGCGGCGCTGGCGCAAGAAAGCTTGACGGTAAAGTGGATCTGTCAAACGCCTCAGCCAGAGACGGACGAGGTGTGGATCTCTCTTGTCGCAGAGAAAACAGCTTAAGGCCCGCTTAAGCGATCCATCGGAACCCAGCACGTTGTTTCGGCTGTACGGACCTTTATTTGATCAGAAGTTGGCGCGTCCCACGCTTCAAGCGTTACCGCCGTGGCTTCGGAAAAAGTGTGGAGCGGTTGGCCATTTGGTTTATCAAGGCATTTTGTTCCCGCAGCGACCTTTTTGATCAGCGTCAGGCCTTTGGGGGCTGTTGCCACAGGCCGCCGCGCAACAAAGGCGACAAGCAAATCTTTCTGTGGTTTAAAATCCTTTTTCGTAAGATGGAGCGCGCCCATCGCTGTCTGACGCTGCCCATCAATCTCGACAAAAAGAAGATCGCTGCCATCGACCGTCAGGTCAAAGGATTCAATGCCGTTTTTCCAGTTCGATCCGGTGTGAAGAATATAGGGAACATATTGCGCCATGTAGGAAAGGCTCTCCTGATCTTTATCGAGATAGGGATTTTCTTCACGATAAAGCCCGGCCCATTTTTCTGAAAAATCTAAGACACCGATGCTGTTTGACCCCAGCCCCGGCGGATAGCTATGGGCGATTTGCAATTTTTTGTGCGGCGGAAAGATTTGACGCCAATGATAAGCGCAGGAAAGCCCATAGGCGGGCGCCATCTCTTCATCCATATTGGCCGTTGAATACAGGCCTTTTTCGGCGGCTTTCTTTTGCTGCGCTGGTGTCAGATCTTGCCAGTTCGTAAAACCATTCAGGCGCAGCGATAATGACGTTAGTTCTTGCGAGACGTCCTTGTCGTTTAAAAGCGCGCGGCAGCTCAGAGCAAAGGTTCGTGGCGTTCCATTAACGCGGACATTGAAATCGCCATTCCATAAAGGATCGGCGGCGTCAAAGGTCAACGGCAGGGGAAAGGCAACTTCGGTATTGATCGCGTGATCGCTGTCATTTTCAAATTGATAAGAGACCGAGATGCGATAAGGGTTGATCCGCAAATCTTCAGAAAGAAGCCGCAGATCTTTGGATTGTTTCAGCGTTAATTGGCCGGTCTCAATCGCGGCGATCGTATCGTTGGCCTGGCTGGGGAAGCCGATCCCTAAAACACTGAGACATGTTAGAAGAAAGACGAAGGTCCGCATGAAAACCCCTTAATTCAGATTCAGCTCGCCTCCTTTTAGTTCGCTGGGGGCTTGGCCGGCGGCTGTTTTGTATTTATCAAGCGCCATCATCATCATGTCATGGACCAAATCGGCAGGCAAGGCACCGCCGCTTTGTTTGATTTGGGCCGTTTGCTGCATGATTTGCCCAAGATTTTGCTCGTTGCTGTTGGTCGCGCCGGGCAAAGCCATACCGGGCAGCGCCGTTTGTGCTTGAAGCTTGGCGGATGTCGCGTTTGTTGCTGCGGTGTTGGTGGTTGTTGCGACGTTGTTTGTTGTATTCGTTTGCGCGTTGGCTGTGGTTGCTGTTTTGGCCGTAAACGGAACCGTGTGTTTTTGCTGTAAAGAAAAGGCTTTGTTGCCGACCATCGTCAAAGGCGTTTTGGATTGAGCCAAGGCCAAAGCGGCGCTGTTGCTTCCCGGCTTGATCACTTTGGGCCGCGAAACAGGGCGCGTATTGGCAGCAGCAAGCGTTTGCGGCGCTGCCGCGCTGGCTTGCGGCGCGCTTGCCGTTGAGGCCTGCGCCAGCGCCACCGTTTGGACGGGCTGCGTGGCCGCAGAAACGGGGGCCGCCGCGCTCGCCAGATTGGTTGTTGCTGGCGTCGTTGTTTTTTGATCCGCGACGTCAGCCAGACGAACGTCTTCCGCTGGCGCTTGATCGTCGCCGGTGCCAAACAAGGCATCGGCAACCATCATCGTTGGCTCGCGCCCCGTTTGCTGTTCGATGGCAAGGCTGGCAACCGATGCGGCGGCTGAGATCAGGATGGTGCCTGTTGCCGCGCCGAAAAGAAGATCGCCGACAACGCGCTCGGCCGGTTTGATGGTGTCGCCCGTGACTTCGCGATAGATCGAGCCAATGATCGGAATATGTTGCAAGGGGTTCATAATATCCAGCAAATCTGAAAACGAAGCATCATTGTCTTCGGCCGTAACATCGGAGGGGGCTTGGGGTTTTTTATAAACAGGCGCTTCCTCTTCGGCTTTTCCGGCAGAGGGCGGCGTATATTGTTGGAGCGTATCGCTTGACGAAGGTTGCGAAGCTGTCGATGCCGTTTGTGTCGAGGGGCTTGCTTGAAGCGGCAAGGGGCCTGTCAGGGCTTGCGGGGCTTGGCTGGCCGAGGGGGTCGTGGTGACTTGGGCCAGCGCGACCATATGATCGTCGAAAGACACGCTTTCTTCGCTTCGCTGCGTCGCTTTGATGCGGTTTTTGTCGGTGCCGACACGGCTTTGAGTCGCAAAGTTATAAACTTTGGCTATTTGGCTCGCCGTTTCGTTGGTCGGCGCATAGAGTTGTAGGCTCATGCGTAAATCTCCCCTCTCCCTTGCGAGGGATAGACGCAAAAGACGTGCCAGAAAAAGATGTTTACTTTCAAAGGGCGTGCGGTACCGACGGCGCGGTGCGGCAAAAGATACCCGCCTGTGTCAGACGGTCGCGACGCCGTCTTGCAGGCCTTTGACAAACGCGGCCAAGCCAACTTGGCGGCGGCGCTTCAGGCGCTCGCTTTGCAAGATGGCTTTGATGGCTGCCGCCGAGGCTTCAAGGTCTTTGTTGATGATCACATAATCATATTCGGCCCAATGGCTCATCTCGGCGGTAGCTTGCGCCATGCGGCGATTGATTTCGGCAGGCGTGTCCGCCGCACGTGAGAAAAGGCGGCGTTCAAGCTCGCGCCATGACGGCGGCAGAATGAAAACGCTGACCAAATCTTCGCGCGCTTTTTCGGCCAGTTGTTGGGTGCCTTGCCAGTCGATATCGAACAAAACGTCGCGGCCCTTGGCCAGCGTTTCTTCGACCGGGGCGCGCGGGGTGCCATAGTAATTGCCGAAAACTTTGGCGTGTTCCAAAAGCTCACTGCGGTTGACCATCAGGTTAAATTGGGTCAAGTCCATGAAATAATAGTCTTTTCCATCGACCTCATTGCCGCGCGGCGCGCGCGTGGTGGCCGAGACGGATAACGAGATCTCTGGATCGTCGGCCAACAAGCGGCGCGATAAGGTTGTTTTGCCTGCGCCCGAGGGCGAAGATAAAACCATCATCAAGCCACGGCGCTCAAGCGCGCCTAAAATGGGGTCGGGCGATAAAGACATTCACGTATCCTTTCTTTTCAGCCAAAATAGCCAAGCTGCGCGGATCTTGAAAGAGACTTTTGCCGCGGCGCTTACCCACCAAGCTTGACACAAGGCATACAAAGAAAACATGAAAGAACAAAGACATATTCTTATTACAGGCGCGTCGAGCGGTTTAGGGGCGGCTTTGGCGCGCTTTTATGCCGGGCCGGGGGTTTTGTTATCGCTCACCGGGCGTGCGGCAGAACGCCTTGCCGCGACGGCAGCTTGCGCGGAAAGCAAGGGGGCCAGCGTTCGGATGGCTTGTCTGGATGTGACGGATACGGCGGCTTTAACCGCATGGATCGAAGCTTGTGACGCGGTAACGCCGCTGGATCTGGTGATCGCCAATGCAGGGATTTCGGCAGGAACGGCAGAAGCCTATGCCGAGACGGTTCAGCAAGCCAGCCAGATTTTCGCGGTCAATCTGACGGGGGCTGTTCAAACCGTTTTGACGGCGCAGCGGCTGATGCTGCCGCGCGGGCGGGGGCAATTGGCGCTTGTCAGCTCGGTCGCGGGGTTTTTCCCGTTGGCCGGTGCGCCCGCCTACAGCGCCAGTAAAGGGGCGCTGCGGCAATATGGTTTGGCGCTGCGCGCGGCCTTGAAAGGCACAGGGCTGCGCGTCAATGTAGTTTGTCCGGGCTTTGTGCGGACGCCGATGACAGACAGAAATACGTTTCCCATGCCGTTTTTGATCGATGCCGATCAGGCAGCCGCCGCTACGGCGCGGGGCTTGGCGGCGGATCGGGCCGTGATTGTTTTTCCGGCGCCGATGGCTGGGGTGGCGCGGCTTTTGCGCTTGTTGCCCGAAAAGGCGGTGGCCGCGTTGTCGGCGCTGTTGCCCGAGAAAAGCGCGTTTTAAAGCGAGCCATCCCACGCATTGGGAAGATGAACCGGCCAATGCCAGCGCGCCACCAGCATGAAATCAAAGCGCAAGGTTTTGTTCTGATAGGCGGGGTAACGCGCCATGATAAAGCCTGCGGCGCGGACCAGGCGCTGGCGTTGCGCGGGGCCCAGGGCCTCAGCCGCGGCAGTCAGGGAATCGCGCGCCTTGACTTCGACCAAGACAAGCGCCTCGCCACGGGTCACGATCAAATCGATCTCGCCAAAGGGTGTGCGGACGCGCCGCGCGACAAGGCGATAGCCTTTTAGTCTTAATGAAAGCAGGCAAAAACGCTCGGCCCACAGGCCCAGGCGATAGGCGCGGCCTCCCGTTTCTTGGCGGCGCGGGCGTTTTTGGGGAAACGGCGCGGGTGGGATCAAGGATCTTCGGGTCATGGGAAGGGGTGTGCCTACCTTTGTGTGGGATCGTTCCTGCCTAAAAAAGGCAAGGCAGAAAAGACGGATGCTGAAAAAGCTTGCTCTTATCTAGCGCAAGATCCTAGAGTTTTCTTGCATTTTGACCCTGTTTTTCGTTATAGCCAAGCAGCGTCTTGGCTGACAAGCTTTGATACGCCAAAACGGGCTTCGGCTCGTTTTCATTTTTTTCACGTAAGGAGGCCATAGCCATGTTTGGGATGATTGTTGTCACTCACGGGGCGATTGGCGCTGAGATGCTTGGCACGCTTAACCGCATTGTCGGCGCTCAGCCTCAAGCGATGGCCATTGCCGTCAACGATGACGATGATATGGATGTCTGCCGCACGGCGATCTTGAACGCGATCCGCGATGTGAACGCGGGCGATGGTGTTGTGCTGTTGACCGATATGTTTGGCGGCACGCCCAGTAATTTGGCTTTGTCCGTTATGCCGCGGACCAGCGCGGTGGTTTTGGCTGGGGTTAATTTGCCGATGCTCATCAAATTGGCCCAGATCCGGGCGCAAACGCCGCTTTTGGATGCCGTGCGCGAAGCCGAAGCCGCGGGCCGTCGTTATATTCAACTTGTGACCGAGAATTTGGCGCCTCCTGCGGAGTTATAACGACACCATGCGACAGAACTCTTTTTTGGGTGGCGGCGGCTGGGACGAAGCCGTTTCAGACGTTGAAGAACTTTGTGACGTTGTCACCATTGTCAATAAACGAGGCCTTCATGCCCGCGCCGCCGCCAAGCTGGTGCGCGTGTTGACGCCTTTTGCTTGCGAGATGGAACTGGCTTATGGCGATATGCGCGTTTCGGCGCGATCGATCATGGGGCTGATGATGCTGGCGGCTAGCCAAGGCGCGCGCGTGCGCGTGTGTGCCAAGGGAAGCGACGCCTCTGCCGCTTTGCAAGCCGCCGTCGATTTGATTGCTGGAGGGTTTGATGAAAACGAGTGAGAAAAAAGACGCTGGCGAGAAAGTGCTGACCGGCATTGGCGTTTCGCCCGGCATCGCCATCGGCCCTGCCTTTGTGATCGATCAATCGGGCTTTCCGGTGCCCGAATATTTGTTATCACCGGCGCAGATCGATAAAGAATTAAAACGCTTTCATGCGGCGGTGACAAAAGCGCAGCACCAGCTTGTCCAGCTGAAGCAAAAAACAGAAACCTTGCCGACAGGCGCGGCGGAAGATATCGGTCTGTTGATCGAAGCTTATCGCGGCATGCTGGAAGGCTCGCGTTTGGTGCGCGGCATCGAAGATTTGATCCGTGGCGAGCGCATTAACGCCGAAGCCGCCGTTCAGCGTCAAATTGGCGCGTTGGCTGCCAGTTTTGCGGCGATGGGCGATCCGTATCTGGCGGCGCGTAGCGGCGACGTCCGCGAAGTCGGCGGGCGCGTGATCCGTAACTTGCTTGAACAAACCTATAATCCGTTTGCGGAAGCGCCCGCGGGCAGCATTATCATCGCCGAAGATATCACGCCTGCTGATACGGCGCTGATGAACCGCGACCGGATTGCGGGCTTTGCCGCGGTTCTGGGCGGCGCGGAAGGTCATGCGGCCATCATGGCGCGCGCGATGCGGTTGCCTGCCGTTTTGGGCGTCGCGGCTTTGATCAGCGGCGTTGCGACGGGCGATAAGATTATCATTGACGGCGAGCGCGGCGAGATTGTCATTCGTCCGACGGCTGAGCGCATTCAAAAAGCGCGCGCGGAATCTCAGCGTCTGGCCCGTGACGCTGCGCGGCGCATGAAGACTTTTAGCGACTTGCCGTCTGTGACCAAAGACGGATCGGGCGTTGCGTTGGAAGCGAACTTGGAAATTCCGCGCGAAGCGACGCAAGCGTTAGAAGCTGGTGCCGAAGGCATTGGTCTGTTGCGGACGGAATTTCAATTTATGAATCGCCCGACGTTGCCGGACGAAAACGAACAATACGAGACGCTGCGCGAACTGGTCGAGACGATGAAGGGTCGCCCCGTGACCGTGCGCACGCTGGACGTTGGCGGCGAAAAACTGGCTTCGGCCTTGGGCGCGGCGATTGGCGAAAGCGTCAATCCGGCTTTGGGTCTTCGCGCTATTCGTTTGGGGCTTAAGATGCCTGCGTTGTTGGACGCACAACTGGCGGCGGCTTTGCGCGCTTCCGAACATGGGCCCGTGCGTATTCTTGTGCCGATGGTCTCCTCGGCACATCAAATTCGCGCGGTGCGGCAACGCATGGGGCAACTGGCAACGAAACTGCGGCGTAAGGGATATAAAATCCCCGCCGCGCCGCCGCCTTTGGGCGCGATGATCGAAATTCCGGGCGCGGCCTTGGCGGCAGACGCTTTGGCCGAGGTTTGCGATTTCTTTTCCATCGGCAGCAATGATCTGACGCAATACACGCTGGCGATTGATCGTGCAGACGACCGTGTGGCGGATCTTTACGATTCTTTCCATCCCGGCGTGTTGCGGCTTATTCAATTTACAATCGCCGCGGCTTGGCGGGCGGGAAAGCCTGTGAGCTTGTGCGGCGAAATGGCCAGCAATCCGCAAGCAACGGCGTTGCTTTTAGGTCTTGGTTTGCGATCTTTTTCTATGGTTCCGGCGCGTTTGCCGCTGATTAAGCAACGCATACGAGAGACATCCTTGGATGAAGCGCGCCGCCTGGCCGAGATTGTTTTGTCGCAAAACGACGAAGCGGAAATCCATAAGATCCTTGATAACGCACGTGCGGAAACTGCGAAAAAAGAAAGATAGATTTTATCTATTCTCAATTTTTTCGTAAAAAATAGCAGGTAAAATAGAAGATCTCTATCACGAGATCTCTAAAGAGCCGATGCATGCTGTTTTATAATTTTCCATCCGTGTCGCCACGGCTGATCAATAATCTGCATGCCTTGCTTGCCGATGCGGATCGCTTTGCCTATGACAACGTGACGCATAACGCGGCGGGAGAAAGCCTCTTAGACGATTTTGGCAATCCTGTTTCCGGCGCGATGCCACGCGGTGGTCCGTTTGGCGCTGTGTTGGCGATCAGTCTTCCCGATGGATCTGTTAGTACCGTCGCGCCGATGCGCGGGAACAATGTGCTGGCCAGCGGCATTGCCAGTCAACATGCCGAAGATCGCGCGATGCAGCCCGATGCGATTGAAGAACTGATACGTCGATTGCTACTTTATAAACTTGAACGACGCGGCGAGGGATCGCCGATTGTCTGGATGATTTCATCGGCGCAATCCTGTCCGACCTGTCAGACGAAGCAAGAGATTTTGGCCCGCCAATTGATTGAACGCGACTTGATCGCGCCGGGCCATTTTATGACCTTGTTTGGCGCGACGTACGATGAAACCTACGAAGTTGCCGGATTGAACGACGCTTGCTATGCCGATGCGCTGATTCTGGCCTGCGAAGACCCTTGTCACGAAGGCAATCTGGTTCGTTGCTGTCCGCTTGATTTTGCCGATGCGCCTGCGCCCGTTCAAAAGCTGTTGGCGCGTAGTCTTGAGCAACGCGCCGTTGTTTGGCGCGACGGCGCGGTCTATGCGCAAAGCGTCGATCAACGCGCGCCGCACGATCCTTTTTCGACGGCTGAGGTCAGCGCTTTGCGGGCGGCGTGTCGTCGCCATCGCAGCGAAGGCGAAAAGGCATCGTGGCTGGTGGATGGCGCGCTTTATACAACAACGCGCCGGATCGGTCCGTTGGCTTTGACAGAAGCTAGCTGGACGGGCATGAACATGATTTACAGTGTGCAAATGCCGCCAGCGCTTGCCGGGTTGCAGCGTGAAACGCAGGAAGCGCCGGGACTTTCGAATGCGGCGTTCTTGGCGCATGTCGCGCATGGGTATCAAGATCAAGAAAGTGTCATGCGCGTTTTTCGTGATATGGGATTTCAAAATCGTGCGCAAAAAATGTGGCGGCGCATTTTGAAAATAAATAACGAAGTGCTTTATAATGGCAGCGCTGTGTCTTCGGATGTCTTAAGGCACCACGACGAAATGCGGTTTTCTTTTGCGCCCTTCGCGCTGGAAGACATTATGTGCGCTTCAAGCGCCTTATGTCTGCCTTTGGCGCTTAAGCCTTGGGTTGAGATCCGATAGCTTGTCTTTTAAGCCTCCCTCTGCTTTTGAAAGTATTTTTTTGCTTGCAAGGGGCGAATTCTAACAATTCTTTAACCGCATTTGCCTTAGAATAAAGACAAGATTGAATAAAATTGTATCGATTGAAACCGTTCGTTTAAATGAATTTAGATATAGGAGAGCCGACATGTGGCTTTCAAATTATATCGATTCAGATTCCGTTAAGAAAGTTCAGGAACTTCTGAACAAGCAGGGCTATAAGCTGCAAGAAGACGGCAAAGGCTTTGACCGTACGACGCGCTCTCTGCAAAAAGAACTCAAAAAACATGGCTATGAAGGCTCTGCCGATGGCAAGTTTGGTGAAAACAGCCGTCGCGCCTTTAAACGCTGGTTGTCGGAAAATACAGCTCCGGCCCTAAAAAGCGTTCGCCATGCTTTGGGCATGGAAGAGGCAGCGCCTGCGGCACCGCGCGAAGAGCATACAGATCAACCTGCCCCTGCGGCCGTACGTGAGCCCGTAAAAGCGTCTGAAATTGCGCAGCCTAAACCCCTTCCCCAGTCGGAGGCAAAACCGGAAATTGCCCGCGCGCCCAAACCGTTCGTTCCACAAGAACCCCAAAAAGCCCAGGCTTTTCATGTTGATAACGCCATTGCGAATATCGAAAGCCGTGTGCCTGCCAGCAAGATCACGTCCGATAGCGCGTGCGCTTTGTCTGTGCGCAAGGCCTTGATTAAGGGCGGGTTAAAAGAGTTCGCTTCTTATTATCCTGAAGATGCCAAAGATTATGGCGGTTTTCTTAAACGCGCTGGGTTTGAAAAAGTTGATCTTAGCAATGGTTATACGCCTCAACCAGGCGATATCGCCGTTGTTCAACCCTATAAAGGCGGTAATCCCAGCGGCCATATTGCGATGTGCAACCAAAATGGTTCTTTCATTTCGGATTTTAGGCAACGTGGCGGTAGCAGCCGTGATCAAGGCGTCTACCCGGGCCCCGGCTATGCGGCGTCGCGCCCCCATTACACAGTTTATCGCCATGGCAATCGCGAAGGTGCCATGTTTGCCGCGAATAATGTGTATAAAATGGATCTCGCCGCGCCGACTCAGATGGCAGACCAAACGGCAAAACAGCGTCAGCTTGAGAGCGTGCCGGAAAAGAAAGAACCCGAAAAGAAGCAGGCTTATCCGCGTTATGCCCAAGCTCAACGTCAACGTGCGCACGGTTTCGCGATGGCGATGAATTAAGCGCTTTGGGCTCGCTCCTGAAGGGCAAAACGAACGCGTTTGATCACGTCACCCCAGTCCCCATAGCTCGTTTGATTGAACAGGCGCACCGTATCGTACCAGGGGCTGTCCTCGCGGTCTTTAAACCAACGCCAGCACCCATTAAAACGATTGAGAATCCAGACTGGTTTGCCTAACGCGCCTGCTAGATGGGCAACGGACGTATCGACGGTGATCACAAGGTCAAGATTCATAACAAGCCCTGCCGTATCGGCAAAATCATTGCAAGCGTCCATCCAGTCGAAAACGGTAAAATCGGCGGGTGGTTTTTCGCCTATTTTTTGCAAGCTGAAAAAATGAACGTCAGAGACGCTCATCAGTGGGCGAAAGGCTTCAGCTGTTAGAGAGCGCGTTTTATCCGTATAAGTCAGATCGGCCGATTGCTTGCGCGGCAGCCCCGACCAGACAAGCCCAACCTTGAGACCAGTTATCTTCTCGCCAGCTAGCCGCGCCCGCCAGTGCGCTTGATCTTCGTCGGAAGCGAAAAGATAAGGCCCCGGATTGGGAATATCTTCAACGTTGGTTTGAAAAGCGAAAGGCAGGCTCAGCATCGCGCAATGATAATCAAACGCAGGCAACGGATCGCCATCGGTGACAACGCCGTCAATGCCGGGCAAGGTGCGGACCAGACGCGCCAAAGCAGGCGGCACATTCAACCAAACATGCAGGCCTTTTTCTTGGGCGGCTTTGGTGGCATAGCGACAAAATTGCAGCGTATCGCCAAAGCCTTGTTCGGCATAGATGAGAAGCGTTTTGCCGGGGTCGGATTGGCCTTGCCAAACAGGTTGCGAAAAGTGCGGTTGGGCAAAGGCAAGTTCGGGCGTTTTTTTGCGCGATTCATAAGCGGCCCAGCCTTCTTTGTATTGGCCCAGCCCCAGCAGAGCGAGCGCCAGATTGCATCGGTACGATGGGTTGGCGGGCATTAGCCGACAGGCCTCGGCATAGGCATCAGCCGCACCTTGTAAGTCGCCTAGATCTTTCAGCGCATTGGCCAGATTGTTCAGCGCCTCGTGATAGCCGGGGCGGCGCGCGATTGCGTCGCGGCACAGCGCGGCGCTTTCGGCGGCATGGCCAAGCAGGCGCGTTGTGATGGCTAGATTGTTGATCGGTTGCGGATCTTCGGGTAGCAAGGCCATGGCCTTACGAAAGCAAACTTCGGCCGCGGGGACGCGCCCAAGATCCAGCAAGGCCACCCCCCAATTGTTGAAAGCGCTGCCATAAGCGGGGTTGATGCTGGTGGCAATTTGATAATGCGCGAGCGCCTCTTCAATAAGGTCGTGTTGACGCACCGCAAAACCGTGGTCTTTCAGGGCGTTGCCTAAAAGGTAGTGGGCAAGGGCGTCCTGCGGTTTGGCTTGGATAACGGCGCGTAACGGGGCGATGGCCAGATCGTTTTTATGCGCGGCCAGCAAGATCAAAGCATAATTTGACAAAAGGCCGACATTCGAAGGCTCGATAGCCAAGGCACGGGTAAGATACCCTGCTGCTTCATCCAAACGGCCCGCGCGATAGGCTGCGCCGCCCATAAAATGAAGCGCGCCGATATGGTTGGGGTTAGACTGCAGGAAGGCGCGGCACGTGTCTGTTGCTTTTTCCCAACGGGCGGGGTCTGGTGCCTCTGGCTCAGGGGCGGGCGGCACCATCGTCTGTCGCGGTGCGTTTGGCTGCTGACGAGTCTTTTGGCGTTTGGTCACAGATCTTCTCACTCCTCTTTCGACCCCGAAAAGGAGTATGCAAAAAAAGGACCAAGACGCCAAGCGTTCGATTAGAAATCGTTAAAGCCGGGGGTGTAGAAGCCGTTCGAAGCCACCTGAAAGGATTTTTGTGCTGGTTTCGCTTGCTGCCGAATTTCTTTGTTTCTTTCAGTAGGCTTGGCCGCCGTAGGGGCTGCCGGTTTTTCAGCCGAAGCCACCTGAACGGGCTTTTGGGCCGTTGCTGCTGGGGCTGTTGGCTGCGTCGGTTTTGCTTGAGCTGGTGTTGCCTGGGCCAGCATCGTGCTTTCCGGCCCTTTGTTTGTCATGGCGACTTGGTAGGGGCTTGCCTGATAAAACGCGGCCCCGGCATGCGCTTCCATCCACTCTTGCGCGGGGGTTGCGCGGACGCCGTTCTTGCCGTTGACCTTGCTTGAGGCGCTTTCGATAATATATTCCTTACCATCGCTTGTTCGTGCAAAAGCGACGACATGGCTGATTTTTAAGTCTCGGTCTTTTGCAAAGTTGGGCGTTCTCGATGTCCGTAGGCCTAAAAGATCACCAGACTTCATTTTTGAAAGATCGATTTGATCGGCCCTAAGCCCTTGAGGTGTCCGTCCACAGGCTCTGTTGGCTTCCTCGATTTGTGTTTCTGACGCGCCTTGCATGAAGGTATTGAGCTGATCCTTATTTAAAGAGACAAAGCCCTCTCTTTCCAGTTTTTGGGCCACGGCACCAAGAGCTCCACGTGTAAAGGTCGAACAGTCGAGCCCGCCTTTGACATAGGGTTGACCTTGTCGCCAATAACGGCGCGACGCATTTTGATTGGTATAGTCCATTAAGGCATCGCCGATTTTTCCGTCGAGATTGCCAAGCCCAGGATCTTTTTGCTCGCCACGCAGAGCGGCCGTATTGTTGCGCCGCGGTTGGCCGTCTTTCAATTCGCCGCGCAGTTCATCGACATTGTCATGAAACCGAGCGCCGCGTGCGATCGTGGGGTCATCTTGCCGCGGATAGTTTTGGCCGGATGCCATCGCTTCTTGCGCTTTAACCGGCGCGGGCGGTGTTGCTGGCTGTGCGGGCTCTTCTTTCTTCCAAAAATGAAGCATGTCACGCGCACGTTCGCGCATTGTCGGCGGCGTATCGGCGGGTTTGCTCGGCGTTGCCAAGGCTTGCTTGACGTCAGGCGCTTGCTGCTCGGGCGGGATGAGGCTTTGTTTTTGCAGATAGGCGCGCATCGCCTCGGGATTGTCGGTCGGGATCGCGCCATAGACTTTGCCATAGGCGGTCAAAGCGCTTGTCACCGCGCCCGACATTTGACCATTGACAGGGCCGTTATAGTTGCCGCTGGTGATCAGTTCTTGTTGCAAATGGCGAATTTGTTCCGGGCTTAATTGCAGCTCGGAAAGGCCGTTAGAACGAGAAGAATGTGGTCCGCGCGCCATGGCTTAAATCCATCAATCAAAGGCAATAATATAGCCTGAGAATACGATCTTTGGTTTAACAAGCCGTTTATTTTGGGCAAGAGTCCGATGAAAAGTTAAAAAACAATAAAAAACCCCGGCATTGCCGGGGTTTTCTGAAAGAAAAGAGCGTTATTTACAGCCACATCCACGTTCAACCATTAGATCCAAATCTTCGCGCAGGCTTTGTAAATCCTCTTCATGCTCGACTTCCTGCTCAAGGATCGTCAGCGCCATATTATAGGTCACCATGTCGACGTCCTTTGTTACATCCATCAAGCCCTTATAGGTTGAAATAGCGCATTGTTCGCCCGCAATGTTCTGATCAAGCAAAACGGCGACATAAGGGTCGCTGGGGGCGTCGTAGGCGCAGGGGCTTTCCTTGGCCCAGCCTTCAGGTGTTAAAACAGGGGTGCCTCCAAGCTGAATGATACGGTCCGCGAGAAGGACGGCGTGCGCCAGCTCTTCGGTCGCGTGCAGGGTCAGCTCGGCAGCGACGGCATCTTTCATCGGCCCTTTGATCAGTTTGGCACCCAGCCAATATTGATAATAGGCCAGCCATTCGCTGGCATAGGCCGCATTGAGAAGCTTGAGGATTTCGTCAACCTTCGGGCCGACAATTTCGCGCGCGCGTGTACCCATAGATCATTCCCTTTCGCTTAAAGAAGAAAGACATCGTTTCATATTTACCAAGGTTGCCCTTAAAAGCCAAGGGATCTCAGGTCGAATTATACATTGACGCTTCAATTTATTCCAAGTAAGCCGTTTAGTTGTAATTAAATGACGATCCCTCCTCAGTTTGTGACACGAATACGGACTGTAACCATAAAGCAAGGCGCTCAATCTTATGTCATCACGTTGGCTTCCTTTAACGACAACCCTTGCCCTAACGGTTTTGTTGGGAGGGGAAGCGTATCTTTCATCCGCTTATGCCGATGCGGCTGCATCAGGAGCGGTTTGTTCTAAATCTGGGGCCTCAGCTTGCAACACAAATGGCTGTTTTCTTTGTAATGGTACCACATGGGTGACGCAGCCTTTGCTTCACGGCACGACAGCAAGCGCCTGTTCGACGAGCATCGCTGGTATGATCCGTTGGACAGGAACCGGCTTTGAAGGGTGCGACGGATCGAGTTGGGGCGCGCTGGGGGGCGGTAGCACACAACTTGTTGGCGTGTATTCAAGTTCAACGGCTGTTTCAAATTACTCGGTTGTTTTCTCGGGCGCTGCGAACAGCCAACCTTCACTGAGCGGCACGGTTCTAACCTTGCCCAGCAATACGCTTTACATGGTGGTTGAGCTTTGGGGCGGCGGCGGCGGTGGGGCTGGTGGGGCCGGAAACGGCACAGCCACAAGTGGTGGAAGCGGTGCGTCAACTTGCTTTGGCAGCAATGCGACCGCGTGCACGTCACCCACTTTAAGTGCTTCTGGCGGTACCGGCGGCATTACCTCAGCGGGCAGTGCTGCGGGCATCGGCAGTGGTGGGGACGTGAATCTTAAAGGCGGCGGCGGTGGTGGTACCTATACGGCCTCGGGTGGATATGGCGCTGGCGGCACAGGGGGGTCGGCCCCATTGGGCGGCGGCGGCGGATATGGTGGTAACTATACGGGTGGCTATGCTGCCGCCGTTGGTGGAGCCTTTGGCGGCGGTGGCGGCGGTGGTGGCGCATATGGCACTGGGGGCTGGCCTGGCGGTGGCGGCGGCAGTGGTGGCTATGCTGCAAAGCTTATGACATCCCCCTCTGGGACTTATTACTACACGATCGGTAGTGGTGGTACGGCTGGTGTTGCGGGCTCTTTCAATGGAACGGGAGCCGTTGGCGCTGCAGGCGGTGCAGGCGGCATCAAAATCTCTGTTTATGTTTCTGCGGCCAGCAGTTCGGGAAGCGGGAGCAGCAGCAGTACGGTGGGGGCTCCTGCTGGCTCAAATATGCAAGTGCAATACAACAATGCAGGCTCTCTCGCTGGCGCGGCGAACCTTATCTATACATCAACAGGAAGCGTCGGCATTGGGACAACGAGTCCAGGAAAGCTTTTGGATCTGCGCAAAGATGGAACAGACGGAACAACAGGTATTCGTATTGTCAACGGAAGCCTAAGCAGCGGTGGTGGCGGCACCATTTGGTTCAATGACGGGACACAAGATATTTTTGCTTTAGGCATGGATGGGAGTAGTGGTAATGCCGCTGCCAACATCGAACCCTTTCTTTGGACGGGAACCGGAAAAGGCTTGCGTTTTGGATCGGGGGCTAATGTTATCCTTTTTCTTTCGTCAACAGGCCATGTCGGCATTGGAACGCTGACGCCAAGCTATACCCTTCATGTTAATGGCTCGGTTGCAGGAACATCGGCTTATACGAACCTTTCTGATAAACGAATGAAAAAGGACGTTACGCCTCTATCCTATGGGCTGGAAACGGTCATGCATTTGCAACCTGTCGGTTTTAACTGGATCAAACAAGATCAGGATTGGGAAAAGAAACATCAGATCGGTTTTATTGCACAGGATGTTGAACCTATTGTTCCTGAAGTTGTGACAACGGCAAATGATGAAATGAAGACAAAGAGCATTGCATACGGGTCTCTTGTTCCTGTTCTCGTTAAAGGAATGCAGGAATTAAAGGCTGAAAATGACGACCTGCGCAAGCGGCTCGATGCTTTAGAGAAGCGCGAGAAATAGGGTATTTCGCCTTCAATGAAGAGCAAGAAAAAGGCGTCTGTTTTTGCAGACGCCTTTTTGTTTTTAGGGTAAAGAAAATCACGCCAGCTTTTTCTTCAAAAGCTCATTCAGCATGGCGGGGTTTGCTTTGCCGCCCATCGCTTTCATGACTTGACCGACGAAGAAACCGAACAGTTTGTCTTTGCCCGCTTTGTAGTCTGCGACCTTGTCCGCGTTGGCCGCCAAGATTTTGTCAATCTCGGCTTCGATCGCACCCGTGTCTGTGACTTGGCGCAAGCCTTTCTCTTCGACGATTTGCGCGGCGTCCTTGCCTGTTTCCAGCATGGCAGCAAAGACGTCTTTGGCCAAGCGTCCCGACAGCGTGTTGTCGGCAATCAGATCGATCAAGCCACCTAAGGCGTTTGCCGAGACGGGGCTGGTTTCAATTGTCTTGCCCATTTTGTTGAGCGCGCCAAACAATTCAACCATCACCCAGTTGGCGGCGAGTTTGCCATCGCGGCCTTTGGCAACATCTTCAAAGAAATCCGCTGTCGCTTTTTCGGCAACTAAAACGCCTGCGTCATAGAAGGGAAGGCCATATTGCTCGATAAAGCGCGCCTTTTTGGGGTCAGGCAATTCAGGCAGCGTTTTCTTGATGTCTTCTACCCAAGCGGCTTCAAGAACCAGTGGCAGCAAATCGGGATCAGGGAAATAGCGATAGTCATGCGCCTCTTCTTTTGAGCGCATGGATCGCGTTTCGCCTTTGGTTGTATCCCACAGACGCGTTTCCTGATTGATCGAGCCGCCGGCTTCTAAAATCTCGACCTGACGGCGGGCTTCATATTCGATGGCTTGCTGGACGAAGCGGATCGAGTTCACGTTTTTAATCTCGCAGCGTGTGCCCAGCTTGGTGTCGCCTTCGCGGCGCATCGACAAGTTCACGTCGCAGCGCATCGAGCCTTCTTCCATGTTGCCATCGCAAGTGCCGAGGTAGCGCAAAATGGCGCGCAGCTTTTTCAAATAGGCCGCGGCTTCTTCCGATGACCGCATATCGGGCTCGGACACGATTTCCATCAGCGCGACGCCCGCGCGATTCAAATCGACAAAAGTTTTTGTCGGGCTTTGATCGTGCATGCTTTTGCCCGCATCCTGCTCTAGATGCAAACGCGTGATGCCGACGGTGCGGGTCTGATCGCCCGGCAGGTCCAAGATGATTTCGCCTTTGCCGACGATGGGCTGCGTGAACTGGCTGATCTGATAGCCGTTTGGCAGATCGGCGTAGAAATAATTCTTGCGGTCGAAAACGGATCTTAAATTGATCTGTGCCTTCAGGCCCAGGCCCGTGCGGACGGCTTGCTCGACGCATTTGTTATTAATGACGGGCAGCATGCCCGGAAAGCCTGCGTCAACAAAGCTGACTTGCGCATTGGGCTCGGCCCCGAAAGCTGTCGCAGCTCCCGAAAAAAGCTTGGCTTGCGAGATAACCTGAGCATGAACTTCAAGCCCGATCACCATTTCCCATTTGCCCGTCTGGCCTTCGATTAATGACATGTGCAGATGCGTCCTAACAAAAAGAGTAAACAGGTCGCTAATGTGCGCATCCGGCCCCTTTTTGTCAAACCCCCCGGCGCTTTTTAAACGCCGTGCGCACGATTTTTTTAGACGGCATTTTATGCAACTAATTCAAGGACCCGCCGCAGGGAGGCCCTGGCCCCGCTTCTCTTACCGCAAAGCGGCGGTTTCCTTTGATCCCAAACAATTCGCTAAAATTTGAGATAAATTGTTCAAACTTGTTTAGTTTCAATGACTTAGTGCGATAAATTCACAGTTCGTTAACCGCCCGGAACTATCCTGATCTTATAAGGATAGGAGATTGTAATGACCGGTTTTTGGAACAAAGACGTTGAAGAAAAGCAGGGCCTTGGTGTCATGCATATTTATAAGCATGACGGGACCGATACCCTGACGCTTTCGACGTCGAACAAATCCAAGCGTCAGATTGCCGAAGATCTGATCAAATCTTTCAGCCAAAAGGGCGGGCGTCAGCCTGAAGCTTTTAGCCTGAAAGGTCTTGATCTGAGCGGCGCGGATCTGCGCGGTCTTGATCTCCGGGTCCTTGGCGAAGCTGCGCTCCGTCAGATCAACTTCAAAGGCGCGAACCTGTCGGGCCAGAACTTTGCGAACATGAACCTTCATGGCGCGATGTTCAGCGAAGCGATCTTGACGGACGTGGACTTCAGCTATGCCACGCTGGACAAAGCGCAGATGGACGGCGCGATGCTGGGCAGCGCAAACTTTTATAATGTGCGCGCCCGTGCGGCTTCGATGAACCGGATCCAAGCCCCGATGGCGAATTGGGATGGTGGGTTCAAAGAATCGAGCCTGTCTGGCGATATGAGCTATGGCCGTTTTGGCGAAGGCACGACTTTCGAAGGCGCCAAAATGTGCGGCGTGAACATGGACAATGCCGATGTTGTCGGCGGCGATGTTTGCTTTCGCGATGCCGACCTGACGGGCGCAAAGATGAACGGCAACTTTGCTGGTGCTGATTTTGAAGGGGCGACGCTTTCTTATGTTGACTTTGCGGGCAGCCTTGACAAAGCGCAGATGCAGGGTGCGGCGGTCGAAGGCATGAAGACCGAAGGCGTGGATTTGCGCCGGGCCGCGGGCCGCGTGACGGTCGAGCGCGATCGTTATGCGGCTTTGAAGCAGGCGTTGCCTGAAGCGCCGAAGCCTGCGCCGATGCGTCGTCGCCCCAGCCTTTATGCAACATTGGACTTTGCCGCTTAAAAGAGGTTTTCACTGAGGGTAGAGGGGAGCCTTGGCCCCGGCATCTGAAAGGACGCCGGGGCTCTTTTTATGCGAAAAAGAGCTGATTAACCCTGTGCTGGGGGAAAGAATCACGCTTTTGCCCTCTTTTTAACGACGAAGGTCTAGACAGGACGGCGCGATATTGCTAAAGAGACCGCCTTGCAACCGGATTGAACGGGCCCTGTGGCTTGTCTGGCTGCTCTAAAGGCTTACTTATGGCCAAGGGTGATTAGCTCAGTTGGTAGAGCAGCTGACTCTTAATCAGCGGGCCTGGGGTTCGAGTCCCCAATCACCCACCATTTTTTCAAAAATTACACAGAAGCTTGCGGCTTTCACAAAAGAGTGTGAAAGCGTCACGACGGGAATCCCGGCATTTTTCTGAAATAGGCTCGCATGAACGATCCTTTGCCTATCGTTATCGACGGTGTTGATTGTCACGGTCCCTTTGGGGAACGTATTGGGCGCGTCTATACGCTGCAAATGCCCGACGGTTCTTATCGAAAAGCGGCTATATATGGCGATGATCTACCCCCCGACTATGCACATGTCCTTTTTGTGAAGAAAGGGGCCGAGGGAGAAAAAAATCCCCTCTCTTTTTGCGATCCAAAGGAAACGACAAAAGGCCTTCCCGCTCTTCTTGCGGCTTTCGATCAAGAAACGGCTTATGGTGCCAACCCAGGCGGAAGATCAACGCGCAGCGCCCAAGCAAACAGGACCGGCCAACCACCTGGCGCAATCTTTGGCTCGTAATTTGAGGCCCTTTTCCGGCGGTCTTTAAACAGGCATCGGGGCAACCATTGACAGCCCTTGATTGCCACCTTGCACGGGCACCACCAACGCCACTTTTGATTCAGGACCCTCTACAGGGCGGACAAGCCCATGGGCGACGTTGACCCAACGCGATGAGCCTTCCTGCGGGTTTTCTATTTCTAAATAGGGCGTGTTAAGAGACGTTCGGCGCGGCTCTAAAACCGCGTGCGTCGCTTCGCCCTTGTCGTTAAAAACGATCTTTTCAGAACAGGGCGTGCGCGGATCGGCGCATGGGCCTTCAAGCTTGATGACGCTGCTCGTTTTACATGGCGGTTGATCGCAGAGCCCATCGGCACAGGGGTTGATGGTTTGGGGCGGCGGCGGTGGCAGCGGTTTCGGCAGGGGAGGCGGCAAGACCTCCTGCGGCGGCGTCAGGACTTTTGGCGTATCCAAAACGATATTTTTATGAACAACGGGTTTGGGGTGCCGGATGGCGTGTTTATGATGGACGATATGCCGGACCTTGGGTTTCGCGCAAGCCTCGTCATGCGCCGAAAGCGTGGGGCGTGACGGCGGGTGTTGGATAACGTCATGAGCGACTGTGGGCGGCGCGGCGGGCGGTGACGTCAGAACATATGTATCATCCGCCTGCACGGAAACGTGATGCACAGGCGCAACCATAAGCGTGCTTTCCTGGGGCCAAAGATGAGGCGATCCGGCAAGGAGGGGCGGGCTGGAGACGTCCGATGCCGACGGCGCGACGCGAAACAGGTCTTCGCCTGAAGGGGGTGCCGCAATCGAAGCATGAACGCTCAACAAATCGGCGGCGATAACGCCTGTCGCGCCGCCTAAAACGCCAAAAAAGGCGCTTTGATAGACCATTCTTTGCCACAAAGGCCCTTCGCCTGGCACTTTCCGGGCGGCAATTCCGGCGCGGACCGCGCCCGTTGTCACGCCAGCGCCAGCGCCCACAATGAGCCCGCCTGACTGAGCCGTAACAACGCCAGCCTGCGCGACATAGCCGCCCAGCGTGCCACCAAACAAGCCGATCAGCGCGCTGGCGAACAAGGCCTTATTCCAATATTTTTCTTTAGCCGTGCCAGCAGGGCGATGGGCATTTCGATACCAGGTGCGGATAAGGTACGTAACCATTCCGGCCGCAAGCCCCGCACAGGCACAAGCGATAAAACCTGCCGCTGTGCCAAGACGCGGAGAGGAGGCAAACGCGGCTTCGATAGCAATACGGGTTGAAAAACGTGTGATCGCGCCAAAGATAACGCCAAGCCAAAAGGCGGGCGACCAAAGCGTTTGGTGAATCTGAAGAAAGATCGCGTGCGTTTGTCCGCGAAAATTGAAAGAAGGTCGCGCAAAGGGCCGCCGCCTCTTTGGCCAAGAAAAGAACAAGGGTAAAGCCAAGAAGACAGCGATAAGTTTTTGCTCCCAAGACTTCTCGGCAGGAAGCGCGGCGCAAGCGCGTTGAAAATCTTCCCAAAGCGGGTCGTAGATATCAACGCCGTTGCTTCCCCACGAAAAAGGGCGAAGCGTTTCGTTGCTTGATTGTTGCTGAAACATGTACGCGCCTCCCTTTCCATCTTGTGGATTCCTGTGGCCTATATCGTCTTTCAAAATGAACAAAACCGGCGCACGTTTTTCGTGCGCCGAAAAATCAGTCGCCGATATAAACAGACGTACTCGACGATTGTGAGGCGTTAGATGATGCCGAAGCATCTACCGATGTGGAAGAATGAACCGAAGGCTGTCCGTATCTGCCCGTGCCGATGGACGTGTTCTGTGTGCCGCTTGTTTCCGACGCGGCCGAAGATTGGCCTGATTGGGTCGCTGTGATCGAGGCATGCCGCAGGCCGGATGCTGTGATCGATGTGCTGCCCGATTGCTGGGCGTTGGCCGAGGCTGAGCCGTTCATCGTTTGCGAAGCCCCCGCCATTGTGGTGCGGCCAGCGCCACCCCACGGGGCATAATAGGCGGATAATGAGCCTGTATCTTGTGTGCTACTGCTTGTCGTCGAAGCATTTGACGCGGCAGAAGACGAGCCGCTTGTCGTAACGGAAATAGATGACGGTTGGGTATGCGTGCTGGTTGTCCCTTTGTATCCGCCGTCGTGCCAGCCGTCATATTTGCCATCGTGTTCGGGATAGTGTCTTCCGTCGTCGTGCGGCGGTGTGTGCCCGTCCCCGTCGTATCTTGGCTTGTTGTGATCGTCATATTTTACAGGCCTGCCGTCTCCCCAATGATTCTTGGGGGGAACACCCGGTTCCGGCGGTCTTCGCGGCGTGTCGCGATAGCCGACGGGGTACGCATAGGCCCGTCGCCCATTTGTGACATTTGTGTTTTCGGTATAATAATTATCCGCCAATTTGCCTTCACGCGCGGCGGCGCCGTAATCCATCATGCCGATCCCTGTCATGACGGCACCGGTGCCAACAGCCGCTGTACCGACGACGCCTGTGACTTGGCGAACCAAACTGGGTTCAGAAACAACAGCTCCCACACGGGCGCATGTTGCGCAGGTCGGCGCTTTTGCCGTTTCATAAAGGGCCGTCGTTTCGGCGTGTGTGGCGGACCCATAGGTTTGATAGCCAACCATGACGGGTTCGCCCGCTTGCGTGACAACTGGTTTGCCGTCGGGGTATTGCAATGGCAGCATTACGGCACGCGGATCTCCGCAACCAGAGAGTGTGCTAAGGATGCCAAGAATAAGGATACTTTGTGGGAAAAAAGAATGTGATCGCATAAGCCACCCCCTGTATTTCCGGACAGAAAGAAGGGCCGAAAGGGATTAACCTTAACATATTATCAACGAAGAGCGCAAATGTCTTTTTCATTATTACGAAATAAGGACAAAATTGGTAATGATTCTGGGTGTCTAGAGGGCTCGAGGCCACCAGCCATTTGCAACCCAGGCGTGAGGAATCGGCGCTTGGCGGGGGACTTGACTTGTTAAGCCCGCACGATAGGTTAAGCCGCGTTCTGGTTCTGTGCCAGAGATCAACGACAGGAAATTAAAATGACAAAATGTCTTTGTGGGTCGGGTTCCGAGCAAGCCGATTGTTGTGAGCGTTTTTTATCGGGCGCAGAAAAACCGGCGACAGCCGAAGCTTTGATGCGATCGCGCTATACCGCTTTTGCTAGCGCGAATATTGATTATTTAGTCAAGACGTCGACGCCGCATGCTTTGGAAGATTTTAATCCCAAGCAAGCGGCGCATGACGCCAAACAGGTCCAATGGCTTGGGCTTGATATTATCGAAACGCAGGCGGGCGGGCCTGCCGATACAGAAGGCTTTGTAACCTTTGCCTTTCATTACAATTTGTCAGGACAAAAACAAACGCAGCACGAAAAATCGCGCTTTGTGAAAGTGGATGGCGCATGGCTTTATGATGAAAGCCTTTTAGACCCCAAAAGCGAGCCTGTGCATGTCAATAAAACAGGTCGCAATGATCCTTGTCCCTGCGGGTCGGGCAAAAAATATAAAAAGTGCTGCGGCGCCTAAATTTTCCGCATTTCTTCCAAGAAGGTATCGACGGCAGATCGAAGCATTTCAGCTTGTTTCGATAAATCGCTTGCCGCGACCAACACATCGTTCGCGGCGCGGCCCGTTTCGCCCGCTGCGGCGCTTTGTTCTTCGATCGCCGAGGCAATCGACGCCGTAATGTTGTTGATCTTTCCCATCGTGTCGCGCCCAGCCGTCATTTGTGCGGCCACTTGGGCTGTCTCGGTTTGAACTTCGCTGATCTGTCCAGCGATGTCGCCTGTTGCTTTGGTGGTTTGATTGGCCAATGTTTTGACTTCGCCAGCGACAACGGCAAAACCTTTACCGGCTTCGCCAGCGCGGGCGGCTTCTATCGTTGCATTTAAGGCCAAAAGGTTGGTTTGACCCGCGACATTCCCAATCAGACTGACGACGGTGTTGATGTTTTGCACAAGCTTTGAAAGATCGCTCATGGCTCCGTGCGATATCTCGGCTTGCTCGGTCGCCGCCTTCGTCGTTTGCGTGGCATCGGCGATTTGACGGCTAATTTCTGTAATAGCCCCTGTTAGTTCCGATGCGGAGTGAGAAAGCGATTGGGCTGTTGCCTGCAATTCGGTGGCTGCGCTTGAGACGGTATCGACGATGTTTTTGATGTTCGTTTCGAACGTTTCTGTCATGCGAACAAAAGGCGTCGCAATACTCCATGTCTGCATAATGGCGACATAGGTTCCCAAGTCATCGTAAACGGCGCTTGAGCGCAGATTCAGAACTTCATCGCCAAGGTTGATCCGCGATTGATAAGGAAGATTCGTGGGGTCGGCCAAAAGCAGACGGACGCGATCCGGCATCTTGTGAAAAATGTCGATGCACTGACCGACGATGTCATCGACTTTGATCGGCAAGAGATGCTCGATCGTGCGCAACGTGTCACGCGATGTTTGGTTGATGTAGTCGATCTTTAGCGTATGGCGGTCGCATGTCATGACATTGATCGGCATTTGATCCAGCATCTGGCGAAGCCGGATCAATTCGTCGGAAGGGGCATCGTTGTCGGTGAAGCTTTTGCGTTTGAAAAGTTGGACGATAGAGGCCATCGGGCGCTGTCCTGAAAAAGAGGAAGATGAGAAAGGCTAAGGAAAAAAAGATTGCCAACCTATTGAGACGCCTCACACGCTGGCGTGAAAAGACCAAAATAAGGCCGAAAGTAATAAAAAACGTCGTTTTTTATTTAAGAAATGATAACATGACGGCTGCATTTAATTTTTGAAATGAGAGGATTGTTTGATGGATAAGAGTACGCCCGATAAGTTTGCCCCCTTAGAACAGAATGCGGACATTGCCGAAAAAATGAAGAACGCTTCCTGTCTGACCTGTTGCCACAGTTACGATATTATAATGCATGAAAATGGCATGGTTTACCTCAATTATGACATGAAGGATCTAAAATTATGGGAGTGCGGAGGCTTTGGCCCGAACCCCCTTTCCGGGAAAACGAATGAGAGGGGGATTCCCTTACGGGCCGTTGTGGCTGGCGATAAAAAAGGTCAGCCAACAACGAATCTTTTACCTTCTTGTGCCGATATCAATCAGAGAGGCGATTGCCCGCGCCACGAAACACGTGAAGAATATGGAAAGCGCCGGGCGGAAGAAGCCGCCGCTAAATGGGCGGCAGAGAAGGCCGCACGTGCTGCGAAAAAAGCCGCCAAGCGCGCGGCGCGTCCCCCCTCAGGGATTATGGCTGGTGTACGGAAAATTGTGCAAGCTGCGCGAAGCGTTATTGGGTCATAAATAAAAACGGCCCGGCATCACGCCGGGCCGCTCCCCCAAAAAGGGTATAAAAGGCAGCGTATTTATTTGCTTCCTAAACCAGCGCGTGGGGGCTGTGCGCTGTTTACTTTGGCGCCAACGTCATTGGCCGATTTGCTGGGTGCATCGTAACCACCGCGCGATGCCCCTGCCGCCAGCGAATCTTGAAGAACTTTCAAATCCGCATGAACGCCGCTGACAACGCCGAGTATGGCTTGAACATTTCCGCCCGTGTAGCCAAACCCCGAGCCATTGAGAACGATAAGCGGGTTATAGGGAAGGCTGCGTTGACTATCGGCGATCAGCTTGTCGATGACGGTCAGGCTGGCTTGGCGGTCCAGAACGGGCAAGAAATCGGCCTTGAAGGCTTTGATTCCTTCGTGTGTGGCATAAAGATAGCCTTGGGCATAATAATAAGCCTCTCGCACCCCGACGCCGCTTTCGACGACACCCTGCAGCCAGTCTGAGAGTTCGCGATATTGTGGAATGATAATATTCACGAACTCGGCTGCCGTATCGATACGCGGCTCTAAACTGTGACGACCGGCATTCGTGCGTTCACTGTTGAAACGAGCGTATTTCTCTGCCGCGTCGCCGACGCGTGTGCCGGTATCGTCAGCTGTGACGACAAAGGCGGCAGAATCGAAGTCACGCCCCAGATCGGTCATCGCTTCGTTCAGCAAGCGAATGCCCGAACTTTGATTGCCGCTCAGCGTAAACATCGACGGCATACGCTGGCTAAGCAGTTTCATAAAGTCGTGGATACCATGCTGAAAAGCTTTGAGATCCGTCCGCGTGCTGAGCGGCGACAGGCGTGCACTGGGGGCCCAACCTTTTCGATATTCGCGTCCCAACAGGCGCCCCATCGTATCGACCAAGTGGCTTTGGCTTTCTGTTAGCTGGGTTTCGGGCAAGGGGTCGGTGTCGACCGATGCCATGATCTGGCCCAGGGTTACATAAGATCCGGCAGCAATCGCAAGCCCTGCGACGATGGACATCGGTCCTTTGAAGATCTTGCGCGGAGCCTTCGTTTCGATGCCTTCGCCCTCGACACGGTCGGCGACTTCGGTTTTGGCTTTTCCAAAAAACTTCGTTAAAAATGACATGTTACGCTCCTCTATTTCACTGTTTGGGTTTGGGGGTTATGCAAACGCGCTGTCTTAAGCAGGGCGGTGCATTTCTTCTGGCGCTTGTTGGAGCGCCGAATTCTCGGGGCGAATAGCCGCCGTAAAGGTGCCGTCTGCCGATAGGCCGATATCGATGATGTGCTGCGGTCCCTTGTCGTCTGCAGGATCGCTGTCCGTGCTTAAGCGGTGCGCATTTTCTTCATTGATGATGTTGGCGGCTGCGGTGCAGACGGGGCCTTCGAAAACATTGCGCAGCGAACGACCGCCGATTTTGGCGTCGTAATAACGGGTGATGACCTGACGCAGCGTTTCGTCTGTCATCGCCATCTGGAAGGGGGTTCCTTCAAGATCGGCGTTATGGCCGCACAGGAACTTTTGCGCGATTTTGAATTGCGCGTCTTCGCAAAGCGGTTTGAAAAAAACGATGTCGTTAAAGCGGCCCAAGATTTCAGGGCGGATTTTTTTGAACAGAAGATCCGTGGCGGCCTTTTGCGCTTCTTCGAATGTCAGCGTGGGGTCCAAGAAATACGAAGCGCCGATATTCGATGTCACGATGACGATTGTGTTACCAAACGCTGTTTCGACGCCTTGGCGGTCTTTGATCGCGCCATTGTCCAAGATGGGCAAAACGATGTCGAAAATGCCTTCGTGTGCTTTTTCGATTTCGTCGAGCAAAACGACGCTGTTGGGGCGTGCGCGCACGCTGTTGGTCAACTGGCCGCCTTTGTCCGAGTCTTTATAGCCGGGGGGCGGGCCGATCAGCGCGGTGACGGCGTTCAGTTCTTTGTAGTCGCCCATATCAAAACGGATGGGCATGGATCCGGGCAGGCCTGAGACAATCTGGTCAAGCGCATTGGCAATTTCTGTTTTGCCGACGCCCGACGGGCCCAAGAAGAAGAACGAGCCAACGGGACGGTTCTTTTTGCGAAAGCCCGCGGCATAGCGCGACAGCGAAGCGCTGACGACGTCGATAGCCTGATCTTGGCCCATAATGCTATGGCCCAATTTTTCCTTGGCGCTCATAAAGCGCACCAATTTGTCTTGGCCGGTCGCGGCGGCGTCAATCCCCGTGTATTTTAAGAAAATGGCCAAGACCTTGTCGCGGGTCAGCGGGTGTTCCGAAGGCTCGCCAATGCTGAGCAGGCCAAGCTTTTCGTTCAGATCGTCAATCCGCGTCTGGTATTTTTCGATATGGGGATCACAAGCCAAAACTTGTTCGCGATCGCCGCCTTCATGGGCGCTTTGACGCATTTCCTGCGCGCGCTCTAATTTAATCGCGGCGTCTTTTTTCTCTTGCGTCAGCGATTGAATATCTTTGGTTTGATCGTCCCAAGCGGCTTTCTGTGCGGCGTAGAGCGGCGCAATGGCGGCAAGACGATCGTTGATTTCCTGCGTGCGCGTGGGGTTGTGGCCGTTAAGGGCTTCTTTTTCAAGTTTAAGCGCCTTGGTTTCGGCTTCTAAAGAAATCAGATCGGCCGATTTACTCATGAACCTGTTGCGATAGGCGGCGCAAATAAACTCAAGCAAACGAATGGCGCGGCCCGGCTGGCACAAATCGCCCATATAGGCCGACGGATAATCGTCGCTCAGTTTGGCGATGGTGCGCAGACCGTCATCATTGATGGTAATACGATAATGAGCCTGATAATAGGCGCGCTTGCCGCGCAAAGTATTCAGAACCTCGTCTTTATTGGGCTCGGCCAAATCGATTTGCGCAAACAGTTCATTGAAGGACGGATGCGTCGCCAAAAGATGGGCGCGATTATGAGACGCCGTGATCATAAGCGTTTGAAACTTGCGGCGACCGATCGCTGCCATCAGCGAGGCAAGCGCGCTTGACGCGCCTTTCTCGGTCATGCCGCTGATTAGGTTCCAGGCGTTATCGATAACCAAGACGCAAAAGGGGCGACGTTCCAAAAAGGCAACGATTTCTTTGACGGCATCGTTGATTTTAACGACGCTGTCGCCCGCCAAAAGAGCCTCGGGATCCAGTTTGTAAAAAGTCCGTTTGAACAGATCCTGCGAAATGTTTTGACCCGTGGCGCTTGAGGTCAGCAAATGATTGACCAGCGCCGATTTGCCAACGCCTGTTGGGCCCGTTAACAAGACGTTCTTGGTGTCTTTCAGCGTCAAAAGAACGGAAAGGCGCGCCAGGTCTTCGTCGCGACCGGCCAGGGCTTCATCTTCATTGGCCTGGGTGTCGCAGTCGGTAAGGTACTGTTCGACGCTTTGGCTGATGCGGCTGCTTTTGACGCTGCGCGTATCACAAGACGAGCCCGTTGAGAGCGGGGCCTGCGGCGGCGTTGTCGGGGGAACCTCCCCCCCGCCATTGGCGGGAGGGACGTTCTGATTCACGCTGTCCGTCTTGATCTCAGTTGGCGCTGTGACGGTGCCGATTTTCCCCGAGCTTGTCAGGGTTTTAAAGCGGTCAAAAGCGCTGATACGACCATCTTGGGACATGTTTTCTACTTTGCGCCCGGGGGCACATCCTCTTTTTATGTGTTAAATCAAAGTCCTGATTAGGCGGCTTGCCCCGATCCCATGCCGGGATTTGCCCCGGAGGTCCCACGCGTCAACACGGTCGCGCGCGTTGGTGCCGTATCATTTGCAGGCTGTTTGGTGGCCTCTAGCGATGCGGGCTCGACAGCTTGAACTTGCGCGATCTGCATCTTTTCGGCTTTGACGCGTTGATCATCGACATTGCGTTTGATCTTGCGGCGCAAGCCTTCCATGATTTTGCGCTGCGTCAGGACATCGCCCGTTGCCTTCTCAAGAAGTCCTGAAATAGCCGTGATCGACTTGAGCTGCTGAGCCATCTCGAGATTGCTTTGGCGGAACCAGTCCGGCAGCGTCGAGATCTGCATCTTCAGCGCTTCGTTCGAGGCTTCCCGCATGCTCTTCAAGACCCCGTCCACCATATCGGTTGAGCTGTTATTGCTCTCAAGCGAGATGGCGTGCAGGAAGATCGCCGTCATGTCTGCGACTGTTGCGACGGTGTTGTTGCCAAGTTCCAGCGCTCTTTCAAAACCCTTGTGGACGTTCTGGTCCATGGTTTCGAGGGTCGTCAGGCCCGTCCGGATTGACGTGCTGGCGCTTTCAAGGCCGCGTTGGACGCTTTGCAAATTGGCGACATAGCGGCGCTTCTTATTGGCTTCGATCTTTTTCTGTATCGCGGCCAATTCCTGCGCTTCGGCATCTGTCGTCTCTGCCGGACGTTCTGCAGCTTTAACTTCTTCTCCTTCGGCTGCCTTTTCTTCGCTGACTTTTTTGACCGCCAGCAAAAGGACCGCGAGCGCCGAGTCCTGAATGTCGGTGGCATTTTCGATCATCGTCTGGACGCCGTCATGAACGCGGGTATAGCCGCGCGTGATGTCTTCCATCCGGTCACGAGTCTTTACGATCAGCGCTTTGGTCTGCTCGGCCGTTTCCTGCGCTTTCTTCTGAAAGGCTTCGCCGCCGACGTTCAGGATCTTTAAGATCTTTTGGTCGTATTCGGGCGAGCTTTCGGCTTCCGACTTCTGCGCTTTCAGGTCTTCGGCCTGCTGGCGCTTGTCGGCGATCTCTTTGCGCAGCTTTTCGATGAGGTTTTCCTTCTCAGCGATTTTTTTCCCGCTGCGGACAAGGAAGAACCGATCCTGTTCGTCCGCGATCTCACGCTTTAAGGAAGGGATCCGATCATCCTCGAGGCCATCGGCCTCATTGAGCAGTTTTTCAGCTTTGTTGTGACGCGCTTCATCTTCTTTCAGCTTCCGTTCTTTGGCACGGATCGCTTTGGTGATACGCGTGACCAGCGGTTCGGCCTTACCCGCAATCTCTTCTTCGCGGCAGGCCTGGATCAGCTCAAAGCCTTCCTTCAGCGGCGCGATCGTGTCCTGAAACTTGATCAAGTCGCCGTGGAATTCTTCCATGGTCCGCTGATAGTTGCCAAAAAGGCCGTCTGCGGCGCTGCTGAGCTGCTGGTCCGCCAAGGTCCGGCGCACCATGTGGATGTAATAAAGATAATCCCGTGCAGCTTGGATCGTCTGCGCGCTTGTCTGTTCGTCAAAGGCGAACAATTTTGCAAGCTTATCAACCTGTTGGAGCTGCGTTTCTTCGGCGTCGGCCCCTTGGATGATCCGATAGATCGGGTTTTCTTCGATGTGAGCCTGAATCTGGGCGTCTTTTTCTTTACTAATTTCGTAAGCATTTGTTACTTGTGACTCAGAAGTAACATCGCCATTACTGATAGTAATATCTTCATCGCCGCGAATGCCACGAAGAATAGCATCCATATCAGGTGACAAATCATAGTCTGTATTAGGCATAGGGGGTTTCCTTCTTCTAAAAATTGTGGGTTTACCACTTGGCTTCATGCCTGCGAGAAGGGTATGTATTTCGAATGGCCGTTCAATCGAAACTGTATACTTTCAAATCGAAATAAAGGGAGTGGGGGATCTTGACTTTTGAGGAAAAGGTGATCTGAGCATATATGGCACAAATAGACATATATGCTCTAATGTGTGGGAAATGACTGAAAGGATGATCATATTTTCTTCTTCGTCAAAATGTGGCGTAAATGTGACGAAATCTGGAAGATAGGAAAATAAGGTTCCACAGTATGCAGATAGGAGGGGGGGGGAGCCCCCCTTTTTTGACCTGTTGTACCCTGAAAGATAAAGTTAATTTTGAAATAATATTTCGTGTAATCGCGCATCCTTCCCGGCGATTTAGGAAAATAAGCAGATTCTATCGGTGAGCTGACAAAGAAACCGCCCTTCTTTTGAAGGGCGGTTTTGGTGTTTAAGCGGCTTTTTTCAATGACTTCGCCTGTTTTTGCCGTGGCAGAAGACGCAGAAGGTCTATCTGCGCCGCCAAGGCGGTTGTCGGCGCGTGAAAATGAAGACTTCCGTTTTTGATGTGAAACGGTTCTTGGTGCCAAAACTGATCGAAGTCTTTGATCCTATAAGCGCTGTCTAAAACATCGGCAGGCAAGGTCATCGCGGGGTGCCGCGCAAAGGCCAACGCAATTTGAAAACCGAAAAAGCCTTCCAGAGGACTGCTGGTCAAAAGCCCCCAGCCTTGTTTCTGGGCGGCCTCAATCAAGCGGCGCGTCTTTGTCAGACTGCCCATGCGCCGAAACGAAAGAGCAAGCGCGCGTCCGCTGTTCAGCGCTGCCGCTTGTTCAAAGTCATGAAGCGCACCGATCGACTCGGCAAGGATCACAGGCATACGTAAAGCGGCCTGAAGGCGCGCGTGATCGACAAGATCGTTTGCAGCAAAGGGCTGCCCAAGGCCCGATAGATCCAAGGCGTCGAGCGCGTAAAAAAGGCGCATTGAATCCGGACATGGCGCGTAAGCCGCGTTGCCTGTTAGGCGAAGGTCCATTTGCGGAAGCGCACGGCGCAGGGCCAGCGTAGGGGCTAAATCCGCCGCCGGAGAAATTTCAAGATGGATGGAACGAAAACCATCTGCCGCGCATTTTTCAGCTTCGTCAATCAAGCTGGGAAGATGCGCGGGGACAGTCAGCCTTCGACAAACAGGAAAGGCGTTTGTAGGATTGCCGATCAAGCTTGCGAGCGATACGCCCTGTTTTTGGGCGGCGATATCATAGGCCGCCATGGAAAGCGCCGCTTTCGTCGCCATCGCGCCGGGCAGGGCATCCAGCTGATCGTCAAAAGCCTCGGGGCCTTGAAAGAGCACTTTTTCACATAAAAAAGGACCTAAGATTTTCTCAACGATCAAGGCCTCGGCGCTTAGATAATCACGGGCAAAGGGTGTGGGCTCGGGCAGCGTTATCTCGCCCCAGCCTATGGCGCCGTCTTTGTCTGTGATCTTGATCAAAACCATCGGCAGGCTATGAACCGGGCCAAAGCGCGTTGTCTGGGGGCGCACAAGAGGCCATTCACAGGGAAAAAGCTCAAACCGCTCGGGTCGAAGGGGTGGGGATGTCGTCATGTTTCCTCCTTTTGTCATTCCGCTCGCGTCAGCGAGAGGCCCCTTCAGGGGCGAGGAAAGAAAAAGAAGGAACAAAGCTACAAAAAAGCTTCCCCTCAATCTGGCCTCGTCCCGGAAGGGACAGTTGATCAGAGACCACAGGGGAAGCTGGGAAAGCTTTCTATCTGTGGCGCTTTAGCTGTTGGTGTCGCGGCAGCAAGCTGCTCTTGTCAAATCCCGCGGACCCATTAAAGGAGGGTCAAACCCGATGGATCTATGCTAGGGTGACGCACCGCGCCTTGTCAAGCGCCCCGAAAAAAAAGGAGAAGGTTGATGGTTGGTGAGAGCAATCTGGATGTTTTGATCCGCTCGATGGAGCCTGAGCTGAAGGACGATGCCTATGTTTTTTGCGTTCTTGCGCCGGGGAAAGAGTTACCGCCGGGGGTGGCCCCCCTGTGCGCCTTTATCGAAAAAGAGGGGCTGACGCTGATTGTTTTGAAAAGCGCAGCTGAGGAAGCGGGGATTGACTATCAGTTCCCTTGCCGGTGGATCACGCTTTCTGTTCATTCGTCCCTTGAAGCCGTTGGGTTCTTGGCGGCGGTAACGCAAGTGTTGGCAAAAGCCGGAATCAGCGTCAATCCGGTCTCGGCTTTTTATCATGATCACCTTTTCATCCCAGAAGACCGCGCCGAAGAAGCCTTGAAGCTTTTAAAAGAAATGACCGGGGTGGCCCCGGGGCCTTCTGTTTAGGCTCATCGGCATCATCAAGGTATGCGGTTGTGTTCTGAAGCGAAGGGGTGCAAAAAGACAAATGACCAAACGCGGGCGTCGCTTTTTGATCGCGGGAATCGTTTTGCTGATCGGCCTTTGGGGCGTTCTTGACATCAGCCGCGAAGAACAGGCCAGCGGCGATGCGCTTGCGCGGATCGAAAGCGATAAAACAATACGCGCGGCTTATTTCATCGGCGCGCCGCTGTTCATGGTGGATCCCGTGACGCATCAAAAAACAGGGATCTTTCATGATGCGCTCGAAGATCTTGCCGCGCGGCTTGGATGGCATGTCGTTTGGACGGAAGAAGTCGGGTATGGCCAGATGATCGAAGGCTTGGCCGCGCATCGCTATGATATTGTCGGCTCGGGCGTTTGGATAACGCCGGAACGCGCCGCGGTCGCGTCTTTTTCTTATCCCCTGTTTTTCGACACGGTCGATGCCTATGTACGGCAAGATGATCCGCGTTTTGGCGATGATCTTAGCGGGCTGAATGCGCCGGACTATACGATATCCGTGATGGATGGCGAAATCGGCGCGCGTCTGGCCGCAGAAGATTTTCCGTTGGCGCGCACGCTTTCGTTGCCGCAGCAGGCGGATTTTACGCAATTGATACAAAATGTTCTGACAAAGAAAGCGGATATTGTTTTTCTGTCGCGTGGCGCCGCGCTGGATTTTATGTCTAAAAATCCGGGGCTGTTGCGTAAGCCATCCCAAAGACCGCTGCGCGTTTTTGGCAATGCTTTGATGTTGGCAAAGAATGAACCGGCCTTGCGTGCTAGATTAAATGGTGCTTTGGCCGAAAGGCAGCTGGCGGGCGAGATGGAGAAAATCTTACGTCGTTATGAACCCTATCCTGGGACCTATATGCGCGCGCCGTCCGATGATTTAAGAACGCGCCTTCCGTGACGGCAGGCTCCCCAAAGAAAAAGGCCCGGCGGACATAGCCTGCCGGGCCTTTTCTTTTTGCAGCGCGCGAAGGATTACTTCGTCGCAGCGCCTTTCAGCTTCGCGAGAGCGCGGACTTTCACGCGGACGCTCGCGGGCTTGGCTTCCGCCTTCATCATTTCGCCCGTGGCCGGGTTGCGGATGAGCGTGCCAGCCTTGCGGGCCGGGACCTTGCGGAGCGTGACCTTCATGATGCCGGGCAGCGTGAACTCGCCGATGCCGCGCGGATGAACCGATCCCATCACGATCGCTTCAAGCGAAGCCAGAACGCCGGCAACGGTTTTGTTGGGCAGATCGTTCTGTTCGGCGATCATTTTGACCAGCTGCGATTTCGTCAGCTTTTCCTTGATGGGCTTCAGAGCCGTCTCGGCTCCGGCGCTTTTTGCTTTGGCCATTATTTTCTCCTGGATAAGTGAATGGACTGCGAGAAACAAGGATGCTCCCTCAGCCCCCTGTTGTTAGCCGTCCTTTCGGTTTAATGCAACGAAGTCTGTCAAAAAGACGTTGATTCGCACAGAAAAAAGAAGGGTTTTTTGCCCTTGCGTGTCCCAAAAGCTGCAAAAAACGGTGTTTTAGACGTTGAAAAGACTCTTGACCTTTTTAAAAAGCCGGTTTCAGTGCGTGGGCGCTATCAAAAGCGCGTGCGTCGTGTGCGCCTTGCGCTGTTTGGATTGGGCGCTTTTGTGAAGTTTTTGTTATTCGTCAGAAGACGTAATCGGTTGTTCAGGGATCGTTTGGAAGGGCTTTGATGCCAAGAAAAAATGAGGGAAAAAGGCGCGAAGCGCATGAAAAACCATAAGCTTGAAAAGAAAAGAGATTCCGGATTGAAAACATCGCTTGAGGATCGCTGCACTTCGGGCCATAAAGAGAGAAATCAAATCCCGCCTTTTCTTTGCTATGCCCGGTTTACGATCGTTTGCCCGCTTTCACGCCTTTCTTTTGATCAGCGCTTCGGTGCTGGCATTGGCGACGTTTGGCTTGGTGGGGGGAGATGACGGCGCCTATGCCGCGACGCCTGCCGCGCAAAACGGTACGGTAGCGCCTGTTGATGTTTCGCTGCGCACGGGCGCTCATGAAGCCTTTGACCGTATGGCTTTTGATGCACGCTTGGGCCTTTCTTATCATATTGAGCGGAATGGAACGGAAGTTCGTGTCGTTTTTGATGCGCCAGGGCGTTTTTCGATTAAAGGCGGGATGAAGTTAACGCGCGTCTTTGATGTCAAAGGCGGATCGGAAAATAAAACAGACGCCGGGCCTGTTGTTGTTCGCTTTCGCGTGGCCAAAGAGGCAACGCTGAAAGACTTTACGTCAGGGGCGGCGATTGTTGTTGATATTTATGGGCCCGCCGCGCCGCAAGAAGCTTTGCCCCCCGCTGTTTCATCTCAGCCAGGGCCTGAAAAAAATGGAAGCGATCCAGAAAGCGCTATGAAGGCGGCTAAGCGCGATCAAAAAACAAAGGAGGCCTCTGTGGCTGCGCCTGGCGTGCCCGCCGCGCGTGTTCCTCCGCCTTTAACGCCGCCGTCTGTAACGCCTGCGGCCGCGCCCGCTAAAAAGGAAGAAGCGGCGAAAACACCGCCTGCGACACCGCCTTTGTCGGCTTCGCCCCCAGCGACGGACATGCCTGCCGTTTCGGCGGCGCCGCGGCCTTCCGTGCGTTCTGGCCTTCTCGCCACGCCTACGACAGGAGCCGCGCCGGGGTTCGGGCCCATGCAGGATCCCGAGCTTGATTCAGCGCCGTTGCTTGTCGCGGCTTTCGATCCTAAAATTACGACAGGTGCCGTTGTTTATGCGCGCGGGCGCGATGGCGTTATCCTTTTTGATCGTAAAATTACGTTAGATCCCCAAACGCTCACGGCGATCGCGCCGTTAAAGACGCGCCTATGGCCATTGGACTTGCCGCGCAACAACGGGTTTCGTTTTCGCTTGCCGCGCGGCGCAAATCTTCAGGCCACGCGTAGCGGAACGGTTTGGCAGATTTTCTTTTCTCGGTTAAACGGCGATCTGACCGTGCCCAGTAATTTTGTCGCGCAACCTGATTTTGCGCTGGGCGCGCGCCTGTTGGTTCCTCAAGCCGACCCGCCGGCACCTGTACGCATGATTGACCCTATTGTCGGCGACGAGCTGATCTTGGTTCCTTTGCGCACGACGGATGCCTTTTCAGCGCTAAGGCACTTTGTCGACTTAACGGTTCTTCCAGCGGCTCAGGGACTTGTGGTTAAGCCTTTGCAGGATAAGTTGAGCGTGCGTGGCGTATCAGATGGGGTCGAAATTACCGCAGAAGGTGGCCTTCGCCTGTCGCCGCGTTTGGATACGGCGCCTTATGAAAATGACACATCCTCTGTCACGCCCAACAAAGATCAGGAGCATTTAAAATCGGTTTTTGATTTTAATGCATGGCGTGGGAAAGACCGTGACGGTTTTACAAAAAATCGTCAAGCTCTTATGCAATCCATTCTTGATGCCGCGCCGCCGGATCGTTCGCTTGCGCGGCTGCAGTTAGCGCGTTTTTATTTTGCGCACGGGTTTGGAGAAGAAGCTCTATCGATTTTAAGCTATCTTGAATCCAAAGAGCCGGATCTTGCAAAATATAACGAGTTTCTCGCGTTACGTGGCGCGGCAGAAGTATTAGCTTGGCGGGCACAAGACGGCCTAAACGATTTATCAGCGCCGGGGCTTGCCGATATGCCGGAAGCCGTTTTGTGGCGTGGCGTCGGCGAGGCGGAAAAGCGTCAGTGGCCGGAAGCCTTTTCGCACTTGATGCAAACATGGTCCCTCTTAAAGACCTATCCCGAGCCGTTTTTGACGCGTTTTGGCCTTTTGGCTGTTGAAGCGGCGATCGCTGTCGGCAATGACGAAATGGCCGGACAGTGGTTGCATACCCTTGAACGACAAACGGAAGATGAAAGAGCTGCGGGGCCCATCGCCTATCTTAAGGGCGCGCTTGCCAGCCGTGCCGGACAGGCGGACAAGGCGGCGGCATATTGGCGCGACGCCGCGAAAGGCGAAGACCGTCTTTATAAAATCAGGGCCGAGTTGGCTTTGATCGATTTGGCTGTTGTGACGCGTTCGCTTTCGCCTGCGCAAGCCGCCGAGAGATTGGAGGGGCTTCGTTTCGCTTGGCGTGGCGACGACCTGGAACAGGACATATTGACGCGCCTTGGCGGTTTTTATTTGGACGCCGGAAAAATCAAGGAAGGACTGGCGGCTTATAGTCGTGCGATTTCGCTCTATCCTGAAGGGCCGTTTACGCCGCAAATCAAACAGGAAATGGTTCAAGTCTATAAGGATTTGTTTTTGGGAAGTAAGGGGAACGATTTATCGCCTTTAGAACTTCTCAATCTTTATCGTACGTATGCGTCATTGCGCCCGGACAATGCAGACGGGCTCAAGATGGGGCAAAAATTGGCTGAGAAGCTTGTTTCGATCGATCTGCTGGATCAAGCCGCCGATATTATGTCCGAACAACTAAAAAACAGCACCAAAAACGGCCTGTCGGTTGAAGATAAAACGCGCCTTGGCACACGCTTGGCCGGGATTCTTTTGCTGGACCAAAAAGCAGATGCCGCTCTGACCGCGTTAGACCAAAGCCAGCCGGATGCGGCGACGAAAATCTCGGAAGCGCAGGCGTCTGAACGCACGATTTTGCGCGCGCATGCTTTGGCTTTGCAAAAGAAAACGGATGCCGCTCTTGCCTTGCTTCAAAACAACGATACGCAGGCGGCAAAGGCCTTACGCGCCGATGTGTTGATGCATGCGCGGCGTTGGAAAGAGGCGGCAGACGCTTTGATGGCCGTGGCGGGTCCTTCGGGCGGAAAGTTGGACGCTAGCAAATCTGAAGCGCTATTGAATGCAGCGATTGCTTTATCTATGGTTGGCGATACGACCAGTCTTGATAAGCTGGCTATTGATTATGGAACGGCTATGCGCCAGACCCCACAGGCTAATTTGTTTAGCATTTTAACGCGGCCCGAAAAGTCGTTAGAGGCTCGCGATTTGCGTGGCGCAGCGGCACGCGTTGCCGAAGTCGATCTGTTCCGCAGTTTTCTTGACGCTTATCGTCAGAATGAAGACACATCGAAAAAGGCGTCGCCGTGAAGCCAGCCTGATATCGCGGACTTAGAGACGGGCGGCACGCCTGCGGTCGGCAGAAGACGGAATGCCAAGATTTTCGCGATATTTGGCGACCGTGCGCCGGGCGACGGCAATGCCTTCGCGGCGCAGAAGGTCGGCGAGCTTGTCATCGGATAAGATCGCGTCGGGTGCTTCGCCGGAAACCAATTCTTTGATACGTGTGCGCACGGCTTCGGACGAAACGTTTTCGACGCCGCCCGTTGTCCCCAGTTTTGTCGAAAAGAAATACTTCATTTCGAAAATGCCGCGTGGCGTCAAAATATATTTGCTTTGCGTTACGCGACTAACAGTTGATTCATGCATTTCGATGGCGGCGGCAATATCGCGCAACACCAGCGGCTTGAGAAACTGCACGCCGTGGGTGAAAAAAGCGTCTTGCTGACGAACAATTTCCGTCGCGACTTTTAAAATAGTCGTCGCCCGCTGATGCAAGGCTTTAACCAGCCAATTGGCTTGCTGCCATCGGTCTGAAAGATAGGTTTTGTCCTCGGCCTTGCTTTTTGCGGCTTTTTGAATCTCAGCATAATAGCGGGCATTGACCAAAACGCGCGGCAACGTGTCGGTGTTAAGCTCGACATGCCAACCGCCGCCATGGCGTGGCAGCAAAACGACATCGGGGATAAGCGTCGGTGCAACATCGGCCGTAAAAGCGCTGGCTGGTTTGGGGCACAAGGATTTGATCTCGACAAACATTTGCGCCAGATCTTCGTCGCCGACGCCGCAGACGCGTCGCAAGGCGGGCCGGTCGCGCGCCGCCACCAGCGGTAAGTTGTCCAATAACGCCTGCATGGCTGGGTCCAGCCTGTTTCTTTCGCGTAGTTGGATTTGCAGGCACTCTTTCAGCGACCGCGCAAAAACGCCACTGGGGTCCAAACGTTGCAACTTGCTAATGACGCCTTCAAATAGAGCCGGGTCTGCGCCCAATTGGGCGCGGGCGGGCTCAAGATCGGATGGCAGATAGCCCGCTTCGTCAAGAAGGTCTAACAGCGCTGTCGCAATCATTCTTTCAATCGGGTCCGAAAAGTCCATATGGATTTGGGCCAAAAGATGTTCGCGCAGGCTGGGGGCGTCGGCGACGCGATGCGCCGCATCGGCTTCGTCATCGTCGTCGTCATGATAGGCGCCACCGCTGTGGTTTTCGAGGGCAAAGCGGTCGGCCTCTTCGCCCCAATTATCAGATGGTTCTTCCGCGTCGGGCGACGGCGGGGCTTCCGAAGCGTTGCCGGTTATTTCTTGTTCGGCTTGTGTGCTTGCACTGTGTTCGGCAAATGAATCGTCGGCGCGTTCGAGCAGGGGGTTTTTTTCTAACTCGTCTTCGACATAGGCGCCCAGTTCCTGCGAGGACATCTGCAACAACTTGATAGCCTGTTGCAGCTGGGGAGTCATGACCAGCTGTTGACTTTGGCGAAGATCAAGGCGTTGCGATAAACTCATGTGAAAAAACTCAGCAAAGACACGGGCTCAAAAAGGGGCCGTTCAGGAGGCAAGCAAGAATCATACCATAGAAGACACGTCTGAAAATGGCATATCCTTTGCATGGAAAAAACAAAAAAAGAGAAAACCGAAAATGATGGGCTTCGGCCTCGGTGTGTTCTTGAGATTTCAAAAGCTTAAGCAAAAAGTGTCCAAAGGATGGTGTAAGCCGCCATCCTTAAATACATTGATGGGGTGACCCCCTTTTCTGCACGAGCGGCGGATTCCTATTCGGCTCTGACGTTGACGGCCTTGACGATAAAGGCAGAAATCCCGTGAAGTTTTTGCCATTTTATCCTTCAGGGCGTTTTCGTCCATCGTTGCGACCGTCACCCATCTTCAATTTTTAAACGACTTTTTTGATGTATTCGCAATGCCTTGTGCAAAAACGCCCCTTATCCCACATGTACCATGTACAAGCGGACAAACTTGCGGAAAACAGCACAATCAGGCATAAACGCTTCCGCAAGTTTTTCCGGCTATCTTTGCCTCGTCTCTTGCATAAAGACGGCATGTCCCCGTAGCTCAGCAGGACAGAGCGTCGGTTTCCTAAACCGCAGGCCGGAGGTTCGAATCCTCTCGGGGACGCCATTCACGCATGAAACTGGGCACTTCGCCCACGTTAATGTTTCCCCTGTTATTGATAAGTCCCACCATGGACGACCGAGAGCCTCGGATCGTCACTTCTTGGTCTTTGATCCTGATTTCACTGACAGCGGCCTTAAGGTAGGCGCGGGAGAACGCAGAAGGCTCTGTCAGGCGGTCACGGATCACGCGGGTGAAGGCTTCTATCTTCTGGGGCGAGATAACGGCCAGCGGCATTTGTTGCTTGCGCTTAAGGGCTGCAATCTCCAACAGGAGCGCATCCTTTCGAGCTTTGTTCTGGTGCGCCCGATCCCCGATCATGTCCAAATCCAACGCGCCGCGCTCGATGGCTTCCAAAAGGCGGCTTTGGGCTTGCTCGACCGTTTTAAGCTCGGCCTCCAATTTCTTGATCTGCCCTTTGTCCGAACCGCCATTCTTGGCGACTTCGGCGCGAAGGTCATTCAAAAGCCCTTTCAGATAGTCAGCCGTGCAGACCTGTTGCCGGAAGGCATCCAAAACCAAACCTTCCAGTTTGTCGGCTGGAATGTTGCGTGACGGGCAAGAGGCGTTGCCTTTGCTGATCCTGTTTGTGCATTTATAATAAGAGTATTTTCCACCTTTGCCCGTGACGATTGTCATGCCAGAACCGCAGCAATCGCACTTCAAAAGCCCCGTCAGCAAATGGGGCGAGGTTTCACGGCGGGGAATGCAGCGCTTGGGCGAGAACGCACCGCGCAGCTTGGTTGCCTGTTCAAACAAGACTGCATCAATGATGGCAGGAACAGGAACCTTGATCCATTCGCTTTCCGGTTTTGTTCGGCGGGTCTTGCTGTCCACCTTGTTGAAAACGTGCAGCCCCATATAGGTTAGACTTGAAAGCACTTCAAAAACCTTTTGAACGCGCCAGAGCTTGCCGCGCATCAAAAGGCCGCGCTGGTTCAGGTTCTTGGCGATTTCCTTCATGCCCATGCGCGGGCTTTCTTTGCCGTGGACGTAGAGCGTGAAGATTTCGCGGACGATTTCAGCTTCGGCAGGGTCAATATCCAATTTCTTTTTCAGACGCCCATGCGTTCCTGTGCGCCCCGCATCAATCGTGCGATAGCCGAAGGGAGCCTTTGCCCCATTAAAATAACCCTGCCGCGCATTTTCATTCATGCCGCGCAAAGTATGTTTGGCAATTTCTTGGCTTTGATATTCATCGAAGATCATCATCATGCTGCGAGACATTTCACCCGCAGGGTCATCATTCGTTTGCTGTGTTATAGAAATTAACTTCACACCATTGGCGCGCAGGCTTCTTTGATATAAAGCCCCTGTGACGTGATCGCGGAAGAAACGCGAGAAGCTATGCACAAGAACAATGTCGAACGGCGCGGGTTTTTCCTGCGCCGCTGCAATCATTTCTTGAAATTTTGGCCGCTTGTCGTCGGTTGCCGTCGCGCCAGCCTCGACATATTCAGTCGCAACGATATGTCCGTTGCGCTTGCACCAGTCGCGCATCTGGCGCAACTGGTCAGGAATGGATAATTCATTCTCCGCTTGGCGTGTCGTTGACACCCGCGCATAAAGGGCAACTTTCATTTTCTTCTTCGCTTTCTGCAATCTGCATTTCCTTAAGAATCTCGGATAAATACGACAAAAGCAACTGGATTTCTGCCGGACGCGCCCCGTCCCTGAAAACAAGGCTTAAAACGAGGTCACGTTCAGTCATTTTTGGAACCCCATTTCACGAATTCTTCGGGCAACGCCTTCTTCCCAGTCCAGCGGATCATAAAGGGCGTGCAGACGAACGCGCAAAAGCAGCAGCACGTCGGCAAGGCTGATTGTTTTAAGGTTCATTTTGACGGCGTGAAGTGCGCCGACTCTTTTAAGGTATCCCAAAACGATGATAAGAAGCCGCAAAAACCTTTCCTCTGAAACCCCTGCTTCATCCAGTTCACGAACAACGCCAATAGCGGGCATTTGTTCGACGCGATGAAGATAGTCTTGCCACAGCGGATGCAGCGGACAATCTTTAATGGGCTTCAGAGCGTCTTTAACGCGCAGCGTGGTATGATCAGACGCATGGCGACGCAAAAGATCGCCTTGCCTTTCGCGCAGATCATCCAACGTCCTGATGCCCATCTGTTGCAATCGCGCTTTGCGGAACTGCCATTCAATGCGCCACACATGATCCGTCTCGCCGCCCCAGATCGGATAAAACCAAGTTTTCCCGCTGGCTTCACGGATTTCGTCGCTTTTGTTATAAAGGCGCATCTTGACATCGCCCGATCCGAAATCAAACGTCTGACTAACGCCCATGCTTCGATGAAGCCTGTCGGTCTTGGCGGCAGAGGAAAAGTTTTCAAGACTGAAATCGACTTGCGTGATCAAATAGTCAGACGCAAAATCTGCGCGAGACACGCTTTCCGTCTTATAGGGGCGCAACCCAACCGAGTCCGCCCATTTCAGAAAACGATCATGACAGGCTTCCCAGCCTTCATGCCAAAGAGCAGAGGCCGGAAACCTAACGTGAAAATTCGGCTGAATAAATTCGCCAAAGGCGACTTGGAAAGATTTATTTTCCATGAAGAGCGAATAGCCACTATTCGTCCCGTGGTTTGATAAAAGAAACTCTTCGCAACCAAGTGAAATGACTTTCGTGGCCTTTCCCTTTTGACGGCGCAGGGCGTCACGTTCTGCGATTAGGGTCGTGAAGTCCAAACCGCATTTGCCTTCGGCGCGAAGGTAGTAGCAAACTTCAAGGGTATCAATGCCAGAGGCTAGAAATCTGAAAGGTTCCGTGTGATCATGGGACATGCGATGTTCCTATTGGGTCAAAAAAAGGGGTTATGGAAGGTTAAGCCGAGCCACGACATCGGCGCAGTTGATAACCAAGCCGCTCTTGAAGTTAAAGTCCTTATTGGCCTTGCTGTCGTGGAGCGTGAAGACATCGTCGCCTGATATTCTGCCAATCGGGACAATCTGGTATCCCGAACCTTTGTTCGGTTGATCGGAAAGCCCATAATAAATGATATAGCCGCCATAGCCGTGCTTATCGGTCTTGCCCATAAGCGCATTCGCGCTATCAGGGGTTTTCATGGCGGTATCGAAGAACTTGCGAAAGGCTTTAAGGTTGCCGATGGTCACGCCGTATTTTGAAAGCTCGTGCAGATAAGCGGCGACGATGATTTCTTGTTCAGGGTATTGACGGCTCCTCCCCATGCCCGTGTGTTTGTCGCCGACAGGACGCAACAGGTCGTTGCTCGTCCAATGTTTGATCTGGCGAGAAACAAACTTCATATCTGCATCGCGTTGGGATGCAGAAAGGCGGGGGACTAGCTCCCCGTGTGAATAGGTGGCGTTGGTCATGGGCAGGAACATAGGACACGCCGTGTCCCTATGCAAGAGGTTTCTTCAAAAAAGCCACCTTTTCCGTCTAGCCCCCCATGTTATACGAACGGGGGGCTTTTGGCGCGGCCTCTCCGCTCCGCACTCCACGCGCCACAGGCGCGTGGAGCCTCCGCAGCGGCACCGTCCGCGCCCTATTTGCCAACGAGGGGAACGCGGCACGGCTTGGAATGTTTGCGGCGAACACAGCAAGCAACAATCGGCGGCAGGACAACGGCAATCAGAGCAAGCGGTTCTTGCGTCACCATCAAAGCAACGCCCCACGTCCTCGGCGGGGTTTAACCCGCCGACCCGCGCCGCAGGCGCGGGCAAGGGACAGCGTGGGGCTACGGAACCCCCAGCCCTTGCGGATAGATCGCTGTTGCATTCGTGGAAGAAGGGAAAAACGGCACCCGCAGCCCCCAACGTCACCAGCGGGAGCGCCGCAGTATGGTTAAGGCGATTTTATCAAGCCCGCGCTTTTGCTGAATAAAAGGATTAATATTAACCGAATGTTAATGCTAAGTTGTTGAAAGTATTGTTGTATTTGATTTTTGGGTGATCGGTATGATAAGTTTCTTTTGTTGAAAGGGCTATTTGCCACGAAACTTTTTGGAACAGGGGATAAAAATGCTTTATACTGATCGGCAAAACACTCCACACCCTGTGATGGCGGATATGCCCAGACGAGAATTAACCCCCGAGGAAGCCAAGTTTGTTGCAAACGTTGCGGCTTCTCTGAAAGAAAAACGGTCTGACGAACTTCCAGAAGGTTTGTCAGAGGGGCAGATGCTTGTCCGACAGGTTTTCAAGGATCTTCAGTCGCCTGAGGTGCGGGCTGTTTTGGATGATCAAACCAGCAAAATTCTCCTTAAAATTGCTCGCGGAGAGCCCGTCGTTGTTGAAAAACCCACAATTCCTCCTAAAAGGCGTTGCGGCATTGGGCGTTGGTTCGCTGCCGTTTTAGCATAGCGGCGAAGTTAAGCAGTAGTTTCAGATTTTGCAGCTCTTAAAAGTGATTTTAAGAAAGGGATTTCTATGTCCGAAGAACAGGGTGAACAGGTGCCTCCTGAAAGCAAGGAGCCTTCCCTTAAAGATCAGATCACGGATATTCTTGATCGTTCCGATGCAAAATTTTTATCTTTGTATGAAGAAGGGGCAGGTCTTGACCTTCTTGAAGGCCTTGCCATCCTGTTAGCCCATGCAAATTTTAACAGAAACGTTGCAAACAATCTTGTTCCAGGGGCAAAAGAAAAACTACCCATTGATGCTGCAAATAGAATTCTTGGTGATCAGTCCGATTTCGAAAAGTATATCATAGAAGAACAAAAGTTTCTGAATTATTATATTAGTGAACTGGCAAAAACCCGTGAAAATGAACGGATCGCACGGATCGACGGGAATACGCGCCTTAAATCTACCCTTATTGTGTCTGTGACGGTCGGCACAGTTTTTTGTGTGCTTTCGCCATTTGTGACGACGCTGTTGCAACCAGCCGCCGACAAGTTGTGCAAGCCAGCAAAGCAGGAAGAAAAGGCTCCCCCTGCGCCTGTGCCGCAGTTTAACAATACGACAAACCACTATGGCCCTATCTACAATGGGTCTGTCACGATCAACAATAACTGTCCGCATGACGCGCAGCCGAAGCAACCGAAAAAGATTGTTGCTAAGCCGAGCAAAAAAGCGATGAAAAGACATCCGTAGATGGATGTGAAGATTTATCGTTATGCAAGAGCTCGCTTAATTGTGGCCTCGTCCGGCTTCGCCCGCGACTGGAACCGCTCGACCCGATAGCCTGCGCCTACGAGCATCGCGTCCCGCTTTTGATCCTTTTCGGCTTTGTGCGTCTTATCGTCCAGTTCCACAATAGCGACGACTTCCAGCGTCCCGCGTTGGCAAATCACAAAATCAGGGTGTTTCTGGCTAAAGCTGTTCCGAAGTGTGGTTTGCGTTGCATAGGGCAACCCACTCGACACACAAAGCAAGGCGTCCAGCGATACTTGCGGAAAAACATGGTGATCCGGCAGCGCACGGCAAAGACGATCAAAGAATTCTCGTTCATTGTCCGTCAGGATTGGCTTTTTAAGGAGATGCGTTGCCTGCACACCCCGCCGTGTTTTGATGCGACGAGACAATATTTTCAACAGCATAGCCAAGACAACCGCGCCGCCCAATGCCAGAACTGACCGCAAGGAACTCGCCGCAATCAGGCGAGATACGACATCGGACAAAGGGGCAAGCATTTGATGCATAATTCATCCTTGCACAGCCCACTATTTTGTTCAATATATCGAGGTGTTTATTTTTAACGGCTGTTGTGTCATCCCCGCATGGACTTGCGGGAAACATTTGCAGCCAATCTGCGCCGGATAAGGAATGCGAAAGGACTTTCGCAGGATGATCTTGCGTATGAAGCCGAGATCAGCCGCAGCTATTTAAGCCAGATTGAAAAAGGCTCCTTCCATGTGAGCCTGAAAATCATCGGGCGTTTGGCCGAAGCCTTGAACGTAGAGCCAGCGGAGTTTTTGAAGATTAAGAAGAGATAACCCGTAACCAAGACACAGGGGAAGCTAATGAACAACCCAGTCACCCTTGAAGAACTACAAGGAGCGTATGAAATACGCTATCAATCCACCCCACAAATGCCCAACTGGTATGAACCAGGAACAGGAGCAGCGGTTATTGAAGGTAACACGCTTAAAGGGGTAGATGCTTTGGGCATGTCTTGGCTTGGAGAATTCGCCATTGAACAGGATAATACAATTTCCTACAAAGCTGTTATTGACCCAAAGGGGTCACCGCCGACTGCTGGTGTTCTTGATAATAATGGCATGATGTCTCGCCTTCCCCAAACGTATGAAGGAGAACTAACAGTAACCAAGGTCGCTAATCTCTTAATCATTAAAACAACCGTTCAACAGGGCCCTATATCCATTCACGTTCAGTTTATCAAAAAGGCATAAAATGTCAGATGATCTTTCCCGTCTTTTCGCTTTAACAAGACAAAATGCTGCGGAAGATCTGCGTTTTTCGAACGAGATCCTTGAAACCGTCGATCAGCTTTTGAAAGAAGCAGCGGAAAACGGATGGAATGAAGAGAAGGTTAAATCAAAAGCCGAACGATTAATCCAGATCGCGATGGGACTAACAAACCAATCCAGCACAACAAGTTCCCTGATTGCTAAAATTGTGGGGGCGAAATAATGGATCGGGATGAAGTGAAAAAGAGAATAATTTTCTCGCAAGACATAAACAAATTGCGGGACGAAATAGAGCGGGCTAGAGCCAAAAACAAAGAAGAACAAGCCGCACAGAAAGGCCTTGAGCTTCCTGTTGCACTTCTTCAGTCGGACACGAATTATATAAAGTATGGGCTATATGTTCTTGGGTCAGCTTTTGTTCTGTGTATTATCGCAGGGTGGCAAATGTTTTTGCACCTAGATGGAAAGATTGAACAAAAAATGGATTATTTAAACTCCCGAGTTGATACTGTTATTATAGGGCAACACCCACCGCAGCCCGTTTCTGTCACTTCAGTTAAAGAAACGACAAACAAGCCTTCGCCGCCAAAATCGGAAGAGCCTGTTAATAAATAGGGGATCAAAGCAGTTTTATGGTCAATTCCCAGTGCCCAGATTTATCCTGTCCGGCACACCACCGGCGTGCCGCCGGGGGCATCTGTTTGAGCTCATCTGCAACCTCAAAGGTATGCGTCTGTTTATTTGAAACAGCTATTTGGCCGCAAAGACCTGAGCACATCCGGTGCAGAATCCAACCGCATACCTCCATGAAGCTGATGAGCCTTTCGAAAAGATGACAGCGGCGGGCGGCGTGACGCCGCGGTCATTTGTTTGGGCTCATCTACAACCTCAAAGGTATGCGTCTGTTTATTTGAAACAGCTCTTTGGCCGCAAAAGCCTGAACACATCCGGCGCAGAATCTAACCGCATACCTCCATGAAGCCGGTGAGCCTTTCGAAAAGATGACAGCGGCGTCACGCCGCCAAGCCGCTTGCGTGCATATGCTTCATTGTGCATATAATGACGCCGATGAATCAGACTGTTGAAATCCTTTCCGCTCTGGCTGAGCCGACCCGCTTTGAGGCTATGCGCCTTTTGTGGGATGGGCAGGAGCATTGTGTGTGCGAATTGATGGAGGTTCTTGACAAGGGACAGTCCACAATGTCGCGGCATCTTGCCGTTCTCAAAAGGGTGGGCCTTATCGTGGATCGGCGCGATGCTCAATGGGTGCGCTTTCGTCGCAATCCCGCCCTGTCTAAACAGCTGGCCGCTCTGGTTGACGCTGCGCTGGATCTTCAAAAGTCTTTGAAAAGGAAACGGCTATGAAATGTGCGTGCAAGTCTGGGGTGGCGGACGCAGGAACCTCGACCCGCAAGGGCGTGGCCTTGATTTGGCTTTTGGCGACCGGCGTTTCTATCGCGCTTTGGTTTGTCGTTTATAGCCAGTTGGTTTCTTTCTCGGAAAGTGTCGTGGCTTGGTTGCCGGTTGAAAAAGGAACCTCTTTGGCCGAGGCAGCCACCTTTTTCTTTTATGACACGCCGAAAGTTTTGATGTTGCTGACGCTGGTTGTTTTCGTCATGGGCATCATTCGCAGCTTTTTCTCGCCCGAGCGGACGCGCGCCGTTTTGGCCGGGAAACACGAAGGCTTAGGCAATATTGCGGCGGCGAGTCTTGGCATTGTCACGCCTTTTTGTTCTTGTTCTGCCGTTCCGTTGTTTATCGGTTTTGTTTCGGCAGGGGTTCCGCTGGGCGTGACGTTTTCGTTTTTGATTTCCGCGCCATTGGTGAATGAAGTCGCACTGGGTCTTTTGTTTGGCCTTGTGGGGTGGAAGGTTGCCTTTGCCTATCTTGTCTTTGGTTTGGGCGTTGCGATTGTTGCGGGTTGGGTTATGGGGCGCTTTCATCTTGAAGGCTGGCTTGAGGAATGGGTGCGCAATGTTCGCGCCGGAGCCGTGGCCGAATCGTCTGAAAAATTGACAGCGGTTGATCGTATTCAAGAAGGTTTGCGGGCTGTTCAGGATATTGTCGGCAAGGTCTGGCCGTGGATGATTGCGGGTATTGCTGCGGGCGCTTTTATTCACGGGTATGCGCCTGCCGAATTGTTGGTGTCTCTGATGGGCAAGGATACATGGTGGTCTGTCCCGGCGGCGGTTGTTGTCGGCGTTCCGATGTATTCGAATGCGGCGGGGATTATCCCTGTTGTCGAAGCGCTTCTTGGGAAGGGGGCCGCGCTTGGAACCGTTCTCTCCTTTATGATGGCGGTGACGGCTTTGTCGCTTCCCGAGGCGATTATCCTTCGTAAGGTTCTTTCTTTGCGGCTTATCTTTGTTTACTTCGGGGTTGTCGCTTGCGGCATTCTGGCTGTCGGCTATCTGTTTAACGCCTTTTTTGCGTGAGCTTCTTGATGCATGCACATGATCACGGTCCTTTGCAAAACGATGTCCATGCTGCCTTTAAGTGGGCCTTGGCGCTGAATGCTGGCTATGTGCTGGTCGAAGCGGGGGCCGGATTTGCCTCAGGCTCGCTCGCTTTGCTGGCGGATGCGGCGCATAATTTGACCGATGTTGCCGGTTTATTGATGGCGTGGGGCGCTGCCGTTGCGGCCAAACATCCGGCCAACGGTCATTTTACTTATGGCTATGGACGCGCGACCATTTTGGCGGCTTTGGTCAACGCGCTGGTCATTATGCTTGGCGTCGGCGCGGTGGTTTGGGAGGCCTTTCATCGCTTTTTTCAACCTGTCGATGTGCCTGCGGGATTTGTGATGGGCGTGGCGGCGATAGGGATTGTCGTCAATGCGGGGACGGCCCTGCTGTTTCGCGCCAGCCGTCATGATGATCTGAATGCCGAAGGCGCTTTTCTGCACATGATGGCCGATGCCGTTGTTTCTCTGGGCGTTGTTCTGGGCGGCTTTGTGGTTTACTTGACGGGGTGGGAGCAGGTCGATCCTCTTGTCGCGATTGGCGTTAGTCTGGTTGTTGCTGTGGCCACTTATCGTCTGTTGAAGTCATCTTTTCTTTTGACGCTTGATGGCGTTCCGGCTTCGGTCGATCGTGAAGCTATTAAAGCATGGCTTGAAAAGCAGGCTGGCGTCGAGGCTGTTCATGACTTGCACATTTGGGCGCTTAGCACGACGAAGAACGCGCTGACCGCGCATCTTATCATGCCGCAAGGCACGTCAAACGAAGGGTTTTTAAAGGAATTGACGGATGAGCTGAAGGCTCATTTCAATATTCACCACACGACGTTTCAGATTGAGCCGTCGCTTTCGGATTGCTGTCTTTGCGGCGATCATGACCAGCAGAAAGGAAGAAAGACGATGATGAAAATTCAAATCCTGGGCACAGGCTGCCCCAAATGTAAGGCTTTAACGGAAGCTGCCGAACAGGCGGCCCAAGAACTTGGCGCGCCGTATGAAATCGAGAAGGTTACCGATATCGAGAAAATTATGTCCTATGGCGTCATGTCAACGCCTGCGTTGGTCGTTGACGGCGCTGTCAAGGTTGCTGGCAAAATCCCTTCTGCCGACGCATTAAAGCAACTCCTCGCCAGCGATGCCAAATAAGTCAGCGATGAAACGCTAAGCGAGGGAGAAGCGATCATGACAGAAGGATCAACGAAAGGCCGTGGTTTTCAGGGACGCGCGTTGACCACCTTTATGATGGTGGCAACGTTTGTTCTGGTTTCGGTCAGTGGGATTGTTTTGTTTTTCTCGCCCAATGGACGGCTGGCGCGGGAAACAGGGTGGGAGATGTTGGCCCTCAATAAAGGGGATTGGATGGATGTCCATATTTTCTTTGGGTATTTGTGTCTCGCTGTCGCGCTTTATCACGTTTGGCTGAATCGCAAGCCTCTTTTAGGGTACTTCAAACGACGTGCCGCAGGGACGCCTCGCGGCATAAGGCTGGAATGGGTTGTTGCGCTTCTCATCTGCATCGCTTTGTTTATGAGCGCGAAGGAACGCACCTTTCCTGTCAGCCCTCTTTTGGATTGGCATGACGGCCTTAAAATGCAACAGCCGCACAAGGGCCGAGGCCCTTCGATGGATCGTTCGCGCTAAAGAGCTTTTGTTTGAAACAGCGTGACAGCCAGGCCGCCATGTTGAACGGGGGCTTCTGTTGGTAAAAAGGGCAGGCCGCTTGCATGGGCAAGCGACGCTTCCGTTGTGATGATCGCCGCGCGCCAGCCGCTGAAGCGTTCGCGCAGCGTTTGTCCCAAGGCGCGGTAAAGGGGCGAGAGCTTTTTCTTGTCGCCAAGGCGCGTTCCATAGGGCGGGTTGACAATGACAAGGCCGGGCGGTCCCGGTGGCGGCACAATGTCGCTGACCGCGCAGCAGCGAAAATCCGTATAAGCGGCGACGCCCGCGCGTTTGGCATTGGCGGCACTTATGGCAATTGCGCCTGCATCGCGGTCGCTGCCGTAAAAGCGAACATCTGGCTGAAGGCTTCGATCAACGGCGCGCATTTTGTTCCACGCCTCTGAATCAAAGGTTGCCAGCTTCTCAAAAGCAAAAGCGCGCAGGCGCCCGGGGTTAAGGCGCGCGGCAATCTCGGCGGCTTCGATCACAAACGTGCCGGATCCGCACATGGGGTCGTAAACAGGCTCGTGACCCGTATAGCCGCATTGCTGCAGAAAAAGAGACGCCATCGTCTCGCGCATGGGGGCTTGGTTGACAGCTTCCTTATAGCCGCGCTTGTGCAAAGCCTCGCCAGACGTATCAAGGCTGAGCGTACAAGTATCGCGTTCAAGACGCGCTTTGATAAGGATGTCGCCGTCATCTGGCGCATAGGGTGCGCCCAGCGTTTCGGTGATCGCTTTGGCGATGCGTTCGGCGACAGCGCCTGAATGATAAAGGCGCGATTTTTTACAACTGGCTTCGACACGAAACGAAATGTCGGGACGCAAAAAACGGCCCCAAGGCACGCGCCGCGCCAGCGTGTCAAGTTGTGCAAGATGAAGAACGTGAAAATGATCGACCCGGGCTAAAACGCGCCCGGCACCACGAAGCCACAAATTGGCGCGCCAGACATCGGGCCAAGCGCCTTTGATCAGCACGCCGCCGGGAAGCGCCTGGGGGCGCTTAAACCCCTTGCCGCGCACTTCTGTGGCCAGCGCTTGTTCAAGCCCTGGGGCGGTCATCAGAAAAATGTCAAAAAGATCGGTTGGTTGCATGCCTTCTGCATAGCCTGAACTTGTGGGCAGCGCGACCTTTTTATGACGGGATTGAGTGAAAAAGGCCCATATGGGGGTGTGCTGAGTTAAGGCTTGGGTAAAGGATTGGCTTCAAACTGTTGGGGCTCTCGTTCTGTTGGCCTGCCATAGGAGCCTCATACGTGAAAAACTCGCTGCGCGTCTTACCGAAAATATCGGCATTGATCGGCTTTGCGTTGGTCATGATCTGCGCCATTGTTTGGCTAAGTTTGATGCACATTAAAGAGACAATGTTGACAGATCGTCGTGCGGCTATTCGGCAGATGGTCGAGGTCGTGATCAGCAACATGACCTATCTCAACAATCAGGTCGAAGCCGGCGTCTTGACGCGCGCCGAAGCCCAAAGCAGGGCCAAAGCCTATGCGCGGAACATTCGTTTTGGAACGACAGGTTATATTTTTGCGCACGCGCCAGATGGGACTGTTGTTCTTCATGGCGTTGATCCGTCACTCGAAGGCGTCAACAGGTACAAGGCCGCAGACACGGACGGCCTGCTTTATGTCCAAGCGCTTATTCATAAAGCGGAAGAAGGCGGCGGTTTTACCACATATAAAATGCCGCGTCCGGGCGGCGGAAAAAGATATCCGAAAATCGCCTATACGATCATGTTTAAACCGTGGAACTGGAGCGTCGGCTCGGGCGACTACGTTGACGATATCGACAACGCCTTTCGCGAAAAGGCAGAGCAGTGGGGGCAAGCGATCGCCCTGCCAATCTTGCTGTTGATTGCGCTTTCTTATTATTTGGCGCGAACGATTGCCGTCTCGGGGCTAGAACTTCAGCGTGCAAAAGAACAGGCCGAAGCGGCCAGTCATGCCAAAACAGACTTTTTGGCGAATATGAGCCATGAAATCCGCACGCCGATGAACGCGATTTTAGGCATGTCGCAGCTTCTTCTGGATTCAGACCTTAAGCACGAGCAAGGCGTTTGGGCTAAAATCGTTCACACGTCCGGTGAAGGGCTTTTAGCGCTTATCAACGATATTCTTGATTTCACGAAGATTGAGGCGGGCGAACTCAGACTTGAAAAGATCGATTTCGATTTATGCGCGACGATCGCTGAAGTCAGCGACATTTTTTCGCTGACGGCCAATGAAAAACAGTTGGAGTTCATCGTCGATTTGGCAAGCGAATTGCCGCAATATGTTCGTGGCGACCCGGGCCGGTTTAAACAGATTCTTTATAATTTGATTGGGAATGCCATCAAGTTTACCGAAAAAGGCCACGTGGTTTTACGGGTCAACCGTTTGCCAGAGGGCCACGCCGAAAAAATCGGGCTGCGGTTGTCGGTTGAAGATACGGGGATCGGGATTCCGTCTGACAAGCTGGGATATATTTTTGAAAAATTCGCGCAAGGCGAAGAATCGACGACGCGCCGATTTGGTGGAACGGGGCTGGGTCTGGCGATCTCTCGGCGGCTTGTGCGTATGATGGGCGGCGATATTGCCGTTTCAAGCGAGCTGGGCCGCGGAACCGTCTTTACCTATGACCTCTGGCTTCAGACCAGCGATCGCGAAAGCGATGTCCATTTGATGCAAGACATTTCCTTGGACGGTTTGCAGGCCTTGATTGTCGATGATTATAAGACAAGCAGGCAGATCATTCGGCGCAGTCTTGAACGCATGGGGCTTGTCTGCGACGAGGCGGCAACGGCGGCTGAAGCGCAGCAGATAGCCTTGACCGGTTTCCGGCATCAGAAACCGCATGATTTTATTATCATGGATTATAAAATTGGGGCCGACAACGGCTTGACGCTTTGCGACGAGCTGACGCAGGAAAACAAAACGGGTTTGCCGTTACGTATTGTCCTGCTGACGGCCTATGAACGCTTCATTCCGCTGGAACAAGTCGCGGCGCATGGGATTGCCGGTTTCTTGGTCAAGCCTTTTTATCCGCTTCAGCTTGAAGCTGTTTTGAAACTGATCTTGGCACATTCTTCATCGGCGCCGCATGACGTTGTGACGCGGCATACAATTATTAAGCTTGTTCGGCGCTCGGAAGGTCAGGAGACTTCGGAAATACCCGATTTTGAAGGGTACCGAATCCTTGTTGTGGAAGACCTGCCCGTCAACAGGATGCTGATGACAAAGATTCTGGATAAGTTTGGCTGCAGCGTCGCGACCGCGCAGGATGGCGCCGAGGCTGTCGAGAAAGTGAAGACCTCGACTTTCGACCTAATTTTTATGGATTGCCAGATGCCGGTTATGGATGGCTATACGGCGACGCGCCATATACGCGAGGTCGAAAGAAAAACGGGCTCGCATGCCCCTATCATTGCTTTGACGGCGGATGCCATGACGGCGGATCGCGAGCGCTGTCTGGCGGCAGGCATGGACGATCATATCGGCAAGCCGTTTAAGCCTGAACAGATAGCCGCTATGATTAACAAGTGGAAAAAACAAGCGTCCTAATGTCGGTTCTTGGCATAAGCGGATAATTGCGTTAGATCGAAAAGCGAAAGAGGCGGTCAAGAGCCGTCGTTTCGCGTGAAAAGAGGAACGCAATGGACGTTAAAACAAATGCGATGCGCATCTTGGATAAGCTGAAAATTGACTACAAAAGCCATTCTTATGCCGATACAGATGCGATCAGTGGGGTCGAAGTCGCGGCTGTGCTGGGGCAAGACCCGCGGCATGTTTTCAAAACGCTTGTGACCGTCGGCAAATCCAAAAAACATTATGTTTTTGTGATCCCCGTCGCGGAAGAGCTTGATCTGAAAAAAGCCGCCGCGAGCGTCGATGAAAAAGCGGTCGAGATGGTCAAATCGAAAGAGCTCTTTGCGCTGACGGGCTATGTGCATGGCGGTTGTTCGCCAATAGGCATGAAAAAGTTTTTTACAACCCGGCTTCACCAGACGGCTTCGGATTATCCGACGATTGTTTTTAGCGCGGGGAAAATTGGTTATCAGTTAGAGTTGTCGCCTGCCGCGCTTGGGCAGGCGATAAAATTTGACACGGCAGATTTAATCAAAAAACCTTAAATCGCTTGAAAGAAACTTTTCTCTTTACATTTTTTGCGCGGGCTTGATACAGTTTCTTTATGCAAACGCACCGCGCCCTTACACCCGTTCTTTCCTCTGCCTTGGCAGATGAAGCGGCTGTGCGCGCCGTTTTGGCCTTGATCGCCATCCGCATCATTATTCCTGCGTAAGCAGGAAGATCTCGACGTTTCCCCTTACATTGCTGTTCTTTTTCTCCGTTTCAAAGGGTTTTTGAGATGTTTGATGCTGAGGCGCGCGCGGCCCTCGAGGCTTATGCGCAAAAAGTCGATGCCGTTGATTTTTACGGCATCGTTCGAAAAACGGACCTACAAAAGGCGCGGATGCTTAGCGCTTCATTGGGGCGCAATCTTTATCTTAAACGCGAAGATCAACAACCGGTGTTCTCGTTTAAGATCCGGGGGGCTGCCAACAAGATGTCTTTGCTGACGGCAGCGCAAAGGCAGGCAGGCGTGATCACGGCGTCCGCTGGCAATCATGCGCAAGGCGTTGCGCTGGCCGCGCAAAAGGCCGGTGTGCAAGCCGTTATCTGCATGCCGCGCACGACGCCTGAAATTAAAGTATCTGCGGTGCGCGCTTTGGGCGGTACCGTTGTTTTGCATGGTGACGCCTTTCCTGAGGCGTTGGCGCATGCGTTGCAAATGGCGGATGAAAAAGGCCTGTGCTTTATCCATCCTTATGACGATGCCGATGTCATCGCGGGGCAGGGGACGATCGGCAAAGAGATCCTTGAACAGCATCCGGGGCCTATCGACGCCGTGTTTGTGCCTGTCGGTGGCGGCGGGCTTTTGGCGGGCGTTGCCGCCTGGATCAAGGCCGTGCGCCCCAGCGTCAAAATCATCGGGGTCGAGCCGGAAGGATCGTGCTGTTTGCATCGCGCCCTGCAAGAGGGAAAGCGCATCGCGCTGCCGCAGGTCGAGTTGTTTGCCGACGGCGTTGCCGTTGCGCAAATCGGTGAAGAGCCGTTTCGTCTGTTGCAGCCTGTGGTGGACGAAACGATCCTTGTTAGCGCCGACGAAATCTGCGCGGCGGCCTGGGATATCTTTGGTGACACGCGCACGGTGCCAGAGCCAGCGGGCGCTTTGGGCGTTGCAGGGGCCAGAAAATACGCCGCGCGCCAAGGCGACGCAACGACAGGCGCGTTGATTGCCGTTGTCTCGGGGGCCAATGTCGATTCAGACCGCGTGCGTTATATGGCTGAAAGGATCGCGGTCGGTCAAAAGCGTGAGGCGCTTTTGTCGGTTGTGTTGCCAGAAACGCCCGGGTCGCTTTTAGGTTTTTGTCGTTTGCTGCAGGGCTATGCGATCACCGAGTTTAATTATCGCTATGCCGATAGAATGCGGGCGCGGATCTTTGTCGGCCTGCGCGTGCAAAATCACGACGAAGACAAAAAGACCGTTTTGGAAAAACTGGCGGCAGGCGGCTATGACGCGGTTGATTTAACGGAAAGCGATTTAGCCAAAGAGCATGTGCGTCACATGGTCGGCGGCAGACCGCCTTGCCCGTTAGATGAGGTTTTGTACAGCTTCGCGTTTCCAGAAAGGCCGGGCGCTTTGCTGACTTTTTTGGAAAAACTGCCACCGCGTTGGAATATCACGCTGTTTCATTATCGCAGCCACGGCGCTTCGCACGGGCGGGTTTTGATGGCTTTGGATGTCCCAATGGACGAGCGCGATCTGTTAAGGCTATTCATGGCCGAAGGCGATTTGGATGGGCGAGACGAAACGGACAATCCTGCTTATGTTCAGTTTTTAAGCGCTTTATCGCAAAAAGCGGCATGAAGGAGAGGATGATGACAGACGAAAGAGAAAAACGCTTACAGGCCGCAGGCTATGATCTCGGCGATCTGGCGCAGCCGAAAGCGAATTATGTTTTGATGAAACGCGTGGGGAGCTTGTTGTACAGCGCGGGCTTTTTGCCGATGGACAAGGGCGAACTTATTGGCAAAGGCAAAGTTCCGCGCGATGTTCCGCCCGAAAAAGCGTCGGCTATGGCGGCGCTGTGTGCCGCCAATATTCTTAACGCGGCGCGTGCCGAACTAGGTTCGCTTGCCGCGATTAAACAAGTCGTGAAGCTAAACGGTTTTGTCAACAGTTCGTCCGATTTTGACGCGCAGCATATTGTGATGAATGGGGCGTCGGATTTGATGGCGCAGGTTTTGGGCGAAGCGGGGCGTCATGCGCGGGCGGCTTTGGGGGTCGCGGCTTTGCCACTGGATGCCTGTGTCGAGGTCGAAGCCGTTTTTGAGATTGAAAGCTGATCCTCTAAAATGGATTTTACCAACAAAAAGCCCGCTTTACAGCGGGCTTTTTTTCTGGCGAGATAGAATGAGAAGATTCTCAAAGATACAATTGTCCAGAAAGGATTCATCATGTCTCGTTCGTGGGCTTCATTGTTAGAAGATACTTTTACGTCTTATGCCGAAATGGCGGCCATTCCTATTGTTGAGTGTGGTGAGCCTTTGGTGCCGTTGGGCTCGGACCATCCCGTCGCGACGCATCCCATCAATAACGATATGGGGCCTTATACCGGCAATACCATTTGGGTTCGCTCGGGCGTAGCCGAAAAACTGGCGCAAGCGCAGGCTTTCTTGGCCGATATGAAACCTGGGGCGCAGCTTGAAGTTGTTTATGGGTATCGTCATCTTGCCATTCAAACGCGCTCGTTTGAGGAAGCGATGACGCGCGCAGCGGCCTCTCATCCGGGGGCTGACCCGTTAAAATTGCGCGAGATTGCGCACCGCTCGATCGCCGCGCCGGATGTGGCGGGACATCCCACGGGCGGCGCGGTCGACATTCGGTTCTTCACGCCGTTAGGGCCAGCCGATATGGGAACGGAAGCGCACGATTTCTCAGTCGAAAGCTATACGCATGCGCCGACGGTTGGTAAAAATGTTTGGCGGAACCGTCAGCTCTTGCGCACGGCGATGATGAAAGCGGGTTTCGCGCCCTTCGATGGCGAATGGTGGCATTTTTCTCATGGCGATCGCGAATGGGCTGCTTATTACAACCGGCCCAAAGCGATCTACCGGCAATTGGTTTTTCCAAAAGCGAACGTGGTGTAAAAAAGGCCCGCTGAAAACAGCGGGCCTTTTCTTTTCTTGTAACGACGCTTAGGCGTTTAAGAGATAACGCAAAACATCGCGGACAAGGCGAGCGCCATTTGTCGTCAAGATCGATTCCGGATGGAATTGAAGCCCAACGATTCCGGGTTTGCGAATGGCATGGATTTCCTGGTTTTCGGGGTCAAAACTGACATCGAAACCGCGGTCGTTGCCGTCGCGCTTGCCTGCGAAGGTGTTATAGAAACCGACCCACTCTTTCGATCCCCATAAATCAACCAGCTCTTGCGTGCCTTGATAGGGCCGCGCCTTTTTGCCGAGAGGAAAGCCAACCGTATCGCAAAGGATCTGGTGGCCCAAACAGACGCAAAGAAGCGGTTGTTGGCGTTCAAGGAAAAGCTTGGCCAAGTCATGCCCGCGCGCCATCTTGGGATCTTTCAGGTTGCGGGGATCGCCGGGGCCGGGGCCCAGTACGATCAAGTCGGCTTTGTCCTTATCGGGATCGAAGGCGCTGTGCTTGACAATACGCGCCGTCATGCCTTGGGCGCGGATTATGTAGGCCAACATCCGAATAAAGTTGTCTTCGTTGTCGATCAGGATGGCCGATTTTCCGATAAGCCGGTCGTCGGAAATGCGGGCCGCGCTTTGATCTTCGATCCAAAAACGCGACAAACGCGCCCCGCGCGACGATAGACAAAGCTGAACGTCTTCGTCGAACAAGGCAACGCCCAAGCGCTGGTGATTTTGATCTGCCATGGTTTCGGTTTGCAAGGCAGCCAAAACGCCAGCGACTTTGGCGTGCGTTTCTTCGGTTTCGGATGCGGGGATCGAATTGCGAACCAGCGTGGCGCCAACGGTGATTTGGAACGCACCGCCTTTGTCGATTTCAACCGTGCGGATCGTGATCGGGGAATCCAGCGTTTCGCCCCCGTTTTCGTCGGCACCAAACAGCGCCAAGGCGCTGCCATAGTACCGGCGCGTTTCGGGATCGTGCCGGGCGATCACGCGGCAAGCGTTTTCGACCGGGCCGCCGACGACCGTCGCCGCAAACATGCTTTCACGCAGCATATCGACGGGATCGCGGTCGGATTCGCCAACCAAGACATACTCAGTATGAATAAGCTTGGACATTTCCTTGAGCATCGGCCCCACGACTTGACCGCCGCGCGCACAAAGCTCGGCCATCATCTTCAGCTCTTCATCCGTGACCATCAGAAGTTCGAAGATTTCCTTGGGATCTTTCAAGAAAGATTCAAGGGCTGGCAAAACCGTCTCGGGCCCGTGCTGCAACTTGCGGAACGTGCCACTGATCGGGTTCATTTTGACTTGGCGGTTTTTGACCGACAAATGCCGCTCAGGCGTTGCGCCGATGAAGTACTGTTCGCCTGTGAAGTATAAATACGTCCAGTATGTGCCGTATTCGTTGGCCAACATACGGCGGAAGATCGACAGCGCCTTGGCGCGGTCAAACGCTTTGAACTGACTGCGGAACCGGCGCGGCACGACAAAGTTGCAACCTTCGCCTTCGCCGATTTCATCGCGGATGATCGTCTCGACCATCTGCGTGAAGGCGGCATCATCGGGGCTGAACGCGCCGTTTGTTTCCTGTTCCACGGGTTCGTTTGGCAAAAGCCCGACAAGCTCTTCCCAACCGAACCAGTGCTGGTTCTCGACATTCAGGGACAAGATTTTTTCGTCTTTATGATTGGCGACAAAACCCAGTTCCTCGACTTGGCGATAAGGCAGGATGCTAAGCGAGGCAAAGGTTTCAGCGCCGGTCGCTTGGCCTGTCTGGGCGCGTTTGATCTCGGCCAGTGTGTCAAGCTCAGTAACGGGGCCCGATAGGTAAAGGACCTTGCTTTCTGCGCGTCGTTTGATCAAGGCAAACGGCGTCGTTTGCGTTAAAAGATTAATCATTGTTTTTCCTTTCTGGGTTGTCTGCCGCCGAAAGTGGCGCGCAGACAGGCATCATAGAAGAAAGAAAAGAATCTGCACAAGAAAAAACCCGAAGGCCTTCAAGCCTTCGGGTTTTTAAAAAAGACGAAAAGAGGTCGATTTACTTGCTCTTTTTGTCCTCGGCGGGCGCCTTCATGGGCGAGCCGTCAAGGTTAAAGCGTTCGATCTTCGCTTTGTCCTGGATGTCTTTGATCATCTTGCTGGCCAGTTCCTGACCCAGCTGGTTCATGATCTGCTCTTTGACTTCAGCCAAAGGCGGCGGGGACGATTTGCGACGATCTTCCACCTTGATGATGTGGTAACCGAAATCGGTTTTGATCGGCTTTTCGCTCAGCTCGCCCGTTTTCATCGCGAAAACCGCGTCGGCAAACGGCTTCACCATGACGGCCTTGGTGAAATAGCCCAGATCGCCGCCCTGTTTGGCCGAGCCGGTGTCTTTGGATTTTTCGGTCGCCAGCTTGGCAAAATCAGCGCCGTCTTTCAGCTGCTTCAAGATGTCGTCAGCTTCGGCTTCGGTCGGCACCAAAATGTGGCGGGCGCGGACTTCGTCTTCGGGTTTGAACTTTTTGACCAGCTCGTCATAGCGGGACTTGATCGCTGAATCGGTCAGTTTCGGCTGAACCATTTTGTGGACATAGGCATCGGCCACAATCTGAGATTCGGCATCTTTGACGCGCTGTTTGACTTCAGCGGTCGCATCGAGCTTGTCTTTATAGCCTTGCGTCGCCAAAAGCTTGGTGACAACGGCCTTTTCCAAAAGCTGCGGATACAGCATTTGCATCGGCATCTGCTGCGCTTGCGGGCCCAGCGTCATCATTTCGCGCGCGATGTCCGAGCGGTGGATTTCCGCACCGTTGACGCGCGCCAAGACAGGGTCGCCGCCCGCAGGGGCGTCGGCTGCCATCGCGGGCAACGCCATGGCGCTAAGAGCCAGCGCGAGCGCGGCGCAACGTAGAAGTTTCGACATGTTTTTCCTTCCTTTCGAGACAGAAATCAAAAAGTCGCAAAGGACGGCAAAACCCGTCCCGATGAGGCCATGAAAAGCGGTAAATAGGGCAAGATCAGGGCGGAGTTAAAGAAATGTTAGGAAAAGCGCCGTCTGATTCGCCCCTTTCAAGGCAGGGCCGAGCATGCCCCAGCTGCTAAGGTCCGTCAACGACCCTCGTTTTCTGGCGGTAAAAAATTTTCAACCACGGCGGTTGCGGGGCTGACGCTGTCGATCACGCTGTCATGATGATCCGGCAGGGCGGCCTTCTTTTCAATTCTATGCCAAGCCTTTTCATGGAAGAAGAAGGCCAGGGTCTGGATGCAGGGCTCGATCAAGCCGATGGCAAAGGCGATCCGCCAACTTCCGCTTAAGGCATAGGCCACAAGGATCGCGATGCTCATATGCATCGTGCCATAGCTTAGGGTTTTTAAAAGCGTCTGGGGGATCTTCATGAAAGCTCCTGTGGCGGGTGCGAAGCCCCTTCAAATTGCGGGCAAAAAGGGTCGGGCGTCAATCCTTCTTATCCCCGTGCTTATCCCCAATCCTTCCATCGGGCTTGCGAAAAAGGGGATGGGTCCTTTAAACTTGGACTATGAACGCGAATCATCAACAGGACGCCTTGGCGCTTTTGCGCCAATCGGGCGAAAGCGACGAAGCCGCCATCGATTTGGCCGAGGTTGCTTTGGCTTGCGCCGTGTTGGATCGGCCTCAAATGGACCCGGCGCCTTATCGCGACTTTTTGTCTGGCCTTGTGGCGGCGGTGCGCGCTGAAAAACCGGGCCTGTTTCTAGAAGAACAATTGCATGCGCTGCGCCGCGTTTTGGTGCTTGAGCATAAATTTCAGGGCGAAAGCACACTATCCGACGATCCGCAAAGCGCCAATTTGATGCAAGTGATCGACCGCCGCCAGGGGGTGGCTCCGGCTTTGGGCGTTCTTTATCTCCATGTGGCCGAAAAAATGGGTTGGTCCATGATGGGGATCGATTACGCCGGGCATTTTTTGGTGCGTTTGGGCGGACAAGACGGGGCCGTGATCTTGGATCCGACGCGCGCCGGGCAGACCTGCACGCCCGAAGCGCTTTTGGATATGAGCGCGATGATGGCCGAAGACGAAGCCTTTGATGCCGAAGGCCTGACATCAGATGCGGACGACGAAGGCGATGCCGACGACGAGCTCAGTTCACCGCCTTCTTATGCCGTTGTCTTGACGAAGCGCGACATCCTTCTGCGTCTTCAAAACAACCTCAAGCGCCGCCAGTTGGCGCGCGAAAAGCTTGATGCGGCCATCGGCACGCTTCAAGGCATGATTTTACTCGCCCCGCGCCGCCCCGCCATGTGGCGTGAGCTGAGCCATCTTCAGGCCGAGCGCGGTAGCCTGCGCGCGGCTATCACCGCGCTTGAAATGGTGCAAGATTTGTCGGGCGCGCCGGAAGATACCATCCATGCCGAGGCTATGTTGCGAGAATTACGCTGGCGTCTCAATTAGTTGGCTCTGCAAAATGTACAAAAAAGGTCCCAGATAAATGACAACGAAAAACATCTTGATTGGGACGCCCTGCTATGGCGGGCTTGTGACACATGTCTATATGCAGTCGATCCTCAAGCTGATGGCTTGGGCGATGGACAAGGATGTGACCTTTCTGTTGGGGCTTTTGGCGCATGATTCTTTGGTGCCGCGCAGCCGCAATACGCTGTTTGCCAAGTTTTTAGATACGCCGGACGCAACCCACCTTTTCTTTATCGATGCCGATATCGGTTTCGAGCCGGAAGCCTTTGGCCGCCTTTTATCTTTTGACGAAGATCTGGTGGCGGGCCGCTATCCGATCAAGGCCGTTCATTGGCCACAAGTGGTGCGGGCCGTGCGCGAGGGGCAAACGGATAATTTGGACAAAGCTGGTCTGAATTATGTGGGGATTCCCTGCGAAGGCCCAGCGCTTGAAACGCGCGACGGGTTTGTGACGGCGGACTATGTTGGGACAGGCTTTATGCTGATGAAGCGCGTGGTCGCCGAACGTATGGCGGCGGGGTATCCCGAGACACATTACAATCAGGCGCAGACCTATCCGCCGCCTAAGACGCAAAGCCATCATTTATATAATGTTTTTGATTGCATGGTGGATCCCGATACCCAGACCTATCTCAGCGAAGATTTTACATTCTGTAAGCGTTGGCAAAAACTTGGCGGCAAAATCTGGCTGGACCAGCAAAGTCAGCTGACGCATATTGGCACGCAGCCCTTTGGCTAAGGGGAAAGAGGGCATGCAGCATGCGGCATGCGGGGGATAAAGACTTCCCGCATGCTGCATGCCGCATGCCGAATGCTTTTTTGAGGTTTCCATGTCGTCTTCTGTTGTCGTTCGTTTTGCGCCATCGCCTACCGGTTTTTTGCATATCGGCGGGGCGCGCACCGCTTTGTTCAACTGGCTTTATGCGCGTCACACCGGCGGCAAGTTTTTGATGCGCGTTGAAGATACGGACACTGAACGCTCGACCCCTGAATCAGTGCAAACGATTATCGAAGGCCTGCGTTGGCTTGAACTGGATTGGGATAATGACGATCCCGCGCAAAATGGCGGACGACGCTATTATTCGCAGATCTCGCAGCGGGCGCGGCATGTCGAAGTGGCCGAAGCCATGATTCAAAACGGCACGGCCTATTACTGCTATTGCTCGCCGGACGAGCTGCAGGCCATGCGCGACGCGCAAAAAGCGGCGGGCCTGCCGCAGCGTTATGACGGTCGCTGGCGCGACCGGCCTGCCAGTGATGCGCCCGCGGGCGTCAAGCCTGTGATCCGGCTCAAAGCGCCGCAAACAGGCGTGACGACCGTTGACGATCAAGTGATGGGCTCGATCACGGTTCAGAATGCGCAGCTTGACGATATGATTTTGGTCCGCGCCGATGGAACGCCAACCTATATGCTGGCCGTGGTTGTCGATGATCATGACATGGGCGTGACGCATGTCATCCGCGGCGACGATCATATGACGAATACCTTCCGCCAAGTTCAGATTTATCATGCGATGGGTTGGGACGTTCCCGTTTTTGCTCATTTGCCGCTGATTTTGGGGCCGGATGGTGCCAAGCTCTCCAAGCGGCATGGCGCGCCCGCCGTCAGTGATTATCGCGATCGCGGCTATTTGCCCGAAGCGATCCGCAATTATTTGCTGCGCCTTTGTTGGGGGCATGGCGACGATGAAATTATTCCAACAAAACAGGCTATTGAATGGTTTGATTTCGATGGAATCGGCAAATCCCCGGCGCGGTTCGATTTTGCCAAATTGGGTCATTTAAATGCCCATTACATGGGGCTTGAAACGGATGCCGCTTTGGCGGCTTTGGCGCGGCCTTTTGTCGAGAAAGAGATTGGGGCTCCGTTGTCCGAAGCGCAAATGACGGTGCTTGAAAAAGCGATGCCCGATATCAAACCGCGGGCGACGACCTTGTGCGATGTGGCCAGTGCCAGCGCCTTTTATTTCAAGCGCTTCGATCTAGATGAGAAGGCCCGTAAGGTCTTGGAAGGCGACGCCAAAACGCACCTTATGGCTTTAGCGGCGCAGATCAAAACGCTGACCTCTTTCGATCACGAAGCTCTTGAAGGGCTTTTCCGCGCCTATGCGACGGAAAAAGGCCTGAAATTGGGCGCTGTGGCGCAGCCCTTGCGGGCTGCCTTATCCGGTCGCGCCGTTTCCCCCCCGATCTTTGCCGCTGCGGCGCTGTTGGGGGCGGACGAAGTGGTCGCGCGCATCGAAAAAGCTGTAACCATTTGATGTAAATTGTGTTAAACGGCGTTTCCGTCCTTTTTTGCCATGGGATCAGGGCTGTTTTTCTTTGACGTTAAGGGAAATTTATCTCTTGATGCGTTATTTGCATGAAATACTTTCGCAAAGGGCGTAAGAAAGGGGGCGCAAGGTTACCGCCTTCTTGTGCCACGCCTTTTCAAAGGAAAGGTTTTATTTGTGACGCCTGACGATACGCTTATTTCTGCGCCCGTTTCTTCATCCCCGCCCGGTGTGGCGGCTTCTGCTGACGCGCCTGCGGCAAGTGCCGCGGCCCCCATGGCTGTTCCCAGTTGGCTTGAACAAGACGATGTGTTGCGCGAGATGTGGTTGCGTGGCGATCAACCCCAAGCCATTGCCGATCAATTAGGGCGATCGACGGCTGCCGTGATGACGCGCGCCGTGCGTCTTGGTTTGCCACGCCGCTCGGCGCCTGGGCGCAAACCCGGCTATCGTCGCATGGATGGCGGCACAGGAGGGGCGACAACGCCGAAAGCGCGCGTCTCTGGCGCTGTGTCGCGTATGGCCGCCGATATGGACGCGTTACACGATGCCGAACATGAGCGCCGCGTGGCGCAGCAGGCGATGCGCGTTTGTTTGATGTGCCTGAAAAAATTTATGTCGCAAGGTCCTCACAATCGTATTTGTCCGTCTTGTAAAGGGTCGTCGCAATATGTCGCGGCGTCAAGCTTGCCGGACATGTCTTACAAAGTCGAAACCTGATCAAGGGATTGGCATCTGGGATTCAGCATTCAGGGAACCTGTTTCCGCTTGGCTGCTGCGTCCTGTCCAAAGGTTCGTTTTTCTTTCTTGGAGGGGAGAGCCGTTTCATGGCCCTGAAAGACGCCGTATCGACCATTTTGACGCGTAATGCCTTTTATCGCGATGGGTATCGTCTTTTGATGCGCATCAGCATCGTTCAAGGCATGGTGATCGTCGCGATGGTCTTGGCGATCATCGTCATGATCATGACGATGGAAACGCGCTATGTGTATTTTGCGACGACATCGGATGGACGCATCATCAATATTGTGCCAATGAACGAGCCTTACCGCTCGTCGGCGGACGTGATCGCTTGGGCGGCGGGCGCGGCGCAAAATATTATGCGCTTCGATTACCGCGATTATCGCCAGCGCCTGCAGCAATCGGCGGCGAACTTTACGCCCTATGGTTGGGAGACCTTTACGCGAGCCATTAAGGATGCACGTATTCTTGAAGCGGTTGAGGCGCGCAAACTTGTCGTTTCGCTTGAGATCGAAGGCGCGCCGGAAATCAAAAAGAACTTTATTCATAACGGGGTTTATACGTGGAACTTGGAAATGCCCGTGACGATTAAGTTTGATGGGAACGAGCCGCCAGCGTCCAGCCATGGTGTTTTGATTCTTCAAATTGTTCGTGTCTCGACGCTTCAGAATCCTGATGGCATCAGTATCGAACAGTGGATCGTGCGTAACAACTAACGAGGCGATATGGTTGGCGAAACTCCACCTGCTGCGCGCCCGACGAAGGCGACGGCAAAAAAAACACCATCCCCTACGCCGAGCCTAAGCGCTTGGGGCGAGGTTAAAGCCATGGGTGTGGGGCTTTTTGGCGATCTGGGGTTGCGCGCGTTGTTTTATGAAGCCCCCATTACGGAAGATGTTCTGCTGAATGAAGCCGTTCTTTCGCAGCGGCATCATCGATTGGTCAATCTTCTTTGGATTCAATCGTTGACATTGGGGGGGGTCGCTTTGTTGCTGATCCTTGTCATCCCTTTGTTGCAGCCGATTAATTTATACAATCTTCTGTCGCCATCGCAGGAAATATCGCCCATTATCGGATTGGATGAGCCTAATGTGACCAAGCGCGCTTTGTTGTCATGGTCGGCGACGAGCATAACGGAAATCCTGACCTTTGGTTTTGGTAATATTGACAAACAGTTGGCCAAACAACGACCGCGCTTTACGTCACAAGGATGGGACGGGTTTATGGAAGCCATTACGGCGCAGGGGTTACGGGCGCAATTTAAGAAAAGCCAGCTTGTCTTAACGACCGTGCCATCGGATGCGCCTGTTGTCGTTGCCGAAGGTCTTAACGACGATAAACGATATCAATGGAATGTCGAAATGCCTGTTATTATGACATTTTCGACGAACGACAACGTCACCAAAAGACTGCGGAATATCATTCGGCTAGATATTGTTCGGGTTTCGTCACGCGAAAATATTCAAGGCATTGCCATCCAAAGCTGGCGTCTCATGTGATAATTGTGCGACAGATTTTAGGAACGATGGAGGCGCCTGAAGGGCCCAAAACGCCCCAAAAGGGGCGTTAACTATAAATAATATAAGAAAAATTGTGGAAAACTTGTGGCGAAAGAAAAACAAACCCATGGCAGGCGTATAAACTTTATGTTAACAACACTCTGCTGAAACAGGCATGTTTATCCGAAAGTTACGAACTGATTCGGGGATGTCATTTGTCTCGATCTATGAAAAAAACTTTTCTTGTCTCTGCCATGATGGGAATTATGGCTGGCTCCGCATGGATTTCCGCGGCTCCGGCTCCTGCTTGGGCAGCCGAACCCGCAACCGCGTCGGCAGATACCGCCGATTTGCTTGCAGCGGCAACGCGCGCCGCTGAGGCGGCGAAAGCGAACAAGGCCGCATCGTCTGCGGCCTCGTCGTCGTCGTCGGGTATTGATCTGCCTGGGGCCCCGCCAACCTTGACCAACAACCCGGCTGAGCTTGAGCGTGCGGCTGAAGAAGCTTCGTTGCGCGCCGCGGCCGATGAAGCCAAGCGAAGCGAAGACCATAATCGCAAATCGTATGAAAAAGCTTATATGGGGCTGTTGCCCCTTTCATCCGATCAGATACGGGGCTTTTTGCATCGTTTGGAAAACACGCAAGGTGCGGCGCAAGCGCCGTCTGGCGGACCGCCAAAGGGTGAGGTGAAGTTTACGTCCCTTTCTTTGGATCCAGGGAAAGAACCGGCAAGCATTAATTTGGATGCGGGGTATGTGACGACGCTTGATCTGGTCGATCAAACGGGCGAGCCGTGGCCTATTTTGGATGTCGGTGTCGGCGGTAACTTTGAGGTCACGCCAACGCAAGCGGGCTCGCACGTCGTTCGTATCGTGCCGCTGACGCGCGTCGGGACGGGCAACTTGTCGATCATTCTGAAAGACCTTTCGACCCCGATTATCTTCCGTTTGAATGCGGGCGGGCCGACTTTCCATATGCGCTATGATGCGCGCGTGCCAAAGCTGGGGCCCAATGCCAAGATGCCGCTTATTCAGCGTCCACGTGGCGGGTTGGTTGCAGGCGATCAGACTATCGCAATGATTCTTGAAAACGCGCCGCCAAAAGAAGCCAAGCGCGTCAAAATTGGCGGCTTGGATGCGCGCACAATGGCGTGGCGGATGGGCGAGCGCGTCTTTGTGCGTACGCCGCTGACGCTTTTGTCTCCGGCTTGGAATGCGAGCGCGTCTTCGGCGGATGGCACGACGGTTTATGAAATCGGCGATGCGCCCGTTCTTTTGATGTCCGACAACGGCGCCTTGATCCGGGCGCGTATCCTGCGGGAAGAAGATCATGACAAATAATATGGATGAGTTTGAACAAGACGAAATGGGGATGGAGGCCGAAGGACCTGCGCCCAAGAAAAGCTTTGTCGAAGCTTGGCGCTCGCGGCCTTTGTTCAAACTGATCGTTATCATGGTGTTTGCGGGCGGCATGATTGCGGCGGCTTTGGGGGCTTTTTCAAGCCCGCCCGCGCCGGATTCGACGAAGCTTGTTAATGCGCCCAATCTGAATGTTCCACCGGGCGGGCAAGCATCGTCTTATTTCGTCGAACAAAACAAGCAGGCCAATGCGCAGCGTGCTGAACAAGCGATGCAGCAGGGCGGCAGCGCACTGCCAACCCCTGTGGGGCAGACCAATGACATCGGCGATCTGACCAATAAAGATAAAAAAGATCCGCTTATGGAATTCCGCGCTGAAACAGATCGGTTGCGCCAAGAAATCAAACAAGAGCAACAGAAAAATGCGCAGCAAATACAGGTGCTGCAAAATCAGGTCGTTCAGCGCGAACCCGAAGACGATACCTTGGCGCGTGCCATGCAAAAGCAAATGCAACAGTTGATGGAAGGTTGGTCGCCGCATAACATGAAATTGGTGGCCGGAACCGAAAAAGAGGTGCCTGCGCCCAGCGCGCCGGTCAATCCGTCGGATGATGCAGCGGCTTTGTCGCGCGCGAAAAAACCCAAGACGATCATTGCAGCCGGTACTGTCAATTACGGTCAGCTTCTTGTCGAAGCGAACTCGGATGTGCCGGGGCCTGTGCTGGCGCAGATCATGTCGGGCCCCTTGGCGGGTGGGCGCGCGATTGGTCGTTTTCAGGTTATGAATGATTATCTGGTCATTCAATTCAGCCTGGTCAGCCTTAAAGGCAAAGATTATCCGGTTAGCGCGATCGCGTTGGATCCGAACACAACGTTGGGCGGTATGGCGACGGAAGTCGATCATCGCTATTTTGATCGTTTGGTGCTGCCTTCGGCGGCGTCTTTCTTGTCTTCGTTTGGCCAAACGATGGGCGAAGGGCGGACAACCAGCACGGTGACCGGCGATTTTGTCGTTGTCGATCAGGCTAAAAAAGGCGTTAAAGACGCTGTTTACGACGGTATTGGAAAAATGGGCGAAACGGCCGGACAATTCTTCCAAAATCGCGCCAATCAAATCAAAACGTTGGTCCGCGTTGCCGTTGGGACGCCTATGGGTATTTTCTTTCTTTCGCCCGTCGTCGAACGGACGACAGAAGAAGGAGAGCTTCAGAACGGCTTAACCGCGCAACAAATGGAGCTTTTGCGGCGCTCGCAACTAGGCTCGACTTTGGCGGCCGGTTATAATGCAGGTTTGGCTGGGGCTCAGGTCGTTCCTGGGGTTCTCGACGCGACGGTACCTGTTTCGCCGACCTCTCAGCAAGGCCTTTTGTACCCGAACGCTGCGGTGCCGACTTCCAATTCGACCAACGTGGGGTATTATGGGGGGACGAATCGCGCGACAAATGGACCCGTTTCTATCTATGGCGGTACATCTATTTACGGGCGTTAACGGTTCACCCACCACGTCTGTTTCTATCCGTTTCTTGAGGAGCTGACCTATGACCGATAATCCTCCCGGCTCACGTTCGCCCGGCGAACTTGAGCAAGACACCAGCCTTTACCCCGGTACAGAAGAAGCCGATCATGCTGTTTGGCATGAAGACTTGCCGCCCGCCGACGATTTCCATGACGAGGGGGCCGAAACCGAAGCCGAAGTCGAGGATTCGCCGCCTGCCGGTTCTGAGGAAGAAGATCAGATCTCTGATGCTGCAGAGGCGCAAAAGCGGGGTCGGAAAGTCTTATTGGCGACGGTAGGCGTTGTGGCGCTGGTCGTTGGGGGGCTAGCCTTCAATCAGTTTTCTAAGCCCTCTGTGTCGGGCAATTTGGCGCTGCCAATCGCTGGCATGACCGGGGCTCCGGCTGCAGAACCCGCTGGGGCAAAAGAAGCGGGGAAGGACACACCCAACCGCGAGAATAAAGGAAGTGTTGCGGGTATGGCGGATTTGGCTGAAACGCCGAAAACGGCCGAGGCCGATATCACCGCGATTTATAATGCAGGTGCCGATAAAACAATTGCGCCGACGGCCAATAAGGTTGCTTTACCGGGCGTTCCTGCTGCTGCTTTGACGAACGATAAAAAAGCCGAGGTTTCGCAAACGACAGATGTTATGACCTCTGCGCCCCAGATGCCGCAAGGCGCTAAGGTTATGGCGGCATTGCCGCCAGCAGCGGTTACCGCTGCGGCACCGGCGAACGTGCCTTTGCCGTCGGGGCCAAACGGCGTTGCCAACAAAGGGGTGGACAAAGGCTCTTTACAGCCTTTGACGATGCCGAAAGGAAATGCCGCGCCCAATATGGCGGCTGCAACGTCGGCGGTGACGCCTGAAATGACGGCGCGTCTGAACGATTTGACGGCGCAGATGGAGACATTACGCAAATCTGTCGAGCAGATGTCGCAACAAACGCAAGCGCTTGCCGCAAAAGCCGAAGCGACGCATGGAAGCGCCGATGTTACGGCCTTGGTCCAACGCTTGAATGATCTTGAAGCCCAACTGGCTGTTAGCAAAGGGCAGAAGAAGGTAAAGGACAAACAGTCTTCGATTGTTCTTCCTTCGACGACGGATGGCGCGGTCGCCGAAACGACAGTTGAGAAAACAGCTAAAGAGCCGGCGAAAGAGGTTGCTAAAACATCACGCGCGAAAAAGCCGGTGGCTGCTAAAAAAGCAAAAACAAAGGCCGCCCTTTCAAAGACCTCGCCTGAAAAAGGCAAATGGATTTTACGCGCGGCTACCCCTGATGCGGCTTGGGTTGCTTCAAGCAAGGAAACGACGACCTTGCGACAGGTTCGGGTCGGTGACACCTTGCCTGGCGTTGGGAAAATCCGTGCCATTAACCAAAATGGCGCCTCTTGGGAAGTTGTTGGCTCAAAAGGTTCCATACGGTAAAGATCATTCAAAATTTGAAAAGAGAAGGGATAATCCCTTCTCTTTTTATAAAAGTGAGAAAAAATTAAAGACCTCTTTAATGGTTTCAGGGAAGATAGTGTATTATATACAGAAGACTCTTTTCATTTGAGAGGGGAGCTTTGTTCAAGAACCGTTCAAAGCCGTTTTGGACGTTGATGGCAAAGGATTAAGGAGGGGTGGCCATGCGGCCCGTTTGTAACAAAAATCAAAATCATTACAGCGGTCAGCCTTGGGGCTATGAGACGGTTCAAACCGTTTTTGCCTTGGTTGTTTTCTCTTTTGTCTGCCTGTTGCCAAATACACCTGCTTATGCCAATCCAGTTTATGCCACGACATTTGGTCGGATGCTTTGTAATGCCAAGGACAGTATCAGCCCCATTGCGCCGCTGATCAGCGCGATCGCCTATATTGCTGCCGCCATTATTACGATAAAGGGGACTTATCTTTTAAAGAAACATGCCGAAGCCCCCCACCAACAGGTGATGTCCGCTGGGATTTGGCATTTGTTAGGCGGCGGCGCTTTGGCGAGTCTGCCCGCTTTTGCCGGTATGCTCCAAGGATCGTTTGGTTTGAATGGCTCGGGCGGAACATCCGGCTGCGTCCCAGGCGACGTTGGCGAGGCGAGCGGGCTTGATGTGATGATGCAAAACTTCACAAACAACATTTCGCAACCGATGACGACGCTTGTCTCGGCTATCGCGATTGTTGTCGGGCTGACTTATATTTTCAAAGGTCTTTCGGCCTCGACGAAAATTGGCACGGATCCACGGGCTGCGGCTCCGACGACCATCATTGTCAATCTTGTCATTGGGGCTTTGTTGATCTCGGTTGGCACTTCTCTTGATATGATGGTCTCAACGCTCTTTGGTGGCAATGTTGTTACGATGAAAGAGTTCGCGGGCATCAATTGGTCTAAAATGGATGCTTCGGCAACGACAACGGAAGCTGCGGATAAAACCGTCAAAGCCATTCTGATGTTTATTCAGATTATTGGTATGATTGCTTTCGTTCGCGGCTGGCTTGTTTTGAAAAAGGCGGCGGAAGGCGGGCAAGCGACCGTGGCACAAGGCTTGACGCATCTTATTGGCGGCGCCATGGCTGTTAATATCGCCTGGATGCTTAAGATTATGGATACGACCTTTGGCACGGGCATGATCAATTAGCGGTGTTCTGGAGGTTTGTGCGTTTCTGTAAAGAAATTAACGGCTCGTTAAGCAGGCGAGAAGAAGATAGAAAGGGAGGCGCTAGGCAAAACTTTAGGCAAGTAAAACAGAGCCTTGATGGCAAATTCGAGATAATGCTAAAATCATTCACCCGTCTGAGCCCCTTTCACCTCGGCGTGTGTTAAACCCAGAAAGACGAGGGCTCACGAAAGCGCCCCTCAAACCTAAGGAGGAGACTATGAATAAGAACTTATTGAACAATCTTTTTCAGTGGGGGGTCATGACCGCGATTGTGGTTTTTGCTCTTCCTGATTTGTCCTTTGCCGAAGGTACGGCGGGAACCAGCTTTGGCTCGTCCATCAGCGAATTCCGTACATCGGACTTGTCTACTGTTCCGGGTCTGATCAGCGGCGTTGCTTATGCCGGTGGTGCGGTTTTAGGGATTAGCGGCGCTTTGAAATTGAAGAAGCACGCCGAAAACCCCGCCCAGAACCCGATGGCGCCTGGCATCGCGCATCTTTTGGCCGGTGGCGGCATCGCTGCTTTGCCATCTCTGGTGGGGACGTCGAGCGGTACGCTGCACTTGGGGACAAGCGCGTCGTATGTTCCTTTGGATCCCATCAGCTAAAACATGGCACTTCTTCCGATCACCCTTGGCGTACGGCTTCGTCCCGACGCCAAGGGCGCGGTAGAAGGTCATGATGACCATCTTCATGCGATGAACGGTGCGCCTCGGTCTGACGAGGTTCTTGCGCGCGATGGTTATACATGCCGCTGCTGCGGTTTTTATTCTCCCCAATATCAGCGCGTGATTCCTTGGGATTCAAGCACACAAAAGGCCGAGCCATTTGTGACGGTTTGTTCGTTTTGCGAGCTGAGTTTCTCGCTTGAGCGAACGGGCCTGACGGGCGGCGGGATTTTGATCTGGCTGCCGGAGATGACGCAGGCTGAGCTTAATCACATCATGCGGGCCATTTATGTCGCGCGCGCCGCGGGCGGAGCTTTGGCCGAAGGAGCTGCCCGGGCTTTGGACGTTCTTTTGATGCGTCGAACCGAAGCGAAGAAACGGCTAGGCAGCGACGATCCGTTGCTTTTAGCGACGGTTCTTGTTGAAAAGACGACGCCTGAAGATTATCGCAGCCGCGGAGAGAAGCTCGACGGTTTGCGTTTGCTGCCCTTGGATCGTTGGCTTGTTCACGTCCAAGGAAGCGATGTGGATTTGTTTCCCAAGCTGTTAAAATATTGGCAATCATCTGAAGGGCCCTTTGGCCAGTATCGTCCCGATCAGTGGATGAAAATGTTCGACGATATGACGCAAACGGTTCAGTCCTAAGCCTAAAATCCTCTCTGTCGTTTGTTCGCTCTTAAGAGGCGAAAAGCGCGATAGAGACACGCGCCCGATATTGTAAAACGGCATCCTTCGTTCACGTTCCAAACCCGTCGTTTCTGCCCCCTCTCAAAAAAACACCATTTCGGCCATGTTTTCCTATGAAATTAGGCAGCAAAAGATAAGGAAGATGGCGTTTGGGCTGCGTATGATCAATGAGCGGTGTTCTAGAGGTTTGTGGGCTTCTATAAAGAAATTAACGGCTCGTTAAGCAGGCGAGAAGAAGATAGAAAGGGAGGCCTATACGGAACTTCAGGCAAGTAAAACAGGGTCTTGATGGCAAATTAAAGACGATGCTAAAATCATCTGCCCGTCTGAGCCCCTTTCGCCTCGGCGTGTGTTAAACCCAGAAAGACGAGGGCTCACGAAAGCGCCCCTCAAACCTAAGGAGGAGACTATGAATAAGAACTTATTGAACAATCTTTTTCAGTGGGGGGTCATGACCGCGATTGTGGTTTTTGCTCTTCCTGATTTGTCCTTTGCCGAAGGTACGGCGGGAACCAGCTTTGGCTCGTCCATCAGCGAATTCCGTACATCGGACTTGTCTACTGTTCCGGGTCTGATCAGCGGCGTTGCTTATGCCGGTGGTGCGGTTTTAGGGATTAGCGGCGCTTTGAAATTGAAGAAGCACGCCGAAAACCCCGCCCAGAACCCGATGGCGCCTGGCATCGCGCATCTTTTGGCCGGTGGCGGCATCGCTGCTTTGCCATCTCTGGTGGGGACGTCGAGCGGTACGCTGCACTTGGGGACAAGCGCGTCGTATGTTCCTTTGGATCCCATCAGCTAAAACATGGCACTTCTTCCGATCACCCTTGGCGTACGGCTTCGTCCCGACGCCAAGGGCGCGGTAGAAGGTCATGATGACCATCTTCATGCGATGAACGGTGCGCCTCGGTCTGACGAGGTTCTTGCGCGCGATGGTTATACATGCCGCTGCTGCGGTTTTTATTCTCCCCAATATCAGCGCGTGATTCCTTGGGATTCAAGCACACAAAAGGCCGAGCCATTTGTGACGGTTTGTTCGTTTTGCGAGCTGAGTTTCTCGCTTGAGCGAACGGGCCTGACGGGCGGCGGGATTTTGATCTGGCTGCCGGAGATGACGCAGGCTGAGCTTAATCACATCATGCGGGCCATTTATGTCGCGCGCGCCGCGGGCGGAGCTTTGGCCGAAGGAGCTGCCCGGGCTTTGGACGTTCTTTTGATGCGTCGAACCGAAGCGAAGAAACGGCTAGGCAGCGACGATCCGTTGCTTTTAGCGACGGTTCTTGTTGAAAAGACGACGCCTGAAGATTATCGCAGCCGCGGAGAGAAGCTCGACGGTTTGCGTTTGCTGCCCTTGGATCGTTGGCTTGTTCACGTCCAAGGAAGCGATGTGGATTTGTTTCCCAAGCTGTTAAAATATTGGCAATCATCTGAAGGGCCCTTTGGCCAGTATCGTCCCGATCAGTGGATGAAAATGTTCGACGATATGACGCAAACGGTTCAGTCCTAAGCCTAAAATCCTCTCTGTCGTTTGTTCGCTCTTAAGAGGCGAAAAGCGCGATAGAGACACGCGCCGGAAAGAGGCGCGTCTATAAAACATCAAGAAAACATACGGATAGAACACAGGCGCATGAGGTGGCGCGTCTGAAGAAACGCGTGATTTGATAGCGGCTAGATCTTTCAGTCCGAAAAAGGAGTCTGGTCTTCATTTTTTTTTAAATCGCGTCCGCTAAGACAAGGGGGCATACTTTTCTAAAAAGGAGAAAAAAATGCCTGAAATTACCTCAATCCCCCCGAAGACAGACCAACGGTGGAAAGATGTCGCAACGGGGAAACTTTCTCGCCCGTGGGAATCTTTGGCCCTTAAAATCATGATGACGCGTATTACCAATACGACCAAAGCTGATCCTTCGTCGATCGATAAATGTGCGGAAGAAATCCACGATTTCTTCGAAAAAAACATCAAAACAGCGCAGCACGATCTGTCTGCCATTTTGGCCTAATTCAAAATTACGGAGACGAAAAATGCCTACAAATGGAATGTATGGAGTTCAAGACGTCGCGGCCATGATTGCGGCAGGAAAGATCCTTTTGCTTGCTGGCGAAGAAAGTCTTTTAGCGCAATTGCCTGCCGGTACTTGGATCGGCGGAACGTCCGCCAACTTTATGGCGGAAGAGGGCGGCGTCACGTCGCGTGACAAAATCTTTGTTACCGACATTTCGGACATTGCTTCCAAGGCCGAAGTGCGCACCTATGACAGTGCTTCGCTTCGCGCCATCGGCGAGCATTATCCGACCAATGGCTTTACCGTTCTGATCGTTCCTGGCCTTAGCGAAATTCATGCCACGTTCGCGAAGGAAGTTCAGGGCTACGGTGGCGTTTTCAATGCGCCGCTCGTTGGCTGGATCGCCGGCGTTCACGTGACGGAAATCGGCAAAACAGCGCCAAAGGCATTTGCCGGTGCTGGGGCTGCGCTTGGCAATCAGGCGGCCGCCCTTCATATTTCGTTGCCTGCTGGAAAAGTTGCGCGCGTCGATACCGTCAATCTGTTCTCGCAGAGCAGCGGTGACGTTATTGCTTTCGACACGGAAGGTTTCGCGACCGAAGGTATGTGCAAGATCAACGGCCAACCCGCAAATCTTGCGTCTTATATCAAGGAAAAGAACATCGACACCAAGCTTCCGTTGGTGGCCGACTATAACGGAGCCATGATCAATGTCTCGGTTCAAGCCGTCGACGCGGAAGGGGGAAAAGTGTTGTTTTATGCCCCTGTGTTCAAAGGTATCGACTATCGCTTTGCGGTGCCCGTGGCGGACTATATCGGCCAATTTAAAACGGCTCTTGGACAAAACGGTCAAGGAACGCTTGCCTTTTCGTGCAACTGTATCTTGAACTATTTGTACGCCGAGCTGGAAGGCAAGAAAACAGGCACCATTATGGGGCCAATCACCTTTGGTGAAATTGCCTATATGCTGCTCAACCAAACGCTGGTTTATTTGTCGATCGACGACGCATAAATCTTGACGTTTGAGGCTATTCAGCTGAAGAATCGAGGGCTCCCTGTCAAAAGGGAGCCCTTTCTTGTGGTCCCGTAATGGATAAGGAGCCCTTTGTATGCTGTCAGATCCTGTCGCCGAGCTTTTGGCGCGTATTTATGCTTTGGAAGACAGGTTGGAAGCCGAGCTTGAAAAAAGCCGATCTTTCTATGACCTGAAGTCAAAAATCAGTTCAATCCGCGAAGAAGTCTTGATCCGCCATCGCGCCCTGCGACAAGGGCTTTTGCCCTATCTTCAAACCAGCGATTGGATCCATGTTCTGATAGCGCCCTTTATTTATTCGATGCTTTTTCCTATCGCGCTTTTGGATCTTTGGGTTACCCTTTATCAACATATCTGTTTCCGTGCCTTTCAAATTCCACGGGTCGATCGCAGTGCCTATGTCGTTATTGATCGGCAGCATTTGGCTTATCTCAACGGCATCGAAATTCTGAACTGCATGTATTGCGGATATGGGAATGGCGTTTTTGCTTATGCGCGCGAAATTGCGAGCCGGACCGAACAATATTGGTGCCCGATTAAGCATGCCAAGCGCATACGCGATCCTCATCAACGCTATTTGAAGTTTGTCGAGTATGGCGACGCCGAGGGTTTTAAGGTGCAAGCGGAGGTCTTGCGCGATGAAATGAAAAAAGAGTAGTCTGCTTATTCCCAAGGCCTTATTCCCAAGGCAAAGCCTTTGTTGTTTTGCTATCAGAAAGGAGACGCCGATGCCTTTTACATTGCCCCCGCTGCCTTTTGCTCCCGAGGCCCTCGAGCCGCACATGACGGCCAAAACGCTAGCTTTTCATCATGGCAAGCACCATCAGGCTTACGTGACGAACTTAAACAATTTGATCAAAGATACGCCGCTAGACAGCGCAAAACTGGAAACGATTATTCTTGAAACGGCTAAGGATCCGGCCAAGGCAGGCATTTTCAACAATGCCGCGCAGGTCTGGAACCATACGTTCTTTTGGAACGGCATGCGGTCTGGTGGCGGCGGCGCGCCAACGGGTGATTTGGCCGATCAGATCAACGCTTCCTTTGGTTCGTTCGACGCCTTTAAAGAGGCCTTTAAGCAAGCTGGCGCCACGCAGTTTGGCAGCGGCTGGGCTTGGCTTGTGGCGCAGCCGGATGGCACGCTGGCCGTAACCAAAACGGGCAATGCGATGAATCCGCTCGTTGAAGGGCAAACGCCTCTTTTAACCTGCGATGTCTGGGAGCATGCTTATTACTTGGACTATCAGAACCGTCGTCCCGACTTTATTCAGGCGTTTCTGGATCATCTTGTGAACTGGGAGGCCGTTGCGGCGCGCCTGACCGACCAACAGATGCCTTTGTTTAAATAAGGCACGAAACGGGTGGCGTTTGTCTTTCAAACGTCACCATTCGATGTAGACAGCGCCCGAGGTTCCCGAACCGCCATAGGTTCCATTGTACGCGTCGCCGCCTCCGCCTGCGCCATAGCCGCTACCGCCTGCACCGCCTGTGCCATAGGTCGTCGACGCGCCCTGTCCACCCGACGGACCTGCGGCATTGATAAGAAGGCCGCCGCCGCCGCCGCCAGCACCGCGACAATCGGACCCATTTGACGCAAGCCAAGTGCCGCCAGCACCGCCTGAGCCAGCTGAGAACGAAGACTGAGAGAAGTTGACGCCCATGATGCTTGTCGTCGATGCTACAATGGGGGATCCCTGTCCAGCGCCGCCTGCGCCATAGGCGGAGGTTCCATTGGCTCCATTGGTTCCGCCTGCACCACCTGTGAAGCTTGTACATGTTGTGCTATAAGCCGCAGCGCCGCCGCCGCTACCGCCAGCGCCCCCCGTCCATGCCGCGCTTGCAATGGAGCCTCCGGCAGCCGACACCGTTGAGAAACTGGAAGCACCCCCCGCCGTTTCTGAGGCGCCACCCGTGCCAACTGTAACCGGAATCTGAGAAGCCGACGTTATATTTAAGCTTCCTGCTGAGACGAGACCTGAACCGCCCCCACCATGGTAGTTGTTTGGTGCCCGTCCGCCCGCGCCGCCGCCAATGGCTAAAATGCGGGCTTTAAGAGGGCAAGAGGCGGAGACCCCACTGGGCGGCGTAAACGTTCCTGAGGATGTGAAAAGGTTGCTTCCGCTTGGAATAGACGGGCAGGTTTCGCATATCGTGGAAGCCTCTGTCGGAGGCGTAAAATTCCCTGTCCAGCGTGCGAGGCCCTTTGTGATGCGAACCTCATCAAGATAGCCTTTATAGTATCTTGTGGTTCCATCGCCTTGCTCGCCAAGCCCGAATTTTACATAGTAGGTGCTGTCGGGGATATTGGCTGCCGTTTTTGTTGAATTGGCGACGCCATCGATATAAAGCGTGATAGAGGTTCCATTCCGAACCACCGCGACATGGTGCCAAGCGTCATCGCAAACGTTTGTTGTGCTGCTCGGGCTCGAGGCGTGGTCATAAAAGACGATATAGCCAGTTAAGGGGTAAATCAGAAACATCCACCCGACCGAGGTTGAATAATTGCCAAAAGGCGAATGATAATCGCCGTTCACGCCATTCCCGCATTGAGCCCAGCTGGCTTTCATCCAAAAATCAATTGTGTAATTGTTGGAGCCAAAATTAAACGGGGCCCAGTTTTGGGGGGTCAGTGTGCTGCTGCCGTTGAAATAGGCACTGCCGGTACCAAATTTGGCATAAGTCGTGTTAACGGTGACGCCGCTGTCGGTTATTGGATTGATCGTTTCGTAACCTGAGCTGTCTGTGAAGGTTGTGCTTCCATTTGTTCCATCCATGTGCAAAAGCAAAATCGTTGATGTATCACAGGCCTGCGCGGTAGCCCCTAAATCCGTCCAGCTTGTGCCATCGCATTTTTGAAAAGCGCTGCCTGTCCACTGAATTTGTCCGGCATGGCCAGGGCATGTATCAGATGAGGCGCCAAGCCAATAAGCAGCACGTTTCCATTTGCTGCTGACGCATTGAAAAATTGTATCCCAATCCGCGCGGTGGAGACCGGTTGTGCAGGCTCCATCGACAGTTGTGGTTTCTGCAGCATTTGCCTGAGGGGAGAGAAGCAGAATGGAAGAAAGAAGGAGCAAAGAAAAGAAGCGAAACATGCTTTTGCCCCCCCAAAAAAGGCTCGACGATCAAATGGCAACAGGACATGCCTTGACGGTATAGACGTCTTTCGCCCTTTATCTGGATCGGTTTTAAAGAATGAAAGATAGGCTGATTTTTATTTATTATGACATGATTTGCAAAGCAATCGGAATATTCTTAGACGCGTCATGCAAGAAATAAAAAACCCTTCTCCTTTTCAGGAGAAGGGTTTTTAAAACGAAAGACCAATTAGTCGGCCATATATTCGATTTCAACTTCGACGCGACGGTCGGGTTGCAGGCACAGGACTAAGTCCTTTTTCTTCAAATTCTTGGGGCACTTCGCGGCGGCGACGCTGTCGCCAAACCAACGGGTTTCAGCCAAGTCAGCCGTGATGCCTTGGGTCACAAGGAACGAGCGAACGGCTTCCGCGCGCTTCTTGGAAAGCTTTTCGTTCGCAGCCGCTTTGCCAATACGGTCGGCATATCCGGCAATGTGAACCGCTTTGACTTTACGGGTTTTCATTTCATGCGCCAACGTCGCCAAACGACCTTTGGCTTCCTTCGTCAAAGACGCCTTGCCAAAGCCAAAGTAAATGGTGCGGTCTTCCAAAGCGATCGGCGCTTTTTTCGGCGCGGGGGCGGGGGCAACGGGTTCCGCCACCTTTTTGGCGCAGGCGTCGGTGCCTGACAGCCATTGCGTGCGAACGCATTCGCCATTGGTGGAATGAACGGGAAGGCCATTCGTTCCGCGGACGGCATCATGATAAGCCGCCGTATCGGCATGAGCCATACCGGCTTGAGCCAAAAGCAGAGCGCCAGCCAGAAGAAGTTTCACGGACTTGTGCATGTTGGGATCTCCATTTCAAAGGAAAAAAGCCACAGAATTGATAACATCGGGGGCGGTACAAAGATACGCGCTTCTTTTTCCTTTTGCCAGCCGACAGTTAAGAAACGATTACGAAGAAAGAAAAAAGATAGCAAAACCCTGAATCTTTATAATAAAGCAAGACCGCGCAGGAAACTAACACCTTGTACGTTATGGGTTTTCTTCATTCTCTGGTCAAGGTCTTGCCATTCGAATGACATAAACCGAGCTCACGCTTTTAAAAGGATAAATCTTTCGAGGGGGCCAGCGCATGATTATCTGCGCTGGGCCGTGTTATCGGTGGGGTCTTTAAAGGAGTTACCCATGAAAAAAGCTGCTTTGTTTATGGTTCTTGGCGTCGTTCTTTGGGGCGGGGCGCTTGAGAGTACGCCTGCTGCCGCTGGCTGGCATGATGCACCGTATCATCGCGCGGCAGGACCTTCCTCCTATCGATGGGTTCACTATGATGATCGTCGTTATGACAATCATCACGGCTTTGAAGGTCCTCATGGTGGGCCGCGTCCTTTTATGCGCCCAAGCTGGGCCGAGCCCCACATTCATGTCTGGGATCGTTGGGATCGCGGTTATTGGACCTATTCGCGCTACCATGGGCGTATGGGCTGGTGGTGGGTTGTCGATGGCTATTGGTTTATGTATCCCGCCCGTGTTTTGCCTTATCCCGACTATGACGTTCGTCCGGTCTATATTGTCGAACCCAATGCACCTGCCGTGATTGTTGAGCCTCAACCCGTTGTGCGAGAAACGGTGATCATCAACCAACCGCCTGCCGCGCTTCCTGCCGAACAATCGTCGCCGACCTATACGGATCATATGGGACGGACTTGCCGCGAATATCAGTCGTCGATTATAGTGGGCGGCGTCTCGAAGCCTGCTTACGGCACGGCTTGTCTGCAACCCGATGGAACGTGGCGCGTCGTGAAATAACGGCACTCTATCCTTTTGTCGCCTTTTGTCGTTTGTCTTTTCTTTTCGATTGACTGGGTGTTTACATGGACGTCCCACCTTCTTCCTCGTTGCCTCCCACGCCGCCCAAAAAGGGAAAAGGCTTTATGATCGGCGCTTTTGTTTTTCTTGTCGCGCTGGGGGGGACGGGGATCTATTTGGTCCAAATGCAAAAAATGCGCTTGGCGTCGGGGACTGAAGCCATGATGCCGGGGCCGCGTAAAGGGCGCGGCGGCACCGGACAAGCCGTTTCCGTTGGAACCGCGGCTGTGACAACAGGCAATGCCGCGATTGTTTTAACGGCGCTGGGGACGGTGACGCCGCCCCAGAACGTTACGGTGCGGACCCAGATTGCAGGCACGTTGACCAAAGTTGCCTTTACCGAAGGCCAAATGGTCAAGCAAGGTGATTTTCTGGCCGAGGTCGATCCCAGGCCTTATGAAAACGCTTTGGCCAAGGCTCAGGGGCAATTGACAAAGGATGAAGCCTTGTTGAAAGAGGCCGAATCCACATTGGATCGCTATCGTAAGTTAGAAGCCAAAGGGTCCTTAGCGCGTCAGCAATTGGATACGCAGGCTTCCTTGGTCGATCAATACAAGGGAAGCGTGCAAACCGATCAGGCCACTATTGCCGATGCGCGGCTGAATCTGTCTTATTGCCACATCACGGCGCCGATAGCGGGGCGCGTGGGGTTACGGCAGGTCGATCCGGGCAATTATGTTCAGACAAGCGATACAAATGGCATTGTTACATTGACGCAGGTTCAGCCGATCAGCGTTCTTTTTGCGCTGCCGGAAGATAATGTGCCCGCACTGTTGGCGCGGCGGCAAGACCCGGCACCGATTGAGGTTGAGGCTTTGGATCGCGCGCAGGAAAAAATTTTGGCCACAGGGCAGCTAGCGGCGATGGATAATCAGGTTAATACATCGACCGGGACCGTCAAGCTGCGCGCTTTGTTTGACAATCAAGACGGCGCTTTGTTTCCAAACCAGTTTGTCAACGTGAAGGTCAAATTGTCCGTTCGCCAAAACGTGTTGAAGGTTCCTTCGGTTGCCGTTCAGCAGGGGCAACAGGGCGCTTATGTCTATGTTGTTGGCGACGATAAGACGGCCAAAGTCCGTGCCATCAAAATTGATTTTGCTCAAGACGGCATGACCGTTGTGACCGAAGGGCTTGCTGCTGGCGAAGCCGTTGTCACAGATGGCGTCGATTTACTGCAAGATGGGGCGAAAGTTTCGGTTGACGCCAAACCCTAACCGGCTTGCGCGCGGCGCTTTTCCGGTTCGTGGTTGGGTCATGCGTGAAGGAAAACGGTTATGAATTTTTCTCGCCTCTTTGTTTTGCGCCCCGTTGCGACGTCACTTTTAATGGCTGCGCTTTTGTTGGTCGGTGGGGTCGCTTTTAAATTTCTGCCGTTGTCGGCGCTGCCGCAAGTTGATTATCCCACCATACAAATCCAAACCTTTTATCCTGGCGCGTCGCCCGATGTGATGACCAATGCCATTACGGCGCCGCTTGAAAAACAATTGGGACAGATGCCGGGCCTGACGCAGATGATGTCGTCGAATGCGGCGGGGGCATCGGTCATTACGCTTCAGTTTAGTTTGGATCTTTCTTTGGATGTCGCCGAACAACAAGTGCAGGCCGCCATCAACGCTGCGCAGAATATGTTGCCGTCGGATCTGCCAGCGCCCCCCGTGTATGCCAAAGTCAATCCTGCCGATGCGCCTGTCTTGACGCTGGCCATTACATCTTCGGCGCGGCCTTTGACTGACGTGCAGGATCTGGTCGATACGCGTATGGCTCAAAAAATATCGCAGTTGCCGGGCGTCGGTTTGGTCTCGCTAGCGGGCGGGCAAAAGCCTGCCGTGCGCGTGCAGGCAAATCCAGAAGCTTTGGCGGCTTATGGCCTGGCTATTGACGATTTGCGGACAACCTTGTCAAACGCGAATGTGAATGCGCCCAAGGGAAGTTTTGACGGGGCGACGCAATCTTCGACGATCAATGCAAACGACCAGATTCATAGCGCCGATGAATATGGCGCTTTGGTCATCGCCTATAAAAACGGCGCGCCTGTCCGGTTGCGCGATGTCGCCAATGTGACGCACAGCAGCGAGAACACAAAGCTGATCGCCTTTCAAGATCAAAGGCCCGCGATTATTTTAAACGTTCAGCGCCAGCCCGGGGCAAATGTTATCAAGGTTGTCGATACCATTTTGGCCTTGATGCCCGATTTGAAAAAGACGCTGCCGGTGGGCGTCGATGTCGCCGTTTTGTCGGATCGTACGACGACGATTCGCGCATCCGTGCATGATGTCGAGTTCGAGATGGTCTTGTCGGTCGTTTTGGTTGTCGCCGTCATGTTTCTGTTTTTGCGCAACATGTCGGCCACGATTATTCCCAGCCTGTCCGTACCGCTGTCGCTGGTGGGATCGTTTGCGATTATGTATCTGGCCGGGTTCAGTTTGAACAATTTGTCTTTGATGGCGCTGACCATTGCGACGGGGTTTGTTGTCGATGACGCGATTGTGATGATCGAAAATATCGCGCGTTATATCGAGGCGGGCGAAAAACCCAAAGACGCCGCGTTAAAAGGCGCAAAGCAGATTGGCTTTACGATTTTGTCGCTGACCATTTCGTTGATTGCCGTTTTGATCCCTCTTCTTTTTATGGGCGACGTCGTCGGGCGGTTGTTCCGCGAGTTTGCGATTACCTTGGCTGTGACCATTGTTCTGTCGGCGATTGTATCGCTGACGTTGGTGCCGATGATGTGCGCGCGTCTTTTGCATGCCGAAGCGAAAGAAGGCGCCGTTGCGCGCGCGGCGCGACGTGTTTTTGATCGCGCCATCGAAGGCTATGGGCGCATGCTGGCCATTGTCTTGCGTCATCAGACCTTGACGATTTGGGTGACGATTGGGACCGTTGTGCTGACTGGGTGGCTTTATGTCATCATGCCGAAAGGTTTTTTCCCGGTACAGGACACGGGGATCATCTTGGGCGCAACCGAGGCGGCTTCGTCTGTTTCGTTTGAGGCCATGACGACACAGCAACAAAAGCTTGTTAAGATTCTTTCGGCGGACCCTGCCGTTGCGCATATTGCGTCGTATGTCGGTGTCGATGGCACCAATCCAACGCTGAACGTTGGGCGCCTGTCTATTCAATTGAAGCCGCATGAACAGCGGAAGGATGATGTCGAAACGGTTATTCGGCGTTTGAAGAAAACAGCGGCGGCACAAAAAGACATCGATTTGTATTTACAACCTGTTCAAGATCTGACCATCGATACGACGACGGCGCGAACGCAATATCAATTTATCTTGCAAGCGCCATCGCAGGATACATTGGATAAATATGTTCCCGCGTTGGTTCGGCATCTTCAGGAAAAACCCGTGTTTGCCGACGTTGTCAGCAGCTCGCAGGAAAAAGGGCTCGCTTATAATGTCACCGTCAATCGCGATGCGGCAGCCCGGCTTGGCATTACGATGGCCAGCATCGATAACGCTTTATACGATGCGTTTGGGCAGCGCATCGTCTCGACCATTTTTACGCAGACCAATCAATATCGCGTGATTTTGGAAGCGATGCCCAATCGCAGCACGCTGAAGTCTATTTATTTGCCGACCTCCGATGGGGGGCAGGTCCCGCTGGATGCGCTTGCGAAAATCGAAGAAGGGGATTCGCCCCTTTTGATTACGCATTTGGCGCAATTTCCGGCGGCGCAGGTTTCTTTTAATCTCGCGGCAGGTGAATCGCTTGGGCATGCGGTCGAGCTGATCCAACAAGCTGAAACAGAAATCGGCCTTCCGGCGAGCGTCAGTACGCGCTTTCAAGGCGCGGCCCTCGCTTTTCAATCGTCGCTGTCATCGACGCTTTTGTTGATCCTTGCCGCGATTGTGACCGTCTATATTGTTCTGGGCGTTTTGTACGAAAGCTATATTCACCCTGTGACGATTTTATCGACGCTGCCTTCTGCGGGTATTGGCGCTTTGTTGGCTTTGATGGCGGCGGGGCAGGATCTTGGCATTATCGGCATTATCGGGATCATTCTTTTGATCGGCATTGTCAAAAAGAACGCGATCATGATGATCGATTTTGCGTTGGACGCCGAACGGCATGAAAACAAAAAACCGTTCGATGCGATTTATCAAGCTTGTCTCTTACGGTTTCGTCCCATCATGATGACAACCTTTGCCGCGCTGCTTGGCGCTTTGCCTTTGATGTTGGGCGGCGGGGTGGGATCTGAACTGCGGCAGCCCTTGGGGCTTTCGATTGTGGGCGGTCTGTTGGTTAGCCAAGTCCTGACGCTTTTTACGACGCCTGTTATCTATTTGGCTTTTGATCGTTTGGCGCGGCGCTTTGGTTATTCGGCCAGCGGGCGACGGGCGTCAAAAGATGCGGGGGTCGCATGAACATCTCGGCCCCTTTTATCCGGCGGCCTGTTGCAACCGTTTTGCTGACGCTTGCTATTGCGCTGGCTGGTGCTGTGGCTTTTTTTAAGCTGCCGGTCTCGCCTTTGCCACAAGTCGATTTTCCGACGATTGCGGTGATGGCTCAATTGCCTGGCGCAAGCCCTGAGACAATGGCAACAAGCGTTGCGACGCCGCTAGAGCGTTATTTGGGGCAAATCGCCGACGTGACCGAAATGACGTCGATGAGCTCGACGGGCAGCACGCGCGTGGTTCTTCAGTTTGGGCTCGATCGCGATATCAATGGCGCCGCGCGCGATGTGCAAGCGGCCATAACGGCGTCGCGCGCCGATTTGCCCGCAGGCATGCGCAGCAACCCGACTTACCGGAAAATGAACCCGGCTGACGCGCCGATTTTGGTTTTGACGATGACGTCGGATCTTTTGACGCCGGGGCAGATTTACGATGCCGCTTCGTCAATCGTGCAGCAAAAGCTTTCGCAAATCGACGGGATCGGCCAGGTCAATATCGGCGGCAGTTCGTTGCCTGCCGTGCGGGTCAGTCTTAATCCCATGGCGCTGACGCGCTATGGCATCGGTCTTGAAAGCGTGCGCGCGGCGCTGGCCGCCGTGAATGCCAATAGCCCGAAGGGGGCCATTGATACGGGCGATAAGCGTTATCAAATCGCCGTCAACGATCAGGCCTCGGACGCTTCCGTTTATCACGATTTGATTGTCGCTTGGCGCGGCGGCCAGCCCGTGCGTTTGTCGGATGTCGCCAATGTGACAGATAGCGTTGAGAATCTGCGTAATCTCGGCCTGTCGAATGGCAAACCCGCTGTTTTGGTGATGTTGTTCCGTCAGCCGGGTGCAAACATCATCAAGACCGTTGATCGGATTAAAGAGGTTTTGCCTCAAATTGAAAAATCTATTCCGGGTTCCATTAAGCTGCATGTCGCGATGGATCCGACGCAGACCATTCGCGCGTCATTGCATGATGTCGAAAAGACCTTGTTGCTGACGATTGGCTTGGTCGTTTTGGTTGTCTTTTTGTTTTTAAACGATGGACGCGCGACGATTATCCCTTCGATTGCCGTGCCCGTTTCGATCATCGGCACGTTTGCCGTGATGTATTTGCTGGATTACAGCCTTGATAATTTATCGTTGATGGCGCTTGTAATTTGTACCGGGTTTGTCGTGGATGACGCGATTGTCGTACTAGAAAACATCGCGCGCCATGTCGAAGCGGGCATGCCGCGACGGCGCGCGGCTTTTCAAGGCGCGGGCGAGGTGGCCTTTACCGTCGTTTCGATGAGCTTGTCTTTGATCGCCGTTTTTATTCCTATTTTGTTGATGGGCGGGATTGTCGGGCGCTTGTTCCGCGAGTTCGCGATGACCTTGTCGATTGCGATTTTGGTTTCGCTGGCCGTTTCGCTGAGCACCACGCCGATGCTAGCCAGCAAATGGCTGCGTGCCGATGGTGGCGTGAAGGCCGCGCCGCGGCGAGGAAGCTTCTCATGGATTTTAAACAAGGTGCAGGCGGGCTATGTCCATTCGCTGGAAGGCGCGCTGGCACATGGTCGGTTTGTGCTGTTTATCGTTTTTGTGACAATTGGTTTTAACGTTTATTTGTTTATCTCTATTCCCAAAGGGTTTTTTCCGCAGCAGGATACGGGGCGTCTTTTTGGCGATGTGAAGGGCGATCAAAGTATTTCGTTTCAGTTGATGCAGCAAAAGATGCGCGGGATCGTCAACATGATTACCGCCGATCCGGCCGTCGATAGTGTGACGGCCTTTACAGGAGGCGATGCGACAAACTCGGGCCGGATGTTTGTCGCGCTGAAGTCGCGCGACAGCCGCGACATCAATCCTAAAACAGACAAGCCAACGACGGCAGACGAGGTTATGGCGCGTCTGCGCAAAAAAGCGCAAGGCATGACAGGGATATCGTTGTTGTTGCAGGCGGCACAAGATATTCGCATGGGCGGTCGTGCCGGAAGCGGTCAATATCAATATACGCTGCAATCGGATGATTTGCAGGCGCTGCGAAGCTGGACGCCGCGCTTGGTTGAAGCGCTTAAGGCTGAAGGCACGCTGCAAGATGTGAGTTCAGACCAGCAGGATGGCGGGCGCGAGACTTATCTGACCGTCGATCGCGATGTCGCCGCGCGTTACAGCTTACCGATGTCATCGGTGATGAATACGCTTTACGATGCGTTTGGCGAGCGTCAGGTCTCGACGATTTATAAAGACCTTAATCAATATCACGTCGTGATGACCTTGATGCCGCAGTTTCTGCAAGGCCCGGACATTTTGCCGCAAATGTATGTCAGCACATCGGGGGGCGCGATTAGCGGCGCGGCGGCATCCAGCGCGACGGTTTCAGATGCCGTGCGCAATCAGCGTCTGAATCAGATCGCCAGTCGTGGTAAGACAAACGCTTCGACGGGCGCGGCAATCAGCACGACAGCCGAAAACATGATCCCGCTTTCGTCCTTTTCGTCGATTGTCGATCAACAAACGCCGCTTGAAGTCAACCATCAGGGGCACTTTGCCGCGGGGACACTGTCTTTCAATATGCCTGCGGGACGCGCGCTTGGCGATGCGGTCAATGTCATCAAAAAAACGGCGCGGGCCATCGGTATGCCGTCGAACGTTCAAGGCTCGTTTCAAGGAACGGCCAAGATGTTTCAGGAATCGATCGGCAATCAAGGTATCTTAATTTTAACGGCGCTGTTGGCCGTCTATATCGTTTTGGGCGTTTTGTACGAAAGCTTGATTCATCCTTTGACGATTTTATCGACGTTGCCATCGGCGGGCGCTGGGGCCGTTTTGGCGCTGATGATATGCGATACCGAGTTTTCGATCATGGCTTTGATCGGCGTTATTCTGCTGATTGGCATTGTGAAGAAAAACGCAATCATGATGATCGACTTTGCGCTGGATGCCGAGCGAACGCGCGGACTCAACCCTGCCGAAGCTATTCGTGAAGCTTGCGCTTTGCGGTTTCGGCCGATCATGATGACGACGTTTGCCGCGTTGTTTGGGGCGCTGCCTTTGGCTTTGGGGCAAGGCGAAGGGGCTGAGTTGCGCCGTCCTTTGGGTATCAGTATTGTCGGCGGGCTGTTGGTCAGCCAGCTTTTGACGCTTTATACAACGCCTGTGATTTATCTTTATCTCGACCGCGCGCGCCATTGGGGATTGCGTCAAATGGGAATCGAAAAAAAGGAGGCCTCGGCATGAGGACAATCGGCAATCCAAAAAAGATGAGCTTGAAAAGCCTTTGTACGCTGGGCGTTTGTTTGGTGGCTTTAGGCGCTTGCGCGGTCGGCCCCGATTACCAAAAGCCTGAGATGGATGCGCCGCCCTCGTTTAAGGAAGCCGATGCCACCTGGCAACCGGCAGCAAACAGCGATTCAGCGCCTGACCAAGCCGCTATTGACGATGTTCTGGCGCATGACAGCGTTTTTGCGACTTTGTTGACGGCCGCGCGCGCGAATAACCAAACCCTTAAAAAGGCAGAGGCCGCCTATCGTCAGGCGCAAGGGACGCTGGACGAAACGACAGCCAGTCTTTTCCCGACCTTGTCCTTATCGGGCAGCGATACACGATCGGGGTCAGGACGACGTCAAGCGGCGACGGCCTATAAGGCGGGGACAGATGCGGCGTGGGAGCCTGATTTATGGGGCCGCATTCGTCGCAGCATGGAAAGCGATGAAGCCAGCTTACAGGCCAGCGCTGCCGATTTAGCTTGGGCGCGGCTGTCACTTGAAGCCGATCTGGCGTCGGCTTATGTCAATTTGCGTGCGCTGGATGAATTAAAGGCTTTGCGCGCGGCCTCTGTCGTCGCTTACCGCAAATCGCTGAAGATTGCGCAAGACCAATATGCGGCGGGCCTGACGACCAAGGCCGATGTCGCAACGGCGCAGACGCAGCTTTCAACGGAGGAAACAAACGCGCTTCAGGCTGGGATCACGCGCGCGCAGTATGAGCATCAGATTGCCGTTTTGACCGGAAAGGCCCCCAGTTTTTTGTCGATCGCGCCCGCGCCTTTGCCGCGTTCGTTCCCGCTGGTCCAAGCTGATTTACCCTCAACCGTTTTACAGCGTCGGCCCGATATTGCCGCTGCCGAACGGGCGGTCGCGGCGGCGAACGCGCAGATCGGGGTCGAGATCGCGGCCTTTTTCCCGAATATCACGCTCTCGGCTTCGTATGGGTATGCCGCATCGGCCTTTAGTAAATTGGCGCAGGTCTCGAACAGCGTTTGGTCGGTTGGGCCTGCGCTTGCTGTGACGTTGTTCGATGGCGGCGCGCGCAGCGCGCGCGTCGAGCAGGCCCGTGCTTCGTATGATCAGTCTGTGGCCGCTTACCGCGAAACGGTTTTAGAAGCGTTTCAGGATGTTGAAGATAATTTGATCGCGCTGCGTTTGCTGGCCGAGCAGGAAAAAACGACAAAAGATGCTTTAACCAGTGCGCGCGAAGCCGAGAAAATGATGCAAGATCAATATAAGGAAGGCCTTGTCACTTATACGGAAGTGGCGAGCGCCTTGGCCAGCCGCGAAGCCGCCGCCGAAAAAGAGCTTTCCGTTCGTCAAAGCCGCCTGTTAGCGTTAATCGCCTTGCGCCGCGCGACAGGGGTAGGCGCGACGACGCCCTGAAAGGATTAAGAATCGACAACAAGCCCACCGCTCTTTATAGATAGATCTTTCATATTTATCTCTTTTTAGGCGCGGGTTATGTCGGAATCTGAAATTGTCATGCCTTTAAGCCCGGCGAACGGGTGGCTTTTTACGGCTTTATCCTTGGCCCCTAGCTATTCCAAAGTGCTTGAGACGGGCACAGACAATGTGCCCCTTATCCTGATTGAAACCGAGACGACAAGTCTAGGCACCCAAACGTTGGAGCAAGGCGTGCGCGAGGCTGCGCGCCGCCTGCGCAAAAACCGCTTTGTTTGGGTGGATCCGTTTCCATCCCGGATGATTGTCGCAACGCATCAAGATATGCTGGGTGAAATCAAAGAAGGTTTGGATCGCAAGATCGACAAAGCTGCGGCTGCCGGAAAAGGCCTTGCGGTTGGTTTTTCCGTTTGGTCGCATCAGACGTTGTTCGATGTTATGGATTTATCCGTTTACTTGCGCGAGCGTTCGGCAGGGCAGGCGCTTTGTTTTATCGGCGGCCCGTATTTCATGGCGTATGAAAAGAAAAAAGTCGATGCGGCGTTTGCAGCAGGCGTCGATGTGATTACCATTGGCTATGGTCAGGAAACGATGCAATGGATCGGATCGCTCAAGCGCGGCGATCAAATTGGGCGCGATCATGCGGGGAATCTTGTCGCGCCTCTTCCTGATAAATCTCCGTTCTTTACGATCAACCATCCTTATCAGTCTGACATGCGGGGCAGCAAAATGCCTGTCTCAGTGTTTTTCCAGCGTAAGAAGGAACAGATACAAGTCTTTCTTCCCAACAACGGTTGTGCCAACGGTTGCTGGTTTTGTGCGGTCGATGAAAAAGACGGAACGCCGATCCGGTATCAATCGGGTCAAGAATTGACCGCGCACGTCAATCGTTTGTTGGCAACGTCGCCGTCCACACGCCAAGAATGGTTGGGGCCAAAGACCGCTGTGATTGAGATTTGCAATCCGAATCCGCAACAAAACGCCAGTGCCCTTAACAGCTTTGCCGAGAGGCTTGATGTGTCGCGTTCGATGCTGTTGTCGTCTTATGGCGATTTGCAGGCTTTCCGCACGCGTGCGGCGATGGAGCGGCACTTTGATTATCTTGATCGGTACTTGTCACGCTATCCGCTGCTGAATCTTTTTATGGCGCTGTCGATGGATGCCGTTCAAGCTAAAAACGATGGCGATTTTTTAGGGCGCAGCGTTTTTGGCCGTCTTTTGCGCGAGGACGAATATGATGCCATTCGCGCGCATTACAAGTTGTTTCTGGATCGGATTACGCAAAGCCCTTGGCGCGATCGGTTCACGCTTCAGCTGAATATGATTTCGCATCCCGGGATGACGCCTGACGTTTATGCTCGAAAAGACGCCATCTATCATCAGCTCAGCGCGGCGATGCCCGAGACCAATCGTTCCCTTGTTTACGGCGGCCTGATCCCGTTTGACGGGACGCGCGTTGCGAAAGAATATGATGGTTTTTACGCCTCGCTTCATGAAATGGAAAAAGGATGGAAGCTTGGATATGCGCCATCGTCTTTTGCCATGTCACTGTGGGGCAATCAATTCAGGCAAGGCGACTTATTTGACTGTGCCATGATTTGCGACGCTTTTGCCGAAGCCAATCAGTTGATCTATCCCTCCATGTTGTTTGAGGCGTTGTATAAAGCTTGGGATGATCCGGCTGCGCCCGTTCAAACAAGCTTCCGTTGTTCGGAAAGAAGCGCCGCCTTTTTGCATGAAAGCGCGCAAACCATTTTATCAGAGGAAGGGCCGCGGGCGCTGTCTTTGCTCAGCCATTTCTTGGATTTGATGATGAATGGAAGTGGGAAAGAACCCGCGCTTATTGGAAATCCGATGGAGGCGACGGTCGGTAACATTAGACTTTTTAACGCCGTAACGGATTGGATCCATCGCCGTGAGATTGATATTGCGCGGCAGAATCCTGTTTATGCGCAAAATAAGATGGTGCCCTATCTTATCGAAGCGACACGCGCCCTTCTTCAATCGACAGCACCCGCGCAGAAAGAGATCGATCAAATGTTCCCACCCGTCAAACGCATGGCGGGCTGGGCCCGCGGCCATCTGTTTGGGGCTCCTCTGCAACGGTAGCCGTATGCGCCTGTTTGCTTGAGAGGATGGTACAACGTTTTCTTCGTCATCCCCGCGGAGGCGGGGATCCAGGGGACCTCTCGGTTTACACGGGGGGATAAAAAAGGAATCGTCTTCTCTGACGGCCAAGCCCTCTGGATCCCCGCCTCCGCGGGGATGACACAAAAGGAAAAGACG
>CAYMGM010000004.1:0-144389 GCA_964390005.1 uncultured Rhodospirillaceae bacterium | reverse complement strand
CCGTACAACTTCCTTTAGTCGCCCCAGCAGAGCTGGGGGTTTAGCGAGTTAATTAAAATCAAACGCATAAACGTATTTTTCTGTCGGTTGCGCGCGATACATCTCCTCAGACTCGTCGATACGGACGTATTGAGAACGATCTAAACCGTACGTATTTCCTGCAAGAATGGAGCTCGCCGGATAAAGCGGATGATCCGAACCAATTTTATCAACCGCTTCAACACCACCAACCTGAAGGAAGTAATCGGCACGACTTGGCGCACTTGAAAAGGCGCGCGATATCATCTGTTCATGATCGGCATGCAACAATTCGTGAACCGCGGAAAAAGCCATGCATCGCGCCGAGATATTCAGATACGAAGGGCGTTCTCTCTGATCTTCACTATCCAAGAAAGAGATGGTATTTGTCCATTTCGCATATTCCTTTCCGCTTGCATCGGCCTTAACGTCCCACGCTCGATAGCAACCATCAGAGAATTGCGTCCCGTCTTTTTTATCGAAAGATTCTTTGACAATTTCAAAGCGCGGCACCATCGGAACGTCAAGCCGCTCTCCCATCATGGAAAGAAAAAGACCAATGACTTCACTTTTCTTTTCTGCCGATAAACCATTCCAGTTTTCTTTCACCACAGACCAACCGCTCCATTGATCCGCAGGCTGGCCCAAGCAATGAGAAGCAAATTGTGTCAGTTGAGCTTGGCGGCGTTCTTTAAGGGCGGGGGGAACAGGCGCTTTGTCATAAACTTTCCAACGCGCCAGTTCATACATTTTGCTTTTTTCTTTGAGACCGCCTGTTGCCCAAAGAGAATGGAAAAGCTGGAAAAGTTTTCGATCGCCCATCGTGGCCCAATGGCCTTCGGGAATAAGGTAGGTCGTCGTATAATGCAGCTGATCGTAAAGGTACAAAAAGGGCGATTGTCCTTGCCGTTCCTCGTCTTGCCCATCACGCCAGCGCAAATAGATATCCCACGTCATCCACCCTTCGTAAGTGAGCGGACGATCTTTCAACATTAAGTCGCGCGCACGAAGAATAAGGGCACTATCGTCGGGCCTCGCCGGAAGGAAAAGCGCCAAAACGCTAAAACCGAGGTGAGAATAAAAACCATCCTGTGCGAAATCTTCTGGCGACATTCCCCGCGCGGCGGGCAAATCTATGGTGATCGCTTCGGCAAGCGCCTGGCGCCATGCTTGGTCTTCTTGTGACAAGGGAGGAAGATCTTCCATCTTTCGCCCCGGCCCCAGCGTTGCCGCAGCCAAACGCTCCCACACGTGCGGCGATTTTAAATCAATCGCTTGTCCAATCACGGCTAATTTTTCTCTTGTCGCCGTGACATAAGCAACGTCTGTCGATTCCCTAGCCTTTGCCGCAAGCGCCAAAAAGGCATCCAAAAACACGTCTTGGTAAGACGGATCAGAGGAATGTGAAGCGGAAAGAGCGGGCATGTCCCTATTCTATCAAAAAGCAGGCCCTCAAACGAGGGGGGCAAATAGTTTCGACAATGATAACAAAGTATTAACCCTACTTCTTTCTTACTATTGATTTATTCACAAAATGGAAAGCCTTCTTTGTTAAGGTCGAAAATGACAAAAAGACGATTGGATCGTTTAAAACATATTTTCTAAGGCTTTTCGGATCATGGATAATCCGCTGTTAACGCCATCAGATTTGCCTTACGCCGCCTTGCCTTTTGACAAGATACAGGCAGGCGATTATGTGCCCGCCATGACCGAAGCCGTCACGCAAGCGCAGCGATCTATCGAAAAGATAAAAAACAATCCCGAGCCCCCAAGTTTTGCCAATACGATCGAGACGCTTTCTGCGGCGATGGAAGACGTCAATATCATCAGCAACACGGCCATCATGGTCTATCTGGCCGATGGCAATAATGCTTTTGCAGCTATTCAAGAAAATGTCATAGGACAACTGGCCGCCTTTCAAAGCGCGGTTTATACCGACCCGGTCCTGTTTTCACGCGTTGACACCTTGGCGCGGCAAGCCAACAGTCTGAACCTTGGTGCCGAGCAAAAACAGCTTTTACAGCTTTTTCATCGTCAGTTCGCCGAAAATGGCGTGGGGCTTGACAAGGCCGGACAGGAAAAACTCAAGTCCATCGACCAAGATCTCGTCCGATGGACAACGCAATATTCTCAGAACTTCCAGGTACGTTACGGTAAATGGCAAAAAATCGTCGACGACGAAAAGGACTTGGCTGGCCTTTCCACAGAACAAAAGGAAGCCTATCGCCAAGCGGCTGAGGCCGCCGGTTATCCAGGAAAATATCTTTTGACGTTGCGCGATGCCGGTACCATCTGCAACACGGCAGAAAACCGGGCGTTACGCCGCGACATGTACAAAGCCGAAGCCGCTGCTGGCTTTTTAGATGGCCACGACAATATGGCGACAGCCGCGCAGATTTTGCGCTTGCGCAACGAAAAGGCAAAGCTTCTTGGCTATCCCGACTATGTTTCTTATGCCTTGGCAGACAGCGGGATTGCGACACCTTCGGACGCGCAAGCCTATACGTTAACGCGCCTTGCCGAAGTCAAACCCGAAGCCGATCAGGAAATCGCGCGCTTGCAAGCTTTTGCCAAGCAAAAAGACGGCATCGACAAAATCGAGCCTTGGGATGTTTCTTATTACGCTGGAAAAGTCAAACAAGCCGCTTTTTCCGGCGATCAAGAGCTAAAAGACTATGCCATTACCTTGGAAGACACGCGCCAGGCCATGTTTGCCATGGCTGAAAAAACGTTTGGCATCGCCTTTCAGAAAACAGAGGCGGATATTCCCGTCTACAACAAAGACGTGCAAACTTTCGATGTGATCGACCAGCAAACAGGAAAGAAAATCGGCCTTTATTATTTTGACCCCCTCGCTCGCGACGATAAGAAAGCGGGCTTTTCAGCTGCTTTTCGTAACAAAGGCCTTCATCAAGGCAAAGAGAGGGGCGGCCTTGTTTTAAGCTGTCTTTCGGTCCAACGCGCGGCAGACGGCGCGCCGACAACCCTGCCGCTGACACAAGCCAAAGATATCATGCACGAGTTTGGCCACGATATTAACATGCTGGTCGCGCAAAGCCGTTATCCCCTTTTGACCGATGTTAACGCGGGGCAAGAGCTGGCCGAGTACTATTCTCAATTGATCGAATATCGCAGCATCCAAGACGATGTTTTATGCAAAATCACGCGCAATATGAAAACGAATGAGCCCTTGCCGCCTCACCTGGCCAAGCAGATGCGCGACAAAGAAATGTTTATGTTTGCCAATGAAACCAGACGGCGTCTGTTTGTGAGCTTGATGGATATTCGTCTACATCAAGAAACGCCCCAAAGTTTTGAGGCCATGCGTTCGATCGAGAAAGAAGTCATGGCGCAGACGGGACAACTTTACGATCCCTCCGTCTCGCGCATCATTCGCTTGCCTGTTTTTGAAGCCGGGTCGGACACAGCGGGACGTTTTTTCCGCTACGAGGTCACACGCGGCCTTGCCGAACAAACCATCAAAAGCATCGCCGGAAAGGAAGAGACGCCGCACGTCAAAGAAACGCTGCGCCATCTTTACGCTGACCGAGGCCCCCAGCTTGTCCCAGAGCTCAGCGCCTTTATCGAAGCGCCGGAGCCTACGAACGCCCCTTCCGCGCCTCTATCTGCAAAAGCGGTCGGCACGAGGCTGCAAAAACAGGCCAAAGGTCTTGGCATGTAAGCCTTTAAGAACCAACGACGGGCTTCTGATTTTTCAAAGCAAACCGATGTCGCTGCGCCGGCGTTTGCGCCATATAGGCAAAGTCAACCAAGTCAAAGGCCAGTTGCCGTGCCGAAAGCTCAAGCCTTAATACGTTTGGCGGGACAGGTTCACCAGTATAGCCAAACATTTTCTCGACCGAGCGCATCCAGTTTGAGAGCTGTAATAAAGACGGAACGATATCCAAATAAAAAGGCATCATCCGCCTGTCATCCATTTTAGGCTGCTTCGTTAAAAAGAAAAGCCGGTCCTTTAACTCAGCGATACCAGCGCGGTTTTGAGATGTCATACGCGAAAGAGAAAAAGGCTGCATGCCAATCGAGGCCAACGGCGGCGCTACGATTTGAGCCGGATCAACGCCCGCGATATCTTCATAAGAAGGAAGCGTAAAGATCAACGGCGAAGAATAACCCCATCGATTGATTGCGCGTTTTTGATGGTCGGCGACGGCAAGAGCGGTCTCATCAAATAATTGTTTCAACTCTTCGGGCAAGCGACGCCCTTCGCGGTTGATTTGTTCATGGACCAACAAGCCGTTAATTGTCGATCCCCAATAAGGCGCGATAAACCGAACAAAAGATTCCGTCGGTTGATGTGGATATAAAGGATCTCCAAAATTATAATATGCATTTCTGCCGGATGCCTTGACACCAAGCCCTAACATCTTATAAGCATCGGCAAGGGGATCATTCTCGGGAATTGACGGCATAGCCCCTTGTAACTGCGCCAAGAAATCTTGTCCGTGGCTTAAAGATTTCTCCCTTAGAAAAAGCTGCTGCGTATCGTCGGCATGAAGCGTCTCGTGAAGCAGATTGGTCACGTGCGAACGAAAGAAATATGGTTTTTCAGATTCTGTGAAATCGTCAACCCAGGCCAAAGCCAAAGAAACTTGATTATGCCATAATGGACTCTTGCCATCCGGACCGAATTGATTGGCGCGATAATAACCACCGGCATGTTGAAACGCATCCTCTGTTTGCGTGACGGGATATTTCTTTGAGGGCAAAGAATCCTTATGATCTTTCGGCGGCAAGGTCGGCGTATAAAAAGAAAGGCTGGGTTTATTTGGGAGAGCCAAGACCTCAGCGGCTAAATCTATAAAGCCTGAGAGAACGTCACCTTTTTGATCGGATGACAGATCAAGCCAATCCCTTTTGGCTTGCGAAAGCCGGGCGAGATGAGACGGCAGATGATCTTGAAGCCGTTTTTCTAAAACCTGCACTTGTTGCTTGCGATGGCGAACAAAGGCGGGCGGATTTCCAAGCTTTAAATGATAGTTTGTTAGATTTCTCTCGTAGAGCTCCGTTCGGTGCCCTTTCGTATAGCTCGCGCCCTGAAGAAGGGAATAAAGAAACCCATGTTCTTTATCCGTGAGCCGCTCGATGATCTCTGGCGTTAGCTTTTCAGAGATTTCATGAAACAGATGATCAACGACTTCTTCCGCCACCGAAGGCAGGTCAGCTTTGGGGTCGCCTTCAAGAATCTGATAATATATATGACGTCCTTCGCTCAACCCACGCAGGCCTTGCCAAAGATTTGGCGTTAACGGCACAGGAGGCAACGCTTGATAGATGCCGGCTTTGGCCTGAGCAAACTTTTCTGAAGCGTCGCTTTGATCCCCAGACAGATGAAGAAAGAAGGTCGCAAAAGCTAGCGTTTCGGGATGAATAAAGGGGCGCAGAAAAGAAGACCCGCGCTCCGCCTCCGTCAAGTTTTTCTCATCAAAAACACCTTGTAAGAAAGAGCCGATAAAGCTTTGCCAGCTTTCTTCATTGTCGTCTTGCCGCACGGCGCGGCCCCCGCCGGGAACGCACGTTGCGTCCATGACCGCTTTCATGGTTTCAGGATTAGAAAGATCAATTTGCGGCCCCAAGTGACGCAACTGATTGATCAACATCTCTTGAATAGCTTCGGGCTTCTTTTGTTGCTGAGCGTCCCAAAGACGCGCGTAAGTCCGCGCATATACCGCAATCTTTTCCTCCATCGTTTCAGGAAGAACCGCTTGAGCCGCCGTCGGGCGACGGTAGCTGGCGCGAGGAAAATTTCTCATCCGATAGGCTGCTGACGTTGTCATCTGCAAAGAACCCGTTTTATCAAAATGATTGCGCTGAAAAACATGTGCCCAAAGACACGGGGTCAAGTCTATCGCCAAATAAAACTTTTTCCAAAGTTTTACTTAGCAAAAAAGATCTTTAGCAATGGCATTAACCATCATTTATTTGAAAGCGGTCTCGGCAAAGCTGCGCAATTTGCGGCTGTGGAGAGTCTCGGGCCCCTCTTCGCGCAAAAGCTCCATCGCGCGAACGCCGATGGCCAAATGTTGGCTGACCTGCTGCCGGTAAAAACTATTCGCCATGCCCGGCAGCTTGATCTCGCCATGCAAGGGACGATCCGAGACGCAAAGCAAGGTCCCGTACGGCACGCGAAAACGAAACCCATTCGCCGCCACAACCGCCGATTCCATATCCAAGGCGATGGCGCGGCTTTGGCTAAAACGCTCGACCAAGCAGTCATAGCCCGATATTTCCCAATTGCGGTTATCGGTCGTCACGACGGTGCCCGTACGCATCACGGCTTTACGCGCATAACCGCCAACGCCCAAGACTTTGCCAACTGCGTTTTGCAGCGCCAATTGAATTTCGGCCAGCGCCGGAACAGGCACCCAAAGCGGCAATTCATCGTCCAGCGCGTGATCGTCGCGCACATAGCCGTGCGCCAAAACATAATCGCCAAGCTTTTGCGTTTTGCGCAACCCCGCGCAGTGTCCCAACATGATCCACGCATCAGGACGCAAAACGGCGATATGGTCAGAGATGTTCCGCGCATTGCTGGGGCCGACGCCAATATCGACGATCGTAATCCCCGTGCCGTCCGCCCGCGTCAGGTGATAGGCTGGCATTTGGCTTTGCCCGGCTGGTGGCTCGATAAGCCCTGTGTAACCGTGCGGACCGGGACTGGCCAAAACATCGTGCGCATAACGCACAAAGGCATCGACATAAAACTGATAGTTCGTGAAAATCACAAAGTTCTGAAAGGCCGATGGATCGGTGCCCGTATAATGCCGTAGCCGCAACAGCGAATAATCGACGCGCGGCGCGGTAAACATCGACAAGGGTTTTTCTTGCCCGGCCTGCGTTCGATAGGTTCCATTTGCAATCGAATCGTCCATAACCGACAGATCGGGAAGATCAAAGCGGCTGCGCATCATCTCGATCTTTGTTTGATCCAGATCGCCTTCGACATGCTGGCCGTCGTAAAAGACAAAGTGAATGGGGATCGGCGTTTCGCTGACCCCGACCTCAAGCGCGACTTGATGGTTGGCCAGCAGATGCGTCAATTGCTCGCGATAATAGTTTTCAAAGATGTCGGGGCGCGTCAAAGTCGTGCTGTACCGCCCGGGACCTGAGACAAACCCAAACGACAGGCGCGTATCGATCATCGCCGCCGTTGTCGTCGTAATGGCGACATAAGGGTAACAAGCACGGACGCGGTCCGGCAAGCTGTCGCCACGCACAAGACGCCGAAAACTATCGCGCAAATAAGCGATATTGGCATCGTAAATGTGACGAATACGCGCGACCGCCGTTGTGGCGTCACTGAAAAGATCGGCCTGATCGGGCCGTGTCGGCAAAAAAGGAGCGAGCTGAATCATGGCCCTGATACTTGCCGAAACGCGCGCAGGACGCAAGAGCTTAGTCGTCGATCCCCATCAGCGAACGGGCGAAATCGTTGGCTTCAAAGGCGCGCAGGTCCGCAGCCCCCTCGCCCACGCCGATGGCATGAATGGGCAGCTTGAACCTTTCGGCCAAGGCCACGACAACCCCGCCTTTGGCCGAGCCATCAAGCTTTGTCAGCACAAGGCCCGTCACTTGCGTCAGTTTTTGAAAAACCTCGAGCTGCGCATGCGCGTTTTGCCCTGTCGTCGCATCCAAAACCAACAACGTCGCATGCGGCGCATCGGGATCAAGCTTTTTCAAAACGCGCGCGATTTTGGCCAGCTCTTGCATCAAATCCGTTTTGTTGTGCAAACGCCCTGCCGTATCGATCAAAAGCAAATCAGCGCCTTCGGCTTTGGCTTCTTGCAGCGCTTGATAGGCCAAGGCCGCCGCATCGCCGCCTTGCGCCCCAGCCACAACGCGCACGCCGGTACGCTGCCCCCAAACGGCCAATTGTTCAATGGCCGCGGCGCGAAACGTATCGCCTGCCGCCATCATAACCTTCAGGCCCTGCTCACTATAGCTTTGCGCTAATTTGCCAATCGTCGTCGTCTTGCCAACGCCGTTGACGCCGACCATCAACACGACAAACGGCTTGTCGCGCGACGCCAGATCCAACGGAACGGCATAAGGGGCCAGCATGGCACTGATGTCGTCGGCCAAGGCATGGCGAACTTCATCATCGGTTACGTCTTTGCCAAACCGCGTTTTGCCAAAATCGGCGACTAAACGCGCGGCAACCGTGGGGCCCAGATCGGCGGCGATCAAAGCCTCTTCCAGCTCTTCCAACGCGGCGTCGTCAAGTTTGCGCTTTGTAAAAACAGCGCCAATGCTTTCGGTCAGCTTGCTGGTTGAACGACCTAAGCCCTCTTTCAAACGGGAAAGCCAGCTTTTCTTGGGCGCTTCGGTTTCTGTCATTTGTTTTCTCCCAGCGCAAACTTACCATCGCGGCCCGTGCAGCGCACGGCGATAACGCTGCCGACTTCGGCCTTGTCTTGCAAACGAACCTCGGTGAAATCCGGCGCGCGGCCCAAATCCGGCTTTTCGACCAAAACCTCAAAGCTGCGCCCTAAAAGGCCATCGATATGCCGCGCCACAGCTTCATCGGCATAGGCGCGCAACTGAGCCGCCCGCGCCCGGCGCACCGGCATCGGCACTTGCGGCATACGCGCCGCTGGCGTGCCATAACGCGCGGAATATGGAAACACGTGCAGCCATGTCAAACCGCAGGCGCGGATCAACGCTTCCGAATTCGCAAACATCTCATCTGTTTCGGTCGGGAAGCCCGCAATAACATCGGCCCCCAGGGCAACATCGGGGCGCAAACGCCGCGCGCGGTCGCAAAAAGCGCGGACATCGTCCGGCGTGTGACGCCTGCGCATGCGCTTTAAGATCATCGGATCGCCCGACTGCAGGCTGAGATGCAAATGGGGCAATAAACGCGGATCGCTTCCAAAAACATCCCACAAGGTTTCATCCATATCCGCCGGATCCAGCGACGACAAACGCAGGCGCGTCAAAGCGGGAACACCATCCAAAACAGCGCGCACAAGATCGCCAAGCCGCAAGCCATCGGCGCTATAGGCCGTAATATCGACGCCGGTCAGCGCCATTTCGCGATAGCCTTGCGCCGCCAAAGCGCGGACTTCGGCGACCACTTGCTGAACAGGCACCGACCGCGACGGCCCGCGGCCAAAAGGCACGACGCAAAAAGTACAACGATGATCGCAGCCATTTTGAACCTGAACGAAAGCGCGCGCGCGGCCTTCAAACCCTTGGACCATGTGCGAGGCGACATCGCGAACCTTTTGCATGTCGCTGACCAGCACGCGCGCGGTCCCCAGACGGGTATAGGTCTCGGCCTGCATCTTCAGATCATTGCCGACGACGCAATCGACCTCTTTCATGCCAGCAAACAGATCCGGGTCGATCTGCGCCGCGCAGCCCGTCACCATGATCGTGGCGTCTGGTCTTTCACGGCGATATTTGCGTATGGCTTGACGCGCCTGACGCACGGCTTCACCCGTGACGGCGCAGGTATTGATGATGACCAGATCCGCGATCCCGGCTTTTTGCGCGTGTTCGCGCATCACCTCGGATTCATAGGTGTTCAAACGACATCCAAACGTCACGATGTCGGGCGTTTGGGGCGCATCCGTCATAAGGAAAAGTCCGCAGCCTTAGCCTTGGGCCGCCAAAGGCATCGGGGCCGCGCCCATATGCTCATCCACTTCGTCTTGCGAGAAGAAGGGGCTGGCGGCAGGTTTGGCGCGATTGATTTCTTCGACAATGGCCTGGCCTTTATCTTCGCCTTCCGGCGCAGGCGCCTGCACGGGCGCGCCGCCGACTAGACTTCCGTCCGGTGCGTAATAATTGGCGGGCATATCGGGCTGAGAGCCAAACGGCTGCGCCGGGCCGCCGCGTTGGCGTTGTTCAAAAGCGGTCGCTTCGTTGATCGCTTCGATAATGCGATAATAATGTTCGGCGTGCTGCAAATAGTTTTCAGTCGCGACACGGTCACCAGCGCCCGAAGCGTCACGGGCGAGCGACTGATATTTTTCAAAAACCTGCCAAGCATTGCCGCGTACGCGCACATCGGGCCCATTGCTGTCGAATGTCTGATGACGCAAAGAGGCTGCCGAGCGCGGGCGATTACCGCCCATCGGATTGCCGCCGCCAGTGGGTCCCGCCCCTTGAGTGCCTGAACCGTTATGGTGACGACCGCGCGGACGCCTGCCGTTTGGACTTCCCTGTCTCATCGTATCCGTCCTGTTATCTGCTGACCCGAAATCTGTTTGTGACGATCGCATCCCGTTCACTCTTCGTTGCTCCAGAAAGGCTTGTTATCGTTTTTATACGCCGTTTTCTGCAACTGGTTATCTTGCCTTCATCCGATAGCGACTGTCCCGCGTCTTTCATTTCCCTTTCTACAAGGGAACGGAGCTTTTTCAGCTCTTTATATGTAAGATCGCGCTTAAAGACTTCCATGCGATCATCTTTTTGAATCAGTCGCCCGCTTCGCAAGCGTCATAAGTCTTAACGCGCGCGGCGGTCGCCGACAACTCTTTTTTTCATCTTTGCGCCTTTTTTCGATCTTGGCCCTTGGGGCGCGACATGATCTAATTCTTTCATGACAGACTTAACTTATGAAAATAGGCTGGGACGCGCGGCGGGCGCGATTATATGCGGCGCTGATGAAGTGGGCCGCGGCCCCTTGGCGGGCCCCGTTGTTGCCGCTGCGGTTATTATTCCCATCAAGGGCCTGCCGCCTGATCTTCAAAGCCAGATTAAAGACAGCAAGAAACTTTCCGACGCCAAAAGGCAGCACCTGTTTCCGCTGATCGCAGCCGCCTGCCCGCATGCGATTGCCGAGGCTTCAGTCGATGAGATTGATCAATTAAACATTCTGCACGCCAGTCTTTTGGCGATGCGCCGCGCGATCGAAGCGCTGGGGCACGTCGATCATGCGCTGATCGACGGCAACAAATTGCCCAAACTTTCGATCCCGGCCACGGCCATTGTCAAAGGCGACGATAAAAGCCTTTCGATCGCCGCCGCCTCGATCCTCGCCAAGGTCACGCGCGACGATTTGATGCGCAAACTGGCGCAAGACTGGCCCGGTTATGGCTGGGATCGCAATGCCGGTTACCCCACCGCCGAGCATCTGGCCGCGCTTGAAAAACAAGGCCTCACGCCGTGGCATCGGCGCTCGTTTGGCCCTGTGAAGCGGCTCCTTCCTTTAACAGGATGATTCAAAAGACTCTTTCTTGTCACATTAACGGGTCTTTAACAAAACGCGGCCTAAAGTCGCGCGCTATGGTTCGACAGATCAAAAAGAAAAACGCTTCCCTGCGGCCCGCAGCTTCGCCTGCGTTGCCGTTGGATCAAATTGTCGCTGGCGACAGCTTGGCTGTTTTGGCCAGCTTGCCTGACGCTTGCGTTGACGCCGTTTTTGCGGACCCGCCCTATTTTCTGCAATTAGGCGGCAATTTGCTGCGCCCGGACAATTCGCGCGTCGATGGCGTGGACGACGAATGGGATAAGTTCGCCGATTTCGGTGCCTATGACAGCTTTACCGAAACATGGTTGCGCGAAGCCAAGCGCGTTTTAAAGCCCGACGGCTGTTTGTGGGTTATCGGCAGTTATCACAATATTTTCCGCATCGGCGCGATTTTGCAAAATCTGGGTTATTGGCTTTTAAACGACATTATCTGGTGCAAAACGAACCCGATGCCGAACTTCCGCGGCAAGCGCTTTACCAACGCGCACGAAACGCTTATTTGGGCCGCGCCGTCCAAGGATTCCAAGCCTTGCTTCAACTATGAAGCGATGAAAAACCTAAACGATGAAAAACAAATGCGCAGCGATTGGATGCTGCCCATTTGCAGCGGCAAAGAACGCTGCCGCGACGAAAACGGCGACAAAGTTCACCCCACCCAAAAGCCCGAAGCGCTGTTATACCGCGTCATTATGGCCTCGACCAAACCGGGCGACGTGATCCTTGACCCCTTTTTTGGCAGCGGCACGACTGGCGCGGTCGCCAAACGTTTAGGCCGTCATTTCATCGGGATTGAGCGCGATCCGCACTATATCCACTATGCCACGGCGCGCATTGAAGACATCACGTTTGACAGCGCCGATCTGAGCCTTTTATCGACGCCATCCAAGCGCGAAGAGCCACGCGTGCCCTTTGGCGCGATTTTGGACCGCGGCCTTTTGCAGCCCGGCGATTATCTGTTCGACGAACGCGGGCGTTATCGCGCGCGTATCAAAGCCGATGCGACCTTGATCGCCCCCAGCCGTTCCGGCGACGTTTGCGGATCTATTCACAAAGTCGCGGCGACGGTCCAAAGCCTTCCCGCTTGCAACGGCTGGACCTTTTGGTGCTTCGAGGCAGGCGGCAAGCTGGTGCCGATTGATCTTTTACGCCAGCGCGTGCGATCCGAGCATCAAGGCACAACCAATTAATGGCCGCCGAGCTCGATCTTCGGGCAATGATTCATAACAACCTGAAGCCCTGCAGCCTGCGCTTTCGCCGCCGCTTCGTCATGCTGAACGCCCAATTGCATCCACACAACGCGCGCGCCAATGGCAATCGCGTCATCCACAATCGGCGGCACGGCCTCGGAAGCCCTAAAAATATCGACCATATCGACGGGCTCGGGCAGCGCCGCAAGGCTTTCATAGACCTTTTCGCCCAGCAATTCCTGCCCCGCCAGCCCCGGATTCACGGGGTACACGCGATAGCCTTTGCTTTGCAAAAACAGCATCACATCGTGACTGGGCCGATCGGGGTTGTTTGAAGCCCCCACAAGAGCGATCGAACGCACCTTTCCCAAGATATCCACAAGCGCAGCATGGCTCGGATCGACATAAGACATAGCTTCTTCTCCCGGTTTTTTGCTCTTTTATTGAGGTGTTTTTGCCAAGTTGGGTGAATCCCGCCTTGACAGACTACCCTTGTTTCGGCCCATAATCTCGCGATTTTTTTGCTGTTTGACAGGACGTTACGATGACTCTTGAAAAGACTTACGATTCCGCCGCAACCGAAGCCAAATTGTACCCGCTGTGGGAGCAATCGGGTGCCTTCGCCTGTAACCCCACGTCGAAAGCGACGCCCTATACGATCATGATTCCGCCGCCCAACGTCACGGGCAGCTTGCATATGGGCCACGGCCTGACCTTTACGCTGCAAGATCTTTTGATCCGCTATCACCGCATGACGGGGCGCGACACGCTTTGGCAGCCGGGCACGGATCACGCGGGCATCGCGACGCAGATGATCGTCGAGCGCCAACTGGCCGCCCAGGGTCTGAACCGCCGCGACATGGGCCGCGAAGCGTTTTTAGAAAAAGTGTGGGAATGGAAAGCGGAATCCGGCGGCACGATCACGCGCCAGTTGCGCCGTTTGGGCGCTTCGCCCGATTGGGCGCGCGAGCGCTTTACGATGGACGACGGTTTGAACAAAGCGGTCCGCACAGCTTTTGTCCAAATGTATCGCGAAAAGCTGATCTATAAGGACAAGCGTCTGGTCAATTGGGACCCCAAGATGCTGACGGCCATTTCCGATCTTGAAGTCGAAATGCGCGAAGTCGATGGTCACCTTTGGCATTTCAAATATCCGATTGAAGGCGAGAAAGACCAGTTTGTGATTGTGGCCACGACGCGCCCTGAAACCATGCTGGGCGATACGGCTGTCGCCATTCACCCCGACAACGAAAAGCTGAAGCATCTGATCGGCAAGAAAGTGATTTTGCCGCTGGTGGGCCGCCGCATTCAGATTGTGGGCGATGACTACGCAGACCCCGAAAAAGGCACGGGCGCGGTGAAGATCACGCCCGCGCACGATTTCAACGATTTTGAAGTGGGGCGTCGTCACAAGCTGCCGATGATCAATGTGTTCGATTCCCATGCCCGCCTAAACGACGAAGTGCCGGAAAAATACCAAGGCCTCGACCGCTTCGAAGCCCGCAAGCGCATTGTCGCCGACATGGAAGAAGCTGGCCTTCTGGACAAGATCGAGCCGCACCGCCACACGGTCCCGCACGGCGACCGTTCAGGCGTGCCGATTGAGCCTTGGTTGTCCGAGCAATGGTATTGCGACGCCAAAACGCTGGCCGAACCCGCGTTAAAGGCCGTTGAAGAAGGCCGCACCAAGTTTGTCCCCGAACAATGGACCAACACCTATTACGCTTGGATGCGCAATATCGAGCCCTGGTGCATCAGCCGTCAATTGTGGTGGGGGCATCAGATCCCCGCTTGGTACGGCCCCGATCATCAAGTCTTTGTCGCCGAAACCGAAGAAGAAGCGCAAGCCTTGGCCGACAAAGCCTATGGCCGCGCGGTGACGCTAGAGCGCGACCCCGACGTTTTGGATACATGGTTTTCGTCCGGTCTTTGGCCGTTTTCGACCCTTGGCTGGCCCGACAAAACGCCCGCGTTAAAGCGCTATTACCCCACCGATGTTTTGGTGACGGGTTTCGACATTATCTTTTTCTGGGTCGCCCGCATGATGATGATGGGCATGCACTTCATGAAAGATGTCCCGTTCCGCACCGTGTACATCCACGCCCTTGTCCGCGACGAAAAGGGCCAGAAGATGTCGAAAACCAAAGGCAATGTCATCGACCCGTTGGAAATGATCGACCGTTATGGCGCGGACGCTTTGCGTTTTACGCTGGCGAACATGTCAACGCCGGGACGCGACATCAAATTGTCCCCTGCCCGCATCGAAGGCAACCGCAACTTTGCAACCAAGCTGTGGAACGCCGCGCGCTATGCCGAAATGAACGAATGCAAACGCGACGCCAGCTTTAATCCGGCCAAAGTCACGCATGCAACCAACAAATGGATCGTCAGCCGCACGAAAGAAGCGATTGAAACGGTCGGCGCACAGCTTGACGCCTATCGCTTCGATCTGGCCAGCAGCACGGCTTACGACTTTGTCTGGAACACGCTGTGCGATTGGTATCTTGAGTTCACCAAGCCCGTCTTTGGCACGCCCAGTCTTTTATTGTCCGTCGATGCGGAAGAAGCCGACAAGCGTCACACGCTCACCGAAACGCGCGCGACGCTGGCGTGGGTCTTTGGCGAGTCGCTTAAAATGCTGCATCCCTTCATGCCCTATATCACGGAAGAGTTATGGAGCCTGTTTGGCGACGGTCAAACGCAGCTGATGTCAGCAGCGTGGCCAACATACGGCGCGGACCTGGCCTTCACCGATGCGGCGGCCGAGCTGGATTGGCTGGTTCGCTTGATCTCAGCCGTTCGCGCCACGCGCGCGGCGATCAATGTGCCTGCGGGCGCCAAGATCACGCTTTTGGTCAAGGATGCGGGCTCGAAAACGCTGATCCGTCTTGATAAGCACGCGGACGCGATCAAACGCATGGCCCGCGCCGAAAAGATCGCGCCGACGACGGATGTGCCGAAAGGCTCGGCCCAAGCCGTGGTGGACGAAGCGACATTGGTTTTGCCGCTCGAAGGCTTGATCAATTTGGAAGACGAGCTGGCCCGCTTGGATAAAGAGGCTTCGAAATGGCAAAGCGAGATTTCGAAATTGCAAGCCAAGCTCGCGAACAAAAACTTCACCGACCGTGCGCCGGAAGAAGTGGTTGAAGAGCATAAAGAGCGTCTTAGCGAAGCTGAAGCGACCTTAGCCAAGATAGCCGCCGCCAAACAATGTATGGCCGCTTGATCGACGACCCCTATCGCCATCTGTTGGTCTTTTAACCTTTTTCAACCTCGCCAGCCCTGTTCCAACGGGTCTGGCGAGGTTCTTTTTTGCTTTCTGCCACGATTATGTATAGAAGGGCTAGCGAGCCCTCGTTTGATAGGCAGCAAAAAAGCCTATCCCAACGGCTTTATATTTTGACAAAAGGATTTGATCAGCCATGGATCATCTTTTTATCGACACGCTTCCCCTTACCGCCGACGGCCGCTATTCGCGCGAAGGCGTTTTGCAACTGATGGGCGAAGAAGCCTTGCGATGGGATGCCGAAGGCCGCCCCTTTATTTCCGTCTATTGCGGCTCACGCTTTGGCGCGCATCCCCTTTATGTCGATGCAGCCGTCCGCTTGGCGCGCGGGATCGATGCCATGGGCGGCGTTCTTGTCTTCGGCGGCGGCGACAGCGGTCTGATGGGCGAAGTCGCAAAAAATTGCACGCGCCTTCTTGGCATTACGACGCGCATGTTCCTGAAGCTTGACGCCCAAACGGCAACCGGCGGCGCAGAAGGCGGAACGGTCCACAACGTCAACAAAGCCGCAGGCGACTTTGATCTGCGTAAAGTCATCATGATGCTTTTGGGATCGGGGCCGGGTTTTGCGCTTCCCGGCGGCTATGGCACCATCGACGAGTTTGGCGAGCCCATTATTTTCGGCAGCCATCACCCCGGCAGCTATCACATGTTTTTTATCAACCCCAACGATTTCTGGGGACATATTCGCGCGCAATTTGACGTTTTGGCCGCGCGCGGGCTGATGCCGCCGAATTACAAAAAGAACTATACCTTTGTCGATGACCCGGAAACGGGGCTGGCTCTGTGTAAGGCTTTTCTCGATCAAAAACGACAAAGGGCTCAAACGCTTTTTGCCGAGGGCGCGCCGGACGATACCGCGCGGCCCCACAAAACGATAGCCGGCAAACGCCCCAAACCGCCGCAAAGCGCGCGCGAATGGATTTTAAAAAACAACCGGGGTTTTGCCGAAACGCTTCTTGATTTCATCGGCGAAGGCGAAGCGCCCGGCGATATTTTAGATCTGCCGCGCCTTGGCGTCATCGCTTCGCAAAACATCGGCAGCGACGATACGGCCTATAACATCGCCGCGCCGCATGATTTAAAAGCCTATCAAGATCGCGTCGAAGACCTTGCGCGCGCGCTGGGAGAAAAACGCGCGATACTCATCATGACAGGCGACCGCGCGGGCCTGCGCGCCCAGATCGCGGACAAAGCAACCGCAAATGGCGCGAAAGTCATTTGGATCCGTTCCGGCGCCAAACGAGACCCTGTTTCTTTTTCGCGGTCGAACGATTTTCCGAGAGAGCTTACCCTTCGGGTCAGCCGCCATCATGAAAAAGAATGGCTGTTCGGCCTTCTCAGCCAAGCCATCGTGACGGTCGCTGGCGGCTTTCATACGCTCAACCAAATGATGTCGTATTTGACGCGCAATCAAACGGGGCACGGCACCTATTTTGACCTTATCGAGCATTGCGACGATCCCGGTTTTTGGAAGCCGCAATTAGGCCTTGAGCCGCGGCGGCAACCGATCTTTTTATTCGATCCGCCCGATGCCCATGGCCATATTTTATGGAGCCCTTTGCGTTTGCATTTCGTTCACGCGGCCCAAGAAGGCTTTATGACGGTCAGAGAGAGCCGTAACGATCTTTTTCTTGTTCGCCCCTATTCTTTGACGCGCGAACTGGTCAAAGACGCTGTCTTGGCGGCACAAGCGCCGGACAATCCCGATTTGTTCACGGCCTTTGCCATGCAGGCTTATGAACAGATCTCCCGCCCCCCTTCTTCCTCGAAGCAAGCAGATCCCCCAAAAGCTAAAACCTAAAAAAAGCCCCGCGTTTGCGGGGCTCTTTTTTCGCCTTTTTCACTTATCCGTCTCGACAAAAGAGCCTCGGTTCGGGCACGACCGACACAGCACAATACGAAAGTAAAAAAATCACATTTTCATTGCACCTATCCAACAGTTTGCTGCCTTGACAAAGAAGGGAAACGGCCAAAAACTTGGGCTTTCAGACGATATTGTTGAAGCCCTTATGTACGGAGTCCTTATGAGCCAACCTTTTAAGCTAGAATACCAAGAGATTAAGTCGCCGCTTCAAGTCCAGCTTGAACTCACGACAGCCTGCAATCACACCTGTCGTCATTGTTACAATTTTTGGCGCGAAGCCGGGGACGAGGTCGGAACGTTATCCGTTGTCGATTTAACCGGGATTATCGACAATCTGGTCGCGGCAGACGTTTTATCTATTGTGTTCACGGGCGGCGAGCCTTTGCTTGTTCCCGAGCTTCTCTTTCATGGTCTTGACCTGGCTCAGAAATACAACATGCCATGCACCATCAATTCGAACCTGTCGCTTTTGACGCCGCGTATCGCGAAAGAACTGGCCCGTCGGCGGATTCCAATTTTGACCTCTTTTCCGTCGTACGATCCGCAAACGTTTGATATGATCGTTCATCGCGATGGCGCTTTCGAACGCGTGTTCACCGGCATCAAAACGGCCCTTTCCCACGATGTCAGCCTTTACGCCAATATGGTTGTCATGCGCCAAAATCTGGGCCACGTCTATGACACCGGGCGTTTCTTAAAAGATATCGGCCTGCATAAATTTGCAGCCACACGTGTTCACCCAGCCCAAGCTTGTACAAACTTTGACACGCTAAAACTGACGCGCGAGGAAATCGTGTCGATTTCGGACGAGCTTTTGCGCCTGCATCAAGACACGGGCATGCTGGTCGATACCGTAACCTGCGCGCCAAAATGTCTTTATCCCGATATGAAGAAGTATGGCGAACTCATCATGTATCGGCGTTGTTCCGCCGGAAAACGTGAAGCCGCCGTCGGCGCCGATGGCGGCATGCGCCCCTGTGCGCATTCGGACGAAGTTTATGGAAACGTCAAATCGGAATCCGTTACAGACGTCTGGAAACGCATGCGGGAATGGCGGGACGGAAGCTTTACCCCCGACGGCTGCAAAATCTGCGAATGGGTCGAAGCTTGTGGCACCGGCTGTCGCGTCGATGCCAAATATTTTTACGGCACAAAGACCGCCAACGATCCGTATATGGTTGGCTCTGACGTCAAGATTTCTTTTCCTGACGCGCCGCCGCTGGAAATTCGCGATGATGTGACGCTTTTTGTGAATCCGGATCTCCGTTTTCGGCACGAAGATATGGGGGTTTTTCTTGTCACCGGCGTCAACAGGAAAATGGTGACACAAGATACGGCTCTTTTAATGCAATCTCTCTCGGGAACCGCGTTTCAGGTTCGTGATTTGATCCAAAAACACGATTTGGACCCAACGTTCACGAGAAGATTCTTTGCCGCACTGGTTCAAACTGGTTTCGTTCTTCCCAAAGACGGCCAGTCACCTGTGATGCGGCAAGGATTAACGTGTCAACCCAACGCCTAAGAAAGAAAGGAAAAGAAATGCTCGCCTCCTTAACACCACCGGGCCTTTCGCCAAAGGGACGCCCGCTAGGCAAATATCTAAGCCTTGGATTTGTATCGTCGGTTGCATCGACGTCGCAAAAGCCCAGTGCCGATGCCAAGCGTGCCTTGGGCGGCGCTTTGGGATGCGACGATTGCGGTCCGTGCATGGATATGGATCGCTACCCGCCGCAACCAAGGCCATCGGTCGCGCCTGCCGTTCATTAAAACGACGGATCCGTTCTTCCTTCCTCTCACAAGGAAGGAAGAACGGATTGATTTTGGGGTCTTCTTTTCATGCTTGTCTCATTAGCCGCGCCCGAGATAAAGTTTTTGCCTTCATATTTAGAAGCGTTGCGCGAAGGCTCATTCTCGCCCATGCAATTGGGACGCGGAACGTTGTGTGCTGAAAAGATCGAAAAGGCCCCCCAGCGCTATATCGATTGGGTCAGGGATACCAAGCCCTTTTCGATTACCCTTGCGGGGATGCCGCAAACGGTTTTCGAACATGAAATTTTATGGATCGTCAGCGACGCTTTTTTTATCGGCGCTTTATCCTTTCGCTATCGCGCCGACGAAGAAATCATCAAAAGATCGGGCCATTTGGGAATGGCGCTTCGCCCCGGTTTGATCGGTAAAGGATGGGGCGGTCGCCTTGTCTATCGGTTTTATCAAACGATGGCAAACCGTTTTCTTGATCACAAGATAACTGAAATATCGGCAACCTGTTACGATGACAATCACGCTTCGCAACATCTGATCGAACATTTAGGCGGCCGACTGGTTGATCGTCTTACGCTTCCTGAAGAAGGGCGAACCCGACTTCGCTTCTGCATCGATTTTGCGGCCTATCAGGCAACGCTGGCCCGGCATCGCACCCGTATAGGAAACGCCACCAGACCTCAACAGAGTGAACCCTAGGCCAGAGATAAAGGAGTTGAGATGAATCTGTCCTTTTTTTCGCGCGAGATTTTATCCGGTCTTGCCGATAATCTTCCGGATCATATCAGACCAGCGCAAAAGAACCAATTGGTCGGAAAAACCATTGAGACTCTTTTGTCTGTCGATAAAAGCGCGCCTCAGGGAACGTCGTACCGTTTTCTTGCCGATGCCCTTTTGGGGCAAGGCAAAGAGTGTCGCGCTTTATTGCCTTTTTCTGTGGCCCACCCCCAGCATTGGCAGGATCGGGAAAACAGCTTGAACACAGCCCCATCCCGCGCGCTTTTACGCGATGCCGAGGCGGATATTTATACCATCGCCCATGCCGTCAATCTGTCTCGAAACGGGGCCGCTTCGTCAATCATCGCCCCCCAGCTTTCGCTGAATGTCTGTTATGGCTCTTTTATCGATATTCTGCCTTTTTTATCGCGCCTGCCCCAGATCCGCTTTTTACACCACGACAAAGCGTCAAATTTTTTGGATCACCCGTTCGTTGAAGGCTTTATCCCTTACCTTACCCATGCGCTTCGGGTGGCTGATCTATCTTGCTGCGCTGGCGTCGTTACTCTTTGCCGACACATTCAAACAACCTTCGACAACCGAGCAAATGAGCAAAGGGTTCGTTCCCTGACCGAAAAAGTTGTTCGACCTCTTTCGAAAGATTCAGCAACCGCCTCACTTGCACACGCAACGCTTGCGTTGCTGTAAGCCTGTTTTCATAAAGAAAAAGCCCCGTTTTAGCGGGGCTTTTTCTTTATTCCGGCAAAAGGCGTTATTCGCTGACGCGAATATTCGTGCTGGCCTTTTTAAACTGCAATTCCTGATCTTCGGCTTCGGCCGTCCCGGCGCGCGATTTGCGGCCCAGGCTTTGGTAAGCGATGCGCGCATGATCGGCGCAATAAGGCAAACCTTCGACCGTCTTGCACCCGCAGAAGCGGAAATCAGGCGACCGCGGATCGCCAATCGGCCAACGGCAATGATGCTCGCCCGCTTTGGTCACGGCAATGCCTTCCGCCTTTTTCAAGGTCTCGATCGGACGGATCGTCGGCTCACGCGGCGGCAAAGAGGTTTTAACCAAGATGTCGGGCTGCTGCACCGGCGGTAACGGACGCAACATCGCGCGCTTTTTCGCGACCTTGGTCATCGTCGGGATCACGCTGCCGCCAACCGACACCGTTTTTTCCTGCCGTGTCACCGTCGTGCCGGGGCCTGCCGACAGTTTCAGGCGATGCGCCTTGCCGATCACGGCGTTGCGCGTCATGCCCTCGCCTAAAGCCTTGGCGATATCACTCGCGCTATAGCCGTGCCCCCACATTTTCTTAAGGGCTTCGATCTGTTGTTCGGTCCAACTCATCTCCGTGCGCTCCGCTGCTGGGTGTTTAAGCAAAGATACGGCCCCAAAACCTGTTACGGCTCCAAAACCATGCTGAGAAAACTGGCGTTCTGAAAGAACTTTGAACCCCACATGTGGTGGGTTGATGTGATTATCCATACCAAATATGAGCAGCTGATTCTATAGCCTACTAAATATTGTGGATAATGAGGCTAGAACCAACTAGATCTAGGCAGTTAACCAATTGGTAATACTTCTTTTTTTGGTTTTTCCACATGTGGAAAAGGGCCCTCAATCTCCCCCAAAGCAGCCTTTAACGATGCAATTATCCACAACTTTTTGCGTTGAATCCGACGCTTGAGATCTGCTAAGAGAAGCAACAGATTATTGTTCTGTTTTTGATCTCATTATGACATAAATGTGACGTGAGCCGAAAAGACGAAAGAAAAAGAAAGAAAGACCCTTTTTCTGAAACCGTTGACTGGCTCCCCCTTGCGAAGAAAGCGCAAACAGACACCCCCATGACAACGACTTTTCGCTATGAATTCCCCGACGGGATCTTCATCACGCTGCCTGTGAAAGGAAAGCGTTATCAAGGAAGATGTCGGTCAACATTTAATAGAAATTATTATATCACAGCCAACCGTGAACGTCTTTTCCGCGAGACGGACGCGAAATCATGGATTCTGCGCATCCCCGACGAAGATACGGCCCATATTCTTGCCATCCCGCGCACCAGTCGCAAGGCAGAAAAACAGCGGCTTCGCGCGCTGCGCCAATACAGGCGCGATAATACGGTGCGCCTGCTTCAAGCCGATCCTGAAACGCTTGAATGTCTCAAAGACGAAAGCATCATCTCCCTGCGGCTTCTCAACTCGCTTTACGTGGGGGCGGCACGCCGGAAATCCGATAAAGCGCCAGCCTGCACGCATTTCGTCGAGACGATGCATTTTGGCTATAATTATTTGGGGCCCTGTGTCGATCCTGAAACGGGCCGCGCCGTTCCCCCCGTTGTCAAAGCCTTTTGCCTGATGGCCCATGACAATCTTGAAGACTTCAAAAAAGGCCCCTATTTCGACGAAAACGGCAATATTTTGCCTGACATGACGGCGGAATTAATTGTGAATAGCTGCTGGCGCGGCGATCCTTCATGGAAACCCTTTATTATGAATATGATTGAAGCCTTTACCGACGATCCAGCGCTGAAAGGACAGGATCGTATGGATGCGCAAGTCGTCGTTGCCGACAACGATAAGACGCATATGGTCCCAAAGGGCCGTTTTGCAGATAAGGGGCTGACCCGCCTACATGACCTGCGCATGTTCCGCAAGAAAAAGTATCTTATGGCTGAAAGTTATGAGACTTATTTGAAAAAGCTCATGCAAAAGTTTAACACGATCAACCGGATGCAAAAGCTAGCGCCTATTTACAAAGCGCTGATGGGCGACATTGTTTCGGCCATTTTTGAGCGTTTTGAGCAAAATTTTATGGCCAAACCGTCGCGTCCGAGCAAAAAGACAAGGCCACAAGCCCCGAAACCGGCCGAAAACAAGGCGGCTTGACCCCAAGGCAGCTCTTAGCGCAAAAGGGGCGAATCATGTTATAGGCCCCCTTTCCTTTTTGAAAAAAGAATGATGTGTAAAGAACATGGCTGATCTCTTCCCCACCAAAGGCTCTGCGGCTTTGCAGGCGCCTAAAGAATCGTATGACGCCAGCGACATCGAAGTGCTGGAAGGGCTTGAGCCCGTTCGTCGCCGCCCCGGCATGTATATCGGCGGCACCGACGACACAGCCTTGCATCATCTGGTCGCCGAAGTTTTAGATAACTCGATGGACGAAGCCGTTGCCGGGTACGCCAGCCGCATCGACATCCGCTTGGCCGAAGGCAATTACGTCACCATTCGCGACAATGGCCGCGGCATTCCGGTGGATAATCACCCCAAATACCCGGGCAAATCGGCGCTAGAAGTCATTTTGACCACGCTGCACTCAGGCGGCAAGTTTTCAAGCAAAGTCTATCAAACATCGGGCGGTTTGCACGGCGTCGGGATCTCGGTCGTCAATGCCTTGGCCGATGACATGACGATTGAGGTCGCGCGCGACCGGCAGCTTTACAGCCAGAAATACAGCCGCGGCTTGCCGACCACCAAGCTTGAGAAAAAAGGCGCGGCTGGCTGGCGCGGTACAGCCGTCACCTTCCGCCCGGACAGCCAGATTTTCGGCGATAAACTGCGCTTTAAGCCTGCGGCGCTTTTCCGTATGGCGCGCTCGAAAGCTTATTTGTTCCGCGGGGTCGAAATCCGTTGGTCTTGCGATCCGGCGCTGCTGAAACAAGATGACCCCACGCCCGCCGAAGCCGTTTTGCACTTCCCCGGCGGTTTGGCTGATTATTTAACGACGGCCCTTTCCGAACGCGGCACCGTCACGCCGCAAGCCTTCACCGGTTTTGCCGATCTGCCCGATGGTCAGGGCCGCGTCGAATGGGCCGTTTCGTGGGCTGCCGATGGCGAAGGCTTTTGCCATTCTTACTGCAACACCGTCCCAACGCCCCAAGGCGGTACGCATGAATCCGGCCTGCGCAGCGCGCTTTTGCGCGGGCTTCGCGCGTACGGCGAAATGCTGGGCAACCGCCGCGCCGCCGCGATTACGGGCGACGAAGCTTTTGGCGATGCCTGCTCGCTTTTATCGTTGTTTATTCGCGAACCGCAATTCCAAGGCCAAACCAAAGACAAGCTGGCGACGGTCGAAGCCGCGCGCCTTGTCGAGCAAACGGTCAAAGACCATTTCGATCACTGGCTATCGAACGATCCGGGCACAGCCAAAGCGCTGCTCGATCACCTGGTCTTCAAAGCCGAAGAGCGCGTGCGCCTCAGCCAAGCCAAAGATCTGGCCCGCAAAACGGCGACCCGTAAATTACGCCTCCCCGGCAAATTGGCGGATTGTTCGCAAAACAGCGCCGACAACACGGAAATCTTTTTGGTCGAAGGCGATTCAGCCGGTGGATCGGCCAAGCAAGCGCGTAATCGCGATACGCAAGCCATTCTCCCGCTGCGCGGTAAGATCCTTAACGTCGCCAGCGCGAGCCTTGACAAGCTGCGCGCCAATCAGGAAATCGGCGATTTGGGACTGGCGCTTGGTTGCGGGATCGGCTCGAGCTTCGATCTTTCCAAGCTGCGGTACGAGCGCGTGATCATCATGACCGATGCCGACGTGGACGGCGCGCATATCGCGTCGCTTTTGATGACCTTTTTCTACCGCGAGATGCCGGGGCTTATTCAAAGCGGCCATTTGTATTTGGCGCAGCCCCCGCTGTATCGTCTGACGCAAGGCGATAAAACGGCCTATGCCCGTGACGACGCGCATAAGGAAGAGCTTTTAAAAACGCACTTCTCAAGCCGCGGCAAAGTTGAGATCAGCCGCTTTAAAGGTCTGGGCGAGATGATGCCCGCGCAGTTGCGCGAAACGACGATGGACCCGCGGCGGCGGTCGCTTTTGCGCGTGATCATATCGGAAAACGGAAGCCCGGATGCCAAGGACGACATCAAGGAGACCGAAAACACGGTCGAAAAACTGATGGGTCGCAAAGCCGAGCTTCGCTTCCAATTCATCCAAGAAAACGCCCGCTTCGTCCGCGAAGTCGATATTTAAGGGGCATTCGGCATTCAGCATTTGGCATGCGGGGAAAAGATCCCGGCCCGGTCAACAAAGGCTGTGTAGAACAGGGCGATCCGCGTTAGGCTGGATGTTGCCGCCAACAGGAAAGCGCCCGCATGCCAAATGCTGAATGCCGAATGCTCTACCCGCGCCTTTTCCAATCCGCCGCCGATTATTATGCGCGCTATCGCCCGCCCTATGGCGCGGCGCTTATCCAAAAACTGGTGGCTTTGGCGCCTCAGCCGCTGACAACGGCCTATGATCTGGGTTGCGGCACAGGCGGCCTTGCTTTGCCCCTTTCCCGCTATGTTCCCAAGGTTTATGCCATCGACCCTGAACCCGCGATGATCGACAAAGCGCGGGCGCAGGCAACGGCAGCCAACATTCAGAACATCACGTTTTGGCAAGGGCCCGCCGAGGCTCTTCCTGCCGCTTTGCCGCCGCCTCAACTTGTCACCATGGGGCAATGTTTTCACTGGATGGATCGGGCTTTTGTCTTGGATCTGTTGGCCGCGCGGATGGCGGACCAAAGCGTCGTTGTTATTTTAACGGGCAATCCGCTGGGTTTGGTCGAAGAGGACGAAAACCTCTCTGCCCCACCGGCATGGCACGGCGCGTTGTGCGAGACGTTGGTCCAATATACGGGGACGTCCAAGTTTCAAGAACCGCCGCGCTGGCTTTCACACGAAAAAGTCGCCGCCGCCGCCAAAGGCTGGTCCGTCACAGCGGCCTATCATCGCGAGACGTATCAACGAACGGCGGACGAGATCATCGGCCTTTGCCTGTCTCTTTCCTGGTGCAGTCCCGAAAAACTGGGCACCCGCAAAGAAGCCTTTGAAACCGAGCTACGCGCGCGGTTGCTCACGGCCCAACCCGACAACGTCTTTAGGGAACAAAGTGGTCGCCGTCTTTTGATCCTGCGGCGTCATCTTCTTTAACATACAGTCTTTCGCCCGTTTGCGGATGATAATAGACGACGACAGGCTTTCCCGTTTCAGGGTCGATAAACTTTTCGTCTGTTCTTTCCCATTCCGGCCCAGGCTTTTTCTCTTCTAGCGGTTTATAGCGGTACGTTTCGAAGAGGTAAGTAAGATAAACGAAGCCCGCAAACCAACTGAGCGTGGAAGGAAAAGCGATCTCATAAAACGAACAATAGGCTTGAAAAGCGAAAATCACGCCGAGAAGGACAAGAATGAGAACATGCGTCCGGTTCTTCATGTTGTCAGCTTTCGATCTTTTCCAGCACCACGGCAGTTCCATAGCTGACAATTTCGCTCATTTGCTGGGCGATTTCCGACGAGTCAAAACGCATCATAACGATCGCATTGGCGCCCATCTGCTTGGCATTTTGCACCATGCGATCACTGGCGTGGCGACGCGCTTCTTCCAGCATCTGAGAATATTCCTTGATCTCGCCCCCAAAGATGGCGCGCACACTGGCTATCAAGTTTCCGCCTAGACCGCGGCTGCGGACCACAACACCAAAGACTTGTCCTAAAACCTTTTGGACGCGATAACCCGGAACGTTTTCTGTCGTAACGATCAGCATGGCACCCTCTACGAGAAAAGCGAAAGAGGCTTAGATCCTGACGAGAATGTCTTAAAATTTTATTGCATCAAAAATCTAGCCGACGGAAGCGATGGAATGAGACGCCGCGCCAGAAAGGGGAACGGGTCTTTGATGAAACAGATTTTTCTGCGTTTCCAAGATCCTTAGCCCCCGATTTACTCTGGCGACAAAGGGGACGAAAATCTCTTGGCGCAGGGATTCTTGATCAAACGCGGGGCTGCATAACCCCAAAGCGTCAATACGTCTGCCTGCCGCTTGGATCGCTGATAAAACTTGCGGCAGACGCTCAACCAAGCGCGTCATCATGCCTATTTTGTCGTCCAAGCTAAGGTGCCCGCCGTCAAAAACAGGGATTTTAAACTTGTCCCAATAACTGCGATGGTTAAGCCGCCGCGGATAGGGCCGCGGATCGTTTGCCCAATCGCAACGCGCCGTCCCGCCAAAATCAATGAGAGCCACGTTATCGCGCGAAACATGAAACTGATCTGAAGCAAAATCATCATGGGCCAAAAGACAGGCCATCATCGCAATGGCTTCAAGCGCGCGCCCCGTATGAAGACCGTTCATCAAAAGACTTAAGTCTTTATTCTTGCCCTTCACGTCAGAGACCAACAAAATGGGGTTATTTTCTTCCCCAACAATCAGCCGCGCTGTCGGAAGCTGCGCGCCGGGGATGCCAAACGCTTCGACGATAACGCGCGCCATTTCCAAAACGATATATTGCTCCATCGTCGACTCGGGCCGCGAAGCCTCCTTCAGATAGGTTTTCCGGCCATGGTTTTCAGCAAGGTACGTATAAAGCGAGCCGCCGCCCGATAGGTTATTCTGATCGTGGATCGTGTAATGCGTACAAAGCTCATCCCAACTGCGCGGCACCGGCTGACGCGGTCGCGCGCGCAGATCCAAACAAAGCGTGTCGGCCGTCGCATCAAAAAGGTCGTGATGAACCGTCTCGATCAAGCCGGGATGGGTCAATAAAAGAGAGCCACGCGCGATATGCCACCAAGAAGAGACCCGCGCATCAAGCATCAACACATTTTCATGGGCCAAAATCTGGCCCACCATCGTTGGGCTGCGGCACGTTTTCAACCATTCAACAGCCAGAAACCAAGAGGTTGTCGATGCTTGATACGTGTTTTGAAGCGGTCTTATATTCACAGCCCGGTTTAACGCATCCATTCTTTGCAACACCTTTGGCGGCACCGAAGCCTCGATCGGCGTTATGTCTTGGGGAAGCGCGCGCAGCGTCAAGGCGCAGATATTGCGACGAATGTAAGCGGATGAATCCTGTACGTTCTGCTGGGTCCGCTGAAGGGCCTCGTCCGCTGTCTCATAAAGCGCAAGCCCCATTTGCCCCGCGCCATAACACAGAGCTTGAGCGCCAAAAGGCTTCGACAGACAAGGCGGTTTATAAAAATAAAATGTCTTCATGGATCAAAGGGCCCTCAACAAGTGGATCCCCTTTACCACACTTCTATGAAATCATTATGTTTTAAGGTGTTAGGCGCCGTTCTTCATCTTAAGCGTGGCCAATATCGCCCGACAGCATCGTGGGGCTAATACCCATGATTGTCAAAGCGTTAGACCATTTCTTTTCATTATCGGGTGAAAAGATAATATCGGGATCCGCCGATGTGACGAGCCACCCCCCGGCTTGGATCTCGGAATCGAGCTGTCCTGCCCCCCATCCGGCATAGCCAAGCGTTAATAAAGAACGTGAAGGCCCTTCGCCATGTGCCAGATTTTCAAGAACTTCAATGGTCGCCGTCATCAAAATATCGTCGGTGATCGTCAGCGTGGCATCGCGCTTATAATCGGGGCTGTGCAAAACAAAACCGCGCACAGGCTCGACCGGGCCGCCAAAATAGACCGGTTGATCAGGCACATCGGGGTCTGGCGTGATTTTGAGCTGTTTCAAAAGGCCTTGAAAGTTAATTTCGCCAAAAAGCCGGTTAACCACCAGCCCCATCGCCCCTTCTGGCCCGTGCGAGCAAACAAGAACAACGGTCCGGGCAAAGCGCGGATCGGGCATCGTGGGCATCGCAATAAGCAATTGCCCGGCCAGCCACCCCGAAGCGCTGGCTTCTAACGTTTTTTTGGCCGCTTTCGCGTCCAAGCTTTTATCCGTCTTCTCTTTATCGCTGGACATAGGCGTCCCTTTCAACCGTGCCGCTTTCGCCCCTTTGCCTCGCCCCGGCAAAGGCTTTATAGTGCGGCGCTGCCTGTTATACCTTACCGTAACAGATCTATCCCCTTCAGCGAAAGCGTTTCGTGATGAATTTAAAGAAACTTGGGTCTCTTTTCGGTTTAGGCCTTCTTATCGGCACCTGCATAGCAGGACATGCGCAGGCGGCCAGCAGCCCCTGGCAAGGCGACGGCGAAGTCCGCGCCCGGCTTGTCAGCGCAACCGAGGCCACAGGCAACACAGATGCTCTTTCGCTGGGCCTTGAGGTCGAGCTTGCCCCCTCGTTCCACACCTATTGGCGCGCGCCGGGCGAAGCGGGCCTGCCCCCCACCATCGACACAGCCGCCAGCGAAAACGATACCGGCAATTTGAAAAGTCTGGCGTTGTTTTATCCGGCACCCCAGCGCTTGACTTCGATGGATATGGACAGCATCGGTTATCAAGGCCATGTCTTATTTCCTCTTAAAGCCGTCTTGCGCACGCCGGGAAAACCTTTATCGCTGTCAGCTAGCGTGCAAATCCTGATCTGCGGCACGATGTGCCTGCCCAAACATTTTGACCTTTCGCTGGCCTTGCCTGCCGGGCCTGCCGGGCCTGCCCCTGAGGCGCAGGTTATTCAGGCGGCCCTCGACAGCGTCCCCGCTGTGCCGCAAAAAAGTCCGCTACGCCTCACCAACGTCACGCGCACGGATAAAATGGTGACCCTTTCCGTGACGGCCCCTCATCCGTTGGCCGCGGCGGATCTATTTATTGAAACACCGCACAATGTTGCCTTTAAACGTCCCAGCCTTGCTATCGACGGCAAGCGCGCGACCTTTACCCTTGCCCCAGACGGCGCTTTGCCCGAAGGGGTCTCGGTTGAGACCGAGCCACTGACGCTGACCTTTGTCGCGCAAGGCAAGAATGGCGCGGCGCTGACCCTTGAGCAAACCGTCGATAAAACTTTTGTGCCCGCCCCTGAGGCAAGCCCCGCCATCCCCCTATCTTTCGGCGCGATCCTGCTGCTGGCTTTGCTGGGCGGGTTGATCTTAAACTTGACGCCTTGCGTTTTGCCTGTTTTGTCCCTGAAGATCATGGGCATCGTTCGCCATGGCGGCGGCGAAAAAGGCCCTGTGCGCCGGTCGTTTCTGCTGACAGCCGCCGGGATCTTGTTTTCCTTTGCCGTCTTGGCGGGCTGCCTGATGGGCCTAAAAGCCGCCGGGCATGCCATCGGCTGGGGTATTCAATTTCAGCATCCGGCCTTTTTAATTTTCCTTTGCGTTGTTTTGACGTTATTCGCGGCCAATTTGCTGGATCTGTTCGAAGTCATGCTGCCGCGCTTTATTCTGGACCACTTGGACCCTACCAGCCATCCGCGCTTGGCGGGCGATTTCGCGACCGGCGCTTTGGCAACCCTGATGGCAACGCCTTGCTCGGCGCCGTTTCTGGGCACGGCGGTCAGCTTTGCTTTGGCGGGAAGCGCCCTTCACATCCTCGTCATCTTTTTGGCGCTGGGCGTGGGGTTGGCGACCCCTTATTTGCTGGTCGCGCTTTTTCCTTCTTTGGCCACGCGCTTGCCGCGCCCCGGCGCTTGGATGGTGGGGCTGCGCCACATCATGGGCGGTTTGTTGGGACTGACCGTTTTCTGGCTTTTATATGTTTTGCTCCACCAAATCGCTTGGCAAGGCGCTTTGTTCGTTCTTTCGTGCCTTGTGGCCATTATGGTGACGCTGGCTTTACGCCATCATGGCGCTGGGCGCTGGGCCCCCATTGTTCTGACGTGTTTTCTGATTGCACCGTTCTTTGCGCCGGTGCGCACGCCTGAAGCCGCGCCTCAGACCGTCGGCGCGGCTATGTGGCGGCCTTTTGACGCGGCTGCCATCGAGACTTACGTCAAACAAGGCAAAACCGTTTTCGTCAATGTGACAGCCGATTGGTGCCTGACCTGCAAAGCGAACAAGCGCTTTATCATGGGAAGCGATAAAGTCGCCGCCAAGCTTTTCCGTGACGACAACGTCATCGCGATGCAAGCCGACTGGACGCGCCCCAGCGCCGACATTACGTCGTTTTTGAAACAGCATGATCGCTATGGCGTTCCCTTTGATGCTGTTTTTGGCCCCGGCGCGCCCCAAGGCCTTGTCTTGCCCGAAATCCTAACGCCTGCCGATATTTTGAACGGTTTGCGCGACGCAGGACGCCCCAAACCTTGCGACACAAACACCCTTGCTTGCTAAGAAAGGACGTTTCCTCCATGCGTTTCAACGATCTTTTTGCCAATAAAAAACCTGTTATCGGCTGCATCCATCTGCTGCCCCTGCCCGGCAGCCCACTTTATGGGGGGTCGATGCAGGCGGTTTACGATCAAGCGCTGCAAGAGACCGCTCTTTTCCGCGCGCGCGGCATCGACGCGCTGATTGTCGAAAACTTCCGCGACAAGCCGTTTTACCCGGACCGCGTGCCAGCAGAAACCGTGGCTGCGCTGGCCTGCGTCGCACGCGAAATCGTCAAAGAAAGCAAGCTTCCCGTTGGGATTAATGTGCTGCGCAATGACGCGGAATCCGCCATGGCCATCGCAGCAGGGGCACAGGCGCATTTCATTCGCGTCAATGTCTCGGGCGGCGCGATCGTCTCCGAACAAGGTATTATCGTCGGCAAATCGCATCTGACCTTGCGATTGCGCGCTGCGCTGAAATCGAACGCGCTGATTTTCGCCGATGTCGGCGTCAAGCATGCGGCCCCCTTGGCTGACCGCGGCCTTGCGACCGAAGCCATCGACGCGGGCGAACGCAATCTGGCCGATGCGCTGATTGTCTCGGGCAGCATGACGGGCCAAGAAACCAATGTCGCCGATGTCGATATCGTCAAAGCCAACACAAGTCTTCCCGTTTTAATCGGCAGTGGCGCTCAACCAGACAATGTGGACAAGGTCTGGAATAAAACAGATGGTCTGATTGTCGGCAGTTATTTCAAGGTGGACGGCAAAGGCAACAACGATGTCGATCCCGCCCGCGTGGATGCCTTCATGAACAAAATAGCCGCGCTGCGCGCCAAGGGTTAATTTTTTCCTCCCCCCCCATCCCTCCCTCATGTGTCATCCCCGCGAAGGCGGGGATCCAGAGGGCTTGGCGGCTTGGTGCAGATGAAAAATATCAACCCCATGCGTCAAAAGGATAGGTCCCCTGGATCCCCGCCTTCGCGGGGATGACGAATAGATTATCGCGGGGATAACAGGACAGGTTTATTGAGGCTCTGGCCGCATCGTTCGGGCTAAACGATGCGGCACTTTTTGATCAAATCCCCTTACGCAGCATTTCCTTGATCCCGCGCAGGGCTTGGCGCGAGCGCTCGATATTTTCGATCATCGCAAAGCGGACATAGCCGTCGCCATAATCGCCAAAGCCAATCCCCGGCGAGACCGAGACTTTCGCTTCGCTCATCAGGCGCTTGGTGAACTCAAGCGAGCCCAAATGGGCATAAGCTTCAGGAATCTTGGCCCAGATATACATTGTCGCCTTTGGCTTATCGACCATCCAGCCCGCTTCGTGCAGGCCTTTGACCAGAACGTCGCGGCGCTTTTGATAGGTCTCACACACTTGGGTGACGCAATCTTGCGGCCCTTCCAGCGCCGCGATCGCCGCGACCTGAATAGGCGTAAAGGTGCCATAGTCGTTATAGCCTTTGATGCGTTCCAGCGCATGAACCAGTGTCGGGTTGCCGACCATAAAGCCAACGCGCCAGCCCGCCATGTTATAGCTTTTGCTCATGGTGAAGAACTCGACCGCCACATCCTTGGCCCCTTTGACCTGCAAAATGCTGGGGCATTTCCAGCCGTCAAAGCAAATATCGGCATAGGCCAGATCGTTGACGACATAGATCCCGTATTCGCGCGCCAAAGCTACGATGCGTTCGAAAAAGTCCAGCTCGACGCATTGGGCCGTCGGATTGGCCGGAAAGTTCAGGATCAGCATCTTGGGCTTAGGGATGCTGAGGCGAATGGCCTTTTCCAGCTCGGCAAAGAAATCAATGCCGGGGACGAGCGGGATTTGTTTGATATCCGCCCCCGCGATGACGGGGCCATAGATATGGATTGGATAGCTGGGGTTCGGAACCAAAACGCTGTCGCCGCGGTCCAGCGTGCCCAGCATCAAATGCGCGATCCCTTCTTTCGAGCCAATGGTTGTGATCGCTTCACAATCCGGGTCCAGATCGACGTCATAGCGCTTTTTGTACCAAGCGCAGATCGCGCGGCGCAGACGCGGAATGCCTTTCGACATCGAATAGCCGTGCGTATCGGGGCGCTGAGCCGTTTCGATCAGCTTGGCCACGATATGCGGCGGCGTCGGGCCATCGGGGTTGCCCATGCCGAAATCGACAATATCCTCGCCGCGGCGACGGGCTTGCATCTTCAAAGCGCCGGTGATGTTGAAAACATAGGGGGGAAGACGTTCAATGCGGGGGAAGGATTGACGCAATTCCCCCACGAGCAGACTTTCGCTCATGCTCAGGTCCTTTCGGTCGTAAGCGCCTGAAACCGTTCAAGCGACGACCCGCGCCTTTTTCGCGCAGGCCCTTGAAGAGTTGCCGAAAAAAGACAAAGCGTCAAGATGGCTTTTAAAGGCAATTGGGAAAGCGCTCTTTTTACTCGACTTCCGCCTACCTTTGCCTTACCCCGTTCTCGCACCTTTTTTTCATTTGGCCTATCATGACTGTCGATCTTGTTGCCCAAAAACTGCGCGGAACCCGTTACTTAACGGCCTTTATGGTTTTGGCTAATATTCTGTGGCTTGTCGTTTCGGGACGCGCCTTTCAATTTGAAGAGCTGTTTCTTCTTCTCCTTTTTGAAGCCGTCGTTATCGCTGGCTATTTCTATTATGCCCGCCGCGCCAAAGACGAAACCATGGCCATTGCCTTGATGATTATGGCTTACCCTATTGCCTTTTTTTATACACTGGCCCTTTTTTCCTATGCGGTGGCCTCGCTCAATCTTCCGCTTATTGATCCGTTTTTAGACAAGCTTGACCGTCTTTGCGGATTCGATTGGCTTTACTGGTATCAAGCCCTGCATAATCGTCCGTTTCTTTACGACGGGTTGCAGTTTTTTTATGCCAACACCATGGCCACCTTTTTCTTTATTGGGGCCTCTCTTATCGTCGCATCCCGGTTTGAAAGGCTGATCGAGATCATACGTCTGATGACTGTCAGTGGTTTTATCATGGTTCTTCTTTCAGGCCTATTGCCCGCTGTCGGCGCTTTTGGCACCTATCACATCCATGAAGAAAATTTTTATGTCCGGCAATTTCTTGAAATCAGGGCTGGGGGCGTCAAGACCGTTCATATCATGCAATTAGCCGGTATTGTCCAATTTCCCTCCTACCATTTTGCCCTCGCCTTTTTGGGGGCGTACGCGACACGCGGCATGCGCTTTCTTTTTCCTGTCGCCTGCGTTTGGAGCCTCATCGTTATGCTGGCAACCCCCTTTATCGGCGGCCATTTTTTGGCTGACCTTCTGGGAAGCGTCATCGTATTGTTCTTGCTTATTCGCGTAGAGGCATGGGTTCAAAAACGAGATTCTTTCTGTTGGTCGCAACCTTTCGGAAAGGCTTTCCCATGACGCCTTTTCCCCTTCGCTGGCTTTGGGGGCTGACGGGCCTTTTAGCCGTCATCATCGTGGGATGGTGTTTGGCTTCGGCGCGGATGATGGCGGCTCCCGGCCTCGTCGCCTTGTTCGTTTTCGAAGGCATGATGCTGGGGCTGGCCTTTTTTTATTCGCGCTGCCGTCCTGATCAGCGCCTCGCTGCGTTAGCTCATACAACGGCTGCGTTTTTTGCCTATTCAACGTGTATGGGCGTTTTTTCTTTTGCTGTGGCAACGCTGGCCCGACCCTTGATCGATGCGCCGCTTGACCGTTTTGACAAAATGACAGGCTTTGACTGGATGGCGCTTCATGCCTTCGTTTTCGGCCATGCTTGGATCCGCGAGCTGTTCATTGTCGCTTACAACAGCGTTATTCCTCAGGTTGGGCTTCTATTGGTCTTTCTGATTACGACCAAACGTTATGCGCGGCTGGCTTCTTTTCTGCGCCTTTATGCTGCCAGCAGCCTTTCCTTCATTGCTTTGTCCGGCCTGTTCCCTGCCGTCGGCGCTTTTGGGACCTATCACATTGCCGAAGCCACACCCTATGTGCAGCAATTTTTGGCGTTGCGCAGCGGATCCATGCCTGTTCTGGACCTTTTTTCGATGCAAGGCGTGGTTCAGTTTCCATCCTTTCATCTGGCTTTGGCTCTTTTATGCTCTTATGCCGTGCGCGGAATCCGCTATTTGTCGCCGGTGATTGTCTTAGGAAATGCCATCGTTATTGCCGCGACCCCTTCTGTTGGCGGGCACTTTATGGCCGATCTCTGGGCGGGCGCTTTGTTGATGGGGCTGTGGATCGCTTGGGATCGCCGCTTGTGGCCGCAAGACGAATAAGCCAGATACAAAAAACGGGCGAAGTGACCTTCGCCCGTTTTTCGCGTTGCACAAGACAATCTTACCCGTGCAAGTTTCCTGAAACGGTCGTGAATACTGCGCTGAGGTTCGTGCCCAAGGTCGATAGCACGCCGACGATGGCGACAGCAATCAACGAGGCAATCAGACCATATTCAATAGCCGTCGCGCCTTCTTCACTGCGGAAAAATTTCATCATGGTAGTCTCCTTTCAAATCTTGATGTCTGCCGAAGCTTCGCAGGCTTTTTTCACCCGACAAAATCAATCATACCGCAGCCAGCTTAACAAATCGTGAAGGAAGCGAAATAAAATCGTTTCAGAACAAGGGGATAAATAAACAATTCCAGAGTATATTCGTTCGAATTTCGAACGAAATCTTATAGATTTCTTTAAATCTCTTTCATGACCCGATTAAACACTTTTGTTTTTATTTGCTTTTTTTGATGGGCCGCCGCCTTATTTTCTTTGTGTTAATAAAAAAATGCCGCGCCAGAAAAAAGAACTTTACGTGAACATTACTTGTGTTCTCGTTTTGTTTTTCTTTAAAGCCTCTCGTCTCTTTTTTCTCTGTTCCTGATTATTAAAGAAGAAATCGCCATTTAAACCAAATCTTATGACTCTTTCCCTTGATTTCCCATGCCATCCCATGATATCCCATAGTTACCCAAGGGGAAATCCCTTTGCTCCACCGCCTATTCAAGTAACTTATTGTTTTTATTGGGGTCTTAATGACCATCTTCCTGTCCAGCTTTGTCAACCGGATCGACAAAAAAGGACGTGTCTCGGTTCCCGCCTCGTTTCGGGCGGTTTTAGGACCAGACGCGCCCGGTATTGTCGTGTTCCGGTCGCTTCAGCACGAAGCGCTGGACGCCTGTTCGATCGGCCATTTAGAAATTCTCAGCCAAAGCCTTGAAAAACTTGATTTAGCGCCTGAAATGTATGAGCTGATCGAGACCACAATCTTCGGTGGATCCGTTCAAGTTCCTTTCGATGGCGAAGGCCGTATCATCCTGCCCCCCGCGCTGAGCGGTGCCGTGGGCATCTCGGATGAGGTCACTTTTGTGGGGCGGCGTAAGACTTTCCAGATCTGGAACCCCGCCAAGTTTGCGCTGCACCAAAATGCGGCACGCGATGCGGCTTCGGCCCACGATATTTCGCTGAGCAAAATCATCGCGCAGGCCGCCTTGGTCGCCGATGCTTCTGGGAAAGGGGGCGTTTGATGACCATGCCTCATGTTCCCGTCATGTTAGCGGAAGTTTTAACTGCCCTTGCCCCCAAAGACGGCGCAATCATCGTTGATGGCACTTTTGGTCGCGGCGGATATAGCCGCGCGATTTTGGAAAGCGCGCAAACCGTTGTGTACGGCATCGACCGCGACGCCGAAGCGATTGCGGCGGGGCAAGCGTTGGTTGCCAGCTATGCGCCGCGCCTTCATTTGCTGCATGGCACCTTTGGCGATATGACCGCCCTGCTTGCCGCGGCAAATGTCAGCGAAGCCGACGGCATCACGCTGGATCTTGGCGTTTCGTCGCCGCAGCTTGACGAAGCGCAGCGCGGTTTTTCGTTTCAGGCTGATGGCCCCCTTGATATGCGCATGGGGCAAGAAGGTCAGACCGCCGCCGATATCGTCAATACGGCGAAAGAAGAGGCTTTGGCCGATATCATTTTCCATTACGGCGAAGAACGCTTTGCCCGGCGCGTCGCGCGCCGGATTGTGGAAGCGCGGAGCGCTGGAATCATCTCCCGCACGCTGCAACTGGCCGATATCGTGCGCGGCGCCGTGCCGCGGTCGGGCGACGGGATCGATCCGGCCACGCGGACGTTTCAAGCCTTGCGTATCGCCGTCAATGATGAGCTGGGCGAGCTGACGCGCGGCCTTGCCGCTGCCGAAAAGCTTTTGCGTCCTGGTGGCCGTCTCGCGATCGTATCTTTTCACTCGCTGGAAGACAGGATCGTCAAAACCTTTTTGCGCGAACGTTCAAGCGCCGCCGCACGGCCCAGCCGCCATGCGCCCGCGAATGATTCTTTTCGCGTCAAGCCAACATTTTCCTTGATGAGTAACAAGCCACAAGTACCATCTGCCCCGGAAGTCACAACGAATCCCCGCGCCCGCAGCGCTCGGCTTCGCGTGGCCGAAAGGACCGATGCCTCGGTCCCGAAGGAGTTCGTCGCATGACACGCGCCACGTCTGTATTGTTTTGGTTCGCTTTGACGATCATCGTCAGCGTCGCCCTTTATGACACGAGCTATCGCGTCCAGAACCTGCGCCATAAGTTGACGAGCCTGAACGCCGATATCGAAAACGAACGCCGCAACATCCATGTGCTGAAGGCCGAATGGGTCTATTTGGCGAACCCCGCGCGTATCGAAGCCGCCGCGCGTAAATATTTGAGCCTTGAGCCCACAGCTCCCAAGCAAATCGTCAGCCTTCAGGATCTGCCCGAAAGACTGGAAACCGCCCCCGCCGCCACAAAGGTCGCCGCTGCGTCTAAAGCCGTCACCAAAGTCGCCGCGAACAAAGGGCCGCAAGCAAAGCCCATGCAAGCGGCGCGCGTGGCCGCGGCTGCTCTTCCGCGTAACGAAAATGCGTTCGTTCTGGCCACCTCAGGCCGCGTTCCATGAAACAAGGGCGTTCGTCAAAACGCCGCCGCCAAGGCCCTTTTCAGCCTTCTCTGCCTGGGCTTACCAATACGCCTGATCTTCGCCGTGGCGTACGGGGTCTTATGAACCCCATGCCATCAGCAGGCGATTATGCGCTTGAGCGCGCGCGTACGCGCCTGCCTGTTGTTTTTTGCTGCTTTCTGCTGATGTTTTTTGTCGTCAGCGGACGGCTGGCCGACCTAAGCCTGTTTGGCGCCGAGCCCGATCCACGCGCAGGCCAAGTCGCAAGCTCGGGCGAGATGGCCGTCACAAGCCGTGCCGACATTACCGATCGTAACGGCACGGTTTTGGCCACGTCGCTTCCCACCGTTACCTTGATCGCCGACGCGAAAAAAGTTTTAGATCCTGACGAAGCCGCCCATAAATTGGCATCGGTCCTGCCCCAAATGGACGCCAAAAAAACGGCGGAAGAACTTCACAATGCGCGCCGCTATGTCACGCTTTATCGCCATCTGACGCCGCGCCAATATTATGAAATCAACAAAATGGGCATCGCGGGTTTGGAATACACGCCCGACGAAGCGCGCATTTATCCGAACGGATCGCTCACCTCGCACGTCGTCGGCTATACCGATATCGACAATAACGGCATCGCCGGGCTTGAAAAAACCCTGAACAGCCGCCTACAAAGCGCGCCGACGCCTGTTGCGACTTCGATCGATCTGCGGTTGCAAACCATCATGCGGGGCGAGCTGGCGCGCGCTGTCGATACCTATCACGCGCTGGGTGGCGCAGGTATCATTATGGATATCACGACAGGCGAAATCTTGTCTTTGGTCTCGCTGCCCGATTTCGATCCGCAGAAAGCAGGCGAAGCCGATGGCGATACCAAGTTTAACCGCGCCACTTTGGGCGTTTATGAAATGGGATCGACCTTCAAGACCTTCAACACGGCCATGGCGATCGATTCAGGCCAGATCAAGGTCTCGGACCGTTTCGATACGACGCACAACATTCAAATTGGGCACCAAACCATCCGCGATTATCACCCGTCGAGCCATCCGATGAACGTCGCCGAAATCTTGATGGTGTCGTCGAATATCGGATCGGCCCGTATGGTCGAAAAACTGGGCACGGCCCATCAAAAAGCCTTTTTGAAAAACCTTGGTTTGCTTGACAAAGCCAATATCGAATTGCCTGAAATTGGCGCGCCCATCGTCCCGTCCGCCGCCAACTGGGGCGAGACGACGACGATGACCATCTCCTTTGGCCACGGTCTTGCTGTCAGCGCCGTTCAACTGGTCGGCGCAGCCACTTCAGTCCTATATGACGGCAAAAAAATTGAGCCCACGCTTTTAAAAGCGACCGCCCCTCTTCCCGACGACCGCCCCCGCGTTGTCTCGCCCAAAACCGTGACGGCGATGCGCGCACTGATGCGTTTGGTCGTCAAGGCGGGCACAGGCAAAAAAGCCGATGTCGCAGGCTATTTGGTCGCAGGCAAAACGGGAACCGCTGACAAATTGAACGGCCATCATTACAGCGAAAACGCGCGTATGTCGTCTTTTCTTAGCATTTTTCCGGCCAACGCGCCGCGCTATCTTGTCTATGCCTTGTTGGACGATCCCAAGGGAACGCCGCAGACGTATGGCTTTGCGACCGGCGGCTGGACCGCCGCTCCTGTTGTCAGTCATGTGATCGGCCAGATTGCGCCTCTTCTTGGCATGCCGCCCGTGGACGAAGACGTACAAGAAGCGCATGAGCGCCAGCTTTTGAAAACGCTGGGCAACGACGTTTTAACAAGCCTGAATATCAATACGGATGACGATTATGCTTCTGTCGAATCTAACGACGCCCGTTAAAGGGGCGACAGTTTTACGCGGCAACCCGGATCTAACGGGCCTGACCGCGGACTCGCGCGCGGTTCAGCCCGGCTTTGCCTTTGTCGCCGTGCCGGGGACCGAAAAAGATGGCCGCGCCTTTATTGGCGATGCGTTGGCCAAGGGCGCAGTGGCGCTGATCTTACCAGAAGGATCTGATTGTTCTTCTGTGCCGCCGGATATTGCGGTGGCCTTTGTCCCGGATATGCGCCCGGCCCTTTCGGCTTTGGCGGCTTCTTTTTATCCGGGTCAGCCCGCCTTTATCGCCGCCGTGACCGGTACCAGCGGCAAAACATCGACCGTTCAATTCACGCGCGAGTTGTGGTCGCTTTTGGGGCACAAAGCGGCCAGCATCGGCACGCTGGGCCTGATTACGCCCGAAGAAAGCAAATATGGGTCTTTGACAACCCCGGATCCGATCACGCTGCACCAACACCTGCACAAAACAGCGGCGATGGGCATCACGCATTTGGCGATGGAGACCTCAAGCCACGGCATTTTGCTGAACCGGCTGGACGATGTCGCTTTCAAAATCGGCGCTTTTACCAACCTGTCGCGCGATCATCTGGATTATCACCAGACGATGGAAGCTTATTTCGATGCCAAACGCCTTTTGTTCCAACGCCTTCTTCCCGCGGATGGAACTGCCGTTTTAAACGCCGATATTCCCGAATACGAAACGTTGGTCGCAGATTGCCGCACCCGCGGGATCAAAGTCATTGGCTTTGGCGCGAAAGGAACGGATATCACGCTTCATAAGGCTCAGCCCGTTTCCGGCGGCCAAGCGATCGTTTTTGGCGCTTTTGGTGCGCGGCACGAGATTTTGCTGCCGATCATGGGCGATTTCCAAGTCATGAACAGCCTGTGCGCGCTTGGCTTGATTGTCGGTAGCGGCGAAGACCCCGCCCGCGCCGTCGCGATGATGGAAAAATTGTCGGGCGTGCCGGGGCGCATGCAAAAGATTGGGTTGACCGCTTCGGGCGGCATTGTTTTTGTCGATTACGCGCACAAGCCTGCCGGGCTTGAAAATGTTTTGAACGGTTTGCGGCCTCATGTTCTGGCGCATCCCGGCGCGCGGCTTCATATCGTTTTCGGCTGCGGTGGCAATCGCGATAAAGGCAAGCGGCCTCAAATGGGCGCCATCGCGCAAAGGCTGGCCGACGAAGTCGTTGTCACCGACGATAACCCGCGCCGTGAAGTTCCTGCCGAAATCCGCAAAGACATTTTGGCGGGTTGTACGCCGGGGCCTCATTTGACGGAAATCGGCGACCGGGCCGCGGCTATTCATCAAGCCGTCGCCGCGCTGAAGAAAGACGATGTTTTGGTGATCGCGGGCAAAGGTCATGAAGTCGGCCAGATTGTCGGCGACAAAGTTTTGCCTTTCGACGATGCCGACGTGGCCCGGCAAGCAATCGCTGCGACGCATGAAAGAGGGGGTTTATGAAACAACCCCTTTGGCAGGCTGAAGACATTATTCGCTTGGTTCGCGGGCAATGCCTGCATGAACAGGCCTTTCCTGCCTATGGAATCTCTATCGACAGCCGCACGCTGTTGCCGGGTGAACTGTTTATCGCGCTGAAAGGGCCGCAGTGCGATGGGCACAACTTTGTCGCCGACGCTTTTGCTGCGGGCGCTTGCGCGGCCTTGGTCGAACATCCCTGCCCCTTTGTCCCGCCCGACGCGCCGCTGATTGTTGTCGAGGATAGCTGTGCCGCTTTGCAAAACCTGGCCCGCGCCGCACGCGCGCGCAGCCAAGCGCTTTGTCTGGGAGTCACGGGGTCGGTTGGTAAGACAACCTGCAAAGAAATGCTGCGCCTGTTGCTGACCGATGCCGATCCACGCGCCGTCGCCAGTCAAGGCGGGCTTAACAATCATATCGGCGTGCCGCTATCTTTGGCGCGCCTGCCCGCCGATGCGCCTTGGGGCCTCTTTGAAATGGGCATGAACCAAGCGGGCGAATTGTCGGCTTTGTCGCAGCAAGTTTTGCCATCGATTGCGCTGATCACAGGCGTTGAAGCTGCACATCTGGCCGCCTTTGGCTCGATTGAGGCCATTGCGCGCGCCAAGGCTGAGATTTTCGATGGGTTGTTGCCGCAAGGGACGGCCCTTCTCAATCGGGATAATGATTCCTTTGCGCTTTTGCATGCAGCCGCCAAAAAGCGCGGGATCAAACATATCTATAGTTTTGGCACCGATAAAAAGGCCGATGGCCGTTTATTGAAAGTGATCCCAACGCCCGATGGCCTGATCGTTGACGCCGTTGTGCGCGATATCACCGTCACCTTCCGTTTGGGTGCATCGGGCAAGCATTTGGCTTTGCTGGCCGTGGGCGCGCTTTTGGCCGCGCAATGCGCCGGGGTCGATATTGCCTTGCATGCCGAAGCTTTGGCCGCGTTTCATGCGCCCCAAGGCCGCGGGGCCAAGCGCGCGCTTTATGTGGACAATGGCAGCGCCGTGACTTTGATCGACGAAACCTATAACGCCAATCCCGCTTCGGTCCGCGCGGCCATTGCCGTTTTGGCGCACACGCCCAAAGGGTTTGGCGGCAAGCGGATCATGGTTTTGGGCGACATGCTTGAGCTGGGGCCCGATGCGCCTTTGCTACATGCTGGTCTTGCCGCCGATTTGGCCGTGGCCGGGATCGACAGCGTTTTTTGCTGTGGGCCGCTGATGGCGGGGCTTTATGACGCGCTGCCGCCTTCCATGCGGGGCGGCTATGCGCCCGACAGCGCAGCTTTGGCGACGCTGGTTGTCGAGGCTGTCGAAGGCGGCGATGCCGTCTCGGTCAAAGGCTCGCATAGCATGAAAATGTATAATGTTATCAAAGCATTTGAAGATCTTGCGGTCCCCCAAGCCCGGGTTGTTCAGGGGCTTGCCTCGGGCCGAGCTACGCGGGCCGCCTGATGGCCCCTTCTTGACCCTTTCCTCGGTTTGTCCTAACGAAGCTTCCCATGTTGTACAAAATCCTTGCCCCGTTTGCGCACGATTTCATCCTTTTCAACCTGTTCCGGTACATTACGTTCCGTACGGCAGGCGCGATGCTGACCGCGTTATTCATCTGTTTTGCGATGGGCCCCGGGTTGATCCGCTGGCTGCGCAGTAAACAAGGCGAAGGTCAGCCCATTCGCGAAGACGGCCCCGAAACGCATTTTAAAAAGCGCGGCACGCCGACGATGGGCGGGCTGATGATCTTGGTCGCCGTGATTGGCAGTACGATTTTGTGGGAAGATGTCAGCAACATCTATTCTTGGATCGTTATTTTTATCACCGCCGGTTTTGGGTTGGTTGGTTTTGCCGACGATTATCAAAAGCTCACGCAGCACAACACGCGCGGCGTGCCCGGAAAAGTCAGGCTTTTGATCCAAGTCATCCTGTCCACACTGGCCGTTATCGCCATCATCCATACAGCCGATCACAATCAAGCCACGTCGCTGGCCCTGCCCTTCTTTAAAGATCTGCTGGTGCCGCTGGGCGTTCTTTTTATTCCCTTTGCCGTGTTTGTCATTGTGGGCGCCAGCAACGCCGTCAATCTGACCGATGGCTTGGATGGGTTGGCGACCGTTCCCGTTTTGATTGTCGCTTTGTGCTTTGGCATTATCGCCTATCTTGTCGGCAACAGCGTCTTTGCCGGTTATCTTCAAATCCATCACGTTCCCGGCGCGGGCGAGCTGGCTGTCTTTTGCGGCGCTTTGGTCGGCGCTTGTTTGGGCTTTTTATGGTTCAATACGCCGCCCGCTCAGGTCTTTATGGGCGATACAGGATCGCTGGCTTTGGGCAGCTCGATCGGCACCATTGCCGTCATTATTAAACATGAGCTTGTGCTGGTTATTATTGGCGGCTTGTTCGTCGTTGAGACTTTGTCGGTCATTATTCAAGTCGCCTCGTTTAAACTGACCGGGCGGCGCGTGTTTAAGATGGCCCCCTTGCATCATCATTTTGAGAAACTCGGCTGGTCCGAGCCGACCGTCGTTATCCGTTTTTGGATCATTGCCAGCATTTTGGGATTGATCGGCATGGCAACGCTGAAACTACGCTGATCTTTGAGCCCGAAAGGACCGCGCCTTTATGCCTACGCTTACCCGATCCGATCAATCCGTTCTGGGCCGCTGGTGGTGGACTGTCGATCGTTGGACGCTTGCGGCGCTGGCGCTTTTGATCGGCTTTGGCATTCTTTTGGTTCAAGCCGCCACCCCTGCCGTCGCGGTTAAGCATCATTTGGACAGCTTTTATTTCGTCGAGCGCCATATCGGCATGCTGGTACCATCGGTCCTTGTCATGTTGGGCACTTCGATGCTGCCGCCGCGTTATGTGTTGCGGCTGTCGATCCTTCTTTTGATCCTTTTTTTGCCGCTTTTGGCCGCCACGCTGTTTTGGGGCGTCGAGATCAAGGGCGCGACGCGCTGGGTTCATTTTCTGGGCGTCTCGGTGCAGCCGTCCGAGTTTACCAAGCCTTTGCTGGCCGTCGTCGGCGCGGCTTTGTTTGCCCGGCACTGCGAAAGAAAAGGGTTTCCCGCGCTTGGCGTCAATATCCTTCTTTATCTTTCCATCGGCATTTGTCTGGTCGGACAGCCTGATATCGGCATGATGTTTTTGACCAGCATGATCTGGTTCGGCATGTTTTTTCTGGCGGGCCTGCCGCCGCTTTTGGTGGGTGCGGGGATTGGCGCGGGCGCGGGCGGGCTTTTTGCCGCCTATCATATTTTTCCCCACTTTGCGTCGCGCATGAACCGCTTTTTGACCCATTCGGGCGATACCTATCAAACCGATCGCGCTATTGATGCCTTTACGGGCGGCGGCCTTTTTGGCACCGGCCCCGGCGCGGGGTCTGTCAAAATGACCATTCCCGACGCGCATGCCGATTTTATTTTTGCCGTCGCGGGCGAAGAGCTTGGCTTTCTATGGTGTTTGCTGATTATCGCCCTTTTCGCCTTTATCGTTTTACGTGGCTTTTGGCGTATCCGGGGCGAAAAGAACCTTTTCGTTCTGTTGGCCGCCAGCGGCCTTTTGATCGAGTTTGGCTTGCAAACCTTGATTAATCTGGCTTCAACTCTGCGCTTGATGCCCGCTAAGGGTATGACTTTGCCTTTTATTTCTTATGGCGGCTCTTCGTTGTTGGCTCTGTCGCTCGGGATGGGTATGCTATTGGCACTCACGCGCAAGCGCTATGGCCTGACGGATATGTAACCCTCCTTATTTATTGGATTTTTGGGTTCATCCGGTTTGGGAGCGTTTCGGCGTGCCGAATCAGTTTTGCCCTTTGCGAAGGGCCTTTTGCCTTCGAGTTGCTCATGAACGATCTTAACGCGCCTCTTATCGTCCTTGCCGCCGGTGGAACCGGTGGACACGTCTTCCCCGCCGAAGCACTGGCGCGCGAGCTGCTGGGGCGCGGGCTACGTGTCGTTTTGTTTACCGACAACCGCGGCACCAAGTTTAGCGCCGACGTCTCGGTCGAGACGATCAGCATCCGCGCAAGCGCCCTGGGCAAAGGCTTGACCGGGAAACTACGCGGTCTGTTCCATATGGGCGTCGGCGTTCTTCAGGCACGCAAGGCGCTGAAGCGTCTGGCCCCCGCCGCTGTCGTCGGCTTTGGCGGCTATCCGTCGCTGCCGACGCTTTATGCCGCCGCGCGCCTTGGCATTCCTTTGTTGTTGCATGAGCAAAACGCCGTTCTGGGACGCGCCAACAAAGCCATGATGGGCAAAGCCAAAGTCGTCGCCACATCGTTTCCGCATGTCGTGGGTTTGACGCCGCAAAGCGCCGCCCGCATCGTGATGACGGGCAACCCTGTGCGCCCCGCTTTTGCGGCTTTCCGCGCCATGCCTTACCCCGCTTTGACCGATGATGGGCCTGTGCGGCTGTTGGTGATGGGCGGCTCGCTCGGCGCGCGCATTTTCAGCCAAATCGTTCCCAAAGCTGTCGCGTTGCTGCCCGCTCATGTGCGCAGCCGCCTTGTCATCGCGCAACAAGCCCGCGCCGAAGATTTGGAAAACGCGCGCTCGGCCTTTGCAGGCGCTGGCGTTGAAGCCGAGCTGATGCCCTTTTTCCATGACGTGCCCGAGCGGATTGCGTCAGCGCATTTGGTGATTTGCCGCGCAGGCGGATCGACCATTGCCGAGCTGACCGCGATTGGCCGCCCGTCGATCCTTGTGCCGTTTCCGCACGGGCTGGCAGGCGAACAACTGGCCAATGCCGAATCCTTGGCCGAAGCGGGCGGCGCTTTCCTGATCCCCGAGCAAGCCTTTACGCCTGAAGCGTTGTCGGTCCGGCTTGAGGCTTTATTGTCCCTTCCCGACAATCTGGCCAAAACGGCCACCGCCGCGCGCGCATGGGGGACCATTACCGCAGCCGACAATTTAGCCGACTGCGTCGAAGACGTGATCGGGCGCGTGCGCCCCAACCCGCGTCAAACGTGGATGATCAATCCTGATCAAACAGGCCGAGAAGAAACCTTGGCCATGGCGACAAGCGAGAAATATTGATGACTTTTTCCCCCAAGACGATTGAAGAGTTTCAACGCAGTTTTAGCCCCTATGCCGTCGGCGTGATCCATTTTGTCGGTATCGGCGGCATCGGCATGAGCGGCATCGCCGAGATTTTGCACCAGCGCGGCTATCGCGTCCAAGGCAGCGACTTGGCCGAAGGCGGCAACGTCAAGCGTTTGCGCGCGCTGGGGATTCCCATTCAAATCGGGCACCGGGCCGAAAATCTGGGCGACGCGGGCGTTGTCGTGATTTCGTCCGCCGTCAAAGCGGACAATCCCGAAGTCTTGGCCGCGCGTGAGGCTTTTCTGCCTGTCGTGCGCCGCGCCGAGATGTTGGGCGAGCTGATGCGCCTGAAATGGTCGGTTGCCGTCGCGGGAACGCACGGCAAAACGACGACGACATCGATGGTCGCGACGCTTCTTGAAACGGCGGAAATGGATCCGACCGTTATCAACGGCGGGATCATCAACGATTATGGAACAAATGCGCGCCTTGGCGCGGGCGATTGGATGGTTGTCGAGGCCGATGAATCCGACGGCAGCTTTACAAAGCTTCCGGCCACCGTTTGCATCGTCACCAACATGGACCCCGAGCATCTGGACCATTACAAAGATTTCGAAGGCGAAAAAGCCGCCTTTACGACGTTCATCGAAAACATTCCCTTCTACGGCTTTGCCGTTTTATGTCTAGATCACCCCGAGGTCCAATCGCTGATCCCGCGCATTTCGGACCGTAAAATCATCACCTATGGCCTGTCGCCAATGGCCGATGTCCGCGCTTTGGATGTCGCCCCCAGCCCCGACGGCACGCGCTTTTCCGTTTGCTTGACTGACCGCAAGACCGGCACCGCGCGCACGGTCCCGGATGTTTTTCTGCCTGTCATTGGCCAGCATAACGTTTTAAACGCGCTGGCGGCTTTGTCGGTCGCTTGGCAATTGGGCCTTTCGGACGAGACGATGCGCAAAGCTTTGGCCCGCTTCAGCGGCGTCAAAAGACGCTTTACGCGCGTCGGCGTTGTGGGCGGCATTCATTTGATCGACGATTACGGCCATCACCCCATCGAGATTATGGCGACGCTGAAAGCCGCCGTTCAAGCCAAAGGCGGCAAAGGCCGCATCATTGCCGTGATGCAGCCGCACCGCTATACGCGCCTCGCCAGCCTGTTCAATATGTTTTGTCAAAGCTTCAACGATGCGGATTCGGTCTATGTCGCCGATGTCTATCCGGCGGGCGAGCAGCCCATCGACGGCGCGACAAAAGAAGCGTTGGTCGAAGGCCTGCGCGCGCACGGCCACCGCGATGCGCACGTGTTGCCCAGCGCCGACGCTTTGCCGCAAGTCATCGCCTCCATCGCCAAGCCTGACGATTACGTCGTTTTTTTGGGCGCGGGGAATATCTCGGCCTGGGCCCATGCGCTGCCCGAGCCGCTTGAAAAGGCCTTGGCCGCTCAAACCAAATTATCAGCTTAAGGCCTGCTCCCAAGCATGACTCGCCCCGCCCCTTCCCCAACCCCAGCGCCCTTGCTTGAAAGGCTGCCGCACGTGCGCGGCAAGCTGACCGCCGACGCGCCGCTGCAAAGCCTGTCTTGGTTTCGCACCGGGGGCACGGCGGATGTTTTGTTTCAGCCGTCCGATCCCGACGATCTGGCCGCTTTTTTACAAGGTTGTCCGCGCGAGATCCCGCTGACCGTTCTGGGCTTTGGATCGAACCTTTTGATCCGCGACGGCGGCGTGCGGGGCGTTGTCGTTAAAATGGGCGCGGGCTTTCGGGATATCGACGTTCAAGGAAGGCAAGTGACCGCTGGCGCGGCAGCGACCGATCTGGCCGTCGCGCGCAGCGCGCAAAAGGCAGGCCTTGACGGTTTGGCTTTTCTGTCCGGGATTCCCGGCACAGTGGGCGGGGCGCTACGCATGAACGCGGGCGCTTATGGCGGCGATATCGCTTCGATCTTTGTTCAAGCCGTCGCGCTGGACCGCACGGGATCGCGCCATACGCTTTCTGCCGACGCCATGGGTTTTTCCTATCGCCACACCAGCGTGCCGGAAGATTGGCTTTTTCTATCGGGCACCTTTGAAGGCCAAGCTGGCGCCAGCGACGCCATTGCCGAGAAAATGGATGCCATCGCCGCCGCGCGCGAGGCCAGCCAGCCGATCCGCATGCGCACAGGCGGATCGACCTTTGCCAACCCCGAAAACGATCCGCAGGGCCGCAAAGCCTGGCAGTTGATCGACGCCGTCGGCGGGCGCGGTCTGACCCGCGGCGATGCCATGGTTTCAGAAAAACACTGCAATTTTTTGATCAATCGCGGCAACGCGACCGCCGCCGATATCGAAGGCTTGGGCGAAGAAGTCCGCCTGCGCGTGAGGGACTCTTTTGGGATCGATCTGCGCTGGGAAATCCGCCGGATCGGCGAGCCGCTTCCCGCTGGAAAGGAGGCTTGATCGTCATGGCCCGCGCCAGCACCAAATCGAAGAAAAAGCCGTTACGCGGCAGCGTGCGCCAGCAATCGGCGCCCGAGCCCGAACAAGCGCCCTGGATGACCTTTGGCATGCGCCTGGGCCTGTTGGTCGGCGGCTCGATCCTTTTGATCTTGGTCGTCGCCTGGATCTGGCACAGCGACTGGCCGCGCCGCGGTACGCGGTCTTTGACGCAAGGCCTTTTCGATATCACGCGCGACGCGCATTTTGCGGTTAAGGACATCGCCGTCGAAGGGCGCGTTCATACCGATCGCGAGGCTTTATCGACCGCGCTGGGGATCGACGCGCATGACGCCATTCTTCAAATTGACACGGAAGCCGCGCATAAGCGCTTGATGGAGCTTCCGTGGGTCGAAAACGTGACGATCGAAAGACAATTGCCCGACCGGATTTACATTCGTCTTGTCGAAAGACAGCCCGTCGCGCGTTGGCAAAACGACGGCAAAACATCGATCATCGACCATGAAGGCAAGGTTTTGACCGAAACCGACACCGAGCCTTTTGGCACGCTGCCTCTTTTGGCGGGCGCAGGCGCGCCCGAAGCCGCCGATACGCTGTTAAAAGATTTAGCGCCCTTTCCTGCCGTCACCAAAGTGATGAAAGGGGCCGTTCGCGTCGGCATGCGGCGCTGGGATCTTTATCTTTTGCCCAAGACGACCGCGCGCCTGCCCGAGACAAACCAGCATCAAGCGATTGAACAGTTGGCGAAACTGATCGCCGACGATAAGATTCTGGAAAAAGACGTGACAACAATCGATTTGCGCGTTTCAGGTAAAATCGTTTTGGGCCGCGCCGAAGCGGAATCAGCCTCGCCCTCCCCGCCCGTCCCGCCGAAAAAAGAAAACGGAGTTTCAGCCCGATGAACCGTCTGTCTCAATGGTTGTTTGACAAACCATCCGTCCAGCAAGGCGAAACGATCGCGGCGCTTGACGTGGGGTCAAGCAAGATCGCCTGCTTCATCGCCCGCGCGGAAGAGGACGAACAGCTGCGCGTCGTCGGCATCGGCCATCAATTATCGGAAGGCGTGCGGGGCGGTTTGATCTCGGACATGGACGCCGTTCAAAACGCGATCCGCGCCGCCGTCGGCACAGCCGAGCAAATGGCAGGCGAAAATATCGAGCGCGTGATCGTCAATGTGGCCGCGCCGCTTTTATGTTCGCAGACGGTCGATGTGTCGTTGCAACTGGGCGGACGCGAAATCACGCAGACCGATCTAGACCGCGTCGTCGCGCAAAGCCAAACCTTGGTCGCCGAAGATCAGCAAGGCAACATGCTTGAGCTGATCCACACGCTGCCCGTTCATTATGCACTGGACGGCCAAAAAGGCATTCGCGATCCGCTAGGCATGGTGGGCGGCGCGATGAGCGCCGATATTCATTTGGTCTCGGCTGCTTTTGGGCCTGTGCGGACCTTGATCACCGCGATTGCCCACTGCCATCTGGAAGTCGAAAAGCTGGTCGCCGCGCCCTATGCCAGCGGCCTTGCCTGCCTCGTCGAAGACGAAATGGATCTGGGCTGCACCGTCATCGATATGGGCGCGGGCACAACCTCGATCGGGATCTTTTTCGACGGCCATTTGATCTATACCGATGGCGTGCCGCTGGGCGGCATGCATATCACCAACGATGTCGCGCGCGGGCTGACCACAACGCTGGCGCATGCCGAACGGCTGAAGGCCTTGTACGGCAACGCCACGCTAGCCCCTGCCGACGACCGCGAAATTATCGATGTGCCGCAGGTCGGCGAAGAAGACCCCGCTTTTGCGAACCATTTGCCCAAGTCGCACCTCATCCGCATCATCCAACCTCGCTTGGAAGAGATTTTTGAACTGACGCGCGCGCGCCTGAACAAAAGCGGCCTGGATCAAATGGCCGGTCGCCGGGTCGTTTTGACCGGCGGGGCCAGCCAATTGCCCGGCGTTCGCGAAATGGCCTCGCGCCTTTTGGACAAACAGGCGCGTTTGGGTCGGCCTTTACGCATCACACGGCCCGTTTTTGGCAATGTTAAAAAAGAGGTTCCGTCGCCTTCTGGCCTTGCCGAGGCGACATCAGGCCCCGCTTTTGCGACGACGGCAGGCCTTTTGGCCGCGGCAACGCAAGAAGATTACGGGTATGAATCCGGCGGATTCGACTATCCCAGCGGCGGATTTATCGGAAAAATCGGCCAATTCTTTCGGATGGGTAATTAACCTTTTTTCCTCGTCTTTTGAATCGGTTGCGAGGGGACCTTCCTTTTTGATAAAAAGAAGGTCGACTCGTATCGTTTGGGGAGCCACCGTGTAATCGGCAAGGTCCTTTTCCCTTTTTCCTTTGATGAGGTTTCCTTATGGCTCAGCGCCGCCTTCTTCTTTCGTTTGGTTTTGTCCTGTCCGCTGTTTTGGCTTTGCCACCGCAAGCTTTCGCGATGCAAGCCCCCTCGACGCTGAGCCGCGCCGACGAAAGCGACAACCAAAAGGATGCCGCCGTCACATTGGACAGAATTAAGGCCACAACGCATTCGACCGCTTTTACGGCTGACTATAATCAGCTGATCGCGCAGGCCAATACCAACAGGCCGGGCGCTTTGGAATCGCTGTCATCGCTTTTGCCATCGACGGCTTTGTCGGCTAACGCCGCCGCCCGCGCCGCGACAAAGGCAAAAGAAACAAGCATCATGGATCATCTGCGCTCTTTGCGCGATTCCGTCATGGGCGAAGGCCCTTCGAACGTCACGCAAATCCGCGTCGATAGTTCATCGCCCCTGACCGTCGATGCCCGCGTGGCCAAAGAAGCGGCGCGCGTGAGCCGCATGTACGATCCGGCGCTATATGCTTCGGATGACAGCAAATCGCGCGACAACCCCGCCGATCTTTATCCCGGCCAGCCCTTAGGCGGCTCGACCAAAAGTCTGGTCCGGCCCGCTGGCACACACCGCATTCAAATGGCCAGTGAATCGCTGGGCGTCAGCGCCAATTACGCGATGGCCGACACGCCCATGTTTTCGGGCAGCAAGACCAATCTGAACAGCCGCTCAGCCGCGGCGGATGCGCCAGCTTCTTCCAGCAGCAGCGCTTTTTCTGACGGAGATCGCCCCTCGGCGCGTGCGCAAATGTCACCGCAGGCTCAGGGACCTGCAAGCCTTGATACGCTTGTTCCGGCCAGTATGCCGGTTCCCCATGACCAGCCGTTGGTCGTGACAGATTCGGGCAGCGCCCCCTCTTCTTCGGCCCCCGTTTATGGGGCCGTTGCCGTGCCCATCGAAGGGGCGTCAAGCGCTGGAGCCATCGACGTCTCGCGTCGCTGGGGCGTTTTTGCGACCAGCAGCACGATGTTCGGCAGCCAAAAGGTTATCAAACAATCGGCCAACGCCGATGCGACGGATGCGGGCGTGACCATGGGCGTCGATTATCGCCTCAACAGCAACAGCTTTGTCGGTCTTGCCTTTTCCTATGCGCATGACAGCCTGACGATCCAAGATCGCAGCGATTTGGACGGCAACAGCTATAGCTTGTCGTTATATGGCACCACCAGCTATATGCAAAACGCCTATGCCGACGGTTTTATCAGCATGGGCTATCACAGCTTTGACAGCGAACGCACGGTGCGTGACGGCACGGCCCCGCTTCAATTGGCAAAAGGATCGCCCGACGGCATGAGCGTCAGCGCCCGCGCCGAAACGGGTTATAATTTCCACGACAATGGTTGGAAATACGGCCCCTATGCGGGGATGAGCTTGCTTTATGCCGATTTTGGGAAATGGTCTGAAACAGGCGCTGGGCCTTTGAGCCTGTCGGTTGACGATTTGTCGTCGTTTGAAGCGATCTTGAACGTCGGCGCTGGCGTGACCAAGCGCTTTGCCATGGGCAATGCCGGATCGATCGCGCCTGCCTTCCGCATGGCTTACAACCGCCGCATCGGCCCGAACCATACGTCGGTTGACGCCGCCTTTGCTGAAAACGGAGCCTATAGCTTCAAAACAAGCGGCGAGACCTATGGCCAAGACTGGATCAGCATCGCCCCGTCTGTCACGGCGTCGCTGCCGCGTAGTTGGATGCTGCAAGCCAGCTATCAGCATGACATCTTCCGCTACGACCAGAACGAGCATTTGTTCAACGTCGCTGCACGTTACAGCTTCTGAGGCCCTCCATGGAAACAAAGCCCGCCGCCTTTTCCGATCCGTCTGAAAAGCAGCGGGCTTATTCCCCTGTTGCCAAAACTTTTCATTGGTTGACCGTTTTTCTGGTCCTTTTTCAATTCGTCGTCGCCGCCATCATGGGCGGTTTTGATACCTTTTCCTTGGGCACACGCTTGACCGGCTATATGCTGCATAAAAGCGTCGGTATGTGCCTTTTGGTTCTGACCATTATCCGTCTGGACTGGCGCGCCAAACATCCAGCGCCACCGCTGCCTGCCAGCATGCCTCTTTGGGAAAAAAGACTGTCCATCTGGGTTCATGGCGCCCTGTATATTCTTTTACTTCTGATGCCTTTGTCGGGGTGGATTTTGATCTCGACCAATATTCACGGCATTCCGTTTTTCTATCTGTTTGAGATTCCGACGCTGCCCTTTATTCTCGATTCAAGCCTTGCGCCCTTCTGGATTGATCATGCAGGCGAGATTCACGGAACATTGGGGAGCATCTTGGGCACGCTGATCATCCTTCACATTGGGGCGGCGCTTTGGCATCATTTTGTTAAACGCGACGCGATCTTGCTGCGCATGGCCCCCCGCAGCCTTTTGCCCTTTCTTGAATACATCCGTGGCCGCGACATCCCCAGTCGCAAAGCGCCAAAAGATCGATAAGCCCCTCCTTCCTTTTTCGACGAAAGGATTTGCCATGCGTTTTTCGGCCCGCCTTTTTCTTTTGGCTTTTTTGTTTTTTCTGCCGCAAAACGCCTTTGCCGAAACCAGTTATCTAGCGCCGGGACAGGTTGATTTAACGCTTTTTCTGGCCCCGCCGCCTGCGCCAGGCTCGTATACCCAGCAGCAAGAAATCAAAACGCTTCTTCAGTTTCAAGCCGAGCGCACGCCCGCGATGGTCGCCTTTGCGCGCGCGGATGCCACGCTTTCAATCTTTCGCTTTGCCGATATTCTTGGCGATCGTTTTGATCCGGCCCATCTTCCGCTGACAAAAGCTTTCTTTGACCGCGTGGCCGAGACGGCGCATGCCGTCAGCAATCCGGCCAAGGCCGCTTGGGGCCGCCCGCGCCCTTATGAGTTCAGCGCGGCTCTGCGGCCTTGCGTCGATAAACCCGGCAATGCGTCTTACCCAAGCGGTCATTCGACCTTTATCACGACGACATCGATCGTCCTGGCCGCCATGCTACCCGAAAAACGCGCCGAGATTTTTGATCGCGCGGCGGCCTATCGCTTGAACCGCGAAATCGGCGGCGCGCATTATCCCAGCGATGTTCGCGCAGGCGAGATGGCCGGAACGCTTATTGCCGCCGCGCTTTTCCAAAATCAGGCTTTTCAGGCAGACTTCGACAAAGCCCGCGCCGAGCTTCGCCCCGCGCTGGGTTATTAAGGGCAACAAAGCGTATTTAAGGCTTGGCCTGCGGCAAAGGCGTTTGGCTTGAAGACGTCCGCGCTTTTTCTTCGCGGTGAAGCTTTTCCATATAAGCGATCGGATCGCCCCCTTCCATGATCAGGGAATAGAGCGTTTGAGAAAAGCCGCCTTTTTGAAGCCACGCGTCACGTGTGGGCGGCGGCGGCAAAGATCCCGCCAAACGTGCGCGGTAATGAACGGAACCATCGGCATCACGCGCGCGGCGTATCCGCTTTAGAATAAGCGTTTTGCCCTCAAGCATCGCTGAAACCTTGGCTGGCGTGTACCAATGCATCGTGGGGTCATCGCCCACAAGCTGATCGACAAGTTCACCAAAAGGCACGCGCACGCGCTCTTCCTTGCCGCCTAAGGTCCCGACTAAATCGACAAACATTAAGGACATATCACGCGCCGACGCCCCGAGCATGTAATGCGGCGGCGTCACCTCGCCCGTAGCTTTAGCCGACTTCGCCATAAAATAGTCCGAGCCGAACCAAAAACCTAAAACACCCAAGAACGCCGTATGTCTGTTCAAAAAACTGCCGCGCGTCAGAAGGTCTGTCGCCGCGTCGCGTAGTGTGCCGCCTAAAAGAACAAGCTTGCTGACGGCATTAAGCATCCCCATCATCTTGACCGGCGCGCCCAAGGTTTGCCGCACGGCAGGGACAGGATTTTCGGCAAAATATTTTTCCAGCGGCACATTGGCCGCGCCGAACATCTGCGCCAAGCACATAAGGCCTGTCCCAAAGATCGACGCCCAACTGCCCGCGGCCATATCGGCATAAGTCGTCAGCAAAATAGCGGGAATACAAAGCCCCGCTGCGACGGCAAGCCAATTTTTGCTGTTGGGAAAACGATCATAAAGCAGGTTGATCCCGCAAAAAGCCAATCCGCCCGCAACGCCTTTCCAATTATCGTTGGCAAAGCTTGAAGCCACGACAATGCTGTTGCCCAGAATCAAGCAACGCGCCGCTTTGCGGCGATAGGGAATAGCCTTCCAACTATCGGCTAAATGAGAAAGAGCATAACGCATGGCGGCCCTATTCTAGCGTCGGATGGCGCGCCCAGCATTTCTTTCATTGAATCGGCGCGTCTTTTGCCGCAGCGCTATGAAACTTTGGCCCAAAAGACGTTTTGGTTAAAAGAAGCGCATGACTATTCAGGCTTTTCAAGCGCGGCGACATCCCAGCGATAGGCTTTGCCACAAAACTCGCACTTCACTTCGACGATGCCGTCGACAGCCAACGCCTTTAGCTCATCTGCCGGAAGCGAACGCAGCATTTGATCGACCCGCTCTGCCGAACAGCGGCAGCGATGAACATAGCTCTTCGATGCAAAAACACGCACGCCTTCCTCATGGAACAGGCGGAACAAAAGATCTTCAGGCGTCAGAGCCGGATCCGTCAGTTCAATCTCGGTCGCCGTTTGCATCAGCATCATCGCGCGGTGCCAATCGTCAGGCGATGCCGTATCGACAGGCCCTTGCTTGCCACCTTCTTGCGGCATGCGCTGCAGCATCAGACAGCCCGCATACCAGTGCCCAGCCTCGTCACGGCGCGTCGCCATGACAAGCGCCGTCGGAACCTGCTCGGACTGCAAAAAGTAAGTCTGCACTGCCGCCGTCAGATCGTCGCCATCAAGCGCCACGATGCCTTGATACCTATCGCCAGCCGCTTTTTGATCGACCGTAAAAGCCAGATGACCTTTGCCAATCAGCGAGGTCGCCGCGCCGTCAAGTTCTTGAGGCCGAAAGTTTGCACAAGCGCGCACATGCCCTTCGCTGCTGACATCCGCCACCAACAGATGAAGCGGTCCATCGCTTTTCGTCTGAAGCGTAAAGACGCCATCATACTTCAGCGACGAAGCCAACACGCAAGCCAAGGCCACAGCGCCCGCCAACTTCTCGCCGACGACAGTGGGATAGGCATGTTGGCCCAAAATGGTGTCAAGCACCGGCCCCAAACGGACATAGCGCCCACGTAAAGAGGCCGTTTCCAACTGAAAGGGAAGCAACACATCCAGGGCTGGCGCGGCGGGAAAAGCGTTCTCTTGCGGAATCTTTATCGAATCGTCTGTCATGACGCCCATCCATATCATTTAATTTTCAATGGGTTATAATTTATTTTAAAGGTCGCGTCATCAAAATTATTAGGAACATTTCAAGAACATGTCGTTGACTTAGCCCCCCCTAGCCGTTAGCCTGAGGGGGCCTAGAGTAGAGAAAGGTGGGCTGCGACCTCGGCCCACCTTCAGGCATTGGTCGCCGGGGGAAAGAGGTTGTCTGACATCGCAGCAACGCTTATCCCTGGCCCCGATGCTTCTTGTTTTCCGGTCCGCCTTTCGCCTTTTTTGCTTCCACTATCCGTTGTCCGAAAAACATGACCCCACTTTTCCTCCTCAAGATTCTAAAGCCTTTGCGCGCTGTTCTGATCGGCGTCCTGTCTTTCTTTGCTTTACTGAGTGTCGCGTGGCTGTTAACGGCCCATGATACGAAAACGCAATTGGATGCGTGGATTAAGCGCGAAGCAGCCTTGGGGCACACCATCACCTATTCAGATGAAGACATCTCGGGCTTTCCCTTTCACGTCGAGCTGTTCTTGGGACATCTGCTTTGGGATCAATTGGATGGTGCCGGTTTTTCGACGCCGTCTCTTTTGCTGAGGACAACGCCTTGGCCCAGTGGCTTTTTCAAAATCAGCATGCCTCAAGGCGCCAATCTGTCGCTTCGTTTACCCTCGCTTGCCGTCCCGTTCGGCTTGAAAGCCTATGAAGAGATCCAAGGCGCAGCCTCCATCGACGCTATGGGGCAGATCAAAGCCTTTTCGCTGCAAAGCGATCATTTAGCGGCCGGGGTCGAACACCAAACGGTTTTTAATACAGATCATTGGCAGATTGTCCTTAAAGACCCGCCCACCCCACCGCGCACTGACCGCGACACGGGCTTGATCGCCGAGGTCACCACTGACAATCTTGTTTTGACGAACCCCAAGGTTCCCTTGGGCCCACGCCTTCGCTCGCTTTCGGCAGCGCTGCGCGTCACGGGCATTCCGCCGCGCCTTGGCGACCGCTTGTCCGTCGCGGCCTGGAACCAAAGCGGTGGCGTTGTCGAATTGGACCGCCTGGCCCTGGATTGGGTACCGCTGGATGTTACGCTTTCCGGCACGGTGGCTTTAAGCTCGGCGATGCAACCACAAGCCGCCCTGACAGCCACCGTCAAAGGTTTGGCTCATACGCTTGAATCCTTAGAACAAGAAAAATGGATTTCGGCTGAGGGCAAAGCTAAAATCGAGCAAGCGGCGCTGACTGCCGCGATGAAACCTGCCGACAAATCAAAATGGGAAGGCTCTCTTAGCGACGAGCCCGTTTTATTGCCGCTGACGCTTCAAGACGGCAGGCTGATGCTGCAAGACGCGCCGCTTATTTCCCTTCCGCCGCTTCAGTGGCCTCGATAAGGGGCAAGGGCTCGATCTTGGGCGACGCGAGCGTTCGGCGCAGACCGCGCACATGGCCGATATAATCCATCAAAGCCGCGCCATCGTCCGACTCGATCGCTTTTTCAAGCGTCGTCATTTGCGTTTTAAGACGGCCCAGAATATCTAATACAGCCGTCTTGTTATTCAGAAAAATATCCCGCCACATGGTCGGGTCGCTGGCGGCCACGCGTGTCATATCGCGGAAAGTCCCTGCCGAATAGCTAATCACCTCGGCGTCAAGCGCGGTGGCCAACGCATCAGCCGTCCCCATCAGCGAAAACGCCAAGATGTGCGGCACGTGCGAGGTTGTTGCCAAAATCAAATCGTGCTGTGCCGGCGTCATCAAAGCGACGCGCGCGCCGCATCCCTTTTCCCAGGCCGCGCGCACCTTGGTCAGCGCTTCGGCCTGCCCCGGCAAACCAGGCGCGGGCGGTGTCAAAATAATCCAGCGGCCACGGAACAATTCGGCAAACCCCGCCTCGGGCCCCGAGTTTTCGGTCCCGGCAATGGGATGCGCCGGAATATAAAAAACGCCTTCCGGCACCAAAGGCGAGACAGCTTCGACAACCGCTTCTTTGACTGACCCCACATCCATCACGATGCAGCCCGGCTTTAACGCCGCGGCGATCTGGCCCATCACGGCACCAAAAGCCCCCACGGGCGTCGCCAAAACAACCAAATCGGCGTCACGGACGGCTTCGCGCAAGCCCGGCGTTGCCACATCGGCAATTTCAAGCTCAAGCGCCATGCCACAATGCTTGGCAGACGCATCGCCCGCGACAACCGTTTCCACCAAGCCCGCTTCGCGCAAAGCCAGCGCAAAAGACGACCCGATCAAGCCGATCCCAATCACGGCAATGCGGCGGAAGAGGAATTCTTGTGTCATAGGTAGCCCTAGAGATAAGGGGGAAGAGAAATCCCCGAAAGTGCCACGCGAAAAGCGCCTTAGCGCCGCCCGTTTTTCAAAGGAACGGCATAACCGCCCAGCGGCAGAAGATACTGCAACCGGCTGCCCAGCATCGCGCGCAAACGACCAAGGCGCGTATCGGCCCGACCGACATAACCTTCGACTTCGACCCAGAACAAGGTCGGCGCACTGGCCCCGCGGCCTTTGGTCTGCATCAAAAGCTGACGTACCTTATAGCCCGCCTTCCCCAACAGACGCCGCATCTCGGCTTCGGGTACGTGGACGCTTTGAAGACCTAAAAAGCTGCGGTCATCCCCCGTCAGTTCGGGATAAAGCCGCCCGACAATGACGCCTGACGCCAAACTGTTCCGCGCATTGGACCGACCTGCCTTTAACGGCTCGAACGGTAAAATCTGAAAAACGCAAAGATTGTTCGCTTTATCTCCGGCCAGCAAAGGCCACCACAGATCTTTGTCGTCAGGTGATGGATGCGGCACAATGGCGACTTCGGCCTTATCGTCAAGAACGGCCTTCACGGCAGCCTGCGCCGTTTTGCAAGGGACAAGCGGCGTAAAAGAGCCGTAATGATCGCGCGACAAGTCCCACAAATCGGGGCCTTTATCGGGCGCATAAACGGCGATTTTCATAATGCCTTCTTGAAGGGTAAAGGCCGAGATCATCTCGCGCCAAAGACGCACCACAAGCCCGTCAGGCAAGCGCCCCGATGGGCGGCCCACCAGCGCGCGCAACATCTGCGCTTCACGCCCGGGGCGGACGTGAATGCTTTGCTTGGGTTTGGCTTTACGAACTTCTTCAATCACGTCGGCCCGCGCGCGCAGCATGTCATGCAAAGCGCCATCAATTTGATCGAGCTGGGCCCTAAGATCGGCTAAAATCTGTTTGTCAGCCGTTGAAACGGCAGCTTTTTTGGTCGGCATGGGTTAAGGCCCTCTCGCGGTGATTCCAGCACTTGGCGCGGGCTCAGAATAAAGCAATTTCAGCGAAAAGCCAAACGCTTAGGGCAGAAAATTCCCGTTTTTCTGCGGTTTTTCGGGCTTTGGGCGATTTAAAAACGCATTATTTTCATCCCCAAAGGATACAATGCCTCACAAAGAACGTTCTTTTCGGGATTTATTGAAACGATTATTGCCACCGCTATCTAAGGGGTTTTCCATGAAAACGATGAGATTTGGCCGTTTACGTTTGCCGCTTTATGATCCTGAAGATACGGCCAAAGAGCGTTTTGGTGTTTCGCAATATTACGGCACGTTCGTTTTGCCCAATGGTTATGGCGCTGTCGTCAATTATTGGCCACGCTATTTCAGTGATAAAAGCAACGCCCTTGTCACCTTGCAAACGCCGGATGCGACAGGCACCCTTTGCGCCGACGCCGCCCTGATGCAGGAAATGGCTGGCGCCGACGCGCCGCTTCAGGAAATGAAAAACGTACGCCCTGAAGAGCTGGAAAAAATCCTTAAAGATCTTGCCACGCGCGAAAAGCACCCCCATTGGACAGAGCAAGCTAAAGCTGCCTGTTACGCAAGGGGTCAGGTAACGCTTATTGATCCAGCCTCGTGGGAAGGACCTGCCAACACTTTTGTGAGTTCGCTAGAAGCTCCTTTAGAAACTCGTTTAGCTGTGCCGAACCGCTATGCAGGCGGCGCGCCGGGCTTGATGCGAGACTTGCCCCGCACCTTCAAGCCTGTTCCTTGGAAAGACGTTCTAAGGAAAGAAAATCTTGTTGTCCAAAAAACAACGGAAGGTGGCGCGCCTTTGCTTCGCTTAAATAGAGGGCCGGGTTGGGGCACAGAAACGCCCGGTTTTCCTTCCTTCTTGGCCGGGGGGACAGAGAACTATTTTTCAGGCGCTTTACTGAAGCCGACGGTGGTCGTTGACTTTGGTGCTTTACTAGAAAAAATCGCCAGATCGGCCCGTTTCCATGAATTGCCCCCTTCCAACGCCCAAGCGCCAAGCATAACTGGCGTTAAGACGTTGTCGTATAATCCTGCTTTTCGCTTGCGGTTAGGCCAGATGATACGCAAGCCTGACTTTATAGCCGATGATCCCGCCTACCAAACAACGGTTAAAGACATGACCGCGGCTATCGGAAAAGATGCGCAGATCGCCCATCAAAATATGGATTTCATTTTGGACCTGACGGCGCGCCATGGGGCAGATCCAACGACGACAGATCTTTTCCATACTGCGATTCAAGCGGCCCCCGAAGCGATTAATCCTTCAAAAGTTTCGGCTTGGCTCAAAGACATCGCGCAAGCCGACGAGACCGAGCGTACCTTCGCGCCCAAACGCATCCTAGCCATGACCAGCGCCATTCTTCCGTTGCGTCCCGATATGGCCGCCGATCTGGTCGACGACTTAAAGAGCGTTGCCAAACGCTTCTCTGAAGATCCCGTAGCCCAAGCTCTTTATGCCACAGCAAAAACCCAAGCGCCGGGCCGCAAAGGTGCGGTCGTACGGATTCTTGATACGCTGCGCTCCCGTTGCGCGCCACGCGATGATCACGACAAAGTTTAAAGAAGGAAAGAGCAATGACGTCTGTAGGATTTGGCTTTATCAATTTAGAGCAACAGGGACGAAGCGCGCGCGCCGAAGATGCGCTTTATCAAGCAAGCCTTTTGTTTTCTAATGGTTATGCCGCGATCATCAGCCATCGGCCCTCGGCTTCCCAGACCGATACTCCAACAGCCAAAGTCACTCTCTACACGCCCGACCGGTCAGGCCTTCTGCAAGAAGATACCGCGCTGATGCAAGAAGTCAGTCAAGCCGCCGCGCCTTGCGACGAACTGACAAGCCAAACGCCTGACGAGGTTCTTGCTGTTTTAAAAAATATCGGTGCGCGGCCTCAACATCCTTTTTGGAGCTTGGCCGCCGCCGATAAAAACTTTGCGCGCAGAGACTGGAAAGAAACCGATCTTTCCAGACTTGAAAAAAGCCGGGAACGCGGGCCAAGACCGGTGCCGACGCCCCCCGACACTAGCATTCCCCGTTTGGATGCTTGGAATATGGAGGCCCCCCTCGCGGTTATGGCCGATTCAACGGCTCCTGCATGTAACGCCATGTCTTTCAAACCAGCCGCCATCGGTTTGGTCAGCAACGTCATCGGTCAAGGCGGCAGACCACCGGCTGATCTTTATGAGAGGTCCCGTCAAAACGCGCCTTCTTTTTCTCTCTCTGAGGGGCAAGCGCTTTTGAGCGGTCTTTTTGCGCAGGCGATCGATGGCTTGGCTCTTACCATCGAAACCAGCCCTGAAATCGCCGTCATGAATATGCCGCAGATTCTCGAATGCGCTCGGACAAGCGGACGCGACGAAAAAGTGGACAACCTGTTCCGCATAGCGGTTCAAGCCGCGCCCATGACAATCGATGCTGATCTTCTCCGCGATTGGAGCCGTGATATTGTCATGAAAGACGATGTCGATCTGCCCGAGCCGAAAAAAAGACGCCTGATCCATATGTTGGCCGTCATCATGCCTTTGCGCGAGGATATGATGCCAGAATTGCGTGATCGATTCCGTTCCATGGCACGGCGCTATCCGCACAACGAAGAAGCCCGCAGCCTTGCCGCCTTGGCCCAAAGAACAGCGCCCAAAGCACAGGGACGTTTGCGCAGCCTGATCAGTCGGGCGCTTGCACGCGGGAATCCGACGCCGACACAGAGCAAGGAGTAACATCGCGCCCACAAGGCGCAGGCGCGGCGGGTCTGACAACGGGCCAAACAAAACGAGCCCCTTGTCGCGCTTTGATAGCCAAAGGCGCATAAAGCTGCTTTTCGATTTCAACAATCAACAGGCCGCCCCCCATATGGGGCATCAGAAAATGGCCAAGTCTTTCCATTTTGGCCGCCATAGCCAAAACGGCCCGCCAACGTAAAGGCGGTAGATATAAAGCGCGGCGAGTGCGCCCCACGATAAACCCCTGCTCTTTTAACAAGTGCCGAAGCTGTCCCACGGAATAAGGCCGCCCCGTTCCAAAAGGCGTGTCGTCGTGATGCGCCCAAAACCCATGCCGGTTCGGCACCATGACCAGCGCGCGGCCATTGCTTTTCAACACGCGCCAGACTTCGCGCAAGATACCCTCGGGATCGGCTGCCGTTTCCAAGGCATGCAGCAAAAGAACGCGATCCACGCTTTCATCGGCTAAAGGAAGAGCGGTTAAATCGGCCAGCGCTGTTTGACTGGGGCCTTGCCGCGGCCACAACACAGCCCCCTGCTCACCTGGCATCAGCGCGAACACGCGATCGGCTTTTTCTATAAACGGGCGCAAAAGCGGCGTTCCAAACCCCAAAGCGACCAAGGCTCCCTTTGTTTCCTCGCCCCACAGCCGCGCGACATGCCATCGCAACAGCGCCTTGACGGTTTTGCCCAGCGCGGAAAGGTAAAATTCTCGTAAATCGACGACATCAATATCCATAAAAAGCCTTTTTCGGACAAAGACGATGAAAAAAACGCGCTGCCGCGTTTCATTAACCGCATATTAGCATGATTTCGGCAAAGTAGAGGGCATGAGTTTCACAATCGACATCCTTCCGGCTCAGGCCGACAATTATATCTATCTGATCAGCGATGAGCAGCTAGGGCTTGCCATGGTCGTGGACCCTGGCGATGCCGATGTTGTCAACAGGTTCCTGCAGAAACGCGACCTGCACCTGGCCCTTATCTTGAACACGCATCACCACAGCGACCATACGGGCGGCAATATGAAGCTGCAAAATCTGTATGGCGCACCGATTATCGGCCCGGCGAAAGAAGCGCATAAGATCGAAGGTTTATCGCGTGGCGTGGGTCAAGGCGACATCGTCACTTTTTCGGATTTGCGCGGTCAGGTTATCGAAACGCCCGGCCATACCGCTGGAAGCTTATCTTTTTATTTTCCGAGTCTTAAGGCCGTTTTCTCAGGCGACACTTTATTCCCGCTTGGCTGCGGGCGCGTCTTTGAAGGCACGCCAGCCGAGCTATGGGCTTCGCTTTGCAAACTGCGCGATCTTCCCGACGAGACGGCAATTTATGCGGGCCATGAATATGTCGAAAGAAACACCAAGTTTGCCTTGTTGCTGGATGGCGCCAACGCCGACTTAAAAGCGCGCGTCGCCGAAGCGACAGCCAAACGGAAACAAGCGCAGCCCTTTATGCCAACAACGATTCAAGCAGAAAAAAAGACAAATCCTTTCCTACGCATTGATGACCCTCTTTTCCAAAAAACGCTAGCCAAAGCAGGCTTCCCGGTTGATGGCGCCGAAAGCGCGGCCATTTTTGGCGCCATGCGTTCGGCCAAAGATCGTTTTGCGGGGTAGCCTTGGGGGCATTCTGGAATAAAGAAAAAGGCGGGCTTAAAGCCCGCCTTTTTCTTTTAGGAACGAAGGGAAAAACGGATCTAGCACACAAAAGGAGAAAAGCCTTTCCCCGGATGCCGGATGCTGAATCCCCCTTCTCCCTTCCCCCTTCTTACGCCAGATACTGACCGCCATTGACCGCGAAAGTCGCGCCCGTGGTAAAGGTCGTATCGTCTGCCGCCAAAAAGACGACCGTACGCGCAATACCGCCAACGGTTCCCAGTTTTTTGACCGGAATCTTGGCAATGATCTTTTCCAAAACTTCCGGCGGAACGGCGCGGACCATATCCGTATCGATATAGCCGGGCGCCACGGCGTTGACCGTGATACCTTTGCTGGCCGTCTCTAGCGCCAAGGCTTTTGTAAAGCCGATGATGCCCGCTTTGGCCGCCGAATAGTTCGTCTGACCAGCCTGACCGGCCTGACCATTGATCGAGCTGATGTTGATGATGCGGCCAAAACCACGTTCACGCATGCCTTCGACAACCTGACGCGACATGTTGAAGACCGAGTCAAGATTGGTGCGCATGACTTGATACCATTGTTCGTTCGTCATTTTGTGCAAAACAACGTCGCGCGTGATGCCTGCATTGTTGACCAAAATATCGATATGGCCCAATTCTTTGATGATCTTGGCAACGCCTTCTTTGCAAGCGTCGAAATCGGCGACATCGAACTTATAGGTTTTGATGCCCGTCTTTTCGGCAAATTCTTTGGCGGCTTTGTCGTTACCAGCATAGGTCGCGGCGACTTTATAGCCTTTTTTCGATAGCGCAATGCTGATCGCGCTGCCGATACCGCGCGTTCCACCCGTCACAACAGCGACGCGGGGTTCGACTTCTTTTGTTTCTTTCGTGGTCATTTTACCCTCTTTTTCTGGTTTGTTTATTCGGTGCAAAAGTCTTGGACCGTGGGGCCGCCTTTGTTTTCAAGGGCGGCTTGACGCGGTCTTGCATCAGCTGGCCACCGATGGCCAGCTGATCCTTTTCCAGTTCATTCACGACAACCCAAATGCCTTCAGGCGCAACATCCAATGTCTCGGACACGGCGCGCGTGACAGCTTCGATCAGCGCGCGTTTTTTCGCCGTTGGGCGTTTCAGGATATCAATATGTACGATCGGCATTACATCGCCTCGACGCACACGGCGATACCCATACCGCCGCCGATGCAAAGCGTCGCCAGACCCTTTTTGGCCCCGCTGTGCTTCATCTCGAACAAAAGGCTCACGAAAACGCGCGCGCCCGAAGCGCCAATGGGATGCCCCAAAGCAATCGCGCCGCCGTTGACATTGACCTTGGACGTATCCCAGCCCAGATCTTTGTTCACGGCCAAAGCCTGCGCCGCGAAAGCTTCGTTGGCTTCGATGACATCCAGATCGCCCACGTTCCAGCCCGCTTTGGCAAGCGCCGCGCGGCTGGCCGGGATCGGACCCGTGCCCATGATGGACGGATCAACGCCCGCGGTTGCCCACGACGCGATACGCGCCAGCGGCGTCAGGCCGCGCTTCACCGCTTCTTCTTCCGTCATGACGACAACAGCCGCCGCACCGTCATTGATGCCCGACGCATTGCCCGCCGTCACCGTGCCGTCTTTGATAAAGGCCGGACGCAGTTTGGCAAGCGCATCGATGGTTGCGCCAAAGCGAGGGAATTCATCCTGCTCGAACGTGATGTCGCCTTTTTTGTTCTTGATAATGACGGGGACGATTTCGTCCTTGAACTTGCCAGCCTTGATCGCGGCTTCGGCCTTGTTCTGCGAGCCCAGCGCGAACTCATCTTGCATCTCGCGCGTCAAGCCATACTGCTTGGCAACGTTTTCAGCCGTCACGCCCATGTGATATTGGTTGAAAACGTCCGTCAAACCGTCGCTGATCATTGTATCGATCATTTCGGCATTGCCCATGCGCACGCCGGGGCGCAAAAGGATCGCGTGTTTGGACAGGCTCATGTTTTCCATGCCGCCCGCGACGACGATGTTTTGTTCGCCCGATTTGATCGCCATATAAGCGTTGGCAACGGCGCGCAACCCCGATCCGCAGATCTGGTTGATGCCATAAGCCGTCTTTTCCTGCGGAATGCCAGCAGCCATCGCAGCTTGACGCGCCGGGCCCATGCCAAGACCCGCCGAAAGAACATGCCCCATGGCCAATTCATCGACATCGCCCGGTTGAAGGCCCGCGCGTTCCATCGCGCCTTTGATCGCAATCGCGCCCAATTGATGCACGGGCGTCGTGGCCAGCGCGCCGTTAAACGATCCAATCGCGGTGCGCGCGGCGCTGGCGATCACAATGCTTTTTGTCATAGAAGAACTCCTTCAGGAAGAACGGAAAGGAAAACGAAAAGAGAGGATGATGCGCCCGGCCTATAGACGAAAGGGCCAGAAAGAATATCTGACGCGACTCGCGCGAACCGAACGAGGGAGACCTTAAATCAGCCGTTTTAACGAATCAAGAAAACAGTGAAGAAAATCCAACGTTTAGCACAGAATTCGATGTTGCAGTGCAATAAAACAAAGCTGTTCTTTTCAGAGAAGCAAGCTAAACAGCATGCAATTGAACGACAAAACGCGCGCCAGTAATTTGCCCCTGATCGTCTTTGCGATTTTCGGCCCAAACGCGCCCGCGATGCGCTTCGATAATTTGCTTGGAAATGCTAAGCCCAAGCCCCGAATGCGTGCCAAACTTTTCCGCTTTCGGCCTTTCGCTGTAAAAGCGATCGAAAATCGCTTCCAACTTGTTTTCAGGAATACCAGGGCCTTCATCATCGACGGTCACCGTGATATCGTGGCCTTTTTGTTCGGCAGCCAACGTCACCTTCCCCCCCGGCGGCGAAAAGGACAAAGCGTTCGAGATCAAGTTTTGAAAGACTTGAACCAATCGGACTTCGATCCCGATGGCAATCAAAGGCTTTTTCGGCAGCGCCGTCAGAACGACGTGAGGTTTGTCTTGTTTGTCGTCGCCGTCCGCGCCGTAAAGATCGACCATCATGGCGAGCATCCGCGAAACATCCACGGGCGCGGCCTCGTCGCGGCTTAGCTCGGCATCCAAACGCGAGGCGTTCGAGATATCGCTGATCAAACGATCCAGCCGGTCCACGTCGTCGCGAATAACCAGCATCAAACGTTTTTGCTGCGCGGGATCTTGCAGCCGTTCGGCTGTTTCGACGGCGCTGCGAAGCGAGGTCAAAGGATTTTTGATCTCGTGCGCGACATCCGCCGCAAAATTTTCAATCGCGCCGATGCGTTGCGACAAAGCGGCGGTCATATCGCGCAGCGCTGTCGAAAGCTCGCCAATTTCGTCGCCGCGCGCGCTTAGATCCGGCAACGCTTCGCGATTTAACAGCTTGGACGTCCCGACCAAACCGACAATCTGCTTTTGCCCCTGATGCACCATTTCGGCCGCGCGCGCCAGCTGGCGCAGGGGCGAAGCAATCGTACGCGCCAGATAAAAAGACAGCATAACCGTAATTAAAAGCGTAATGCCGAAGATCTCAAGGATATTCAAACGGACCGAGCGAATGGCGGCATCGACTTTGGTATCGGTGCGCGACAAAACGACAGCGCCCAAAACCTGCTTATACCGCTGCACAGGCACGGCAACGTTGAGCATCAGCCCCCCGTGCGGTAACCGCGCGACAAGATGGGCGTTATCGCCCGCCAGCGCCTTATGCACGATGGAATCGCCGTCTTCGCCGCCAAGTTCTTCGTCTTCATCGTAAATCGGATATTGGCCCCGTTCGACCAAAGAATCGATCAGATCGAAAAAGCCCATGATGGAATCGACCATCCAAAAACCGCGCACATGCGGCGGTGGCAGTTTTTGAATCTGAACCTTGCCGCTGCGCTCAAGCAGAATGCGGCTATCCGCCAGCAAGGTTTCATCCAAATCATAAAGCCGCGTGCGCGTCTGCGACGCTTCGACCAAACGGCGGATCATCAGCCGCGCCAAAAGCGGCGACAGAATATTTTGCTCGCTGCGATCGATAACGACGGCCCCTTCCCCGATGGCGCTGGCCGACAAGCGCGCTTGCAACATCAGAGACTCGACTTCCGAGGCAATCAGCTTATCCTGATAGCGTCCCAAATAAAGAAGGCTGCCAACCAGAATAGCCAGCGCCAAGACATTGACAGCCAAGATGCGCAACACCAAAGGCGAAGGCCAATGCCCGCGCCTGCGTTTGCGCCAGACATCGGGAAGAAGAGGCAACTTTTTCGCCATGCGGCGGGCTTTCTTTTCAGAATAGAGGCAGGGATTAATCTTCTTTATAGCGATAGCCAACGCCGTACAACGTTTCAATTTGCGAAAAATCATTGTCAACGGCGCGGAACTTTTTACGCAGACGCTTGATATGGCTGTCGATCGTGCGATCGTCCACATAAATAGACTCGCCATAGGCCGCATCCATCAACTGATCGCGGCTTTTCACATGACCGATACGCTGAGCCAGCGCCTTGACCAGCAAAAACTCGGTCACGGTCAGATCAACCGGAAGCCCCTTCCACGTGCAAACATGGCGCGCTTCGTCCAAAACCAGATTGCCGCGCGTAATCACGCTGGCAGGATCGGCCGATGTCGCTGGTTGCTGGCGCAGCTGTTCGCGCCGCAACAGCGCGCGAATGCGCTCAAGCAACAAGCGCTGAGAAAACGGCTTGGTAATATAGTCATCGGCCCCCATGCGCAGGCCCATGATTTCATCGACTTCTTCATCTTTCGATGTCAGAAAAATCACGGGCATCTGGGCCATCGCGGGCATTTGACGCAGTTTTTGAAGAAGCTCCATCCCGTTCAGGCGCGGCATCTTAATATCTAGAACCGCAAGGTCGGCAGGCTTTTGCGTAAGCCCCCGCAAGCCTTCGTCACCGTCGGTATAAGTGCGAACCTCGAATCCCTCAGCCTCAAGCGCCATACTGACGGATGTCAGAATATTGCGGTCGTCATCGACTAGAACGATCGTTTGCGGCACGGTTCTTCTCCCCTACAATAGTTAACGCCTTGGTAAGGCCTTCGTGGCTTTTACCATAAAACAAAGACGGATGGTAAGGCCCAACTGTGGCATAAAAGGGCCTCTTTTAAGACGTTTTTATTGAATCCTAAACCTTTTCTGTCATTCTAGCCCCGTAAAGAATAAGGATTCGTCTTTCAGGGAGGCTGTTTTGCTTTTTACCGGTCTATATAACATTGCACGCAAAAAGATTCATTACTGGAAAATGCGCCGTGCTATCGATAGGTCCCTGAACGATGCGGCAACGATCACTCAATTTCGCTTGATGCGCGACGGTGCCCGCGCTTGGGAGCTTTTGCAAAAGATCGAACCGCCTGAACTTCCGGCCCATCCGACAAAACAGGCTCATTTCGACGATCTGGTGGTCGATCTGGTCGGATCGATTGCGGCTTCTTACGGGATCGACAACCGCTTAAAATCCATGTTCGAAAGCCAAATTCCGCCCACGCATGAAGTTGTTTCCTGCTTGAAATCGCTTGGTTTTTCTCATTTTGATGCCTTGCCGGAAAACATCAAAAAACCGCAAGTCCCCGAACATCCGACCCCTGAGACGCGGCATGCGGCCGCAGCCTATCTGATCGGAAAGTTCATTGAAAAACCTGAATCTTTCCCGCGCATTCAGGATGCATCGCTCTATTACAGGGCCTATTTCTCGGAAGCTGCGGTTGCCGAGACCAAACATACGGCAGCCCATCAAACCCAAGAAAATCCGCTTGCCGCCGCCGCGCACCACCCCCACGCCCTCGCCCCAGGATCTTTACCGTGTCCTGACTAGGCGGATTCTTTACCTGTCTGATCTGAAAGTTTTCTTTTCCCTGTGATTCCGGGTTCGCTTGGGGTATAGATGCTCGCCATCTTCAATATGCCTTAGAATAGATTGCGAGGGAAAGATGGCCACATTCCGCGAAGCTTATACTTTTGATGACGTCCTGCTGGTTCCGGCAGCTTCCGACGTTCTACCTTCTGATGTCGATACGCGTACGCGTCTCACCAAAAGCATTCAGCTTGGGATCCCCCTTCTTTCTGCCGCCATGGACACCGTCACCGAAAGCGCGCTGGCTATTGCGCTGGCTCAGGCAGGCGGGATCGGCGTTATTCACCGCAATATGACCCCAGCCGAACAGGCCGACGAAGTGCGCAAGGTCAAGCGCTTTGAATCCGGCATGGTGATCAACCCCATTACCATCATCCCGACGGCGCCCTTGGCCGACGCTTTGCGTTTGATGGCCGATTACCGCATCTCGGGCATTCCTGTCGTTGAACAGCCTTCGGGTAAACTGGTCGGCATTTTGACCAACCGCGACGTACGTTTTGCCAGCAACATGAACCAGCCCGTTTCCGAGCTGATGACCAGCGACAATCTTGTTACCGTGCGCGAAAATGTGGCGCGCGACGACGCCAAGCGTCTTCTTCACAAGCACCGTTTGGAAAAATTGCTCGTTGTCGATGACGCTTTCCGTTGCGTCGGGCTTTTGACCGTTCGCGATATCGAACGTGCGCAGCTTTATCCGCAAGCTTGCAAAGACGATAAAGGCCGCTTGCGCGCCGCCGCCGCCATTGGCACGGGCGCTGACAGCATTGCGCGCGCCGAAGCTTTGATTGAAGCGGGCGTTGATGTGATCGTTGTCGATACGGCGCATGGCCATTCCAAAGGCGTTTTGGCCCAGGTTGGCAAGGTCCGCTCTTTATCCAGCGCAACACAAGTCATCGCAGGCAACATTGCGACCGCCGAAGCGGCGCAGGCCTTGATCGACGCTGGCGCCGATGCCGTCAAAGTCGGCATTGGCCCGGGATCGATCTGCACCACGCGCATGATCGCAGGCGTTGGCGTGCCGCAACTGACGGCGATTATGGATGCCGCCGAGGTTTGCCATAAGAACGGCATTCCGGTTATTGGCGATGGTGGCATCCGTTATTCCGGCGAAATTGCCAAGGCCATTGCGGCGGGCGCTGATTGCGTCATGCTGGGCGGCCTGTTCGCTGGCACCGATGAAGCGCCGGGCGAAGTTGTTTTGTACCAAGGCCGTTCGTACAAAAGCTATCGCGGCATGGGCAGCGTGGGCGCTATGGCGGCGGGATCTGCCGATCGTTACTTCCAAAAAGCCAACATCAACAACACCGACAAGCTGGTCCCCGAAGGCATTGAAGGCCGCGTGGCTTACAAAGGTCCTGTCAGCCAGATCATCCATCAGCTGATTGGCGGTCTGCGCGCTTCGATGGGATACACGGGCTCGCCCACCATCGCGGCCATGCAGGAAAAAGCTCAGTTTGTCCGCATCACGGGTGCTGGCTTACGTGAATCGCATGTTCACGACGTTCAGATCACCGCCGAATCCCCCAACTACCACACCGCCGAATAGCGGCGGCGTGGCGGCGGCGTGGCGCCGCGGCCTTTTTTGGGGGGAGAACACGGCTGCATCGGGGGTATGCCACCTGGAAAGGCAAACAACCTTCTGCGACATCAAATTTTACAAGGCGCAGAAGGTTGGATCGCCTCCCGCGGTTAGGCGCCGTGATAGTCTTTGTACCATGTGATAAAGCGCGGAATGCCAGCCGCAATCTGGGTTGCGGGGCAATAACCGAAATCGCGTTCCGACGATGCGATGTCCGCCGATGTCGCCGCAACATCGCCCGCTTGCATGGGCAGCAGATCAAGGATCGCCTTCTTGCCCAAAGCCGTTTCGATTGCCCCGATATAGTCCATCAGACTTTCTGTATGCGCACCGCCAATATTGTAAACGCGGCTTGGCACGGGCCAATCGGCCATCGAGGGCGCGCGGGTTAAAACGCCGATCACGCCTGCAACGATATCGTCGATATAGGTAAAATCTCGGCGCATTTGGCCGCGGTTGAAAACGGGTATCGGCTCCCCGGCCATAATCTTTGACGTAAACAGATACGCCGCCATATCGGGCCTTCCCCACGGCCCGTAAACGGTGAAAAAGCGCAAGCCCGTACACGGCATTTTGTACAGATGCGCATAGGTATGCGCCATCAGCTCGTCGCTGCGTTTGGTCGCGGCATAAAGCGAAAGCGGTTTTTCCACCGGATCTTCGACCGAAAAAGGCGTTTTCTCGTTCCCGCCATAAACAGATGACGAGCTGGCATAAACAAAATGCTGAAGCTTGGGCAACCGCCGGGCAAACTCGGCCATCACCACAAACCCCATCACATTTGTCTCGACATAGGCATACGGATTAATCAGCGAATAGCGAACGCCCGCCTGCGCCGCCAGATTGACGACATGCGTCACATCGCGGCAGCTTTCTTCCAGCGCAAAAACAGCATCCTTATCGCCGATATTGATGGGGTGAAAGGCAAAGGCTCCCTGCCCCGCCGCCTGAACCCGCGCCAAACGCGCTTGTTTGAGATTGACGTCATAATAATCATTTAGATTGTCGATCCCAATCACCTCATCGCCGCGTTCCAAGAGCTTGAGGGCAAGCGCCGCACCGATGAATCCAGCCACGCCGGTAATCAAAACCTTCATTTTTTCCTCGGAACCGCAAAACGTGGAGAGAGACAAAGTCATCTTTAAAATACACAAACATACACAAAAGTTAAAGGGACAAACAAACGCGTTTCTTATAGTCGTTTCAAATAAGAATGCGACGGCAGGCGAAAAAGGGCTTTGCCGAGCACCGCTGCGTAAGCGGACTTACGTCCGTGCGCAGCGGAGCGCAGGCGAAGGCCTTTTGCAGTCCCGTCCCATTCTTATTGGGAATGACTATAATAAAAAACCCCGCCCAGACAACGTCTGAGCGGGGCGAGATTGTGCGTAAGATATATTACTGGTTGATCTGGCAAGGCGCGTTGTCATCACATTCGATCAGTGCCACGACGCCCGTTGAACCGCCCGCCGAAGGCTCAAGCTTGCTGAGCTCTTCCGGCGTCATCATCTTGCCGCCAAACGGCGGGGCCAAGTTGCTGAGTTCTTCTGGCGTCATCATACGCCCACCGCCAGCGGCCGGCGTCAGGCCGCTTAACGTCCCGGCGCCTTGCATCATGGCGAGAAGGATCCCGCGATGCCCCAAGCCACGCGCCAAAAGAGGTGCCAAAACGCTTTGTTCCGAAGCGCGGTTAATCGCATCGGTCGGCGCGGTGATGGTCAGCACACCGTCCGTAAAGGCGACGGTGTAATCACTGCCAGCCGAAAGCGTTCCACGCGCGATGCCATAAGAACCGACCAACGAATCTACTGTCGCATCAGTCGTCAAGGCGCCCGTAAAGACCGAGCTGGTATCGCCGCCGACAAGACCCGAATAGCTATAGGTCAAAGGTGGAAGGGCCCCGTCGCCCATCACCATCGACTTGTTGTCAGCCGAGACAGTCAAGCTGGCCGGATTGATGGTAAAGGTTGCCCCCACGTACGAACCGATCACATAGTTTTTAGACAACAGCCCCAGCGAACCTTCACCGATCGCATAGCCGCCCGCCACAACATGTTCGCCCGCTGCGCGATCCAGGGCGCCGGTCATCACGGTATCGCGCGTATCGCTGTACTTAAAGCCGGTGACGTTATAGGTCAGCGTCGGGTCGCTTTCGCCATAGGTTTTGCTGTTATTTTGCGCAACGACGGCCAGTTTTGCCGGATTAACGATAATGGTTTTCGGCGTCCGGTCATAGATAAAGCCATACCCCAACATCGAAACCAGCGATGCCGATCCGATTTTGACGCTATACGTTCCAACATCATGGTTGAAGAGGGTATCGTAAAGCGTGTCATACGAGATCAAGCCAGAGATGTGATCTTGCATAAAATCAGCATCCAGAACCCCCGTAACCTTCAACTTCACATCATAATAATCGCCATAGGTCAAAATGGCGTCTTCGAGTGAGAGGGTCAGGTACGGCGTATAGCTGTACAAATTGCCATTGCCCGTCCCCAATTCAGGGCACGCGCCACCATAGGTGCAGCTGTAACGATGGAAGTCTGAACGCAAACCATTCATCGTGTCGGTATTCGCCGGGCCCGATGAATAAATCAACCAACGCCCGCCTTCAGCAACAGAAAGCGCGCCTTCGCCTGCTGTCGAGCCATTGGTGAAATGGCCATGGCTGGCCGCCAAAACGATCGACGAGCCCGAGGCCGTGCTGCTGACGCCCCCGGACGAGCCCAAAGCGATATTGCCGTTTTGCGTCACGGCCAAGAAGCTGTTGTTGCCCATTGCCTGAACGCCATTCAGATAGATATTGCCTGAATGCGTGACGAAAGAAGCCGATGTGTTCCAATGATGCGCGCCAGCCGAAAGCGTGCCCGTTCCCGTCAGCAAATCGCCAATCGTGACATGGCCCGCTTTGACATCGTCCAAGATGGCGCCCGTCACCTGCAGCGTTCCGGCCTCGTTTGCAACGCCAATGAAGGTATTGGCCTGATAAGGCTTAAACGTGACATTGTCGCTTGTTTGAACCTTCAAATGATCCGAGACTTTCAGCGTATCGGCGATGAAGCTGATCGCTCCCGTGTCGTTTGCGCCACCGATCGTGTTCGTATCTTTTGAAACGATGCCATAGGCATTCGTCCCCCAGATGTGGTTTGTTTTTCCGGCAATGCCGGTCAACGTTATCGCACCGCTCGTCGTTTTAACAACAGACCCGTCTTGGATGGACAAACCGTCGTTCCCCGTGCTGTACAGTGCCGTGTTATCGCCGCCGGTTCCAGAAAGGACGATATCGCTTCCCCCTTTCGACAACACGGTTGTGCCATCAAGGCGCAAACCATAATTATTGATACTCAAAGCGTTGATGCTGTCGCCGCCCTGACCCGTAATGGAAATTCGGCCATTGCCCGTTGTTTCAACGTCCGTATTGATCAGTTGAACGCCATAAGTCTCGAAACCGCCGACCCCGACGCCGCTGTTGCCGCCAGTGCCTTCGATAGTGATGGTTCCACTGCCCGCCGTTTTGATTTCGCTGCTGATGGCCTGCACGCCATAGCTCCCGCCCAAAATCCAACTGCTATAGCCGTTACCAGTAATCGAGATGTTACCGCCTTTGGCGTTTAAAACAGCGCCCGTCAAGGTCACACCGCCAACCCACGACGTACCGCCAGCGCCTGAAATAGAGATATTGCCGCCATTGGTCTGAATGGACGATCCGTTTTCCATCGCCACGCTTCCAGCGCCGTTATTGTCTTGATCAGCTGTCAGAACGACATTCAACTTGTTCTTTGTCGATGAGATAGAAACGCCACTATCAACTGTAATGTTGTTGTCGGCCTTGAATGTCAACGTCGCATTGCCACCGTTCGACTTGGTAATGCTGCTGGCGATTTCGATATTCCCTGCCTGCAGGCCCGGCGCCAAGCAACCAAGCCCTGAACATAAGCTGCTATCCCGCGTCGAGATCGTTACACTTGTGCCATTGTTCAGGCTGTTTTGAATCGTCGAAACCTTGACAACGTTTGCCCCGCTGCCTGTCGTAATTTTCAAGTTATAGGGATCCAACAACCATAATCCTGCATCACCATAAACCGCACTGGCGTCGACAAGACCCGATGCCGATAAATTCGCGCCCGATGTTTCAACCGAACCACCATTGCCGCCCAGCGCGCCGCCTTTGGCTTCGATTGATCCCGCAAAAACGGTTTCTTCCGAGCTCCAAACAACAACGTCGCCGCCATTGCCGTTTTCATCGGCATTGGCCAGCAAACGCGCGCCTTCGGCAACGGTTGTCGCTTGGGCTGCGGGCGTTCCCGCCGCGCCTTGGAAATCGCCGCCGACCTTGATCTTACCGCCGCCAGCTTTGCCAGATGCATTCAACACTGCACCATCAGCCAATGTGACATTCTTACCCAAAACGGTGATCGCCCCGCCTTTTTCGCCGCTTTGCGTACCCTGGGCGCTAATTTTTCCAGAAACGTTTGTGCCCCCGTTATCGCCCGAAGCCAGCAAAACGCGGCCATTTTTTTCACCGACGCTGTTGGCTTGCAACAGACCGTCCATGTTGATCAGGCTGTCGATCGTCGTTTTGGCGGCGCCTGCCGTCAAAATGATTTCGCCGCCGTCGGCTTGGATCGTGCCGCTATTGGCGATCAATTGCTTTGTCAGCGCATCGCTGGCTTGAATGGTGATCAAGCCGTCGCCGTACAAATCAATCGTAAAAACATCGCCCGAAGCCATATGCACGCGGCCAAGACGCGCTTGGATAAGCCCCGTGTTTGTCACGTTGGGGCCGACAAGAGCGACAAGCCCGCCTTCGGTGATCGAGATATTGCCTTTATTGACGATCTGCGCGTTCGGATTGCCGGGAATATCGAACGTCATTTGGCCGTTCATAAAATTATCGTCTTTGATATCGCTAGATGTCGCGACAAGACCGCCGACATTCACCCGCGCACCTTCGCCGATGAACACACCTTGCGGGTTGACCAAGATGATTTTACCGTTCGCATTCAAAGCCCCAAGGATCTGCGAAGGATTGGCGCTGCCCGAGACACGGTTTAACGTCACCGAACTGGCAGAAGGCTGCGCAAAATTGACGCTTTCCTTGGCCCCAATATCAAAACTGCGCCAATTGATCACGGCGCGGTCCGTTGTTTGATTGACATTGACGCTGTCGGGTTGCGTCGTGATGCTGGCCGAGCCGCGCGCCACTTGACCATCCTGTGGCAAGGCAAGCGCCGGATGCGCGGCCCCTGCCGTCATCAACAGGCTGATGAAAAGCGTGCTGGAAATCGTCGTCTTCAAGACGGTCTTCATGGTCAGGGGGCGGGTCATCATCTCGGCTCCTCGGGTTTTTAATTGTTGAGTCAAGAGCGCCGTCTTCACCGAAGAGCGGTCGCCTTTCTATCTTTCGTTTTTCGCCTTCTTGCGCCCTATATATTTAGCAAAGCGCTATGGTAAATAAAACATTAAAAAACAAACAGGCTCTTTATCTTTTATTAGGCATACAAAATCCCTTACTCTTGTCATACAACGAGCGTGTTATTTCGGCAACAAAATAATATGTCAGTATAAAAAACCAGCTTAATCTAACTTGGATCTTGTTTACACAAGTAAGCCAATCAGCTAGAACAAGAAGGGTTTTTTGCCGTTTTTACGGCAATTACTTAAGTAAAGACACTCTTCGATCGCCCCAGCCCAGAAAGATGATCTTATGAAACACCTTCCGATGCGCTCTTCCCGCTTGGCCGCTTTCGTTTTTGCCTCGGTCCTTGCTTTGACGGCGGGGCCGTCTTTTGCCGTTGAACTGCCGGGATCGGTTGCCCCGGGACAGGTCGATAAGCGTTTTCAACAGGAACCTACCCTTCCCTTTGCGCCAGAAGGCCTGCAATTGCCGACACCGTCTGATGTCGAACCCTCAGCCGAAGAAAAAGAGCGCCTGTCCAAAGAAACCTTCGTTTTGAAAAACGTCATCATCGAAGGCTCGTCTATCTATAGCGAAGCCACGCTTAAGGCCGTTTATGCCGATAAATTGGGGCAGACGATTTCCTTGCTCGACGCCCAAGACATCGCCGCCAAAATCACGGCGATGTATCGCAATGACGGCTACATCTTGTCCAAAGCCGTTGTCGTTCCGCAAGACATCACCGACGGCACGCTGAAGATCAAGATTATCGAAGGCATTATTGGCAGCATTTCGATCCAAGGCGATATGCGCGGCGAAAACGAAGAGAAGATCATCGAATCCTATGGCGCGAAGATGAAGGCCCTTCGCCCCGCGCGCGTTCAAGATCTGGAACGCTACCTTCTTTTGATCAACGACCTGCCTGGCGTCACGGTCAGCGGCTTGTTGCGGCCCGCCCCCGATCAGTTTGGCGCGGCTGAAATGGTTTTGAGCCTGAAAAACAAAGATTACGATGCATCGTACACCTTTGATAACCGCGGCAGCAAATATCTTGGCCCCTGGCAACATACCGTGATGGGCGCGACAAACTCGACCCTTGGCTATTACGACAGAACCCAAGGCCGTTTCTATTTCGTCAATCCGGCAACAGATGAGCTTTTAGGGGGCGATTTCCGTTATGAGCGTCAGGTGGACAGCGAAGGCACGACGCTTTCGGTCCTGTTCAGCCACAGCCATAACAACCCGCGCGACGCGCTGAAAGATTTGGACGTCAACGGCAATTCGAATGAAATCGAAATGCGCGTGACCCATCCCTTTATCCGTCAGCGGAAAGAAAACCTGTTGGCGCGCGGCGCATTGGATTACTACGATGCGTCGGTCAACGTCTTCGGCGACCAAGCCTTCACGCGCGATCGTCTGCGTATCGCGCGTCTTGGCGGCACCTATAACGTTATCGACCGCGCGCGCGGCAATAACGTTGTCGATATGCAGGTCAGCGAAGGCATGAACATCTTCTCGGCCACGCAATCGGACGAGCCCAGATCCAACGCCGTTGGCGACAGCTCGTTCACCAAGATCAACATGGACGTTTCGCGTTTGCAGGCCTTGCCTGAAAAGTTTTCGCTGTTGATCGCGGGATCGGGGCAATATGCCTTTAATCCGCTTTTGGTCAGCGAACAGTTCGGTTTGGGCGGATCGGAATATGCGCGCGCCTTTGATTCAGCGTCGTCGCTGGGCGATCATGGCATCGCGGGCAAGGCCGAATTGCGTTACACAGACCCGCTGGGTCTTTCCTATATGAACCAATATCAGCTTTATTCCTTCTATGATATTGGCCGCGTTTGGGTGCGCGACGGCGCTGTTGGCGCCAACGACAAAACCCTTCGCTCGTCAACCGGCGCTGGCGTGCGCCTGACCTTCACCGAAAACTTTTCGGGCACGTTGGAAGCCGCTGTCCCGTTGGTCGCGCCGATGGATGAGCAAACGCGCTATCGTCACGATCCGCGCTTGTTCGTCAGCATGACGGCAAGGTTCTAAGCCAACCGCCATGCCGGACAGAAAAGCTTTCTTTCTTTTTGGCGCCGCCTTTGTGGCTCTTTGGATGAGCGAGCCACGGGCGGCGTCGGCTTTTCAGTCCTATTTTGTCAATCAGGAATTCCGCGCCGACACGGTGGCCCAGTTTCCCAAATGGACGGGCATGCTGGCGCGCTATAACGCCGAGGCGCATACGCTGGATCAAATCTGCGGCACGCAAGATTACAGCCCTTGCCGCCTGAAAGATTGGAAAGACTTTCTAACGCGCCTTCAAAAAGCCCCGCTCAGCGCGCAAGCCGAAGCAATCAACGGTTTTGTCAACGCCTATCCCTATATCGAAGATATCGTCAATTGGGGCGTCCAGGATTATTGGGAGACGCCATACGAGTTTCAACGCAAAAACGGCGACTGCGAAGACTATGCCATCGCTAAATATATGTCGCTGCGCGCCCTTGGCGTTTCGGACGATCTGATGCGTATCACGATTGTCCGCGATTTACATCTGGGGGGCATCATCCACACGATCTTGACGCTCAAGCTGGACGACGGCGTCATCATGTTGGATAATCAGGTGACAAAGACCGTTCCTGTTCTTAAAGTCTATCACTACGTGCCCGTTTACTCGATCAACGAGCATCACTGGTGGCAATATGTGATCGCGCAGACGTCGTAAAGCGCGTGCCCTCGCCACTGGTTCCGTTTTTATCGCTTAACGTCTTGCCGGTGTTTTGCCATGCCTCTCCATTTTGCCACCTCTGCCTTAAAGCGCCCCACGCTTAATCTGCGCTTACTTCTTCTTTTGGTTTTTCTGTTCGCAATGGCGGGCAGCGCGTTGGTCGCGCGCTTTGCCGACATGCAGGAAAAACGCGATACCTTGATCTGGCAAAACAAATTGAACCTGATCGCAGACAGCCGCCAGCAAGCCGTTCAAAACTGGATTGATCTTCATTTCAATGAACTGGGCTCGGTCGCCAGCGATCCGTCGCTTCAACTTTATCTGACGGCTTTGGGCGGCGTCGATGCAGCGCAAGCCGCGCAAGAGCCTCAAAGCGTCTTTTTGCGTAACCTTCTTTTGGTCACGGCGGATAAACTTCACCTGATTGCGAAAAAAGCGCCCGAGATGGCGCAAATCAAAGCTAACCTCCCCGCGCCCGAGGAAACAGGTCTGGCCCTCTTCGCCCCCGATGGCAAAATGATTGTCGGCACGGCGGGACTTGCCGACCCCGATCCTGCGCTTGTTCAAAAAATCGCGGCAGCCAGCGGCAAAGAACCGGCCCTGATCGACGCCTTTCAGTCACGGCAAAGCGGGCCGTTGATCGGTTTTGTCATCCCCGTCTACCCCATTCAGACCGACCCCGCCAAAACAGAACCCGCCGCGCATTTGGTCGCCATCAAAAAACTGGATGACGATCTTTGGAAACTGCTGCGCCAACCGGGGTTAGACGCGGCGGGGATCGACATCAAGCTGCTGCGCAAACAAGAGACGAACGCGCAGGTCCTTTCGCCTGACAACGGCGCGGCGGCTTTAGCTTCGGGCAACGCTTTGACCAATGAGCTTTTAGCCGATAGCTTTGCGTTGCTTTCGACCGGACAATTTGCCGAGAAAACAAACGCCAACGGTCAAACCGTTTTAATGACAAGCCGCGCGCTTTCGCGCGTGCCGTGGGTTTTAGCGGTTGAGGCAGACAAAGAAAAAGCCGAAGCCGATAGCACGCGCTGGCTGCACCAGGTTCAGTTGTCGATGGCGGCCAGCGTGATCGCCTTTTTATGCGCCTTGATCGCCGTTTGGTATTATGGAACGTCGCGCAAATCCTATTTATCGGCGCTTGAGGCTTCGCGTCTTGCAACGCACCTTGCCGCCCAAGAAAAGCTTTTACGCTTTGTCGCGGATAGCCAGCTTGAATCTATCGTCATTGTCGACCCCGCCGGGATCGTTTGCTTCGCAAACGAAAAAGCGGCCCTTCGCGCTGGCGTCATGGCCGCGGATATGAACGGTAAAACGCTTCCCGCCTTAATCGGCCCCGCGCGCGCTGCCGCTTATGAAGAAGCCAATAACAAAGTTTTCGAGACGCAGACGCCCCTCCTGCGCGTTTGGCAAGACGAAGCCACCCAACCGCCCCGCACCATCCAGTCGGTTCATGTGCCGCTTAATCAGATTCCGATCGAAACAAAAGACGCGCCGACGCCCGGCGTTTTGATGATCGATCAAGACATCACGCATGCCATCGGCGAAAAAGAGAAAAATCTAGCGACCCAGCGCCAATTGATTAGCGCTTTGCTGGGCATGGTCGATGATCGCGACCCCTATGCCGCGCATCAATCAAGCGCCGTGGCTTTTGTCGCCCGCGCCGTCGCGCAAGAACTGCACCTATCGGACAATCTGATCGAAACCGCCGAGGTCGCTGGCAAACTGATGAATATCGGCAAAGTCATGGTGCCGCGCGACTTGCTGGGCCGCCCAGGTTCTTTATCCGGCGACGAAAAGAAGCAGATTCATGAATCGCTTCAACGCGCCATCGCCTTTTTGGAAGGCATCGCCTTTGACGGACCCGTCGTCGAAACGCTTCGCCAGATGCAAGAGCGCATGGATGGCGCTGGCCCCTTGGGCCTTCAGGCCGATACGATTTTGATCACGGCGCGGATCATCGCCGTTGCCAATGCCTTTATCGGCATGATCAGCCCCCGCGCCTATCGTGCGGCCATGGACAAAGAAAAAGCGCTGGCCGCGTTGGCCGATGGGGCCGACGCCGCCTTTGATCGTCATGTGGTCGTGGCTTTGACGCATTACATCGAAAACAAAAAAGGCCAAGACGAAGTCATGGCCTTGTTAAAGAAATAAGCGCCCAAGAGCCGTGTTTCCTTCTTTCAGAAAGCCCTATCTTTGACCGTCCTAGACGATGCCATAGCCGCCCATCAGCGCGGCGATCTGCCCAAAGCGCGCAGCCTGTACGATGCCGCGCTCGCCAAAGAGCCGTCGAATCCCGACGCGCTGGCGCTGAAAGGCGTCTTATCCTTTGCGCAAGGCGATTTTGCCGAAGCAGAAGCGCTGATCCTTCGCGCGCTCAAGCTTGATCCGAATGCCGCGCTTTTCTGGATTCATTTGGGCGATTTATATCGAGTGACCGAACGCTGGCAAGACGCTGTCGCCGCCTATCAAAACGCCGCCGAAAAAGCGCCGTCGCACGCGCCATCCTTTTTCTTTTTGGGCCTGTCCCTCAGCCGTCTGGATCGTCATGAAGAAGCGCTGCGCGCTTTTCGCCGCACGATCGAGCTAGCCCCTCAAGCGCTTGAAGCCTTCGACAATTACGCGCTGACGTTGCAGGTTCTGGGGCGCAACGACGAAGCCTTGGCCGTTTTTCATGAATTGCTCCGCCGCGCGGGCCAAGATAAAGACGATACCCAACTTCTTACAGAGCCGGAGACGACCCTTAGCCCTTGGCATGATCATCTATCGCTGCTTGAGCTGCGGCTGGGCGATTACCGGCGCGGCTTTGCGCGCTACCGTTCGCGCTTTGCATCGCGTCCGCGCCCGTCTTTCCCAGCGCCGCTCTGGCGGGGCGAGCCACTGCAAGGCCGGACGCTTTTGGTTTACACCGAACAAGGTTTTGGCGACGCGCTGATGTTCGCGCGCTTTTTGCCCCTGTTAAAGCAACAAGGCGCGCGCGTTTTGTTTCAAAGCGCGGCCCCCATCGTGCCTCTTTTCAAAAATTGGGCGGGCCTTGACGAAATGCTGGGCCCAAAAGATCAATCCGAAGGCGTTGATTATGTCGCCTCGATTTTCGATCTACCGCTTTGGCTTGGGGTGACGCTTGAAAGCGTGCCGCGGGCGATGCCCTATCTTCCCTGCCCAGCGGCGCTTGAGATTTCCGCGCCCCAAGGCAAGCTTAAGATCGGCGTCTTGTGGCGCGGCAATCCGGCAAACGGGACCGATCATTTGCGCAGTCTGCCGTTGCCGCTTTTTGCTTCAGTTTTCCAAGCATCCGGTGCGGCGTTCTATAGCCTTTGCCGCGATCCGACGCCGGACGAGATGGCTCTTTTGCAAGCAAACGGCGTCACGGATCTTGGCACGGCCTTTGCGCATTTTGGCGACACCGCGGCGGCTGTTGCCGCGATGGATGCCGTCATCGCGTGCGATACGGCTGTCGCCCATCTGGCGGGCGGGCTTGGCAAGCCCGTTTTCACGCTGCTGCCCTTTGATCCCGATTGGCGCTGGGGCTTTGATCAGAAACGCGCTGTTTGGTACCCCAGCATGCGTCTGCTGCGCCAGCTCACGCGCGGCGATTGGGGATCGGCGCTGGCCCAGTTACCCGCCGCCTGGACGCCGGACACTTTGCTTTAACCGGCGATCTTTTCCATGGCGGCAAAGGCCTCGTCCCACGTGCCTTGGGTCGCGGCGCGGCTATATTCGGTTGCGCGCGCTTCAAAAAAGTTCGCATGTTCGACGCCGTTCATGATTTCATCCATCCACGGCAGCGGGTTCTTCGGCACATCGAAAATCTTTTGCAGGCCAAGCTGCCCAAGCCGCCGATCCGCAATATGACGGATATAGTTTTTCACATCCGCCGCCGTCAGGCCTTCGATCCCGCCCATCTCAAACGCAAGATCGATAAAGGCGTCTTCATGCCCCACAACCGCGTGGCAAGATTCGCGCAGTTCCTCTTCAAAGGCTGGCGTTAGAATGCCCTTTTCTTCTTCAACCAGCGTGCGGAACAGGCGGATCATCGACAGCGTGTGCAACGTTTCGTCGCGCACGGACCATGTCACGATCTGCCCCATGCCTTTCATTTTATTGAAACGCGGAAAATTCATCAGCATCGCAAACGACGCGAAAAGCTGCAAACCTTCGGTAAAGCCACCGAAAACGGCCAAGGTCCGCGCCAGCTCTTTCGGGCTGTCCACGTTAAAACCTTGCATGAAGTCGTATTTGTCCTTCATTTCCTTATAGTGCAGAAAGGCCGAATATTCGATTTCCGGCATGCCGATCGTATCGAGCAAATAGGAATAGGCCGCGATGTGAATCGTCTCGATGTTCGAAAAAGCGGCCAACATCATTTGCACTTCGGTCGGCTGAAAAACGCGCGCGTAGTTTTTCATATAGCAATTGTTCACTTCGACATCCGCTTGCGTAAAGAAACGGAAAATCTGCGTCAGCAAATTGCGCTCGGCCTCGGTCAGCTTTTGCTTCCAGTCTTTGACGTCGTCGGCCATCGGCACTTCTTCCGGCAGCCAATGCAATTGCTGCTGCGTGTGCCACGCTTCATACGCCCACGGATAACGAAACGGCTTGTAAACAGGATTGGGAATAAGCAAAGGCGACGTTGACGTTAACATAACAATTTTCCTTACTGGCAAGACAGACATTCTTCGTATTTCGGCTCATCCAACAGCGGCTCGGCGGCGGCTTGTTGAACTTGCGCCAGCGCGGCAGAAGCGTTTTGCACATCGACCCCGCCGCGCGCTTCGGCGCGTTGCACCGATTTCGACCGGCAATAATACAGGCTTTTGACGCCGCGTTTCCACGCCAAATAATGCAGCATATGCAAATCGCGTTTATGCACATTCGCGGGCAGAAACAGATTGAGGCTTTGCGCCTGACAGATAAAAGGCGTGCGATCGGCGGCCAGTTCGATCAGCCAGCGCTGATCCAATTCAAACGCCGTTTTGAACGTCGCCTTTTCGTCGTCTGTCAAAAAGTCCAAATGCTGCACCGATCCTTCGTGCAAGGTGATATCGCTCCACGTGTCTTCGTCGTTGCGGCCATATTTGTCCAACAAAGCGGCCAGATATTTGTTGCGCACGGCAAAGCTTCCCGACAGCGTTTTATGCGTATAGCTGTTGGCCGCGACCGGCTCGACCCCTGGGCTTGCGCCGCCGCAAATGATCGAGATCGACGCCGTTGGCGCAATCGCGATTTTGTTAGAAAACCGTTCAGATATGCCAAAATCCTGCGCATCGGGACAAGCGCCGCGCTCGCCCGCCAGCTTGACCGACGCTGCATCGGCTTGCGTTTTGATATGCTGAAAGATCCGCTTATTCCAGACCTTGGCCATCACGCCTTCCAACGGCACAGAAAGGCTTTGCAAGAACGAATGAAAGCCCATCACGCCAAGCCCGACCGAGCGCTCGCGCATTGCGGCATAGCGGGCGCGTGCCATGCTGTCGGGCGCACGCTGAATAAAATCTTCAAGCACATTGTCCAGAAAGCGCAACACGTCTTCAACCAAGTGCGGATCGTTTTCCCAAGCGCTATAGGTTTCAAGATTCAGCGACGACAAACAGCAAACCGCCGTGCGCTGGCGGCCCAAATGATCTTCGCCTGTTGGCAGCGTGATCTCGCCGCACAAGTTCGACATTTTAACGCCAAGCCCCGCCAGTTTGTGATGCGCGGGGATCGCGCGATTGACGTTGTCGATGAACAGCAAATAAGGCTCGCCCGTTTCAAGCCGCGCCGTCAGCAAACGGATCCACAGCGCGCGCGCCGAGACGCGCGCCATGACCGCGCCGTCTTTGGGGCTGGTCAAGGCCCATTCAGCGTCTTGCTCAACCGCCCGCATAAAAGCATCGGAAATCACGACGCCGTGATGCAGGTTCAAGGCTTTGCGGTTTGGATCGCCCCCGGTGGGGCGGCGCATTTCGATAAACTCTTCGATCTCGGGATGATTGACCGGCAAGTAACAAGCCGCCGAGCCGCGCCGCAAGCTTCCCTGACTGATGGCCAGCGTCAAACTGTCCTGCACGCGGATAAAGGGAATGATGCCCGACGTTTTTCCATTGCGCCCGACATTCTCACCAATTGAGCGCAAATGCCCCCAGTACGAGCCGATCCCGCCCCCCAGCGCCGCGAGCCACACATTTTCGTTCCACAAATCGACGATGCCGTCCAGGCTGTCGCTGCATTCGTTCAAAAAACACGAAATCGGCAAGCCTCGCTTCGCGCCGCCATTGCTTAAAACGGGCGTCGCAGGCATAAACCATAATTGGCTCATGTAATCGTACAGGCGCTGCGCATGCGCATCATCGTCGGCATAGGCCATCGCCACGCGCGCAAACATATCTTGCGGGCCTTCGCCCGGCAGCAAATAACGATCCGCCAGTGTCGCCAACCCAAAGCGCGTCAAAAGCGCATCGCGCGATGGATCCGTCTGAACGCGCCGACCGGTTTCGACTTGTCGCATATCAAACATAACGTCATCTCCTTTGAGGCCTTCTAAGGCCCTTCCCCTTCGTTGGATCGGCGCTGGTGCCGAATGGCGCGCCTTTCAGACAGGGGGGATCGTGCGCCTTTTGTCGCTCAAAATTCTTGATCTCGATCAAGAACGAAGGCGCAAAAACAACTTTTTCTACCACATCTATTAATTTTTAAAGCGTAACAATCTATATGTTGATTGCTGCAGAGCAACCCAAACAGGCCGAATCAGAGGCTTAAGGCCGATCGTCTCGCCCTTTCAACAAACCAACCCTGTTTTATGGCAGCGGCGGATACCAAACCCCTTTGGGGATCAAAACGCCATCAATCGGCGCGGCCATGTGATAAACCCACAAAGGCTCGGCCCCCAAATCGGTCTGTGCGGCAATCAGCGACCGGCTATAAGGCGGCTCGTCTGAAGAAGCCCCGCCCACTGCGCCTTGCGGCACAAAGCCTTCCAGCGCATCCAAAGCTGGCAAGGCCTTGGCCGGATCGTCAAAACGCAAACACTCGCCATGAACGGCCCCAAAGCCCTGCGGCCCTTGAGGGTCAAAGCTTACGCCGCGCGCCGCATAATCTGCCGCCAACGCCGCATCGGCCAAAGGATCGTTTGTTCCCGTTGCCAGCAAAAGAGCGGGCGGCAGCTCAAGCCCCGGATAGTCAAGCCCGCGCAAAGCATAAAGGCGCCCCCAAACGCGCGCGGGCAAAATCTCGGCAGCGCCCGCCGCATAACGCGCATGATTGCGGCAGCCCTGTTTGAGCGTACCATAAACAAAAACATTCAAAGAAGGCATCGGCAGAGGCTCCTTTCCCTATCAAGACGCCGCGTTTTCTGCGGCAAAAGAACGTAAATCATCGACGAAAGCCAGAACAGCGTCGAAAGGCTTCGTTTGAAAAAGCTTGTTGGCCGCTTCCGGCCCTTGGGCCGCGCGCGCGGCGGCGTCGGGAAGATCCATGATCGCCTCAAGCTGCGCGTCAAGCGGCGCGCGCCAATTGAACAAAGAAAGCGCAGGCAAAGCGCCCCCATGCGTATCCCACCAACTGTTGCTATCGGAAAGAACGCATGCGCCATAGGCCAAGCCGATCAGAACGCGCTCATGAACAAAATCGTGCCCATGAGGATTGGTATTACACACAAAACGCGCCTGCTGATACAGCGCATCCATCGCGCCGAAATCCATCGATGGCAAAAACGAAGCCCGCGCGCCCGTTTTATCCAAAAAATCCCACCCGTTGCCCACAATGACCGCGCCTTCTTGTTTCATCAGCCACTGCACAAAAAGCATCGCATGCTGCGCGCGAATATAACTATCGATCATTTTGACGAAATGCCAAAACAGGATGAACTGTTCTTGCCGGTCCAAACGCAAGGCATCGAAAAGCTCGCCGACCATCTGACAAATCGAAAGATTGGGATCTTGCAAAAGCCTGACGATCTGATCGGTCAGCGCCATACGCACATTCGCCGGAACCTCGGCCAAAAAGCTTAAAAAGCTCGCTGGCCTCTGCCCCGTCTTCGGATACAGAAAGCGAAAAGGCCGCGTCTCGAACGGCGGCGCTGGCGGCAAATCGGCTTGAAGAAACCCAAACGACGCCGCCCGCGACAATTGCGCGCTAGGCAAAAAACGCAGTTTGTCTTCCAGAAAACACCGATAGAAATAAAGATTCCCGACAAAGCGGCTGGCCGAGAGGTGATGCAGCGTATTATAGCAAGGATGATCGTGATGCAGCCCCACAAAAGGAACGCCAAAGGCTTGCCACGCCACGATTTCGTCTTCAAAGCTCAAAAGCGATCCAACGCCTTGCAAGCCAAAGCCAAAGGCAACCCTGCCCGCTTGTAGCGCCGCAAGAACGCGCGCTTTGTCTGCCGCACTGGCGGCATCGATAATGTCAACGTCATAGCCACGCGCGGCAAAGCCTTGCTTGAAATAGTCGCTGCTGACTTTCAGAGCATTGTTAGCGTTTGGGCCATAGAAACCGAAAACATGCTTTGCCATATGTTCCTTACCTTCAAGGTTTTTCTGAAGCCACAGACTTGACAGAAGCGCCCGCGCCTTTCACTTTTAGCTTTAGCGTGTTTAACCAAAGAAAAAAAGACATGAGCAAGGCCTTTACAAAAGAAACAGAAACCACCGACGCCGAAGACGACGAAGCCGGTTTGCCCGCGCTGCCGCCGGGGCAAAAGAATTACATGACGCCCGCCGGACTGGAAGCGCTGAAGACTGAGCTGCGGCAACTGCTGCACACCGAGCGCCCCAAAGTGGTCGAGGTCGTCGCATGGGCGGCGGGCAATGGCGATCGGTCGGAAAACGGCGATTATATCTACGGCAAGAAGCGCCTGCGTGAGATCGACCGCCGCGTGCGCTATTTGACCAAACGCATTGACAGCGCCGAAGTCGTGGACCCGTCGCAGCAACAAAACCTGTCTCAGGTCTTTTTTGGCGCGACGGTCACCTATGAAAACGACGAAGGCGTCGCCCGCACTGTCACCTTGGTCGGTATCGACGAAGCCGATATGGCGGTGGGCAAAATCAGCTGGATATCGCCCGTCGCCCGCAGCTTGATGCGCGCGCATATCGGCGACGAGGTCACGTTGCATACGCCAGCGGGCCCGCAAAGCGTCGAGATCACGGCGATTCGCTATGGCGGCGTGGGTTCTTAAGGAAAACAGCCGATTCGCAGGTTTTTGATGGCCCTTTGGTTGTCAGGCCCGCTATTCTGTGTTATCGCCCAAGGGCCTTTTCGGTAAGGGGGCGAATCGCGCCTTCTCTCGCCAAAACGCCTTTTCTCTTTTCACGACCTACAGAGGACATGATGTCACAAAAAAAAGCTCTTTTGACAGGTATCACGGGACAAGATGGCGCGTATTTAGCGCAGTTCCTTCTTTCAAAAGGCTATCAGGTTTATGGAACCTATCGCCGGACCAGCTCGCCCACCTTTTGGCGCATTGACGAGCTTGGCATTCGCGATCAAGTGAACCTGGTCTGCATGGAGTTGCAAGATTCCTCAAGCATTGAACAAGCGCTTTTAAAAATCCGCCCCGATGAAGTGTACAATCTGGCGGCGCAAAGCTTTGTACCGACGTCGTTCACGCAGCCGCTTTACACGGGCGACCTTGACGGGCTTTCGGTCACGCGCTTTTTAAACGTCCTGCGCGATCATTTGCCCGAGACGCGGTATTACCAAGCTTCGACCTCCGAGATGTTCGGCAAGGTCCAAGAAATCCCGCAGACGGAAAAAACGCCCTTCTACCCCCGCAGCCCCTATGGCTGCGCCAAGGTCTATGGGCACTGGATCACGGTGAACTACCGCGAATCCTATAACCTGTTCGCTTGCTCGGGCATTTTGTTCAACCATGAATCGCCGCTGCGCGGGCTTGAGTTCGTGACGCGCAAAATCACCACCAGCCTTGCCGCCATCGCAGCGGGCAAACAGGCCTGCCTTGAGCTGGGCAATTTGGATGCCAAGCGCGACTGGGGCTTTGCGGGCGATTATGTCCAAGGCATGTGGGCCATGCTGCAGCAGGAAAAGCCCGATGATTACCTGCTTGCGACAGGCGTCACGACGACGATCCGCGATTTTGTGAACATGGCCGCCGCCGCGATGGGAACGGAAATCATTTGGCAAGGCGAAGGCACTGGCGAGACGGGAACCGAAAAGAAATCCGGCAAAGTCTGGGTCCGCGTCAATCCCGAGTTCTACCGCCCGGCCGAGGTTGAGCTTTTAATTGGCAACCCCGCTAAAGCCAAAGAAAAGATGGGCTGGACGGCTCAAACAGCCTTGCCCAAACTGGTCGAGATGATGGTCGAAGCCGATTTGCGCCGCGCAGGCGTCACGCGCTGATTTCTCGCCGTTCTATCAAACTGAAGAAAGGCGCCTTCCGGCGCCTTTCTTTTTCTCTTCTCCGAGAGCTTTTGACGGTCACTGGATGGCAGAAAGAAGCGTCACAGCATCCAAAATCTTTTTCCCCGCTTCGCTGGCCAACAGAACGTCATTATCGACCAGCGCATAAAACGCGCCCTGCGGCGGCGGCCCTAAACGGGTCATCAGCGCGGGCGGAACGGGGCGATACGTCCGCGGCAAAACGCCGCCGACATGATATTTGCGGCTTTGGCGCGGCGCATGGCATCCGTTATGCTTTTTGGCTAACCCCGGCGGGCAATGGCCGCGATGAGTTTCGCGCATATAGGCGTAGATTTGATCCCGACGCCCGTCGTCGAAATGCATCGATGCGCCACCCCGCGGCATCGCATGCCTTTCCGGGCCCCGATCATGATCACGGTCATGATCACGCTCATGGAAACCGTGTTCTCTCTCTTCGTGCTGCCCAGCTCCACCCGCGGCCCATGGCGGCGGATCGGCATAGGCCGCACCTGAAAAACTCAGGCCCATCCCCGTGGCCATCACACCAACAAGCGCAAGGGAACGTAACGATGTCTTGATGTTCATGGATAAGCCTCCTGATTGTGACATGAAGGAAAGCGTAAAGGACGATTACGGCGATGCAAGGATAGAATTACGGCAAAAGAAAGCCTTTCTATCAATCATAGGCGCATGTTTTTCATTGAAGCAAGGCCCAAAGCATGGTCTATCTTGAAGCCTCTTTTTTGAATTGAAATCAAAACGTGGCAGGCAAAAAAGCGTGGCTTTTTCCTTTCCGACATTCTCGCCACTGGCGGCGCGGCGCTGGGCTAACTTTCGGGCCAACAAGCGCGGCTTTTGGGGCCTATGGATTTTTCTGGCTTTGTTTGTCGTCACCGGCATGGCCGAAATCGTCGCCAACGACAAACCGCTTTTGATCCGTTACGAAGGCGCTTACTACCTTCCTATTTTCCACGCCTACCCCGAAACGACCTTTGGCGGCACGTTTGAAACCGAAGCCCATTACCGCGACCCCTTTGTCAAAAACCAGATCGAAGCCAAAGGCTGGATGATTTGGCCCCTCATCCCCTATTCCTACGACACGATCAATTACGATTTGGGCCGCCCCGCCCCCTCGCCGCCTTCCGCCGACAATTGGCTGGGAACCGACGACCAAGGCCGCGATGTTTTGGCGCGCATTATTTATGGCTTTCGTCTCTCGGTCTTGTTTGGCCTGACGCTGACCCTTTTCTCGTCATTGATCGGCATCGCAGCGGGCGCGGTTCAAGGCTATTTTGGCGGCAAAACGGATTTAATCTTTCAGCGTTTTATCGAGATCTGGGGCGGCATGCCCGTTTTGTATCTTTTGATCATCATGGCCAGCTTGGTTCAGCCTAATTTCTGGTGGCTTCTGTTGCTGATGCTGCTGTTTTCGTGGATGTCGCTGGTCCATGTCGTGCGCGCCGAGTTTCTGCGCGCCCGCAACCTTGATTATGTCCGCGCCGCCAAAGCGCTGGGCGCGCGCGATAGCCTGATCATCGTCCGGCACATTCTGCCCAACGCGATGGTCGCCACAATGACCTATTTGCCCTTTGTGCTGAACCACGCCATCACCACACTGACCGCGCTTGACTTCTTGGGCTTTGGCCTGCCGCCGGGCTCGCCTTCTTTGGGTGAGCTGCTCAATCAGGGCAAAAACAACCTTGAAGCGCCGTGGCTGGGGCTCAGCGCCTTTGCGGTGCTGGGGTTGTTGCTAACGCTTCTTATTTTCGTCGGCGAAGCCGCCCGCGACGCTTTCGACCCCCGCAAGATTTTCGGAGAAAGACGATGAGCTTGCTGGCCCTTGACCGCCTGAACGTCGCCTTTGGCGCGACGCCTGTCGTCCACGACGTCTCCTTTACAATCGACAAGGGCGAAACCTTGGCCCTTGTCGGCGAATCGGGCTCTGGCAAATCGGTGACGGCGCTGTCGATCTTGCAGCTTTTGCCCTACCCCTTTGCGCGCCACCCCAGCGGGTCCATCCATTTCGATGGAAAAACCATTCTACAAGACGGCAAGGCCGCACCTGAGGCCGCCCTGCAACAGCTGCGTGGCGGCAAGATCGCCATGATCTTCCAAGAGCCGCTGACCTCGCTCAACCCGCTTCACACGATTGAAAAACAGGTTGCCGAGGTTCTTGTCCTGCACCAAGGTCAAACGCGCGACGAAGCCCGCAAGCGCGTGATCGAGCTGCTGCATCTGGTCGCCATTCCCGACCCCGAAAGCCGCCTTGATGCCTATCCGCACCAACTGTCAGGCGGTCAGCGCCAGCGCGTTATGATCGCGATGGCTTTGGCCAACACCCCAGATCTATTGATCGCAGACGAGCCAACCACGGCTCTTGACGTCACGGTTCAAGCTCAGATTTTGTCCCTTCTCAAGGACTTGCAAAAGAAACTTGGGATGGCGCTTTTACTGATCACGCATGATCTAACCATTGTGCGCCGCGTCGCTGACCGTGCGATCGTCATGCAAAAAGGCACGATTGTCGAAGAAGGCCCCATCGCGCGCCTGTTCAGTCAACCGCAGCACCCCTACACCAAACTTCTTTTAGCGTCGGAGCCGAAAGGATCGGCCCCACCCTTCCCCGAATCGGCCCAAACGGTTTTGGAAGCCAAGGACATTCGCGTTCACTTCCCCCTGCCCGCTAAAAAGCTTTTCGCTCCACGCGCGGTTTTCCGCGCCGTCGATGGCATTGATCTGCGCGTCCGCGCAGGCGAAACGGTGGGCGTCGTGGGCGAAAGCGGATCGGGCAAAACAACCCTGGGCCTTGCTCTTTTACGTCTCATCAAAGGAACGGGTTCTATCCAGTTCATCGGCAAGGATTTATTCTCTCTGTCGCCCAAGGCTTTGCGCGCCGTGCGGCGCGATATGCAGATGGTTTTCCAAGACCCGTTTGGCAGTCTTTCGCCCCGCATGACGGTGGGCGCGATTGTCGCCGAAGGCCTTGGCATCCACAAAATCTGCATAAGCACCGCCGAAAAAGAGAGCCGCGTCTGCGCCCTTTTAGAAGAGGTCGGTATTGATCCTGCGCTGCGCCACCGCTACCCGCATGAGTTTTCAGGCGGCCAGCGCCAACGCATCGCGATTGCCCGTGCAATGATCCTTGAGCCTCAATTTGTTGTTTTGGACGAGCCGACATCGGCCCTAGACATGTCGGTTCAAGCCCAGATTGTGGACTTGCTACGCGACTTACAGGCCCGGCGCGGCCTTGGCTATCTTTTCATCAGCCACGATCTGCGCGTCGTCCGCGCCCTTTCGCACCATATCATCGTCATGAAAAGCGGCCTTGTCGTCGAGCAAGGCCCGGCAGATCAAATCTTCACCGCCCCCCAACACCCCTACACCCAAGAACTTCTATCCTCCTCCACCGTGGCGGTGGAGCCTTCTTGGGGGGAGAACACGGCTGCATCAGGGGTACAGCGTCCTGCATAGCTTGAGCGAAGCAGGATGCCACCCAGAATAGCGGCCTCCGCGACAATGCCCCAAGGAAACAGATAATCCCCTACTTTTTCGCGTCGTCCCGTGCTTGGCACGGGATCCAGTGGGCCACGCAGATAGCGCATCGGCAGGAGACACAGCCAAAGACCACCCATGCACAAAACTGCGGCAACCCCACTGTGACAATGAGAATATCTCTCGGGGTTCATCAGCGACAACAGCCATATATGTTTAATTGTTTGAAGGGGACGGGATTGCGTCGCCTGCCTCTGGATCCCCGCCTTCGCGGGGATGACAAAAAGGGAAAAGCCCCATAAAACCGCGTCATCGCGTGCTTGGCGCGGAATCCAGAGGGCCGCGCAGAAAAAACGCACCGGCTGGAAATCACGTGAATGATCAAATCCACAGAACAGATCTCATACACCACAACCCCAGCGTTTCTTTATTTGCTTTTTAGAATGGCGCGACGCATACTTCTTGCGAAGACGGAAAAAGACGTCTTTGGGGCGTAGAAACCTCGATCGAACGCGGCTGGTGTGCCGTTAAACACTCCTCGATCCTTAGGTCGGGGAGGTGCGGACGTATGTACGAAGGTGGTTTATCGAAAGATAAACATGCCCAAAGGTCTGTGCGACCATTCGTTCGATTGGTTTTCTAACTCCCCGACCACCAAGGCAAATGCCCCTTGGTGGTTTTTCAGACCTAGGGGAGAAAAAACCATGCCCACAGTTTTCAACAAATACAGATACCTACGTCGCGCCCTCCTGACGGCCTTTTTTCTCTTTTTGCTTTTTGTGACAAACGCGCAGGCCGGGGAAAAGATCCTCGGCAAGGCCTGCACCGGCGATACCAACGTCGTTGATTACGACTCCATCGTGCAATGCGTCGACAATACCTACCAAAAAGCCCCCCTTTTTGCCGGAAACAGCAACGAAAGCTGCGATAGCTGCTGCGCTTCGACAACGGCAGGCCTTATCCGCTGGACTGGAACGGCATTGCAAGGATGCGATGGAAGCAATTGGATGAGCCTCAATTAATGGAGAAAAAAATGTTTTCACGATCCTTTCTTTGTTTTTCAGTCTTTCTTATCCTTTGCCATCCGTCGTTGGCCGCCGAGAAACTCATCGGAAAAAGTTGCTCAGGCGATAGAAACGCCGCCGACTGGGACAGCATCGCACAGTGCAATGGCTCAACCTACGTCAAAGCCCCCCTCATGCTCGGCGTAGCAACAAATTACACATGCAACGCTGCAACCCCCGCTAATGCTGGCCTCCTTCAATGGACCGGAACATCTTTCATGATTTGCAATGGAACCGCTTGGCAAAATATCTCTGCGTCGTCATCAGGCTCTTACTACGGGCTCCAAGACATTAATCCAGCTACATGGTGGCAACTGCAAAAATCAGGAACGATTACTTATAATGGCGCAGAGACTCTTCCTATCACGGTGTCAGGTGACAGCTCAGCAAAGATAAGCGTCAACGGGGGCGACTGGATTACATCTGGGACGATTTCTAAAGGCCAAACGTTACAAGTCGAAATGGATTCCGCTGCCGCAAATTCAACGACTCGGACGGCAACCATCACGACGGGATCGCAGGTCATGACCTGGAAGGTTGTGACTGGCAGCGCGACAAAAGTCCGCTTGAAAAATTATGTTTGTTATAATTCCTACACAACGACTGATTACTGCGTGGTCGGCACCGACTGCACAAAAAGTCACTGCGATTATGAATCGCTCCACGGCACCACAACATGCGGTTACATCACGACTTTTGCCGGTTCTTCGAACATCCAAATGTACGGAACATTATATAACTGGAATCCGGGAGAAACCACATCGTGCGGCACCTACACGGGAACGACCTATAGCCCGCCGACGCAGGATAACAATCCCGTGGATTTTCTGGCTGTTCAATAAAAAGGCTATCGGACGCGCTTGATCAGCAATTGCTGATAGAAATCGCCGAACAGCATCTTGCGGCGGATCTCAAGGCCTGCGCCTTCGGCGGGAAGCCATTCGGTCACGTCGCGCCGCCACATGTCACGGGCAAAAGGCTCTAACACAAACAGCGGCGGATACCAAATGTACCGCAGCGGATGCCACCATTTGCTGCGACCAAACTCGACGATTTGCAATTCGCCTTCCGGCTTCAAAACGCGCATCGCTTCGGCAAAGGTTTTTTCGCGGACATCGCGCGGCTGTTCGTGCGGCAAGAAGAAGATTAAGACGCGATCAAAAGAAGCATCCGCAAACCCTTCAAGATTCGCAGAATTACGCAATGTCAGGTGAACGGGCGCGCCGTCCCACAATTTGCGGCGCAGATTTTTAAGCTGTTCGGGCGCAACGTCGATAACGTCCAACTGCCCCCCGCCCGCTTCGACCCGACGCGCCAACGTCGGCGTCAACGAGCCATAGCAACAGGAAATCTGAAGGGTCCGCCCCGCGATCTTTTCGCCCCAGGCGGAAAGAGCCACATTGCGCAACAGCTTATAGCAGCCCCAAAGGATCAGATTGATCAGCCAGTCACGCTCAAAAACGCGGACAGCCCACGGCCTGACATACGCCCACCAATAATACTTCTCAAGATAATCGGGAATAGGAAGCTCGGACCCGTCGAAAGCAGCGGCATTGGATAATGCCGTCTTGTTTTCATTTTGGGCGGTCCCGGAAGTGATATCCCGATCTGTCTTGCTGGCAAGCGTCATGAAGAAAGCCTTATAAAGCCCTAAACCGATTAGGACTTTTTGCCTTCGCGGATCTTACCTTCTTTGAAGACAACATGCTTGCGAGCTTTGGGATCGTACTTGTTCAGCTCAAGCTTTTTGGTGTTGTTCTTCGGGTTTTTCTTCGTGACGTAGAAACAGCCGGTGCCAGCCGTGCTGACGAGCTTGATGTCATTTTTTGTTTTAGCCATTGTCGCAACCTGTTCTATCTATTTCATAGCGCTATGTTTGTGCCGAAGATCGGCGCTGGAGGCGCAAACGCCCCCGCTGGAAAGCCGCCTTGACCTTCCGCAAGCGCCGCAATGTCCCGAAAATCAGCTCTTTTGTCAAGTTTTATACGCGCGCGGGCACGCGGGCCGTTAACCATCGCCTTCAGACAGCGAAAAAACGCCTTTTTTTCGCCCCGTCACAAGGGCATAGGCGGCCAAAGCGCGCTGGCGCGCCTTGGCGTGATCCAGCATCGGCGCAGGATAGTTGCGCCCCATCTGCACGCCCGCCCGGTCCAAGCGGACCGAATCTATCTGATGCGGCGCATGAATCGTGGCCCCGGCAAGCCCCGCCAGCTCGGGCACATAGCGCCGCACATAAGCCCCATCGGGATCAAAAGCCAGCGCCTGACGCACCGGATTAAAAACACGAAAATAGGGCGCAGCGTCAGCCCCACACCCCGCCGTCCATTGCCAGCCAAACACATTGTTGGCCCTATCGGCATCGATCAGTGTTTCGGCGAACCAAGCTTCGCCCTGTTGCCATGGAATCAACAAGTCTTTGCACAAAAACGACGCGACGATCATCCGCACGCGCCCATGCATCCAGCCTGTCTGCCATAATTGCCGCATCCCAGCGTCGATGATCGGAAAACCTGTAAGCCCTTTTTGCCAGCGTTCAAACCCTTCCCCCGCCCGCCCCCACGGAAAAGAAGCAAAGCCCGCTTGAAACGGCCTCGAAACCGTTTCGGGGAAGTGATAAAGAAGCTGCGCGGCAAAATCGCGCCACAGCACTTCGCGCCAAAAAGCCGTGGCCCCGGCAGCGCTGCCGGGATTTCGTGCTTGCTCTTTTTTCAACGCTTCAAAAATCATCGCGGGGGTTATCTGCCCCCAATGCAGCGCCGCCGATAAAAGCGACGTCCCCGCCCGCGCCGGAAAGTCGCGATCCTTGGCATAGGAAGAAAGCGGCCCCGTCAGAAAATCATCTAACATCTGCGCGGCATCGCCCGTTTGTTCAAACCCCTGCGCCCAATCGGGCATATGAGGCCGCAAAGCCAAAGATTGAAGCGTCTGGGGACTGCGCACCGATACCGTTTGGATCTTCTTGCAAACAGGCAAAGGCGGCGGCAAAGGCGCGGCAAGCGCAGCTTTATAAAAAGGCGTAAAAACTTTATAAGGGGCCCCGCCCCCTGTCATAATCGCCCCCGGCGCAAAGGCATAAGAACCATCGAAGCTCGAAAACGTGACGCCCTTTTCGCGCAAGGCTTCTTCCAGATCCTTTTCCTGCTTGGCAATAGCGGGCTCATAAAGACGGGTTGTAAAAACGCGCCCAGCCCCTTGTTGCTGTGCCAAGGCAGGCAGCAGGCGAACGGGGTCCCCCTTGCCCAGCCACAGCGGCCCCCCCAGACGCGCTAAATCGGCCTGCAAGGTTTCAAGCGCAGCGTACAGCGAAACCCGCGCCGCACGACCCAGCGGCTTTCCCGCGCCTTCGTCAAGAATAAAGACGGGCAAAACAGGCCCCAGCGCCGCGGCTTTGACCAGCGCCGCGTGATCGGCCACCCGTAAATCACGCCGAAACCAAACAATCGTCATGTCTCGCGCTTGGCCCATAAACCCTCGCCGGAAAGGATGACAGCGAAATCAATTTGGCGTAAAAGCACAGAAGCTTTTCGCCTGCCTCTTCCTGTCGTTTTAGCAAAGGAATGCCTTCGTGTCTTTCTCTACGCTTTCATTGCGCCGTTTTTTCGTCCGGTTGTTTGCCATCGTAGGCGCCTTGACGACCTTATCGATTGTTTTGACCGTTTGGGCTGTCATCCATTATGGCTCGACCCCGGCCGAGCCCCCCAAGCCGCCCGAAAGCATGGTCTTGGACCTTGACTTCACCCTTCCCGTAACGGAACAGGCGCGTGGCTTTTCGGTTTCGCTGCAAAGCTTGATGCGTGAGACGGAAACCCAGCGCCTTTCGACGCTTTTGCGCGCGTTAAATGCAGCCAAGGACGATCCCCATGTCAAAGGTGTGATTGCGCATTTCAGCACCGAAGCCCCCAGCCTTGCCAAGACCCAAGAAATACGCAAAGCGCTTGAGAAAATCCGCGCAAACGGCAAGTTCGCCTATGCCTTCGGAAGCGATTTTGGCGCGTTCGGCTTGGGCAACAAAACCTATTACCTTGCCAGCGCTTTTGAAAAGCTGTGGCTGCAACCCGTCGGAACGGTCGGTTTTTCAACCTTAGGCGTTGAAGCGCCCTTTGCCAAAGACGCGCTTGAGAAAATCGGCGTCAAAGCGACCTTTATCCAGCGCGAAGAATATAAATCCGCGATGGAGAACGTCACGCGCACCGCCTTTTCGGCCCCGGCGAAAGAAAACCTGACGCGCCTGATGCAGGGCCTAAGCGACCAGATCGCCGACGGCGTCGCCAAAGGACGGCAAAAAGACGGCGCGCAAACGCGCAGCCTGATGGCCGAAGGTCCCTTCACGGCAGAAGAAGCCAAGCAAAAAGGTTTGGTTGACGTTATCGGCTATGAAGACGATATGCTGAAAGATGTCGAAGCCAAAGCGGGCAAAGATTATGTCCGCGTGGATCCGATGGAATATCTGGTCTATCGCCCCCGCACACCCGAGCCGAAAAAGGGTATCGCCTTTATCACGGCGCAAGGCATGATTGTCGATACCGCGCCGCGCGGCCCCGCAAAACTTGCCGAAGACGAACAAGTCGCGGCGGACGAAATCGCGCAGGCCTTTGACGACGCGCGCGAAGACAAAGATGTGGATGCCATTCTTTTCCGGGTCAACAGCCCCGGCGGATCGCCGTCGGCTTCGGAAACCATTCGCCATGCGCTGGTTCGCGCGCGCGAAGCCGGAAAACCTGTTTTTGTGTCGATGGGCGATCTGGCGGCATCGGGCGGTTATTGGATTTCGATGAGCGCCAATAAGATCTATGCCGATCCCGGCACCTTGACCGGATCCATTGGCGTCATTGGCGGCAAGTTCATCATCGGTGATCTTTTGCAGAAACTGGGCGTGACGTTTGACACGATCCATTTAGGCGGCAATAGCGGCCTGTGGTCTCTGCGCACGGATTTCTCACCCGCCGAGCTTGCGCGCGTCAATGCGATGATGGATGAAACCTATCGCGTTTTCCTGACGAACGTCGAAAAAGCGCGGAACATCCCAGCCGAGAAAATGCCCGATCTGGCCAAGGGACGCGTTTTCACCGGCGAAGAAGCCCAAAAGCTTGGGTTGGTCGATGAGATTGGCGGCCTGACCGATACGATCGACGGATTGAAGAAAGAGCTGAAACTGGCCGATACGGATTTGGTCCATCTGTATTATTTCCCGGCCCCAGAAACTCCGGCCAGCTTTGCCTTCAAAATCCTTAAAAATCTGGGGCTTGAAATCGCGGGCATGCAACAAACGATGGCCCCGTTGCACGCGCTGCGCGGTGTCATCACCCCCGCCCTTCGGGCTGGACTGGGAAGCACGCAACCGGTGGGGGCGACCTTGCCGCCTGCTTACGATGCGCTGGTCAAATAAAAGAGGGAAAGAAAAGGGTAGAAAAAACGCCGCAAAAGCGGCGTTTTTTATTTCATTTTACCCGGCAGCACTTATGGGTCCAGCCCCCGGCACCAAAGCCGGAAGACGAAGATCCCGTCTAACAACCAGACACAAATGTCTTTTACCTGGTGGACGGGCAACCGTTGGCGCGGGCTCGTCCTGCGCTGACACGGCCTCGACTTGATCGGCTGAAGCTTTCCATTCATCTTGCAAGGCCTGAGCCGCCGCGGCCAACCCCATTTTTAAAAGCTTCTGAGAGGCTGTTTCTTGACGCTGAGCCCCCGTTGCATCGGCCAGCATATTTTTAACGCCCAACCCCAAGCGGGATTCAAGCGTCACTTGATGCTTGTAACCTTCCAATGGCTTACGGAAAAGCCCCAATTGATGAGCGGCAACCATCGCGTCAAAATCAACGACAACAGAGCGAACACGGCCTTCCAAAAGATCCGTCAGATCTTTTTGGACTTGCCGGGCTTTTTTGTTTCGATTGCCTTTCGTAACATTATCAGCCGTCACAACATTCTGAGAAAAAGGAACCAGCATATCGCCAGGCGAGCAGACAAATAGAATTTTCTTAGGAGGATTTTTGGGGCTGTAATCAAAGCCGAATTGAGAGCTTCCGAAACGGACGGTATTTGAGCGATCTCCCATACTTACCCCCTTTATGCGTTCGACTGAAAAATCTAAGGACTGTGCTTAAAGGACCTAAGCGCCTTAAAATCTCATGTTTTCCCGATAAAGGTAAGTTTCTGCCATTTTGGGGTATGGTTTCAAGAGCTAACTTAGTTTCAAAGCTGTTTTTGAAACAAAAGAACATTATCGATGGCCTGAGCCACGGATTCAACAGGGATCGCGCTCATCGCCTCACCCCCAAAATCTTGGGCTCGAATCACCAAACCACGCGATACCTGGGGGGCCAGCTTGCCCGCATCGGTCGGGCCGAACAGGCTAATCAGCGGACAATCGACTGCGGCCAGCATGTGTCCCGTTCCGCTATCGTTGGTCACGGCTACATCCAGCAGACTTCCAATAGCCAAGGTTCTATCAATAGTTAGAGGTTGTTGTTCCCAGACAGCTTCATCTTGCAACGGAAAAAGAACGCCGGGTACGCTATCGGCAATCAAGCGTTGCCATTCAACCTCTTGCGGGCCCAACAGAAAGACAGGCCGCCGCCCGCGCGCACGTTGAACCGACGCCACAGCCAAATAACTTTCCAGCGGCCAAACTTTTTCGCGGTTCCCCGCCCCCGGCGCAAAACCAACGGTAACAGCCCCCTGGGGCAAGGTTCGGCGCGCCAAAGCCAACAAACCGGGATCAATGGGCAAGCGCAGCGTCACGTCGGGCACATACCCCGCCGCCAGCTCCACCATCTGCAACAGCCGATCCACCAGCCGCCGCGGACGCGGCGTAAAGGGGGCCGGACGCCTGCCAGAGAACAAATAACGCATGGCCGGTGCAATAAAGAGCCCCCGCGCCAGATAGCGCCGCGCAACCAAAGCCTCGCGCCAGCGCCCGCGCGTATCAAACAAAAGATCATAGCCCGGCGCAGCCTCAGGCGGCACGCCCGATTTCGCCGATGGCATCCAAGCTGGCGTTTCAAAGACTTGAGAGATCAGCCCTTCGGTCACGGCCCGCAAAGGCCCGGCAAAAGCCGTGGGCCCCTTGCTGGTGATCCAATCGATCTGCGCGTCAGGCCACGCCGCGCGCAAGGCACGGACAAAAGGCATTTTGATCAACGCGTCGCCGACCAAATCAAGCCCAACGATCACACCAATCCGCAAAGGTCCTGTCAAAGGGGCCTTATCGGGGGCCGAGAAAAAAGACATCGAAAGCCTATCGCTGATCCAAAGACCCTTTTCTCATAAAACGGCTGGGGGAAAAAAGCCAGCGCTAGCGAACATCTTCCTGTTCCTTTTGCCCCACATTGACAGCCGGGCGTAAGCGTGGAAGAAAAGAACCTTCACGGCATGTCACGCTTTAGAACAGCGAAAGGCTTCAAGAATGGTTTCGTCGCGACAGATTAAGATGGCTCTTTTTGCTTTGCTGTTTTTCACGGCAGGCTGCGCGCCAACCATATCGAATCGCGGCAACATGCTTGACGCCGATGCACTGGCTGAAATCAAGGTCGGCACATCGACCCGCGAAGACGTCGCCACCAAATTAGGCACCCCAACGCAAGTCAGCACCTTCGACGAAAACCGCTGGTACTATTTTGGGCAAACGACAAAGCAGTACGCCTTTTTCGACCCCGAAGTGGTCAATCAGGAAACCGTCGAGGTTCGCTTTAACGACGAAGGCGTTGTCACGTCGCTTGAAAAACTTAACCCCGACGCTTCCCGCGACATCTCGCCTGTAGATCGCCGCACGCCGACTTATGGCCATGAGACGACTGTTTTTGAACAGCTTGTTGGCAATCTCAGCCGCCGCTCAGGCGACGCGTCCAAAAAGTAAAAACAGATTAACCTTATAAATCAACCGCATCTTAAACTTCCTTGCCTACAGTGTAAGAAGAAGAATAAGGGGTTGATCCATGAGCGGACGCGCCAATCATCATCTTTACGATCAAGTCAAAGTGACGGATGCGGCCCAGACGGCTCAGGCAGCGGCAGATCAAGCGGGATTCCAGAGCTTCGATAAAGCCTTGCAGGGCGACACCAACCAATTCACGTTGATTCCAGACCCGGCCCATGGCGACCAATCTCGCTTGGCTTTTCTCTCGGACAATCGCGCGATGGAAGCTCTTCAGAAAAATGGCTTTAAGCGCATTGGTCTTGAGCGCCCCGGCGTGTTGCAAATTGATGCAGACAATCTCGCCGCGGGCCGCATATCTGAGGATGAGTTTGTTGAAAAGATGAAAAAGAAAATGGCAACCAATTTTCAGGATAGCCCTGAAGAGGTTGAGCGTTTTCATCACAACACGGCCAAACTTATTTTAAACGCGCAGAAGCATGGCATCAAAGTCGATTTCATGGACGTCGATTATGAGGGACAGAAAAAGGGTGGGCTCGCTTTGCAAAAGAAAGGGGCCTACATGGAAAAGCAGATGAAGGCCTATGCGAACCTCGACCCGAATTCTGAAGCGTATAAAAGTGCTTATCGGTCTATTGAAGACGCCTATGACAGAAAAGAAATTCTGGGGCCGCGCATGAAAGGCGACATCAAAACAACCGTTCCTCATATCAAAGAAACCGTTGGCAAAGACAAAACGCTTATCTTTTACGGCAAAGAACACGTCGAAGAAAATATGGGGCGCGGCCTTGCTACATCAACGGCCAATGGCAAAAAACCTACGGCTTTTAATCAAGGGCAGCGCGGCGTCACGCAGATTGATCTTGATGTATCCAAGTTGGGCGATAAGCCAACGGTTCAGGCGACCAAACAATATGAACCACACGCCCTTGCCTCAAGATTGTCCTTCGGCGGACCTACAGCGCCTTAATTTTCTTCCGCCACGCTTTCACCTGCGCCCGCACGCATGACGGGGCCGTGCCGCCATAGCTGGTCCGGCTTGCCGCCGCTTTTTCGGGCTTGAGAACGTCGAAAATCTCTTTGTCCAAACGCGGCTCAACCGTTTGCATCTCGGCCAGCGAAAGCTCATCCAAACGACAGCCCTTTTCTTCTGCCAGACGCACGATGCGGCCCGTGATGTGATGCGCCTGCCGAAACGGAACGGCAAAGCGGCGCACCAGCGCATCAGCCAGATCCGTCGCCGTTAAAAAGCCTTTCAGCGTCGCCGCGCGCATAACGTCTTTCTGCGCTGTCATATCGCGGATCATGCCCGCCATCGCAGGCAGCATCAAAGCCAATTCGTCCGCCGCGCGCATCACAGGCGGTTTGCTGTCTTGCATGTCTTTGTTATAGGCCAGCGGCAAGCCTTTCATGAGAACCAAAAGCTGCGTCAGCGCGCCGATCAACGATCCCGCCTTGCCGCGAATAAGCTCAGCCGCGTCGGGATTGCGTTTTTGCGGCATGATCGAGCTGCCGGTCGTAAAGGCTTCCGACAATTTGACATAGCGATAGCCTTCACTGGTCCAAATCACGATTTCTTCGGCCAAGCGCGACAGGTGAATGCCCGCAATCGCCGCGTGGCTCATAAACTCCATGGCGAAATCGCGGTCCGAGACGGCATCCAGCGAATTGGCCATCGGGCGATCGAACCCCAAGGCTTTGGCTGTCATCGCGCGATCAATGGGAAACGACGTGCCCGCCAGCGCCGCCGCGCCCAAAGGACATTCGTTCATCCGGCGGCGCGCGTCTTGAAAACGGCTGCGATCGCGCGCGAACATCTCAACATAGGCCAGCATATGATGCCCAAACGTAATTGGCTGCGCAGGTTGCAAATGCGTAAAGCCCGGCATCAGCGTATCGGCATTTTTCTCGGCCTGTTCCAACAGTGCCGTTATCAGCGTTGTTAGCCCCGCTTCAACGCGGTCCATCGCGCGCCGCACCCACAGGCGGATATCCGTCGCCACCTGATCGTTGCGCGAACGCGCCGTATGCAACCGCCCCGCTGCCGGGCCGATGATATCGGACAGGCGGGATTCGACATTCATATGAATATCTTCAAGCGCCGTTTGAAACTGGAACGCGCCGCTTTCAATCTCGGCCCGGATTTGCGTCAGGCCCTTGCGGATCGCAGCGGCATCTTTTTTAGATAAGATCCCTTGCGCCGCCAACATGGCCGCATGCGCTTGCGATGCCGTAATGTCTTCGTCATACAGACGTTGATCGACATCCAAGCATTCATTGATTTGCGCCATGGCCTCAGCCGGGCCAACGGCAAAATGACCGCCCCACATTTTGTTCGCGGCAACTTTGGTCGTCGGTTCCTTTTTGGCTTTGGCCATGGCGTTTTCCTTTTCTTAAAACTGCGGCGGCGTTACGCCCGACGCCGTCAAAGCGGCAACAAGCTGCGCCTTCAAGTGGTCAAGCCCGGCTTCATCCTTGGCTTCGGCACGCGCCACCAAAACGGCCTGCGTGTTCGACGCGCGTAAAAGCCACCACCCTTCGGCGGTCAGCACACGCACGCCATCGGTCGCATCGACTTTGGCACCTGCGGACAAAAGCCGCGCTTTGACTTCGGCGACAATGGCGAACTTGCGCGCTTCGTCAACGTCGAAACGAAGCTCGGGCGTGTTGACCATCTGCGGCATCGCATCGCGACGCGCGGCCAGCGACATGTCTTCGGCCCCCATCAGCGACATCAAGCGAATGCCTGCGTAAATCGCGTCGTCATAGCCGTAATATTTATCGGCAAAGAAGATATGGCCGCTCATTTCACCGGCCAAGGGCGCTTTCGTCTCGGCCATTTTGACTTTGATCAGTGAATGGCCCGTTTTCCACATCAAGGGCTGGCCGCCGCACTGCGCCACAAAGTCAAACAAAACTTGCGAGGCTTTGACATCGGCAATGATCGTCGCGCCCGGATGGGTTTTTAAAATCTCTTGCGCGTACATGGCCACCAATTGATCGCCCGCGACAATACGGCCCATGTTATCGATCGCGCCAATACGATCGGCATCGCCGTCAAAGGCGATCCCGAAATCGAAGCCTTTCTCGGTCACGGCCTTTTGCAAATCGACAAGATTTTTCGGCACGGTCGGATCGGGATGATGGTTGGGGAATTTTCCGTCAATATCGCCGAAAAGGATCTCATGCTTCCCGGGCAGGCGCGCGATCAAGCGCTTTAAGATAGCGCCCGCCGCGCCATTGCCGTTATCCCAGACGACTTTCAAATCGCGTCCGGGGCGAAAATCTTTCATCAGGCGATCGATATAGGCGTTGCTGACATCGGCCTCTTCCGTTGTCCCTTCCCCTTGTTCAAAATCGCCCGCAGCGGCCAATGAAGCCAAATCTTTGATCGCTTGCCCATAAATCGGCCCCCCGCCCGGAAGGCGCGGATTCATCAGCATTTTGAAGCCATTCTGATCGGGCGGATTGTGCGATCCCGTGACCATCATGCCGCCATCGGCGTGAAGATGGTGGGTTGCAAAATAAAGCATCGGCGTCGGGCCAAGGCCAATACGCATCACCTGCGCGCCGGTCGAGGCCACCCCATCGGCCAAAGCCGCTTCTAAAACAGGCGAATGCGTCCGCCCGTCGAAACCAATGACGACCCGATGGCCGCCAGCGCGCAAAACGCGCGTTCCGAAAGCTTTCCCCAAGGCCAGCGCGTCAGCTGGGTTCAAGTTCTGGCCAACGACCCCGCGAATGTCATATTCGCGCAAAATAACCGGATCAAAGCTATGGGCAGCGCTCATGGATCAAACCTTTCGTTTTTCAGTGTGAATGGCCCCTGTTCATACGGCCTTCAGGGCCTGTTTCCAAGCTCATAATCATTTCTTGACCTTTTTATGGTGAAACCAAGAAAGAACGGAGGCTTAAGGCCTGATTTGTGGGCTACGAAAAAAACAGTTTCGATTTGTTTCGACTTTCGAAATTCTCAAATACTACAGAAACTTAAGCCTCTTTCAAGCGGCGTGTGGCACAATAGTAAGGTGAAGAAAAAGAACAGATGGTAACAGGATAAAAACGATGCGGCGCTTTATCGGTATCAAGCGGCTGTTAACCTTGCCCTGTGACGCGTGCAAACGCGGTGTCACGGCGGTCGAGTTTGCGCTGATTGCGCCTGTCTTTTTTATGATCATGATGGGCATTGTCGAAGTCTCGCTGGTGATGCTGACGCAGCATTTGATGGACAATACAATGTTCAACGCATCGCGCACGGCCAAGACAGGTTATACCGAAGATGGCAAAACGCAGCTTGATACCGTCGTTCAACAGGTCACGACCGAGCTTGGCAGTTTGGCGCCTTTGATTGACGTGTCGAAGATCAGTTTTAGTTATGCGTCTTATGGCAGCCTCACCGATATCAACCAGCCCGAAGCCGGACAGCAAAATCTGGGAACGGCGCAGCAGGTCGTTGTTTTTACCCTGACCTACCCTTGGCATTTTTTCACGCCGATCATTGGCAATATCATGGGCGACGCCAACAGAGACATGACGCTGACATCGAAAATCGTGGTGCGGAATGAGCCTTACAATGATTAATCTTGGCGCGACCCGCCGCCTTATTGGCAACCGCGCACGGCGCGGCATTGCGGCGGTCGAGTTTGCGCTGACGCTTCCCATTTGGCTCGCACTTCTGATCGGCGGGACCGAGACGACTTTCTTGTTGCTTGAATCCGAACGTGTCGATCGCATCGCCTATTCCGTTACGGATATCGTCACACAATCCGAGACTCTTACCAAAACAGATTTGGACACGACCTTTCTTGCTGCCGCGCAATTAATGCAGCCTTTCGACTTCACCGCGAACGGCGTCGTCATCGTTTCGTCGATCTATAAGCCCGAAGGCTTAAGCCCCATTATCAAATGGCAATATCAAGGCGGTGGCGGTTTGGCGCGCGGCAGCAAAATCGGCCTGACAGGCCAAACGCCCAGCCTGCCCGACAACATGGCTTTGAACGACAACGACAACGTTATTGTCTCGGAAGTCTATTATGCTTTCGAGCCTCTTTTTATCAACGCGGGCTATTTAGAGGCTCATGATCTGTATCATGTCGCCGTTTATAAGCCGCGTCTTAGCTCTTTAATTTCGACGCCCAAATAGCGCGAAGGAGGCCTTCCGATGAAAACTTTTTTTCCTTCCCTTGCCTTTTTCAAGCGCTTTGGGCGCGATCAAGCGGGCATGACGCTGCCACTGCTGGGCGCTTCGCTTTTCGTTTTGGCTGGCTTTGCTGGCGTCGCGACCGATGTCGCGCGGCAACAACTTGTGCAAGCGCGCCTGTCTTACGCGCTGGATGCCGCGGGCCTTGCCGCGGGCACAACGGTCAGCACGACAAACCTGACAGCCGAGGCCACAAAATATCTGAATGCCAATTTCCCGGCTGGCTATATGGAAACAACCGCGCCAAGCCTGACCGCAACGACATCGAATAACAATATGGTTATCAATCTGACAGCATCAACGACGATGCCGACGACCTTTATGGGCATTTTTGGCATCAACCAATTGACCGTGACGGCGACCTCGCAAATCACGCGCGCGACATCGGGGCTTGAGCTTGTCATGGTGCTGGACAACACGGGCTCAATGGCGTCGAGTGGCAAGCTGACGGCCTTGAAATCCGCCGCGACGTCGCTTGTCAATATTCTTTTCGGGACAAGCGAATCCGTTCCCAAACTTTGGATCGGACTTGTTCCCTTTTCGCAAGCCGTCAATATCGGCACGACTTATACCAGCTGGATGGATACCAGCTATATGGCGACGCTGAAATGGGGGCCGACAAGCTGGGCTGGCTGCGTCGATGCGCACGAAGCGAGCGGACGCGACACAACCGACGACCCGCCTTCTGTCGAAAAGTTCAAACCTTATTACGCGCCCAGCACAGATAACCGTCCCTATCCGTACAATTCGTACACCTATACCACGATCAACAAGTGGGTCACACAACGCGACTATCTGGGCAACCCCATCCAATATGCCAGCGGCATTGGATCCACCTTGGGTCCCAACGCTTATTGCCCGCAGAAATTGCTGCCGATGACGGCCAATAAGACAACCATCTTAACCGCCATCAACAGCATGCAAGCCATCGGCAATACCCACATCGATTTAGGCCTTGGGTGGGGCTGGCGCATGCTCTCGCCGCGCTGGCGCGGGCTTTGGGGTGGCGATATGGATGCCAATGGCCTGCCCTTGGATTACGGCACTAAGCACATGAACAAAGCGGCCATTATTCTGACCGATGGCGCCAACACCATGGATAATTACTATTATACGGGCTATGGCTTTCTAAGCGATGGGCGTCTGGGAACGACCAACAGCTCGACAGCCGTCACCCAGCTCAATACCCGTATGACCAGCCTTTGCACCTCGATGAAGGAAAAAGGCATCTATGTGTACACCATCGCTTTGGGCAATCCCGGCACATCCATTCAGAATCTTTTGAAAAGCTGTGCAACCAATGAAAATTATTATTTCAACTCGCCTTCGGCCAGCGAGTTAGAGCAAATTTTCAATGCCATCGCCGACTCGCTCTCGAACTTGCGCGTAAGCAAGTAATAGAAACATGTTTAAAATCAGCGTGTTGCGGCGCAACACGCTGAACCGTTAATAATGGTAAATCATTAACATATTCAAATTGCTTGTTATTTTCACGTTTTTGCGGCAGAAAATTAATACTAACGTTAGCCGAATGTTAAACGGCATCGTGTAGAATGGCTTTTGTATTTGAAAGAAGTTATATTTGATGAAGGAGTTTACCATGAGCGAATCCACCCCTGCTTTTCGTTCCGAAGGCGAACAAGTCAAGATTGTCCGCCTGTCGGCTGCTGCACGTCAGGCCGAGATTGACCAATTGCCCTCGCCCAAAACGCGCCGCTGGGTCATGCGCCGCAAAGAGCAGGTCGTTCGCGCCGTGCAAAAGGGCCTGTTGACCTTGCAGGAAGCCTGCGCCCGCTACCGCCTGTCCGAGGAAGAATTCCGTTCATGGGAGCTGTTGTTAGACCGCCACGGTGTCCGCGGCCTGCGTGCCACGCGCATACAGGAATATCGGGGCCATGGCGAAGAAGAACGCGAAACGACGGCGTCGTAAAAGACCCTTCGCGTTCTTATCCGAAGGCGGCTTTGGGGGCAGAGCCGCCTTTGTTGTGCCCAATAACCTTAACGAAAGCCCCAAATCGTGACATGCCTTGTCTCTTTGTCTTCCAGCTCACGCAGGACAGGCACCTCATAATCCGCCCGCACCGAAAGCGCCGCCAAGGCCTCCTCTTTCGGGGCATAGGCGCGCCCTGGATCGGCCAAAAGGACTTGGGCCCCCGCCTCTGCCGACAAAGCCAGCCATTTCAGGATGCGGCTGCTCATCACCTGCTCGTAACAAACATCGCCTGCTATAATCAGGTCAAATGACCGGCACGGCACCTCTAGATCCACGCCGCGCCAGCAATCTATCGCGATGCCATTGCGGGCCGCGTTCATTTGCGCCGCCGTTTGCGCCAAGGGGTCAATATCGGCGGCGGCAACGCGGGATGCTCCAGCTTTGGCCGCTGCAATCGCGCCAATCCCCGACCCGGCCGCAAAATCTAAAACCGAAAGGCCGCGCACGACGTCGGGATGGTCCAAAATATAGCGCGCCAATGCCATACCGCCTGGCCACGCAAAAGCCCAAAAGGGCGGCGCTGAGTTCTTCTGCCCTGACCACGTCTCGGTCGCCATCCAAAGCGGCGTGACTTCGCTGGCCAGATGCAAGGAAATCTCAGGGACAAAGGGCGCGGGCTGAAGACGCGTCTGATCGCGCACAAAGGCTAACGAATCCTGATTCACGAAAGACCTCCTGCCGCCAAAGCCACGCCGAGCGCGAGCCCAATATCGCGGTTAGCCTTGAACAAACGCATCGACGTGCTTGGATCCTTGGGGTCCCAACGCCGCCACAGCGCAAAAGTATAACCGCCCGTCATCGCCCAAGGCGCGGCAAAAGCCTGCCCCATGCCAGCCTGCCAACCGGCCAAAGCGAAAAGAGCAAAAAAACAAACATAAAAGAATAAAACGCCCGGTTTAACAAAGCATCCCAAAGCGCGTGCCGACGATTTCACGCCGATCAACGCATCATCTTCGATATCTTGGCAGGCATAGGCCGTATCATAGGCCAGCGTCCAAAGCACGCCCGCGCCATAAAGGAACAAGGGCGGATCATCCAAAGAACCGCGCAGCGCCGTCCACCCCATCAGCGCGCCCCAGTTAAAAGTCAGCCCTAAAACGAATTGAGGCCACCACGTCACGCGCTTGGCAAACGGATACAGCGCGACCAACACAAGCGAGGCGCAGCCCACGGCGATTGTCACGCGGTTGAAGCACAGCAAAACCCCGAGCCCCAGCAAAAGAAGAAAGGCGAGAAAAAGAAAAGCGTCCCGCAGCGAAACCTCGCCAGCGACAAGGGGCCGCGTGCGCGTGCGCGCCACGCGCCCATCAATGGATCGATCGGCAATATCGTTGACGACACATCCCGCGCCGCGCATGATCAAAGCGCCAACGCCAAACAAAAGAGCAAAGGGCAAGGCCTCTTCAAAAGAAGCAGGCCTGGCAAGCAAAAGCCCCCACCAGCAAGGGATCAAAAGAAGCCACGTCCCCGCAGGCCGATCCAAGCGCATCAGCCGCGCATAGGGCCGCAAGCGCGGCGGCAAAAACCGGTCAACCCAGTTGCCGCGCACGATGTCATTAGGATCGGAAGGCGACGAAGGCTTTGTCATCCCCTGATCTATCCTGGTTTGGCCCGAAAAAACAAGAAGAACAATCCTAAAGGATAGCTGTTTTCTTTTGAAGCGTCATGCTCTACCCTGCGCGTCATGCTTGCTTATATCCTTCGCCGCCTGATGCTGATGATCCCGACGCTTTTGGGGATCATGGCGCTTAACTTTATGATCGTCCAAGCCGCACCCGGCGGGCCGATTGAACAGATTGTGGCCAAACTTCAAGGCAACGCGACCGAAGCCACCGCGCGCGTGTCCGGCACCGGCGGCAGCGACGCGGCGGGCCCCGGCCAAGCTATGCGCGAAAACAATGCCAGCGTCAGCTCGTCGTCGTCGCGCTATCCCGGCGCGCAAGGCGTCGATCCTGAACTGATCCATGAGTTGGAAGTTCAATTCGGTTTCGATCAACCGTTGCATAAGCGCTTTATCAAGATGCTGGGCAACTATATCCGGTTTGATTTCGGCAAATCCTATTTCCGCGATGAAAAGGTCATGGATCTGATCGTCAGCAAAATGCCGGTTTCTATTTCGCTGGGACTTTGGACCACGCTGATTGTTTATCTGGTCTCGATCCCGCTGGGCATTCGCAAGGCCGTGCGCGATGGCACCAAGTTTGACATCTGGACCAGCGCCGCCATTATTGCGGGCTATGCCATTCCCAGCTTTTTATTCGCCGTTTTGCTGATCGTCGTTTTCGCGGGTGGGCGCTATCTGTCGTGGTTTCCTTTGCGCGGGCTTGTGTCCGACAATTGGAGCGATCTTTCAACCCTTGCCAAAATCGGCGATTATTTCTGGCATATCGCCCTGCCCGTTACGGCCATGACCATCGGCGGTTTTGCAAGCCTGACCATGCTCACGAAAAACTCGTTTATGGACGAGATCAATAAACAATATGTTCTGACCGCACGCGCCAAAGGCCTGACCGAAAACCGCGTGCTGTACGGCCATGTCTTCCGCAATGCCATGCTGATTGTCATTGCCGGTTTTCCTGCCGCCTTTATGGGCATTTTGTTCACCGGGTCGCTGCTGATTGAAGTGATTTTCTCGCTGGACGGCATGGGGCTTTTAGGGTTCGAAGCGGCGATCAATCGCGATTATCCGATCATGTTCGGCACGCTTTACATCTTTACGCTTCTGGGGCTTGTTATGAACTTGCTCGGCGATTTGGTCTATGTCGCCGTCGATCCGCGCATCGACTTTGAATCGCGCCAGACCTAGCCGCCCCTTCTTAACCAATCTTGAAACTTTTGCTTTTGGGCCCTTCTTGGGCTTACAACGGCTTTCCTGTGATAACCCATGACAAAAAAACAAGAAAAAAAGATGAGCGTGCCGCCAAAACCAAACAGTCTTTCCCATGATTTCGCCACGATCATGAAGGAAATCCAAGCCCCGCTGCCTAAGAAAGAAAGCCCCCTTGACCGCCTTTCGGCGCGGCTGCGCCAAAACGTCTTGCGGCATCGGACAGCGATCCAAACCGGCGCGGCGATCGTCGGCCTTGGCGCGGGGGCTTTGGCCGAAGTGGATTTCTTCGTCCATAACGTTTACAGCCCGTCTTTCGTTGTTCTGACCGTTTTGCCGTCAATCCCCCTGCTTTATCAAAAAGCGAGGATCTTTGGCCGCGCTTATGGATCGGGTCAGCCTTTCCGTAATGCTTGGCGGCGTTTTCTCAAGGGCAGCACGGCCCTTTATCAAGCGCTGCGCACCAAGCCTTTGCTCTTTGCCGCACAGTTTCTTCTTTTAACGGCGGCGGGGCTTGCCGCGGCCAATATGACGCAGAACGTCTTGCACCCTCTGCCATCGGAAAAACCGCGCATGCTGCGCATGATGCAGGCTGAGACGCAGCACCGACTTCCTGTCGTCCCGTCATCGATCCGGCTTCCGGCGGCCCATGCGCCGTCTACAGTAAGCGCTTCAGATGTGCCGCCGCCTCCCCCAAAACGGGTTCCTCCCCCTCGGCCACGCGAAAAAACGACATCGCTTTCGCGCGAAGAATATATGACGCCGCGGCCCTTCGTTCCCAACTAAGATCAAAGCGGCAAAATCTGGGGCAGCAGCGCATTTAAAATTTTACGTCCCCGCGCTGTTGCCCGCCAGAAAGGCGGCACCTTTTCGACAAAACCACCGTCTTCCAATTGCCGCCACGCATTCATTAAAAGATACGACGACAACGGCCTTTCAAAACGCGCTTCCCACGCCTGACTATCGATGCCCTCGGCCAGACGCAGGCCCATCAGGATCGATTCCGTCATCTGCTCGTCAAGCGACAATTCTTCTTTTTCGTCGATGCCGTGGCCGCGCGCCAAGACTTGCGTGCGCCACAGATCCGGGCGCGTTTGATTGCGCACGGCACAAGGCACATCATAAAGCGGCACGCGTCCATGCGCCCCCGGCCCCAAACCAACATAATCGCCATAGCGCCAATAGGTCAGATTATGACGGCTTTCTTCGCCGGGCACGGCGTGGTTCGAGATTTCATATCCCGGCAGCCCCGATGCTTCTAAAACATCTTGCGTCAGGTCATACAAATCCGCCGCCAAATCTTCCGAGGCCGTTAAAACCTCACCCCCGCGCACGCGCCGCCCAAAGGCCGTTCCCGGCTCGATCGTCAGCTGATACAGCGAGAGATGACGCACGCCATAACGCGACGCGCGCGACAGATCGTTTTCCCAATCCTTCAGCGTTTGCCCGGCATAGGCATAGATCAAATCCAAAGAAAAACGCGGAAAAACGCGCAAGGCTAAATCGATAGCGTCAATCGCTTTGGACGCATCATGCGCCCGCCCTAAAAAGCGCAGAACGTCATCGCGAAAAGATTGAACGCCCAGCGACAATCTGTTGACGCCAGCCGTGCGAAAGGCATGGAACTTGCCAATATCCGCCGTCACGGGGTTGGCTTCTATCGTGATTTCGACATCGGCGGCCAAGGGCCAGATATCTTCGACACCCCGGATAAGCGCGGCCAACGTCGCGGGCTTCATCAACGAAGGCGTGCCGCCGCCAAAATAGATCGACCCCACGCGCCGCGCGGGCAACTGATCGGCATAAAAGGCAAGCTCGGCCAGATAGGCTTGTAAAAGCGCGTCTTCATCCGCGCCATCTTGCGGGCGGCTGGCAAAATCGCAGTAGGGGCACTTCGATACGCAATAGGGCCAGTGGATGTAAACCGCCAGATCCGTCATGCGCGGCCCTCCCCCCTATCCTTTAGGAAAACAGGCTTGGGCTAAAGCTTCAAACGCCCGCCCGCGATGGCTCATCGCGTCTTTGGCGGCGGCGTCCATTTCCGCAAAAGTCTGCGCGCTGCCTTCCGGTAAAAAGACAGGATCATAGCCGTGCCCGCCCGTGCCGCGCGGCGGCCACGCGATCACGCCATCCACGCGCCCTTCAACGACCTCGGCATGACCATCCGGCCAAGCAAGCGCCAGAACAGCCGTGAAATGAGCGCGGCGATCGAGCTTTGCGCCCAGCGCTTCATGCACTTTGCGCATAGCAAAGGCAAAATCGCGCGAAGGCCCCGCCCAGCGCGCGGAATAAAGGCCGGGATCGCCCCCCAACGCTTCGACGCAAAGGCCGCTATCGTCTGCAAGCGCCACAAGCCCTGAGGCCGAAGCCGCCGCATGGGCTTTGATCAGCGCGTTCTCGGTAAAGGTTGTTCCGGTCTCTTCGGGCTCGGGCAAGCCCAACGCGCCTGACGACGTCACCTCAATCCCAAAGGGGGCGCAAAGCGCCTGAAACTCGGCCAGTTTGCCCGCATTATGCGTCGCGATCAGCAGTTTTTTCTCGGTCAAAAGGCGCGTCATAGCCCCAACGCCTTTTTCTGAATCTCGGCCAGCTGCCAGCAACCCAAACGGGCCAGGCGCAACATCTCAAGGAACTGCTCTTCGGAAAAGGCCGTTTGCTCGGCAGTGCCTTGGACTTCGACAATGCCGCCTTTGCCCGTCAGAACGAAATTGGAATCGGCGCCCGCTTCGGAATCTTCGGCGTAATCAAGATCCAGAACGACCGCGCCGTTCGAGATCCCGCACGAAATCGCAGCCACGGAATCCAGCAAAGGAATCTGACGAAAACGCCCGATCTTGACCAAATAACGAAAAGCCAAAGCCATCGCGACATAGCCGCCCGTAATTGACGCCGTGCGCGTCCCGCCATCGGCTTGCAAAACGTCGCAGTCCAATTTGATCTGCATCTCGCCCATCGCCTTGCGATTGACGACGGCCCGCAACGCGCGGCCAATCAAGCGCTGGATCTCTTGCGTGCGTCCCGTTTGCCGCCCCTTAGCCGCTTCACGCGACGTACGTTCTTGCGTGGCGCGCGGCAGCATTCCATATTCAGCCGTGACCCATCCAAGGCCCGAGCCTTTGAGAAAAGCCGGGGCTTTATCTTCAACCGTTGCCGTGCAAAGCACATGGGTATCCCCCATTTTAATCAGGCACGACCCTTCGGCATATTTGGTCGGGTTCAAAACAATCTCAACGGCGCGTAATTGGTCAAGCGCGCGAGCAGAAGGACGCATTTTTTTTCCAGTCATTTGAAAGGTTCAAGTGGCGGTCAACTTACGCCAAGACTACCTCTAGAAAAAGCCCCTATTCCCGGAATTGCCACAAGATATTGTTTTTGCTTATTTTTACGAAATTAAAACTTTTAATAAACCTTTCATTGACCCTCTTTTGCAACACTCCCAAAAATTGGGAACTTAACTACCATAAACACTAAAAAGATGTTGCTTTCGCGTAAAGATCCACAGTAAACTTCTTCTATTCTGTTAGGGAACGAATCTCCTTACGTAACGCAGAGCAAGCACGGGGTTTTCAATGGAACCGAATTCCAAGGTTAGAGCCGCTTTTGATGCTTTTAAAAAAGAAGCCGGTGACGGCGCGTTGATTTATGTCACCATTTATCAAGGCCCTCAAGAGCCGACCGCTAAAAAGACGGCGGCCCCTTCGGATAAGCTTGATCTGGACTGACCTTTTCCCAAGCCCTTTCCTTTCATGGAGGGGCTTTTTTTATAAAGACATTTTTTGATGACGGCGCGTGTCTACGGGCACGCGCCAATTTTATTGCGCAGAACAGCCTCTTTCAAAAAACATAGGCTGAAAAATACTTGCTAAGAATCATCTTCTAACGTTTCAACGCCCCCGTGCCCTTTCATGGGAGGACGAGATGGCGTTGTGACGTTCTGAGAACAAGAAGCCGCCATCTCTGTTCCTTTTGACGGTCCAGAAGATACATTTCCCAAAGTTTCAGACGGCAGCACCACGGCTTGTCCCTGAGAAGAAGGCGCGGCAACTTTAGCTTTTTCCTCTTCGGCAACCGCCGCGGCCAATTCTTTTTCAGAACGCAGGGGAATGCCTTTTTTCTTCATCCGATGCGCGGTTTTCAACACACGCTTATCTTCTGGCCCTATAAAAGCGCGTTCATACGCCCCATACCCGGACGTCAACAGGCCGACCAAAAGGCCGCCCATGGCCAAAACCCCACTCGTGATGACCCCCATCGAGGCGCCAACCATAATTCCCCCCATAACAACGACGCCGCCAAGGATTTTTGCCCATTGCCACCGTAAGGAGCGACGCGCTTCTTGAACGCGTTCTCTCGTGATGGGAGACCTTTCTCCGAAAGAGGGGAAAGAAACATGGTTATTCGCGTTCAAAACAGAAAAAAGAGCAAAGGGTAACATCGGATTATACATTGCTTACGCCCCTTTATTTTTAAACGATTTGTTATCTTTTTCTTTCTAAAAGTTTTTAGCACAAACAGATTAACAAAAGCCGCCACGTCCCCTTTCCTCAGATTCAATTTTGCCATGTGTCCGCTGCCTGCAGCGGGTACCGGAAAGGTAAAGCTTTATTAAGAAATATAAATGTAAAAATATCTAAAAGGTACAAGTATTAGCAAGAAAGGGAACGGAGATGATCCGCCTGCTTAATAATCTTTCTATCAAAACGCGCATGTTTTTAAGCGTTGCGCTTTTTCTCGGGACCCTTTTTCTGTCGATGATCAGTGCCTACACCAGTATCGGCAGCAACGTCGATTTTGCCACGCAAGAAAAGAAAGGCGATCTTTATCAACGCCCCTTGGCCGACATTTTATATGAAATCGGTCGGCTGCGTCTTTTTGTGGCCCAAGGCCCCCAAGCGCAAAAAACAGACGCCCTGGCAGCAAGCGTCCAAACCATCAACACCGCGATGGACGCGCTTGCCAAAGCGCAAGAAGCCGTCGGCGAAGACCTTCAATTCACGCCACAGGGCTTATCAAGCCGTGGACGCGAAAATCTGGCGCTGGATCGTGTGCAAACAAAATGGAAGGCCTTGGCCGCTTCTTTTTTGACGCAGCCCGTCACGGCTAACGACGAAGCTATCGCTTCGTTTATTGCCGACATCCGCGGCATGATTAGTCATTCTGGCGACACATCCAATCTCATTTTAGACCCAGATCTGGATACTTACTATTTGATGGATGCGACGCTTTTGGCCCTTCCGCAAACGCTTGATCGCTTGTCCGCAATTGGCGCCGCGCTGGCGGATAAATTGGCCAAAGGTCCCCTTGACGCCGACGATCGCACCGAAGCCGCCGTGATGGCGCGCATGTTGTCCGAAGCCGACATGGACCGCATAAAAGGCGATATGGATACCTCGTTAAAAGAAGATCCGAACTTCTATGGAACGGATCCCGTCTATCAAAAAACGGCGCCGGGACTTTTGACCGGTTATGTGGACGCGGGAACTTCCCTTCTAAGCTTTTTGCAACAAGCAGCGAAGGGTCATGCCGTCGATCCGGCCCAATTTGCTTCGGCTGTCGAAGCCACCTTGCAGAAAGGCCACGTTTTCTTGGCAACGGGATACGGCGAACTGGACCGCATGCTTGATAATCGTATCGCGCATTATGAATCGCAACAGATGCAATCTATTTTGACGTCGATCGCGGGGATCATCGTTTCGATGATTTTCTTTATGATGGTCGTTTATACCATTACGCAGCCGCTAGGGTCTTTAACATCAACCATGCATCGCTTGGCCAGCAACGATCTGAACGTCCCCGTCGCCTTTACCGAGGCGCGCTCTGAAATCGGCCTTATTGCTCAATCCATTCAGACCTTCAAAGAAAACGGCCAACAAATGGAAAAAATGAAGGCCGAGCAAGCCGACGTCGAAAAGAAGATGGCCGCCGAAAAGAAAAGCTTTATCACGCGATTGGCCGACGCCTTTGAAGCCAGTGTAGGCGGTATTGTGACGGCTGTCAGCGCCGCTTCGCAACAGCTTCAAGCCAGCGCCCAAGATCTTTCAAGCGCTTCGACACACACAAATGATCGGGCGGCGCATGTTACGATAGCCAGCGATCATACGTCATCGAACGTTCAGGTCGTTGCGGCTTCTGCCGAAGAATTAAATGCTTCAATTGGCGAAATCCTGCGGCAGGTCCGCGATGCCGCCAATATGATTGCCGATGCGACCCACCAAATCGAAGCCACGCACGGTCGTTTTCAAGCCTTGGCCGACAGCTCTGTTAAAATCGGCGAGGTCGTCGGACTTATCAATCAAATCGCGGGACAAACAAATCTATTAGCCCTGAACGCCACAATCGAGGCGGCGCGCGCTGGCGAAGCAGGCAAAGGTTTTGCCGTCGTCGCTGGCGAAGTCAAAAATCTTGCCGGTCAAACGGCCAAGGCAACGGAAGAAATCACGTCAAACATCACCGCGATGCAAAACGAAACAGCCGAAGCGGTCGAAGCCATTCAAGTCATCAGCCGCGTTGTCGAAAGTGTGCAAGACGCGACACGGAACATCTCGGCGGCTGTGACGCAGCAATCGGCGGCGACGCAGGAAATCGCACATTCTATCGGCGCCGTTTCGACAAGCGCACAAGAGGTGAATGAAGATATTTCCGAGGTCTCGCAAGCGGCTCAATCGTCGCTTTCCGGCGCGCGGCAAGTCTTGGCGGCCGCCGAGTCTTTGTCTTCGCACGCAACGCAATTAGAGGGCGAGGTTTCGCAATTTGTGCGTCAAATACAGGCGTCTTAAAAAAAACTTTTCTTACAAAGACCCGTCAGGCCTTGGACTGGCGGGTTTTTCTTTTTGGTCATAACGCCCATAAGAGGGACGCTCGGCCCGTCGCTCAACCCCCGCTTTGTAGGCGGGGCGCAAGGAATCCAAAAGATGTCGTACAAAGGACAAATCGTTTCTATATGAAATCTGCCCTAAAAGAGGCCTGACGACCGCGCGCAGAGCTACGTATTTTTCATAAGGCGACGGAAGACCGTCGATCCATTCGTCGGCATATTGAATGAGAAGATCCCGCTTGAAATCGATGTTTTCAAGCGGCGACGCGATCAAGCGACGGGCGAAAGAAAGACCGGCTTGAACGTTGCCTCTATCAGAGGACGCGCAGAGCGATGCAATCGTGCTTTCGGCTATCAGCCGCGTCATATCGCCATCCGCATAAAAAAAAGCCGCGTCCCAAGCCGTCATATCTTGCGTCAAGGAAACCAATGTTTTTTGATCGCCGACCTCTTGCGCTTCTTGAGCATTCGCTAAAAGCATTAGCGCCTCGAAGGCCGGGCCTGTTTCGATTTGTTCTGGCATGCTCATCTTTTACCCCAAAGCCGCTTGGCGTTCGTTTTGCCAAACCAAGACTTGTTCTTGAAAACGTGCGCCGCGCTCTGCAGCCATCCGGTAAGCTTTCTGCGTTAAGCGCGACCGTGGACGTGGCGTATCTGGCGGCGTGGTCTTTATCATTTGCGTGGCCAAAACAGACGCTTTCTGACAAAGCAAGCCAAACAACGGCGCATCGGCCAACGAAGCGCGCAGAGCCCATGTCGCGCTTGTTTCATAAAGATTAGCCATGGCGCACAAAGCGGCTGGCGGTACGATGCTCGAGGCATATTGATCGGCAACAGCTTGCCCCATATCGTAGGGGCCCCAGACGCCCCCGGCCAACAACAGCGTTTGCTGGTTGGCAAGCTCAGGGCGCTGCGAGAGAAAAATCATGGTCTCAAACGTCCGCAAAGGACCTTGAAACAAGGGCGGCGCAACGGACATCATATCATAACGAGCCGTCAGGGCGCACGCATGCGACTCTTCTTTTTGCGCTTGGATAAAACGGGGCAAAAGATCTGGTTTGCGGACCAAAAGTCCTGTCAAATCCGGCACGGCCAATTGGGTCATTTGCGCGACAAAAAGAGATCTTTTCTCTGCATCATGGGGACCGGCCGTATAGGCTTCGGCCAGAACGTCCGCCAAGCAATCATAAAAAACCGCGCCCGTTTTTTTGCGATCGGCGGCAACCTGGGAGGCCGTCACCCCGATCCGCGCCACCAAATTTTTTAGATAAAAAGGGCTTACCTTTTCAAAGAACAAATCGCGACGACCGTCTTTGATCAAAACATCGTCCAAAGATTGCTTATATCCTTCCGCCGCTTCTTGTTGATGCTTCATGTCTTGCGCCAAGATGAACGCCTCGGCGAAAAAGCCCATCGCGTCTTCAGCGGTCGCCGGAGCCACGCTTTTTTGCAACGCCATGCGTCGTGCCAGGCGCAACATCCCGTCAACCCCTTTGGCCTGTTGAGTCCGACTGCCTGCCATCACAGCCGCCGCGCGGTATTGTGTGAAAATCGTGCGAATTTGGTGAATGGCATAAGGACCGGGCTGAACGGGGATCGTTCGCTCGGCCATCCAAGCGTCTAATAGTTTTTCGCTGATCTGTCTCATCGTTATCTCTTATTTTTTATCTCTTATTTTGATCACTCTAAAAAAAGGCTCTCAATAAAATTTTTACAGGGTCTTCGTCATTAAATCGCAGGGGCCGTGCACGCTTTCCATCGGCTCTAATGTGCGCCACCCAAGCTTTTGGTATAAGCCGCTCGCGTCTTCTGTCACCAAATAAAGTGCCATAAAACCACGTCGCCGCGCTTCGTCTTCGATACCCTGCACCAACGTTTGCGCAATCCCGCGCCCACGGTGAAAAGGATGCACATAAACCGACGCCAACCATGGCGTTAAATCGGGTCGCGCTGGCGGATCTTGCGTCCAAAGGCTCGCCATGCCTAGCGCTATGCTCCCTGTATGAGCCACAAGCGTTACGGGCAAAACCTTTCTTTGCAAGCTTTCGGCAAAGCGCGCCTGCGCACGCGCCAGCGAGCCCCCCGAAACCTGCGAGCCCCATTGCCCATAGGCCCAAGCCGCACAAACGGGCGCAAAAGAGGGTTCGTCACAAAGCCGGGTTAACGCAAATGTTTCATAGCTTTGATCGGCCATTTTTAATCCAAAGTCTTTTTCATCAAAAATCCGGGGCCGTATTTTGTCGTTAAGGGCCCCATTTCTTCCCACCCGACTTTTTCATAAAGCGCGGCAGCTTCTTCCGTTATCAAGTAAAAGGCCTTATACCCCAACGCTTTTACGTCGGCTTCAAGCCGAAGCAACAATTTTTGCGCTATCCCCTGCCCGCGGGCAAAAGGGTGAACATAAACACCTGCCAGCCATGGCGTTAAATCGGGACGCGCGTCGGGATCGGGATCTTGAGCACACAACATGGCCATTCCTAAAGGCTTATCGCCTTCATGCGCGACAACGATCAAAGGTAAAGCCGTTGTCTGCGCGCCCGTTTGACAAAGATCCAATGTTTTTTCATAGCTTTCATCGGCCATTTGACAGCCCCAAAGCCCATAAAGCCAGGCGGCGCAGGCAGGCACAAAATGGGGTCTATCGGCAAGATACGAAAGCGTGAGCGCAGCGGTTTCGGTCATCTTGTTCCTTGCTTTATTTTTGAGAGCCCCGCTCGGCCAACAGCTCTTCATAAAGAGCCAACATGCGGGCCGTCACGGCCTCGCGCGTATAGGTTGAGGCATAAGCCGCGTATCCCGTCGCAATCAACTTGGCGCGCAGCGCATGGTCATCTAAAGCGCGACGCAAGGCCGTGCGTAAAGAATCGACATCGTCGATTGGAACCAACAACCCGTTTTCGCCATCGGCCACATGCGCGGCAGGTCCCGCGCTGCGACAGGCAACAAACGGCGTTTTTGCCGCCCAAGCTTCTAAAATCACCGTCCCAAATGGCTCATACCGCGATGGCAGACAGCAAACATCGGCAGCGCGGAGCAAAGCGCCGCGATCTGTCCGCCACCCCAAGAACCGCACGCGCTCTTGCAGCCCCAGCGTTTGGACCAAAGCTTCAAGTTCCGCGCGCAAAGGCCCCTGCCCCGCCAACCATAAAACAACATCGGGCATCGTTTGAACGGCGCGGATCAAGACATCCAAGCCTTTTTTAGGATGCAAGCGCGACAGCGCCAACACGGCCCGCTGCCCGCGCCCGACGCCTAAAGTTGCGCGATCAACGGGTGGATCGTCAGGAACATCGGGAAAGGTCGGAACAAAATGCGCTTTTTCGGACGGCACGCCAAGCTTGACCATATGCGCGACAATATCTTCCGTAACGCCGACAAAAGATGTGCAACGCGTAAAATGACGCGGGTCATAATAACCGCCGAACCAACCAATCACCGGCCCGTCAAATCCGGCGGGCATCAGCGACGCGGCGCGGCGCATCCAGCAGTGAATAATATCCGGCTTTTCGCGCGCAATAAGCCGCGCCAGCATAAAGCGTTGGATCGGACGGATCGGACACGCCAAAACCTTTGGCGCCAAGCGCAAACCCGCTTTTTGCAATTCGGCAAAGCGCGGCGCTTTGTCGGAAACGACCGCAATCTGGTCCTCGCCTTCGGCATGCAAACTTAACATCACATCCGTGGCGTAGGTTTCGGCGCCTCCCAAGCCTTTACTGGCCATGATATGAAGAATACGCATTTTTAAGCTCCAGCCGCTCCACTGGAATCGCCCGTATTCAGAGCTTCATTCAATTTACCGGCGACATCGCGCACAAGATCTTGCAAGTCGTCAGGCAAATCAATGGCCACAATATCCGCGATATCGTCATCCAGAACGGTTGTACGCGGAACGATATCCATATCGATATCAAACGGCGTGGACGCTGTCATCTCAAGCGGCGCGTTGTCGTCTCCAAATCCCGACAGCATGCTTGACGTATCCTGCACCGCTGGCGCTGCGGCCTGCTCGAGAAGATGCGGTTTTCCCATGATAGCTTTTTCCATGGCTGCCGCGCGTTCGTTTTCGGCATCTTCTTCCGCGCGAACCTGATCCATGCGCGCAGCGAAAGAACCGCGATCGGCTTTAAGCGGCGGCGCTTTTTCGGCGGGCGCGCTTTCGATCTGTTTGGCAAGCCCCGCCAGGGCAAGCGCCCCCGCTTCCAAGACGGATTTACCCGCCGCCGCCGCGCTGGCCCAACCAGCCGAAAGCGCCGCAATTTCAGAGCTGGTCACAGCAGGCCGCGCCGCAGCCGCCGCCGTCCATTCCGAATTCTTCAGACGCGCGGCGATTTCGTTCATCATGCGTTCGTCAGCGGCCGTCTTGGTCGTCGTACCGGGAACCGGTAAAAACTTATGGACGCGCAGCGCCTCAACCTTGTCCGGCTGCGCATAAAACATACGCGCGCGCACAATGTATTCGGCGAACAGCATATGAACTTCGCCTTCGCGTTGGCCGCGCAAGTGATCGTAATCGGCGCGGACACGCGTACCAACCGACGATGCGCCCATTTCGTCGATATACTGGTTGGTCATGAACAGGCTACCGATTGTATTGTGGTTGGCCGTCATGCCGCGGTTTTCCATCACGAAGCCGCCGCCCACGTGATCTTGAAAGAACTTCTTGGTTTCGCCAGGATCTTCAAGCTTGCCGAAGATCTTAAGGTTACAGTTGCCGAGAATGGATTGGGCTTCCTGCTTGACGCGTTTTTCCATCGACGGCAAATCCTGCGCCGCGAAGATCAGCGAAAAGCCCAGCGAACGCGCCTGAGCCGCCATAACGGCCATGCCTTGCGCGGTATAGTAACCGACTTCGTCGAAGACTGTCATAAACGACGAGGCCGAGCGCGTCTGCTTACTGCCGATAGCGTTTTCCCACGACCCTTCGACCGTGTTACCAAGCGTCGCCCCCATCATACCTTTCAAGCTGGCCGCGATGATTTTACCAAGGTTGGCCGCTTCGTCGCTGGATTTTTCAAGAGCCGGAATCAAAGCCACCAAAACGCGCCGGTTCAACACAACGTCCAAAACGTCGATGTCGGCCAACTGAGACTTGAAGATATAACCATATTCATCGCCCAACGATTGCAACGAACGCGTAAACTGCATCGACAGATAGCCGTGCTGCTGGCGCGCGACTTGCAAATCGTACATAGGCTGATCCGGAGACGGGGGCCGTTCGTTGCCTTCGTCGTCGAAAGCCGCGTCGATATAACCTGGCAGGGTATTCAAATACCCCTGCAGCGCGCGAATGATACGTTCGGGCAAATTGGGATCGCGCGACAATTTGATGATCGCAGGTAATTCGATGTAATCACGCAAAACACTGACGTCCAACAACAACCCTTGCTTGTCGCGTTTCCACGTTAGCGCGGGCATCAAAGCGCCCATGAGCGAAATCGCGCGCTCTTTCCACATCGCGTTGTCGCCGCCCGCATCAGGCATCAGGTTCACGATCATGTTCGTCAAATACGACGCCGAGCCGTTCGAGAACGGGTTCATCGTATTCGAAACCGCGCCTTCGTCCGAGTTCGCGGTCATGTAGTTCAGAACCAAAATATCGTCGTCACGCCCAAAACGGCGGGTTAAGGCAAACAACGAAGCCCAAAGATCCGTATCCGCCTTACCGTCAACATACACAAAGCCCGACCCCCAGGTCAGCGCGTTGCAGATGATGGATTTCAAGCCTTCCGTTTTACCGGACCCCGTGGTTCCTAAAAACAAAATATGCGTGCGCGCATCCGCGTTGGTCAGCCATAATTCACGACCGTGATCGGGGTGCGGCGCTTCGTCCAGATTGCCCAGATACAAAATACCATCCGCTTTACCAGCCCCCCCCTTGCCGGGTTTGGGGTTATGCGGATCGGGCAAGCCCGAATTGCGCGGCAGTTTAAACGGCAACGCAAAAGGCCGCTTATAAAGCCAACGCGTATATAAAAGGATCAAAACCAGCAAAAGATCGGCATAACGCGCAGCCTCGTGAAAGGCGATCAAAGAAATCAGAACACCGAGGCTGACCGCATAAAGAGCATTCGTCTGCCCCCAAAACTCGGCCATACGCTGCGTAAAGGGCCGCACATCGCGAAGCAATTGTTCGCGGTGCGGCACCATATGTTTAGGTAGAAGCGGCATCGGATCCTCTCTTGCTCAAGCGCCCGTATTGATCAATCGTTGGGCAGCATCGGTAAAACATTGTCGGCTGGCGCAGGTTCGCCCGGTTGCGGCGTTATGCGCTGAATAGTCGTCGTCCCCTTCATCGTGTCAGGCAGCTCGGATTCAGGAATAAAGGTGACCCCGCCTTTGCCATCGGTTTTTCCTGCCTCGGTTTTCGAGGAAGGCTTGGCCGCCTCGGACGTTTTGACGGCCTCTGCTTTTTTATCTCTATGGCGAGACGGCGTCAGCACCGCGATCAACAGCAAGACGACCGTCGCGATCATCAAGGCGTTTCCCATCCGCGATTGTCCAGACTGGCGCGATGGTGCGCTGCGCCCAGCACGCATCAGCGCGCTTGAAACGGCAGCATGCGCCGACCATGCGGTCTCGGCCTTTGCAAAGCGCGCACGGGCCAATTCTCCATCGGCCATGGTGCGCAGGACCAAGGCATATTCTGGCCCCGACGGTTCAACAACGACCGTCAAAGCATGGTTGCCATCCAAAGCGACTTGCCACAAGACCGGCATGACGGCCTCGCGAAAACGCGCAACGAGAAAGGGTTTCGCGTCCATATAGACGACAACGACTTCGCGAAAAGGCATCTGTTTTCCTTTTGACGCTACCGATGCGAAAAGCGAGCCCCCTTTTTCGCGGAAACTTTGAATCATCTGTCGGGCCCCGGTTGATAACATGCGCGCTCCCTTTCCGCTTTTATGAACGTGTCGCCACGGCCTTTTTCGGGCGCGGTTCTTGTCGGGGCGGAATTTTGACATCGGGATGGTTTGCCAAATACTGGTTTAACGTGATGATGGCTGTGTCAATGCGCGGCATCGGCAACGGACTGCCCGCAGCCTCTTCCGCCATGAAATGAGCGATGGCGCCCGCACCTTCCGAATGAAATGACCGCCGCCCCAAATTATTGAGCGGATACCAAAAACCGCGCTCTTCCGCCCGCAGCCACAGGAACTGGGCCGGCGCTAAAACGCCGCCCATGAAACGGGCCCATTTCAAAATTCCCAAAAAGGCCGTCGTTCGGTAAGCATAACGCGCGGCAACTTCGGCTGCTTTGCCGCCGATTTTCGGATCACGGATAATCTTACGAACCTCGGCCATCAGTTCATGCGTCGGTTGAAAGCCGCCCTTTTCGCTCCAATGCAGCGCCAAACGGCCTAAAAGGTTTTCGCACTGCTCGCGCTTTTGAACGCCTTGCAACGCAAAAGCGGCAAAAAGACACTCCATATGCTTGGGCATCCCTTCGGGCCCATGCCAACGTGGCCCCAACTGTTCCAAAAAAGCGCGGCGGGTACGCTCTTTGTTCGGCACACCGCTCACAACGGGGATCCGATGCCAAGACAACCATTCCTCCGGCGACATGGCTTCGGCAAAAGGCGGCAGACGATCCGGCATCGCATCGCCCGGAACGCGCGCGCTGGCTTTGCTGGGATGAAAATGGACAATCGGCGAAATCACAGGCCACATTTTGACCTGCGCCTGGATAAAACTTTCCAACGTGTGGCGCGACTTAAAACGGTTACGCGGCGTCACATACCCCGAGTAATAGAAAATACCCGCGCAAACAACGACCGCAAGCCAACGAAAAGGCCGCGTGGCCAAAGTCATCATGACGCCCATGCTCGTTGGCGTCACATTATATAACTTTAACGCTTGTGTGGGGTTCAAACTGCGCAGCGTATCAATGCCATAACAGGAAACGGCATGCTGTAAAACTTCGCGCGTCGGGGCATCGTTGCCAACCGAGGCGCTACGCAACCACCCCATGCAGTTCATCGCGCTTTGGTCAAAAAAGGCCGCTGGCGCCAATTCAACAAGGCGAAGATAGCGCAAAAACTCAAGGAGTTGCACACTAAACAAGTGCCAGATCAACCAGCAAAAAACACCTAGCAACCCGATTAAAAGAAGCAAAGAGAGTGTAGGATCTTCGTTTTTTGCGGCGCTCATCGTCTTGAACCTTGTGTCATCGTGGTTGACATCCTAATTGTTTTTCCTGTTTTTCTCCTAAAAGCGCGTCGTCGCACTTTTCTGCTTGAAGTTTTTCGAAACCCGCCCCCTTCTCTGTTGCGCAACCGTCGGGCTGCACCAGGCCAAGGTTTTCTTCCGGGTTTTTCAATCAACTCAAGTAAAAACAAAACGAAAGTTTGCCGGAAGGACAAGATTTTCGCAACCTTTTTCAATAGCTTTATTCGTTTCAGGCCCCGTTTTGCTCGCCCGCCCGGGCAACTTCGCTACGCGCATAGGCCGTCAACTCGTTAACCATTTCGGTAATGACAACGCTGGTTGCCCCAGATTCGATTTCCCCCCGTTCGGTCCGTTGGACCACCCGACGACGAATTTCTTGCCGCGCCGACCCGCCTGGGAAGAATTGTGCAAGGATCTGACGGGCCTTAACAGCCCCCAAGGCCGTATAAAGACGATTGCGAACCTCAACGTCCTCGGCCGAGGTTGACAAGGCCCACAATTCAATCGGTCCGAGCGTATTAACCAAATGCTGTTCGTAACGGCCTTCATTTGTGCTAAGCAACAACAGAACGGGCGCACCGCTTGGCCGTGGCCCCGTCAGGCGATAACGCATAATCCAACGCGCCGTATCGGACAGGCCAAAACGATCGGCGGTGTCATTAATCGCGCGTTCGGATACGGCCGTGCCGCAAATCCAAACGCCTGTCGCCAAATCGACCATATCGGAACTGAAATCGTCTAGCAACTGAGACGCCAATATGATCTGAACGCCCCATTTGCGTCCTTCGCGCACGTCGCGAACAACCTGGGCACGGACGGCGCTTGTTTTGCTGGTTCGATGGAATTCGTCAAAACAAAGACGTTTGGGGCTTTCGCGGATGTCGCGCAAACGCGCTTCATGATAAGGCCGATATTTTTCAGGGATCATGCGCAAAGCATCGGGCCCCAACCACCAAGAACGAACCAAAACATGACGCGCCAACATATACATAATAGCCGTCTGACGATCGGCAATATCATCGCCCTGCGGCGCAACGTCTTGCAAATCAACGGCAGCGACACGCGCGCTTCCCACATCAAACCGCGTAATCGACGCTAAAATAGGAAATTCGCGCACAGCAGATGCCACCATACGTTCAAACGCATGGATAACCGTTTCCGCCGAAGCGCCAATCGCCGTTTCTTCCAAAAGCGCGCGAATTTGCGGACGACGCGCCGCCGTCACCGCGTCGACCAGCGTCGGTACGGCATGGCGCTGCGCCATCAAGCATTCGTGATAGGCTTCTTTGTCGTAAAGGGCATCCACGACATCCCACCAATACGGATCGACCGGCAAATGTATGTCATAGCGTAACAGCGCTTCATCGACTTCGGCTTCGACATGGGGCAAATAGGGACGCGGCTCGGTGTTCGCGCCGCTATCGTCGCGCCAACGGTACATCTCGTCGATACAAAGTCCGACAAGCTGTGTCATGCCGTCATAGGCCATTTTCTGTCCCGGCGGCGTACAAAGCAGGGTCAAAAGTTCGTTCAAATAAGCGCGCTCTTCCGGCAGCGGATAGCGGCACCCCAGCTGCGTGTCAAACGGGTTGACGGCGTATTCTGGCGTCATACGCAAGCGGAAATGCATGGCTTCATAGCGCCGCTCAAGCGGCAAAGAATCGCGGATCAGCGAAATCAAACCGGACGACGACGGGCCAATATCCAAAATGGCAATATAAGGCAACCGCGCGTTACCAGCCGACAACACCGTGCCAAGATTGAGGGCATTCATCAAAACGGACTTACCGGCACCCGGTTGCGCGAAAATTAAATCAAACCACGTTGTGGTCAGCGTGCTGCCCATCTGATAGGGCCAAAGACGTCCGTCAGCCGTGCGGAAAAGAACCGATCCTTCCTGAAACGGCGACGACGCACGTTGCCAGGGCAGCAATTTGACGACATCGCGGAAGGGCGCAACGGCTGCAGGCGCGGTCGAGGCGCAAGCAATCCCCAAAGCCGACGATAAAACGGCTTCCAGCGGATCGCCACCGGCGCTTGACCCCTGACAATAGCCCCAAGATTCCAGCGCCTGCGTCAAGGCAGCCAAACGATTGTCGATCAATTTTCGATCGCGGGCGGGCGCATAAGTCGCCAGCGACACCCGCAGTTTGACGACGGGTTCGCTTTGCGCCAATTGCTGCAAGGCTTTCAGCGATTCCCTTATTTGGCGATTGACCTGATTGCTAAACGCCAAAACAGCGGCGGCAAAAGCCCGGAAACCAATGGCATGAGCGCCGCCGCTTTCGACCAAAAACGAAATGCGGAAGGGAACGTCGCTATCGATCAAACGCGCCAGCAGTTGAGGAAAAGGCGATGGATCCGCAGGCCCCAGCGTCATATCGACGGCGGCCCAATTGAGATCGCCAATACGAACCACGGTCGGCGAAACGATGGCGGCATCGCCCGCGCACAACTGGCGACGTAACGACGGCCACAAAACGTCCGACGCATCTTTATTTGATGTCGGCGCCCGTGGCATCATGGTATCGCCCGGCAAATTGGCGCGCCATTCTTCGTTAAACAGATACGGATAAAGGCTGTTGCGCACCGAAGCCAAGGCGCTATGCACCTCTTCCACTTTGGCTTTAATCGCCAGTTCTTCCAAAGCGGCCATAACCGCCGCGACATAGCTTTTATGGCGAATCTTTAAAGGCTCGATCGTCCCAAGCGGATACTGAGCATCCGGCGAAATCAGCCACTTCTTTTCCTTTTTAGCCTGTTCGGCATCCTTCATTTCGGTTTTGCTGATCGCCGACGGGCGCGTCCACAAAACCATATAAATCTCTTCATGTGCCAAAAACCGCGCCATATGACGGCGGCGCTCGCTTAAAAGGTCATCAAGCGTTAATTGCAAGGCCTGGATGGTGACCTTATTCCCGCGCGCGATTTTATCGAAATCGTTACCGACCAGCGACGCATCACGCATGAAATAAACCTGCATCGCGTAACCAGGCCGGTCAAAACGCGAGCCCAACTTCGTCGTCGCCTGATCGACAATCCAGCGATATTCGGCGTCGCCAATGATCTGTCGCGACCCATAAATCTTGATAAACGAAACCATCGAGCCGTCTTCGGCCACGATCGTGTTGTTATCTTCGGCTGTTTCCAAACGGATAAAGGACTCGATCGGCTGCTTGAAGGCAAGCAGCACTGAACCAAGCACTTGATCCAAAAGGCCGATCATCCGTAAAACCCCAATACAAAAGAACCTGTCCCCCACCCCAGGAAGACAAGGCGCCCCATTTGATTCGTTTCATGGGCCTTGCCACGTTAAGCAATTAACGCGAAAGGATCAAGTCTGCGAAAAACTTAACAAATCTATAGCTTAGCGTTTATGAAGAATTACCTAACTATGGGTTTTGTCTCTCAGCGCCTCTCTTGACGTTCAAGAAGACGTTTTGTTGGATACCTATAATTTGTCGGGCGCCGCAAGGATCAAGGCTGCAAAGCGCCTTTCGCGCGGTTATGTCTTAAAGCAAGCGAAGGGTTGACGTCGCGTTTTTGCTCATTCGACAGGCCAAGGTTCGCTCCCTGGCTTTCAAAATGATCCATCGCCTTTTGAACGCCTTGGGCCAAGGTTCGCGCGCCGTCGTCTTTAATAAGGCCTTTGTCAAGGCAAGGCTTGATCGCCTGCATTAAATAGCGCCCCTCTTCCGCTTGCGTCATCCCGCCTTTTGGACGTTCGATCCCTTTTTGTTGCAGCAAAGCAGGCCCCTCACGCCAAAGGGTTTTTCGCAAGTTCATATAAGCATCGTCAATTTTTCCGTCGGCCAAACGTGGCGGCACGTCGGCCTTTGGATTGACGCTTTGGATCCAATCATTCAGCGCATAAGACGTCACATGACGCGCCTTATCGTCCATCATCATTTCCATCATGCGCATATGCGACCAATTTTGAACATAAGCCATGTCATGTGTGGCCCCGTGATAAAGTTGCGCCGCCATCAAATCAGCGCGGACTTCACCGCCGCGTTCCTGCGCTGTAGGCAAATCGGCGCCTGCCCCTTTTCGCCTTTCGGCAACCGTTTGTGATCGCAAGTCTGGATCGCCCGCATGGCGCGTTTCATGCAAGACGCAAAACATACGTGTTTTAGCTGGCGTATCGGCCCCCAACGTTTGATCTAGATTTTTGATGCCGGTCGATTTTTCAAAAAATGTTTTGTCGGCTTCGGTCGGTTTAAACAAATCCTTGCCAGACCCCGGAACGACAACGAACGAAGCATCCCCATCGGGCGTATAATAATTGTGTGGATTGCTTCCCGGCTTGACGGCTTCGCTGAGCGTCGCGTTGTCTTCTAAAAGTTTTTCGCCAAGCTGTTGCGGGTTGCTTTGCGCGCCGACGGGATGCATCGCCTTCGCCATCTCGTCTGACGCCATTTTTTTGAGGCCTGCATAGTCCTTGCGCCGCTGAAAGGATGGGATTTGTGCCGCAATCTTTTCTCGGGCTTCTTGCATATCGTCCGCGGGCAAAATGCCAACCGGCTGCACCCCAGCCAAGGCATGAAGCGCTTGGGTCGCTTTTTGTTGAACCTCGGGCGATGTGACCGAAGCGGCTTTATCTTGGCCCATAGCAGGCTGCGCGGTCACCAGCTGCGCTGCCGCAGCTGTCGCGATGATGGCGTTGCGCGCCCAATCGGCTTTTATCTTGCCCATGAAGGGGCCCCAAAATCTTTTTGTCAAAAGGGCTTAAATACTGTTTCAAGATGACAGAAACACCTTAAAATCCCGTTATTTCCTTGTTGGCACAAAGGATTGCCAAGGCAGGTGGGGGGTTGCCAAAGCGGGGCAAAATCTGTCATAAGCTGCGGTCAGGGGTGCACGCCCCCCTCACACCCGAATAAACGCCTGAGCTTTCATGGAAAAGCCAAGCGCCACCTTGGAGAATCTCGTTTTGTTAGAGCAAGTTGATGTTTTAGGCCGTGGACTGGTTTTAGGCCTTATTTTGGCTGCACCGGTGGGGCCTGTCGGCATCATGTGCATTCGCCGAACCTTGCAAAAAGGTCTTTGGCTGGGCTTTGTAACGGGTCTTGGCGCCGCTTTTGTCGATTATCTCTTTGCTTCTGTTGCTGTTTTTGGCATTACCGCCATTTTGGAATGGGTCCGCGTTTATAATGCCTCCATCCATTTGGTCGGCGGCCTGATCCTGCTTTTCGTCGCTTGGCACACCTGGCACGACACCCCGCGCCAGCCCGAATCTGAAGAAAAGGCCATGGCGCGCATTAACCCTAAAATCGGCGCGCATGTCGGCGCAGCCATGAAAGCTTTGCTAAGCAGCTTTCTTGTGACTATGACAAACCCGGCTACTCTTTTCGGAACCATGGCGCTGGTGGCCGCTTTTGGCGGTTTACATGATAAAAGCCAGGCTTTGCTGCTCACGGGCGCTGTTTTTTGCGGCTCGGCGCTTTGGTGGATGATCCTCAGCGCAGGCACTTCGTTTTTTCGCTGTTGCTTCTCCGAAAAGAAGATCTTATTAATCAATAAGATAACAGCTTTTCTCCTCGCGCCGATTGGCCTATGGGCTTTGGCGGTTGGCGTTTTGGGAAATTTAGGGTATGCATCGCCCCCGTACTGATCATCAAAGGCGCGCAACAAACGCTTGAAGGGGCTTATGACAAGCCCCTTTCATTTTAGGCTAACAGAAAAGACAAACGAACCATGACAGACCTTCGCAATATCGCCATCATCGCTCACGTTGACCACGGAAAAACCACGCTGGTGGACGCCATGCTGCGTCAATCGGGCACCTTCCGCGAAAACCAGCAAGTCGCCGAACGCGCGATGGACAGCAATGATCTGGAACGCGAACGCGGCATTACGATTTTGGCGAAATGCACGTCGATCCTTTGGAAAGACGATATGCGCTTGAACATCGTTGACACCCCTGGCCACGCCGATTTCGGCGGCGAGGTCGAGCGTATTTTGTCGATGGTCGATGGCGCGGTTTTGTTGGTCGATGCCGCCGAAGGGCCGCTGCCGCAAACCAAGTTTGTCGTCTCCAAAGCTTTGGCGATTGGCCTGCGCCCCATCGTCGTCATCAACAAAGTCGATCGTCCCGACGCGCGCGTTCATGAAGTGCATGACGAGATTTTCGATCTGTTCGCAGCCTTAGACGCGACGGAAGAGCAGTTGGACTTCCCGACCTTGTTCGCCTCGGGCCGCCAAGGCTGGGCGATTGAAAAACTGGAAGACATGGATAAAGAAGGCAAAGACCTGACGCCTTTGTTTGAGTTGATCGAACGCCACGTCCCCGCCCCCACCGTCGATGCCGACGCACCCTTCAGCCTTTTGACAACGATCATGGAAGCCAACCCGTACCTTGGCCGCGTGCTGACAGGCCGCGTGCAATCGGGCCGCGTCAAGCCGAACATGGCGATCAAAGCCCTGAACCACGAAGGCCAGTTGATTGAACAAGGCCGCGTTTCAAAGCTTTTGGCTTTCCGCGGCTTGGAACGCGTGCCGGTCGAAGAAGCCGAAGCGGGCGACATTGTCGCGATTGCAGGCCTTGCCAAAGCTACCGTCGCCGATACGTTGTGCGACCTCGCTGTCGAAGAGCCGTTACATGCGCGCCCCATCGATCCGCCGACGATTGCCATGACCTTTTCGGTCAACGATTCGCCGCTGGCGGGGACCGAAGGCGATAAAGTGACCAGCCGCGTCATTCGTGACCGCCTGATGCGCGAAGTCGAAGGCAACGTCGCCATCCGCGTGCGCGAAACCGACGAAAAAGATTCGTTTGAAGTCGCCGGTCGCGGCGAATTGCAGTTGGGCATCTTGATCGAGACCATGCGCCGCGAAGGCTATGAGCTGTCGATCAGCCGCCCGCGCGTTTTGTTCAAGGAAGAAAACGGCCAGCGTCTGGAACCGATCGAAGAAGTTCAGATCGATGTGGACGAACAATTCTCGGGCACCGTCGTCAACAAGATGTCGGAACGTAAAGCCGAGCTGATGGACATGAAGCCATCGGGCGGCGGCAAGACACGCCTGACGTTCTTGGCCCCTTCCCGCGGCTTGATCGGCTATCACGGCGAGTTTTTGTCGGATACGCGCGGCACCGGCATCATGAACCGCCTGTTCCACAGCTATGGCCCCTACAAAGGCCCGATCAACGCGCGTCGCACGGGCGTGATCATCTCGAACGGCAAAGGCGACGCGGTTGCCTATGCCATGTGGAAGCTGCAAGATCGCGGCCCCATGATGATCCAGCCGGGCGTCAAGGTTTATGAAGGCATGATCGTTGGCGAACACAGCAAAGACAACGATCTGGACGTGAACGTTTTGGAAGGCAAAAAGCTGACCAACATCCGCACGACCAGCAAGGACGAAGCCATTCGCCTGACGCCGCCCCTGCAGATGACATTGGAAAAAGCGATTGCCTATATCAACGACGATGAACTGGTCGAGGTCACGCCGCATTCCATCCGTTTGCGCAAGCGTTATCTAGATCCGAACATCCGCAAACGCATGGCCAAAAAAGCCGAAGAGTAAGCGGCGTGGCGCCGCGGCCTTCTGTTGGGGCTCATCGGCAACACCATGGGTATGCGGATTTATTCTGAGACAATCCGTTTGCTGCCAAAAACGAGAAAACCGTAGAAAGATAACCTTTCTACGGTTTTTTTGCGGGGTGGCCCCGCGGCCTTCTGTTGGGGTTCATCGGCAACACCATGGGTATGCGGATTTATTCTGAAACATCAGGTTTACTGTACGATCCCTCTGCACCGCCCTTTCCTCTTTCGTCATCCCCGCGAAGGCGGGGATCCAGGGGGCCTCGCCGCCAAAGACGGTGTTTTACTTCCTATCTGCCAGTGCAACCTGAAAGGCCCTCTGGATCCCGGACCAAGTCCGGGATGACGATGTCTTTTGCTTCTTCACCCCCAGCCGTCTGTTGGGCTTCATCGACTTCATCGCGCCTGACGAAGCTCTGACAGAGGAAAAGGCAGTTTTATACTGCACCGCCCTTTCCTCTTTCGTCATCCCCGCGAAGGCGGGGATCCAGGGGGCCTCGCCGCCAAAGACGGTGTTTTACTTCCTATCTGCCAGTGCAACCTGAAAGGCCCTTTGGATCCCAAACTCAATCCGGGATGACGACGTTTTTCGCTTCTCCCCCCGGCCTTCTGTTGAAGCTCATCGGCTTCATTGAGGTATGCGTCTCTATTCTGCCCCTGCAGTTCCTTTCTACGGTTTTTTTTATAAAAAGCCTCTTTTTTTTCTTTTTGTTAACGAAAGACTTTTTCTCGAATTAATCTTTCCTTTTCTTTCTTTTGTTATGGTTCATAGAATAGTTAATAAAAGGATTTTATTATGAAACATGGCCATTACTCTTTAATGTCCGAGGAAGTCGCTGCCTCAACCCAAACGCTGAAATCTTTAGAAGACGGCGGGCTGAACGGACAGCCAACTTATTTAGAGGCCCAAGCAAGCCAGCAAAGACCCCCAGAAACCTCTCTCATGGCTGAAGAAGGTACGGCCCCACCGGCCGGCGCCGGTAACGTCACGGCTGGAATGCTGAAATCTATCGAAGAGAACGGGCTGAACGGACAGCCAGATTACCTAGCGGCACAGGCCCCGCAAAACGCCGCGCAGACGATGAAGCCCGAGCCTTTAATGAACCGCAGCGACGTCCCCAAAGCAGAGCCGCCAATCGAACAATTATCGCCCCGCGACTTCTTGATACGCCAACCCGAGCAGGCAGCGCAGGCTAAACCAGAGACGACACAGAAGAAGGCGCAGCCGAAACAAAGAATGTCGTTTAATCCCGGCCTTGGCCTTTAAGCTGCAGAGTTCTTTTCTTTGAGGCGCTTGTTGCGCGCGGCCAGCGAAAAGGGACAGCCGCAGTAATCTTGCTGATAAAAGGCTTCGCGCTCGGCAATGACAAAGCGGCGATCTGCGCCGCCGCCCTTGCGCCAGTTGTAATCCCAGTAAGTGATGCCTTCAAAAGCTGCGGCAGCCGCTGCCCCCGCACCATTGACTTGATCCATGTTTTTCCAGCGCGAAATGCCTAGGCTTGTCGCAAAGACGGGGATCTTGTTTTCAAAAGCATAACGCGCCGTCCGCCACAAACGCATCGTAAAGCACAGATTGCAACGTTCGCCACGTTCGGGGTCGTTTTCATGGCCTTTAATCGTATCCAGCCAAAGCGCGTCGTCATAATCTTCATCGACAAACGGTATATGGAGCTTATCGACAAAACGCTTCACATCCGCTTTGCGGTGTTCATACTCGTCGCGCGGGAAAATATTCGGGTTGTAAAAATAGACCGTTTGCGCGGCTCCCGTCGCCTGAATGGCTTCAATAATCTCGCCGGAACACGTCGCACAGCAAACATGCAACAAAACCTTCGCGGCGTTATCGGGAACTTGTAGCGGCTTGCGTAGAAACTCCTTCAGCACAGCCAACGTTTTTGCTTCATTCGACATACTTTTTTACGACCATAACCGCGTTGAGACCGCCAAAAGCAAAGGCGTTGTTCAGCGCGATATCGATCTTATGTTCCCGCGCCTTATTCGGCACATAGTCCAGATCGCAGGTCGGGTCAACATCCACATAACCTTGTGTGGGCGGGGCGCAATTCTGTCGTATGGCCTGAACGGTCGCGACCATTTCAAGCGCGCCTGCCGCACCCAAAGCATGCCCAAACATCGATTTGCTGGATGAAATCGGAATGTTATAGGCCTGCGCCCCCAGGGCTTCCTTGATCGCCGCCGTCTCGGTCGTATCGTTGATGCGCGTGCCGGTCCCATGCGCGTTGATATAATCGACTTGCTCCGGCGCAAGGCCTGCATCCTGCATGGCCAGGCGTATGGCCCGCGCCGCGCCTTCTTGATCCGGCGTCGTTAGATCCTTGGCATCGGCGGTCATGCCAAAGCCGATCACTTCGGCATAAATCTTCGCGCCCCGCTTTTGGGCGGCCTCTAGCGTTTCAAAAATTAAGATCGCCGCGCCTTCGCCCAAGACCATCCCGCTGCGGTCCTTTGAAAACGGGCGGCAAACATCGGGGGCCATCACGCGCAAAGCTTCCCAGCCGCGCAGCGTCCCCAGCGTCAGGCAAGATTCAGCCCCGCCCGTCACAGCGCGATCGATCAGCCCCGTGCGCATCATGTGAACGGCTGTGCCCATAGCATGCAAAGCCGAGGCGCAAGCGCTGGCCACCGTAAAGGAAGGCCCCGTCACGCCCAAAGTCATGCTGATATGGCTGGCGCCTGCATTGACCATCAGACGCGGAATGGTAAAAGGATGCACGCGCCCGCTGCCACTGGCGTCATAAAGACGCGCGTAAGATTCTTCGAGTGTCGCCTGCCCACCAACGCCCGTGCCCAAAATAACGCCGGTTCGCATGGCCTCTTCCGGCGTCAAAGCCAGTTTTGCGTCATCGGCAGCTTGCCGCGAAGCCGCCGCCGCCAGTTGAGCAAACCGATCCATAAAACCGATCTTTTTCGAATCCAACCAGTGCGTCGGATCAAAATCTTTCACAGCGGCAACGGGATAGGTGATGGTCTTATCAAACCGCTGAAAGTCCATCGGCGCGATGCCGACCGTACCGGCGAACAAAGCCGCATCGAACGAGGCTAAATCCTGACCGATGGGGCTTAGCACCCCCATGCCGGTGATCACAATGCGAGGCGAAGATCCCATAACGATCCGTTAGGCTTTCGGGCCAAGTTGTTTTTCGACCGCGGCGATCACGTCGCCCAAGGTGCGAAAATCATGCGCGCCCGTGTTGGCGTTAAAGGGCATTTCGATGCCGAGTTTATCTTCCAGCGCAAAGATCACTTCAACCATATCCAGCGACGTGATGCTAAGTTCCGATAGCTTGGTTTCAGGCGTCAACGTGCGGCGATCAACCATCGCCTTTTGCGCGACAATATCCAAAATTTCATCGATTTGAGACATGTTTTAAATCCTTGTTAGAAAGGCTGACGCTTAAGCGTTTGGTTGAGCGTTCGAGGAAACCATTTGTTCCAAGCGCTCTTTCAACGCTTCAACTTTCTTGTACAACCCCTTGAGACGACTAATATTAAACTGATCTTCGATCATCTTGTTGCGCGCTTTAGCGGGCAAGCCCCCGACGATTGAGCGCGGCGCCACATTACCGGCAATCCCGCTCATTCCCATGGCAATGGCATCGTCGCCAATCTTAACGTGGTCGGCAATGCCCGTCGCTCCGCCCAAAACAACCCGATTGCCAATCTCGGCACTTCCGGCAATGCCGACGCGCCCGCAAATCAAACAATTGTCGCCGACAACGACATTATGGCCGATTTGAACCTGATTGTCGATTTTTGTTCCGTTGCCGATACGGGTCGAGACAATCGTTCCGCGATCAATAGAGGTATTGGCCCCGATCTCGACATCGTCGCCGATCACGACCGCGCCAAGCGACGCGATACGCACCAGTTCTTGATTGGTGGCCCCCACGGCACCGGTTGCTTTGGCGGCTTCGACGCTTCCCACTTGCGGCGTCACAAAGCTAAAGCCATCGGCCCCGATTGAAACGTTAAAATGGATAATGCTGCGGGCCCCAATACGCACGCGCGCCCCCAGGCGCGTGCCGGAATAAACCAGCGCATCCTCGCCCAAAACGACATCGGGCCCAATATAAACTTGGGGGTGCAAAACGCTGCGCGCGCCGATAACGGCCCCTTTGCAGACATAGCAAAAAGCGCCAATGGCGACATCGGGGCCGATCTCGGCCCCTTCCTCGATCACGGCTGAGGGGTGAACCCCTTTGGGAACATTGACTTTATCTTCAAAAAGAGCCGTCAACTTCGCCATCGCATAGCGGGCGCGCCCCACAACGATCAAGGCCTCAAAAGCCGCCGCATCGGGAATAGCGGCTTCGGAAACAATGGCCGCACGGGCCTTGCCCTGCAGCAAAAGGGGGTGCAAACTAGGATCCGTCGCCAGAACAAGATCCCCTTCGCCTTCGATATCGGCGGGATGGGCGACGCGACGGACAAGCCAGTCGCCATTACCGATAACCTTCGCGTCCAACGCCGAGGCTACGGCAGAAATGGTGTATTGTTTTGTCATAAAGATGGTTTAGGGTCTGGGGCGCTTGAACGCAAGGGATTCGATAAGCTTTTAGGATCCCTTTTGGTTAAAATGCCTTTGCCCAGCTTTCCTTCATTCGCGACAGGATACAACGATGCGCCGTTTTCTTTCATTTTCGCTGTTTATTTCACTGATTGCCTTTACAGCTAGCCTTTCCCCCTCTCCTTTGTGGGCCAAATCTGCGCCAAAGGCCAAAAAGCCAGCCGCGGCGGCAAGCTCAAGCGGCTTTACCCCGTCCGAAGCCGCCCACCCCGTGTTTGAGCGCGACGGCAGTTTTGGTTTTTGTCTGGGCGACTTTCCGATGCCCGATGGCCGCAAATTGACGATTGCCCGCTCGCCGCGCGACGAAGTCAATTTGGGCATTTCCATCCCCAAGGCTGGCTTCCAAGCCGGACATAAATACGATCTGACGCTAAGCCTTGACGACGCCAAAATCAAAACGATCCGTGCCGTCGCGTTGGGGCCGGATGATTTGTTGTTGCAACTGGGCGCGGACGATTCTTTCCGCAAACCGTTTCAGACCAGCGAAATTTTGACGCTGGCCGCGTCAGGCAACAAGATCGTTTTTCAATTGCCGCCCATGAAAAAAACATGGGGCGATTTAGGCGCGTGCCTAAAAGCCAGCAAAGGCAAAGTCAACGAAGCCGTGCGTAAAGCCGAAGAAGCGATGCCCGAAACGCTGAAAGCGCTTCTTGTGACGGCAGGCATCCAAGACATCGTTCCGTTGTCGATGGAAAAGATTCCCCCTGCCGACCGCCCAGCCGATTTTGTCTGGGAAATGGACAAAGGCAAAGTCACCGGAGGCGTGCGCGAACGCATGGCCCCAGAAGGCAAGAATCTGGAAGCCCTGACAGGCCTTCATATTGACGGCTTGAAAAAGCGCTGCACCGGCACCTTCAAAGCCGATGTCGGGCGCGAGCAAGAAGTCCCGGGCCTGAAAAACCGCTTAGCCCAAGTTTCGTGCGCGATGAAGGATGGCGATAAAGAAGAAAAACTGTTCGTCGCCATGTACTTTTACCTGACCGCCAAAGGCCGTTTCACCGTCTTTTCGTTTGAAACCGATGACGCCAACAAACAATTGGCCATCGACGCCAGCAAAGCCGTTTCCAATACTTTGGTCGATTTTGCGCGCCAAGCCGTTCAAAAACAAAAAGAAGGTCAATAAGTCCCGTTCAATCCTCTCCTTTTCCAAGCGGAAGCGGTTTTAGGAAAAATTAAGGTCCGGCGCGTATCGTCTGGGCTTGTTTTTCAGGGCCGCGTTTTTCGCTTGGAAAAGGCGGTTTGTTGTTTTGTTTTCTCTCTAGAAAGTCGCGTTTCTCATGTCGTCTCAAGGTTCCTCTTCGCCTAATCTTCATCTTTCGTCGCTGGCGGACATCGCCTCGGCCTCGGGCCATATCGGCTATTCGTGGGATCTTGAAACCGGCCACATCACCTGGCTGGGTGGTTGGCAGCGTTTTTTCAACCTGCCTGCTGAAGGTTTGCCTTTAGCCGCCGATTCGTTCCGCGCGCTTGTCTCGCCGGAAGATCAGGCCTCGTTCTTAGACGACTGCGAAGACAATTTTGATCGCGTTTACCGCCTTTCTCTTTCCGGCGGCGCACCGCTTTGGGTGCGCGAGCATGGACGCATTTTGCGCGAGGATGGACGCCCCAAACGCCGTGAAGCGCTTTTATGCGCGATCGAAGACCCCGAACGCTTGCCTGCCGTTTCGGCCCATGCCGACGCGCTAACGGGCCGCCCCAACCGCGCCGCCTTGCAAGAGCAAATTGGTCTTTTGATCACGACGCCGCGCAAAACAAATCTTCAGCCCGCCCTTATGGTGGTTGCGATTGAGCGCATGGGCTTCATCAACGAAGCCTTGGGCCTTTCAGCCGCAAACTTTTTGCTGTGCGAAGTGGGGCGTCGCCTGCAAGCGCTGTGCGGCACAGACGTTTTAATGGGCCGCATGGGCGGCGATAGCTTCGGCATCGTTCTGACGGGCGATAAAGCAGCCGATGTCGCCGATTTTGCCGCGCGTATCCTCAGCGATTTCCATGACCGCGCGATTGTGACGCCTGCCGCGCCTTTACACATTACCTTGTCCTTGGGCAGCGCCGTTTTGACGCCCGACATCCGCGACCCGGTCGAGCTGATGATCCGCGCCGAACAAGCGCAGCATCAAGCCCGCAACAAGGGACGCCATGAGTACGCAGCGTTCTTAGCTTCGGAAGACAAAGCCCGCGAAAGCCGCGCGATCTTGGATATCAGCGAAAAAGTCAAAACGGCTTTGCATGCGGGCGGCCTCCACTTGGCTTATCAGCCTGTGGTTGACGCGCAAACGGGATCGGTCATTTTTTATGAAGCCTTGGCACGTTTGATGCGCGATGACGGCACGCTGATCCCTGCGGCAGATTTTATTCCTGTCGTCGAACAACAAGGCCTTGCGCCCGAGTTTGATCGTTATGTTCTAGATCTGGCTTTAAAGGATCTTGAAGCTCACGATGATTTACGCCTTGCCGTGAACATTTCGGGCCTGACGGCCGCGCTGACCGATTGGCCGGAATATATTCAAAGCTTGCTCGCGCCGCGCCCAGATGTCGCCCAGCGCCTGATTATCGAAATCACCGAAACCGCCGCCATCATGGATGTCGCCGAGACGCGCTTACTCACGGATTCAATCAAGGAAATGGGCGGCCAAGTCGCGCTTGACGATTTTGGCGCAGGGTCAACGTCGATCCGGCATTTGCGCAACCTATCGCTCGCCATCATGAAAATCGACAAAGACCTTTTGATCAACCTTCTGACCAGCGTCGAACAACAACATCTGGTCCGCATGTTGATCCGCATCGCTCATGGCCTGAACCTTAAAACGGTTGTCGAAGGCATCGAAACGCAAGACGTCGCCGAATGGCTGCGTCTGGAACGTGCCGATATGCTGCAAGGCTATTACTTTGGCTACCCCACGCTGGATCGCCCGTGGGATAAAAAAGAAGCCAAAGAAGAGACCACCAAGACAACATCTTCGGCGATAACAAACGCGCCCCCCGCACCGCTTTCCGCTTTAGCCAACAGCGCAAACAGCGGGGCCGGTCTTCTCGTTTCCTATTCCTGACACGGTGGGAGTAGCGTATGACAAAACCGATCTTGTCCGTCGTCGTTCCCTGCTTCAACGAAGAAGAATGCCTGCGCGCGTTGCACGACCGTCTGACGAATGTCTGCAAAAACATAACGGACGCTTATGAAATCCTTTTGATCAATGACGGCTCGCGCGACGCCAGCTGGGCGATCATGGCCGACTTGGCCGCGCAGGATTCGCACGTCGCCGCTATCAACTTATCGCGCCGTTTTGGCCACCAAATTGCGCTGAGCGCAGGCCTTTCGCTTTGCCACGGCCAACGCATCTTGATTTTAGACGCCGATCTGCAAGATCCGCCTGAAAGCCTGCCCGGCATGATGGCTTTGATGGATCAAGGCGCCGACGTCGTCTATGGCCTGCGCACCAACCGCGCGGGCGAAGGCTTTTTCAAACGCGCCTCGGCTCACTTGTTCTATCGCTTTTTGTCTCGCATGGCCGAAGTGGACTTGCCGCGCGACGCAGGCGATTTCCGCCTGATCAGCCGCCGCGCGCTTGATATCTTAAACCGCATGCCGGAACGCAGCCGCTATATCCGCGGCATGGTCGGCTGGATTGGCCTCAAGCAGGTTCCCTTCCCCTATGAACGCGCGCCGCGCTTGGCCGGACAAACGCATTATCCTTTGGGCAAAATGCTGCGCTTTGCGCTGTCGGCGATCACCAGCTTTTCGGTTGCGCCCTTGCGCCTTGCCTCCCTCTGCGGGATTGGGATTGGTCTTATCAGTCTTTTGATGCTTTTTTACGCTTTGGTGGCGTGGCTGCTGGGCGATACGGTCGAAGGCTGGACCAGTATGGTGATGATTATTCTGACACTTGGCAGCCTACAGTTAATAGGCCTTGGCATTATGGGCGAATATATGGGGCACCTTTATATGGAAAGCAAAGCGCGCCCGCTTTTCATCGTTGACGAAGTCATCCGGGCTCAAGATCCAGCCGCGCCAACCTGAAAATATTAACTTTCTTGTACGCATCCCCTTTGAAGCGCTAAGCTGCCGCCTGCTTTTAAGAGGATGATCTTTCATGAACCAAACACATTCGTACAGCCAAGACCTTTATCAGTTAGCGCGCGCGGTGCGTCAGCAAGTCCGCACAGCTCAAGAAACCCTTTGCAAAGTTCAGGGTAAAAAAGATGCGAACGCGGGTCTCCCGCTGATGGATGCTTTTGAGGCTCGTTTAGCCGACAATGGCAATAAAGCGTATCGTCCAGCGCTTATAGGCCTTGCCGCTCTGACCTATTACGTGGCCTTGCATGACGAAGTGCATGAAGACCTTTCGCGGCTTTATTATTTATCGCAGGACGGCTTTTTCCAACAGGTGCGCCCGATCATTGTCCCCACCTGGGAAGCAGGCGAAAGCCTGACACAGCGTTGTCATTCCTTTTTTCATACCTATCGCGAAGAGATTGACCAGAACAGTCAGACGGAAGGCTATAAGAAAGACGTTTGTCTTATTCACCAAACGCTAGATGATATTGACCATGTTCTTTCGGGAACCTTTAACCCGTTACCGACGGTTTCCGTTGACAGAAAGACCGGCGAGCTTCTTGCCAACCTGAAGCCATCGGATATTGTTCTGAAGCAACTTTCTCATGGCAAGAATCTTCATACAAATCCGATGCACCCCCTCCCCTGTGCCCTAGCCGTCCTCCGTGCCGCTGCCGGGCTGGGCCCGGGGCCGTCTGTTTAGGCTCATCTGCAACCCCATGGGTATACGGAGACGTTCTGAAACAAAAGGTTTGCTGCCAAGAATAAGAAAACCGTGGAAGGGAACACCTCTCCACGGTTTTTTGCGGGCTGGGCCCGCGGCCATCTGTTTGAGTGGCTCATCGGCTTCATAGGGGTATGCGCCGGGCTGGGCCCGGGGCCGTCTGTTTGGGCTCATCGGCTTCATAAGGGTATGCGGTTTTATCCTGCATCGCCTGTTTCGCCT